>NZ_JADKRX010000003.1:0-293177 GCF_015350975.1 Curtobacterium sp. VKM Ac-1395
CGCCCGGTCGACCCGACGACGGTCGGCGCACCACCAGGACGGACGGGAGGCCCGGTGCCAGCGGGCACCGGGCCTCCCGTCCGTCATGTGGTGGCGTCAGGGACGCCGGTCCCAGAACGGGACCGACCGTCTGCCTCAGTACTCGATGCGACCGCGCCGGTCGTGGAACTCGCCCGTCGGGCCGTCGACGCCGAGCGTGGCGAGCATGACCGTGGCGTCCGTGCCCTCGGTGATCGTCTGGTGCCCGCCGAAGCCGTTGAACTCCGTCGCCGTGTAGCCGGGGTCGCTCGCGTTCACGCGGAACGTCGGCAGGTTCTTGGCGTACTGGACGGTGAGGGCGATGACCGCGGCCTTCGACGCGGCGTACGGGATCGACGGCACGGGGTACTCGTCGTGCCCGGGCGTCGAGAGCCAGCGGGTGAAGCCGACCCCGGAGGCGACGTTCACGACGACGGGGTTCGACGACGCCTGCAGCAGCGGGAGTGCCGCCTGGGTGACACGGACGATGCCGACGACGTTCGTGTCGAGCACGCCGGTCATGACGGCTGCGTCGAGGTCGTCGACGCCGAACGAGGCGCCGAGCACCCCGGCGTTGTTCACGAGCACGTCGAGCTCGGGGATCGACGCGATCGCGCTGTCGACACTGGACTGGTCGGTGACGTCGAGCTGGACGACGTGGGCACCGAGTGCGCGGGCGTCGTCGCCGGTGGACGGGTCGCGCATGCCGGCGTACACGGTGTGGCCGGCCTCGATCAGGCGGCGGACGGTCTCGAGTCCGAGGCTGCGGTTGGCCCCGGTGATGAGTGTGGTGGTCATGTGCCCAGCCTGTCCCCTCCGCCACCGGACTCCCAGGTGCCGCTCGACGGTGGGACTCCGAGTACCACCCCGGACGGTCACGGACAGGCGAGGATGGGGACATGAGCGAGTTCGCGAACGTGCTGCGGTCGTGGCGGGACCGGGTCCGTCCGGAGGAGGTCGGGCTGCCCGCCGGCGCCGGACGCAGGACGCCCGGGCTCCGACGCGAGGAACTCGCCGCGCTCGCCGGGGTGAGCGTCGACTACGTCGTCCGGCTGGAGCAGGGCCGGTCGGTGAACCCGTCGCCGCAGCTGCTCGGCGCCCTCGCGACGGCGCTGCGCCTGACCACCGAGGAGCGCGACCACCTGTTCCGCGTCGCCGACGCCGCCCCGCCGTCGCGGAACGTCGTCCCGCGGCACATCACCCCCGGCGTGCAGCGGATCGTCGACCGGCTCGGGGACGTCCCGCTCGCGGTGTTCACGGCGACGCACGACATCCTGCTGTGGAACGACCTCTGGGCGGCGATGAACGGCGACCCGGAGCGCCTGGTCGGGCTCGAGCGCAACCTCGTCTGGCGGCACTTCATGGTCGGGCAGCACAACGTGGACTACGACGACGAGCACGCCGAGGAGTTCTCCAGCGACCTCGTCGCCGACCTCCGCACCGCGTACGGGCGCTACCCGGGCGACCGCGCCCTCGCCGACCTGGTCGCACGGCTCCGCGCCGAGTCGCCCGAGTTCGCCCGCCGCTGGGACACGGCCCGCGTGGCCGAACACCGGGCGAGCCGGAAGACGGTCCACACCGCGGCCGGGCCGATCGAGGTCGACTGCGACGTGATGACCGTGCCGGGCGGTGACCTGCGGATCGTCGTCTACACGGTGGTGCCCGGCTCCGAGGCGGCGACGACGCTCGACCTGCTGCGGGTCACCGGACTGCAGGACCTCGCGCCGCGCTGAGCGCGAGCAGGCCGGACGTCCGGACCGCGCACACCGCGAGCCGGCCGACCGACCGGACCGCTCACACCGCGAGCAGTGCCAGCGACGCGTTCTGCCCGCCGAAGCCGAACGAGTTGTTGAGCGCCGCACGGACCCGCGTCCGACGAGCGGCACCGGACACGACGTCGAGGTCGATCGCCGGGTCGAGGTGCTCCAGGTTCAGCGTCGCCGGCACGGTCCCGGTCTCGAGCGCCTTCACGGTCAGGATCGTCTCGACCGCACCGGCCGCGCCGAACATGTGCCCGATCGCGCTCTTCGGGGCGGTGACCACGGCGTCCCGGCCGACGACCCGGGCGATCGCGGCTGCCTCGCTCGCATCGCCGAGCGGGGTGCTCGTCGCGTGCGCGTTGACGTGGTCGACGTCCGCGCCGGTGAGCCCAGCCATCCGGAGCGCCTGCGTCATCGCCCGCCCCTGCCCCGAGCCGTCGGCGCGCGGCGCGGTGATGTGGAACGCGTCCGAGGTGATTCCCCACCCGGCCAGCCGAGCGTGCACCCGGGCGCGACGGGCAGCGGCGTGGTCGGCCCGTTCGAGCACGACGATCCCGGCTCCCTCGCCGAGCACGAACCCGCGGCGGCTCAGGTCGAACGGCCGCGAGAGCGTGGTCGGGTCCTCGCCCTCCGGCTTCGCGAGAGCCTGGGACTGGGCGAACGCGGCCATCGTCACCGGGGTGACCGCCGCCTCCGTGCCCCCGGCGACGACGACGTCGGCCTCGCCGGAGCGGATGAGTCGGGCACCCATCGCGATCGCCTCGGCGCCCGACGCGCACGCCGACACCGTCGTGTACGCCCCCGCCCGGGCGTCGACCTCGATGCTGATCTGCGCCGCGGCCCCGTTCGCCATGAGCATCGGCACCGTCCGCGGTGACACCCGGCGGGCCCCGCTCCGACCGAGTTCGTCATGTGCGTCCAGCAGCGTCTCGATGCCGCCGATGCCCGTCCCGACGACGACGGCGAGCCGCTCCGGGTCGAGCCCGGTCGCGGCTCCGGCGAACCCGGCGTCCGCCCAGGCCTCCCCCGACGCGACGAGTGCCAGCTGCTGGCTCCGGTCGAGCCGGGCGGCCCGCACCCGGCCGAGCGCCCCCTCGGCGTCGAGGGCGGCGTCGGCCCCGACGCGGATCGGCACCCGGGCCCACAGGTCGCCGTCGCGACCGAGCTCGTGCACACCGGACCGGCCGGCCACCAGGGCGTCCCAGAGCGGGTCGACCCCGTGCCCGAACGGTGAGACCGCGCCGTACCCGGTGATGACGATGTCGCTGCTGTCGCTGTTTGTATGCTGCACAAGTTGAGTTGTACCACGTACAATTCGGCCATGGCAACACCACGTGGCACGGCGACGCGCGCTCGGATCCTCCAAGCGGCAGCGGATCTCCTCGCCGACCGGAACCCCCGCACCCTGACGGTCAGCGAGGTCGCGCGGTCAGCCGGGGTCTACCCGAACCAGATCACGCACCACTTCGGCTCGAAGGACCGGCTCGTGGTGGACGCCGCCTTCGTCCGGTTCCTCCGCGACACCACCCGGCTGCAGGCGGCGGGACGACGGGCGTCGACGTCCGAGGGCTTCCGCGACGTCCTCGCCCGGACCGCCCTCGCGATGCCGTCGACGGGCCTTCTCGTGACCGCCCTCGGGCTGGCGCAGGGCGACGCCGCGCTGCGGGAGCGCACGAGCACCCTGCTCGCCGTGCTGTTCCGCCAGTCGGAGCGCTGGCTCGAGCGGGTCGTCGCGGACCACGGCTGGACGAGCGAACGCGGGGTCGCACGGGACGCCAGGACGTTCTGGAGCGCCGTGTTCGGTGCCGTCCTGTTCGCCACGGCCGGGGCGGTCGGCGGCCCCTCGGACGTGGACGTCGCCGCGACCGTCAGCATCCGGGGCTGACGACCGCGGCGACGCGAGCGCTCGGTGGTGGGCCGGTCTCAGTGGCTCGTCGGGCTCACTCGCCGAAGCCGGACCGGACCAGGGCCTCGAGCGCGTCGACGGCGTCCTGGGCGTCGGCACCCGTTGCCTCGATCGACACGGTCGCGCCCTTCGGCAGGGCGAGGGCCATGATCCCGAGCAGGCTCTTCGCGTCGACGCCGTTGACGCGGACGGCCGCCTCGTACTTCGCGGCCGTCTTCACGAACTCCGCCGCGGGGCGGGCATGCAGACCGGTCTCGTTGACCAGCTGCACGGTGGCGGACGCGGCCACGTCGTCAGCGGGGCCGGCTCCGGTGTCCGGCACCGGGCCTCCAGGCTGGTCGCCGTCGGGCCGGGAGGCTCCCCCCGCGTCCGCCTCGGACGCTGCGGCCGTGCGGGCGGCTGCGAGCACAGCGTCGACGTCGCCGCCGGTCTGGGCGGCGACCGCCGCGGCGACCGTGCCCTCGACGACAGGGGCGTCGGACACGTGGACCCGTGCGCGGACGTCGTCGTCGAGGAAGTCGAGCGCGGTGTCGGTGGTCAGGTAGGCGGACCCGAGGTCGCACAGGACGACGACCGCGTCGGCGGAGGCGAGCTCCTCGATGCCGGCGGTGATGGCGTCGAAGGACGTGCCGATCCCGCCGTCGTCGGTGCCGCCCGCGGCGACGAGCTGGACGTCGGCGGCCATCTGCCGGGCGAGCTCGACGGTGCCGGAGGCGATCGCCGCGCTGTGCGAGACGACCAGGATGCCGACGCTCACGCCGCGTCCACCGCGGCGCGCAGGATGTAGGCCGTCGACTGCGCCCCGGGGTCCCGGTGCCCGACGGCGCGTTCGCCGAGGTAGCTCGCGCGGCCCTTGCGGGCGACGAGCGGCTCGGTGGCCTCGGCCCCGCTGCGTGCGGCGTCGGCGGCGGCCTCGAGGACGCGTTCCGGGGACTCCCCCGCCTGCGCTGCCGTGGTGGCGGCGTCGACCGCCGGGGTCCACGCGTCGATCATCGTCTTGTCGCCGACCGCGGCCTTGCCGCGGGAGACGACGCCGTCGCGGGCCGCGGCGAGCACCTGCACGAGCGTGTCGGCGTCGAGCTCGGTGGCGTCGCCGGCCGCCTGGGCCGCCTTGAGGTACGCCGTGCCGAACAGCGGGCCGGCGGCGCCGCCCACGGTGGAGATGAGCTTCGTCGCGACGGTCTTGAAGACGGCGCCGGGGGTGTCGAACGTGCCGGCCTCGACGGCCTCGAGCACGGCGCGGAACCCGCGGTCGAGGTTCTCGCCGTGGTCACCGTCGCCGATCTCCCGGTCGAGCGTGACGAGCTCCGCCCGGTGCTCGTCGATCGTCGCGGCGGTGCGTCGGACCCAGTCGGTGGCCCATGCGGTGTCGAGCGCCAATGTCGTTCCTTCCTGCGGGGTCACGCTCGGCCCTGCGTGCGGGCCGGGCGTGACCGGTTCGGCGGCCGGGGGTGCCGGCCGGTCGGGTGTCAGCGACCCCAGCGCAGTGCCGGGGTCTCCACCGGTGCGTCCCAGAGGGTGAGCAGGTCGTCGTCGAGCACCGTGACGGTGATCGAGAAGCCCTGCATCTCGAGGGACGTGACGTAGTTGCCGACCAGGCTACGCGCGACCTCGTGGCCGCGATCGGAGAGCACCTCGGCGGCGCGTCGGTAGGCGATGTAGAGCTCGGAGAGCGGCGTGCCGCCCATGCCGTTCACGAACAGGAGCAGGCGCGACCCGGCCGCCAGGTCCAGGTCGGTGAGGACGGGCTCGAGGACCCGGTCGACGAGTTCGTCGGCCGGCGCCATCGCGATGCGCTCCCGCCCGGGCTCCCCGTGGATCCCGATGCCGAGCTCGACCTCGTCGTCGGCCAGCGTGAAGGACGGCTCCCCCGCGTGCGGCACGGTCCCTGGCGCGAGCGCCAGGCCCATCGACCGCGTGACGTCGTTGACGTGCCGGGCGACGGCCGCGACCGCGTCGAGGTCGTCCCCGCGCTGCGCAGCGGCTCCGGCACACTTCTCCACGACGACGGTGCCGGCGACCCCGCGCCGACCGGCCGTGTAGAGCGAGTCCTGCACGGCCACGTCGTCGTCGACCACGACGGTCTCCACGCGGATGCCGTCCATCTCGGCGAGCTCGGCCGCGGTCTCGAAGTTCAGGACGTCGCCCGTGTAGTTCTTCACGATGTGGAGCACACCCGCGCCGCCGTCGACGGCCTTGGTCGCGGCGACGACGGGGTCCGGCGTCGGGCTCGTGAACATCGGCCCGGGCACCGCGGCGTCGAGCATGCCGAAGCCGAGGAAGCCGGCGTGGAGGGGCTCGTGCCCGCTGCCGCCACCGCTCACCAGCGCGACCTTGCCCGCCACCGGGGCGTCCGCGCGGTGCAGGTGGACCGGGTCCTCGACCAGCTCGATGTGTCCGGCGTGGGCCGCGGCGAACCCGCGGACGGTCTCGGTGACGACGTCGTGCGGGTCGTTGATGAGCTTCTTCATGGCGGGAGGACTCCTCGGGTCGGGACCGGGACGAGGCCTGCACACCGCCGACGTCGTCCGGAGTGGAGCCAGGCTACAGCGGGCGGGTGTTCCCGGAGGGTGCACGTCCGTGCACCGCCTGGCAGGCGGGAACCGGGGTGTCGATGGTCGGACGCCCGCTCCTCGTGCACGTTCGTGCACTTTTCTGTCGAAGGCTCACGAGGACCCCCCGTGGGCTGGAAACCCGGCAGTATGCTCGCCCCAATCACTCGATGGGGAGTGCCGAGCACCAGCGGGCATCCCCAACCAACACAGTTGGAGGTCACCGATGGACGACATCGGCGTCAAGTTCCTTTCCGAGCTCGTGGGCACAGCGATGCTCATCATCCTGGGTGGCGGTGTCGTCGCCGCCGTCTCGCTCAAGAAGTCGAAGGGCTTCGGCGCGGGCTTCCTCATGGTCACGATCGGCTGGGGCTTCGCGGTCTTCGCCGGCGTCACGGTGTCGTACAAGTCCGGCGGCCAGCTCAACCCCGCGGTCAGCCTCGCGCAGGCCATCCTCGGCAACATCTCCGTCGGCACGATGCTGCTCTTCTGGCTCGCGCAGATGATCGGTGCGGTCATCGGAGCCGTCATCGTCTGGCTCGCGTACAAGCAGCACTTCGATGAGGAGCCCGACCCCGCCGCCAAGCTCGGCGTGTTCTCCACCGGCCCCGCGATCCGCTCGTACGGCTGGAACCTCGTCACCGAGATCATCGGCACGTTCGTCCTCGTCTTCACGGTCATCGCCTTCACGAACGGCAAGACCCCGTCGGAGCTCGGCGCCATCCCCGTCGCCTTCCTCGTGATCGCGATCGGTGTCAGCCTCGGTGGCCCGACCGGCTACGCCATCAACCCGGCACGTGACCTCGGCCCGCGCATCGCGCACGCCTTCCTGCCGATCAAGGGCAAGGGCTCGAGCGACTGGGCCTACGCCTGGGTGCCGGTCGTCGGACCGCTGCTCGGTGGCGCGATCGCCGCCGGCCTGTCCTACGCACTCCTCCCCGTCGTCGCCTGACGCCGACCCCTCCCAGCACCACGGTCGACCCCGACCCCGGGGCCGAGCGCAGCACCGACCACCCAGAAGGAGCACCCATGGCCGACTACATCGTCGCCATCGACCAGGGCACGACCAGCACCCGCGCCATCGTCTTCGACCACTCCGGCTCGATCGTGTCGAGCGGTCAGAAGGAACACGAGCAGATCTTCCCGCGCGCCGGGTGGGTCGAGCACGACCCCAGCGAGATCTGGGACAACACCCGTGAGGTCATCGGCCAGGCACTGTCCCGCGCCGACATCACCCGCCACGACGTCGCGGCGGTCGGCATCACGAACCAGCGCGAGACCGCGGTCGTCTGGGACAAGACCACCGGCAAGCCCGTCTACAACGCGATCGTCTGGCAGGACACCCGCACGCAGGCACTCGTCGACAAGCTGGCCGCCGGTGACACCGACCGCTACAAGTCGATCGTCGGCCTGCCCCTGGCCACCTACTTCGCCGGCACGAAGATCATGTGGATCCTCGAGAACGTCGAGGGTGCGCGTGAGAAGGCCGAGGCGGGCGACCTGCTCTTCGGCACCACCGACACCTGGGTCCTCTGGAACCTGACCGGTGGCACCGACGGCGGCGTCCACAAGACCGACGTCACCAACGCGTCCCGCACGCTGTTCATGGACCTCGAGACGCTGCAGTGGCGCGACGACATCCTCGCCGACTTCGGGGTGCCGAAGTCGATGCTCCCCGAGATCGTCAGCTCCTCCGAGGTCTACGGCCACGTCGAGTCCTCGAGCCTGCTCCGCGAGGTCCCGATCGCGGGCATCCTCGGCGACCAGCAGGCCGCGACCTTCGGGCAGGCCGCGTTCGACAAGGGCGAGTCGAAGAACACCTACGGCACCGGCAACTTCCTCATCTTCAACACGGGCACGGAGATCGTCCGCTCGGAGAACGGGCTGCTCACCACCGTCGGCTACAAGCTCGGCGACGGCGAGACCCACTACGCCCTCGAGGGCTCGATCGCCGTCACGGGCTCGCTCATCCAGTGGCTCCGCGACAACCTCGGCCTCATCCAGAGCGCGCCGGAGGTCGAGGCCCTCGCCAAGACCGTCGAGGACAACGGCGGCGTGTACTTCGTGCCGGCGTTCTCCGGGCTCTTCGCGCCGTACTGGCGTCCCGACGCCCGCGGCGCGATCGTGGGCCTGACCCGCTACGTCAACAAGGGCCACATCGCGCGTGCGGCCCTCGAGGCGACGGCGCTGCAGACCCGCGAGGTGCTCGACGCGGTCAACGCCGACTCCGGCGTCGACCTGACCGAGCTCAAGGTCGACGGCGGCATGACGGCGAACAACGCCCTCATGCAGTTCCAGGCCGACATCCTCAACGTTCCCGTCGTCCGTCCGGTCGTCGCCGAGACGACCGCGCTCGGTGCCGCCTACGCCGCCGGCCTCGCGGTCGGCTTCTGGGCCAACCTCGACGAGCTCCGCGCCAACTGGCAGGAGGACTCCCGCTGGGAGCCGCAGCTCGACGCCGCCGAGCGCGAGCGCACGCTCCGCCTCTGGAAGAAGGCCGTCACGAAGACCTTCGACTGGGTCGACGAGGACGTCCAGTAACACGGGACAGCAGCACTGACGGCCTGGAGGCCCGGTGCCGGTCCCCGGGACCGGCACCGGGCCTCCTTCGCGTTGTCCGGTACGCGCTACGCGGCGCCGACCCAGTCGGCGAGTTTCTGCTCGGCCGCGCCGGAGTCGACGGCCTCGGCCGCGACCAGGAGCTGCTCGCGGAAGCGGTGCAGGATCGGGCGGTCCCACTCGGCCGGGTCCTGTGCCAGTCGGAACGAGACCAGGCCGGCGGCTGCGTTCAGCAGCACGATGTCGCGGACCGGGCCGGTCTCGCCGGCGAGCACCCGACGGACGATCGCGGCGTTCACCTCGGGCTCGCCGCCGAGCAGGTCCTCGGTCCGGGCGCGGGGGATGCCGAGGTCGCGGGGGTCGAGGTCGTGCTCGGTGACCCGGCCGCCGGTGACCTCCCAGATGTGGCTGTGGCCCGTGGTGGTGAGCTCGTCGAGGCCGTCGTCGCCACGGAACACGAGTGCCGTCGCGCCGCGGGTCTGGAACACGCCCGTGATGATCGGCACGAGCTCCAGCTGGGCGACACCGACCGCGTTGGCCTCGCACCTGGCGGGGTTCACGAGCGGTCCGAGGAAGTTGAACACCGTCGGGACGCCGATCTCCCGCCGGACCGAGGCCGCGTGCGCGAACCCGGGGTGGAACGCGCTGGCGAAGGCGAAGGTCAGGCCGACACGACGGAACGTCTCGGCGACGCGCTCGGCGTCCATCGTCAGGTCGAGCCCCAGGGCCGCGAGCACGTCGGACGACCCGCTCTTGGACGACGACGCCCGGTTGCCGTGCTTCACCACGGGGACCCCGGCGGCGGCGATCACGACGGCCGCCATCGTCGAGACGTTCACCGTCCCGACGACGTCCCCGCCGGTGCCGACGATGTCGAGCGCCATCGGGTCGACGTCCAGCGGGACCGCCGCCTCGAGGATCGCGTCGCGGAAGCCGACGACCTCGTCGACCGTCTCGCCCTTGGCGCGGAGGGCCACCGCGAAGGCGCTGATCTGCGCGTCGGTGGCGCGCCCGGCGACGATCTCCTCCATGGCCCATGTGGACTGTCTGATGCTCAGGTCCTCGCGCGCCATGAGCGCACTGATCACCACGGGCCAGGTCAGGAGGTCAGACATGCCGACGATCGTACTGTTTTCGAACGACCCGCCAGTTGACTGGCAAAACACTGTCGGTGGTTTCGGCCATAATGGAGAACGTGACAAGCACCCCTCTCTCCAGACCAGCCAGCGGTACGGTCCTCAACAGGCCGAACCCCGTTGCCGTGGGGACGATCGTGTGGCTGGGCAGCGAGGTCATGTTCTTCGCCGGCCTGTTCGCGATCTACTTCACGCTGCGCAGCACCTCGCCCCAGCTGTGGGCCACCGAGACTGCGCACCTCGAGGTGCCCTTCGCCTCGGTGAACACGATCATCCTGGTGCTGTCCAGCTTCGCGTGCCAGTTCGCCGTCTTCGCGGCTGAGCGCTTCCAGGTGCACCGCACCAGCTGGAAGCCGACCGACTGGGGCATGACGGAGTGGTTCTTCGTCACGTACTGCATGGGCGCGATCTTCGTCTGCGGCCAGATCTTCGAGTACGCCAACCTCTGGCACGAGGGCATCACGCTCTCCTCGAGCGCCTACGGCTCCGCCTTCTACTTCACCACCGGCTTCCACGGCCTCCACGTCACCGGTGGCCTGATCGCCTTCCTCCTCACGATCGGTCGTGGCTTCGCCGCCAAGAACTTCGGTCACAAGGAGGCCACCACGGCCATCGTCGTGTCGTACTACTGGCACTTCGTCGACGTGGTCTGGATCGGCCTCTTCGCCGTCATTTACCTTCTCAAGTAGGAAACGGACAGCACCAAGCGCATGTTCAACAGCAGCAAGTCCAAGAAGAAGGGCCGTCGCTCCCCCGTGGCGACCGTCTCGCTCATCGTCGTGGGTCTGATGACCACCGGTGGCGCGTACGCCCTGTTCAGCTCGACGGCCAGCGCCGACGACAACGTCAGCACGGTCGCCGCGTCGAGCCAGTCGCAGGTGAACGAGGGCGAGAAGCTCTTCGCGTCCAACTGCGCCACGTGCCACGGCCTGTCCGCTCAGGGCACCAGCGAGGGCCCCTCGCTCATCGGTGTCGGCGCAGCGTCGGTCGACTTCCAGGTCGGCACCGGCCGCATGCCGCTCGCGCAGCAGGGCCCCCAGGGCGAAGAGAAGCCCGAGCAGTTCACCAACGACCAGGTCGACGCGATGGCGGCCTACGTCGCTTCCCTCGGCCCCGGCCCGTCGGTGCCGTCCGAGTCGCTCACCAACGGTGCTGACGGTGACGCAGCCGAGGGCGCCGAGCTCTTCCGCATCAACTGCGCCATGTGCCACAACGTCGCCGGTGCCGGTGGCGCCCTGACCGAGGGCAAGTACGCCCCGAACCTCGAGACGGTCACGGGCAAGCACATCTACGAGGCCATGCAGACCGGCCCGCAGAACATGCCGGTGTTCAACGACCTGAACATCACGCCGGAGCAGAAGGCCGACATCATCACGTACCTCAAGTACGTGCAGGACAACAAGTCCCCCGGTGGGTTCGCCCTCGGGTCCCTCGGCCCGGTGGCAGAGGGTCTGTTCATCTGGATCTTCGGACTCGGCGCAGTGGTCGCGATGACCGTGTGGCTGACCGCGAAGTCCAACTGATCGTCCGTGTCGCACGACACTGAAGGGAACACCATGGCAGAGCACGACGACGAGGCGCTGAACTCGTCCTCGGCTGTCGAGAGGCACGCGGCATCGGTCGGCGGCGGGACCGCGGTCGTCCCCGCGGAACCGTTCGAGAACCCGGGCGAGCCGCCGCACCGTCCGCGTCGCACCGACGTCGACCCGAAGAAGGCCCGCCTGGCCGAGCGCCAGGTCGCGACGTTCTTCTACCTGTCGATCGTCGGCAGCGTCCTGTCGATCGCCGCGTACATCGCGTTCCCGATCAGCGCGGACGACTTCGGCACGGTCCGCCTCGCGAACCTCTTCCTGGGTCTCTCGATCTCCCTCGCCCTGCTCTCGCTGGGCATCGGCGCCGTCTACTGGGGCAAGTCCCTCGTCACGGACCGCGAGATCACGGAGCAGCGCCACCCCACCCGTGGGACCGACGCCACGCGCGCCAAGGCCGTCGAGGCCTTCCAGCTCGCCGACAAGGAGTCCGGCTTCAGCCGTCGCAAGCTGATCCGCAACTCGATGATCGGCGCGCTCGTCGCGTTCCCCCTCCCCGGCATCGTGCTCGTGCGTGACCTCGCACCGGCCGCCGACCCGAACGAGCTCCTCCGCCACACCATGTGGGCCAAGGGGACTCGTCTCACGAAGGACCCGACCGGACTCCCGATCAAGGCATCGGACGTCACGATCGGCTCTGTCTTCCACGTCATCCCCGACGGGCTCCTGGACAAGGAGCACATGCTCGAGGAGAAGGCGAAGGCCGCGGTGCTGCTCATGCGCCTCGACCCGAAGGACCTCAACCCGGCGAAGGGGCACGAGAACTGGGGCTACGACGGCATCGTCGCGTACTCCAAGATCTGCACCCACGTCGGATGCCCGGTCGCGCTCTACGAGCAGCAGACGCACCACCTGCTGTGCCCTTGCCACCAGTCGACCTTCGATGTCTCGAACAACTGCGAGGTCATCTTCGGACCGGCTGCCCGTCCCCTCCCCCAACTTCCTATCGCGATCGACGACGACGGCTACCTGGTGGCGCAGAGCGACTTCCACGAACCTGTCGGGCCGTCCTTCTGGGAGCGTGCACGCTGATGACAACCACAACCACGACACGAGCGCCGGAGACCAGCACCAAGCCGGCTCCGGAGCGCGGGTCCCGCATCATCGGCGGGATCTCCAACTACATCGATGAGCGGACCAGCATCTCCGGCCTGGTGAAGGAGGTCGGGCGCAAGATCTTCCCCGACCACTGGAGCTTCATGCTCGGTGAGGTCGCGCTGTACAGCTTCGTCGTCATCCTGCTGTCGGGGACGTTCCTGACGTTCTTCTACCAGGCCTCGATGGCCGAGGTCGTCTACAACGGCACCTACGTCCCGCTCAAGGGCGTCGCGATGTCGACGGCCCTGCAGTCCACGCTCGACATCTCGTTCGACATCCGCGGCGGGCTCTTCGTCCGGCAGATCCACCACTGGTCGGCTCTGCTCTTCGTCGCCTCCGTGATGCTGCACATGGCCCGCGTGTTCTTCACCGGCGCCTTCCGCAAGCCCCGCGAGCTCAACTGGGTCTTCGGCTTCGTGCTGTGGGTCCTGGCCATGGCCGAGGGCTTCACGGGCTACTCGCTCCCCGACGACCTGCTCTCCGGCAACGGTCTGCGCATCATCGTCGGCATGATCGAGGGCGTCCCGGTCATCGGCGTCTGGATCGGCTACATCCTGTTCGGCGGCGAGTTCCCCGGGACCGCGATCGTCGGGCGTCTGTACACGCTCCACATCCTGCTGCTGCCGGCGATCCTCGTGGCGGTCCTCGGTGTCCACCTCGTGCTCGTCGTGATCAACAAGCACACGCAGTACGCGGGCCCCGGCAAGACCAACGACAACGTCGTGGGCGTCCCGATCCTCCCGGCGTTCGCCGCGAAGGCCGGTGGCTTCTTCTTCATCGTCGCGGGCATCCTCGCCCTCATCGCCACGCTGTTCACGATCAACCCGATCTGGAACTACGGCCCGTACGACCCGTCCCCCGTGTCCGCCGGTACCCAGCCTGACTGGTACATCGGCTTCGCGGACGGCGCGCTCCGACTGGTGCCGCCGCACTGGGAAGTCCTGTGGTTCGGCTACACGGTCTCCTTCAACCTGCTGGTCCCCATCGGGGTCCTGGTCGCGTTGATCCTGGCGATCTTCCTGTACCCGTTCCTCGAGGCCTGGGTCACCGGTGACAAGCGCGAGCACCACATCGCCGACCGTCCCCGCAACGCCCCGACCCGCACCGCGATCGGTGCCGCCGGCATCACGCTGTACGCCAGCCTCTGGGCAGCGGCGAGCTCGGACATCATCGCGACGCACTTCATGGTCTCGGTCGACCACGTGATCCACGTGATCCAGGCCACGACGGTCCTCGGCCCGTTCGTCGCCTTCTGGATCACCAAGCGCGTGTGCCTGGCACTGCAGAAGAAGGACCGCGAGATCGTGCTCCACGGCTACGAGTCGGGCCGCATCGTCCGCCTCCCGCACGGTGAGTACATCGAGGTCCACGAGCAGCTCGACGAGTACGAGCGCTGGCGTCTGCTGCAGTTCAACGAGTACAAGCCGCTGATGATCCGCCCGAACGCCAAGGGTCAGATCACCCCCGCGCAGAAGGTCCGCGCCGGCATGACGCGCTTCTTCTTCGAGGACCGCATCGCCCCGGTGTCCAAGGCCGAGCTGGAAGCCGCACACGCGGCACACCACGGTCCCGACCTCGAGGGCAGCCACCAGGCCCCGCAGGTCGGAGCAGGCGGACACTAGCTGTCACGGTTCGACGAACAACCCCCATCACGCTGTGGTGGGGGTTGTTTCGTTGCCGGCGACAACACGCCGTCTGGGGTTCACCTGCGATTCAAGGTCACGTGTTGGACTGCTCCAGGACGATGTGGCAATGTGTTGCACCGTGCACTCCCCCAGCGGGAGATCCTCTGCCGAGGAACCACCAACGGAATGAGAACCCGATGGACGCCCGGACGGCTGAACACCCCAGGCCGAACCACTTCCTGCTCCACCTCAGCGACACCCACCTCATCGCGGGCGACGGCGACCTCTACGGAGCCGTCGACTCAGCAGCCCGGCTGACGCAGATCATCGACGAGATCGAGGCCTCCGGCGCTCGACCCGAAGCGATCGTCGTCACTGGTGACGTGGCCGACAAGGGCGAACCGGGTGCCTACGCCCGTGTCCGACAGATCATCGAACCGGCGGCGGACCGCATCGGCGCCCAGGTCATCTGGGCCATGGGCAACCACGACGAGCGCGGCGCCTTCCGCCAGGAGCTCTTCGGGCTGCAGCCAACCGACCGACCCGTCGACTTCGTGTACGACGTGAACGGTCTCCGGGTCATCACGCTCGACACCAGCGTCCCCGGAGCCCACCACGGTGTCGTCACGCCGGAGCAGCTCGACTGGCTCGCCGAAGTGCTCTCCGAGGCCGCACCGCACGGGACCGTGCTCGCCATGCACCACCCGCCCGTGCCGAGCGTGCAGGATCTCACGGTCCTCGTGGAGCTCCGCGAGCAACAGGCCCTCGCCGAGGTCCTCGAGGGCTCGGACGTCCTGACGATCATCGCCGGGCACCTGCACTACTCGACCAACGCCGTGTTCGCCGGGATCCCGGTGTCCGTCGCCAGTGCCACGTGCTACACGCAGGACCTCAACGAGTTCCAGCGCGGTACCCGTGGTCGCGACGGAGCGCAGTCGTTCAACCTGGTCCACGTGTACGGACACACTGCCGTGCACTCGGTGGTGCCCATCGGGACGTACTCCACCGTCGGACAGCCGGTCTCGTCCGCGGAGACCGAGGCCCGTCTCGCCGCGGCCGGCGTCACGATCCCCGCTGCCGTCGAGCCGGCCCCCGTCACGTCGAGCATCCCGGTGTTCACGCTCGACGCGGTCCCCGTCTCCCCCATCCGCCGCTGACCCGCCCGGCCCTCGTGCCGACCCTGCCTGGGGCGTCGTCCCGATCGGTCACACTCCGTCGCTCCCGCAGCGCCGAGTGGTCACTCGTCGTCGGTTGCCAGCGGCGCAGACGACAACCGGTGGCCGCCCGGCGGACGTGAGCGGGATGTCGTGACCGGTCGCGCCGTCGAGTGCATCGGACGGTGTCCGCTCCGACTGGCAGTGAGATCGCACTCCGTGTCGGGTCCGGCGGACCGGAGGCGACACGAAGTGGGATCTCACCGGGGCCAGACGGGGACCCGGGGTGCGGCGCCGAGTGGTCACACTTCGTCGGTGCCCGGGGGCGCAGACGACAGCGGGTGACCGCTCGGCGGACGTGAGCGGGGTGTCATGACCGGTCACGACAACCGGACGCGGCCGGGTCTTGCGGACTCGGCACGGGCCTCCCGGCCGAACGCGGGCGCCGTCCGGCGACGAGATCGCACTCCGTGTCGGGTCCGGCGGAACGGAGGCGACAGGAAGTGCGATCTCAGCGCGGACAGACGAGGAACCAGGGCGCGGCGCCGAGTGGTCACACGTCGTCGGTGCCCGGCGGCGCAGACGACAGTCGGTGACCGCTCGGCGGACCTGAGCGGGACGTCGTGCCCGCTCGCGACGCCGAGCGCGTGCGAGCGCTCCCTGGGCGGTGAGATCGCACTCCGTGTCAGGTCCGGCGGACCGGAGGCGACACGACGCGCGATCTCACCGAGGAGCGACGGCGGGCGTCAGACCTCGTCGGGGCGCTCCCAGGGCGCCGGGAACGGGAAGTAGCGCTCCAGGAAGTCGGTGACACGCGTGGTGCGCTCGTCGTCACTGACCTCGGGGAAGCTGCCGTCGTTCAGGCAGAAGAAGTCGGCGTTGCGCTTCTTGAGCAGGTCCTCGAGCTCGCGGAGCCCGGAGAGCATGGTCGTGTCGATGTAGCCGACGGGGACGTTCTCCTGCACGATCGCCCGGCCCGTGAGCAGCGCGTAGTAGTGGTACAGGGAGTTCGTCACCGAGATGTTCTCGGCGGCACGGAAGCGGGAGGCCGCGGTGGCGCGGAACTCGTCCGCGAACTCGTGCTCCATCTCCGTCATGATGCTGGCACGGAGTGGCGTCGGCGCGTGCTCGAGGTGACGCGTGGTGACGGCCCCGAAGCGCTGCTGCAGGAGGCGACGGTTGACCCGCGCGGAGTTCTCGAAGCCGCTGCGCCGCGGGTTGTTCGACCCGAGGCCGATGCGGGTGTCGGCGAGCAGGAACTTCGTCACCGAGCCGGGGCTGAAGAACACCGACGGGTCGACCGGTCGCCCGAAGAACATGTCGTCGTTCGAGTAGATGAAGTGCTCGCTGATGCCCGGGATGTGGTGCAGCTGCGACTCGACGGCCTGCGAGTTGTGCGTCGGGAGCACCGAGGGGTCGGCGAAGAACTCCTCGCTCCGGACGATGCGGACGCGGGGGTGCTCGGCGAGCCAGGCCGGAGCCGGGGAGTCGGTCGCGATGTAGATCGTCCGCACCCACGGCGCGTACATGTAGACCGAGCGCAGGGCGTACTTGAGCTCGTTGATCTGCCGGAAGCGGGCGGGGGCGTCGTCGCCCTCACCGAGCACGGCGGAGGACTGCGCTGCCTGACGGGCGCGCTGGTACTCGATCGCGTTGCCGTCGACCCACGAGAACACGATGTCGATCGGGAAGCGGATGTCGGAGACGTGGTCGTCGAACATGTGCTCGACGGTCTGCCACGTGCGGCCGTAGCGCTCGATGTCGACGAGGACGAACTCCTCGATCGGCAGGCTGCGACGCATGAGGGCGTTCTCGACGGGGGCGAGGACCTCGGTGTCCGTCACCCGCCAGAACTCCATCTGCACGCTGGTCTCGGCGCCGTAGCGGAGCCGTCCGATGGGTTCGAGCCGGGGGCGGAACACGCGGAGGACCGTCTCGTCGACCGGGCCGAGGCCGTCGTCGACGACCAGCACCGCCGGCTTGCCCGGGGGCTTGGCGTAGAAGGGCTCCCCCATGGCGGCGTCCATCACGGCTGACTCAGCACGCTGCCGGTCACGCTCGTCGAGGGCGATCACCGGGCGCTGGTCGTTCCCGCGGATGAGCAGGTGGTCCACGTCGCCGGCGGTGAGCGCGTCGTCGAGGAAGAGCAGGTCGTCGATCATCGACTGCTGCGGCGTGAGGTGCCCGTTCAGCAGGGTGAAGCGCCCTTTGCGGAGGACGACGTCGGACCGGTCGAGACCGCCGGAGGACGGTCGAGGGTGCAGCAGAGGACTCTCGGTCACCGGCTCGGTCTCGTTGCTCATCCATGCCCTTCTGGTCGTGCGGTCGGGACCTGCACCCGACCCCAGCGATCCTACCGGGCGGCCGGTGTCTCCGTGGTTCGGGGCACCTTGACCGCCAGGCCCATCACCACGAACAGCGCCGCGGCGACGATCTGGAGCGCCGCCCAGAGCTGTCCCGGGATGGGCACGGTGACGAGCGGGTTCCAGCAGACGGCGATCGCGGCGGTCACCACGAGGGCCCACCAGGCACGGCCGCGGAGCGCGAACACCAGGATGATCAGCGCGAGGACCGTGATCCCCCAGCGCACGGCGACGAACGCCGGAGCGTCGAGGAACGCCACGCAGGCGAGCAGGACGATCGCGGCGATCAGGCCGGGTGCCAGTGCCGGCCGGGTGAAGTCCGGGACGGGACGGGAGGCTCGACCACCGCCGCCAGCGCGGCCGCCGGTCCCGGCGCGGTCGGCACCGGGGCCGGCCGCACCATCCCTGGTCGCGCCGGTCCCGAACGAGGACCCGCGCGTCGAACCGAGCGACGACCCCACTGCGGGCCGTCCCTTCCGCGCCGCCATCAGGCCGAGGCCTCGTCCACTTCGATCGCGGTCATCGAGCGGGACATGGGCGGCAGGCCGCGGAGCCGCTCGAGGGCCGGCACGAGCTCGTCGACGTAGGCGCGGTAGCCCTCGTCGTTGAGGTGCAGGCCGTCGTCGGTGTACTTGTCCGACAGGTGGTCGCCGTCGGCCAGGGCAGGCCAGGCGTCGAGGTACTGCGCGTGGCACGTGGCGACGAACTGCCGCAGGTGCCGGTTCGCCTCTTCGATGCGCGGCGTGTGGTCCGCCTGTCGCGGCAGGATCGACACGAGCAGCAGGCGGACGCCCGGCAGCTCGCGACGGAGCGTGACGAGGATCGTCTCGACGTTGCGGACCACGTGCTCCGCGCTCTTGCGGTGGTTGCCGAAGTCGTTCGTGCCGATGAGCAGCACGATCACGTCGGGGGCCGCCGCGACCACGGAGTCGATCCGGGCCAGGACGCCGTCGGTGGTGTCCCCACCGATGCCCTGGTTCAGGGTGCGTTCGTCGGGCAGCCGCTGGTCCCAGGAGCCGCCCTCGGTGATGCTGTCCCCCAGGAACAGGACCAGTTCTCGGTCGTTCTCGGTCATGATGCCTCCTCGTGCGACGGCGCGCGGGACCCATTCTGCTCGGTCCGGTTGGTCTGCGTCGAGTCCGTGCGGTGGGCCTCCCGCTCGGCTCGGGCGGTGATGCGCTCGACCATGCCCGGGAAGATCACCCCGTGGAAGGGCAGGATGCCGTACCAGTACAGGCGTCCGGCCAGGCCCTGCGGGAAGTAGATCGCGCGCTGGTGGTAGTCGCAGCCACCGTCGTCGGTCGGGGTGACCGTCATCTCGAGCCAGGCGCGTCCGGGCGACTTGAACTCGGCGCGCAGCCGCAGGTAGTGCCCGCGGTCGAGCCGCTCGACACGCCACCAGTCGAGCGCATCGCCCTGCTCGAGCCGCTTGGGGTCGCGGCGCCCGCGGTTCAGGCCGACGCCACCGAGGACCTTGTCCATCCAGCCACGGGCGACCCAGGCGAGCGGGAAGGAGTACCAGCCGTTCTCGCCGCCGATGGACTCGACGACGCTCCACACGGCCTCGGGCGGTGCGGACGAGTGCCGGTTGCGGTCGTCCACGTAGACGGTGTGCCCCGCCCAGTCCGGGTCGCTCGGCAGCGGGTCCGCGGTGCCGGTCAGGGTGGCGTTGCGCCAGCTGGTCGTGACCTCGCCGGCGCGCATCTTCCGCAGCGCGAGCCGCACGGAACGCCGGTACGAGGTGAGGCCGCCCTCGGGGCGGGGCACCACGTCGTCGATGTCGTGTTCGCGCTGGACGCACTCGAACTGCAGCGACTCGATGATCGGCGTCGCGAGCTTGCGCGGGATCGGGGTCACCGCGTTGAACCAGTGCGCGGCGAGGCCCGGGGTCATCACGGGCAGCGGGCTGATGGGGCGCTGCGGGAGCTTGGCCTCGACCGCGTAGCCGTTCAGCATCTGGCCGTACCGCAGGACGTCGGGGCCGCCGATGTCGAACGTGCGGTTGACGTCGGCCGGGATCTCGAGCGCCTTGACGAGGTAGTAGAGGACGTCGCGGACGGCGATCGGCTGGATGCGGTTGCGCACCCACCGCGGCGCGGGCATCCAGGGCAGGACGTCCGTGACGTGGCGGATCATCTCGAAGGACGTGCTGCCGGAGCCGATGACGACGCCGGCCTGGTAGGCGATCGTCGGGACGCCGGACCCCAGCAGGATGTCCCCGACCTCCTTGCGGCTGCGGAGGTGCTTCGACAGCTCACCGTCGGGGTGCAGTCCGCCGAGGTACACGAAGCGGCGGACGCCGGCGGCCTTCGCCGCGTCGGCCATCGTCTGGGCGGCGACCCGCTCGGCCTCCTCGAAGTCGCCGTCGGCGCCCATCGCGTGGGCGAGGTAGTAGACCGCCTCGACGCCGTCGACGGCGGTGCGGACGGCGTCGGCGTCCTGCAGGTCGCCCTGCACGACGTCGACCCGGTCGTGCCAGGGGACGTCGTCGAGCTTCTGCGGGGTACGGGCGAGGACGCGGACGGAGTGTCCGGCGTCGAGGAGGTGTGGGACGAGACGACCGCCGATGTAGCCGGTGGCCCCGGTGACGAGGACGCGCATGCCTGGCACGGTACGCGCTGCCCCTTGAGGCTAGGCTTGCCCGGTGGACAACGCACCCTTCTCCGTCACCGCCGACGCCGTCCGTCGGCTCATCGACCACGCGATCCTGAAGCCGGAGCTCACCCGCGCCGACGTCGACGCGCAGCTCGACGAAGCGGCGACACACCGCGTGTTCAGCGTGTGCGTCCGACCGAGCGACGTCCAGCACGCGGTCGAGCGGCTGCAGGGCACCGGCGTGGGCGTCGGCACCGTGATCGGCTTCCCGCACGGCACCACGACCACCTCCACCAAGGTCGCCGAGTCGCTGCAGGCCCTGGCCGACGGTGCCTTCGAGCTCGACATGGTGCAGAACATCGGCGCTGCGAAGTCCGGGGACTGGCAGCGCGTCGAGCAGGACGTCCGCGCCGTCGTCGACGCTGCGGGTGACACCGTCGTGAAGGTCATCCTCGAGACCGCGTTCCTCACCGACGACGAGGTCGTCGCCGCCAGCCGTGCCGCCGTCGCCGGTGGTGCCGCGTTCGTGAAGACGTCGACCGGGTTCGCCGGCGGCGGGGCCACGACCGAGCACATCGCGCTGATGCGCCAGACCGTCGGGGCCGACACCGGCGTGAAGGCCTCGGGCGGCGTCCGCGGGCTCGACACCCTCGTCGACATGGTGCACGCCGGCGCCGACCGGATCGGCACGAGTGCCTCGGCCCGCATCCTGGACGAGGTCGCGCACCGCGTCGCGACCGGTGCTGCCTCCGGTGTCGGCGACGACACCACCTCCTACTGACCCGTACCCACCAGCACCGAGCCGGTGCGCGCCCGACGTGACGCCCGCGTCGAGGAGCCGCTCCGAGCCTCCAGAGAAGACGCATCGGAGCGCCCATGTCGAACCCCGCACCCGCCACCGACGACCTGAGCGGGTCGCTGGCCCTCGCCGTCGACCTGGGTGGCACCAAGGTCGAGGCCGCGCTGGTCACCGAGCAGGGCGTGGTCCTGCCCGGCAGCCGCTTCCGGAGCCCCACCGGGCCGCAGCGGACCTCGGACGAGCTCCAGGCCGCCGTCGACGAGGCCGTCACGAACGCCCTCGGCGCCCTGCCCGAAGGCGCTGCGCTGGCCGGGGTCGGCATCGGCTCCGCCGGACCCGTCGACGAGGTGAACGGTCGCGTCTCACCGCTCAACATGCCCGTCTGGCGCGGGTACCCCCTCCGCGACCGCGTCGCTGCCCACGTCCCCGCCGGCACGCCCGTCGTGCTCCGGATGGACGGCCTGGCCATCACGCTCGCCGAGCACTGGCTCGGTGCGGCGCAGGGCCACGACCACGTGATGGGCATGATCGTGTCCACCGGCGTCGGCGGCGGCCTGATCCTGCACGGCCGCACCGTCAGCGGGCCGACCGGCAACGCCGGCCACATCGGCCACGTCGAGTGCGGTGGGTTCGACGACCCGTGCGCCTGTGGCGGCACCGGCTGCCTGGAGGCCGTGGCCAGCGGTCCGAAGACCGTGGCCTGGGCGCGGCGCCAGGGCTTCACCGGGGAGACCGGCGAGGACCTGTCGGCGGCGTACGCCGCCGGGGACGCCATCGCGGTCGCCGCCGTCAAGCGCAGCGGCCGGGCGCTCGGCCAGGCCATCGCCGCCGCCACGTCGCTCGTCGACCTCGAGGTCGTGGCGATCGGCGGCGGGTTCTCCCACGTCACGCCCGACCTGTTCGAGTACGCGCGACAGGCCGTCGCGGAGCGCGTCGAGTTCGGCTTCGTCACGAAGGTGAAGATCGTGCCGACCGGGTTGTCGCAGGACGGCCCCCTCATCGGAGCAGCCGCGCTCGTGCACCGGGCGCACGTCCTGCGCTGAGCCGCCGGGAGGCCCGTGGGGCGTCGTGCCTGGTGGCTCGGCTCGCGCGGTGCGCCTCGTGCCGATCGGCTCGGCGCGGCCGAGTGGTCACGACGCCCCGCTCAGGTCTACCGAGCGGTCGCAAGACGTCGCTGCGCGCCTCCGGCGACGACGGACCGTGACCAGTCGACAGACCGCCGCCGGGGTGTCGTGACCGGTCGGAGGCTCGGATCCGGTCTGCGGCGCTGGGGTGCCGGTGGGGCGCTGTCCACAGCGTGCCCGGTCGTCGTGGTGGGTGGGGCAGGATGTGCGGGTGCCCTCCTCGCGCCTGCTGACCACGGACGACTGGCCAGCGGCAGAACTGCGGGCCGCCACACTGGCGGGCGAGCTGGTCGAGGTCGGCGCGTGCTGGGCCTCCATCGCGGAACCGCAGGACGCAGGCCTGCGAGCGGCGTCGTTCGCGTGGAGCACCGGCGACGCGAGGGTCATCGCCGCAGGTCGGACGGCAACGTGGATCTGGGGCGCACGGTCACGACCGCCGCTCCCCCACGACGCCTGCGTCCGGGCCGGCCAGCGCATCCACCGACGTGGCGGGGAACGGATCCGAGAGGTCGCGATCACCGCCGAGGACCTCGTCCACCCGGGCGGCGTCGCGGTGACGACCCCGGTCCGAGCCGCCCTCGACCTGCTCCGCGTGCACGGACACGCGGCCTGGGAGGCCTCCGCCGAGTCGGTCGCGGGGCTCATCGCGATCGGTGCGGTCGAGCCGCCGGCCCTGCGGCACCGCCTGGAGCTGCTGGGGACCGTGCCCATGGTGCGACAGGCCGAGCGGCGCCTCGCGGAGCTGCTCAGACCGACATGACGTCGATCCCGCCCGATCGGACGATGCTCAGCCGGCGCTGACGCGGTAGACGTCGTAGACGGCGTCGATGCGTCGGACGGCGTTGAGCACGCGGTCCAGGTGGGTGGTGTCGCCCATCTCGAACACGAACCGCGAGAGTGCCAGTCGGTCCGAGGACGTCGAGACCGTCGCGGACAGGATGTTGACGTGGTGGTCGGTCAGCACGCGGGTGACGTCGCTGAGCAGGCCGGAGCGGTCGAGCGCCTCGATCTGGATCTGGACGAGGAACACCGACTTCGACGACGGGGCCCACTCGACCTCGATCATCCGGTCGGGCTCGTTCATGAGCGACTTCACGTTGGTGCAGGTCGCCTGGTGCACGGAGACGCCCTGGCCGCGGGTGATGAAGCCGACGATCTGGTCGCCGGGCACAGGGGTGCAGCACTTCGCGAGCTTGACGAGGATGTCCGGCGCACCGCGGACGAGCACGCCGCTGTCGCTGTTGCGGAGCTGCCGGCTCGTGACCTGGCGGGGGAAGGCGAGTTCTGGCTCGTCGGTCTCGGTCTCCGACTGGACGCCGGCGAGGACCTTCTCGATGACGGACTGCGTCGAGACGTGGCCCTCCCCGATGGCGGCATAGAGCGCGGACACGTCGTCGTACCGCATCGCCGAGGCGACCTCGGAGATCGAGTCCTGGCTCATGATGCGCTGCAGCGGGAGGTTCTGCTTGCGCATGGCGCGGGCGATGGCGTCGCGGCCCTGCTCGATCGCCTCTTCGCGGCGCTCCTTGGTGAACCACTGTTTGATCTTGTTGCGGGCCCGCGGGCTGCGTACGAAGGTCAACCAGTCCTGGCTCGGGCCGGAGTCGGGGTTCTTCGACGTGAAGATCTCGACGACGTCGCCACTCGACAGGGAGCTCTCGAGCGGGACGAGGCGTCCGTTGACCTTCGCACCCATGGTCCGGTGCCCGATCTCGGTGTGCACGGCGTAGGCGAAGTCGACGGGGGTGGCGCCGGCGGGGAGGCCGATGACCTTGCCCTGCGGCGTGAAGACGTAGGTCTCCTTGGCGCCGATCTCGTAGCGGAGCGAGTCGAGGAACTCGCCCGGGTCGCTGGTCTCCGCCTGCCAGTCGGTGATGTGCGCGAGCCAGGCCATGTCCTGGTCGGTGGCGCTCGACGTGTCGACGTCGCGGCCGGCAGCGCGCTGCTTGTACTTCCAGTGCGCGGCGACACCGAACTCGGCGCGCTGGTGCATCTCGTGCGTCCGGATCTGGATCTCGACCGGACGCCCCTGCGGACCGAGCACGCTGGTGTGCAGCGACTGGTACAGGTTGAACTTCGGCGTCGCGATGTAGTCCTTGAACCGCCCGGGCAGCGGGGTCCAACGCGCGTGCACCGAGCCGAGCATGGCGTAGCAGTCGCGCACGGTCGGCACGAGGACGCGGATGCCGACCAGGTCGTAGATCTCGTCGAACTCACGACCGCGCACGATCATCTTCTGGTAGATCGAGTAGTACTGCTTCGGTCGGCCCATCACGTCGCCGCGCACCTTCGCGGCCTTGAGGTCCTTCTTCAGCGTGCCGATGACGTTCTGGACGAACTGCTCGCGCTTGGGCTGGCGTTCCTTGACCAGGCTGTCGATCTCGACGTAGAGCTTCGGGTGCAGGACCGCGAACGACAGGTCCTCGAGCTCGAGCTTGATCATCTGGATGCCGAGACGGTGCGCGAGCGGCGCGTAGATCTCGAGCGTCTCCTTGGCCTTGCGCGTCGCCGAGGTGGACTCGACGAAGCCCCACGTCCGGGCGTTGTGCAGGCGGTCGGCGAGCTTGATGACGAGCACGCGGATGTCCTTCGACATCGCGATGACCATCTTGCGGACGGTCTCGGCCTGGGCGCTGTCGCCGTACTTGACCTTGTCGAGCTTCGTGACGCCGTCGACGAGCATGGCGATCTCGTCGCCGAAGTCCTGTCGGAGCTGGTCGAGCTGGTAGTCGGTGTCCTCGACGGTGTCGTGGAGGAGCGCCGCCGCGATGGTGATCGGGCCGATGCCGAGGTCGGCGAGGATCTGCGCCACGGCCACCGGGTGCGTGATGTACGGCTCACCGGACTTGCGCTTCTGGCCGTCGTGCGCGCGCTCGGCGACGGAGTACGCCCGCTCGATGAGCGTGACGTCGCCCTTGGGGTGGTGCGACCGGACGGTGCGGATCAGGGTGTCGACGGCTCCGGCGGGCTGTGCACGCGAGAAGAGCCGCGGGAGCAAGGACCGGAGCGATCCGAGGTTGCCCGTGGTGTTGGGGCCGAGTGGCGGACTGGTCGGCTCGGAGGGCGATCCCGGGCGGCTGGGCGCGGAGTCGTCCTGCTTCGAGGATTCACGGATGTCCGTCATGCTGCGCCTCCCAGGACCTGATCCGACAACACTACGCGCGTCGGGTCAGTGCCCGTGACCGTGTTCGCCGGAGGCTGCGGGGTCGGTGTCGTCGCGGACGACCGGGGCACCCGCCGACTCCCAGGCGACCATGCCGCCGGCGAGGTTGACCGCCGGCACGCCCGCCTGTTCGAGCGCGGCGACCACACGGGCGGAACGCATCCCCGAGTGACAGACGATGATCGCGGGCTCGTCGGTCGGTTGGATCTCGCTCCACCGTTCCGTGAACTCGGACATCGGCACGAGGGTCGCCTGCGGGGCGTGGACCTCGGCCCACTCCCCCGGTTCGCGGACGTCGTACAGGCGGGAACCGGACTCGATGCGGGCGAGGGCGTCCTCGACGGTGATCTCCTGCACGGCGATCAGGCCTCGGCCGCTGCGTCTGCCGGCACGCCGACCTCGGCCCGCCGCTTGGCGTTCGCGGCTTCCTTCTTGGCGTCCGCCTGCTTGATCTTCGGCTCGTTCTCGCGCAGGTGCGCGTACATCGGCGAGGCGATGAAGATCGTCGAGTACGTGCCGACGATGATGCCGATGAACAGGGCGAGGGAGATGTCGCGCAGCGTTCCGGCGCCGAGGATGTACGACCCGATGAACAGGATCGCCGCGACCGGGAGGAGCGCCACGATCGAGGTGTTGATCGAGCGGACGAGCGTCTGGTTGACCGCGAGGTTGACCGACTGCACGAAGGTGCGGTGCGACTCCATCGCGGTGTTCTCGCGGACCTTGTCGAACACCACCACGGTGTCGTACAGGGAGTAGCCGAGGATCGTCAGGAAGCCGATCACCGCCGCGGGCGTGACCTCGAGCCCCACGATGCCGTACACACCGGCCGTGATGAGCAGGTCGTGGAGCAGCGCCACCATGGCGGACAGCGACATCTTCCAGGTGCGGAAGTAGAGCGCCATGAACACGGCCGCCAGGGCGAGGAAGATCACCAGGCCGCGGATGGCCTGCGCGAGGACGTCGGCACCCCACGTCGCACCGATGAAGGTCGAGGCGACCTCGGACTCGTCGACGTCGTACGCCTTCGCCAGTGCCGACTGGACCTCGGTGGTCTCCCGGTCGGTCAGCTGGCCGGTCTGCACGCGGATGCCGTGCGTCCCGAGCTGCGAGACGCGCGGGATCTCGTCGGACACGATGTCCTCGACGGCGTTCGTCGCGAGGTTCTGGTCGACCGACTTGACGTCGGAGATCGTGAACTCGGACCCGCCGGTGAACTCGATGCCGAGCTGGTAGCCGCCGCGGAGCCACGGCACCGCCAGGGAGACCACGATCGCCACGACGGCGATGAGGTACCAGGTGCGGCGGCGGCCGACGATGTCGTACGACCGCTTGCCGGTGTAGAGGTCGTTGCCGAACTTGCTGAAGCTCGCCATCAGCTGTCCTTCCCGTTCGACGCGCCGCCGTTGCCGGCCTTGCGCTCCGCGATGGTCTGTCGTCGCTGTGCCTCACCGGCACTGCGCTGCCGCTTGCCGTCCACGACCGGCGCGCGGAACTGTGCGCGACCGCGGTAGACCGCGCCGAGGGCCGCCGGGTCGAGCCCGGAGAACCGGTGCCCCTCGTTGAAGAAGCGACGGCGGGAGATGAGCTGGAGCATCGGGTGGGTGAAGAGGATCACGACCACGATGTCGATGAGCGTCGTGAGGAGCAGCGTGAACGCGAAGCCCTTCACGTCGCTGACCGCGAGGACGTAGAGCACGATCGCGGCGAGGAAGTTGATCGAGTCGGACGCGATGATCGTGCGGAAGGCTCGCTTCCACCCCGACTCGACGGCACCCTCGAGGGCCCGTCCGTCGCGGAGTTCGTCGCGGATGCGCTCGAAGTACACGATGAAGGAGTCCGCCGTGATGCCGATCGCGACGATCAGACCGGCGACACCTGCCAGCGACAGGCGGTAGTCGACGCGCCAGGACATGATCGCGATGACCAGGTACGTCAGGGCGGCGGCCACACCGAGGGACAGGACCGTCACGAATGCGAGGGCTCGGTACTGGATCACCGAGTAGATGATCACCAGGATCAGACCGATCAGCCCGGCGACGAGGCCGCCGATGAGCTGTGCGGTGCCGAGCGTCGCCGAGATGTTCTCGTTCGACTGCACCTGGAAGTTGATCGGCAGCGCACCGTACTTGAGCTGGTCAGCCAGGGTCTTGGCGGACTCCGACGTGAAGTTGCCGCTGATCTGCGCCTTGCCGTTCGTGATCGCGACGTTCGTCGTCGGCGCGGTGATCACGTTGCCGTCGAGGACGATCGCGAACTGGTTCTGCGGCTGCTGGAGCGACACGAGACGGTTGGTGACCGTGCGGAAGTCCTTGGTGCCGGCGCCGTTGAACGTCAGGTTGACGGCCCACTCGCCCGTGGTGGTGCCCTGTGAGCTCGTGGCGAGGCCCGAGGTGGCGTTCGAGATGTCCGCACCGGAGACCTCGACCGGGCCGAGGATGTACTTGCCGGCACCGTCTGCGTCGCAGGTGACGAGCGGCTCGTCGTCCGGCGCCGTCGTGACGTCGTCCGGGGCCTTGCAGTTGTAGTTCGTGAAGAGGTCCTGCAGCTTCGGCGTCACCCACGCGAGGTCGCTCGCGTTCGACGGCTTCGTGCTCGGGGTGGCCTCGAGGGACGCGGGCGGCGAGTACGGCGTCGGCGACGCGCTCGACCCGGAGTCCCCGCCGACCGAGGTGTTCGCTGCGGCCTCGGTGTAGAGCACCGGACGGAAGGTCAGCTTGGCTGCCGCTTCGATGCGCTGGATCGTCTGCTGGTCCGGCTTGCCCGGGATCGAGACGACGATGTTGTTGGCGCCCTGGGTGTTGATCTCGGACTCCGAGACACCGGTGGCGTCGATGCGCTGGCGGATGATGTTCACCGCCTGCTGCAGCTGCTGCGAGGTGACGGATCCACCCTCGGTGTTCTGCGCCGCCAGGGTCAGCTGAGTGCCGCCCTGCAGGTCGAGGGCGAGCTCGGGGACCCAGCTCGCGCCCTCGTACCACTTGCCCGTGTCGTCCTTGCTGGTGGCCGCGAGGATCGACGCGGCCGTGTTCAGGCCGGCGAGGATCGCGATCAGGATCACCAACCAGGTGAGCGAGCGCAGCGCCTTCTTGACGGGTGTCGATCGTGCCACCGGTCGTCTCGTCTTTCTGTCAGGACCGTCGGCGGTGTGCGCCGACGGAAGAGTGTCGCCACCGGGTCACGGTCGTGTCCCGGTGCCCGAGGGGTTCAGTCCTCGGTCTTGCGCTTCGCCTGCTCGGCGTCGTCCGCACGCTCGCCGTAGATCGGCTCACCGTTGAGTTCGGTGACGTGCTTCGGCTCGTCGTCGGTGGTGGTCGTCGTCGTCTCGATGTCCGAGGCGGCGTCGTCGACGACGCGGGAGAGCGTCTGACGGTGCACGGTGACGACGGTCCCGGGGGCGATCTCGACGTCGGCGGTGACCTTCTCGTCGTCGACGGAGAGCAGCGTGCCGTACAGGCCGAAGGACAGCATCACGCGAGCACCCGGCACCATCTTGGTGGCGAGCTCGCCCTGCTGCTTCTTGCGCTTGCGGCTGTTGTAGAACATGAAGGCCGCGAACGCCACGACGATGACGATGAGGATGACTTCTTGACCCATGGTTGCATTGCCTTCTCTGGTATTTCGGTTTCGGGCCGTAGCAGTCTAGGGCACCGGGCTGTGGCTGGCGTCGCGGCCGGTTGACGGGCCGGGACTACTCGTCGTCGAACAGCCCCGGGAGGGCCGAGGCGCCCGGTTGTCCGGGCGTGAGACCGAGGTGACGCCAGGCCGACGGGGTCGCGATGCGCCCGCGTGGCGTCCTGGTGACGAGCCCGATCCGGACGAGGAAGGGCTCCACGACGGACTCGATGGTCTCGGACTCCTCGCCCACGGAGACGGCGAGGGTGTTCAACCCGACCGGTCCCCCGTCGAAGCGGGTCAGCATGGTCTCGAGCACGGCACGGTCGAGCCGGTCGAGCCCGAACTCGTCCACGTCGTACAGCTCGAGCGCGCCCTGGACCGCGGCCATGCCGTCCCCGGTGGCGTGCACGAGCTCGTAGTCGCGGACACGGCGCAGCAGACGGTTCGCGATGCGCGGTGTCCCACGCGACCGACCGGCGATCTCGCGCAGGGCGAAGCGGTCGAAGTCCAGGCCGAGCAGGTGTGCCGCACGGATGAGGACCTGCTCGAGCTCGTCACGCTCGTAGAACTCGAGGTGCGCGGTGAAGCCGAAGCGGTCCCGCAGCGGGTTCGGCAGCAGCCCGGCACGGGTGGTGGCACCGACGAGGGTGAACGGCGCGAGGTCGAGCGGGATGCTCGTCGCCCCGGCGCCCTTGCCCACCATGACGTCGATGCGGAAGTCCTCCATCGCCAGGTAGAGCATCTCCTCCGCCGAACGCGCCATGCGGTGGATCTCGTCGATGAACAGGACCTCGCCCGGCATCAGGGACGAGAGCACCGCGGCGAGGTCGCCGGCGTGCTGGATCGCGGGGCCGCTCGACATCCGGAGCGGTCGTCCGGACTCGTGGGCGACGATCATCGCGAGGGTGGTCTTGCCGAGGCCGGGAGGACCCGCCATCAGGATGTGGTCCGGCGTGCGGTCCTGCATCGCTGCGGCCTTGAGCAGCAGGTCGAGCTGCCCGCGGACCTTGCGCTGCCCGACGAACTCGGCCAGGGACTTGGGTCGGAGGGCGCCCTCGAAGGCGAGTTCCTCGGGTGACTGGGCGTCGGCCGCGGTGATGCCGCCGCTCATCGAGCGGCCCCGGTGGGCCGGAGGGCACCCAGCGCTGCACGGAGGAGCGCCTGGGTGCCCATCGCCGCCACGCCGGGCTCGGTGGCGATCGTGTCGTCGACGGCCGTGCGAGCGGTGTCCTCACGCCAGCCGAGCCCGACGAGCGCGGTGACGACGTCCTCCGATGCCGGGTGCGCGACCCCGCCACGGGCGCCGGTGGGGGCGGTGGACGTCTCGAAGGGGACGAGCTTGCCCGAGAGCGCGACGATGATGAGCTTGGCGGTCTTGGGCCCGATGCCGGACACCTTGCGGAACGCGCCGTCGTCGTCCTTCGCCACGGCGTTCGCGATCTGCGCCGGGTCCATCTGCCCGAGGACGCCGAGCGCCGACTTCGGTCCGACGCCGGACACGCTGCGCAGCAGGTCGAACACGCGGAGGGCGTCCGTGGACTCGAAGCCGAAGAGCAGGTGCTCGTCCTCCCTGACGATCATCGCGGTGCGCAGGAAGACCTCTGCCCCGTGGCGGAGCGTCAGCGCGTGCGCCGGCGTGACGGTGACGAGGTAGCCGACCCCCGCGCACTCGACCACGACGCTCGAACCGGCGATGTCGATGCAGGTTCCCCGGAGACTCGCGATCATGCCCCGAGCCTAGGGGCAGCGGCCGACGACGACGCGCGCCGCGCTGCGGCCTCGGCACGCTGGAGCGGTGAGGTGGCGCGGCTGATCGGCGACGCCGCACTGCGGCCGGTGGTGCCGGCCTGTGCGTCCCTCCACGCACGCTGCGCCGGGGTGAGGGTCCCGGTGCCGGTGCTCACCGCGTCGGGCGCGCCGAGCCTCCAGGCATGGCACACGGCCAGCGCGAGCGCGTCGGCCGCGTCGGCCGGCTTCGGGGCCTCTGCGAGTCCGAGCACGCGCGCGATCATCGCCTGCACCTGCCGCTTGTCGGCGTTGCCGTAGCCCGTGACGGCCGCCTTGACCTCGGACGGGGTGTGCAGGCCGACCGGGATGCCGCGGACGGCCGCTGCGTGCAGGGCGAGTCCGGCTGCCTGGGCGGTCCCCATCACCGTGCGGACGTTCGCCTGCGCGAAGACGCGCTCGACGGCGACGGCGTCCGGGTGGTGGGCCTCGATCTGCTCCGCGATGCCCGAGGCGATCAGCACCAGGCGCTGTTCGAGCGCCATGTCCGCCGGGGTGCGCACGACCGTGACGTGCACCAGGCGGGCGCGCCGGTCCGGGGTGACCTCGACCACCCCGACACCGCAGCGGGTGAGCCCGGGGTCCACCCCGAGCACGCGGAGCACCGGCTCAGTCCTCGTCCTCGTCGAGCTCGGCCTGGACGTCGGCGGGGACGTCGAAGTTCGCGTAGACGTTCTGCACGTCGTCGCTGTCCTCGAGCGCGTCGATCAACCGGAACACCTTGCGGGCGGTCTCGGCGTCGACGGGGACCTTGAGGCCGGGGACGAACTCGGCGTCGGCGGAGTCGTAGTCGATGCCGGCGTCCTGCAGCGCGGTGCGTGCTGCGACGAGGTCGCTGGCTTCGGTGATGACCTCGAAGCCACCGCCCTGGTCGATGACGTCCTCGACACCGGCGTCGAGCACGGCCGTCATGACGTCGTCCTCGGTCAGGCCGTCGGTCTTGGTGACGGAGATGACGCCCTTGCGCGCGAAGTTGTAGGCGACGCTGCCCGGGTCGGCCATGGTGCCGCCGTTCCGCGACATCGCGGTGCGGACCTCGGCAGCAGCACGGTTCTTGTTGTCCGTCAGGCACTCGATCAGCATCGCGACGCCGTTCGGGGCGTAGCCCTCGTACATGATGGTCGTGTACTCGATCGACTCACCGGTCAGGCCGGCACCACGCTTGACGGCGCGGTCGATGTTGTCGTTCGGCACCGAGGTCTTCTTGGCCTTCTGGATGGCGTCGACCAGGGTCGGGTTGCCCGACAGGTCGGCACCGCCCATCTTCGCGGCGACCTCGATGTTCTTGATGAGCTTGGCGAACGACTTCGCACGGCGGCCGTCGATGACGGCCTTCTTGTGCTTGGTGGTCGCCCACTTGGAATGCCCGGACACGGTTCTCCTTGCGTCGTGCGGAAAGTCCCGATCAGTTTACCGGCCGGGAGGCTCGGCGTGCGCCCGGCACGCAGGCCCTGTGGACAGGGGCTCACCCTGGGCGGCCTGTGGGGAACCGCCCGGGACGGCGGGACACCGGTGTCGTGTCAGGGAGGCGCGGCACGACACCGGTGTTCGGGTGTGACGCCGCGGAATTCGGCGGTGTCCCGCCGGATCGCCGGTGTCCCGCCGGAACGCCGGTGTTCAGCTCAGCAGGCACGGCGACACGCATGGCGAGACGCCGGTGTCGTGCGGACGGGCGGACGCGCCGGTCAGGCGTGCCGGACGAGGTCGAGGAAGCGCCTGTGGAAGCGGTCCTCCCCTGCGACCTCCGGGTGGAAGGCGCTGGCGATGACGTTGCCCTGCTGCACCGCGACGACCTGGCCGTCGGACAGCGCCCCGAGGACGTGGACGTCGTCGCCGTGCTGCTCCACCACGGGTGCGCGGATGAACACCGCGTGCACCGGGGCCTCGCCAAGGTCGGGCATCGGGATGTCCGTCTCGAAGGAGTCGTTCTGACTGCCGAACGCGTTGCGCCGCACCGTGGTGTCGAGGACCCCGAGGGTCTGCTGCCCGCCGATCGCGTTGGTGATGCGCTCGCTCAGCATGATCATGCCGGCGCAGGTGCCGTAGGTGGGCAGCCCACCCTGGATCGCCTCGGCGAGGGGCTCCGCGACACCGAACGCCCGGGACAGCTTGTCCATGACGCTGGACTCGCCGCCGGGGATCACGACACCGTGCAGGCCCGCGATCTCCTCGGGACGGCGGAGCGGCACCACCTCGGCGCCGAGCTCCGTCAGCGAGGCGATGTGCTCGCGGAAGTCGCCCTGCAGCGCGAGCACCCCGATGCGGGGTGCCGCGCCCGTGGTCGGACTACCAGCCACGCTCGGCGAGGCGGTGCGGTGCGGGGACGTCGGCGACGTTGATGCCGACCATCGCCTCTCCCAGACCACGCGAGACCTCGGCGATGACCTTGGGGTCGTCGTGGAAGGTCACGGCCTTGACGATGGCGGCGGCACGCTTGGCGGGGTCGCCGGACTTGAAGATGCCGGAGCCGACGAAGACGCCGTCCGCGCCGAGCTGCATCATCATCGCCGCGTCGGCCGGGGTGGCGACACCACCGGCGGTGAACAGGACGACGGGGAGGGTGCCGGTGCTGGCGACCTCCTTGACCACGTCGTACGGCGCCTGGAGCTCCTTGGCGGCGACGTAGAGCTCGTCGTCCTTCAGGTGGCGGAGCGCTGCGATCTCCTTGGCGATGGTGCGGATGTGGCGGGTGGCCTCGGACACGTCCCCGGTGCCGGCCTCGCCCTTGGAACGGATCATGGCCGCGCCCTCGGTGATGCGACGGAGTGCTTCGCCGAGGTTCGTGGCGCCACAGACGAAGGGCGTCGTGAAGTTCCACTTGTCGATGTGGTTGACGTAGTCGGCCGGCGACAGGACCTCGGACTCGTCGATGTAGTCGACGCCGAGTTCCTGCAGGACCTGGGCCTCGACGAAGTGACCGATGCGGGCCTTCGCCATGACGGGGATGGACACCGCGGCGATGATCTCCTCGATCATCGAGGGGTCCGACATGCGGGCCACGCCGCCCTGCGCACGGATGTCGGCGGGCACGCGCTCGAGTGCCATGACGGCGGTGGCGCCGGCTTCCTCGGCGATGCGGGCCTGATCGGCGTCGATGACGTCCATGATGACGCCGCCCTTGAGCATCTCCGCCAGACCGCGCTTCACGCGGGACGATCCGGTGATGGAGGTGCCGGGAGTGCTGGTGTCGGTGGTGCTGGTGCTGTCGCTCATGATGCCCCCATCCTAGTGCTGAGCGCTCAGGACTGCTGTGCGGACCAGCCGTCCGCGACCAGTCGTCGGGTGTCCCCGAGCATCTGCGACATCGACTTCGTCCTGGCGATGACGGGGAAGAAGTTCGAGTCCGACTCCCACCGCGGCACGACGTGCTGGTGCAGGTGCGCAGCGACACCGGCGCCCGCGACCTCGCCCTGGTTCATGCCGATGTTGAAGCCGTCGCAGTGTGACACCTCCCGCAGGACGCGCATCGCGGTCTGGGTGAGCTCGCCGATCTCGCGGAGCTCCTCGGGGGTGGCTTCGTCGTAGAGCGGCACGTGCCGGTACGGGCAGACCAGCAGGTGGCCGTTGTTGTACGGGTACAGGTTGAGCAGCACGTAGGCGTGCTCGCCCCTGGCCACGATGAGGGCGTCCTCGTCGGACTTCCGCGGGGCCTCGCAGAACGGGCAGTCGTCCTTGTGCCCGCGGCCTTCGCCGGCCCGCCCGGAGTCGATGTACGCCATCCGGTGCGGGTTCCACAGGCGCTGGAAGGCATCCGGGACCGCGGCCTGCGTGGCCGCGTCCCGGATGACCAGCCGGTCGTCCTCGGTGTCGGACATCAGACCTGCGCGCGCTCGCGGATCGCGGTGAGGATGCGCTCGACCGCCTCGTCAACGGGCACGGCGTTGTCCTGGCGCCCGTCACGGAAGCGGAAGCTCACGGCGCCGGCGTCGCGGTCCTCGCCACCGGCGATCAGCTGGAACGGCACCTTCTGCTTGGTGTGCGTACGGATCTTCTTCTGCATCCGGTCGTCGGAGTGGTCGACCTCGGCGCGGACGCCCTCGGCACGGAGCTTGGCGACGACCTCGTCGAGGTAGTCGCCGTACTCCTCAGCGACGGGGATCCCGACGACCTGGACCGGGGCGAGCCAGGCCGGGAAGGCACCGGCGTAGTGCTCGGTGAGGACGCCGAAGAAGCGCTCGATCGACCCGAACAGCGCACGGTGGATCATCACGGGGCGCTGGCGGGTGCCGTCGGCGGCGGCGTACTCGATGCCGAAGCGCTCCGGCAGGTTGAAGTCGAGCTGGACGGTGGACATCTGCCAGGTGCGGCCGATGGCGTCACGGGCCTGCACGGAGATCTTCGGGCCGTAGAACGCCGCACCCGCGGGGTCCGGCACGAGCTCGAGCCCGGACTCCTCCGCGACCTCGCGCAGGGTGTTGGTGGCTTCCTCCCAGACGTCGTCGTCGCCGACGTACTTCTCCGGGTCCTTCGTCGACAGCTCGAGGTAGAAGTCGTCGAGGCCGTAGTCACGGAGCAGCGACAGCACGAACTCGAGGGTCGTGGTGAGCTCCTCCTTCATCTTCTCCTTGGTGGTGAAGATGTGGGCGTCGTCCTGGGTCATGCCACGGACGCGGGTGAGGCCGTGGATGACGCCGGACTTCTCGTTGCGGTAGACCGTGCCGAACTCGAACATGCGGAGCGGCAGGTCGCGGTAGGACCGGGGCTGCGAGCGGTACGCCAGGATGTGCATCGGGCAGTTCATCGGCTTGAGGTAGTAGTCGGCACCCTGGCGGGTGACGTTGCCGTCCTCGTCCGTGGCCTGGTCCATGTGCATGGCCGGGAACATGCCGTCCTTGTACCAGCCGAGGTGCCCGGACTGCTCGAACAGGTCGCCCTTGGTGATGTGCGGCGTGTAGACGAACGAGTAGCCGTTCTGCTCGTGCCGACGGCGCGAGTAGTCCTCCATCTCACGACGGATGATGCCGCCCTTGGGGTGGAAGATCGCCAGTCCCGAGCCGATCTCGTCCGGGAACGAGAACAGGTCGAGCTCGGCGCCGAGCTTGCGGTGGTCGCGCTTGGCGGCTTCCTCGAGTCGCACCAGGTACGCCTTGAGCTGGTCCTTGTCGGGCCACGCGGTGCCGTAGATCCGCTGCAGCTGCGGGTTCTTCTCGGAGCCGCGCCAGTAGGCGGCCGCGACGCGCATCAGCTTGGCGGCGTTGCCGATCCACCGGGTGTGCGGCACGTGCGGGCCACGGCAGAGGTCCTGCCAGACGACGTCGCCGGACTTCGGGTCGACGTTCTCGTAGACCGTGAGTTCGCCGGCACCGACCTCGACGCTCTCGCCGGAGTCGCCGTCGGCTGCGGCACCCTTGAGCCCGATGAGCTCCTGCTTGTAGGGCTCCCCCGCCATCAGCTCGCGGGCTTCGTCGTCCGTCACGACCCGGCGACGGAAGCGCTGGGCCTGCTTGACGATGCGGTCCATGCCCTTCTCGATGGCCTTGAGGTCCTCGGGCGTGAAGGGCTCGGCGACGTCGAAGTCGTAGTAGAAGCCGTCGGTGACGGGCGGGCCGATCCCGAGCTTGGCGTCCGGGTTGATCTGCTGGACGGCCTGCGCGAGCACGTGCGCGGCCGAGTGGCGGAGGATGTCGAGCCCGTCCTGCTCGTCGAGGGTGACGGGCTCGGCGGTCTGGCCGTCCTGCACCTCGGCGGCGAGGTCCTTGAGAACGCCGTCGACACGGATCGCGACGACACCGCGGACACCGTCGAAGAGCTCGGTGCCCGTCGTGGTCGTCGTCGCGGTGCGGGGCTCGGGTGCCTGGGGCACGTCTGCGGGCTGGCCGGCTTCCGGCGATGCGACTGACTCGGTCACGATGGTGGGACTCCTCGGTAGGAACGGTTCGTCAAGACTAGTGCGCGAGCGGGCGCCACCAGGTCTGGCCCGGAGGCGTCGGCGCGACTCAGGCGGGGACGGCGCCGAGCGTGGTGACGGGCAGGCGCGTCTCGAGCCGTTCGCGGCCGGCGAGCCCGTCGAGCTCGAGCAGGGCGGCGAACCCGATCGCCTCGTACCCGGCACGCTCGAGCAGCGTGATGGTGGCAGCACCGGTGCCACCGGTCGCGAGCACGTCGTCGACGACCAGCACGCGGGTGCCCGCCGGGAGCTGCGCGGGACGGAGCTCGAGTTCGGCCTCGCCGTACTCGAGCGCGTACTGCTCGCTGAGCACCTCGCCGGGGAGCTTGCCGGCCTTGCGGACCGTCAGGACGCCGACCTGGTGCTGCGCCGCGATGCCGCCGGCGAGCGCGAACCCGCGGGCCTCGATCCCGGCGACGACGGCGAACCCGCCGCCGACCGCGAAGGGCGCCGCGAGCGCTTCGCACACCCGGCCGAACGCGACGGCGTCGGCGAACACCGGGGTGACGTCGCGGAACAGGATGCCGGGCTTCGGGAAGTCCGGCACGATCGCCGTGAGTCGCTGGACGAGGTCGGACGCGGTTTCGGTCATGCACCAACCGTACGGTCCGCACGGCCCTTGTCCGGACACTGCCCGCACGGTCAACCCCCGCGTTCTGGTCCTGGCCGACGACCCGTTGCTCGGGGTCCCCTGGACCGGTCGGGACACGGGCGCACCGGGCGCCCGCCGACAGGGACAGGGGATGCGACACCGTGGACGAACGCACCAGGACCAGGAACCGTACGAGCAGCACGACCAGCAGGAGGACCAGGACCAGGACCGCGGTCTCCGCCGTCGCAGCGCTCACCGTGACCGCGGTGGTCGCCGGGCTCGTCGCGGCGAGCCCGGCCCAGGCAGCGCCGACCGTGACGACCGCGACCATCCGAACCGCGACCACCGGCCAGGTCTTCGCCGGTGGCCTCTTCGTCCAGCCGGACGGCCAGGCGGCCCAGGCGGCGACCGCGCTGACCGTGTCCGGCGACACCGCGGGCGTCGCTGCGGCACGGACCATCGCTGCGCAGCCCGTCGCGATCTGGCTCGGCGAGTGGTTCCGGGGCGACATGCTCGACCGGTACCTGGCCCGTGCCCTCGCGGCGGCCGAGGCAGCCGGCCGGACCCCGGTGTTCGTCACCTACGCGATCCCGAACCGGGACTGCGGCGGGTACTCGGCCGGCGGCCTGTCCGCCGCGGACTACCTGGCGTGGAACCAGCGGATCGCGGACGACCTCCGCGGTCACCGGGCGGTGGTCCTCGTCGAACCGGACTCGCTGTCGGCGCTCCCCCGGTGCACGAGCGAGGCCGCGACGCGTCCGCCGCTGCTGGCGGAGGCCGTGGCCGCGCTGTCCGCGGCCGGCGTCCCCACGTACCTCGACGGCGGCAACAGCACGTGGAACACGGCCGAGGCGCAGGCGGCCCTGCTGCGGTCGGCCGGCGTCGCCCAGGCGCGCGGGTTCTTCACGAACGTCGCGAACTTCCAGCTCGTCGACCAGGAGCGTGCGTACGCCGACCGGGTGAGCGCGCTGACCAGTGGCTCCCACTACGTCGTCGACGTCTCCCGGAACGGCCGTGGGTGGAAGGGCACGTGGTGCAACCCGACCGGAGCGGGGCTCGGGCAGACACCACGGGTCAGTGCCGGCACGACAGCGATGGACGCACTCCTCTGGGTGAAGACACCGGGGTCGAGCGACGGCACGTGCAACGGCGGTCCGGCTGCGGGCACGTGGTGGTCCGCGCAGGCGCAGGCGCTGGTGGCGAACCGGCGGTAGCACCAGGAACGGGTGGCCCGGCCGTCGAGACGGTCGGGCCACCCGTCGGTGGTGCGCGGTGCGCTCATCGCCACATGTGCATCGTGGCGCCGAGCATCACCCACTCGGCCTCGCGAGCGGCGCGCTCCCGGCGGAGCTGCTCGGCGAGGAAGAGGTCGACGGGCAGCCGCTGCGGGCGGGTGCGTCGACTCCAGACGATGAGTGCCATCCCGAGGCGCATCGCGAGCCGATCGGTCAGGGAGACCGAGCGGGCTGCGGTGGTCGCGCCGGGCTGGCGGAGGACGGACTTCGTGGACATGGTGGTCACCGGTTCTGGTTCGGAGTGGTTCCGGGGCCCTGAGGGCGCGACGGATTCGCCGGCGCTCGGGCAGGGAGGATCGACCGACAGGCGCACAGGAATGCACGCCGATCGGTCACGAGAATGCAGTTCGACATTCCGCGACGACGTACGTCCGCATGCTCGGACGGCATTCCGGGCACATTTTTCCCGACCCCGCACGACCGCGTCGTGGAGAGCGCAGGACGTGTCCGGCGCCATGATCGACCCGACGGGACGACCGACCGGTCACCGCGCTGATCGAGGACGATCAGCGGGAGACGACCACGGCACGAGCAGTGCTCGGCATCACCCGGATGGGACGTGGTGGTCAGGACCGGCGGGCCGTCGTGGCGACGGACCAGTGCGTGGTGACGAGCCTGAGCGTGGCGGACGCGGTCGCGTCAGCAGGACCCGGCGGAGGAGCCGGTGGTCCCACGGACTGCACGGAACGGCGTCTGCGTGGTGATGGTGATGATCGAGATCATGGTCGGCCCCCTTTCGGCGCGGGTCAGGAACAGCAACTGGCGGTGTCGGGAACCGTGGTTCGCGACGTGTGAACAGTAGCGACATTCTCCCCGACCGCGCAACCCATTCCCCGAAATGCGTCGGAATTGCAGAACTGAACACACGAGAACGCCCCGGGACCGATCGGTCCCGGGGCGTTCAGTGGGTCGTCTGCCTAGACGGCAGCCGGTGTGGCGACCCGTGCGACGAGCGACCCGCCCGACACCGCGATGCGGACGGTGTCCCCGGCCTGCACGGCACCCTCGACGACGAGCGTCGCGACGCGGTCGTCGACCTCGCGCTGGATCAGGCGACGGAGCGGACGGGCGCCGTACTCGGGCTCGTACCCGTGCTCGGCGAGCCAGTCGACCGCGGCCTCGTCGACCGAGAGCACCATGTCCTGCGCGATGAGGCGCAGCGAGGTCTCGGCCAGCAGCAGCGACACGATCGAGCGCAGCTGCGTCCGGTCGAGCTTGCGGAAGAGCACGATCTCGTCGATCCGGTTGATGAACTCGGGGCGCATCGACTCGCGCAGCTTGCCCATCACGCGGTTCCGGAGGTCGTCCTCGCCGTAGCCCCCGTCGGCCGACGCGGAGAACCCGAGTGCGCCGGAGCGTGACGCGAGGAACTCCGACCCGATGTTCGACGTCATGATGACCACGGTGTTGCGGAAGTCGACGGTGCGGCCCTGTCCGTCCGTGAGTCGACCGTCGTCGAGCACCTGCAGCAGCAGGTTGAACACGTCGGGGTGTGCCTTCTCGACCTCGTCGAGCAGGATCACCGAGTACGGGTTCCGGCGGACGCGCTCGGTCAGCTGGCCGGCCTCGTCGTAGCCGACGTACCCGGGAGGGGCACCGACCAGCCGGGACACGGTGTGCCGCTCGCCGAACTCGCTCATGTCGAAGCGGAGCATGGCCGACTCGTCACCGAACAGCGACGACGCGAGGGCCTTCGCGAGCTCGGTCTTGCCGACACCGGTCGGTCCGAGGAACAGGAAGCTCCCGACCGGGCGATCCGGGTCACCCATCCCGGTCCGGCTGCGTCGGACAGCGGTCGCGATGGCGCGCACCGCATCCTCCTGTCCGACGACCCGCTGGTGCAGCTCGTCCTCCAGTCGGGCGAGACGGGTCCGGTCACCCTGGGTGAGCCGGGCCGCGGGGATGCCGGTGGCACGGGACACGACGGCTGCGACGTCCGCTTCCGTGATCACGGAGTCGGTCTGGTCCGGACGGGAGGCCCGCCCAGCGTCCGCCGATCCAGCAGCGGCGATCCGGGCCTCCAGGTCGGCGGTCTGGTCGCGGAGGCGGGACGCTTCCTCGTAGCGCTCATCGGTGACCGCGCGGTCCTTCTCCGCCATCAGCTCAGCGAGCTGGTCGCGGAGCGCCTCGACGTCGACGTCCCCCGATCGGAGGAGGCGGCTGCGTGCGCCGGCCTGGTCGATGAGGTCGATCGCCTTGTCGGGCAGGTGCCGGTCGGTGACGTAGCGGTGCGAGAGCTCGACCGCGGCGCGCAGGGCACCTTCGGTGTAGGTGACGCCGTGGTGCTCGGCGTACCGCGGGCTGAGCCCGGTGAGGATCGCGACCGCGTCCTCGACGCTCGGCTCCCCCACCGTGACGGGCTGGAAGCGACGCTCGAGGGCGGCGTCCTTCTCGATCCGGCGGTACTCCGAGAGCGTGGTGGCGCCGACCATGTGCAGGTCGCCCCGGGCCAGGCGCGGCTTGAGGATGTTGCCCGCGTTCATCGAGCCGCCCTCACCGCCGCCACCCGCACCGACGACGGTGTGCAGCTCGTCGACGAACACGATGAGCTCGTCGGCGTGCGCGCTGATCTCGTCGAGGGCCTTCGTCAGGCGTTCCTCGAAGTCACCGCGGTAGCGGGTGCCGGCGAGCATGGCGGGCAGGTCGAGGGCGACGACGCGCTTGCCCTGCAGCAGGGCGGGGACGTCGCCGTCGACGATGCGCTGGGCGAGGCCCTCGACGATCGCGGTCTTGCCGACGCCGGGCTCACCGATCAGGACGGGGTTGTTCTTGGACCGACGGAGCAGGATCTCGACGGCCTGCTCGATCTCGTCCGCACGGCCGATCACCGGGTCGATGTGCCCGTCGCGGGCGCGCTGGGTGAGGTCGGTGCCGAACTGGTCGAGCGTCGGCGTCTCGCTGTCCGTGCGGGTGTCAGCCGCTTCGCTGGTGCCTGGCATGGGGCGCCCCTCTCGTGCCGCGTCGGCGGCCTGCTGTGCGTAGGACTGCATGACGGCCGGGGTGATCCCGGCGTTCGCGAGGAGCTGGCCGGTGACCGTCTCCTGGTCCATGACGAGCGCGAAGAAGACGTGCTCGGGGTCGGTGTAGGTGCTGCCGAAGCCGCGTGCGGCCTGGGTGGCCTCGACGAGGATCCGCTGGGCGGAGGGCGTCAGCGCGGGACGACCCTCGACGGGCTCGGACGACGGGGCGGGGAGGCGCTCTTCGACCTCGGCCGCGAGGCGCTCGGGGTCGACGCCTGCGGACCGGACGACGGCGTCGAACGGCTGCGTGCGGACGAGCACGTGCAGGACGTGCAGGGCGTCGATCTCCCGCTGCCCCTGCTCGACCGCGTACTCGGCGGTGCGCTGGAGCATCTCGTGGGTCCGACGGCTGAGCAGTCGGGTGATGTCGACGGGGCGGCCGAACGGCATGGAGCGCTGCTGGCCGGTGTTCTGGGCGGCGAGGAGGCGTGCGAGGAACTCGTCGAACGAGTCACGCCCGCCGATGGGGCCGGATTGTTCTGGCAACGGGACCTCCTGGGGGTACTTGAGTGCCTTCGACTCAATGCAACGCAGGAGGTACCGGGGCATTCCCGGTCAAGGAAGAAAGTTGCGCCGACTCGACTCAGGTCCGCGCGATGGCCGCCGTGGTCGCTTCCGTGACGCGGAGCAGGTCCCCCGGGGCGATCTCGATGTCGAACCCGCGACGACCGCCCGAGACGAAGATCGTGGCGTACTCGGACGCCGACGCGTCGAGCACCGTGGGGATCTTCGAGCGCTGCCCGACGGGGCTGATGCCGCCCACGACGTACCCGGTGCGCTTCTCCGCCAGGGCGGGGTCGGCCAGGGTCGCCTTCTTGCCACCGACCGCGGCGGCGATGGCCTTGAGGTCGAGCCGGTTCGCCACGGGGACGATCGCCACCGCCAGGGCGCCGTCGACCGACACGACGAGCGTCTTGAACACCTGCTCCTCACGGAGCCCGAGCGCGGCGGCGGCCTCTTCACCGAAGTTCGTCGCCGTCTCGTGGTGCTCGTAGACGTGTGGGACGAACGGCACGCCCGCACGCTCCAGCGCCAGCGTCGCGGGGGTGCTCGGGGAGGTCATGCGGCGATCCTCCCGTGCCCGACGCACCTGGGGACCGCGGCACGCGGGGGTTACGCTGAACGGACCATGACCGTCATCGAGGTGATCCTGCGCGCCGTCGCCGCGCTGCTCGCCGTCGACCCCTCCACCGGCGTCCTGCCGCTGCTCGCCGTGGCCGCACTCGGTGTCGCGGCTGTCGGCACCGCCGTGGTCGTCGCGCAGCTGGTCGTCCTGGTGCTCGGGATCCGGGTCGGTCCGGCAGCGTCCGAGGCAGACCGGCCGGTGGACGCCGGCACGCGCATCGCGTGGAGCCACCCCGACGCCGCGGGGCACGCGCGCCCGAGGGCTCCTGGGGTGGTCCTCGCGACCTGACGCCGATCGATCGGTGGCGGGTCGCACACGTGACCTCGACCACACCTCTCGAACGGAACCGTCATGGACCTCTCCACCCTGCCCTTCGTCGGCGCACTGCTGCAGCTCGGCGCCGACCTGCTCGCCTCGCTCTCCGGGGCGCTCTCCCCCGTCGCCGGACCGCTGGCCGCGGCGCTGGCCGTCGTGCTCGTCACCCTCGTGGTGCGCGCCGTGCTCGTGCCCCTGTCCGTCCTGCAGGTGCGGGCGGAGCGGGACCGCCGCCGACTCGCGCCGCAGCTGGCTGCGCTGCGGAAGCGCCACGGGGCTGACCGGGAGCGACTGCAGCGCGCTGTCCAGGAGCTGTACACCGCCGAGCAGGTCTCACCCCTCGCCGGATGCCTGCCGGTGCTCGCGCAGGCCCCGGTCGTGTCGCTGCTGTACGCCCTCTTCACGCACACGACGATCGCGGGGACGTCGAACGTGCTGCTCCAGGCCACGCTCGCCGGGGTGCCGCTCGGACAGTCCCTGGTGGCGGTGGTCAGTTCCCCGCTGTGGGTGCACGCCTGGGTGGTGGTCGTACTGCTCGTCGTCCTCGCCGTCGTGGTCGAGGCCACCCGTCGGTCGGCCCTGCACTGGAACCCGGTCGCCGCACCAGACGCCGACGTCCCCGGCGCTGCCGCCGCGACCGCGATCGGGCGGTGGGCACCGTTCCTCACGGTGGTCTTCGCCGCGATCGCACCGCTCGCCGCCGCGGTCTACGTCGTGACGAGTGCCACGTGGACGTACGGCGAGCGGGCGGTGCTGCGGCGGCTGGTGCGCTGAGGCGGCTCAGCCCTCGTGCTTCGGCCCCTCGTCGACCGGGTCGTACTCGGTGTCGCGTCCCTGCTCCTCGGACGGGAGCGGGACGTGGCGCTCGGTGCCGCTGCCGCCGGGGCTCGTCGCGACGTAGTCGGCCTCACCGGACTGGGTGTCGTGGCTGAGTGGCTCGAGGGTCTCGGCGTCGGGCTCGCGTGCGTCTGTCATGTCCCCGGCGTACTCCCCCCGATCTGGGTGCGCGCCGGAGCGGTCCGAGTGCCAGCATGAGAACCGACGAGAGCAACGACCGGAGCCCGGGAGTGCGCATGGCCGACGACGACCGCGACACCGCTGGCGAACGCGCGCGCCTCGAGGGCATCGCCTGGGGCGCCGGGTCGAGCGAGGCCGAGGCCGCCCGGGCGCGGATCGCCCTCGGGGACCTGCAGCGCGGACGTGGGCGGGTGCGCGCAGCGGTGCCTGGCGACGCGACCGACGTCGAGGAGGCGCAGCCGCGTGGCCAGGCCGTGCCGAGCCTCCAGGCCGACCGTGACCACCTGCCGGACCGGGTGCCGGGCGACGGTGCCGGCCTGCCGGACTGGGTGCCGGGCGACGACGCCGGCCTGCGGGACCGGGCGCCGGGCGACGGTCCTGCCCAGGACGACGTCGGCGACCAGGACGCCGCGCCGACCCCGGCACCAGGCCGTCCGTGGGCCAGACCGCTCCGACTGGCTCGGTGGGCGCTGGCACGGCCGTGGGTGGCCGGCGGGGTCGCGGCCGTCGTGGTCGTGGCGTTCGGGACGGGGCTCGCCGTCGGGAACGCCCACCCGGTCACGCCCTCGTCGCCCTCGGTGACGCCGACGGCGGGATCGGTGACGCTCGAGCAGCTGCTCGACGCACCGCAGACGTACGCCGACCAGCTGCCGGGGGCCTTCGAGGCGCCGGTCAGCCTGCACACCACGCGGCTCGTGTTCACGAACCGGTCGCTCAGCGGGGACGACGCAGCCACGCCGTGGGCGGTGTGGGCCGGGGTCGGCACGGACCGGGCGACCATCTGCCTGGTCGCGACCGCCGACCGCCGGCACGCGACGAGTGCCTGCTACCCGCGCCAGGACGCCCTGCACGGGTCGGTGTCGCTGTCCGCGTCGTCGCTGAGCGGCACGATGACGGTCGACCTGGTCGGCGGCGGGGTGCGCGGCACGGTGACGAACGAGTTCTGACGACGGGGCCGTTGGAGCGCTCCTTCGAAGTTCCTCCGCACACTCGCGCTCCTGCGTGGTGGCGTGCAACACTGGATGGATCGCACTCGCCGTGGAGTGACCAACCACACATCCCACCCGCGAGCGCGCACTGCCCGACCGACAAGGTCGTGGTGTCGTCGACGTGACGAACCCGTCGCGCGCTCCACCACGTCCCGAGGAGGTCAGCCCCGTGTCCACGAGCACCGCGTCCGTCACCACCACGTCGACCGCGTCGACCACGTCGTCCGTCACGACGTCCGTCCTGACCTCGAAGGCCGTCGTCGGCATCGCCGTCCTCGGCCTCGCCACCTTCTTCGCCATCACCACCGAGCTGATGCCCGTCGGGCTGCTCGGCACCATGAGCACCGACCTCGGCGTCACCGAGTCGCAGATGGGGATCGTCATCACCGTGTACGCCGCGGCCGTGGCGGTCCTGGCGCTGCCGCTGACGTCCTTCACCGCGCGGCTGCCCCGGAAGGCCGTGCTCGTCGCGACGCTGATCGGGTACGCCGTGTCGAACCTCATGGTCGCGCTCGCGCCGTCGTTCGCCGTGGTCTGTGCCGGGCGCGTGGTCGGGGGCGTCGCGCACGCGCTCTTCTTCTCCGTCGCGTCGGCGTACGCCACCCGGATCGTCCCCCCGCGTCTCGCCGGCCGGGCGATCGCGTTCGTGTACTCGGGCAGCTCGCTCGGCTTCGTGATCGGCGTGCCGCTCGCCACCGGGGTCGGACAGTCGATCGGGTGGCGCCCCGCCGTCGGGTCCGTGGCCGTGTGCGCCGCGGCACTCGCCGTCGTCGCGGCCCTGTTCCTGCCGGCCGTCCGCGGCACGTCGTCGCCGCACATCGGGTCGCCGCGGGCCTGGGCGCGCACCGGGCTGCTCGCCGTCGTCGTCGCCGACCTGCTGCTCTTCGCCGGGCACTACATCGTCTACACGTACGTCGGTCCCTACGCGATCGACGCCGGGCTCGACACGGGCCTGGTCAGCGGGGCACTGCTGGTCCTCGGCGGGACCGGGGTCATCGGGCTGTGGCTCGCCGGCGTGTTCGTCGACACCGCCCCCCGGCAGACGCTCATCGTGTCGGTCGCGGTGATGGCGGCCGCGTTCGTCGCGCTGCCGTTCGTGCACGGCTCGATCATCGGGACGATGGTCGTCGCCGGCGTGTGGATGGCCGCGAACGGCACGACGGGCACGCTCTTCATGGCGGCGGCGATCCGTGCCGGGGGCGTCTCCCCCGACATCGCCGGCGCACTGGTCAACGGGGCGTCGAACATCGGCATCGCGGGCGGTGCGGCCATCGGCGGGCAGGTGCTCGGGATGACGGGCATGCAGACCCTGCCGATCGCCGGGGCAGTCGTGTTGCTCGGGTCCCTCGGCGTGGTCGTGGCCGCGCGGCGGGGCTTCCCGCTGCACTCGTCGCACCAGGAGCACCTGTCGACGTCCTCGATCGAGGCGATCACGTCCTCGCTCGCCGTCGTCACCACGTCGATCCCGACGATCAGCCGGGCGATCCAGACGATGACGGGCTCGGTCGCCACGGTGACCGGGTCGACGCGGACGCGGCACGTGGCGGAGTAGCGCGGCGGGTGGTCGGGTGGCCGGGCAGCGGGGCGGCGGGCGGCCGATTGGCGGGCGGCCGAGTGGTCGCAACACCCCGACTGCAGCCCGCCGAGTGGTCGCAGGACGTCGGTCCTCGGTGCTCGATGCGACGAGCTCCGACCGTTCGGCAGCACTGAGCGGGGTGTCGTGACCGGTCGGCGAGGCCCGGAGTCGCGCAGTCTCCGAGTCGCGCAGGCTCCGACGGCGGCGGCCGGTCGGGGCGGCCAGGCTCCGACGGCGGCGCAGTCTCCGACGGCCGCGCACGACGGCGGCGCAGGCTCCGACGGCGGCGCACGACGGAAGACGGCGCAGTCCCCCACGGTGGCGCACGGCAGAAGACGGCTCGCGCCACGGGATTCCGTGGTGCGAGCCGTCTTCGGTTGTGCGAGAGCCGAGCTCCGCGCCCAGGTCAGGTCGACCAGGAGGCCCGGCGCACCCGGCAGCGCCGGCGTCAGTCCTGCAGGTGCTCCGTCCGACGGCGGTTGCGGACAGCGCGGAACGTGAGCAGCCCGGCCCCCAGGAGCACGAGCACCCCGGCCGCCAGGGCTGCGGGCAGGACGTCCGCGCCCGTGTAGGCCAGCGGCCCGCCCGCACCGGTGCCGCCCGTCGACGAGGACGGCGTGGTCCCACCGCCGACGGTCGGGGGCGTGGTCGGCTGCGTCGTCGGCACGGGGCTCGGCGTCGCGGTCGGCGTCGGCGTCGCGGTCGGCGTGGGCGTCGGGGTCGGCGTGGGCGTCGGCACCACGGCCGCGGGCACGACGAGTGCGAGCGGCACGGCCGACCCGGTCTCCGGCGTCACGATCGTCTGCGGCTCACCGGCGGAGTCACCCGTTCCCGCGACGACCTGGTAGGACGTGGTCGGCTCCAGGCCGGTCAGGTCGAAGGTGCCGTCCCGGCCGGTGGTGGCGGTCACGGGACCGCCCGAGTCGGGCTCGGTCGGGGTCGCGACGACCGTCACGCCGGCCGCGGGTTCGCCGTCCGCGTCGGTCACGGTGCCGGGCTGGTCGACGACCACGGCCGTCGGGGCAGCGGGCGTGGCGAACGGGAAGTCCACGGCGGTCGCGTCGCCCGTCGTCGTGACCGCATCACGCTCGACCCCGCCGGTCGCTCCGGGCACGGGCGTCGTCGTCCGCACGGTGTAGGTGCCGGGTGCCGCGGCGAACAGGTACGCGCCCGCAGCGTCGGTCTCGGTGGAGCCGACCAGCGTGCCGTCCGCGTCGAACAGCTCGACGACGACCCCCGCGGGCACGGAGGTGCCGTCGATGGTCACGGTGCCGGTCACCGTGTTCACGGCACTCGGCGCCGCGATCGGCTCCTGCGGCACGGGCGCGACCCCGGCGGCGCCGGTCGTGATGGTCGTGGGCGCCTCGTCACCGACGGCCACGGCCAGGTCGGTCGACGCGGGCAGGTCCGCCCCCGCGTAGACGCCGTCGCTGTTCGTGACGACCTGGACGGGCGCCGTGTCCGGCGAGGAGGGGTCGGTGATCACGACCGGGACGTTCGCGGCGGGGTGACCGGCGCCGTCCGTCACGGTGCCGATCACGGACGTCGTCGCCGGGGGCGAGGTGAACGGGAAGTCCACGGTGCGGTCGACCCCGCCCGGCGCAGTGTTCAGCGAGACGCCGGGGACGGACGCGGTGCCGGTCGCTCCCGAGGGCGCGGCGACGTCCACGCGGTAGTCGTTGATGACCGGCAGCTGCGGGAACACGTAGCGCCCCTCGTCGTCGGTCGTCGTGGTGTAGCTCGTGCCGCGCAGCGCGGTGACGGTGACCGTCGCGCCGGGGATCGGCGTGCCGTCGAGCGTCGCGACGCCGGAGATCGCCGCCGTGCGGTTCGCGAACCAGGTCTGGTACACCGGGAAGCCGCTCCGCTGCTGGTACGTGATCGTCAGCGAGTCGAGCGGCACCGTGGGCGTGAACCACGCCGTGGCTCCGGCGGTGTCGTTCGCCGCGGAGTTGCCGGTGAGCGTGCGCGTCGCGGGGTCCCACGTCGGGACGTCCTGGCCCGCAGCCACGCCGCCCGGGTCCGCGGGGCACGACCAGCCGCCCGGCGAGACCGACGAGCAGGAGTTGTAGGAGCTCCGGTAGCCGAGCTGTGCGGCCGTCGCCGGCGCACCACCCTGCACCGTCGCGGAGATCGTGGCCTGGTCGGCGTCGATGTCCCCGAGCACGAAGGACCAGCTGGACGCACCCGGCGTCGGGGTCGCGAACCGGTAGGTGGTGGTCGACGTACCCGTCGCAGAGTCCGTCGTCGGCCGCTGGTTCATGTAGGTGGAGTTCCGGCTGGTGCCGTAGACCGCACCGGGTGCCGTCGCGGGACCCTGCCACGTCGAGGCCCCGCTGATCACCGTGGACTGCCGCGAGTTCGACGTGAAGGTCGTCTCGGGGAACCCCGGCAGCGTCATCGTCCCCGTGTAGGCCCTGCTCGCGCCGCTGACCGTGAAGGTGCCCCAGTGTCCGTTCGGCTCGGCCGAGGCACTGGTCGCCCCGCCGAGCGCGAGCCCGGCTCCGAGCACGATCCCGGTCAACCCGGCCGTCATCATCCGCCACCGGCGCATGCGATCTCCCCTGTCCGCGCGCCGGCCCGTCCGCCGCGACGTCCGTCCAGGCTATCCACCGCGCGAACGCCAGGGACAGATCGAGACGTGATCGTCACCCCGACCTCGGTCAGCCCGACCGACCGAGCACCCCGACGAGTGCGTCCACCGCCGCGACCTGCCCGGCGACGAGCATCGTCCGGGCGTCGTCGACGGACACCCACCGGGCGTCGTCGACCTCCGGTACGTCGACGAACCGGCCGGAGCCCCGCGGCAGCTCGAGCCTGACGGTGTTGCTCCGCACCGCCGTGACGGAGAAGGCCGGCGCCGCGCCGGCGAAGACGACGACCCGCTTGCCCGAGGCCTGCCGGAACTCCCCCAGCTCGGTCCACGGCACGTCGGGCGCCGGCACGCCGATCTCCTCGTGGAACTCCCGCAGCGCGGCCTCGAGCGGCGGCTCGTCGGTGTACTCGCCCTTCGGGATCGACCACGCGCGCTCCCGCCGACGCCAGAACGGACCGCCCATGTGCGCGATGAAGAGCTCGGCCCCGGACGCAGCGCTCCGGTACAGCAGCAGTCCCGCACTCCGCACCACACCCCGAGGCTACGCTCGCCCGCATGACGCCCCTGCACCTCGCCGACGGTCGCACGGTCCTCGTCGCCGACACCGGCCCGACCACCGGCAGCACCACCGGCGCCGGCACCGCCACCGTGGTCTGGCACCACGAGACCCCGCACACCGGTGCCCACCTCGCCCCGGTCCTCGCCGCCGCCACCGCACGCGGCCTCCGCCTGGTCGCCGTCACCCGCCCCGGCTTCGGCGGCGCCGACCCCCTGCCGGGTCGCACCGTCGCCGACGGCGCCCGCGACCTCGAGCAGGTCCTCGACACCCTCGGCATCGACCGGGTCGCCGCGATCGGCGGGTCCGGCGGCGGCCCACACGCCCTCGCCGCGGCGGCTCTCCTGCCCGACCGGGTCACCGCGGTCGCGACCTTCGCCTCCCCCGCCCCGTTCGTCGATGCGCCAGCCTGGTGGGACGGCATGGCCGATGACGGCGGCCTGCGTGCGGCGGTCCTCGGACGGGAGGCTCGGCTCACCTGGGCGGACACCGCCGGCTTCGACCCGGCGCAGTTCACCGACGCCGACTGGGCAGCGCTCGACGGCGACTGGGCGGCGCTCGGTCAGGACGCGCAGGCCGCCGGCGAGACGGGGCGCGTGGGCAGCGCCGACGACGACCGGGCGTTCGTCACCGGGTGGGGCTTCGCGCTCACCGACGTGCACGTGCCGACCCTCGTCGAGCAGGGCGTGGACGACCGGGTGGTCCCGGTGGCGCACGGCCGGTCGATCGCCGCAGCCGTCCCCGGCGCCGTGCTCCACGAACGACCGGGTGCCGGACACGTCTCGGTCCTGGCCGGCGTCCCCGCGGCCCTGGACTGGCTCGCCGCCCCGAGGTGAGGGAGCGGGAGTCGTCGAGTCGCGGCGGGCGACCCGACGTCGTCTGCTCCCACGATGTGGGAGCGGGTCAGCCGGCGACGGTGCGGAGCTCGGCCGCGACCTGCCGGGTCAGCCAGGCGACGCCCCGGTTGTTGGGGTGCAACGCGCCCGGCTCCAGGTCGATCCGGCGGAAGCCGCTCGTGGAGTCGAGCGTGACGCCGGACACGTACGCGCCGGAGCGGGCGCAGCTCGTCCGTCCCTGGGTCCTCCGGAAGACGTCGAGGTAGCGGACACCGGCCGCCGTGGCAGCGGACCGGGCGACGTCGTCCAGTTCCTCCTGCACGCCGTGCAGGTACTCGACGTCCGTGTCGGTGAACGGGTAGGTGTCCGTCGGGAACGACCCGGTCAGCGTGCCGAGGTCGAGCCCGGCGCGGAAGCACCCCCTCGCCGGCGTGTGCTCGGCGTCGGGGAAGATCGCGGGGTACCCGAGGAACAGCACGCGGGCGTTCGGCGCGGCCCGGCGGACCGCGGCGAGGGTGTCGGCGATGCCGAGCGCCACGCGGGACTGGATCTTGGCACCGAGCTGGTCCTCGCCGTCGTGCACGAGGGTGCTCCGGCAGGAGGAGGCGTCGCGGCCGGAGAACACCGGGCCCTTCGCCGTCAGTGCCAGGCAGGACGCGGCCGTGCCGAACAGGTCGGCGTCGTTCCCGCCGATCGTCAGCGTGACGAGCCGAGTGCGCGCCGAGAGGGCCTCGATCTGCGGGGGAACGCCCTTGAACTGGTGCCGTTCGGTGACGTCCTCGCTCGTGGCCCCGCCGCAGGTGACGTCCTGCAGCGCGAGCCCGAAGCGGGCGGCGATCCGGTGCGGGTAGTCCCTGGCGGACTGCCCGCACGCGGACACCGGCAGCCGGGTCGGGTCGGCCAGGCCGTACCCGGCCGAGTACGAGTCACCGAGGGCGACGTACTCGCTCCCCGGGGGCAGCCCGGCGAGCTCCTCCGCGGGCGGGGACGCCACCCGGTAGGGCTGCGGGACCGGCCAGGACGGTGCTGCCGAGGCCGGAGCCGGAGCGACCACCCCGACCGCGAGCACACCGACGAGCGCCAGGGCGGCGAGCAGCGTCGAACGGGCGGAGCGGAACAGGGCGGGCCCCTCGGGTGCGGGTCGGGTGGTCGGGGACGATCACCCTACCCGCGGGCCGATCAGCGTCGGCCGAGTCGCCGCTCGCCGCCGCTGCCCGTGCGGTACTCCAGGCCGTAGTGCGCGAACACCTCGGGCTCGAGCTCCGCCGTCAGCTCGCCGTCCGTCGCGATCGTCGGGGCGTCCTTGATGAGCTTCTTGCCGAACGTCACGCTGAGGTGCTTCGGGGTGACGGTCGCACCGACCAGGGGCACGAACACGAGCTTCGTGAAGCCCATCACACCGGTGGTGACCGACCCGAACGCGGGCTCGGACGTCGCGGTGTCGTAGTAGATGCTCTCGAGGTTCCCGACCTTGTCGTCGCTCTCGTCGACGACCGGCAGGCCGATCCAGTCCCGGATGTTGGCCGCTTCGAACACGGTGCTCCCTCCGCGGCCTCCGGACGATCCGAAGCCGCGCCTCGACGCTACCGGTCGGTCGTCGCCGTCGTCCGCAGGTCGGGCGCGACGCCGAGCTCGTCCACGGCCCCGAGCACGTCGGCGGCGTGCACGGCGAGGATCGCGGGGTCGGGGTCCTCGGCGAAGACGTCACCGCGGCGGACCGAGGCGTCCGTCAGCACGATGTGTGGTCCGGTCGCCGGCGGTCCCCACGACTCGGGCGGGGCCGGGCCGAAGAGGACGACGGACGGGATGCCGTAGGCGGACGCCAGGTGCGCGGCACCGGTGTCGACGGTGACGACGAGCCGCGCCGCGGCGACCACCGCGGCGAACGGCTGCAGGTCCAGGACCCCGGCCAGGACGGCCCCGGGTGCCAGACCGACCGCGTCGGCGACGGCGGCGGCGCGCTCGACGTCCGCCGAGCCTCCCGTCAGGACGACGTGGAAGCCACGCTCCTGCAGCCCGCGCACCACCTCGGCGAAGCGGTCGACGGGCCAGTGTCGGGCGCCGTGGAAGGCGCCGACGTGCACGACCGCCGCGCCCTCGACGACGGGCGGCTCGACGGGACGCGTGATGGCGACGTCGTCCGCGTCGGCCGCGTACCCGTGGGCGGTGAGCAGGCCGGCCCAGCGTTCGCGCTCGTTGACCGGTCCGTGCTCCCACGCGGGCCCCTCGGCGCCACCGTGCGCGATGACGAGCCGGGCGCCGAGTGCGTCGACGAGGTCCTGCGACTCCGGGCCGGCACCGTGCAGGTTGACCGCGACGTCGGTGACCCCGGCGGGCACGCCGATCGGGTGGTCGAAGCCCTGCTGCGCGAGGTGCACGTCGACGTCCGGGATGAGCTCGACGACGGGGGCGAGCCAGGCGGTCGTGGCGAGGCTGATGCGGTGGTCGGGGAAGGCCCGGCGAATGGCGTGCAGCGCGGGGACCGCCACCAGCAGGTCGCCGAGCTTGATCGCGCGGAGCACGACGAGTTCGGGGCGGCCGTCGGACGGGGGCAGGGCTTCGAGGGCGGTCACGCTCCCGACGCTAGCGGCACGGCGGCAGCCACGCCCGGGACGCGCGGTCCGCGGCCTTCCTGCCGCCCGCGACACACGTCCTTGGTAGAACTCAGGGCATGGCTCTCTCCGTGGACCGTGTCGTGCGCGGTCTCCTCTTCGACCGTGACGACACCCTGGTCATCGACGTCCCCTACAACGCCGACCCGCACAAGGTGGTGCCCGTGCCCGGTGCGCACCGGGCGGTCGAGCGTGCCCGCGCCGCCGGGCTGCCGGTCGGGGTCGTCACGAACCAGTCGGTGATCGCCAGGGGCGGTGCCACCCGCGAGCAGGTCGACGCGACGAACGCGCGCGTGGACGAGCTCGTCGGGCCGTTCGACGTCTGGTGCGTCTGCCCGCACGGCTCCGCCGACGACTGCGCCTGCCGCAAGCCCCGACCCGGCCTGGTGCTCGAGGCCGCCGAACGGCTCGGCGTCCCCGCGTCGCAGCTCGTCGTGATCGGGGACATCGGCGCTGACGTCGGGGCGGCCGCCGCTGCCGGGGCGCAGTCGATCCTGGTGCCGACCCCGCGCACCCGGCAGGAGGAGGTGGACGCGGCCCCCACCGTCGCGGCCACCATCGAGGACGCCGTCGCGCTGGCGCTCGCCCGCGTCGCAGCGGCCCGGGCATGAGCGAGGCGGCCCGGCGCACCGGACCACGGGTGCTCGTCGCCCGGCTCGACTCCTTCGGTGACGTCCTGGTCACCGGTCCCGCCGTCCGCGCGGTCGCCGCCGGGGCGTCGCACGTCACCATGCTCTGCGGTCCGCAGGGCGCCCCGGCCGCCGACCTGCTGCCCGGCATCGACCGGGTCCGGGTGTGGGCGGCGCCGTGGGTCACGGAGACCGCCCGGCCGCTCGACGACGCCGTCCTCGCCGAGTTCCGCGCGGTCGTCGCCGAGGAACAGGTCGACGAGGCCGTCGTGCTCACCTCGTTCCACCAGTCGCCGCTCCCGGTCGCGATGCTGCTCCGCCTGGCCGGCGTCGAGCGGGTCTCCGGAGCGTCCGTCGACCACCCCGGCTCACTGCTCGACGTCCGGCTCCGCCCCGGCGAGGACCTGCCCGAGGACCTCCCCGAACCCGAGCGCGCCCTCCGCATCGCCGAGGCCACCGGGTTCGCGCTGCCGCCCGGGGACGACGGGAGGCTCGTGGTGCGGCACGACGCCGTCGCACCCGCTGCGGTGGCCGCGCTCGAGCGCTACGTGGTCGTCCACCCCGGCGCCAGCGTCGAGGCACGCTCGTGGCCGCCGGAGGCCCACCGTGCCCTCGTGGCCGCCTACCGCGACCTCGGCGTCCCGGTGGTCGTCACCGGGTCACCCGGCGAGCGGGACCTGACGGCGTTCGTCGTCGGTCCTGACGTCGCCGCGGACCAGGACACCCCCGTGCTCGACCTGGGCGGACGGACGAGTCCGGCCGAGCTCGCCGCCGTCCTGGCGGGAGCCGAGGTCGTCGTCGTCGGCAACACCGGACCCGCCCACCTGGCCGCCGCGGTGGGCGCCAGGATCGTCAGCCTGTTCTCGCCGGTGGTGCCCGCCGTGAAGTGGGCGCCGTACGCCGAGCACGTCGAACTGCTCGGCGACCAGGACGCGCCCTGCCGCCTCAGCCGGGCCCGCGACTGCCCCGTCCCCGGGCACCCGTGTCTGACCTCCGTGACCCCCGACGACGTGCTCGACGCCCACGAGCGCCTGACCGGTTGCGTTCTGCGGACGAAGCAGAGCACCCTGCGAACTGCTGCAGCGGACGAGCAGTAGCGTGCGGCACTGCTTCTCCTTCTCCTGTTCTCCCGGTCGACGGTCTGTCCGCTCGACGAACGAAAGGCCTGCATGCGCATCCTCCTGTGGCACGTGCACGGCGGCTGGATGGACGCCTTCGTCCGCGGGCCGCACGAGTACCTCGTCCCGACCACCGCGGTTCGGGACGGGTGGGGCCTGGGAGCGGGTGGCCGCGACTGGCCGAACGTCGTCGAGATCGCGCCGGAGGACGTCGCCGACGCCGAGGTCGACGTCGTCGTGCTGCAGCGCACCGAAGAGATGGCCGTCGCCGCGGAGCTCCTCGGCGGCCGCGACGTGCCGATCGTCTTCGTCGAGCACAACGCCCCGCGGGTGGACGTGCCGAACTCCGTGCACCCCCTCGGCGACCGCGACGACCTGACGATCGCGCACGTCACGCACTGGAACGCCCTGATGTGGGACTGCGGCACCACGAGGACCACCGTCGTCGAGCACGGCGTCGTGGACCCGGGGCCGCTCTACTCGGGCACCCTCGAGCGCTTCGGCGCCGTCATCAACGAACCCGTGCGCCGCAACCGGGTCGTCGGCACGGACCTGCTCCCCCGGTTCGCCGAGGTCGCCCCCGTCGACGTGTTCGGCATGGGGACGGACAAGCTCGCCGAGCTCGGGCTCGGCGACCGCCTGGTCGGGCTCGGCGACGTCAAGCCCGACCCGATGCACGCCGCACTCGCGGAACGCCGCGCCTACCTGCACCCGAACCGGTGGACCTCGCTCGGCCTCTCCCTCATCGAGGCGATGCACATGGCCATGCCGGTGCTCGTCCTCGCGACGACCGACGCGTCGCGCACCGTGCCCGCCGAGGCCGGCGCGATCGCGACCGACGTGACGGAGCTGACCCGGGCCTCCCGGCTGCTCCTCGACGACCCGGACGAGGCGCGCCGACGCGGTGCCGTCGCCCGGGAGGCCGCACTCGCGCGGCACTCGCTCGCCCGGTTCCTCGGCGACTGGGACGAGCTGCTCGACGACGCCGTGACGCGCCACCGGCGCACGCGGGGCGCGAGCCCCGCTCTCGAAGGGAGCTCCCGATGAAGATCGCGATGGTCTCCGAACACGCCAGCCCGCTCGCGGTGCTCGGTGGTGTCGACGCCGGCGGGCAGAACGTGCACGTCGCCGCCCTCTCCGGTGCCCTGGCCGACCGTGGCCACGAGGTGACGGTCTACACGCGCCGCGACGACCCCGAGCTCGCCGCCCGGGTGATGCTGCGCGCCGGCGTCGAGGTCGTGCACGTCGACGCCGGTCCCGCCCGCGCCGTGCCGAAGGACGACCTGTTCCCGTTCATGGGGACGTTCGCGCAGGTGCTGGCCGCCGAGTGGTTCCTCGACCGCCCCGACGTGGTCCACGGGCACTTCTGGATGTCCGGCCACGCGGCGCTCGAGGCCGTCACGCAGGTGCAGTCCCGCACCGGTGGCACCCGGATCCCGATCGTGCAGACCTTCCACGCGCTCGGTGTCGTGAAGCGCCGCCACCAGGGCTCCGCGGACACCAGCCCGGACGAGCGCGAGTGGATCGAGCCCGCCGTCGGCCGCGGTGTGGACCAGGTCGTCGCGACCTGCTCCGACGAGGCGTTCGAGCTCAAGGCGCTCGGCGTGCCGCTGCAAGCGATCTCGGTCGTGCCGTGCGGGGTCGACGTCGACCGCTTCCGCCCCGACGGCCCCGTCGAGCAGCGTGGCCGGACCGAGCGCGTGCTCACCGCGTCGCGCCTGGTGCGCCGCAAGGGCGTCGGCACGACGATCGCCGCTCTGGCTGCGCTCGTGGAGGCTGGTCGCGACGTCGAACTCGTCATCGTGGGTGGTGCCGGCACGGCCGGGGCCGACCTCGCCGACGACCCCGAGTACCAGCGCCTCGACGCACTCGCCCGGTCGCTCGGCGTGCGGGACCACGTGTCGTTCCGCGGCCAGCTCGGCCAGGACGCCATGCCCTCGGTCTACCGGAGCGCCGACGTCGTCGTCTGTGCCCCCTGGTACGAGCCGTTCGGCATCGTGCCGCTCGAGGCGATGGCCTGCGGCCGACCCGTCGTGGCGTCACAGGTCGGCGGCCTCATCGACACCGTCGTCGAGGACGCGACCGGACTCCACGTCCCGCCGCGTGACGAGGCCGCCGTCGCGGCGGCCGTCACGGCGCTCCTGGACGACCCGGAACGGCGCGAGGCGTACGGCGCTGCAGGACGCGAGCGGGTCGAGTCCCGCTACGCATGGACCCGGGTCGCGGCGGACACCGAGCGGGTGTACGAGCGACTCATCAGCGGAGGGGCCACCACGGCGCCGCGGACACGGACGACCACGACGCGCGCCACCCGCGCCGTGCGTGCGACGGAGAGGACGGCACGATGACCATCGAACAGACCGGGATCGGCGCGACCGAGCAGATGCGCGACAGCGCGCAGGCGGTGCTCGACCACATCACGGCCTCCGTGCCCGTCATCGCCTCGCTCGTCGACCACCACGACCACATCGCGGCCTGGGCGGACGACATCGCGTCGCGGCTCGTCGCCGGACGTCGGCTCCTCGCCGCAGGCAACGGCGGTTCGGCCGCCGAGGCCCAGCACCTCACCTCCGAGCTGACCGGTCGTTTCGACGGCGACCGGCCCGCGTACTCGGCGATCTCCCTGCACGCCGAGACCTCCGCGGTCACGGCCATCGGCAACGACTACGGCTTCGAGGAGGTGTTCGCCCGGCAGGTCCGGGCGCACGCCAGGACCGGCGACGTCGTCGTGCTGCTGAGCACGAGCGGCAAGAGCCCGAACCTGCTCGCCGCCGCTGCTGCCGCACGGGCCGTCGGTGCCCGCGCGATCGCCCTGACCGGCGCCCGTCCGAACCCCCTCGCCGACGCCGTCGACGACGCGATCTGCATCGACGGCCCGTCCGCGAACGTGCAGGAGGCCCAGCTCGTCCTCGTGCACGCCCTGTGCCGCGCCATGGAGCCCGCGCTCCGCCACGGGGTGCGCCGATGAGCGCCCGGCTCCGGATCGCCGTCGTCGGCGACACGCTGCTCGACGTCGACGTCTCGGGCACCAGCGAACGCCTGAGCCCCGACGCGCCCGTCCCCGTCGTGGACGTCCGCACCGACGACCGCCGTGCCGGTGGTGCCGGACTCGTCGCCACCATGCTCGCCAAGGACGGCCACGACGTCACGCTCGTCACCGTGCTCTCCGACGACGCCCGGGCCGCCGAGATCCGCGACCTGCTGCCCGGCGTCCGCATCGTCGCCGGACCGTCCGGTGTCGCCACGCCCGTGAAGACCCGCGTGCGCGTCGGCGACCACGCCCTGGTCCGGATCGACGAGGGCTGCGACACGCCCCCGGTGCCGTCCGCGACGCCGGAGATGACCGCGGCGCTCAACGACGTCGACGCCGTGATCGTGGCCGACTACGGCCGCGGGGTCGCCGCTGCCCCGGCCGTCCGCGATGCCATCGCCCGTGCCACCGAGCACACCCCGGTCGTGTGGGACCCGCACCCCAAGGGCGCCGTCCCCGTGGCGGGCATCACGGTCGCCACGCCGAACGCCTCCGAGGCCCGGCGCTTCACCGAGCTCAGCGGCGAGGGCGTGCCCTTCGCCACCGACGCGGCCGCTGCCCTGGTCGACGCGTGGGACGTCCGCGCCGTCGCCGTCACGCTCGGCGACCGCGGCGCGCTCGTCGGCCGCCGCACCCCCCGTGGCATGGACTCCCGCTTCCTGCCGGCGCCCTCCGTCACCGCCGGTGACCCCTGCGGTGCCGGTGACCGACTCGCCGCCGGCGTCGCCGTCGCGCTGGCCGGCGGGTCCGACGTCCCGGACGCCGTCGCGGCCGGGGTCGCCGACGCCTCGGCGTACCTCGCCGCCGGCGGGGTCACCTCGCTCCTCGCCGACGCCCCCGCGCCGGTCGAGGTCCCCGGCGTCGACCGCGACGCCCTGCGGGTCGTGCACCGCGTCCGGAGCGGCGGCGGGACCGTCGTCGCGACCGGCGGCTGCTTCGACCTGCTGCACGCGGGACACGCCAGGACGCTGTCGGCAGCGCGGGCGCTCGGCGACTGCCTGGTCGTCTGCCTCAACTCGGACAGCTCGGTGCGCCAGCTCAAGGGGCCCGAGCGGCCGTTCATGACGCAGGACGACCGCGTCGAGCTGCTGCTCGCGCTGGACTGCGTCGACGCCGTCGTGGTGTTCGACGAGACGACGCCCGACGAGGCACTGCGCCGCTTCCGCCCCGACGTGTGGGCGAAGGGCGGCGACTACACCGCGGACGAACTGCCCGAGGCCGTCACGCTCGCCGAGTGGGGCGGGCGCGTCGTCACCGTGCCGTTCCACCCGGGCCGCTCCACCACCCGGCTCGCCGCCGCGATCGAACGCGTCAGCTGAACCGCTCCCCGCTCGTCCCTCCCCACACCAGCACCACAACGCAAAGGACATCCATGCCCGTCCCCACCACCCCCATCGGTCGCGTCCTCGTCACCGGCGGCGCATCCGGACTCGGCGCAGCCGTCGTGGCCGCCGTCACCGAGGCCGGCGGCACCCCGATCGTCCTCGACCTGCGCATCGACGCCGTCCCCGAGGGCGTCGACGCCGTCGCCGTGGACGTCTCGGACACCGATGCCGTCGAGCAGGCCGTGCGCGAGGCCGTCGAACGCCACGGTGGCCTCGACGCCGTGGTCACCGCCGCCGGCATCGACACGCCGGCCCCGATCGACGCGATCTCGTCCGGCAACTGGGAGAAGATCGTCGGCGTCAACCTCATCGGCACCGCGTCGACGGTGCGCGCCGCCCTCCCCGCCCTCGAGGCCTCACACGGCCGCGTCGTGACGATCTCCTCGTCGCTCGCCCTGCGCGGTGTCGGCCACGGCACCGCGTACTCGGCGTCGAAGTTCGGCGTCCGCGGCTTCTCGCAGGCCCTGGCCGCCGAGACGGCCGGGCGCGTCGGCGTCACGAACGTGATCCCCGCCGGCATGCGCACGAACTTCTTCGCCGACCGCACCGAGCAGTACAAGCCGGGCCCGGACGCGCAGCTCATCGAGCCCGAGTACGTCGCGAACTCGATCATGTTCGCGCTCTCGCAGCCGGCAGGCTGCGAGATCCGCGAGCTGTCGATCATGCCGGCCACGGAGCCCAGCTGGCCGTGATGCGCTGACCGCGCCCACGCGGCGGACTGGAGGCTCGGTGCCAGCTGGCACCGGGCCTCCAGTCCGTTGAGGGGCGCGTTCCTTCCCCTGTCGCGCGCGATGGGATGTGAGATCGCGCGTGGAGGGTCGGAAGTTCCGACTCGCAACGCGGGATTCCACTCGCAACGCGGGATTCGCCTCGCAACGCGGGATTCGACTCGCTGTGCGCGGTTCCGCCCGCTCCGCGCTGTTCCGCCGGCGCGCGCTAGCGGGGCGGCGCCGTGCGGAGCAGGTCCTCGACGTCGGCGAGCACCTGCTCCGGCGTGACCTGGTCGACGTAGGACGGGTCGTGTTCGCAGCGCTCCGCGGTCCAGCCGACCTGCGTGACGTCGATCCCGCAGACCGGGCAGCGCGTCACGAAGGACATCAGGACGCGGTGCCGGCCGCGGTCGAGCGGACCGGCGTTGATGACGTTGCCGAACCAGAACACGCCGACCGTGCGGGTGCCGACGGCCAGGGCGAGGTGGCGCGGACCGGAGTCGTCACCGACCATCACGTCGGCGGCCCCGAGCACCGCGGGCAGCTCGCGGAGCGGGAGCGATCCGACGAGGTCGTGCAGGCGCTCCGTCGAGCCGAGGGCCTGCTGCACGGCCGCGGTGATCCGGTCGGTCGCGGGTCGGTCGGAGTCGTCGCCGACGACCACCACGTCGTCGCCGGCGCGGAGTCGGGCGACCGCCACGGCCGCGAAGTGCTCCGGGCTCCAGCGGCGCCGTGGGTCCGTCGCGCCCGGGTGCATCGCGACGAGGGTGCCCGTGACGCCGAGGCGGGCGCGCACGGCGGCACGCTCGTCGTCGATGACGGCGAGCCGGGGGTCGAGCGTGACCGGTTCCGCACCGGCGAGGGCGGCGACCTCGAGCCCCCGCAGGACCTCGTGCTGGTAGTAGACGTAGCGGACCCAGCGCTCCAGGACCTCGGCGTCCTCGGTCGCGGTCCCCACGGTGTGGCGGGCGCCGAGGCGGAGCAGGAAGGGGTTCGAGTTGCGCCCGCCGCCGTGCAGCTGCACCGCGAGGTCGAACCGGCCGTGCAGCCGGTCGAAGAAGTCCTCTGCCGTCGGCGCGCCGTCGCCGGCGTCGCGGACGCCGGGCGCGACCGGGAGCTCCTCCACCGCGTCGACCGCGTCGCTCCGGCCGTCGACCAGGGCCGCCGCCGCCGGCGTGCCGAGCAGGGTCAGCCGGGCGTCGGGGTAGGCAGCCGCGAGTGCCTCGATCGCAGGCATCGCGAACATCAGGTCGCCGAGGCCTCCGCCCCGCAGGACCGCCACCTCGCGGACCCCCTCGAACCGTTCGCCGCCCTCGCCGATCCGCACCACGTCCACTGTCTCCTGTCGTCGTCGGTCGAGACCGACCGACGTCCTGTCTACCGAGCATCGCTGGGCGGTGTGCCGCCTGACCGCGGAACGCAGAACCGCGACCACGTCCAGAGAAGAAGGAGCAGTGTCGTACTCCTCATGGCCATCGGCCTGACGCACCAGCACCGCACCATCAGCACCATCAGCACCACCACCAGCACTGCTCCATCAGCACTGTCCCATCAGCACCACCCGGAAGGACGCGCATGACGCTCGAAGCCCCCACCACCACGGACGAGGTCGTCGTCCTGGACCCCGTGACCGGCGACGTCGCCTCCACGACCCCGGTCGCAGGCCCCGACGCCGTGCACGACGCGGTGGCACGGGCACGAGCGGCGTTCCCCGGCTGGGCCCGCACCGCTCCGGCCGAGCGCGGTTCAGCACTGCGCGCGGCAGCCGAGCACCTCCGGGCGCACGCCGACGAGCTCGCCGAGCTGAACACCCGCGAGACCGGCAAGGTCCCCGGCGACGCGGCCGGCGGCGTCGAGGCCGGCATCGGGACGCTCCTGCAGTACGCCGAGCTCGGCCCGCTGCACCGCGGTGAGGCCCTCCGCGGCCAGCACGGCGCCGCGGACTGGACCGTGCCGCACCCGCGCGGCGTCGTCCTGGCGCTCACCCCGTGGAACGACCCGGTCGCCGTCGCTCTCGGCATCATCGGCGCCGCCGTCGTCACCGGCAACACCGTCGTGCACAAGGGCAGCGAGCGGTGCCCCGCGACCTTCGCGCGCCTCAACGAACTGCTGGCCGAGGCCCTGCCCGCCGGCGTGTTCGTCGGGGTCGACGGCGACGCCGCCACCGGCGAGGCGCTCCTCGCCGAGGACGGCATCGCGGTCTACGCGCACGTCGGCTCCACCGCCACCGGCGACCGGCTCAGCGAGGTCGCCGCCGGCACCCGCGCGCACGTCGTCCGTGAGAACGGCGGGAACGACGCGCTCGTCGTGGACGCCGGCGTCGACCCCGTGTGGGCCGCCGGGCAGGCCGCCCTGGGTGCCTTCGCGAACACCGGCCAGATCTGCACGAGCGTGGAGCGCGTCTACGTGCACCGCGACGTCGCCGATGCCTTCGTCGAGGCACTCGTCGCCGAGGCCGAGGCGAAGACCGCCGCCCCCGCCGCCCAGTACGGCCCGCTCGTCGACGACCGGCTCCGCGTCCTCGTGCAGCAGCACGTCGACGACGCCGTCGCCAAGGGCGCCGAGGTCCGCACGGGCGGCTCCGTGCCGGACGGCGCCGGGACGTTCTACCCCGCGACCGTGCTCACCCGGTGCTCCGACGACGCGCTCGTGCTGACCGAGGAGACCTTCGGCCCGATCGCCCCCGTCCGCGTGGTCGACTCGTTCGAGGAGGGCCTGGAGCTCGCCGCCGCCGACCGGTACGGCCTCGCTGCCTCGGTCCTGACGAACGACACCGCGCACGCGCTGCTCGCCGCCGCGACGCTCCCCGTCGGCACGGTGAAGGTGAACGCCGTCTTCGGTGGCGCTCCCGGTGGCAGCGCCGAGCCCCGCGGCGCCTCGGGCTCCGGCTTCGGGTACGGCCCGCACCTGCTCGACGAGATGACGACGACCACGGTCGTGCACCTCGAAGCGGCCCCCGCCACACCGGCTGCACCGGCCGCACCGGCCGCAGCCGCAGCCGCAGCGTCGTCGGCGTCCGACGAGGGCGTCACCGCACCCGCCGAGGGCTTCGACCGATGACCGCCGACGTCCGCCTGGTCCGCGACCTCATCGGGCGCATCGACGACCGCGAGCCGCTCGTCGTCGTGATCGGCGACTGCATCCTGGACCGCTGGACGATCGGGGAGGCCGAGCGCGTCTCCCGCGAGGCCCCCGCCCCCGTCGTCCGCGTCACCGAGACCATCGCGGTCCCCGGCGGTGCGGCGAACACCGCCGTGAACGCCCGCGCCCTGGGTGCCCGCGTCCGCATGGTCGGCCTGCTCGGGGACGACGAGGCCGGTGCGGTCCTCCGCCAGCGTCTCGACGCGGCCGGGGTGGACACCTCGTACATGGTGACGATCCCGGGGGCGACGACCACGTCGAAGTCCCGGATCGTCGGCGGCGACCGCGTGGTCGTCCGCGTGGACGAGCTCGCCGCGATGCCGACCGACGGGCACACCGAGCAGCTCGCCGCCGCCGTGGCCCGCGCCATCCGCGCCGCCGACGCCGCCGTGGTCTGCGACTACGGCCTCGGGGTCACGCCGGAGAGCGTCCTGCCCGTGATCGACCGGGACCGACCCGACGTGGTCGTGGTCGACGCCCACGACCTCGGTGGCTGGCGCGAGCTGCGCCCCGACCTCGTCACGCCGAACGCCGGTGAGGCCGCCGCGCTGCTCGGCCGCCCCCTCGGCGACGGTGTCGAACGCGCCGCGACCGTCGTCGCCGCTCGCGACGAGGTCTTCGCCGCCACCGGTGCCCGTGCCGTCGTCGTCACCCTCGACCGCAACGGCACCGTGCTCCTGGAGCCGGGCGAGGACACCGGCTTCCGCACCCGCGCCACCCCGGCCTCCGAGCAGCAGGCATCCGGCGCTGGCGACACGTTCTGCGCCGCCGCCTCGGTCGCCCTGGCCGTCGGCGCCCCCGCGCGCGAGGCCGTCGCCTTCGCGCAGGCCGCCGCCGACGTCGTCGTCCGTGAGGCCGGCACGTCCACCTGCGACGCCGCCGCGCTGCTCCGCTCCGTCGAGGCCCCCGCGGAGACAGTCGTCGACCACGACGACCTCGCCGCCGCGGTGGCCGTCGCCCGCAGCGAGGGTCGCCGGGTCGTGTTCACGAACGGCTGCTTCGACGTCGTGCACCGCGGGCACACCTCGTACCTCCGCCAGGCCAAGGAGCTCGGGGACCTGCTCGTCGTCGCGCTGAACGACGACGACTCGGTGCGCCGACTCAAGGGCCCCGAGCGGCCGATCAACACCGCCGAGGACCGCGCCGGTGTCCTCGCGGCCCTGGCGTGCGTCGACCTGGTGACGGTCTTCGCGACGGACACCCCCATCCCGCTCATCGAACGCGTGCAGCCCGACGTCTACGTCAAGGGCGGCGACTACTCCCCCGAGATGCTCCGCGAGACCGAGGTCGTGCGCAGCTACGGCGGCGAGGTCGTCATGGTCGACTACGTCCCCGAGCACTCCACGAGTGCCGTGGTCCGTCGCATCCGCGAGACGTCGGGAGGGGCGACGGGAGGCGAGGCCGTGTGAGCACCGCCCGCTGGTCAGGAGCCTGGGCGCGCGACGGCCGACCCGACGACGCGCCGGACGTCGACGTCCTCATCCCCACCGTGGGACGCACCGCCGAGCTGGCGACCACCCTCGCCGGGCTCGCCGCCCAGACGGACGCCTCGTTCCGCGTGGTCCTCAGCGACCAGTCGGAGACCAGCGACGTCGCGTCACGTCCGGCGGTCGCCGCGATGGTGCGCGTCCTGGAGGCCCAGGGCCGCCCCGTCACGCTGCTCACCCACCCGGAACGGCGTGGCCTGGCGGAACACCGGCAGTTCCTGCTGGACCGTGCGTCAGCGCCGGCCGTGCTCTTCCTCGACGACGACGTGTGGCTCGAACCCGGGTCCGTGTCCCGGATGCTCGACGCCCTGCGCACGCTCGGCTGCGGTTTCGTCGGCAGCGCCGTGCAGGGGTTGTCGTACCTGGCCGACCGCCGACCGCACGAGATTGCCCTGTTCGAGCCGTGGGACGGTCAGGTGGTGCCCGAGGTGATCCGCCGCGGCTCCCCCGGCTTCGAGCGCTGGTCGCTGCACAACGCCGCGAACCTCGCGCACGTCGCCGCCGGTCTCGACGTCGACCCGGGCGGGTGGATGCCGTACCACGTCGCCTGGGTCGGGGCCTGCGCGCTGTACGACCGGGCCGCGCTCGTCGAGGTCGGCGGGTTCGAGTTCTGGGACACCCTGCCGGTCGGCCACGCAGGCGAGGACGTCGTCGCGCAGTGGCGGGTCATGGAGCGCTTCGGCGGCGCGGGGATCGTGCCGTCCGGCGCCGTGCACCTCGAGGCCCCGACGACCGTCACCGACCGCTCGGTGGACGCCCCCGACGTCGTGCTCGGACCGGCCTGACCGGTCCGACCGGCGCTCAGCCGCCGAACTCGACCTGGACCTGCTGGCCGGCGTCGGTGAGTCCGTGCTGCACCGCAGCCCGGGTCTGCTCGATCCAGGGGCTGTCCGAGCACCCGATCCAGACGACCGTGCGCGGCTCGGAGTCGGTGACGCACCACTCGCCCGCCCACGCGAGCACGGCGGCCGCCAGGGCCTCACCGTGGTCGGCGAAGCAGAGCGACGGCACCGCGGACGGACGGTCGCTGCGGACGAGCCACGACACCGTCACACGCGGGGGTGCCGGCAGGATGCGGACCTGTTCCTCGAGCGCGACCTCGACGAAGACCTGGCCGTAGGCGGTCTCGGGCAGGTCCTCGAGCAGCCGGTGGATCTCCGGCAGGTCCTCGACCGCCCCGGCGATGAGCACGCGGTCGCTGGGCTGTCGAGGGGTGCGGTCCATGTCCCAACGGTAGGACCGCCCTCAGCCCAGGACAACCCCGAGTTGCTGGGAGAGGAACTCCCACATCCACGTCAGCGCCACCGCGTGGGTCAGCCCCGGGGCGTTCTGCGCGATCTGGGTCGCCACGCCGTCGCTGTACGCGGCGAGCTTGAGCGCCACGACGGACGGGTCGATGCCGCCGGGGGCCGTGAACGTGCCGTCGGCGACCCCGCGGCGGACGACCCGCACCAGGCAGGCCTCCCACACGCGGATGCGTTCGGCGTACTCCTCGGCGACCTCGGGCCGACGGGCGACGGCGGTCCAGTAGTCCGACCAGATGCGCCAGTGCTGCCGGACCTGTTCGCTGTCGTCGAAGAGCGGCTCGACGAGCATCCGCAGGGCCACGACCGCGTCGGGTTCGGCGTCGACCGCGGCGACGATCGCGCCGTAGAACCGCTCGGTCTCGAGCACGACGACCTCGTTGAGGATCTCCGCGACGCTCGCGAAGTGGTACGTCACCGTGCCCACCGAGACGCCCGCCTCGGCCGCGATGTCGCGGAGGCCCGTGGCGCCGAGCCCCTGCCGGACGATGACCGCCCGCGCGGCGCGGACGATCATGGCGCGACGGACCTCGGGGCGCTGTCGCACGCGTGGCGCCGGGGACCCGGGCTGCGCGGGCACCGCGGCGCTCACGCGGACGTCCTCGGGACCTCGTCGTGGTGGGTGTGCTCGGCGACGAGCTCCTCCCGGGTGCCGTCGACGCCGCCCCGTGCCCAGGCCCGGACGGTGTTGACGACCGTGAACGCCTCGGCCGTGGCCGAGACGCGCGAGGTGGTCTCGAGCCGTGCGGCCCAGTCCGTGTGCGTCAGCCCGATCGCCCACCGCGACTCGGCGACGGCGGAGGTCGGGTCGCCGCTGACGATGCGGTACGTCTCGCGGGCGTCCTCGTGGAACACCAGGCCGTCCGGGTAGACCCGACCGCCGCCGTACCCCGGGTCGACGTCGAGCGTCCACGCCCCCGTCTCGACATCGTGCGTGACGGTGCGCTGCGGCAGTGCATCGGTCGGTTCGACGCGCGTGATCGCGAGCGGCGTCGACCGGGTCGGCTCCTCGAAGTGGACGCCGTCGTCGGTCGAGCGTGTCCAGACCGGCAGCGTCACCGTGCTGGCGGCGGGGTCGACCGTGACGGTCGCCGCCGTGCCGTGCGGCCAGACCCACGGCCAGTACGCGGTCGACACGGCGAGGCGCAGGCGGTGTCCGGCGACGAACCGGTGCCCGGTCGAGACGAGCCGCACGGGCAGCGTCGTCGGCTCCCCCGGCACGAGCGGCACCGAGGCGTCCATGCCCGTCCGCCGGAGTCCGTTCAGCACGCCGCGGGTGACGAGGGTCGAGCTGCCGTCCGGGGCCACGTCGCACAGCCGCACGGTCACGGTCGCCCGTGGTTGGTCGCTCGTGAGGGCGAGGTCCAGCAGGACGTTCCCGAGCAGGTCGAAGGATGTCTCGACGGGCAGGTCGAAGCACACGGAGCGGCCGTCCTCGGCGCGCTGGTCCGGCGGCAGGTCGGTCTGGTTGCCGAACGGGAAGAACCGTCCGGCGTCCGCACCGGTCTCCTGCGGGGACGCGACGACGACGGGGCCGTCCCCGCCGCCGCGCAGGGCGTCGAGCGCGGTGGTCCTCTGGGCCGTGGCGGCGTCGGGCCACGAGGACGCTCCGACCCAACGACCGGAGCGCACGGGGTAGTACGTGGCGGGCGGCTCCGGGTCGTTGATCCACGCGCGGAGTGCCGGTTCGTCCTCGACGCCGGTGTCGACGCCGCGCAGCCAGCGGTCCCACCAGCGCAGCGACTCCTGCAGGAACCCGATCGACGGCCCCGGAGCGAGCCCGCGGTCCGGGTACTGGTGCGACCACGGCCCGACGATCCCCCTGACGGGCGCGTCGACGTGTTCCACCAGTCGGAGCACGGCGTCCCGGTACGGGTCCGCCCACCCGCCGACGGCGAGCACCGCGGCGGAGATGCCCGCGTAGTCCTCGGCGGCGCTGCCGTGGCGCCAGTAGTCGTCGCGCTCCTGGTGCGACAGCCACACCGGCGTCATCGGCCGGTTCGACGCCAGACGCGCACGCCACTGCTCCACCCACGACGGCCCGACGACCTCGGGGCGCGGGGGCCGTGCGTTGAACGCGAACATCGTCCCGCCCCACGCCGCCATGTCGATCCCGAGGACCGCACCGCCGACGTAGTGCACGTCGTTGTCGTAGCGGTCGTCGGTGGAGCACACCGTGACGACGGCCTTGAGCGCTGCCGGTGCGCGGGCGGCGAGCTGCAGGGCGTTGAAGCCGCCCCACGAGATGCCGAACATGCCGACGGCGCCGGTCGACCACGTCTGCGCGGCCAGCCAGGCGATCACGGCCTCGCCGTCGGAGAGCTCCTGCTCGCTGTACTCGTCGTCGAAGACACCGTCCGAGGACCCCGTGCCGCGGATGTCGACCCGGACCGAGGCGTACCCGTGCTGGGCGTACCAGGGGTGTCGCTCCGAGTCACGGGGGGCCGTCCAGTCGTCGAGCCGGTACGGCAGGTACTCCAGCAGCACGGGGACACGGGCGTCCGGTCCGGCGGTGCTCGGTGCCCAGATCCGGGTGTGCAGGCGCACCCCGTCGGGCATCGGGATCCAGGTGTCGCGGACGGTCACCCCGTCGGGCAGGTCGACCGGCACCCCGATCCCCGTGAACGAACCGTCGGTCATGCGTCCTCCCAGTTCCGGATGCGGTGCCCGTCCCCGTGGTCGGTCCACCCGTCGGCGTGCCTCCAGTGCTGCACACCGTCGTCGACATCCGGCAGGTCGGTCACGCCCGGTTCGAGCGTCGCGGCGAGCAGCGTCCGCGTGTACGGGTGGTTCGGGCCGGTGAAGACCCGCTCGGTCGGTCCGATCTCGACGATCCGGCCGCCGGTCATCACGGCCACCCGGTCGGCGACGCCGCGGACCACGGCGAGGTCGTGGCTGATGAACAGGCAGCTCAGCCCGTTCTCGCGCTGCAGGTCGGCGAGCAGCGCCAGGATCCCGGCCTGCACCTGCACGTCGAGCGCGGTCGTGATCTCGTCGGCGATCACCAGCCGGGGTCCGGCGGCCAGTGCGCGGGCGATGCCGACGCGCTGTCGCTGCCCGCCCGAGAGCTGTGCGGGCAGCCGGGTCGCGAACTCCGGCCCGAGGCCGACCTGGGTCAGCAGGTCCGCCACCCGCGCGCGGGACGACGACCCGGTGAACAGCCGCAGCGGGCGGGCGATCGCCGCGCCGACGGTCCGCCGTGGGTTCAGCGAGGTGTCCGCGTTCTGGAACACCAGCTGCACGGCACGACGGAGCTCCGGGGAGCGCGCACCGACCGGCTGGCGCAGGTCACCCGTCGCGGCGTCGTCGGCGTACGTGAAGGTGCCGGACTCGGCGGGCACCAGACCCGCCATCGCCGTCGCGAGCGTCGACTTGCCGCTCCCCGACTCGCCCACCACGGCGAGCGTCTCGCGCGCACCGATCTCGAAGGACACGCCGTCGACGGCAGCAGGCAGGCCGCGTCCGTAGCGGACGACCAGGTCGCGTGCGGTCACGACCGGACGGCCTGGAGGCCCGGTGTGCGCAGTCGTGTCGGTGACCGTCCCGGGGACGGCCGGGTCCTGGTCGCGGTGATCCGGGCCTCCCGTCCGGGTGCGGCCGTCGGGGACGGCTGCCAACAGGGCGCGCGTGTACTCGTGCTGCGGGTCCGCGAAGAGCGCGGCGGTGTCGCGGTGCTCGACCACCTCGCCGTCCCGCATCACCGCGATCTCGTCCGCCATCGCGGACACCACGCCGAGGTCGTGGCTGACGAGGAGGACGGCCATGCCGAGCTCACGACCGAGGTCGGCGACCAGGTCGAGGACCGCCGCCTGGGTGACGACGTCGAGCGCGGTGGTCGGCTCGTCGAGGACGAGCACCCGCGGCCGGGCGGCGACGGCCATCGCGATCGCGACCCGCTGCTGCTGCCCGCCGGAGAGCTGGTGCGGGTAGCGGCGGACGATCGTGTCCGGGTCGGGCAGCCGGACGAGCCGGACCAGCTCGGCCACGCGCTCCGGGGAGTCGGGCTCGCCGTGGGCGCTGAGCGCCTCGCGGATCTGGGCGCCGACCCGCATCGACGGGGTCAGCGCCTGCCCGGCGTTCTGCGCGACCACCGACGCCGTGCCGCCGCGGAGGGCGCGCGTGGCCGAGGGCGACAGGGCGAAGACGTCCTGGTCGGCGACGACGACCGAGCCGCGGACGATCCGGGAGCCGGTGCGGAGGTGCGCGAGCAGCGTCCTGGCGACGGTGGACTTGCCGGAGCCGGACTCGCCGACCAGCCCGAGGGTGCGGCCGGCCGCGATCGTGAACGAGACGCCGCGGACGACGGGGACCTCGCTGCGTCCGGCGGCGTAGGAGATCGCGAGGTCGTCGACGCGGACGGCGGCGGTGGTGCCGTCCTGCGTCGTCGTGCTCGTGGTGGTGTCGGTTGCTGGGGTGTCGCGGTTCATGCGCGGGTCGCTCCCTGCGTGGCGCGGTCGACGCCGAGCGACTTGCTCAGTCCGTCGGCGGCGAGGTTCAGGCCGACCACGAGCGTCGCCAGCGCCACGATGGGCGCCAGCGTGCCGAGCGGCACGACGGTGAGTGCGGTGCGGTTCTCCTGCACCATGAGGCCCCAGTCCGGCGTCGGCGGGTTCGCCCCGAAGCCGAGGAAGGACAGCGACGCCACGAGCAGCACGATCCACGACGCCCGCATCGCGTACTCGACGAGGACGACGTCGAGGACGTTCGGCAGGATCTCGCGGAACACGATCGACAGCGGCTTCTCGCCCCGGGCCCTGGCCGCGGTGACGTAGTCCTGCGTGATGACGGTGCGGGCGGCACCGCGGACGACCCGGGTGACGGCGGGGGCGTAGACGACGGTGACGGCGAGCACGATGACCCAGAGCCCGGCGTCGAAGACGGTCACGACGACGAGCAGCGCCAGGATCGACGGCACGCTGAGCAGGGCGTCGACGACCCGCATCACGACCTCGTCGAACCAGTTGTCGGCGTAGGCGGTGACGGCGCCGAGCACGGTGCCGACGGCGACCGCGATCGTCGTGGCGAGGAAGGTCACGAGCAGCGCGTACCGGCCGCCGTTCAGCGTGCGGGACAGGATGTCGCGGCCGTACTGGTCGGTGCCGAGCCAGTGCGTCCACTCGGGGCCGGCGAGCACGTCGGCGGAGTCGGTGGCGACGGGGTCGTGCACGCCGATGACCGGGGCGAGGACGGCGAGGACGAGGTGCAGGGCGATGAGCCCGAGGCCGACGGAGAGTGCCGTCGAGCTGCGGAGCGGCGCGACGACGCTGCCGATGACGCTGGTGCTCATGCGGAGACCTTCCCTTCGGGTGCGCGACGTCGCCGGGCCGGCGGGCGGACGCGGGTGCGTCGCTGCCGGGTGCGGAGCCGCGGGTCGAGCGCGAGTGCCACCAGGTCGGCGGCGAGGTTGCACACGACGTAGACGACGGCGCTGAGGAGCGCGATGGCCTCGATCACGGGCAGGTCCCGGTTGAAGACCGACTCGAGCATGAGCTTGCCCATGCCGGGGTAGTTGAAGACGTTCTCCACGACGACCACGCCGCCGAGCAGCCACGCCACGTTGAGCGCGACGACGTTGAGCGTCGGGAGCAGCGCACTCGGCACGGCGTGCTTCCACACCACCCGACGCATCGTCAGGCCCTTCAGCTCGGCGGTCGTGACGAACTCGGACGCCATCACGTCGATCGTCGACGAGCGGGCGGTGCGCACGATGTACGCCGCCATCGCCAGGGTCAGCACGATGATCGGCAGCCAGATCGTCGGCAGCAGCTCCCCCACGGTCGCGTCGCTGCCGCGGAGCACCACGGCCGGGAACAGCGGGATGCCGATCGCGAAGAGCAGGACGAGCACGGTCGCGACCATGAACTCGGGGACGCTCATCACGACCAGGCTGACGATCGAGATGACCCGGTCGGTCGGCCGTCCGCGACGGACACCGGCGACCACGCCGAGCGTGAGCGACAGGGTCACGCCGACGAGCATCGCGGGCACGGCGATGAGCATGCTGTTGCGGAACGCGGTGAACAGCGTCGGGGCGACGGGCTCCCCGCTGACGAGCGAGGTGCCGAAGTCGCCGTGTGCCGCGCCGACGAGCCACTGCCCGTAGCGGAGCCACACGTTCTGGTCGAGCCCGAGCGTCTCGCGGAGCTGCTTGACGGCGTCGGGCGTGGCGTTCTGCCCGAGGAGCTGCTGCGCGACGTCGCCGGGCAGGGCCTGCACGGCGAGGAACACGAACAGGGACGCCAGGACCACCGTCAGCAGGGCGATCCCGACGCGCCGGAGCACGGGGAGGAGGACGTTCATCGGGCCAGTCCGATCCTGAGGTAGTCGAACTCGAAGCCGAACTCCGCGTAGTTGACGACGTCGTGGGACAGCCCGACCAGGCGGTCGCCGAACATCGGGGTCATGTCCGCGCCGTCCGCGACGACGAGCCGCTGCGCGTCCTGGTAGAGCGTCAGTCGCTTGGCGTCGTCCATCTCGGCGCGGGCGTCGTCGAGGAGTGCGTCGAAGGTCGGGTTCGACCAGGCGCTCTCGTTGTAGGACGACCCGGAGCGGAAGATCTGGTTGAGCAGCTGGTCGATCGGACGCCCGGTGAAGAAGTAGCTCACCATGAGTGGCTTCTGCATCCAGATCTGCGTGTAGTACGAGTCCGCCGACGCGTTCTTCACGGTCAGGTCGATGCCGGCCGCCTTGACCTGGTCGCGGTAGGCGACGGCGAGGGGCGTGAACACCGACTCGTAGCTCGACGTGTAGATCGAGGTCTGGAAGCGTTCGTGGCCGGCCCGCTTGAGCAGGCTCCTGGCCTTGTCCGGGTCGTGCTCGCGGGGTTCGTCGAGGAACGCGGCGAGCTGCGGCGGGACGGGGTTGTCCCACCCGGGCGACCCGGTTCCCTGGACCGCCGTGTCGACGATCTTCCGCGGGTCGTACGCGAGCTTCATGGCCTGGCGCACCAGCGGGTCGGAGAACTGCTCGCTCGTCGCGAGCATCGGCATCGTGTACCACTGCGCGTTCACGACCCGGGCGACGGTGGCGCGCTGGGACGCGGCGACGACCCGCGCGGTGGCGAAGTCGAGGTTCGTCTGTGAGATGAGGTCGATCTGGCCCGCGAGCAGCGCGTTCACCCGCGCGGTGGTGTCCTGGATCGAGAAGAAGTCGATGCCGTCGAGTGCGGGACGTCCGGCGAAGTGGTCGTCGAAGGCCTCGATGCTGCCGGTGCCGGCCGGTGCGAAGGACGAGAGCCTGAACGGGCCGGTGCCGATGCCGGTCGTGCCGATGGTGTCGATCGCCCCGGCTGGCACGATGTAGCACTGGTACGCCGTCAGCAGCGAGGGGAACTCCGCGTTCGGCTTCGTCAGCTCGAACCGCAGTGTGTACGGGTCGAGCGCCCGCATCGAGTCGGCGGTCATCACCTCGCCGAGCACCCCGGCCTGCGGCGACGCGGTCTTCTCGTCGAGGATGTGCCGGATGCTGGCGATCGCGTCGTCGGCGGTGAACCGGGAGCCGTCGTGGAAGCGGACCCCCCGGCGGAGCTCGAACGTCCACACGGTGCCGTCGTCGTTGCCGGACCACTCGCGTGCCAGGTCGGGGACGGTCTGCCCGGACTCGTCGAGCCGGACCAGGCGGTTGTAGAGCGCGCCGAGGTACTCGTAGGCGGAGAGCGAGCTCGCCGAGTCGAGGGTCTCGGCGGCGGACGCGGCCGGTCGGGCGATGCGCAGCCGACCACCGCGGCGGGCGACGCCGGTGGCGGCCTGCTCCGGGATGGTGACGGCACCGGCGCCGGTGCTGCACCCGGTGAGGGTGAGGAGTCCGAGGCCGGCGAGCCCGGCGGCGCCGGTGAGGAGCGCGCGGCGGCTGGGACCACGGCCGTCTCGGGCGGCTCGCTGGTCGGGGTGGTGGTGCTGCTGGACGACGTGCTGCATTCGGGGTGACCCCTCCTGGTAATCGTTCCGGTGAACGATAGAGGGCTTCGCGCTCCCTGGCCAATCCCGGGACGGGTCCGGGCGCGAGGATTCACGAATCCGTTACACGCGGACCGTGTCGACGGGCCAGGATCGACAGGAGCAACGACGAGGAGCAACCGATGGCGACCTTCACCCGCGGGTTCGGCGGACGACGACGCAACGAGGACGACGACCGCACTCCGCCCGGGCAGACGCTCGTGCGCGACTGGCCCGTGCTCTCGGCCGGCGCCACGCCGGAGATCGCACCGGCGGACTGGAGCTTCTCCATCCAGACCGAGTCCGGACTGCACGAGTGGACGTGGGACGAGGTCCACGCACTCGGTGTCGAGGACGTCACCGTCGACATCCACTGCGTGACGCACTGGTCGAAGCTCGACATGCCGTGGCGCGGGGTCCCGCTCGACGCCCTGTTCGCCCAGGTGGAGACGTCGCTGGACTACTGCATGGTGCACAGCTTCGGCGGCTACACGACGAACGTCCCCCTCGACGAACTGCTCGGTGGCAAGGCCTGGGTCGCGTTCGAGGCCGACGGCGAACCCCTCGAGCCCGAGCACGGCGGCCCGGCACGGCTGCTGGTCCCCGCCCTGTACTTCTGGAAGAGCGCGAAGTGGGTGCGCGGCATCGTCATGCAGGCCGACGACGAACCGGGCTTCTGGGAGAACGCGGGCTACAACATGCACGGCGACCCCTGGAAGGAAGAGCGGTACTGGTGAGCGCACCCATGTCCGTCGAGTCCGTGTCGGTCCGGTCCGCCGAGACCCCGGAGACCGGCCAGGAGGCTCCCCCGTCGCCCGCCACGCCAGCTCGCGTCCGCAGGCGGCCGGACTGGCACGCCGCGACCGTCGCCGCCGTGCGTGCCGAGAGCCCGACCGCGCGACGCCTGGTGCTCGACGTCCCCACCTGGCCGGGCAACGACCCCGGGCAGCACCTCGACCTGCGGCTCACGGCCGAGGACGGCTACCAGGCGACCCGCGCGTACTCCGTGGCGTCCGCCGGTGACGACCCGCGCGTGACCCTGGCGGTCGACCGCGTCGACGACGGCGAGGTCTCGCCGTTCCTGGTCGACGCGATCGAGGTCGGCGACGCCCTGGAGGTCCACGGACCCCTCGGCGGCTGGTTCGTGTGGCGCCCGTCCGCGGAGTCGACGCGGCCCGTGCAGCTCATCGCGGGCGGGTCCGGGATCGTGCCGCTCGTGGCGATGGTCACCGCGCACGCCGAGGCCGACGACCCCACGCCCTTCCGGCTCCTCTACGCCGTCCGCACCCCCGAGGACGTCTTCTTCCGCCCGGAGCTCGACGCCGCCCTCGCTGCCACGGCCCCGCTGGACGTCACGGTCGTGTACAGCCGCACGGCACCGGCGGACTCCACCCTTCCGCCGGGTCGACTCACGAAGGAGACCCTGGCCACGGCGGTGCTGCCCCCGGAGGACGGCGCCCTGGTCTACGTGTGCGGGTCGACGCCGTTCGTCGAACAGGTCCTCCGGTGGCTCGGCGAGCTCGGGCACGACGTGGCGGACGTCCGCGCAGAACGGTTCGGAGGCAGCTGATGACCCTGCTCGACGGCAATGCCCTCGCCGGTGAGCTGGCGGACGTGCTCGGAGCCGACCCCACGACGGCGCGCCTGCGGTGCACCGGCTGCGGGTCGCTCGGGTCCCTCGGCGAGACCCGGGTGTACCGCACGGCGATGGGGTCGGTGGCCCGGTGCCACGGCTGCGACACGGTGCTCGTCACGGTGGTGTCGGACGGTGTCCGGCGTCGCGTCGGGCTGCCGGGGGTCCGAGCCGCGTCGATCGCCTGACGGCCCGTACCCGCTCGCCTGACCGCCCGTCCCGGTTCGCCGGACCGCTCCGGGAACCAGAAAACCCCGACCGAGGTCGGGGTTGTCCAGGGGCCGGGTGGAGCCGGTTGTTCCCGAGCGGATGACGAGATTCGAACTCGCGACCCTCACCTTGGCAAGGTGATGCGCTACCACTGCGCCACATCCGCATGCGCTGCCTGACGGCCGCGCTCGGATGACGATACCAGTGTTCTCGGGTGCCGCCGACGCACGGCCGGTGCCGGGCGTGTCCGTGTTGGATGGAGGGCATGAGCGACTTCGTGAAGGAAGTACCGGCGCACCAGCCGGACGAACCAGACGCGCACGGCGTGGACCTGGTGGACGGCGACGAACCGGCGGTGCGCATCCTGGTCCGGGGCGTCCTGCCCGCGACCCTCGAACACGACGGCCGCACCTGGGCAGCGACGGACGAGACCCACGACGCCGGGGACGCCCCGGCGATCTCGGTCTACCGACCGGCCTGACGCCTCAGAGCCCGGCTCGGGGTTCGGCGTCCTGCCGGACCCCGGCGGCCACCGCGACCGCTCGGACGCGTTCGGTGAGCTCCTCGCCGCGGAGCGTCTTGGCGAAGCCGACGACGGTGCGGTAGAGCGGCAGGTCGACCGCTGCCCACTGGCCGGTGTCGACCAGCACGCGGAGGGCGTCGACGGTGCCGAACGCGTACCGTCCGGCTGCCGAGGTCTCGCCGTTGCCGACCGACCGCACTGCGGACCGTTGGATGCCGAGCAGCAGGCGCGGGGTGCTCCCGCCGACGTACAGGCCGAGTCCCTGGTGGTCGGCGACGAGCGTCGCCAGGCCCCGGCGAGGCACGTCGCCGTCGGGCGTCGTCCCGAGCATCGCCGCCGTCCGCCGGATCTCCAGCACGAGGTCGCGCCCGAGCTGCACCGGGGCCAGGTGCGCGCCGGGGTGCAGCTGTGCCAGGGCCGACTCGCGCTGCCGGGTCCTGGCGTTCTGGATCCCCAGGACGATCTGCAGGACGACGAAGATGCCGGCCGCGTAGAGCACGAGCGTGCCGATGACCGCCGCCGTCGACATCCCCTGCTCGTGCTCGCGCCAGGCGAGGAACCCGAAGCGCAGCACGAGGTACCCCCCGACCACGAGCATCGTGATGCGTCCCCCGCGTCGGCCGCTGCTGTTCCCGTTCCCCATCCTCGACACCCTAGGTCGACGGTCGCTGGCGGACGCGCATCCTGCACGTCCTCTCAACCGCGGTCTGTCGGCGGCTCTCGGTAGCGTGCCACCGTGCCAGAGGGTGACTCCGTCTTCCGCCTCGCCGCACGGCTGCGTCAGGTCGACGGCGCTCGGGTCCTCAGCGGGGAACTCCGCTCCGGTGGTGCCGCTGGGCGCTCCCTGGCCGGGCTGCGGGTCGTCGGCCACGCCACGCACGGCAAGCACCTGCTGACGCGCTTCGACGACGGCACCACCCTGCACACCCACCTCCGGATGCAGGGCTCGTGGACGGTCACGGCGCCGGGCCGACGACTCCCCGCGGCGGCGGCTCGCAGGGCCCGGGTGCGGCTGGCGCTCGAGGACGGCCGCACGGTCTGGGGCCTCGACCTGCCCGTCGTGGACCTCCTCGACACCGCGGACGAGTCCCGGGTGCTCGGCCACCTCGGCCCGGACCTGCTCCACGACGACTTCGACGCGGACGTGGCCACCGCCCGGCTCCTCAGCGACCCGACGGCCCCGGTGCGGCGCGTCCTGCTCGACCAGCGGAACGTGGCCGGCCTCGGCAACCTCTGGGTCAACGAGCTCGGGTTCCTCCGCGGCCTGCACCCCGACCGCATGATCGGGACCGTGGACGTGCCGGCGCTGCTCGGCCTCGCGCGCCGCATGCTCGTGCGGTCCGCCACGGTCCCCGACGCCTACCAGGTGACGACCGGTGTCCGGCGTCGCGGGGAGCGGCACTGGGTCGTCGGCCGCGCTGGGCGTCCGTGCCTGCGGTGCCGGACGCCGGTGCTCGGTCGTGACGCCGTCGAGGTCGTCGGCTCGGCACCGCGGCGCACCTGGTGGTGTCCGCGGTGCCAGCCGACGGCCTGACCGGCTGGGGCGTCGCGCCTCAGCGGTGGGAGGGCCTGACCGTGCTGACGCGCAGGTCCTGGAAGGTGCTGGTGAAGCCGGACCCGCCGAGCGAGATCAGCCCGACGCGCGGGCTGTCCCCGAGGTCGGCCGTCCACGTCCCACCGCGGACGAAGTGCCGGCCGTCGGCGCTCGTGTACGCGGTGTACTGCCCCTCACCCCGCACGGTGCGGTGCACGATCCGCAGCGTCGTGGTGTCCCCGACCGGGCCGACGACCATGTTGCCGTAGGTGGGCGCCCCGGCCGGCTGCCCGGACACCTGCTTGCCGAACTCCGTCTGCCGCGTGTTGAAGATCGAGTTCGACACCAGCCGGACGTAGTTGCCGTCGTCCCCGTAGACGATCAGGCCGCCCTGGACGTAGTTCACGCCGTCGCCGGTGGCCGGGGTGTCGACCGCGACCGTCGTCTGCAGCACCCAGTCCCCGCGGGGTGCCGGCTCGGTGAGCACGGACGCGAGCGGGGTCTGCGGCGGGTGCAGGTCCGCGGCCTGGGTCTGCCAGCGGAACGTGCTGTCCCGGACCGAGTACGTCGAGGCGTCGGGCTCCCGCGTCCACGTCAGCTGGGACGGCAGCGTCGAGCCGTCGAACCCGGTCGAGGCCGAGCGGATGAGCCGTCCGGGTTCGTCGACGGGTGCGCTGGTCGCTCGGTACGTGGGTCGTTGCCCGGGCTGAGCGACCGGACCCGGTTGCACCGTGTCGGACGGTCCCGCTCCCCCGCGGACGACGGGCCAGCCGCCCTGCCAGTCCAGCGGGTCGATCAACACCGGCCGCTTCGTGTAGGTGGCCTGCCCCGCGTAGTACGGGTCGTTGCGGTCCACCGCGTGGTAGATGATCCAGTCCTGACCCGCGAAGTCGGTGACCACGGTGTTGTGACCGGTGCCCACCCAGCGGTTGCCGTTCTGCGCGAGCAGGGGCGAGCCTCCGACCCGGGTGCTGGTGATCGCGACCCCGTCGCGGTCGACGAACGGTCCGAGGGGGCTCCGTGACCGGGCGACGAACACGCCGTAGCCCGTGAGCGAACCGGCGCAGCAGTTCGTCGCCGACCCCATGAAGTACCACCAGCCGGCATGGCGCATCAGGTAGGCGCCCTCGTAGCGGTTGTCGATCGCGATCTGCCGCTCGCTCGCCGGGTCGGAGCGGAGCCCGTCGGCGCTCAGCGTCCGCACGACCACGCCGCCGAAGTAGCTGCCGAAGTACAGGTAGGTGGTCCCGCGGTCGGTGACGACCTCGGGGTCGAACTCCCACCGGTCCCCGCCCGTCGGTCCGGAGCGCGGTGCCACGACCGGCGCTCCCGAGTCCGTCCACGGGCCAGTCGGGCTCGAGCTCGTCGCCACGCCGACGGCCGACCCGCCGCCGGTCGGACCCGTCGCGCTCGGGGTGTCCGAGGCGGCGTAGTACAGGTACCAGGTCCCCGCACGCGCGTGCGAGCCCGCGCGGTACACGACGTCGGGCGCCCAGATGCCGTTGGCGTCCCCCACCCAGGCGGGCTTCGCGCTGAAGGCGTCGCCGACGTACGTCCAGTTCGTGAGGTCCGTCGAACGGTACGTCGGCACGGTGTGCTGCACGAGCGTGCCGTCGGGGTTCTCCTCCGTCGCCGACAGCGCGTCGGTCGTGCAGTACAGGTACCAGTTCCGGTCGCGCCCGACCCCGTGGATCGCGGTCGGGTCCGCGCAGCTCGCCGCCGTCTCCCCGTCCGGCAGGCGGAGGGCCATCGGGTTCTGGTGCGTCGGCGCGGCGCGGCCGCCCCGCGACGCGATCGACGACGCCGCGGTGATGGAGGCCGTGTCGGTGGAGCTGGTGGTGGTGGTGGTCGCGCTGACGGCGGGTGCCGCCACGGCCGCAGCCGGGAGGCCCGGGGTCGCGACCCCGGCCAGTGTCGCGATCGCGATCAGTGCGGTGAGTGCTCGGCGCACAGGGTCTCGCTCTCTCTCGTCGTTGAGGAGGTGCTCGGACACCGCTTCCGTTCCGGCGGTGCTGGGCGCGAGCGTACGCCCCGGCCGCGGGGACGACCAGGCGCACTGCGTCCTTCGACCTGCACCGCGCGTCAGACAACCCGCAACGCACGGTCGTGCCCATGACGCCCGCGATGGGGAGCGGCATCGCGCGTTGGTGGTCGGAACGAACGACCTCCTGCGCGCGATCCGCCCTGCCGAGCGCGGGACGACGCACCACGCGCGGAACGACCCGCTTCTGTGACGGCGTGACGGCGTGACGTCGTCCCCACTCCCCCCACCCCGATCTCCGGACGACGGAGTCCGTCGAGGAGGATGACGAATCTGGTCGGCTCGGCCCGAGTTTCGTGAACCGGATTCGTCAGCGCGGAAAACGGAAACCGGTTCTCCGCCGCGACGACACTGAGTCCGCCGCGACGACACTGAGTCAGCGCCGGAGGCCCACCCCTGCGGTCGCTCGCTCGGATTCCGGCACGGGCGCGGGCGCGGGCACGGGCACGACGACGGGGAGCGTGAGGACGAAGGCGGTGTCCCCGCCGGGCGGGCAGACCAGGTCGCCGCCGTGGGCCCGGGCGATGCCACGAGCGATCGGCAGCCCGAGTCCGGCACCACCGCGACGGTCGTCCCGCCCGGCGTCGAGGCGCACGAGCCGGTCGAACACGCGCTCCCGGTCGGCCTCGGGGATCCCGGGTCCGTCGTCGGTCACCCGCACGACGCCGTGCCCGTCGGCCGAGGTCACGACCACGGAGACGACACCGCTGCCGCCAGTGGCCCGCGCCGCGTTCTCGAGCAGGTTCCCGAGGACCTGCCCGAGCCGGTCGTCGTCGCCGGGGACACCGACGGCACCGTCCGGCTCCACGACCTCGACCCGGAGCGCGGGGGCCCGGAGGAGCGCTCGCGACGCCTCGAGGCGAGCGACGGCACCGAGGTCGACGGGCGCCAGGTCGAGCTCGAGCCCGCGGTCGACCCGTGCCATCAGCAGCAGGTCGTCGACGAGCCGGCCGGCGCGACCCGCCTGCCGGACGACGTGCACGGCGAGGTCCTCGCGTTCCGCGGGGTCGAGCGGCGTCCGCACGAGGGTGTCCGCCGCGGCACGGATGCCGGCGACCGGGGTGCGGAGCTCGTGGGCGGCGTCCGAGAGGAACGCGCGCATCCGGGCCTCGGCGGCGAGGGCTTGGTGCTCGGCTCCCTCGACCGCGTCGAGCATCTCGTCGAAGGCCACGGCCACGCGGCCGATCTCGGTGTCCCGACGTGCCGGACGGAGCCGTCGGCCCCGGTCACCGTGCGCGATCGACCGCGCGGCCCGCGTCATCGTGTCGAGCGGCCGCATCGTGCGCCGCACCACGAGCACCAGCCCGACGGCAGCGACGAGCAGGAACACCGCGGAGGCGCCGAGCATCACCCAGCGGAGTTCCCCGAGCACCTCGTCGACCGACCCGGTCCCCGCAGTCAGTCGGATCGTCGAACCGTCACTGAGCCGGGAGACCAGCGTCACGAGCCGCCCCTCCTCACGCACGGAGGAGGACGTGATCCGAACCTGCCCGGCCGCGGCGGCGGACCCGGCCGCCCCGTCGGCGGTGGCCGACCCGCTGGCTGGTGTCGAGCCTCCCGGCCCGGCCGGACCGGACAGTCCCGGTGGCTCGGGCGGACCCTGCCGGAGCTGCTCCGGGGTGGGGCCGGCCTCGACGGAGCCACCGTCGCTCGTGGTGATCGTGACGGCGAGGCCCTGCATCGACAGCCGGTCGGCCAGGTCGTCCGCGTCCACCGTGCCGACGAGGGCCGCTGCGGCGGAGGCCCGGTCGCGCAGGCGGTCCTCGATCTGGGTGCGGAGGCGCTCGCCGAGTGTCGCCTGCACTGCAACGGACAGCAGGCCGAGGAGCACCGCGAGCAGCACCAGGACGGCGACCACCGTCCGCGCGCGCAGCGATCCCGTCCGGAGCGGTCCGGCGATCACGCGGCGACCGCGCTCATGCGGTAGCCGAGCCCGCGGACGGTGTGGATGAGCCGAGGCCCGTGCGCCTCCATCTTGCGGCGGACGGCACTGAGGTGGACCTCGACGAGGTTCGGGTCGACGCTGTCGTACCCCCACACCTGCGTCAGGATCTGGGTCTTGGAGAGCGTGCGCCCGCGGCTCTCTGCCAGGAACGCGAGCAGCCGGAACTCCGTCGCGGTGAGGTCGAGCGTGATGCCGGCGCGACGGACCACGGCGGCGTCCGGGTCGAGCACGAGGTCCGCCACCTCGACCACCGACGGGATCCGACCCCGGCGTCGCAGCACCGCCGTGACCCGCGCGACGAGCTCGGCCATCGCGAACGGCTTCACCACGTAGTCGTCGGCGCCCTCGGCGAAGCCGCGCAGCCGGTCGTCGACCTCGTCCCGCGCGGTGAGCATGACGATGGCGGCGTCGGACGTGGTCCGCACCCGGCCGGCGAGCTGGATGCCGCTCGCACCGGGCAGCATCCAGTCGAGGACGACCAGGTCGGGCACGAACCGGGCGAGGTCCTGCTGCAGGGCGTCCCCGTCGGGTGCGTCGAGGACCACGAGTCCCTCGTCACGGAGGGACCGGGCCACGGACAGGCGGATGGTCTCGTCGTCGTCGATGAGCAGGACGCGGGCAGGGGTGGGCACGGCGACACGCTGGTCGATGCGGCAATCACCGGGCATGGAGCCACCTGGGCAGCACCTGGGCTTCAGTCCTGCTTCAGATTGGACTTCGAGCGTGGTCGTCACCGGCAGGACCGCCGGACCGGCACGTCGGCCGGTCCGGCTCACCGCCGGACGACGAACTGGAGCGATCATGACCACGAACCACGACCACCACGACGACGCCGACGAGCCCACCCGCGAGTACCCCCGCGACGGCTTCGCCCGTGACGCACAGCCGACCGAGCAGTTCCCGCAGGCCTCCGAGACCCGGCCGGGAGGCTCGGCACCGGTCGCGTCCTCGGCCGCCGCTGGGGAGCGGGGTCGCCGCCAGGGCCTCGGCCGCCGACTCGGGATCGGTGCGGCCGTCGTGGCCGTGCTGATCGGCGGAGTCGGTGTCACCGCGGCGGTCGCCGCGGGCAACGACGGTGGGGGCAGCAGTGCGGTGGGGGTGCCGACGGGGGCGCCGACCGGAGCGCCGTCGGGGGCTCCTTCCGGTGCGCCGAGCGGTGCGCCGAGTGGTGCGCCGAGTGAGGGGCCCGGCGCGGGCGGTGCCGCTGGTGGGCCCGCCGCCGGCGGTCCTGCTGCCGGTGGTCCTGCTGCCGGTGGTCCCGGCGGGACGTGCGGGCCGGTCGGTGGCGCGGCTGGTGGCGCGGCTGGTGCTCCCGAGGGCGACGCCGCACCGAAGCCGTCGGCCGGGGCACCGAAGCCGGGCGCGGACGCACCGAAGCCGGGTGCGGACGCACCGAAGCCGCCGAAGCCGGGGAAGGACGCACCGAAGCCGACCGATGCACCGTCCGCTCCGACCGAGGCTCCGACGACCGGGTCCTGACGCCCGGGTCCTGATCCGGGTCAGGACCTGCCGGCGCTGCTCCGGACGTACCCGACGAGCACCGGCTCGTCGGGCCGTCCGGTCACGCGTGCAGCAGGACTACCGGGGCTCGGCGTCGTGCCGCTCGAACCAGGTGTCGGCCTGTTCCCGTTCGTCCTCCGCCAGGAGCCGCCGGGCGCGCGGCATCGACCGTCGGGCGAACACCAGCGTCGAGACGCCGATCCCCGTGAAGCTCACCGCCGCCACGAACGAGAAGACGCTCGACCACGGGTCCTCACCCTCGAAGACCGTCGCCACACCACCGACTGCATTGAGCAGGCCCGCCGCGAGGCTCACCCAGCCGACCCACGCGCCGCGCTCGGTGACCCGCCGGAGGTACCGGATGCGGACGGGAACGGGCACCTCGGCCGGGAGGTCGCTCCCCCGGACCCAGGCCTCCAGCCGGCGCTGCTGGCGGTACCCACCCGCGACCGCCCAGCTCGTGACGACCGCGGCGACCAGGACCACCAGCACGGCCGCGGCGACGAGCACCACGACGACGGGTGCCAGGGCGAAGTCCTTCACCGCGAGGAGCGTCCAGAGGCCCGCGGAGAGGAGTCCCAACCCGAGCAGTCGGACCCACCCGCCGGTGTCGATCTCACGGAGTCGCATGGGCCGAGCGTAGCCATCGGCGCGCATCACGACTCCGGGCCCTCCGGGAGCGACCCTGCGAGCAGTCGCGTCGTCCAGTCGGCGAGTGCGGCGACCGCCCGGCGGGACACGACCGCGTGCGGCACCATGCTGGTGAACCCGTGGAAGGCCCCGGGCCAGACGTGCAGCTCGGTGTCGACCCCTGCCGCCCACAGCCGGGTGGCGAAGGCGACGGTCTCGTCGCGGAACACCTCGGCGCTGCCACAGTCGAGGTACGTGGGCGGCATCCCGCGCAGATCGGTCGCGCGTGCCGGTGCCGCATGCACGGAGACCTCACCGTCGCGGTGGTCCCCGAGGTACGCGTCCCAGCCGAACCGGGTCATCGCCCGGTCGGCCACGCCGATGCCGTCGATCTGGTGGGTGGACGTCGTCGAGTCGCTGTCGTCGAGCATCGGCGAGACCAGGACCTGGGCGTGGACAGCGGGCCCGCCACGGTCCCGGGCGAGGAGCGCCGTCCCCGCGGCCAGGCCACCGCCGGCACTCTGTCCGACGAGCACGATGCGTGCCGGGTCGATCCCGAGTTCCTCGGCGTGGTCGGCGGTCCAGACCAGGCCGGCGTAGCAGTCCTCCACCGGCACCGGGTCCGGGTGCTCCGGCGCGAGACGGTAGTCGATGCTCAGCAGGACCACGTCATGGGTCAGCAGCCAGTCGTCGTAGGACTCGAGGTTGCCGAGGTGGTGCCCGAACATCATCCCGCCGCCGTGGATGGTGAAGAACGCCGGTGCTGTGCCCGTCCGACCGATGCGCTGGATGACCGCGAGGGCGATCGTCGTGCCGTCGTCGACCGGCACGCGAACCGACCGGCGTTCGAGCCCGCGTTCCCGGAGTCGGTCGTCGAGCTCGGCTTCGGACACGTCCAGCGCTCGCATCGCCGGCAGCATCTCGCGCGTGAGCACGAACGGCCCGCGGGCATGGAGGCGGTCGAGGAAGCCCTGCAGCTCCGGGTCGAACGGGGGACGGGGCATCGTTTCCGTCACGGCACACTCCTGATGATCCAGAAGTGGCGGTCCACTCGGACCACGTGTCGCCACGGCTGACGACAGCCGCGTTTTTCCCTCCCGAGAACCATACCCTGCTGGGAGGTGGCGGCCGGTCGTCAGGGGAACAGGGCGCGGACGCGGTCCTCGAACTCCGCAGCCGCATCGCGTCGCGACCGGGGAGCGTCGTCCTGGAGCCGCCTGGCGAGGTCGACCGCAGCGGTGAGCACGAGGGGGTGCTCCTGCCCGTAGGTGGCCACGCCGTCGAAGACCGTGCCGACCAGGTCCTCGATCTCCGGCCAGTGCGGGAGCACCCGGGCGACGCCGTCGTCGTCGAGACACGCGGTGACGGTCGCCCGGTCGCGCCAGGTCGGGACCAGCGCAGCGGAGGCGAGTTCCAGTGCCCCGACGGCCGTGTACGGGTCGTTCGTCCCGCTGGCCAGTCCGCGGACCGCGATCTCCACGAGCTGCTGCAGCGCGAACCGGACGTCCTGGTACGGGGTCCTCGCGGTGCCCGTCGTGACACACGCGCGCAGCTGCCGGACCGCGCGGTCGTCGAGGTCGACGCGCTCGCCGGCCTCGGTCGTGACGACCAGGACCGGGTCGCCGCGGAGCACGTGCCGCCCCGGCATCGCACGCACGTCGACGACCGCGTGCTGGTCCACCGCCCAGCGGACGAGCCGACGCCAGGCCACGGACTGCACGTAGCCGTCCTCCCCCGCCCGGATCGTCGTGCCCAGGGCAACGCTCGACGAGCGCGGCGTGGTGCTCACCCGGTCGTCGTCCGTCGCGAACGCCTCGTCGAGGGCCGCAGCGAGCTCCACCTGCACGCGTTTCTGCAGGGAGGTGATCTGCACGCTCGACGCGATGTGGTGGATGAAGAACACCAGGACGGCGACGTCGACGAGCCCGATGAGGACCGCGACGTGCACCGCGATCACCGGCACGAACGCCGTGCCGTCGTCGACGTCGGTGTGCACCGAACGCAGCACGACGACGGCGTAGACGAAGGTCGACGTGAACACCGCGAGCACGAGCTGGTTGGCCCGGTCCGCCATGAAGTTGCGCACCAGGCGAGGACCGTACGTGGAGGAGGTGGTGGCGAGGACCGAGATGGTGATGGAGAACGACGTCCCCGCCACGGTGAGCATCGCCGTCCCGATCGTGGTGAGGATCGACCGGCCACCGCTCGCACTCAGCGCGTCCAGCACGGCGATCTGGATCCCGTGGTCGATGACGACCCGGTCCACCGCGACCAGCACCTCGGCCAGCACGATCGCCCCGAGACCGAACACGGCCGGCAGGAACCAGAACGACTCACGGATGCGGAGCGCCAGAGCCTGCACGCTGACCACCAGCCTCTCGGGACGCACGACGGGGTCCAGCACCACCGAGTGCCGGCAACAGTACCGGGCGACACGCCTGGGTGAACGCACAGCAACGCGAGCAGGCACCATGGAGTGCATGGCAAGCACAGCTCCACCCCTGCCCGATCCCGTCACCACCACCCCGCAGCTCCGGCGGTGGGTGTTCTGGCCCGCAGCCGTCATCGTGCTCGGCTTCGTGGCGTTCACCCTCGTCTCCCCCTCCACCGCCGAGGGGCTGTTCCTCGGGCTGCAGGACGGCATCGTCCGCAACTTCAGCTGGTACTACGTCCTGGTCGCCGCGTTCTTCGTCGGCTTCTCCCTCTTCGTCGGCTTCAGCCGGTACGGCGACATCAAGCTCGGGAAGGACGCGGACGAGCCCGAGTTCTCCACCGGGTCCTGGTTCGCCCTGCTCTTCGCGGCGGGCATGGGCATCGGCCTGGTGTTCTACGGCGTCTCCGAACCACTCAGCCACTTCGCGTCGCCGCGTCCCGGGGTCACCGGGACCGAGAAGGAACTCGCGCAGCAGGCCCTGACCCAGACGTTCCTGCACTGGGGACTGCACGCCTGGGCGATCTACGTGGTCCTCGGGCTGGCGCTCGCCTACGCCATCCACCGCCGCGGCCGGCCGGTGTCGATCCGGTGGGCGCTCGAGCCGTTGCTCGGCAACCGCGTCCGCGGCGGCTGGGGCAACCTCATCGACGTCATCGCCCTGGTCGGCACCCTGTTCGGCGTCGCCACCTCGCTCGGTCTCGGCGTCATCCAGATCGGCGCGGGTCTGGAGGCCGCCGGCATCGCCGAGAGCAGCATCGTCAGCCAGGTCGCCATCATCGCCGTCATCACCGCGGTGACCATCGTCTCCCTCGTGACCGGCGTGACCAAGGGGATGAAGATCCTCTCGAACTTCAACCTCCTCCTCGCGGCCGCGCTGCTGCTGTTCGTGCTCATCGTCGGACCGTCACAGTTCCTGCTCCGCGACTTCGTGCAGTCGATCGGGTCCTACCTGCAGAACATCGTCGGCCTCTCCTTCAACGTCACCGCCCAGCAGGGTGCCGAGGGCGAGGCCTGGCAGGGCGCGTGGACCACGTTCTACTGGGGCTGGTGGATGTCCTGGGCGCCGTTCGTCGGCGTCTTCATCGCGCGCATCTCGAAGGGACGCACGGTCCGTCAGTTCGTGTTCGGGGTGCTCCTCGTGCCGACCCTGCTCACCTTCCTCTGGTTCGCGGTCCTCGGCGGCACGGCGATCCACCGCCAGACGGACGGCGCGGGCGGCCTGGTCGGGTCCGACGGTTCGGTCGACGTCGAGGGATCGCTCTTCGCGCTCCTCGGCGACCTGCCCGCCGGTGCCGTCCTGACGTTCGGGGCGATCCTGCTCATCGGCGTCTTCTTCGTCACGTCGTCCGACTCCGGTTCCCTGGTGATGGCCATGATCGCGTCGGGTGGCGACATCGAGCCGAAGAACTGGCTCCGCGTGTTCTTCGCCGGCGTCTCGGCCCTCCTCGCGGTCGCCCTGCTGCTCAGCGGTGGTCTCAACGCCCTCAAGACCGCGGCGATCACCACCGCGCTGCCGTTCAGCATCGTCCTGCTGCTCACCTGTTGGTCGACGATCATCGCGTTCTCGCGAGAGCGCCGGGCGTACGACAAGGCCGAGCGGGACGTCCTGCTCGAGCACGTCGGCGCGTACTACGGCCTCGAGGTCGAGGCGCCCAGCGAGAGAGCTCCTCGCTCCGGCCTCGCCCGTCCGTGGGCAGCGGTGAAGAACCGGGTCCGCGGCGGCCGCCCGACTGGAACCCCGGGGAGCGGCACGGCCACGATGGACGACTTCCCCGTCCGGCCGGGGACCGTCTCGTCCGACCCCGCGACGGACGCGGGGCTCGACGCCACCACGGAGCCGACGACCGGGCACCCGGGCCAGACGGACTGACCGACCCCGACTGTGTCACCGGGCACAGTTCGTCCTCACGGCTGATGTGCGGTGTCCGTCCCGGGGCCAGAGTGGTCCGTGGGATGGGGAATCCGGTCGACCGCGACCGCTGCCGTGGGGGCAGCGGTCGCGGCGCACCCCTCGTGGATCCGTCAGGACCGGGTCAGCCGTTCCAGGCGTCGCGGACAGCGTCGCCCAGACGTGTCCGGGTGTCGTTCCGCTCGGACACCGACCGGAGCGCGTCGACGCTCAGGGTGCCGTCGCGCAGGGTGAGCTCCGCTGACGTCTCGGACGGCTGGCCCGCCAACTGCACCTGCAACGCTGTCCTACTCGGCACGACCGGCTTCAGCGCCGCGACGAGGGCCGGGGCGTCCTCCGCCGTCGTCAGCGTGACCGTGACGGCGGCGTTCGCGTCGAACAGGGACACCCGAGCGGGCAGGAACCCCGTGAGCTGCCGACCCACGTGACCGAGTCACGGAACCGCGTCGAGGAGCCACTCAGCAGCAGGCCGGCCTCCGCGCGGTCCTCGAGCGCGGCCTTCGACGAGCCGACCTCGAGGGTCTGCACCGGTGCCGCCGGGGACGCGGCCACGAGCGTCGCCGCAGCGCTGAGCGCGTTGTCCGTCCCGTCGGCGGTGACCGTCACCCAGGCCGGCTTCACGACGATCGCCGAGACTCCCGGACGGTCGATCGTGTGGGCGAGACGGTTCGCTTCGCCGTACTCCGCGGGGTCGGCCTTCTGCCCGGCGTCGCCGGAGTCATCGGTGGTGATGATGCCGCCGTCGACGACCGCTGCTGTGTCCGGTGCTGCCCGCGTGATCAGCGCAGTGGCATCGGCGATGTCCGCGCCGTCAGCGAGGTGGACGTGGATGCGTCCGGACTGGACGGAGGCGCTGGTCACCGCGTGCGCCGCGCTCACCGCCCGGTACGCGGCGACCTCAGCGGACGGGTCACCGTTGACGTCCTCGGCACGGCTGTCGGCGTTCGCGATGCTGTAGTCGGGGTTGTGCCGGGTGAGCGTGCTCTTCTCCGGCGTGTTCCAGGCATCGGCCGACAGGGACACGTCCTTCCACCCGGACGTCGCGGCGACTCGCTGGACCGTGTCCCATCCCCTGACGAGGTCCGACGGGCGCTCCACGTCGAGCTGGATCGAGGAGCTCCCCCGACCGGACGCATCCGGAGCACTGACGCTGCCGCCGAGCCAGTGCCCGCTCGCGCGGAGGTCGTCGACGACGCCGAGGACATCCTTGCTCTCCGACGCGTGCCGGCCGACGAAGAAGCCGAACCCGTCCGCGTCGATGCGTGCCGAGTACGACACGGAGGCTCCGGTGTGCTGCACTGCCCACCGGCCGACCGCGTCGGTGACGGTCTGCAGTTCCCGGTTCGACAGGTCGTCGTCGGTGACGACGAACGCCGTGACGGTGCCGGCGAACGGGAGGTTGTTCGTCCCCAGGCCGGAGACCGACCGCACGCCGTCGATCTTCGCCAGCGCCTGCTCCGCCTTCACCGCGCCGGCCGAACCAGCGTCGACGTGGACCGAACAGCCGCTGACCATCAGCACAGAGGCGACCCCCACAGCCGTCAGCACCGTCACCGAACGTGTCCGTCGTCTCCCCCAGAGCATGGCGGGAGCGTAACGCAGTCGCCTGACCGGACCAGACGGCCGTCCTGGAGGCTCGGTGACGGACCCGTGTCGAGCCTCCCGGCCCTGCCTGGTCGCCTCCACCACCGACCACGCGGTCAGCGCTGGACGGGGGCCGCGTCGCGCCACGTGCCGGGGACCGGGTCACCTGCTCGTCGGATCGCGTAGACGACCGCGCCGAGCTCGGGAGGCAGCACCGGTTCGACCAGGGTGAAGCGCGGGCGCGCGCCCGCGTCGCGTTCGGCTGCGACCCGAGCGACGAACCGGTCCCGGAAGCCGTCGTCGGAGAACATGCCGCCGGAGGACGACACGGCCGTCGGCGCGCCGTCGGGACGGTCTCCGATGCGGTCCGCGACGGCGCGGACCTGCTGGACGAGCTCGTCGACGGCGTCGTCGAGGACCGCGGCGGCCACGGGGTCACTCGCGGCGGCCGCAGCGGTGACGACCCGGGAGAACGCGGCGACGGCCGCGCGCTCGGCCTGGAGGTCCTGCATCAGCAGGCCGACGAGGTCCAGGTCCTCCGCGATGCCGGTGTGTTCCCGCACGAGTCCGTACAACGCGGTCCGTGGGAGGCGGCCGTCCGCCATCCTGCTGAAGGCGTTGAGGCCGCGCCGGGCCACCCAGTGCGCGGAGCCCTCGTCGCCGATGAGCTCGCTCCAGCCGCCGACACGGTGGGTGTGCGTGCCGCGTTCGCCGTAGGTGATCGAGCCCGTGCCCGCGACGACGTTGATGCCGTCCCGGCCGCCGAGGGAGCCGGCCCACCCGGCGAGCACGTCGTTGCCGACGGTGGCGCGGTCGTGCCCGAGGGCGTCACGCGGCAGTGCGTCGAGCAGGACGTCGGTGCTCGCGGACTCGCCGTGACCGGGGAGGCCGTAGAACGCGTGCGCGACCTCGTCGGCGGACCGTCCCGCCGCAGCGAGGACCTGGCGGGTCCCCTGCCGGACGACGGCGGCCGCAGCGTCGACGCCGTCGTCCAGCCAGGAGCACCCCGGGCCCCGCCACCGCGCGAGGACCGCTCCCTCATCGCCGTCCGCCTCGACGAGCACGACGGCCGTCTTGGTCCCTCCGCCGTCGAGGCCGAGGAACAGCGTCATGCCCGCGCTCCGCGCTCGCCGTCGAGGGGGTGGATGACGACGCCGCGGACGACCCGGTTCACGGAGCCGTCCGGGAACGGGTTGTCGGGCGTGCAGCCGAGTCGCACCGAGGCGTGCAGCGCGAGGAGCTGCGCGACGGCGACGAGCGCGACGGCACGGAGGCCGTCGTCGAGTCCCTCTGCCTCCGGGAAGGCGAGGTCCAGGTCCGTCCCTGGCGTCCCCGACAGCCCGTCGGCGCCGACCACGACCACCTGCCCGGGCCGGTCGGCTCGGAGTTCGCGGACGATGTCGTCGTCGTACCGGCGCACGGTCGGGTCCGCCGAGCGCAGGACGACCACGACCGTGTCGTCGTCGAGCACCGCCTTCGGACCGTGTCGGAACCCGAGCGGGGTGTCGTGGAACGCCGCGATGGTGCCGGCGGTCAGTTCGAGGGTCTTGAGCGCGCACTCCTCGGCGAGCCCGGCGAGGGTGCCTCCGCCCAGGAAGACGATGCGCCGCGGCGAGGCGTCGAGGACCCGCTGCAGGACGTCCTCGGTGCCGAGCGCACGCTCGCCCGAGGCGACGACCCGGTCGAGCGCGGCAGCGTCCGACGGGACGAACGCCACGAGGGCGGCGAGCAGCATGCTGGAGAAGCTCGACGTCATCGCGAAGCCGGTGTCGTTGGTCTGCGGCGGCATCACGAGCACGAACGAGTCCTCGCGGTCGTGGTGTGCGACGGCCAGCGCACCGGAGGGGTCGCACGTGACGACGAGGTGGTGCGCGGTGGGGGCCAGCGCGTCCACGAGCTCCGTCGCCGCAGTGCTCTCCGGCGAGTTGCCCGACCGGGCGAACGACACCAGCAGGACGGGGACGTCCTCCGCGAGCACCGTCCGTGGTGCCGCGACGATGTCGGTGCTCGCCACGGCGTCGAAGCGGCGGCCGGACCGACCGCGCAGCGACTCGGCGGCGATGCGGCCGGCGAAGGCCGACGTCCCGGCTCCGGTGAAGACCACGCGGGTGCGGGGGTCCTCGAGTGCTCGGCCGAGGAAGGCGTCGAGGTCCTCCCGTGCCTGGTCGAGGAGCACGGCGAGGTCGCGCCACGCCTGCGGTTGCTGGTGGATCTCGCCGAGGGTGGCGCTGGCGGGGATGGTGACGTCTGTGGTCACGGTCTTCCTTTCCGGTGGTGACGTGTGGTGGGGCTCGCCGGGCGGTCAGCCCTTGAGGCCCGCCGACGCCATGGTCGCGACGAACTGTTTCTGAGCGACGAGGAACAGCAGGATGAGCGGGAGCGTCGCGACGACGTTCCCCGCCATGAGCAACGACCAGTCGGTCCTCCTGGACCCCTGGAAGTTGGTGAGACCGAGCTGCAGCGTGAAGGCGTGGTCGTTGTTGATGGCGACGAGCGGCCAGACCAGGTCGTTCCATGAGCCCAGCAGGGTGAAGATCGCCAGGGTCGCCAGGGCCGGGCGTGCGAGCGGCAGCACGATGCGGAAGAAGACCTGCAGCCGGTTGCAGCCGTCGATCATCCCCGCCTCCTCGAGCTCCGCCGGCAGCGACAGGAAGAACTGGCGCATCAGGAATATCCCGAACGCGGACGCGAGCCACGGGACGATCGCGGCGCCGAGGTGGTCGACCAGGTGCAGCCGCGCGAACATCACGTACGTCGGGATCATCAGCAGCTGCGACGGGATCATGATCGTCGCCAGGATCGCGAGGAAACCGAACGTGCGCCCCGGGAACCGCAACCGCGCGAAGCCGTAGCCGGCGAGTGAGCAGAGCACGAGGTGGGACACGATGGCCGACGCAGAGACGATCACCGTGTTGAGCAGCCAGTGCAGGATGTCCGAGTCGGCGAAGAGCCGCGCGTACCCACTGAGCGTGAACTGCGTCGGGATGAACGACGGCGGGAACCTGTTGATCTCCGACGCCGGTTCGACGGACGTCAGGAACATCTCGACGAACGGCAGCAGGAAGAGCAGCGACACCGGCAGGAGCAGCAGGTGCCACGGGCTGAAGGGCCAGCGGCGGCGACGGACGGCGCCGTCCGCACGGGAGGCCGTCACGACCCCGTTCCGGAGCGGGGTGTCGAGGACCTGGGTCTCGGTGGACATCAGGAGGGGGTCCTTCCTGCGCGGCGCTGCACGAGCGTGACGACGACGGTGGCGAGGAGCGTGACGAAGAACATCCCGTACGCGATCGCCGAGCCGTAGCCGAACTGGAGGTTCTGGAACGCGGTCTTCCAGAGGTAGTAGACGATGGTCTGCGTGGCGTCGAGGGGGCCGCCGCGGGTGGTGGCGTAGACGAGGTCGAAGAGCTGCACCGCCTGGAGGGTCTGGTAGATCGCGACGAACGCGGTGACCGGGCCGAGGTGCGGCCAGACCACCCGCCAGAAGGTCTGCCACGCGTTCGCGCCGTCGATCCGGGCCGCCTCGATGACGTCTCCCGGGACGTCCTGCAGCGCCGCGAGGTAGATCACGGTCGTGAAGGCGGCCTGGCCCCAGAGCGACATGACGACGATCACGAGCATGGCCTCGCCGCGGTCCTCCAGCCAGCCCTGCTGCGGCAGGTGCAGGACCCGCAGCACGTTGTTCACGATGCCGAACTGCGGGCTGAACAGGTACGTGGTCAGGATGCCGGTGGCGGCTGCCGAGGCGACGAACGGTACGAAGATCGCGGTGCGGTAGAGCCCGATGAAGCGGATGCGCCGGTTCAGGGCGACGGCGAGGGCCAGTCCGAGGAGCAACGAGGCCGGCACGAAGAGCACGGTGTAGAGGACCGTGTGCACGACGGCGGCGCGGACGCCCTCGTCGGTCACCAGGTCGGCGTAGTTCTGCCCACCGATGAAGGTCGCCGGGCTGAAGCCGTCCCAGCTCTGGAACGACAGGAGCAGGGCCCACACTCCGGGGAAGACGGTGAGTCCGAGCACGATGAGCAGTGCCGGGCCGACGAAGCCCCACCCGGCGAGTCCTTCGCGGACGGACGCGGCGGACCGACGGCGACGTCGTGGCGTCCCGGGGTCGTCCGGGCGCTTCGCGGGTTCGGTGGGGCGGAGTGCGAACGTGGTCATGGGTCCTCCTAGCCTTGGCGGAGTGCCTTGTCGGCGGCGACGCTCGCCTGCCGCAGGGCGGTCTTCGGGGTGCCCTCGCCCTGGAGCACGTGGGCGACGGCGTTGCCGAACGCCTCGGACAGGCCGTTGTAACCGGGGACGGTCGGCCTGGTCTGCTTCGCGTTCGCGGAGTTGGCCTGCATGACGTCGAGTCCGGGGAGGGTCTTCGCCTGCCGCAGGAACGCCTCGCTGGTCGCTTCGCTGGAGCGCAGCGGCAGGTTGCCCACCGCGACGTTGAAGCGTTCGTCCTGCTCCTTCGCGGTCAGCCACGTGGTGAAGTCCGTCGCCCAGTAGGCGCGGTTCACGTCGTGGTTGTCGAAGAGGGTCCAGAGGTCGGGACCGGACACGGTCTGGTGGTCGCCGTCGGTCCCGGGGAGCTGGACGACGCCGTAGGACGTGCCGGCGGTCTTCAGGGCGGAGAGCTCCCACGGTCCGGAGGTGATCATGCCGATCCGGTCGCTCTCGAACAGCTGCGCGAACTTGGTGTCCGTCTGGTCGAGGTACACGCTCTTGTCCTTGACGGCCATGTCGCGGAGGAAGCCGAGCGACTCCACCCCGGCCCGGGAGTCGAACGCGGCCCGCTTGCCGTCCTTCGACAGGATCGACCCGCCGTTCTGCCAGAGGTGCGGCCACATCTGCCAGGTGGTCTCCTCGCTGCCGGACACGGAGTAGCCGTAGCCGAACGTGTTGCTGTCCTTGTCGGTGAGCTGCTTCGCGGCCTTCCGGAAGTCCGCCCACGTCCAGTCCGCCGTCGGGTACGCGACGTGGGCGCGGTCGAAGACCTCGGTGTTGTAGAGCAGCGAGATGTTGTCCACCACCGCCGGGAACCCGATCACCTTGCGACCGGTCGGTTGCGCGGTGTTGCGGGCAGCGGCGGTGAACTCGTCCCAGTGCACGGCCGGGTCGGCGACGGTCTCGCGGAGGTCGAGCGTGCGGTCCGACCGCTCCAGCTGGCTCGCCCACGACCCGAAGGTGTACGAGATGTCCGGCGAGTCGTTGCCCGCGAACGACGCGGCGAGCTTCTGCAGGAGCTCGTCCGTCGAGGAGGCGCCTGGCGACATGTCGATCGTCACGTTCGGGTGATCGCGCTCGTACTCGTCGACGAGGGCCTGCAGCAGCTTCTCGGCCTGGTCGCTCTGCCCCGACCACATCGTGAGGTGCACCGGCGCCTCCGTGTCGAGGGTGGTCGCTCCCCGGGTGGCGCAGCCGGCGAGTGCGGACGCGGTCACCGCGAGGACAGCGGCCGCGGCGATCCACCGCGCACGGCGGCGACGACTGGCCGAGGCGCGGCGGGTTCCTGTTCGTGCCACTGCGGACTCCTTCGTCATCGCATCAGAGCAGGTCGGCCAGCAGCGGTCGCGGGGAGCACGACGCTGCCGGCGCCGGTGGAGGGGACACGGGTCATGCTCAGGAATCCTGGAACCTCGGCCGCGATTCGACCAGCATTCCGAGCGAAACGATCAGAATGACTGACCGGTACGCTCGATCTCATGGTCGACGACTCCGCCTCCGCCCTCGTGTCGGCGTCTCCGGCCTCGGGCTCGGGCAAGCGGTCCCGCCGCATGCTCGCGATCCTCGAGCTCCTCACCGACCAGGGCGCCGTGACCCTGCAGGACCTCGTCACCACGCTCGGGGTCTCCCCCGCGACCGCCCGCCGCGACCTCGCCGACCTCGAGCAGCAGGGACTGCTCGCGCGGACGCACGGCGGCGCGCGGATCGCGCTGCCGACCTCGGAGATCCCGGTCCGCCTGCGGGAGGGGCGGTCGCGCGGGGTGAAGCAGCGCATCGGACGAGCCGCAGCCGCACTCCTGCCCGACGGACCCTTCGCCGTGGCGATCGGCGGCGGCACCACGGCGGCGAGCGTCGCCCGGTCCCTCGTGTTCCGGAACGGCCTGACCATCGTGACGAACTCGCTCACGACCGCCAGTGAGATCGGTGCCCGACCGAACCTGCGCGTCGTGATGACTGGGGGCACGATCCGGCCGCACTCGTTCGAACTCGTCGGCGTGCTGGCCGAGAACGCCTTCGCGGCGATGAACGTCGGGGCGGCCATCGTCGGCATGGACGGGGTGAGTGCCGCTGGCGGTGCCACCACCCACGACGAGACCGAGGCCAGGACGAACGCGGCGATGATCGGCAACGCGCAGCGGACCATCGTCGTGGCCGACTCGTCCAAGATCGGCCGGACGACGCTGGCGCCCGTGGTCGGCATGCGTGGTGTCCACGACCTGGTCACGGACGACGGGGCCGACCCGGCGGAGCTCGGACGGATCGCCGACCTCGGGGTGCGCGTGCACGTGGTCGAGCGGCGGTCGCGGGCGACGGACTGATGCGGCGCACCACGACGACGTCCCCGTCGGCAACCGCTCCCCGACACCGCAGGGGACCTCCACCTCGCCGGCCCCACCGTGGCATGATCGGCCACGAGGGGGTGCACGATGCGGTTCGTCAACTGGTTGGTGAACACACTCGGTCTGCTCGCGCGCGGCTTCGACGTGTCCAACTGGACCGGCCCTGGGTTTCGCGGCGACGAGGCGAAACGGCGTGCAGACCAGGACGACGCACACCGACGGCGGCGGGACTACCGGCCGTAGCCGGACCGGTGCCCGGTGCTCCTGTCCTCGTCGACGCTGCTCTGATCAGCGGTCAGGTGGACGCCGTCGTCTCCGCGCTGTTGGCCTGTCGGGTCGGCGTGCCACGCTGAGGTCATGACGACGGACCTGGTGCGACTGGCTCACGAGGTGGCGACCCGCGCGCACGCCGGGCAGGTGGACAAGGTCGGCCGGCCGTACATCGAGCATCCGACCGCGGTCGCAGAGCGGCTCACCACCCACGACGAGCAGGTCGTCGGGTTCCTCCACGACGTCGTCGAGGACACCGACATCACCCTCGCCGAACTCCGAGCGATGGGGTTCTCCGTGGAGCAGGTCCTCGCGGTCGACGCGGTGACGAAGCGCCGTGGCGAGACGCTCGAGCAGTCGATCGCTCGGGTCGTCGCCGATCCGTCGGGCATCGCACTCCGGGTGAAGCGCGCCGACGTCAGCCACAACGGTGACCCGGCTCGGCTCGCGATGATCGCCGACGAGGACACCCGCGCACGGCTCCAGCAGAAGTACGAACGGACCGCTGCGCTGCTGGGGACGACACTCGACGACGTGCTCGACGAGTTCGGGGTGCCGCGGTAACGCTTCCGCTTCAGCGGTCGTCGTCGAGGTGGGCGCACGACTGGCAGATGGAGGCACCGTCCCACCCGCCGTTGTCGGTCCGTCGCGTGGTGATGTCGCCGGCACCGGGAACGACGAAGCCCCCGACCGGACCTGGTGGTCCTGCCGGGGGCTTCGTCGTGCTGGTGGGCGATACTGGGATCGAACCAGTGACCTCTTCCGTGTCAGGGAAGCGCGCTACCGCTGCGCCAATCGCCCAGAGAGTCCCTGCAGACCGAGGTCCGACAGAGTCTTGGAGGTGGGGACGGGATTCGAACCCGCGTGGACGGCTTTGCAGGCCGCTGCCTAGCCTCTCGGCCACCCCACCATCGAGGTTCACGTCTCCGTGAGTACCCGAACGGTGGGATACCCTCTGGTGAGAAACCGGCCCCCGAGGGAACCAGTACTCGAGCGGATGACGAGATTCGAACTCGCGACCCTCACCTTGGCAAGGTGATGCGCTACCACTGCGCCACATCCGCATGTCGTTGTCCGCTCTCGCGGCGACTCGTAAACTGTATCCGACTCAGGGCCCTTTCTCCAAAATCCTTCCCGTTCACCGGGCGTGTCCCCCGGGTTCATGCGGATCGGGGGCGTTCGGGCGAGCACGACGCGCGCGAGGGCGACACGTGGTTCGGCACACCGCCGCGCATCCGCTACTATCGATCCGCACGCAAGTGCGAGGGGCGATTGGCGCAGTTGGTAGCGCGCTTCGTTCACACCGAAGAGGTCATCAGTTCGAGTCTGGTATCGCCCACGTACCGCCAAGAGCCCGACGCAGCCGCGTCGGGCTCTTTGCATCCCAGGACACCACCGACCACGACCCGACCGACCACCAGGGGCAGCATGACCGACGTCGACCTCGAGTACGCACGCGTCCGTGCCGTGCTCGACCGTCCGACGCTCCGGCTGATGTCCCGCCCGACGAGCGGTGTCGTGCTCGCCGTCTTCCGCACGGTGTTCGACCGCGACGTGCAGTACGTCCCCGCCGACCGGATGCACCTGCAGGTCGAGGAGCACGTCACCCGCCTGCAGGCCACGGGCGCCCGCGTCCCCGCGAGCGAGCAGCCAGCACCACAAGCACAAGCACAAGCACAAGCACCCGACGAGAACCGCCCGAACGGCCGCGCTCTCTGCCGCGAATGGGTGACGGCGCAGTGGCTCGTCCGCTCGAACTCCCCCGACGGTGACGAGCAGTACTCGCTGACGTCGCACGCGCTCGAGGCCCTGAGCCTCGTCGACGCCCTGTCCTCCGACCGGGCGCTCATCAGCGAGAGCCGCCTGGCGATGATCGTCGACGCCGTACATCGATGGGCTGCCCGCGCCGAGCCCGACCCCGCGGTGCAGATCCGCCGCCTGGACGCCCAGATCGCGGAACTCCAGGCCGAGCGCGACCGCCTGGCGTCCGGCGACGAGCCCGCCGTGGTCGACGCCGACCGGATGCGCGACGGCTACACGAACATCACCGACCTGATCCGGCAGCTACCCAGCGACTTCAAGCGCGTCGAGGAAGCGGTGGCGTCGATGCACCGCGCGATCGTCGAGGACTTCCGCAACGAGGTCCGTCCGATCGGCGAGATCCTCGACGACTACCTCGCCCGCACGGACACCCTGATGGAGGCCACCCCCGAGGGCCGGGCCTTCGAGGGCGCCTTCGAGCTGCTCCGCGACGACGCCCTGCTCCTGCGCCTCCGCGACGACATCGCCACGATCCTCGAGCACCCCTTCGCCGCGGGACTCACCGCCGCCGAACGCCGGACCTTCCGCAACACGGTCAGCATCCTGCGCCAGGGCATCGAGGACGTGCTCGCCCAGCGACGGCTCCTGACCGGCACGCTGCGCGACCAGATCGTCGCGCACGACGTCGTCCGGGACCGCGAACTCGACGCCGTCCTCCGCAGCGTCAACCGCCGGCTCGCCGCGCTCATGGACGGCGGCGGCGCTCGGGACCGCGTCCCGCTGGAGCTCCTGCCCCCGGTCGCCGAGGTCGGCACCCTGCGCGAGCGCTTCTACGACCCCGACACCGAGGCGGTGCCGCCGCTCATCGAGGAACCCGACGACGACGTCTTCGAGGAGCTCGACGTCGAGTCCCTCCGGCGGCACGGCGGTCCGCTGCTGGCAGAGCTCCGCACCGTGCTCCGGTCGGGCGCCGCCGAGTCGAGTGACCGCGCGTTCCACGGGCTGCCGCCCGAGCACCGCCGCCCCGTCGAGCTCTTCGGCCTGGCACACCTGCTCACGGGCCGCCCCGACTTCGAGACCGCGGCCGCCACCGTCCCGCACCACACGGTGCGCCCGGACGGCACCGCGGTCACCTTCGCCATGCCGACGGCGGACCTGGCAGCACCGGTCCCGTCCGGCGACGACGACGACGACGACGACGACACCCTGGAGGCCCGGTGACCGACACGACGCCCGCATCCGTCGACGAGACGGACGAGTTCGACGGCATCGACCCCTTCGACGACGCCGCTTCCGTCCCCGAGGACGACCGCGACGAGTCGAGCTTCGCCCTCTTCGAGGGCGACGAGGGCCGGCTCGACGACGCGCAGCGCCGTGCGCTCGTCGCGCTCCTGCGGCACTCCTACGTCAGCGCCCGGACGCACGCGGACGAGTGGCGGGCCGTGCTCGACGCCGAACACCAGCTCCGGTCCCGCCTGAACGACCTGTTCCTCGAACTGCACGTGGACCGCGACCGCGAGGTGGCGTGGAAGCGCCAGGCCCGCTCGGAGAGCCAGCGCCGGGGCTTCCCGACGCTGCTCCGCGACGTGCCGTACACCCGCGAGGAGACGATCGTCCTCGTCTGGCTCCGCATGCGCCTGCGCGCCGACACCCGACCGGGCCCCGACCAGGTGGTGGTCGACCGATCCGAGATCCTCGCGCACGTGGCGGGCTTCCGACCGGCGACCGCGACCGACCGCACCCGCGACGAGGGCCGCGTGGCGAAGGCCGTCGAACGACTCGTCACCGCCCGGGTGCTCCTGAAGACGAGCGACCCGGACCGCTTCCGGATCGCGAGCGTCGTGGAGGTGCTGCTCCCCCTCGAACGGCTGCTCGAACTCGACGCCTGGTTGGCGAGCACAGCGTTGGCGAGCACGGCGTTGGCCGGCGCGACCACCGCGGGTGGTGACGCTCCCGACGGAGCCGAGCCGAGCCTCCCGGCGGACCTGGACCTGGACCTGGACGCCGAGACCGACGACACCGAGGAGGGGTCCGCGTGAGCGACCACCGGATGGACGGCGGGATCCCCGCGTTGTTCGACACCGTCGCGCAGTGGCGCGCCGAGTCCATGCAGGTCGTGAACTGGGGCGGCTTCCACGGCCACCGGCAGATCGAGCTGTCCGGTACCGCGACGCTCATCTCCGGCGCCTCCGGAACGGGCAAGTCCACGCTGATGGACGCCTACCTCGCCGTGATGATGCCGTCGGACGTGCCGTTCAACGGCGCCTCGAACGACGCCACCACCGGTCGGGCGCGCAGCGCGGACCAGCGCAACCTGCTCACGTACCTACGCGGCAAGGTCGACACCCGGCGCGACCCGGAGTCGGGCAGCCTCCGCGACGTCAACCTGCGCGGCGACGACACGACGACGTGGGGCGCGGCCGCGGTGACGTTCCGCAACGACGACGAGCGTCAGTTCACCGTGCTGCGGGCGTACGTCGTGCCGAAGCGGGCCCGCGGGGTCGGCGACATCCAGATGACGATGGCGACGGTCGACGACGCCTTCGACCTGCGGCGGCTCGAGGACTTCGTGCCGTCGCGGTTCAGCCACCTCGAGCTGACCGGTCGGGTGCCGGGACTCGTCATCCGCGACACGTACCAGGAGCTCGCGTACACGCTGCAGACGCGGCTCGGGATCGGCGACTCCGGCGGAGGCAACCGGGCGATGCGCCTGCTCGCGCGGATCCAGGCCGGGCAGCACATGCCGACGGTCGACTCGCTCTACAAGTCGCTCGTGCTCGAGACCCCGGGCACGTACGAGGCCGCCGACCGGGCGCTGGCCCACTTCGCCGCGCTCGACGACGCGTACGAGGCGATGGACACCGAGGAGCGCAAGGTCCGGATCCTCTCCCCGATCACCGAGCTGCACCTGGAGATCGAACGCTCCCGTGCCGCGGCCGAGGCCCTCGGCGGGATCGCCACGGGGTCCGAGGTCTCCCCGTTCGCGCACTGGACGGCATCGAGGAAGCGGGAGCTGCTCGACGACGAGGTCGCGCGGAACGGCCGGGAGCGCACCGCTGCCCGCGCCGAGGTCGAGGCAGCGTCCGCCCGGCACGCCGCCGTCGAGATCGAGCTCCGCGAGGCCGAGGCCCGGCTCCGCGACTCCGGCGGCAACGCCCTCGCCCAGCTCGAGGACCGGATCGACCGACGGACCCGGGAGCGTGAGGTCGTCGCCCGCGCGCGGGCGACCTTCGACGACCGGACGGACGTGCTCGGGGCGGCGGTGGCATCCGAGCAGGAGTTCGTCGGGGCGCAGCGCGCGTCCCACGAGTTCCTCGGCACCTTCGCCGCCGCCCGCGACGACCTCGACGCCCGACGCGACGCCCTGACGCGCGAGGAGTACCCGCTCCTGGACCGTGAACGCTCGCTGCGCCAGGAACGTCAGTCGCTCGAGCACCGCCAGGGCGCGATGCCGCTGCCGATGCACGAGGCCCGGGTCGCGATGGCGCGCGCCGCCGGGATCGACCCCGCGGACCTGCCCTACGTGGCCGAGCTCCTCGACGTCCTGCCTGGAGAGGAGCGCTGGCGCACGGCGATCGAGTCCGTGCTCGCGCCCGTCGCCCGCACGCTGCTCGTCGACCAGGACCGGCTCGACGACTTCAGCGCCGCGATCGACGCCCTGCAGCTGAGCGTCCGCGTGCAGTTCGAGGGCGTACCAGCGGGCCCGCACCTCGACGTCGACGGCAACCCGGCGATGGTGTCCGGCAAGCTCGCGATCAAGGACTCCCCCTTCAGCACCTGGGTGCGGTCCCGGATCGAGTCGGACCGGATCGACGCCAGGTGTGTGACGTCCGCCGCCGAGCTCGGTGGTGGTGGCCGTCGGGTCACCGAGTCCGGCCAGCTCCGCGACGGCCGACGTGGCGCGCACGGCGACCGGCGTCAGGCCAACGTGATCGGGTTCACGAACGAGGCGCGGGTCGTCGCCGTGGAGACCGAGCTCGCGTCGATCGCCCAGGACCTCGCGACGCTCGAGGCCCGGCGCACCGACGTCGCGCAGGACATCGCCGCACTCGACGCCCTCCGAGCGGCACACCAGCACCGCGTCGACACCACGTGGGACGGCATCGACGTCGCCGGTGTCGACGCGTCACTGGCTCGGCTGTCGGCGGAGCGGGACGCCGTCCTCGCGGCCGACGACGGCCTGCGGACGCTGCGGGCCTCGGTCGCCCGGCTCCGCGCATCGCTCGACGAGGCCGCTGACCGCCGTGCCGCCGCACGCCTGTCCGTGCAGCGGCTCGAGGAGCGCCACGGCGTGCTCGTCGACGGCCAGGACGCCGCCGCGGAGATCCTGTCGCGCTTCGACGACGCCCCCGCGGCGTTGCCGGACGAAGAGCAGGCGCGGCTGCTGGCCGAGACGTTCGAGGAGGTCGGTGCCCCGGCAGGGGTCGACGGCTTCGATGACGCCACGAAGCGTCTGCGCCGCCGGCTGGAGGAACGCCTGACCCAGGCGCTCGACGGAGCCGCCTCGGCGTCCCACGCGCTGACCCTGACGTTCCAGCGGTACCAGGACGCCTGGGCCGACCCGAACCTCGGCACCGGGGTTGCGTCGTACCCGGACTACCGGGCGATCCTCGACCAGATCGTCGCGACCGGCCTGCACGCCCGTCGCAGCGAGTGGCGCCGTCGGCTGTCGCAGTGGAGCGGCGAGGACCTCGTCCCGCTCGCCGGCGCCTTCGACCGGGCCGTCGTGGAGATCGAGGAGCGCCTGGAGCCGGTCAACGAGATCCTCCGCGACCTGCCCTTCGGCGCGAACCGGGACCGCCTGAAGATCGTCATCCGCCGGGTCACGCGCGAGGACGTCTCGCAGTTCCGCCGGGAGCTCCGGGCGCTGTCCGCGTCGGTCGACACCGAGCTGACCGACGACGTGCTGGAGACCCGCTTCCGCCGACTCCGGCGCTTCATGGCCGTCATCCGGGTCGAGCCGGACGCCGCCCGCGGCCGCACGACCCAGCGCGACGCGGTGCTCGACGTCCGCCGGCACATGGAGATCACCGCCGTGCGCTACGACACCGAGGGCAACGACCTGGGCGTGTACTCGTCCCTCGGCGACAAGTCCGGCGGCGAGACGCAGGAGCTCGTCGCGTTCATCGTCGGGGCCGCGCTGCGCTACCAGCTCGGCGACGAGACCCGGCCGCGGCCCCGGTTCGCGCCGGTGTTCCTCGACGAGGCGTTCATCAAGGCGGACTCGGAGTTCGCCGGGCGTGCCGTGACGGCGTGGCTCCGGCTCGGGTTCCAGCTCGTGGTGAGTGCGCCGCTCGACAAGGTCACGGCGCTGGAGCCGTCGATGGAGCGCCTGCTCTCGATGCGGAAGCACCCGGACACGGGCCACTCGTCCGTGACGGAGATCCGTCGGGAGCCCGCGCTGACGTCCTGAGCGGTCACGACGCCCCGCTCACCTCCGCCGAGGGGTCAGGAACCGTCGGCGTCGGCGCGTCCGGGCGACGGTTCGTGGCCGCCCGACGCCGCACGAACGGGGTGTCGTGTCCGGTCGGCGGGGCCTGGTGCGCGGGAGACCGACGATCCGTGGCCGCTCATGGGAGCACCGGGGGCGCGCGGTACGGTCGTCGGGTGATGTGGAACCGGAAGAGACGACCCGCGGCGGCCGAGCAGCACGGCGCACTCGGCATCGGCGCTCTGGTGCGGGTCGTCGATGCGACGTCGGGCGGCGAGCAGTGGGTGGACTCGATCGGCTCGAGCGACGTCGTCGGCGTCATCGTCGCACCCGGCGGCAACCAGCTGGTCGGCTACCCCGGCGTCGGCGAGCCGCTGTCGTGGACCGTCGCGTTCGACGAGCCCGTGTACACGAAGGACGGCCGCGGCCCCTTCGAGCGCGCGACCGTCCTGAGTCGTCAACTGGTCCCGGTGGAACCCGTGCAGCCTGAGGCCTAGTACTCGTCCCCACCGCTCTTGAGCATGGCCGCCATGGCCATGCAGGTCCCGACGCCACCGATGACGCCGATGCCGATGATGACTGCGCCGACGAGTTCGAGCATGGTGGTCTCCTGGTTCCGCGGGTCCGACGAGGTTCGCCTCCAGGCTACCGGAAGCGCTACCGGATGCCGCGCATCAGGCGCAGCACGGGGTGCGCGGTCACGAGCAGCAGCACGCCGACGACGACTGCCACGGAGCCGAGGACGGCGAAGTACGGCACCTCGTTGGTCGGGTCGTAGTACTTCGAGAGCACGCCGGTCACCGCGGTGCCGAGCGACACCGACAGGAAGAAGAGCGCCACCATCTGCGTCTGGAACTTCGGCGGCGCGAGCTTCGTGGCGACGGACTGCCCGATCGGGGAGAGCAGCAGCTCGGCGACCGTGAAGACGAGCAGGATGCCGGCGAGGACGAGCACGGGGGTGCCGTTCCGGCCGGTCCCGGTGAACGGCAGGAAGAGCAGGAACGCGACGCCCATGATCCCGGTGCCGAGCGCGAACTTCGTCGGGGTGGACGGCTGCCGGTCCCCCAGCCGGGTCCACAGCGCGGCGAAGACCCCGGACAGCACGATGATCATGATCGGGTTGATCGACTGCACCCACGACACGGGCATCTCGAACCCGCCGATCGACCGGTCGAGGCGCTGGTCGGAGTAGATCGTCACGACGGTGAACTGCTGCTGGTACAGCGACCAGAACACGGCGCTGCCGATGAACAGCGGGATGAAGGCGAGCACCCGCGACCGCTCGTCGGCGGTGATGCCGCTCGTCAGGATCACGATGAAGTAGGACACGGTCGCGACGACCACGACGGCGACCACGACGAGTGGCAGGGTGCCGACGGTCAGCAGCCCGGTGACGACGGCGACCACGACGACCACGAGCGCCACGACGACGCCGACCGCGACCAGGGGGTACCGACGCCGGTCGAGCGGGTTCGCGACCTGCCGGACGACGTCGGGGAGCTTCCGTCGGCGGATCGCGTACTGCACGAGCCCGGCGGCCATGCCGACCGCGGCGAGCCCGAACCCGACGTGGAAGCCCGCTCGGCTCTGCAGCAGGCCGGTGAGGATCGGTCCGGCGAACGCGCCGATGTTCACGCCGAGGTAGTACAGGGAGAACCCGGCGTCACGGCGGGGGTCCTCCTTCGTGTAGAGCCCGCCGACGATCGTGGTGGCCGTCGCCTTGAGCCCGCCGGACCCGAGGGCGATGAGCACGAGGCCGACCCCGACGCCCGCGACACCCGGCAGCACCGCGAGGGCGATGTGCCCCAGCATCACGACGACCGCGCTGCCGAACAGCGTGCGGTCGGCCCCGATCAGCCGGTCGGCCGTCCAGGCGCCGAGGATCGTGAACAGGTAGACGGACCCGCCGTACGCGCCCATGATCCCGGTGGCGACGGTCTGGTCGATGCCCAGCCCGCCGCGGGTGAGCGAGTAGTACATGTAGATGAGGACGATGCCCTGCATCCCGTAGAACGAGAACCGCTCCCAGAGCTCGACCGCGAAGGGCGTGGACAACTCGAACGGCTGACCGAAGAACGTGCGCTCGGGTCGCGTCCCGGGCTCGGGGGTGGTGGTGCCTGACATGCCAGCCAGTCTGGCCCGGAGGCGTACGGGGCGGCCAGTCGACGAGGACCGCTCGTGATTGGAGGGTTCCCACGAGCCGCCGTGCACCGGCCGCGCCACGCGTTGTCGTGCCGGTACCGCTCTCGTGCGGCTCACGGCCAGGGTGCATAGCGTTGCACCCAGGAACGTCGTCGTGCGCCCCTGCGCGGACGACACCGGACAGTGCAGTTCAGGAGGCACCCCCGATGGTCGACATCGCACCCGGCACGAAGCAGACCGACCGTGCGCAGCGCGGCACGAGCCCGAAGGCCGACGCCGCCGGTGACCCGGCACGCGGGACACCGACGGCGGGCACCGACCGCGAGGTCCGCATCGACGTCGACCTGCTCGCGGAGCACCTGCTCGGACGCTGGGCCGAGGACCGCCGGATCTCTCGTCGGCTCGTGCTCGACCCCGCGCTGCACAAGACCGAGGGACTCGGCACGATCGAGCACCGCCAGCGCGCCTTCGAGCAGCTGCAGGTCCTGGTCGACGCCGGGGCGATCCAGCGGCCCTACCCGGTCGAGCTCGGCGGCCAGGACAACCACGGCGGCAACCTCGCCGCGTTCGAGGAACTGACGACGGCGGACCCGTCGCTGCAGATCAAGGCCGGCGTGCAGTGGGGCCTGTTCGGTTCGGCCGTGCACCACCTCGGCACCGCCAGGAACCACGACGAGTTCCTGCCGGGCATCATCCGCTTCGACGTGCCCGGCTGCTTCGCGATGACCGAGACCGGGCACGGCTCGGACGTGCAGAGCATCGCCACCTCGGCGACGTACGACCCGGACACGCGGGAGTTCGTCGTGCACACGCCGTTCCGCGGCGCGTGGAAGGACTACATCGGCAACGCCGCGCTGCACGGCAAGGCGGCCGTCGTGTTCGCCAAGCTCGTCACGCAGGGCGTCGACCACGGCGTGCACGCGTTCTACGTCCCGCTCCGCGACGACGACGGGGAGTTCCTGCCGGGTGTCGGCGGCGAGGACGACGGCGTCAAGGGCGGCCTCAACGGCATCGACAACGGCCGGCTGCACTTCGACCACGTCCGCATCCCCCGCACGAACCTGCTCAACCGCTACGGCGACGTCGCCGAGGACGGCACCTACAGCTCCCCGATCGACTCCCCCGGCCGCCGCTTCTTCACGATGCTCGGCACCCTGGTGCAGGGGCGCGTGTCACTCGACGGCGCGGCCGTGGTCGCGCAGAAGATCGGGCTGCAGATCGCCCTGACGTACGCGATGGAACGCCGCCAGTTCCCGACCGGCGGCGGCACCGAGGGCGTGCTGCTCGACTACGGTCGGCACCAGCGCCGGCTCATCCCCCGCCTGGCCACCGTGTTCGCCCAGTCCTTCGCGCACGAGCAGCTGCTCCGCACGTTCGACGACGTCTTCAGCGGCCGCCTCGACACCCCGGAGCGCCGCGAGGACCTCGAGACCCAGGCAGCGGCGTTCAAGTCGCTGTCCACGTGGTCAGCGCTCGACACCCTGCAGGAGTGCCGCGAGGCCTGCGGCGGCGCGGGCTTCCTCGCCGAGAACCGGCTGACCAGTCTCCGCGCCGACCTCGACGTCTACGTGACGTTCGAGGGCGACAACACCGTGCTGCTGCAGCTCGTCGGCAAGCGCTTGCTCACCGACTTCCGGAAGAAGGCGCCGAAGGACGCGGCCTCGACCGCGAAGTTCGTCGCCGCGCAGGTCGGCGCCAAGCTCGCGGACGCCTCGGGCATCCGCCGCCTGGGCCAGACGGTCGCCGACCGCGGGTCGCTCGCCGCGAGCGTCACGGACCTCCGCGACGCCGGGACCCAGCGGGCGCTGCTCGCGGGCCGGGTGGACACGATGGTGAGCGAGATCGGCATGCGGCTGAACACCGCCGGCAAGGACCGCGCACGCGCCGCCCTGCTGCTGAACCGCTCGCAGCACGAGCTCATCGAGGCCGCCAGGGCACATGCCGAGCTCATGCAGTGGGACGCTTTCACGGCCGCGATCGAGGAGGTCCCCGAGGGCGACACCCGCCGCGTGCTCGTCCGGCTCCGCGACCTGTTCGCACTCGGGCTGCTCGAACAGCACCTGGAGTGGTACCTCGTGCACGGACGGCTCTCGGCGCAGCGTGCCCGCGCGGTGTCGGCGTCCATCGACCGCCTGGTCGCACGGCTCCGCCCGCTCGTGCCGCAGCTGCTCGAGACGTTCGGCTACGAGCCCGGACACGTCCGCGCCCCGATCGCCCTCGGCGAGGAGCGCGCACGGCAGGAGGAGGCCGCCGCGTGGTTCGCCACGGAGCGCGCCGCGGGACGGCTGCCGGAGCAGGAGAAGAAGCCCCGCCCCTAGGGGCTCAGGCGCTCGGGTCGTCCGTGGGGGCGGGCGACCCGCCGAGCGCCGCGCGCAGCCGAGCCTCGGCGTCGTCGGACGCCGCACGGGTGGCCTCGACGTTGGCCTCGGTCACCGCGCGGACCACTTCCTCGCGCTGGATCTTGACGCCGCGGGGGGCATCGATGCCGATGCGGACGCCGTCGCCCCGGGAGTCGAGCACCGTGATGACGATGTCGTCCCCGATGAGGATCCGCTCGCCGACCTTCCGCGTGAGTACCAGCACCCGACCAGCCTAACCACGATGTCCGGTGAGGCTCGCCCGCGGCGCGGCGGCCGGCCGACCGGACGCCGGTTCCCGAAGCGAGACATGACGGATCCGGTCGGCGAACGTCGGAGATCGTGAACCGGATCCGTCACGGCGCAAACGGAACGCTGGTTCACCGTCAGCGCGGCCGGACCGGTACGACCGGCGCGGCGGTCAGTCGACCGGCGCGGCAGTCGGCCGACCGGACGCCGGTTCCCGAAGCGAGACATGACGGATCCGGTCGGCCAACGTCGGAGATCGTGAACCGGATCCGTCACCGCGTAAACGGAACGCCGGCTCACCGTCAGCGCGGCCGGACCGGCAGCCCGAGCTCGTGCACGCTGTCCGGCGTGGTCGTCTCCCGGGTGCCGACGGCGAGCACCCCGGCGACCGGCACCACCGCGGCGACGGCGTGCACCATGAGGAGCGAGTCCTCGTGCTTCCGCCCCGCGTCGACGACGACCCACACCTGGTCCGGCGCCAGGCCCTCGAGCGCCGCGTGGTCGTCCCAGGCGACGGCACCGAGCAGCGCGTGGCCCGCGCGGACCCCGTCGGCCCGCGCCAGGATCCCACCACGGCGGTCGAGGGCGTCGGTCTCCCGCAGGTCGTGCCGCGCGGCGAACGCGGCACGGGCAGCGCCGACGTCGGCGCCGCGCCCGACGAGCAGCACCAGGTCGCCGTCACCCGACAGGACCGGCGGCACCGGGGGCCGCCCCGCGGCCAGCGCACGCCGTCCGCGACGCGTGGTGAGGTCGTGGACGGGAGCCGCGCCTCCAGTCGGTCCGGCCAGGAGGACCGGCGCGGCCTCCAGGGGCGGGCGCGACCCCGAGACGGGGTCGGTGGGGAACGGGATCGCCTCCGGCACCGGGACGGGCGCTGCGACGGGCGCGGGGCCGGTCGCAGGGCCGGTCGCGAGGACGGGGACCGGGCCGCTGGGCACGGCCGGGGCGATGCCGTCGGCGGCGAACCCGCCGAGCACGGACGCGAACGCGTCGGCCCGGGCCTCGCGCGCGCCGTCACCGCCGGCGATGCGGGCCTCCGCCTCGTCGGCGTCGGCGAGGAGCGCGGCGATCCCGATCCGGGTGGCGGGTCCGTCGGCGATGGCGACGCGGGCGGTCGGGACCTCGTCGGGGTCGAGCACCTCGACGGTGGCCTCGACGTGCGCACGGCGGAAGAGCCCGCCGACACCGCCGCTGGTGACGCGCTCGGCGGCGATGATCCGCGCGCCGGCACCGAACTCGGCTCGGACGGCGTCGCGGACGTCGTCGAGCGTCGCGCCGCTACGCTGCAATCGGGTCGGCGGCACGGACCACTCCCACGGTCTCGATGGTGGAGCCCGCCGCCGTTGCCTCCTGGTAGGAGAGCACGGGGAGGCCGTCGGACTGGGCGGACACCATGCGGTGCACGGCCGGGCGGAGCTGCGGGGCGCAGACGAGCACGGCGGACAGGCCCTGCTCCTCGACGCTCCGGACGGCGTCGCGCACAGAGCCGAGGACCTGTTCGATGCGGTGGGCGTCGAGGACGATCTGGGTGCCCTGCTCGGACGGCCGGAGCCCCTCGAGCATGGCCTGTTCGAGCAGCGGGTCGATCATGATCACGCGGAGGACGCCCTGGTCGAGGTGTCGTGCCGGCAGCGCCGGGCCGAGTGCGGCGCGGGCGGACTCGACGAGCCCCTCGGGGTCGGTCGACACCTTCGCGCGGAGCGTCAGCGCCTCGCAGATCCGGCCGAGGTCGTTGATCGGCACGCGCTCGACGAGCAGCCCCTGCAGCACGCGCTGGAGCTCGGCCATCGAGAGCATGCCGGGGACGAGCTCCTCGACGGCGGCGGGGTTGACCTGCTTGACGCCCTCGGCCAGGACCTTGACGTCCTCGCGGGTGAGCAGTCGGGCGGCGTTGTCGCCGATGACGGCCTGCAGGTGGGTGACGAGCACGGACACGCGGTCGATCACGGTCGCACCGGTCATCTCCGCCGCGTGCCGGAGCTCGGCGGGGACCCACTTGCCGGCCAGACCGAAGACCGGTTCGACGGTGGCGTCGCCCGGCAGGCCGTCGAGCTGGTCGCCGAGGGCCAGGACGCTCCGCGCGGGGGCGGTGCCGCGACCGGCTTCGACGCCGGCGATCCGGATGGCGTACGTCGACGGCGGCAGCTCGATGCTGTCCCGCGTGCGGACGGGCGGCACGACGATGCCCATGTCCATCGCGATCTTGCGGCGGAGCGCCCGCACGCGGCCGAGCAGGTCGTCCGAGGCACCGGAGACCATGTCGACCAGGTCGGGGGCGAGCTGGATCTCGAGGGCGTGCACGCGCATCTGCTCGACGAGGTCCTCGGTGGTGTCGCCCGACGGTGCGGCAGCGGCGAGGGCCTGCTGCTCGGCCGCGGTGGCCTCGGCCTTCGCGGTGTTCTGCCCGATGCGCCAGCTCGTGAACAGCAGCGTCGCGCCGACGAGCAGGAACGGCACGATCGGCATCCCGGGGATGAAGCCCATCGCGATGGCGGCGACGCCGGCGATCATGAGCGCGTTCCTGGACTGCCCGAGCTGCTTCGTCGCCGAGGCGCCCATCTCGCTCTCGGCGCCGGAGCGGGTGACGATCATGCCCGTCGAGACCGCCATCAGGAGCGCGGGGATCTGGGTGACCAGGCCGTCGCCGATCGTCAGGATGCCGTACTTCGACAGCGCGTCCGTGACCGAGAGGCCGTTCTGCAGCATGCCGATCGCGATGCCGCCGATGAGGTTGATGATGATGATCAGGATGCCGGCGATGGCGTCGCCCTTGACGAACTTCGACGCACCGTCCATGGCGCCGTAGAAGTCGGCCTCGGCGGACACCGACGCGCGGCGCTCCTTGGCCTCGGCGTCGGTGATGAGCCCGGCGTTCAGGTCGGCGTCGATCGCCATCTGCTTGCCCGGCATCGCGTCGAGGGTGAAGCGCGCCCCGACCTCGGCGACGCGCTCGGCGCCCTTCGTCACGACGACGAACTGGATGACGATGAGGATGAGGAAGATCACCGCGCCGATGATGATCGACCCGGAGACGGCGACGTGCCCGAACGCCTGGATGACGTCGCCGGCGAACCCCTCGCCGAGCACGAGCCGGGTCGACGCGACGTTGAGCCCGAGCCGGAACAGCGTCGCGACGAGGAGCAGCGACGGGAACACCGAGAAGTCGAGCGGCTTCTTCACGAACAGCGTCGTGAGCAGGATCACCAGCGCCAGCAGGATGTTGCAGATGATGAGGAAGTCCAGCAGGAACGACGGCACCGGCAGGATCAGCAGCAGGATGATGCCGACGATGAGCACCGGGACGGCGAGCTTCGGCAGGTCCTTGAGCTTCATGCGGGGACTCCCTGGGTGGTGGACGCGGCGGGCGTCGGGTTCGTGGTGGGTCTGGGGGTGCGGAGCTTGCGGGGTCTGAGGTCCCCGGTGAGCGTGGCGGGGTCGAGCACGGTGGCGACCTCGTCGGGCGTGGTGGGCCGGGGCGGGGCGTGCGTGCCGGCCGCTGCTCCCCTGGCCTTGAGCGCCATCACGAAGGACAGCACCCGGGCGACGGGCGTGTAGAGGTCGACGGGGACCTCGTGGCCGAGCTCGCACGCGGCGTGCAGGGCGCGGGTGAGGGGCACGTCGCGGACGATCGGCACACGAGACTCCTCGGCGCGGGCACGGATGACGTCGGCGACCGGACCGGCCCCCTTCGCCACGACCCGCGGCGCGGACTTGCCCGGCTCGTACTTCAGCGCGACGGCGTAGTGCGTCGGGTTCGTCATCACGACGTCCGCGTCGCCGACGGCCTGGATCATCCGGTTGCGGCTCATCGCGAGCTGGCGGGAGCGCCGCTGGCCCTTGACGTGCGGGTCGCCCTCGGCGGACTTGTTCTCGTCCTTGACCTCGCGCTTGGTCATCATGGTGCGCTTGCGGTTGCGGCGGATGACGACGAACACGTCGAGCGCGGCGAGCACCAGGCCCGCTGCGATCGCGGCGCGGAGGAGCGTCCCCGCGCCCTCGCCGGCGGCGCCGAGCACGGCCGACAGGGGCAGCGACCCGCTCGTCATGAGGACGGGCACGAGTCCCTGCACGGCGAACCAGAGCACGAGGCCGACGACGGCCGTCTTCACGAGGGCCTTCACGCCGTTCCAGAGCGCCTGGGTGCCGAAGACCCGCTTGAGGCCCTGCACGGGGTCGAAGTGCTCGGGCGTCGGGGCGATGGAGCGGACGTGCACGCCGCCCTGGGCGACGGCGGTCGCGGTGACGGCGACGAGCACGACGAGGAGCAGCGGGCCGAGCGTCGCCGCCATAGATCCCATCGCGTCCTCGAAGACGCCGCGCATGGTGCCGATCGACGGGTCGGCGATGACGGTCTTGACGGCGTCGAGCTGTTCCTGCCCGGCACCGGCGGCGCGGCCGATCGTGGCCGGGATCATCAGCGCCGCGACGGCGATGCCGATCCACGCGCCGAGGTCCTGGGACCGGCCGAGCTGGCCCTTCTTGTGGACCTCCTTCATCCGCTTGGAGGTGGCCTTCTCGGACTTCTCACCGCTGTCGGACATGGCTCACCCCCTCCCGGTGATCGCCTGCACGGCATCACCCGTCAGGCTGGACACCACGGACGGCAGCGCCATGAAGAGCGCCCCGGCGAAGATGACGGTCAGGCCGATCTTGATCGGGAAGCCCATCTGGAAGGCGTTGAGCGCGGGGGCGACGCGGGTGAGCAGGCCGAGGCCGACGTCGGCGAGGAACAGCACGACGACGAGCGGGCCGGCGATCTGCAGCGTCGCGAGGAACATCTGCGACAGTGCGGCGACGAGGAGCCCGGCGACGCCGCCGAACGCCATCGTGCCGACGTGCCCGGTGCCGTCGACCAGGGGCACCGCGTCGAACGAGCGGACGATGCCGGCGACGATGAGCTGGTACCCACCGCTGGCGAAGAGCAATGCGAGCGCCGCCATCTGGAACAGGCGCGTGAACTGCGCACCGTTCACCTGCGACTGCGGGTCGTACGCCTGCGCGAGCGTGAAGCCGCCGAACAGGTCGATGAGGGCACCGGCCGACTGCACGGCGGAGAACACCAGGTACACCAGGAACCCGAGGACGAGTCCGACGCCGAGCTGCGTGACGAGCGCGACGAGGAAGGCGCCGGTGTCGAGCGAGGTGTACCCGGCGGTGACGCGCGGGGCGACCCCGACGGCGAGCCCGAGCGCCAGGATGAGCTTCGCCGTGGCGGGGAACGCCTTGTACGAGAACGGCGGGGCGATCATGAAGAACGCGATGAGCCGGACGCCGGCGAGCATGGTGCCCTCGAGCCCGTCGAAGTCGATCGCGAGCTCCATCAGGCGGCCCCGAGCAGCTTCGGGATCTGGTCGAACGCGAAGTGCGTGAACCCGATCATCTCGGAGATCATCCAGTTGCCACAGACGACCAGCGCGACGGCGACCGCGAGGGCCTTCGGCACGAACGACAGCGTCACCTCCTGGATCTGGGTGACGGACTGGAAGAGCGAGATCGCGAAGCCCACGACGAGCGACGTGACGAGCACGGGCGCCGCGAGCTTGCCGGCGACGACGAGTGCCTGGAGGACGAGGTCGATGACCGCCTGCTGGTCCATCAGTGCACCACCTGGTAGCTCTCGATGAGCGACTTGATGATGAGCCCCCACCCGTCGACGAGCACGAACAGCAGCACCTTGAACGGCAGCGAGATCATCACCGGCGGGAGCATCATCATGCCCATCGACATCAGGGCCGCGGACACGACGAGGTCGATCACGAGGAACGGGATGAAGATGACGAACCCGATGATGAACGCGCTGCGGAGCTCGGAGATGATGAACGCCGGGATCACGGTGGTCATCGGCACGTCGGCGAGCGTCTTCGGGTTGTCGAGGCCGGCGGCGCGGGTGATGAGCGCCACGTCCTCCTCACGCGTCTGGTGCAGCATGAAGGTGCGGAGCGGCTTCGTGCCGATGTCGACGGCCTGCTGGAAGTCGAGGTGTCCGGCGAGGTAGGGCTGCAGCGCGTCGTCGTTGATGTGCCCGATCACCGGGGCCATCACGAACAGCGACAGGAACAGGGCGAGGCCGGCGATGACCTGGTTCGGCGGGATCGACTGCAGGCCGAGCGCGTTCCTGGTCATGGCGAGGACGACGAAGATCTTCGTGAACGACGTCGTCATCAGCATCAGCGCCGGGGCGACGCTCAGCAGCGTGATGCCGATCAGCGTGACGACGGCGGACGAGGGCGCCCCGTCCGGGCCGTTCACGTTCACCGAGAAGCCGCCGCCGGTGGGGGCGGTGGGCGTCGCGGGAGCGGTGGGCTCGACGACGCCGGCCGCGTGGGCGCCGGTCGCGGTGAGCATCAGGAACCCGGCCACCACCGCCACGCCGAGGATCGCGAGCAGGACGAGCCTGGCACCGCGCGCCGCGGTCACCCGGCCCGCCGGGAGCGCAGCGCGGCGGCGGCCTGCCGCCAGGTGTCGGCGGACAGGAGCGAGCCCTGCAGCTGCGCGGACGTGGGGACGACGGTGCGCTGGGGGCGACGGTCGCGGTTGCGCGGACGCATCGGGAGCGGCTCGGCGACGGCGGGAACCGGGGCCACGGCCACGGCCACGGCCTGGAGGCTCGGCACGGCCCCGTCCTGCAGCGCGAGTTCCTGACGGAACGCCTCCGCCGACGGTGACGGGGTCGCCATCGGGACCGCAGTCGGGGCCGAGGTCGCGGCCTGGGTCGCGCGGACGGGCAGCTGGACCGGTCCGGTGACGATGGTGAGCTCGGGCGCGGGGGCCTCGCCGCTCGTGAGCAGGCTCACGCCGTGCTCGGTCACGCCGAGGACGAGGCGCTCGCCCTCCACGTCGACGACGACCACGCTGGCCTTGCCGCCGATGCCGGTGCGGCCGACGACCTCGATCGCGGCGGACCGACGACCCCTGGCCTTCGCCCGGCCGAACTGCCCCTTCGCCATGCGGCGGTGCAGCACCCACATCAGGGCGAGCACGACGCCGAGCGAGAGCGCGACGCGGAGGGTGATGACGAGGGTGTCCACGCGGGTCAGACCGTCTCGGCGACGTCGAGGATCTTGGTGATGCGGACGGCGTAGTCCTGGTCGACGACGACGACCTCGCCGTGGGCGATGAGGCGGCCGTTCAGCAGCACGTCGGCGGGGGCACCGGCGGAACGGTCGAGCTCGACGACGGCGCCGGGCTCCATGCCGAGCACGTCGCGGACGGACATCCGGGTGCGGCCGATCTCGACCGTCAGGGTCATCTCGACGTTGTTGATTCGACCGAGGTTCCCGCTGGGGATCCCGAGCGCGGGCGCCTGGGTGGTGGCACCGAGGACGCCGTTCTCGCGGATGCGCACGGCGAACCAGCCACCGGGCACGCCGCCGGCGGTGAGCTCGAACACGACGGTGTCGGCGTCGGCGAAGAGCGACGCGGCGGACTCGCGGCGGGCCTCGCCGAGGACGCCCACGCCGAGGACGGACGCGGCGGCCTCGAGCGACGGACGGAGCACGTCGGTGACGTCGACCAGGCCGTGGTCGGTGCCGCCGGCGGCGGTGATCCCGTCGAGGTCGGTGAGGACCAGCGCGAGGTCCGCGGAGAGCCCGCCGACGAACGAGGCGACCACGCCGTCGACCGCGGCCTGCATGCCGGCGGGGGTCGAGCCTCCCGGCAGGATCGACGCGTGCAGCGGGACCGTCGTCGGGAGCTGACCGACGAGTGCCTCGGCGGCGCCGGTGTGGAGGGTGGTGGTGGCGGTCATGCGGGCTGCTCCGATGTGGTGGTGACGACGATGCCGGCGAGGCGCGAGCCGTTCGCGCCGACGGCGGCGGTGCCGACGGGCTCGCCGTCGACCGCGATGGTGAGGGGACGGTGCTGCGGGTGGGGCAGCGGCAGGACGTCGCCGACGGCGAGCCGCAGCACCTGCGACGGCAGCACGGTGGCGGGTGCGAAGTGCAGGGCGACGCCGACGGGGACGCTGGCGAGCTGCACGTCGAGGAGCGCTCGGGCGTCGGCGGGCGTCACGGTCGCCGCGGCCTCGCCGAGCTGCGGCAGGACGGCCTCGGCGGGCAGGGCCAGCGTGCCGGGGGCGATGCGCTCCCCCACGCGGATGTCGAACGAGGCGACGATCATCAGGTCGCCCTTCTGCGCGGCCTGGGCGAACTGACTGTTGTACTGGAAGCCGCTCACGCCGATGTCCTGCGCGAGCAGGCCGCCGAACGAGTACCGGAGGTCGTCGAGGGCGTCCTCGACGAGCTTGCGGACCAGGGCCTGCTCGATGGGCGTGAAGGTGCGGTCCGGGGTGGGCAGCGGGCGCGAGGCGCCGAGCGCGTGCGACACCCAGGTCAGGGCGGCGTCGAGCGGGACCTGCAGCACGCCCTTCGGGGCCGTGTCGACGATCGGCAGCAGTGCCATGCCCGTCAGTGCGGGCAGGGACGCGGCGTACTCGTCGTACGTCATCATCTGGACCTGCTCGCACGTGACCTGGCTCACGACGCGGACCTTCGCGGTCAGCTGCGTGCCCCACTGTCGGGCGAAGGTCTCGAAGGCGAGCTCGAGGACCCGGGCGTGCTCGCGGGCGAGCGTCGAGGGGCGCGCGAAGTCGTACACCTCGGGTGCGGGCAGGGTCTCGGTCACGGAGGCGTCTATCGGCCGCCTGAGTGTCCTCCGTCAGTGCTGTACCCCGTAGTGGGGCGGTGGGCGGTCAGTGCCCGGCATCGCTCCCGGGGTCGCCGTGGGTGTCGGCTGCGGCGGTGTCCTTGGTCGTCGTCGCCTTCTCCGTCGTGGTCGTGGTGGCGGCGGCGCTGCCGCCGGTCCCGCGGGCGTGGTCCTGCGCCGCGGCCAGTGCCGGCATCAGGGAGCTGACGTCCTGGTCCTGGTTCGACAGCACCACGATGTCGACCCGGCGGTTCAGGGCGAGGTCCGCGTCGGTCTCCCCCGTCGCCAGGGGACGGCTCGACCCGAACCCGACGCTCTGCACGTGGTCGCCCGGCATCCCGCCGCGCTCGACGAGGTCGCGCAGCACCCCGGTGGCCCGGGCCGAGCTGAGCTCCCAGTTGGTGGCGTACGGGGCGGTCGAGTTCCGCTGGTCGGCGTGGCCCTCGATGCTGACGTCGTGCCCGGCGGTCTTCAGCACCGGAGCGATGGCGTCCATGATCGTCTTGGCCTGGCCGGAGAGGTCCGCGCTGTTCGTGCCGAAGTACGTCTCGCTGCCGACCAGGCGGACGATGAGCCCGCGGGCGTCGACGGTGAACGTGACGTTGGCGGTCTGCCCGGCCTTCTGCAGGTTGCCCGTGATGGCCTTCTGGATGGCCTTGAGGTCGTCGAGCTCCTGCTCCGCCGCGGCGAGGTCCTTCTTCGTCGCGGTGACCGGCACGACGGTCGACGCGGGGTCGACGTTCGTGTCCTTCGCCCCGGACGCGGCCGTCGAGTGGTCCGCCTGGGCCTTGTCCGTGGAGTAGCCGGAGCCGTCCTCGACCTGGTCCTTCGTCACGACGGTGCCGCTGGCGGTGTCGACCTTCTGCGACTTCACCTCGCCGAAGCCCGTCGCCAGGGAGTTCTTCAGCGCGATGTACTTCTCCTGGTCGACCGTGGACATCGCGAAGAGCACCAGGAACATGCACATCAGCACGGTGATCATGTCCATGTAGGACGCCATCCACCGCTCGTCGGGATGCTCGGCGTCGTCGTGCCCGCCCTTCTTCCGGCCACGACCGCGGCCGCGGGGGTTCGCGCTCATCGTCAGGCCGCCAGCTGCTGGTCGTCGGCCGTCGCGCCCTTGGCCGCCTTGCCCTTGCCGCCGGTGTCGTTGCGGGCGGCGGGTGGGACCATGGCCTTCAGGCGCTCCCCGAGCAGGCGGGGCTGACTGCCGGCCTGCACCGCGAGCAGCCCCTCCATCAGGAGCGTCTGACGGTCGGACTCGAGCTGCGCGAGCTTGCGGAGCTTGCCGCCGATCGGCAGCCACATGAAGTTGGCGGTGAGCAGGCCCCACAGCGTCGCCACGAAGGCGCTCGCGATGAGGGGGCCGAGCTCGTCCGGCTTGCCGAGGTTGGCGAGCACGTGGGTCAGCGACACGACGGTGCCGATGATGCCGACGGTCGGGGCGAACCCGCCGAGGCCCATGAAGAACGAGCTCGCGCTGCGCATCGGTGCGGCGTTCGACTCGATCTCGTCCTCGAGCAGGATCCGGAGCTCGTCGCCGTCGGTGCCGTCGGCGATGTTCTGCAGCGCCTTCTTCATGAACGGGTCGTCGTGCTTCTCGGCCTCCTGCTCCAGGGCGAGCAGGCCGTTCGAGCGGGCGACCTCGGCCAGGCCGACGACGTCCTCGATCACGGACGCCGGCGGGGTGACCTTGCCGGTGAAGGCCTTGGGCGCGGCCTTGAAGCTCGCGATGGCGTCCTTGAGCGTGGTGCTCGCGACCCCGGCGCCGATGGTGGCACCGAACACGAGCAGGATCGGCGCGGGGAGGAACAGTCCGCCCAGTTCGACGTGCTCCATCTCGATCATGCCGAAGAGGGCGCCGAAGGCGAGGAGGATGCCGACGATCGTCGCGATGTCCATGTCAGCGACCCCCGTCCTGCGTCCGGGCTGCTGCGTGCAGGGCGGGCGCTGCGTGCAGGGCGGCGACGGGAGCGAGCGTCGGCTGCGGCCCGGTGACGGTGCGCGGCTCGGTGCCGTAGGCCATGGTGACGATGCGGGCGCGGTACGCGGCGATCCGCTCGATGACCTCGGCCATCGACTCGCGGACGATGTACTTCGCGCCGTCGACCATGATGAGGGTCGTGTCCGGCGTCTCCTGGATGCGCTCCACGAGGTCGGGGTTGACAGCGAAGCCGCTGCCGTTGAGTCGTGTGACGACGATCATGGGGTCCGTCCCTGGGGTGTCTCACCTGCCACCGTCCGTGGGGCAGGTCGTCCGACCACCCGTCCGTGGGTGGTCAGTGCGCTCTATCGGCCGTCGGCGTGTCCCCGTTAGTGACGACATGACGGGAGGCTCATGGCGGGGTCGCCACGAGCCTCCCGTCCGGTCCGGGTCACCTGACCAGCGTCAGCTGACCGCGATCTCGTTGGGGACGCCGGGCAGGCGGTCGCTGGAGGCGACCACGTCGCCGGAGGCGAGGTCCACCGCGTGCACGGTGCGCTCCGCAGGGTCGGTGACGTAGGCGGTCCCGCCGACCACCTTCAGCGCCGGGTGGGCGTCCTGCCACTCGGCCGGGCCCTCCCACGCGTCGATGACGTCGATGGTGCCGACGGGCTTGCCGGTCTCCTCGTCGAAGCGGTGCAGGGCGCCGTCGGAGCCGAGGACGAGGGCCTCGTCGTCGAGCCCGCGTGCGAGGCCCCGGAACGTGAAGCCGACACCGTCGGGCAGGTCGGCGACGCGGTGATCGTCACGCGCGGCGTCGACGAGCGCGACCTGGTCGAGCAGGTAGCCCTCGCTGTCCGGGTCGTCGTTGTAGTCGCCCACGGCGATGCTCGACGTGTCGGTGGTGAAGAGGTTGCCCGTGCGGCCGTACGGGGTCGGGGCGTCGATCTTGGTGAACGTGCCGTCCTGGTACACGAGCGCGCCGTCCGTGCAGCCGAAGACGGCGACGTCGCCGCGGACGGCCCCCTCGCCGTGCACGTCGGGGCAGACCTCGGAGCGGGCGGTCTCGGTGCCGTCGGCGTCGAGGGCGCGGACGCCGGAGCGGGACTCCTCGGTGCCGATGGTGGTCAGGAGCGTGCCGTCCTCGAGCTCGATCGCGACGCCGTGGTGGGCCGCCTCGGACTCGGTCGTGTCGACGTCCGGCAGCTCCCCGTCCGCGACGCTCGCGGCCAGGTCGGCGTGGTCGAAGGACGTCACGTCGCCGCTGCCGTCCGCGAAGAGCGCGGTGCGGTCGCCGTGCACGACCGCGTGCCCGCCGGTGTCGGCGGGGAAGGTGAGGTCGGTCAGGGTCGGCTCGCCGGTGGTGCCGGCCGCGGTGTCGAGCACGCGGAAGCCCTCGGGCACGGTGACGAGCACGTGGCGGTCGTCCCCGGCGGGGTTGACGCGGGTGAAGCCGTCGACCGGCTCGTCCCCGACGACGCGGAGGTCCTGGTCGAGGACGAGCAGGCCGCCGTCGTACGTCAGCGTGATGCGGGGGCCGGTGTCGGTGCGGCTGTCGGCGCCGCTGTCGGCGGTGGCGGATGGGCTGCCGGTCGCGGTGTCGCGGTCGGCGGTGTCGCGCGCGGCGGTGTCGCTCGCGCAGCCGGTGAGGAGGAGGGCGGTCGCGCCGAGCAGGACTGCGGGCGCGAGGATCGTTCGTCTGGTCATGGACAACACTGTATTGATTCTCATTCTCATTTGCGAACCGACAGGCCAGTGACGATGTCCTCGGTGTTCGACCGCATCATCTCGAGGTAGGTGGCGGCGCCCTCGCCCGGGGGCGAGAGGGACTCGGTGGCGAGGGCGGTGACGTCGACGTGGACGTCGGCCTCCTGCGCGAGGACCTCGGCGAGGCGTGCGGGCTGCGAGGCGTCGACGAAGACCGTCCGCACCCCGGCCTCCTCGATCGCGGTGATGAGGTCGCGCAGGTCGGCGGCGCTCGGCGAGGCCAGCGTCGTGCCGCTCGGGATCACGGCGCCGACGACCCGGAAGTCGAACCGGTCGGCGAGGTACCCGAACACGTGGTGGTTCGTCACGAGGGCCCGGCGGTCCTCGGGCAGCGCGGCGAACGCGGTCGTCATGTCGTCGTCGAGGGCGTCGAGCTCGGCGCCGTACGCCCGGAGTCCGATGTCGAGCGCGGCGTCGTCGATGCCGTCGACCTCGTGGAGCTCCGCGCCGAGTGCGTCGACGACGTCCGCCATCCGGGCCGGGTCGGTCCAGAGGTGCGGGTCGACGCCGTGGTCGTCCTCGGTGGACCACTCCAGCGGTTCGATCGCGTCCCCGGCGGTGAACACGGGCACGCCGTCGGCCGCGGCGGCAGCGACGTGCCGGGCGACGCCCTCCTCGAGGCCGATGCCGTTCTCCACGACGAGGTCGGCGCGACGGAGTTCGGCGGCCTCGCGGGCGGAGACCTCGAACGAATGCGGGTCGGCTCCGGGTGGCATGAGCACCATGACCTCGGCCTGCTCCCCCACGACCTGCTGCACGACGTCGCCGAGGACGTTCGTCGTCACCGCGACCAGGGGGCGGTCATCCGCGCCGGGGCTGCTGCACCCCGAGGCGCCCAGCACGAGCGTCACGGCGGTACCGACCGCCACCACCACCACCACCGCGCCGCGCCTCATCGCCCGACCTCGGCCATCACGTCGGGGCGGACGGGCACCGCGATCGAGCGGGCCAGGCGCGCGTCGTCGGCGAAGTCCACCTCGTGCACCACCCGGTCGCCCGGGTCCGCCAGGTACGCCCGTTGGGCGTCGACCTGCAGCGCGGGGACGGAGCCCGCCGGCACGAGCGGTTCGGTCGTCACGGCGGTCCGGTCCGTCCCGCTCAGCACCCGCACGCGGCCGTCGGCGTCGAGTGCCACGACGTGCTCGTCGGTGTCGTCCACAGCGGTGACGGCGACGAGGGGGCGGTCCGTGGGGACGTGCTCCCAGGTGCGCTCTCGGGTGTCGAGGAGCCAGGCGCCGGTGTCCCCGGCGAGGGCCGCGACCGTCGGGCGACCGGTGCGGTTCGCGAACGCCGTGGCCCGCGGCAGGTCGGCGGGAGCGGCGAGGTGCTCGGCGGTGGGGGTGGCGTCCTCACCGGGCGCGTCCTCGGCCGTCACCAGGACCGCGCCGTCCGCACAGCCGACGACGGCGCCGACCCGGGTGACGATGCCACCGGCGGGGTCCGTGCACGCGGCGGCGACCCCGGTCGGCTTCCCCTGCGCGTCGAGCACCACCACCCGGTCACGCTCGGCGTCACCGGCGACGAGCAGGTCCCCGAGGGGCAGGAGCGCGGCGGCGTCGACCCGCACGGTCGTCGTGACCTCCCCCTGCCCGAGTGCGGCCCGGTCGAGGGCGACCGCGGTGCCGGCGTCCGGCCAGGACACCGTCGTGGTGGACTCGGACGACGCCACGGCCACCGGTCCCCCACCCGGCAGTGTGCCGACCGTCCGCGCGGTGGCGTCGTAGTGGTGGGTGTGGTCCCCGTGGTCGACCGTCCATGCGCCACCGTCGACGATCGTCGTCCGGTCGGTGCCGCTCGTGACGAGGAACCGCCCGTCGGTGGCCGCGTGCTCGGGGGCGTCGACGGCGTCGAGGTCGGTGGCGTCGCCGGCGAGCAGGTCGTGCAGGGCGAGCGCGCCCGTGTCGTCCGCGACGAGCAGGCGGAGCTGGGGCTCGGCGGCCTCGGAGGCGCCCTCGACGAAGCCGTGGGGTCTCCCGGAGGACCCAGCATCGTCGGACGACGCAGCGGAGCCGGGTGGGCCGGCGGACCCGCCCGTGCAGGCGGTCAGGCCGAGCGTGACGGCTGCGGCGAGGCCGAGGCCGAGTGCGGTGCGGTGGTGCGGTGCGTGGAGCATGGTTCCTTCCGGGTGGTGCGGACGTGGACGAGTCGGAGCGTGTGGGACAGGGCGACGACGGTGACCGCGACGGCGGCGATGCTCGCACCCGCTGCGGTGCCGAGGTGCCACGAGACGAGCAGCCCGGCGAGCACCGCCGCCGAGCCGAGGACCGCGCCGAGGGCCATCGTCGCGAGCAGCCCGCCGGTCCAGGCCCGTGCGGCGGCGGCCGGCGCCAGGAGCAGCCCGACGACGAGCAGCGTGCCGACGGCCCGGTAGGACGCGACGACGGCGAGCGTCACGAGGGCGACCAGGACGACCTCGGCCAGTCGTGGACGCAGTCCGAGGGTGGTCGCCTTGCGGGGGTCGAACGCCGCCGCGGTGAAGGGCCGGTGGAACACCACCGCGACGAGCAGCGCCACGACGGTCGCGACCGCCAGCGTGCCGAGGTCGACCGGGGTGACGGCGAGCACGTCCCCGAAGAGGATCGCCGTCACGTCGGTGGCGAAGGACCGTGAGCCGGAGACGATGATCACCCCGAGCGCGAGCATGCCGACGAAGAGCAGCCCGATCGCGGTGTCGTACGACAGGCCGCTCCGCCGCCGGAGGACCCCGACGCCGAGCACCATCGCCCCGGCACTGACCGCGGCGCCGAGCACGGCGGGTGCCCCGGTCAGCGTTGCGAGGGCGACACCAGGGAGCATGCCGTGCGCCAGCGCCTCGCCGAGGAACGCCATCCCGCGCACGAGGACCCACGTCCCGACGACGGCGCAGAGGACCGCCGCGAGCACCCCCGCCGCCAGGGCTCGGAGCATGAAGTCGACGGAGAACGGGTCGGTCAGCCAGGTCACGGTCCCGAACGCTACATGAAAATGGTTCCCGTTACTGTTAACCTCCACAGGTGCCGCCCCAGCCCGTCCGCCTCCGTTCCGTGACCGTCCGCCGCGGCCAGCGCACCGTGCTCCACCGCACCGACGCCGTCTTCGAACCCGGCTCCGTCACCGTCGTCGCCGGCGCGAACGGCTCCGGCAAGTCCACACTCCTCGAGGCCGTCGCCGGCACCCTCCCCACGACCGAGGGCAGCGTCACCGGAGCAGGACCACGCCGGGTCGCCCACGTCGCCCAGTCGGTCTCGACCCCCGGGCCACCCCTCACCGTGCACGCCGCCGTCGCCATGGGCCGGTGGGGCGCCCTCCCCTGGTGGCGTCCCCTCCGCGCCGCCGACCGCGCACTCGTCGACGACCAGCTCCAGCGCCTCGACCTCCTCGACCTCGCCACCCGCCCCCTCGCCGAGCTCTCGGGCGGCCAACGCCAGCGCACCCTCGTCGCGATGGGCCTCGCCCAGCGCGCCCCCGTGCTCCTCGTCGACGAGCCCACCGCCGGCGTCGACGCCCACTCGCTCCACCTGGTGCTCGCTGCGCTCGCCGCCGAGGCCGCCCGCGGCGCCGTCGTCGTGCACGCGGCGCACGACCCCGGGGCGCTCGCCGCAGCCGACCGCGTGCTCACCCTGCGCGACGGCGCCCTGCGCTGACGCACCGCCCGCGCCGAGGGAGCAGGAATGGTCGCCTCCGCCGGGGCGACCCGACGATTCGTGCGCACCGGATGGCGGACGGGAGGGTCGTGGCGGGGCCGCCACGAGCCTCCAGTCCGGCAGTTCCCGGGTGGGTGCATCCGGACGGGCCCTCCGGACGGTAGTGGAGGTGAGCGTCGATGACGACGCCCACCCGACCCGGCCCAGAGGGCCGACCTGGAGGCACACCATGCGCAAGAACCTCGTGACCGGCATCGGCGCCGGCGCACTGCTCGCGGCGTTCGCGATCGCGGTCCCCGCGACCGCGGCGACCGCAGCACCCGGCGACGCCACGCTGAGCGTCCTGCACGCCGTCCCCGACACCACGGTCGACGTCTGGCTCGACGGCGCCCGGGCGATCGACGACTTCACGCCCGGCACGATGGCCGGACCGATGTCCGTCGCCGCCGGGGCGCACACGCTCGCGATCACGGCGAGTGACGCGACCGACGACTCGAAGCCCATCATCGGCCCGGCCGACGTGTCGTTCGCCGCCGGCAGCAACTCGACCGCGGTGGCGCACCTGAAGGCCGACGGCACCCCGACGGCGACCGTCTTCAGGAACGACACCTCCGCGGTCCCCGCCGGGCAGGGTCGTCTCGTCGTGCGGCACGTCGCAGCCGCACCCGCGGTCGACGTCCTCGCGGGCGGGAAGGCCGTCGTGTCGAACCTGTCGAACCCGGACGAGCAGGCGCTCGTGCTCCCGGCCGGCACCGTGTCCGCCACGGTCGCGGCGACCGGGACGACCGCTCCGGTGATCGGCCCGGCCGACGTCGCCGTCGCCGCGGGTGCCGACACCATCGTGTACGCGTGGGGCAGCCTGGAGGACGACAACCTGATGCTCGCCACGCAGACGATCAGCGACCTCGGCGGTGACCCGAACGGCGTGCCGGCCGGGAACGCCGGACTCGTCGCGACGAACGGCACGGAGACCACCCCGCTCGTGATCGGCGGCAGCGCCGTCGTCCTCGCCGGGCTGGCGCTCCTGGTCCTCCGACGTCGCGTGAGCGCCGTCCGAGCCGCACGGCGCTGACCGTGCACCACCGGGTCGGGGCGGCGACGGCGGTCCCCCTCGCCGCCGCCGTCGCCCTGGCCTGCCTGACCGGGTGCTCGTCGGCGGACCGTGTCCCCGGCGGGCGCTCGCTCTCGGGGGACGGTGCGTGGTCGTCAGCGGCCGCCGCGCCGACACCGGCACCGGCACCGTCGGCGTTCTCCACCGCCGTGCCCCTGCGCGACGCGGCGCTCCCCGACGAGGTGCCGGTCGTGGTCGCCCCCGTGCGCGTCGCCGTCCCGGCCCTCGGCATCGACCAGGCCGTCCAGCCCGAGGGCGTCGACCCCACCGGCGCGATGGCACTCCCCGCGGACCCGGCAGTTGCCGGCTGGTGGCGGTTCGGCTCGACCCCGTCCTCCGCGGCCGGCTCCACCGTCCTCGCCGCGCACGTGGACGCGGTCGGGTACGGCATCGGCCCGTTCGCGCACCTGGTCGACGTACCCGTCGGCACGCAGGTCACCGTCACCAGCGAGGACGGCACCGCGACGCGGTACGCCGTCGCGACGGTCGACCTGCTCGCGAAGACCGGCGTCCCCTGGGCGAGCGTGTTCGACCACGACGGACCTCGGCGTCTCGTGCTCGTCACCTGCGGCGGCACGTTCGACACCACCACGCACCACTACCGCAGCAACCTCGTCGTCACCGCGACACCGCTGTGACCGATCCCCGACTCCCCACCGCCACCCGGCCCCGCGCCCTACGATCAGGGCAGGGGTCCCGAGCGGCCCCCGGAAGGCACCACGACGACGTGACGACCAACCAGCCCGACGAGCGCGACCTCGCCGACGCCTTCGGCAGCGGTGACGAGCGCGTCCTCCGGGCGGTCTACGAGCGCTGGTCGTCCCTCGTGTACACGCTCGCGCTGCGTTCGCTGACCGACGCCGCGGCCGCCGAGGACGTCACCCAGCAGGTCTTCGTCCGGGCCTGGCGTGGACGGCACACCTACCACCCCGACACGGCTCCGCTCGGCGCGTGGCTCGTCGGCATCACCCGGAACTGCGTCGCCGACGCCCTGGCCGAACGGGCACGGCACGAGCGGGTCGCGCACGCCGTCGCCGACGAGGAACGGACCACTCCCGCCGAGGACCCGCACGACGGGATGGCGGAACGCGTGCTCGTCGCCGGGGAGCTCGACCGGCTCGAGGAGGTGCCGCGCACGGTGATGCGACTGGCGTTCTTCGAGGAACTGAGCCACCGTGAGATCGCGGAACGGCTCGGGCTGCCGCTCGGCACCGTGAAGAGCCACATCCGTCGAAGTCTGGCTCGGCTCCGAACACGTCTGGAGGTGATCGAATGAACCACATCGACGAGGAGTCCCTCGCGTTGCTCGCCATCGGCGACGACGCGCCCTCCGGTGCGGCCGCCGAGCACCTCGCCGCGTGCCCGGCGTGCCGCGCCGAGCTGGAGGACCTGCGGCACGTGGTGACCGTGGCGAAGTCGTCGCAGAGCGTCGAGCTCCAGCAGCCGTCCGCGCGCGTGTGGGACCGGATCGCGACGGACCTCGGGTTCGACGACCGGTCAGCCGCGCCGGCAGCGGCACCCGCGCCTGCGCCTGCTCCTGCTCCTGCTGCTGCCGAGCACGTCGCTCCGCTCCGTCGGTCCCGGGTTCGTCGTCGCACGGCGCTGCTCCTCACCGCCGCCGCTGCCGTCGTGGGCCTCGTGCTCGGCCTCGGCGGTGGCTGGTACCTGTTCGCCGGCGGCCCGGGCCGCTCCGACACGGTGGTGTCCCGCACGGCGCTCGACCCGCTGCCCGGCTGGTCCGGTGCCCGCGGGTCCGCCGAGCTCGAGCGGGACGGGGACGGACGCCTCAGCCTGGTCGTCGACCTCGACCACCGGGCCCGTGACGGCGCAGCGCCCCTCCGCGAGGTCTGGATGATGCGCTCCGACCTCAGCGGGCTCGTCAGCGTCGGGTTCCTCGACGGTGACACAGGCCGGTTCGTGGTGCCCGCGGGCGTCGATCCGACGCGGTACCCCGTGGTGGACGTCTCCGCCGAGTCGAACGACGGCGACCCCGCGCACTCGGGCAACTCCGTCGTGCGCGGCACGCTCCACACGCGGGCCTGACGCCGCAGCCCACCCGCAGGTCCACGCAAGGGGGGACGGGCCGTGACCCGACCGGGCGGACCGACCCGGTCCTCCCGGCCGTTGCCCAGGCCGACCACAGCACCAGCGCAGGTCGGGAGCGCTCCATCGAGAGATGGCCAGATCCCTGCTGACCGTCCCCCTGTCCCTCACCGTCGTCGCGGCCGCACTCGCCTGGATCGTGCTCGGTCCGGCCGCCGCGCTCGCGTTCGTGGCGCTCGCGCTGCTCGAGATCGCGATGGCGGCCGACTCCTCCGTGCCGATGGCCGGCATCGCCGGGCGCCTGCACTCCCCCGCCAGACGGCTGTTCCTGTCGCTCGGGATCGTCGCCGGCGTCCTCGCGATGCGGCTCATGCTGCCGCCCGTCGCGGTGGTCGTGGGCTCCGCCGAGGACCCGACCGCCACCGTCGGCGAGGCCGTCTTCGCCCCCGGCGCGTTCGCCGCCCACCTGCAGGAGGTCCGGCCCGCCCTCGCCGCCTTCGGCGCCGCGTTCATCTGGCTTGTGTTCGCGGAGTACCTGTTCAACACGGACCGTGCGTCGCGTCGGTCCTGGCTCGGCCGCCTGGAGGCCCGACTCGCCGCCGTCGCGCGCCCTCGCGTCTGGTCGCTGGTCACCGCCACCGCCGGGGTCGCGCTGACGAGCGTCCTGGTCGCCTCCGCCGCCGCGTGGGAGCCGTCCGAGGTCGTGCCGGTGGTCGTCGGCGGCCTGCTCGGCATCGGCGCGTACCTCGGGTCGAAGCGGCTCGCACGGTGGGCGTTGCACGGGGGTGCGGCTGCCGGCGCTGACACCGGCTCGGTCGGGACGGGTCGCGGTGCCTGGCGAATCCACGTGTACGCGTCGACCGTGGTGTTCGAGCGCGGGCTGGTCGTGTTCATGCTGTTCGAGATCCTCGACGGCGTGTACTCGCTGTCAGGGTCCGGCGTGCTCGGCGCGGACGGGCTCAGCGCGCTCGAGCAGGCCGGGGTCGGTGCTGCGGCGATCGGTGTCGGTGCGCTGTTCCTGGCGCGGTTGACCTCGCGCCTGGACCAGGCCGCGGGACTGAAGCGGCTGCGCTACCTCAAGGCCGGTGCGGCGTACGTGCTCGGGGTGCTGGCGGTGCTCCTGTGGACGAGCCTGCTCGTGCCGATCCCGGGCGTGCTCGTCGGGTGGTTCGGCACGGTCGTGATCGGCCTGGCGCTGGCGTCGTCCCTGCCGTGGCGGGCGTGGGTGCGGCGCGCGGGGCTCCGTCCGGTGCGGGGCTGAGGCGGGCGCGCCCGGTCGCCTCGGTCGTGCCTACTCCCGCTCGCCCTGCCGGAGCAGCCGGGTCTCCTCGGCGTCGTACTCCGCGCGCACCTGGCGCAGCACGAGGTCGTCGATCTCGCCGTCGTCGCGCATCTTGATCACCTTCGCCGACTTCAGCCGGACGAGCGCGAGTTCGAGCTCCACCGCTGCGCCCCGCTGCTGCAGGAGCGGGTGGTCGTCGTCGTCGCTCTGCTCGGCGCGCACGAGGGCGAGGTGGCCCTCGTACTCGTCCTGGATGCGCTGCACGACCTCGGCGTCGGCGCCCGACCGCTTGGCCAGGCGGGGCAGGGCGTCGAGCGCTTCCTCGATCGCCAGGCGCTCGGCCCGGCGGCGTTCCTCGACCACCTCGCCGCTGCCGTCGAAGTCCGCCCACCGGACCACCGCGGGCAGCACGAGCGACTGCGCGACGATCGTCACGACGACGACACCGGCGACCACGAAGACGATGAGGTCACGCTCGGGGAACGCGCCGCCGCCCTCGACCATGCGCGGCACGGCGACCGCTGCTGCGAGCGAGACAGCGCCGCGGAAGCCCGTGAAGCCGCTCACCACGCGGTCGCGGTGCCCTTCGCGCGGACTGCCGCCGGTGCGCAGGGTCACGAGTCGGATGGTGCCCCACGACAGGTTGAGGAACGCGAAGCGGAGCACGACGACCGCGAGCGACACCAGCCCGATCATGCCGAGGCCGACCAGGAGCTCGCGGGCCTCGAGTTCCCGGATGGCGATCGTGGCCTCGATCCCGACGAGCACGAACAGGGCGCCGTTGAGCAGGAACGTGGCGAACGACCAGAACGAGCGCACCTGCTGTCGGGTCTCCGCGCGGTCCAGCTTCGGGGCGACCTGGCTGACGACGAGCCCGGCCACGACGACCGCGAGCACGCCGGAGGCCCCGATCGCCTCGGCCGCGAGGAAGGCGACGAACGGCACGAGCAGCGTCAGCATGTTCTCGAGGATCACCGCCGACACCCGGCGCAGCACCAGCATCCCGAGCCAGGACACCAGCAGCCCCGCCGCGATGCCCCCGACGTAGGAGAGCAGCAGCATGCCGGAGACGTTCCAGACCGTGAGTGTCTGCTCCCCCGCGGTCACCGCGACCGCGATGCCGTAGATCACGAGCGTCGTGCCGTCGTTCACCAGGCTCTCCGCGCGGAGCACCGTGGTGTTCCGCCGCGGCAACGACCGCGTCAACGCACCGACGGCGGTGGCGTCGGTCGGGGCGACGGCAGCGCCGAGCACCCATGCCGGTCCCCACGGCATCCCGAGCAGGTTCAGCAGCGTGGCGACCCCGCCGGCCGTCAGCACGACGAGCAGCGTGCCCATGAGCAGGATGCCGCGGAAGTTCGCGCGGATCTCCCGCAGCGAGATCGTCAGGCTCTCCCAGTACAACAGCGTGGGCAGGAACAGCAGCAGGACCGCGTCGGCCGGCAGCTCCAGCTTCCCGAAGACGGGGATGAACGCGATGCCGGCGCCGAAGGCGAGCAGCAGGACGGGTGGTGCGATCCGCAGGCGTCCGGAGACCGCCGTGGCGACGGCGATCGCCGTGGCGAGCACGACGACGAGTTCGGGTGCGATGAGTTCCATGGGTGTCACAGCCTGACATGGCGTCGATGTGGGCGGTGCCGGGAAGTGCGCACCTGTGGAGAGTCAGCGCGACGAGGTGCCCTGTGCATTCCGCACCCGGGCACGCGCACCGCACCGACCTGCCAGAGTGGAGACGTGGGAACCGCAACGGCGCCGCTGCCGACCCGACGTCACCGCGTGGCACTCTTCGCCACGTCCACCATGACCGGGTTCGGGATCGCGTCCTGGATCACCCGCACGCCGGCCGTCCGCGACGACCTCGGCGCCTCGCTCGAGGCGATGGGCCTCGTCCTCTTCGGCCTCTCCGTCGGCTCGATGATCGGCATCCTCGGCGCCGGCGCGCTCATCCGCCGCGTCGGGACCCGACCGCTCGTGCTGCTCGGCGGCGCACTGCCCGTGATCGGAGTCCTGCTGGTCGGGCTCACGGCCCCGGCGCAGCTGCCCGCCGGGGTCTGGATCGGCCTGTTCCTCGTCGGGTTCGGGGCCGGGGTCGCCGAGATCGGCCTGAACGTCGAGGCGGCTGCCGTCGAACGGGTCATCGAGCGTCCGGTCGTGCCGGTCCTGCACGCCTGCTTCAGCCTCGGCACCGTCGCCGGCGGACTCGTCGGCATCGCCATGACCGCGGCTCGGGTGCCCGTGGTGGTGCACCTGCCCGTGGCCGCCGTCGTGATGGCCGCGCTCGCCCTCGTCGCCGCGCTGAACCTCCGCCCGATGCCCCGTCCCGACCCGGACGCGGCTGCGGCTGTGGCTGCGGCTGCGGCTGCCGACCTCGACACGGCCGCCGAGCCCGGCATCCCCGGTGCCGCGGCGCGCACCGCCCGCCGACGCTCCGTCATCACCGTGCAACTCCTGCTCATCGCCGTCATCACCCTCGCGATGGCCTTCGCCGAGGGTGCCGCGAGCGACTGGCTCCCCCTGCTCATGACGAGCGACCACGACGCCCCCGAGGTCCTCGGCTCCCTCGTCTTCACCGGCTTCTCCGTCGCGATGCTCATCGGCCGCTCCGCCGGGACGCCCCTCGTCACCCGGTTCGGTCGGGCGACGGTCATCCGCACGTGCGCGGTCGTCGGCGCCGTCGGCGTGGTGGCCGTCGTGCTGTCGCCGTCACCGGTCGTGACCGCCGCGGCCGCCGCCGTCTGGGGGCTCGGCATCGCGCTCGGGTTCCCGCTCGCCGTGTCGGCCGCCGGCGACCACCCCACCGACGGTGACCGCCGGGTGTCCGTCGTCGCGACCGCCGGCTACGTCGCGTTCCTGGTCGGCCCGCCCGCCCTCGGTTTCCTCGGTGAGCACCTCGGCCTGCGGGTCGCGATGCTCGTCCCGCTGGCGCTCCTCGTGGTCGCCGTCGTCATCGCGTCGGCGGCCGGACGGCAGACACCGACACCCCGCACCGCCTGACACGTCGACGTCTCGCCGCTGCGACGCGGCAGCGCCACGGACTGGAGGCCCGGTGCCAGCTGGCACCGGGCCTCCAGTCCGTGGTCAGGGAGTGTGCGCCGGGGGCGACCTCGCCCACCAGCCGATCCACGAGCGGATCTCCCGCAGCGGGCGGTGCGCCCGCCGGACCAGCCACTGGGGCCGGCCGTCGACCGGACATCTCCGGTCGGGCGGGACCGCCGTGGTCGTCGTCAGGACCAGCCCGCGGACGACGTCCGCGAACAGCGCGTCGACGATCACCATTTCCGCGTCGTGGACCGCTGCGTCCGGCGTCTCCACCGAGGCGACGAGTTCCACCGCAGTGCCGTCCGTGTGCCTCAGCCGGCGATTGCCTGCTGGTCGGTGGGGGCGCCGCTCGAGATCGCGATCTTCCGGGGCTTGGCCTTCGGCGTGACCGGGATGACGAGGGAGAGCACACCGTTGTCGTAGTGCGCGGAGATGGCATCGGAGTCGACGCCCTCGCCGAGGCTGAACTGCCGCAGGTACGAGCCGTGCGGACGCTCCTGCAGCAGCCAGCCGCTGCCGGACCGCTCCGGGGCGCTGCGCTCAGCGCGGATCGTGAGGAGCTGCCCGTCCACGTTGACGTCGACCGAACCGGGGTCGATGCCGGGCAGGTCGGCGTTGAGGACGTACTGGTCGCCGTCGCGGTGCAGGTCGACGGGCATCGGCTTGAGGCTCTGACGGCCGCCGAGCAGCGCCCCGGTGAGACGGTCCAGTTCGGTGAAAGGATCGAACGTCATGGTCATGAGGGAGTCCCCTTTCGGTGTCGTGGTGTCGTGGTGTCCGGCCTGGACGCCGGATCTGCCGTTATCGTAGGACTGCTCCGGACCGTGTTCCTCAGGGCTCGCTCCGAGGTCGCTGCGTGGTTGCTCGGAGGCCGGACCCCCGTTCGAACTGCAGCTCGTCGGTGCGTCGCTCGAACGCCAGGTGCACCACCGCGGACGGGACGGGGTGGTGGTGACCTCGAAGCGCTCCTCCATGCCTTCCAGCCCGTCCCAGAGCCGCTCGCCACGACCGAGCACGATCGGCACGACCGAGCACGATCGGCACGACCACCACGTGCAGGTGGTCGACCAGACCTCGACGCCGATGCCCGGTCCTCAGGCGCTGGCGAACTCGTCGTCCAGCCCGGTGTCGCCGCCGGGGGCGCTCACGAGGCCTCGTGGGGGTACTCGGCTGTGCGACCCTGGAACGCGAGGATCGCCTCGTTGCGGACCTGCCCGTCCTCGATCTCGATCGCGCGGCGGATCGGCTCACACTCCTGCCAGGACGTGCTGCCCTCCATCACCGGGCGGAGGAACGGCAGCAGCGCCTCGCTGATCTCCCACGTAGCCGAGTTCCAGAGCAGCGACGGGCTGTGGTCGACGGCGTAGTAGTTGGTCCACTCCCCGACGGTCACCAGGGGCTCGTCGAAGGACGTCGCGCGGGCCCAGTCGAAGCCCATGCCCGGGTCGATGGAGACGTCGACGACGAGGCTGCCGGGACGGAAGGCCTCGAGGTCGACCTCGCGCAGGTACGTCAGGGGTGCGTTCGGGTCCTGCAGCGTGCAGTTCACGACGATGTCGTGGTCGGCGAGGTACGGCGCGAGTGCGACCGGCCCGTCGGGGGTGTCCACCGTGCTGGCGTAGGGCGCTTCCGGGTCGTGCTCGAAGTGCAGCATGTCGACGGACGGGATCGGTGACCCCACCGCGGCGATGTCCCGGTTCGTCAGGACGCGCACGTCGTGGACCCCGTGGGCGTTCAGTGCGGTGACGGCACCGCGGGCCGTGGCCCCGAAGCCGATCACCACGGCGGAGAGCCGGCGGCCGTAGTCCCCGGTCGACCCGCAGAGCTGCATCGCGTGGATGACCGAGCAGTAGCCGGCGAGCTCGTTGTTCTTGTGGAAGACGTGCAGCCCGAAGCCGCCGTCGGCGCGCCAGTGGTTCATGGCCTCCCAGGCGATGAGCGTCAGACGCTTGTCGATCGCGGACTGGGTCAACGCTCGGTCCTGCACGCAGTGCGGCCAGCCCCAGAGCACCTGGCCGTCGCGCAGGTCCTCGAGGTCGGCGGCGAGGGGCTTCGGGAGCAGGACGACGTCAGCGGCGGCGATGACCTCGGCACGGTCGGCCATCGCCCGGACGAGCGGTTCGATCTGGTCGTCCGGGACACCGAACCGCAGCCCGTACCCACGCTCCAGCACCATCGCGGCGCGCAGGTCGGGGTCGATCCGGGCGATGTGCGCCGGGTGGACGGGGAGTCGCCACTCGTCGGCCTTGGCGGAGTGCGCCAGGACGCCGAGTCGGAGCAGCGGCGTTGCGGTTCCTGCAGTGGTCATGGGGCGACACTACGGGGCGCTCGCGGCGGCCGATCACACATCAGATCTCATACTCCCGGGGGAGGCGCCCGACGCACCGGTTGTCCTAGCGTGGCGGGCGTGATCGAAGTCGACCATCTCACCAAACGTTACGGTCCCAAGCTCGCCGTCGACGACGTCTCGTTCGTCGTGCGGCCGGGCAGCGTGACCGGATTCCTCGGCCCCAACGGCGCCGGGAAGTCCACCACGATGCGCATGATCATGGGACTGGACCGGCCGAGCGCCGGCACCGCGACCGTGAACGGGAAGCCCTACACCGCCTTCCGTGACCCGCTCCGGCAGGTCGGTGCCCTGCTCGAGGCCAAGGCGGTCCACTCCGGCCGCAGCGCCTACAACCACCTGCTCTCCCTCGCGGCCACCCACGGCATCCCCAAGTCCCGCGTGCACGAGGTCATCGACATGACCGGGCTCGACTCCGTCGCCCGCAAGCGCGTCGGCGGCTTCTCGCTCGGCATGGGCCAGCGCCTCGGGATCGCCGCGGCACTGCTCGGCGACCCGAAGACCCTCATCCTCGACGAGCCGGTCAACGGCCTCGACCCCGACGGCGTGCTGTGGGTCCGACAGCTCGCCCGACGGATGGCCGCAGACGGCCGCACCGTCTTCCTCTCCAGCCACCTGATGAGCGAGATGGCGCAGACCGCGGACCGCGTGGTCGTCCTCGGCCGCGGCAAGGTGCTCGCGGACGCCCCCATCGCCGAGTTCGTCGCCGGTGGCGGTTCCGCCGACGGCCAGGGTGGTGGCAGCCGCGTCGTCGTGCGCACCCCGTCACCGGACCAGCTCTTCGCCGCGATCGGGCAGGCCGCCACCGCGGTCACCCCGCGGGAGGACGGCTCCTTCCTCGTGGTCGGCCCCGACGCCCCGACGGTCGGCACCATCGCCGCCCGGGCCGGCGTCGTGCTCCACGAGCTCACCCCGATGGGCGCCAGCCTGGAAGAGGCGTACATGGCCCTCACCCGCGACGACGTCGAGTACCGATCGGAGGGCGTCCGATGAGCGCGCCGAACACCGCCCCGGCCCAGCAGCACCGACACCGCGAGGCCTCCGTGCCGGACAGCGTCGGCCTGAGCTTCCCGCGCCTGGTCCGCAGCGAGTGGATCAAGCTCCGCAGCATCCGCTCCACCATCTGGTGCTACGCGATCCTGGTCCTGCTGACGATCGCGATGGCCGTGCTCCTCGGCGCCGTCATCGACCAGGGCGCGGGACAGATGCCGCAGGAGGCCGTCAACGGCGGCTTCGTCAACATCAACACGGTCAGCGTCTCCCTGACGGCGCTCGTCGTCGGCGTGCTCGGTGTGCTCATCATCACGGGTGAGTACGGCACCGGGCAGGTCCGCTCCACCTTCACGGCCGACCCGGGCCGCACGGGCGTCATCCTCGCCAAGGCGTTCGTCCTGGCGCTCGCGACCTTCGTCGTCAGCGTCGTCTCGACCGGGATCGGTGTCGCGGTCTCCGCCGGCCTGCAGGCCAGCAAGGACATCCACCCCGAGTTCACCGACCCGGCGGTGTGGATGCCGATCCTCGGCGCCTCCGTGTACGTGACGCTGGTGGCACTGTTCGCCTACGGCATCGGCCTGCTGGTCCGGTCGAGCGCCGGCGGCATCGCCATCACGCTCGGGATCTTCCTGGTGCTCCCGGTGATCCTGTCGATCTTCGCCGAGCTGACGCAGGCCCAGTGGGTCGCCGACGTCGCGACCCTGCTGCCGTCCGCGGCGGGCGCCGAGCTGTACGCGTACTCGTACAGCGGTGCGAGGGACGTGACCGGTCTCGTGCTGAACGGCTGGAGCGGCTTCGGCGTCCTCGCGGGCGAGGTCGTCGTCATCGGTGCGATCGCCATCGCGGTGGCGCGCTCGCGCGACGTCTGACCCGACCACCTCCGGACAGGACGCCCCACTCGCCGGACGCGCGTGGAGCCTCCTGTCCGTCGTCGTGTCGCGGCCATACGCTCGACGATGGCCGTGCACCGCGGCACCGGACGACGAGGACGTACGCCATGACCAGACCACTCCGCTTCGACGGGACGACCATCGCCGACGCGGAGGGACTCGTCGCCACCGCGCAGGGGTGGCTCGTCGGCTCCGGCCCGGTCTCCGTCATGCTCGACACGGACGTCACCGAGTTCCACCGTCAGGGCTGGACCTCGTGGTCGCCCTCGGGCTGGGCGCCGCTCGACGAGAGCCCCCTGCGGATCTGGGGTGACGACGAGCGCCGCCAGACCGCCGACGACGCCGCCAACGACACGCCGGACCGGCACGAGGGCAACGGCGTCGGCGCCGTCCGCCTGGCCGACGGACGCATGCTGCTGCTCGGCGCCCTCGGCCTCGGGACGCCGCGTGTCGGGGCGTCGCCCACGGAACTCAGCGGCACCGTCGAGCACGACGACGGCTCGGGCTGGTTCCTCGGCCTGGGACCCGAGGACACGGTCTTCGCCCGGTACGCGGAACTGCTCCGGGAACGCCTCGGGACCCCGACCGCTCCCCCGGTCTCGACGCTCTGGTGCAGCTGGTACTCGTACTTCGAGGACATCGACGAACAGCTGATCACGACCGCCGTCGACGACCTCGGCACGCTGCCGATCGACGTCGTGCAGGTCGACGACGGGTGGGAGACGATCGTCGGCGACTGGCTGCCGAACGAGAAGTTCCCGTCCGGCATGGACGCCCTCGCCGAGCGACTGGCCGCACGGGGTTCGCGCCCAGGGCTCTGGCTCGCCCCGCTGATCTGCCTGCCCGGTTCACGGACGGCCACGGAGCACCCCGAGTGGTTGGTGCAGGACCCGTCCGGCGGCCCGCTCGTCGCCGGGCACAACTGGGACTCGCACTACTTCGCCCTCGACACCACCCGACCCGACGTGCAGGAGCACCTCGACACGGTCATCCGCCGGGTGGTCGGCTGGGGCTTCCGCTACCTCAAGCTCGACTTCATGTACGCCGGGGCCCTGCGTGGTGTCCGGCACCAGGACCTGCCGCGCGAGCGCGTCTGGCGTGACGCCGTCGAGCTGATCCGCGCAGCCGCCGGGCCCGACGTGTACCTGCTCGGCTGCGGTGTGCCGATGGTGCCGTCGGTCGGGGTCTTCGACGGCGTGCGTGTCGGACCGGACACCGCATCCGACTGGACCTACCCGGCCTGCGTCGCCGACCCGAGCCACGAGGGCGGGCTCAACGGCGTCGCCGCGTCGGTCCCCCGGCTCTGGATGCGCGACCTGTACCAGGTCGACCCCGACGTCGCGTACTTCCGCTCCCGCGAGACCACCCTGACAGCCGAGCAGCGACAGACGATCGCCGACCTCGCCGTCGTGTCCGGCTTCCGGTCGACCTCAGACCCCGTCGCGTGGCTCGAGGCCCCGGAGCGCGTGGCGCTGGAGCGGTTCCTCGGACAGTCCCCCGTCGTCGAGCGTCTCGGGGACGACCGGTTCCTGGTGGACGGCCGGACGGTGGACTTCGGTCCGGCGGTGCGCGAAGCGCGCGCCGGTCGCGAGCGGCTGACCGAAGCAGGGTCCCGCTCCGTCTGAGGTGACCAGCTGCGGACTGGAGGCTCGGTGCCGGCCCGGCACCGAGCCTCCAGTCCGTCCGGGGTCGTGTCGCCGGACGCGACCGGTCACGACACCCCGTCGGCCAGCCGCCGAGTGGCCATAGATGGTCGCTGCGCGCCGCCTCGGCCGACGGGTGGTGACCGCTCGGCAGACGTGAGCGGGGTGTTGCGGCCGGTCAGGGGACGTCGCTGGGGCGACTCGCCGCGGTCTCGACGCCGAGCTGTTGGGCGAGCCGGTCGACGCGGCCGTGGATCGCGTCGCGGACGGCCGACCACGCGACGACTCCGCCGACTCCGGCCTCGACGAACCAGTCCTGCACCTGGGTCCCGCGTGGCACGGGGCAGGTGTCCCGACAGCCGATGCGGACGACGAGGTCAGCGTCGACGAGGTCCTGCGGCTCGAGGCGGACCGGGACCGCGTCGGGGGCGATTTCGACACCGTCGAGGTGCATGGCGACCACCACCTCGGGGTCGACCCGGACGGCAGGGTCGAGCGCCCTCGCGGTGACCTCGACGTCCGGTGGCAGGAGCCGGCGGAAGTACGCCACCGCGATCGGAGCGCGACCGGCGCCGTGCGGACTCACGACGACGAGCCGACGGAAGCCGTCCTGCGGCAGGTCAGTCGGCGCCCCGGGCGTGTGCCCGGTCAGCACGCGGACCTGGCGCACGATGCCCACCACGACGCCCGCGCCGAACAGCGGTCCGCCGAGCAGGAGGAGCAGCCAGAGCGGGGCGTGTCGGGAACCGCCGCCGATCGTCGCGCCGAGGTCCCAGTCGACCGACGCGGCGATCCAGAGCATCGCGAGGACGAAGCCGGCGCTGCCGAGGGAGACCGCCCAAGGGTTCCGGAGGAGCCAGGCCTGCGACTCCTGGGGCGGCGAGTGGTTCGTCACGCTGCGATCGTAGGGGCGCGGCCGGGGTGCGGGGGTTCGGCGCGGCCGGGGTGCGTATGCTCGACGGACGACGACGACGGCGAGGGGGCCATCATGCGCAGTGTCACTGATGGGGACGGTCGGCTCGTCATGCGCGTCGCGGCGACGCGGATGGTGGTCGTGCCGGTCGTGGTGTTCGTCGTGACGAGCATCCTCGTCGGATTCCTCGTCGGTCTGGGCTGGCGCTCCGTGGTCATCGGGGCCTCGGTTGCGGGGCTGGCCCTCATGATCACGGCGTTGACGCTGCGGGCGTCGTTGGGGACGCCCTGGTCGAACGGCAGGCGGTTCGGTGACCAGGACGCCGTCCGCCGGATCCGCCGGGCGATCCGACGCGACTCGATCGACGACCTGACCGCGGACGAACGGCTCGTCGTCGCCGACTACGCGTTCCAGTCCCGGGACGGCATCGTGCTGTCGGCGGTGCAGAGCGCTGGGCTCGGGCTGTCGATCGCGATGAACCAGCTGGCGCGGGTCATCGGTCACGGAGCGGACGTGTCCAGCAGCGCGCTCCTCGTCGCCGCCGTCGGGCTCGTCGTCGCAGCGGTCATGATCGCCGTGGTGCAGCAGCGGCGGACCCGGCAGTTCCTCGAGCACTACGAGCGGATCGATCCCGTCCGGGTCTGAGCCCGCCGATACGCTCCCGGGCATCAACCTCATCCGTGACACCGGCCGTGGCACGTGGCTGCTCGCGCGGGCCGGCCACCGCGACGACGTCGGCGGCATCGCGGGGACGGGTTTCACGGCGTACGCCCGCATCCTCCACCCACTGACCGCGGTGCGCGAGGACCGGTCGATCGCTGACGAGTACGGGGACCACCCCACGCTCGACGAGGTGCGCTGGCGATGGGCCGACGTCGCCGCCCGCACCGGGAGTGCCGTGCATCCCTCGGTGACCTGGGCGTCCGCCGGCGGGCGGGACGATGAGTCCGACGTGCCGTTCCCGGACGGGTGGCGCGCGTCGCCGCCCGAGGAGGGCTGGTTCGACCCCGTGGTGCTCGCAGCGCTCACGGAACACCTGGCTCGCGCGACCTCGACGCCCGACGACCTCGTGGCCGGGTTCTGGGACGGCCGGAGCGACCTCAGCGGCGGCTCGATGCTGGCGTTCGGGTGGCAGGGGGACGATTCCCCGACTGCCGAGGAGCGCGCCGAAGTCGGCGAGTGGATGGCTGAGCACACTGCAGCGCACGGGCGCGACCAGGACGCGGTCGCGGCGTCGTTGTCGCTGCCCCGGTTCGCCTGGCCCGGTCGGGACCTCATCCTGGCTGCGACCGACCTTTCCACGCTGGCCGACCCGACGTGGCTCGAGCACACGCGCCTCGGGCCCCTGGTCCCGCTGGAGCACACGCCACAGATGCTCTGGCCCGAGGACCACGCCTGGGTGATGGCATCGGAGATCGATTGGGACTCGACGATCATTGCCGGCTCACGGTCCCTGGTCGACGCCGTGCTGGCCGACGAGCGGTTCGAGGCGTTCGAGGTGGCCGAGGACAGCTCGCTGTCCTGACGGTCAGCCGAACTGGTACCCGACCTGGGGACCCCAGAGGACGTCCGCGACGGCGACGGCGAGGAATGCCGCGCTGAGCACGGCGACCACGATCAGCACGACGACGAACGGTCGGGTCAGCCGTGCTCGTCGCCACCAGAGCAGCGCCACGAACGCGATGCCGAGGCCCGGGAGCACGAGGTTGCTGAGTACCTGAAGGACGACGATCAGACCGAGCAGTGCCGGGGTCACCCGTCGGGGCGGAGCCGTGTCGACATCGGTCGTCGTGGTCATGCGCGCTCCTCGGTCCGGGGCCGCTGGGTCAAGCGGCGGTCAACCGTAGCGACTGTCAGCGGAGGGCGTCCAGGACGGCGGCTTCCTCCCAGCACGTCACCCTTGCTCACCGTGGCGAGAACTTCGCAGAGTCCCGGGCATGCACGGTTCGTCCCGGACGTGCCGTCACCGGGAGCGCGGCGCTCGACCCGCGTCGTTCTGCGGCCCGATGATGCCGAGCTGCGCGAGAACGGCCTGCTCGCCAGTGGTCGTGATGCTCCAGGTCGGGCGGTTGAAGGCTTTCCGGGACAGGCGCACTCGCTGCTCGTCAACTGGTTGCGCTGACCGCGGAGCCACCCGTGTGACGCCGTTCGGTCCATAGCCGAGCTTGTACGACACACGCAGCGACGCGGTGTTCCAGGCCGCAGCGCTCGACTCCGCCCATTCCGCGCCGAGGACGTCGAAGGCGAACAGCAGCAACGCGGCCCGCATCTCCGTGCCCACTCCCTGACCTTGTGCGTTCTTGGTCAACCACGAGCCGGAATCGACGGTCTTGCGGTCAGTGAAGGCGTGGGCGGCGAGGTCCTGCGCTCCGACCACCGTGCCGTCGAGGATGACAGCGAACTGGATCGTCCAGCTCTGCGGAGAGACCTGGCGCAGGCTCCATTGATGCATCGCGAGATTCCGAGGAAGGTCAGCAGGAGAAGCATCCGTCCACGGGAATCCGAACGGCATCCGGTCCGGATCGTGGATGCCGTCGAGTGCGGCCCTCACCAACGCCGGGAGATCCGCATCTTGGACGGGACGCAGCAGCAGCCTGGGGGTCCGGATCTCGAGTCCGAACAACGGCCACAGTTCTCCGAGGTTCATGCGGTGACGGTACCTGCGCAGCTTGCCTCTGCGCCGCACGTCACGCCTGACGGAACGCTGGTTCGCGCCGAGGATGGCTGCTCTTCTCGCTGCGTCCGTTCAGATCACGCGGTCAGCCTGTCCCGCTGATTGATCTTTCAGTGAGACGGAGCAGTTCCCAGGCCGAGTCCGGTGGCGATGTGTTCGGCGGTCGTGTCTGCGGTGACCTCGCTGGTGTCGAGCCACCAACCGCGGTCTCCGAAGTCGCGACGCATCGCTTGGTCGAGCTCGTCGTACCCGTCGAAGGTGAACCGCTCGTTCGCTTCCCTGCTCGCGTTGCGTTCCCTGCACGTTCCTGTGCTCGGAGCGAGAACGACGAGGGATGAGGAATCCGACGAGAGATGCTCGAGGAGCCGGTTGAGGTGTGCTCCGTCCGGGATGACGCAGTCGATGATGGTGACGAAGCCAGCGGCGGTGAAGTTCTGGGTGAGTGCAGCGAGGTTGCGGTAGCTGAGCTCGACCTGGCGGGCGGCTTCGTCGGCGGGCTGACCAAGCGGCCATACGGCTCCGGCGATGATCATCGCGTTGAGGTCGTCGGCTGCGATCCGCGCGGCGCGGGGCAGTTTCGCCGCGAGGAGGCGACTCACGGTGGATTTGCCGGCGCCGGGCATGCCGGTCAGGATGACTGTCTCCACGGAGCCATCTGACCACATCTGTGCTCTCCGGCTCTCCGCCGGTTCTCCACCCGTCAGCGTGATTCCCTTGGCTCAGAAGTCGCGGGTGTCCGGTACCCGATGCGCTACCGGGCAGCGTGTCGTCGCAACCCCTTGTCCAGGACCCTGATCGCGCTCGGAGGCGTGGACCTTCTTGCCGGCGAACTGCTTGCGATCTTCTCGAACCACCAGCAGACCGCACTGCCTTTCCGGGAGCCGACCGGCCGTCAAGACGTCACCTGCAAGGGCCGGAAGGACCGTTGAGCGCGATCCTCCCGGCCTCGTTCACAGTGCCCGGGCGTAGTCGACTGTTGGGTACGCGATGAAGCCGAGCGATTCGTAGAGCGCTCGTGCTGGCGCGTGGAACTCGTCGCCTCCGGTCCCGATGTGGACAACGGTGACTCCGAGCTGTTCAAGGCGGCTCAGGACGGTCGAGCAGAGGGCTCGCGCGACCCCTCGACGTCGAGCGTCCGGGTGGACAGCGACCATCTCCAGCCGCCCGGCCGAGTCACCCGTGGTGTTCCAGCCGACGTATCCGAGGACCTTGCAGTGTTCCTCCGCCAGGGTGATGAGCCTTCCCTCGTCGGGAGCGAGCAGGGACGGGACCTCGTGGCGGTAGTCGTCTTCCCAGCGTCCGTGGTCGTGCGCGGTCACTTCGGGTCGAAGTTGGACGAGCGAGCCGGCAAGGAGCGGTCGGAAGACCTCGATCGTCAAGTCGGTCAGCGCGGGCAGGTCGAGCGGTGTGCAGTCGCGGATGTGCATGGTTCTGCTTCTTTCATGAGCGGGCTGAAGGCTCCACGCCCGTGGTCGGGGTGGAGGAGAGCGACGGCCGGGGCCGTCCCTTCAGGAGCGCGTGCGCCAGCTCGCGAAGCAGTTCATTCGGCCACGGTATCCGGCGGGACGGCGCCGGGAAAGAGCCCGCTGCCCCTCGGCTGCTGAGGCAGCCCTAGGATCGCTGGATGCAACTCGAGCGTCCGTCTGAACGGCTCTTCAGATCGTTCCAGCAGTCCATGCTCGAGTGGGAGGGCGCGCACCAGGACGGTGCCGGCATCCGTGAGGCAGCACTGTTGGCGACGGAAGGCGGCTTCGCTCGGTGGGTGACGCAACTGCGTGCCGAGGAGGACGTCTCAGCGGGCGACGGGTACGTCACTTGCAGCTACTACTGGATGGTCGAGGACGACGAGTACCTGGGAAGCATCGCGCTCCGTCACGAGTTGAACGACTTTCTCCGCTCCTACGGCGGTCACATCGGCTACAGCGTTCGCCCGAGTGGCCGACGCCGAGGGCTTGCCACACGGGCACTCCGGGGCGTCCTCCGTATCGCTCACCAGCGTGGTCTCGAAGAAGTGCTGCTGACCTGCGACGCGAAGAACCTCGGCTCCCGTCGCGTGATCGAGGGCAACGGGGGTCGATTCGAGAACGAGGTGACCGACTCTGCCGGGCGAGTGTTCCACCGTTTCTGGATGTCGACGGACGCTGAGCCCGCCGAGCTGCATCGCTGACGGATCGCATCTCGGACGCTTCGTCTCAGACCTGTTCAGCGCGGTGGTCGAAGGCAAGCGGCAGCAGGTCGCTCGCTGTCACGCTGATGAGGCCGTCTGGTCCGGGCAGGATGACGCGCACGTGCGGGTGGTAGTCAGCGAGGACCTGACGGTCGCGGCCACACGGGCTCTTGACGCCCCGGCCGTGGTTGCCCACGGCGACCACGTGCGTCAGCTCGGTGGCGCCGCCGGCGCGGGCTGCTCCGAGCGCCACGAGTTCGGCACAGGGGCCGCCCGTGAAGTGGTGGACGTTCACGCCGGTGAAGATCCGGCCGTCTGCGGCGCGGACAGCTGCGCCCATGGTGTGCACACCGTCCTCGTCCGGGCCCGCATCGGTGACGGCATCGATGGTCGAACGAGCTGCTTCGACAAGGGCGTGGTCATCCTCCGTGAGTTCAGCGGCGGACGGCGGGAGGGCACGGAACATGCTCCGACACTACGTCGCGAAGCGCCCCGGACCCGGACCTGGACCCTCTCCACTCCTGTCGCGGTCACGATCGAGACTGTCGCCCCCGACGCCCTGATCGCGGCTCAGGTCGTCCGTGGTTCGAGCGCGTCGACTGAGCCGCGCTGCGACCCGCGCGGCGCGCCTACGGTTGCAGGGTGAACAGTGCAGGACTGACCAAAGTCGACATGCATCGCTGGCCCCGCCGCGAGCACTTCGAACACTTCTCCGGCAAGAGCCCCTGCCTCTGGTCGATGACCGCGCAAGTCGACGTCTCAGAGCTGGCGGCGCGCCTCCGTTCCTCACGACGGAAGACCTACCTCGCGCAGCTCTGGATGCTCGCGACGGTCGTCAACCGTCACGACGAGTTCCGGATGGCGATCGATGCAGCCGGCGACCTCGCCGTCTGGGACGTCACGCACCCGTTCTTCACGGTCTTCAACCCGACCGCGGAGACGTTCTCCACGGTCTGGACCCCGTACCACCCCGACTTCGCGGTGTTCCACGACACCGCGCTGCCGCTCCTGAGCGACTACCGGGACTCGACCGCGTACGTCCCGCAACGCGACGTCCCCGAGAACACGTTCGACGTGTCCAGCGTGCCCTGGACCTCGTTCACCAGCCTCGAGCTGCAACTCAAGGACGCGTGGAACTACCTGTCACCGATCTTCACGATCGGCAAGTACGAACAGCGCGACGGCACGACGCTCATGCCGCTGGCAGTACAGGGCAACCACGCAACCGTCGACGGCTTCCACGTCTCCCGACTCATCACCGAAGTGAGCGCTCTCGCCGCCGATCCGAGCTGGATCGACTGACTGGAGGAACAGCCAGACCTGCAGGAGCCGATCGTCTACCCGGCAGTTGGTCGTCGCCCGAGTGACGACTGGAACCGCACGAGGTATCCGTCCGGGTCCTGCACGAGGAACTGGTGGACGCCAGCCTCGTCCGCGCCGACGCCGTACCACCTCGTCTCGGGTTGCATGAAGAGGTCGACGCCAGCACGTCCGAGTACCTGCGCGAGCGCCGCTGTGTCCGGCACCGTGATCTGGAGGTTGATCCCTCGGCCCAGCGGGCGCTCAAGTGGTCCGGTGATCCAGTTGCGACCCACTCCCGCTTGTTCCAGCATCAGGTGCGCAGAACCGAGCGCGATGTACGCGAAGCGTTCCTCAGGGCGCGAGTAGGCGACGCCGAAGCCGCACAGGTCGCACCAGAACTCGAGGCTCTGGTCCAGGTCGGCCACGAGCAGCTCTGGAACGAGCGAGGGTTCGAGGGTCTCCGTCACCAGCCAATCATCACAGTCCTCACCCTGCGGGTGGTCCCGGGAGCGGATCGGCCATCGACACGACCGGTACTGTGTCGTCGCGGTCGCTCGACTGCTCTTATCCGGGGGTGCTGACCATGTCTGACGCAATCGAGGCGCAGCTCGACGCGATCTTCGCTGCCCGGGACCGCGAGGACATGCAACCGACCATCGACGCGCTGCTTCCCGTCCACACCGAGCACCCGGAGGACCCTCGCGTCCTCTACGAGCTCGGTGGTGCCTACGACACGGCGGGAGACGAGGCGACGGCGATCGGCTTCTACGAGCGAGCGATGGAACGAGGACTCACCGGAGACGTCCGACGCCGCTGCTGGCTCCAGTACGGGAGCACCCTCCGGAACCTCGGCCGGATCGACGACTCGCTCCGGGTGTTCGCGCGGGCGCGGGCTGAGTTCCCTGACTCCGTCGCCCTCGGAGCCTTCGAGGCCCTGACGTTGCACGCCGATGGCCGGCCGAACACCGCCCTCGCCAGCCTCCTCGGGCTCCTCGCGGAGCACGTGGACGCCCCGGAACTCGACCGGTACAAGCCGGCCTTGCGCGGCAACGCCGACCACCTCGCCTCGCTGGACGCAGGAGACGACGCCGCGCACGCGCAAGCCCGACAGGGCCCCGCTGACGGACAGCTGTCGATCTGATCGCTCACACCGACGCCGAACGACCCCCTGCACCGCCCGCGTGGTGCCGCCCGATCGGGACCATCAGCGGCGACCCCGACACCGGGTCCGTCGTGATCACGCTCTCGAGCCCGAACACCCGGCGCACGGTCTCCTCGGTGAGCACCGCGGCGGGCGTCCCCGCAGCACACACCGTGCCGTCGGCCAGCGCCACCAGGTGGTCCGCGTACCGCGCCGCGAGGTTCAGGTCGTGCAGCACCATCACGACGGTGGTCCCGTTGCGGAGGTTGAGGTCCCGCAACAGGTCGAGCACCTCGACCTGGTGGGCGACGTCGAGGAACGTGGTCGGCTCGTCGAGCAGCAGCACGTCGGTCTCCTGCGCGAGCGCCATCGCGATCCAGACGCGCTGCCGCTGCCCACCCGAGAGCTCGTCGACGTTGCGGTCCGCGAGCTCGGCGGTGCCGGTGACGTCGAGGGCGGTCCCGACGGCGTGGTCGTCCGCACGGCTCCACCGCTGGAACGCGCGCTGGTGGGGGTGCCGTCCGCGGCCGACCAGGTCGGCGACGGAGATGCCCTCCGGGACGATCGGCGACTGCGGCAGCAACCCGAGCGTCCGGGCGAGTTCGCGCGCTGGGGTCTCGTGCACGGCACGGCCGTCGAGCAGCACCTGCCCGCCCGCGGGGCGCAGCAGCCGGGACATCGACCGCAGCAGGGTCGACTTGCCGCAGGCGTTCGCGCCGACGATCGCGGTGATCCGGCCGGTGGGGAGCTCGAGCGACAGGTCGTCGATGACGGTGCGGTCGGCGTAGCCGAGGGTGAGACCGGTCGTGTGGAGGTCGTGGGCGGTGGTCACAGCGAGGTCCCCCTGCGGTTGGTGCGGATGATGAGCCAGACGAGGTACGGCGAGCCGAGCACCCCGGTGACGACGCCGACCGGGTACCGGACCCCGAGTGCGTTCTGCCCGATCAGGTCCGCGAGCAGCACGAGCGCGGCACCGATGAACCCGGCGGGCACGAGCGGCGACGTCCCGGCACCGACGAGCCGGGCGGCGATGGGCCCGGACAGGAACGCGACGAACGCGATGGGCCCCGACGCCGCGGTCGCGAACGCCACCAGGCCGACGGCCGCGACGATCACGAGCACCCGGGTCCGTTCGACGCGGATGCCCTGCGCGGATGCGGCGTCGTCGCCGAGCCGCAGCCCGGCCAGGGCGCGCCCCTGTCCGAGGAGCACGGGTCCCAGGACCGCGAGGGCGACGACGGTCGGGAGCACAGCCTCCCAATCGGCGCCGTTGAGACTGCCGGTCAGCCACCGCGTCGCCTCCTGGAGGTCCCACTGGGCCGCGCGCGACAGCACGTACGCCGTCACGGACTCCAGCATCGCGGCCACCCCGATGCCGATCAGGATGAGCCGCGTGCCGGCGACCCCGTCCCGGTACGCCAGCAGGTAGACCACCAGGGCGACGCCGAGGGCGGCGACGATGGCGAATGCCGAGACGGCCGCGCCGCCCAGGCCGAGCGTGATGATCGCGAAGGCGGCCGCGGCGCTCGCACCGGAGCTGATGCCGATGACGTCGGGGCTGGCGAGCGGGTTGCGGAGCATCGTCTGGATCGCGACGCCGGCGAGCCCGAAGCAGAAGCCGGTGACGGCGCCGAGGACGGCCCGCGGCAGGCGGAGTCGACCGACGGTGAACGAGGCGCCTGGGACCTCGTGGCCGGTGACGACGGCGACGACGTCCGGGATCGAGTACCAGCGCTCGCCGACGACGAGGGTCGCGGTGAACGCGACGAGGACGACGGCGGCGAGCACGCCGACGACGACGCCGGCGCGCACGGCACGGCGACGTCGGATGCGACGGACGGTCGCCGCGGTGCTGCCGGGCGTCGGGGTGCCGGGGACGTCCTGTCGGACGGCCTCGAGGTGCGGGAGCGGCTGCTGCGTGCTCACAGGGACCGGACCTTCCGACGGCGGATGATCGCGATGAAGACGGGCGCGCCCACGATCGCGGTGATGATGCCCACGTCGATCTCCTCGGGCCGGGCGACGACCCGACCGAGCACGTCCGCCGCGACGAGCAGCACGGCTCCCCCGACCGCGGCGAACGGCAGCAGCCAGCGGTGGTCCGTGCCGACCAGCAACCGGTACGCATGCGGGACGACGAGCCCGACGAACCCGATCGGGCCGGCGACGGCCGTGCTCGCGCCGCACAGCAGCACGGCGCCGGTCGCGGCGAGACCGCGGGTCAGGGCGACGCGCTCGCCGAGTCCGGCAGCGAGGTCGTCGCCGAGCGCCAGCGTGTTCAGGCCCTTGGCCGTCGCGGCGCAGAGCAGGGCCCCGGCAGCCAGGAACGGCAGTACCTGCAGGATCCGGTCGGCGGTGGCTCCGCCGACGCCGCCGATCTGCCAGGACCGCACGCCCTCGGCGATGTCGCCCCGGGGCAGCGAGACGGCGATGACCAGCGACGCGAAGGCCGCGGACGACGCTGCGCCCGCCAGCGCGAGCTTGAGCGGGGTGGCTCCCCCACGGCCGAGCGAGCCGACGACGTACACGAAGACGGCGGCCACCGCCGCTCCGGCGACCGCGACCCACATGGTCGCGATCGCGGCGGACAGCCCGAACCACGCCATCCCGGTGACCACCGCGAGCGAGGCACCCGCGTTGACGCCGAGGATCCCCGGGTCGGCCAGCGGGTTGCGGGTCACGCCCTGCATGACGGTCCCGGCGATCGCCAGGGAGGCTCCGATCACCACCGCGAGCAGGGTGCGTGGCAGACGCACGGCGACCGCGGCCTCTCCCACGGTCCGCGATGAGCCCGTCAGTCCGGCGAGCACCTCGTCCGCGCTGACGGCACGGGCGCCGACCGTCACCGAGAGCAGGACGAGGCCCGCCAGCACGGCGAGGCTGACGACGAACCACACCGGTCGCGCCGAGGGGCGCGACCGGTGTGGTGTCGTCGTGACGAGGGCGGTCACCTACGAGGCGTCGGCGGAGTCCGCGTCCGCCTTGTCGGCGGCGTCGGCCAGCATCTGCACGTAGTCCTCGAGGACCCACGAGATCGCCAGGGGCGTCGGGTTCGCGGCGGTGCCGATCGGGTCGTCGGAGGGCAGGGCGACGATCGCGTTGTTCGCGACCGCGGGCATCTTCGACAGGAGCGGGTCGGACTCGAGCGTCGTGACCAGGCTGTCGTCGCCGTACGTGACGATCATGTCGACGTCGTCGAAGGTGTCGACCTTCTCGGCGCTGATGGTCTTGGAGAACGCCGTGCCCTTCGACGCCTCGGCGATCGACTCGGGGGCCTCGAGGCCGAGGTCCTCGAAGAACAGCGCGCGGGTGTCCTTCGTCGTGTAGAAGCTGACCTCGCTGAGGTCGCTCGCGTCGACGTGGGTGAGGAACATCGTCGACTTGCCCTCGAGCTGCGGGTGCTTCGCGACGGCGGCTTCGATGTCGTCCTCGATGCGCTCGACCAGGTCGTCGCCCCGGTCCTCGAGCCCGAGCGCCTCGCTGCTCATCTCGATGGACTCGCGCCAGTTGGTCGCCCAGGCGGCCTCCGGGTACGCGACCGTCGGGGCGATCTCGCTGAGGGTCTCGTAGTCGTCCTCCGTCAGGCCGGAGTACGGCGCAAGGATGACGTCGGGGTTCGTGTCCGCGACCGCCTCGAAGTCGATGCCGTCCGTCTCGTCGAACAGGACCGGGGTCTTCGCGTCGAGCTCCTCGAGCTTGTCCGCGACCCACGGCAGCACGCCGTCACCGTCGTCGTCCCCGAAGTCGGCCCGGGCCATGCCGACGGGCACGATGCCGAGCGCGAGCGGCACCTCCTGGTTCTCCCACTGCACCGTGGCGACGCGCTTCGGCTCCGCGTCGATCGTGGTCGTGCCGAGCGCGTGCTCGATCGTCACCGGGAAGGCACCGTCGGCAGTCGCGGCCGAGGTGCTCTCGGCTGCGGGGGTGGTCGAGCTGCAGGCAGCGGTGAGGAGCACGGCAGCGGCGGCCGCCGCGACGGCGACGGGACGGAGTGGGCGCACGGGAGGGTCCTTCCTGGGCACGGTCGAGTGACCGGGCAGGGGTGTGGTGTCGGCCTCGGCTCGGTCTGCGGCGTCGGCTCTGCGGGGACGGGATGGTCCCGGCGGCGGGCGACGGATCGCTCCGGCCGCCGGGCAAGGCAAGCCTAACCTAACAACGGGCTTGTCTGTACAGCCCCACAGCACGTCGCTGTCCGCGATCCGTCGCCGGGACGCCCTCCGCCCAGGAGGACACGAGTTCAGTGGGCCGCGTCTGCGCGGATGCACCGCGCGTCGTCGGAGGAACCACATGCTGTCCTTGATCTACTCCAGCGTCGCGACGAGCGTCCTCGAACCGCAGGAGCTCACGGCGCTGCTGGCCCAGAGCCGTGCGTCGAACGAGCAGACCGGCATCACCGGCATGCTGCTGTACCGGAACGGCTACTTCCTGCAGGTGCTCGAGGGCCCGGACGCCGTGGTCCGACACAAGATGCAGACGATCCGCGACGACGGACGCCACACGAAGGTGTCCGTGTTGCTCGAGGACGTCATCGAGGACCGCCAGTTCCCGGAGTGGACGATGGGCTTCCCCGCCGACGCTGAGCTCGAGGACGTGCCCGGCTACCGCGCCACCTTCGACGACCTCGACGCGCACGAGGGCGACGCCGTCTCGTCGGTGCCCGCACTCCGCGCGCTGGTCGGCTGGTTCCAGGCGCGCGCGTCCTGACGGTCCCGCCGCGCCGAGGTCCTCAGCGGTAGAGCTCCGTGCGGGCCAGCACGGCGAAGTCGCGGAGCAGGTCCACCTCGACGGTCCGTTCGCTCCGCGGTGCGGGGTCGAAGACACACACCGCCCCGACACGGACACCGTCGAGGGTCTCGATCGGGTGACCGGCGTAGAAGCGGATCGCGTTGCGCGGCAGGCCACCGGCGTCGTGCCAGGCGTCACCGACGACCATCGGGCCAGCTCCGGTCACCGTCGTCCGGCAGAACGAGTCCTCGAGCGCGGTGTCCCCGGAGGCGTTCCAGGTGCCCGACTTCGTCCACTGGCGACCCTCGGGCAGGAAGTTGATCGCCGCCCCCTGGGTCCGGAACAGCCGGCGCATCCCGTCGACGATGCGGTCGAAGCGTTCCTCCCCCGGGGTGTCCAGGATGCCGAGGCGGTCCAAGGCGTCGTACCGCCGCTGCTCCTGCTGCGGCGCGTCTCGGTGTCCCTGCGGGCTGTCGGTCCGCGCGCGCTGCTCCGCCAGGACCGCCCGCACGACCTCGATCACCCGCGGCCGTCCGTCCGGTCCGCTGTCAACCGCGAGTGCGACGATCCCGGGGCCGGACGCCTGGACGGCAGCGGCGAGGAACCCCCGGTCGGCTCCGCCGGGGATCGCCACCACGAACACCGCTGCGCGGTCGACACCCGGCCGGACCGCGTCGATCAGGGTCGTGACGCTCAGGACGACGTGCGACGGCGACTGCCCCTGCACCGCGCGCTCCGGGACGGCGAGGAGCACGACGTCGTACGTCGACGTGTCCACCCCGAGGTCGGCGTCCACGGGTCCCGAGCCCGACGACCACCACGCCGTTGCCGTGACGTCCGTGCCGCGCCCGGTGCTCGCCGCGAGTTCGTCCGCGATGAGCCGTGCTCCGGTGGACCGCCCGACACCGTGCGGCGCCAGGGCGTCCCCGAGCACCAGCACGCGATCGGGGTCGAGCCCGCTGGCAGAGACGGTCGTGGCCGACGGCGTCGTGTCCGGGTTCATCGGTTCTCCGTTCTCCGAGGAGCGGCGCAGAGCACCTGCCGCGACCTCGGCCGTCTCCCTGTCGAGACAGCAGCCCCGCTGCTCGACGTCGGTTGAACGCGAGACCCTGCGGGATCCGCACCACGATACGCGAACGGCGCCGGCAGGACGGCTCGACGACACGGCGACACGGCGACACGACGCCCGGTCGTAGGCTCGCGACCATCAGGACGACGAGCACCACGACGACCGGAGGAACGATGACCGACCTGCACCACGCCCGAGCACTCATCACCGGCGGGACCTCGGGTCTCGGGCGCGCCATGGCCGAGGGGCTCGTCGAGGCCGGTGCCCGGGTCGCCGTCACCGGGCGGTCGGCGGACCGTGTCGCCGCGGCCGCGTCGGCGATCGGCGACGACACCATCGGCATCGTGATGGACAGCCGTGACGAGGCCTCGGTCGATGCCGGGACGGCGGCCGCGTGGGACGCGCTCGGCGGGGTCGACCTGCTGGTGAACAACGCCGGCATAGGGATGCGTACGGTGAACCCGGACTTCATGACGACGCCGCAGGGCTTCTGGGACGTCACGCCGGAGGGGTTCCGCGCCGTCGTCGACACGAACCTGACGGGGTACTTCCTGGTCGCGCGGGCCGTGGTCCCCCGGATGCTCGCCGCCGGCAGCGGCCGCGTCGTCACGGTCAGCATGAACCACGGCACGATGAACCGACGCGGGTTCGTCCCGTACGGGCCGTCCCGCGCCGGGGCCGAGGCACTCGCGCGGATCATGGCAGCGGACCTCGCGGACACCCCGGTGCGGGCGAACATCCTGCTGCCGGGCGGCGCGACGGCGACCGGGATGCTCGACGGCGCGGCGCAGCCCGCGGGACTGACGGTGCTCTCCCCCGACGTCATGCGGGACCCGATCCGGTGGCTCGCCTCCGGCGAGGCCGCCGACGTGCACGACGAGCGGATCGTCGCGACCGAGTTCGCGGACTGGCTGGCCGCACGGCGCGAGTGACCACCGGACTGGAGGCTCGGTACCAGCTGGCATCGAGCCTCCAGTCCGGTGGGTGGTGACGCATCGTGACCGTCGGGACCGACGACACCCGGTGCGCTACCGTCGTCCTGACCAGAGGGGGGTCTGATGACGGACAGCACGGAGACCGGGACACGAGGGCTCGAGCCGGCCTGGGCACGGGTCCGCCCGCTGGTGTTCCGGACGGTGATCGGCGCGGTCGTCGCCGCCGGGTTCGTGGGGATCATCGCGGTCCTGGTCGGGGACTTCGGCCTGGTGGCGGTGCAGCTGCTCCTGACGATCGTGGTCGTCGTCGTCTTCGCGCTGCTCTCCTGGTACGACGCCGACGTGTCGTCCCGGCGATCGGGGGTGTTCGCGTTCGCGAGCATCCTGACGTCGATGTACCTGTTGGCGACCGGGCTCCTGAAGACCTGGGTGCTGCGCACGGACCTCGGCGACGCCGACGACTTCTCCGTGGTCGGCCGACAGTTCTCCGAGTGGATCGGGCTGGTCGCCATCGCCCGCGTCGCGCTGCTGCACGTGCACCTGCTGCTCGTCATCCACAGCCGACGACCGACAGCCCTGCTCCGGGTGGCGGCTCGGGCGACCGTCGGCGTGATCGCGGTGCTCGCGGCGCTGCTCTCGTTCCCGTTGCTCGTGAGTGACCTCGACCAGCCGGAGGGGCTCTGGCGCACCGTGTGGGTCGTCGTGATCCTCGACCTGCTCGGCACGGTGGTCATCCCGCTCAGCAACGCGCTCTTCAGCCCCCGCCGCGCCGAGCAGCCCGCCGCCTGGACGGTGCAGTCGCCCCCGCCGCCCCGGCCCCGACGGCCTTCGTGTACGAGGAGCGCCCCGAACCGCTGCGGGTCCTCGCCTGGCCGCGGTACGTCGACGGCACGCCGCTGCCGACGCTGGCGGACGGTTCCCCCGACTTCTCGGGCGTCCTCCGGCGCTGAGCGCCCGTTCCCTCGCTGGGCCCGGTCCGCGTCGTGGTCGACTCAGGTGCGGAGCACGAGCTGCACCTGGGCGCGGACGTCGCGACAGATCTCCTCGTTCGACGCGTGCAGGTGGGCCGGTGAGGCGAGGGTCACGAACATGACCGCCGAGATCGTCCGCGCGAGGAGCGTTGCCTCGGCGGCAGTGAACCGCTCGTCCCGCTGCAGGACGTCGGCGCAGGCGTCGTCCACCTGCTGGATCAGCTCCAGACCCAGGCGGTGGTGCGGTTCCTCCGGGTCGCCGAAGACGAGCTCGCGGAGGTAGGTGCGGCCGTTGTCGACCTGCCTCCGGTTGCACTCGACGACGGGCTCGACGAGCCGCATGATCGCGTCGATCGGCGAGCTGGTGGCGCCCGAGGCAGCGAGTCCGCGCTCGATGGCCTCGGCGTAGTGCGTGTTCTGCACCAGGAGCAGGAGCTCGGCCTTGGTGCGGGCGTAGAGGAACAGCGTGCCCGTCCCGATGTCCGCGGCGTCGGCGATCTGCTGGGTGGTGACCTCGTCGACGCCGTGTCGGCCGAAGAGCTCGTCGGCGGCGGCGATGATCCGAGCGAGCTTCTGCTGCTTGTTGCGCTCGCGTCGCCCGGGAGCTGCCGTGTCGGGAGTCGTCATCAGGACTGCAGCATACCGCTGCCGATCCTGCACTCACTTGCGAGTTCACTCATTCCTGAGTACGCTCAGCTTTACTCGAGGGCAGGAGCCAGCATGAAGGCGTTCGGGATCGACCGGTACAAGGGTGCAGTGCGCGAGATCGACGTGGCCGAGCCCGTCGCGGGACCGCGGGACGTGGTGGTGCGTGTCCACGCAGCGAGCGTGAACCAGCTCGACCTGAAGCTCGCCGAGGGCGAGTTCAAGGCCCTGCTCGAGCACGACCTCCCCCTCACGCTCGGGCACGACCTCGCGGGCGTGGTCGAGTCGATCGGTCCGGCGGTGACCCGGTTCGCGGTGGGCGACGAGGTGTTCGGACGGGTGGCGGACCTCCGGATCGGCACGTTCGCGGAATGCATCGCCGTCGACGAGGCCGACCTCGCGCACAAGCCGACCTCGACCAGCATGATCGAGGCGGCGTCGTTGCCGCTCGTCGCCCTCACCGCGTGGCAGGCCCTCGTCGAGCGGGCGAACGTCGGAGTCGGCAGTCGCGTGCTCGTCCACGGCGGCTCCGGCGGCGTCGGATCGATCGCGGTCCAGCTCGCCCGGCACCTCGGTGCGCACGTGACCACCACGGCGAGCGGAGCCAACGCGGACTGGGTCCGATCGCTCGGGGCCGATGACGTGATCGACCACCGCACGCAGGACTTCGAGCAGGTCGTATCCGACCAGGACGTCGTCATCGACGGCATCGGCGGCGAGAACCTCGAGAAGTCCCTCCGCGTCCTGCGCCCGGGTGGCAGCGCCATCGGGCTCGCCGGCCCTCCCGACCCGGCCTTCGCACGTCAGCTCGGCCTCAACCCACTCCTCCGGATCGCCGTCGCCGGGCTCAGCGCGAAGGTCCGTCGGCATGCGAAGCGGTCAGGCGTGGAGTACTCGTTCCTGTGGGTGCGTCCGGACGGCCGCCAGCTGGCCGAGATCGCGGCCCTCGTCGACGCGGGACTGCTGCGCCCGGTGGTCGGCCGCGTGTTCCCGTTCTCCGAGACTCCCGACGCGCTTCGCGCCCTCGCCCGGGGCGGCACGCGCGGGAAGATCGTCGTGGCGGTGTCCGACTAGCCACACCACCCGTCAGGCATCGGGGTGCAGGCTCGTGTCTGCCGGTCCGGTCCGCCACGCGGTGAAGTGGACCGTGAGGTCGTCCCGTGACGGGGCGCAGCACATCGGCCCCGCGGTGACGACCGCATCCGGGTCCAGGGGCGCCACGCGCACCAACCGCCACGGCTCGTCGTCGACCCGGGCGCGGATGGTCAGCGCGTCGCCGGAGCGGCTGGCGCGGACCGTGACGACCCGGTCGTGCCATCCGGGGACGGGCGAGAGCGACCAGTCGGAGACTCCCCGTGTGACGACCGCGCCGAGGCTGTCCTCGCCGTCGCTGCGTTCCACACCGGTCTTGATCCAGGTGCTGTCGTCGACCTTGACGAAGACGCCGGCCTGGTCGAACTGCGCGGAGAAGTCGAGGAGGAACGACACCTCCACGGCGCTGTCCTGCTCGAACGGCGCGAGGAGGGCGTGTTCCGTGTCGTGGACGAACCCGTACGAGGTGATCCGCCAGGCATCGCTCTCCTCGACGGCGGTGACGTGCATCCCGTCGTCGGCGATCTCCACGTGCGCGGGCGCGGTCGTCCAGGTGCCGGAGTTCCAGTCGATGTCGGTCATGGTCTCGAACGTACCGGCCGTCCGGTCGACCGGTGGTGGTCCGCGGTACCGTCAGGTCCGTGAAGTGGTTGCTCGGGTTCTCCTCGCTGTTGAAGTTGCCGTTGCTGGCGCTCGCAGCTCTGGCGATCGTCGCGTTCACCACCGCGCACGGTGACCTCGGACGGATCGGACTGGGATGTCTGGCCGCAGTGGGTGCGGCAGCCTGCTTCGTCCTGATGTGGCTCGCCGAGCGAGCGGTGCGGAACCGCGCTGCGGACGATGCCATCGCTCGCAGCATCGAATGGGACGCCGCTGCTGATCGTGAGCGGGCGGCTTCGGCCGACAGCGCCTCGGACCGTCCGTAGGGCGAGGGATGCCTCCCAGACGGAGAGCGCCGGCTGAGGCGCGACCTCCGTTCCTCCCCCGTCGACGCCATGCGCTCTCGCACCCCTGCGTCGTGGTCTGCACCGGGTCGGTGCTGTCGTCGCGGCCAGTCCGCACGGCCGTCGGTACCGGGCCGTAGGCTGAGGCCGGCTCGCCGCCGCCGGGGAGGACCCCGATCTCGGGCGCCCGGCATCCACGTCGGGCCTGGAGCCCACGGAAGGAATCGCAATGAGCATGGAAGGCGTGGCCTGGAGCTCGCTCTACAAGATCTCCACCGCCAGGGACGGCAAGCACGGCATCTCCCGCGAGTCCGTGCGGCGGATCATGACCTTCGCCGTGCCGTACCGGGCCAAGCTGGTGGTCTTCATCGCCCTCTCCGTGGTGGGCGCCTTCCTGGCGGTCGCGACGCCGGTGCTCGCCGGCCAGGTCGTCGACGTCATCGCCGCGCGCGGTGCGGTCGACACGATCGTGTGGCTCGCCGTCGTCATCGCCCTGGTCGCCGTCGCCGATGCCGCCACGTCACTGGTGACCCGCTGGTACTCGGCACGGATCGGTGAGGGCGTGATCCTGGACCTCCGCACCGCCGTCTTCAACCACGTGCAGAAGATGCCGATCGCCTTCTTCACCCGCACCCGGACGGGCGCGCTCGTGAGCCGTCTCAACAACGACGTGATCGGTGCGCAGCAGGCCTTCAGCGGCACGCTGTCCGGCGTGGTCACGAACATCGTGGCGTTGGTCCTCACCCTCGCCGTCATGCTCAGCACCTCCTGGCTCGTGACCGTGCTCGCGGTGGTCATGCTCCCGATCTTCCTCATCCCTGCACGCCGGATGGGCAGTCGCCTCGCTGCGTTGCGTCGTGAGGCCGCCGACCACAACTCCGCGATGAGCACGCAGATGACCGAGCGGTTCTCGGCGCCCGGCGCCACGCTCGTCAAGCTGTTCGGCCGCCCGGACGAGGAAGCCGAGGAGTTCCGCGTGCGCGCCGCCCGGGTCCGCGACATCGGGGTCCGGAGCGCACTGCTGCAGTTCGTCTTCGTCACCGCGCTCACCCTGGTCTCCGCTCTCGCACTCGCGCTCGTCTACGGGGTCGGTGGTTCCCTCGCACTCGGTGGTCGGCTGAACACCGGCGACGTGGTGACGCTGGCCCTCCTGCTCACCCGCCTGTACGCGCCGCTGACCAGCCTCGCGAACGCCCGCGTGGAGATCATGAGCGCCGTCGTCAGCTTCGAGCGCGTGTTCGAGGTGCTGGACCTGAAGCCGCTCATCGAGGAGAAGCCCGACGCCGTCACCGTCCCCGACGGCCCCGTCTCCGTCGAGTTCGACGACGTCCGCTTCGCCTATCCGTCCGCGGACAAGGTGTCGCTCGCCTCTCTCGAAGAGGTCTCCACCCTCGACACCCGCGGCGGTGACGAGGTGCTGCACGGCGTCTCCTTCCGGATCGAGCCGGGGCAGACCGTCGCCCTCGTCGGCACGTCCGGCGCCGGCAAGTCCACGGTCGCGCAGCTCCTGTCGCGGCTCTACGACGTCGACAGCGGTGCCGTCCGCCTGGCCGGCACGGACGTCCGGGACGTGACCTTCGCCTCCATGCGGCACACCATGGGCATGGTGACCCAGGACGGCCACCTGTTCCACGAGACCATCCTGTCCAACCTGCGCCTGGCGCGACCCGAGGCCACCGAGGCCGAGGTCTGGGACGCCGTCCGCCGCGCACGGCTCGAGCCGCTCATCCGGTCCCTGCCGGACCAGCTCGACACGATGGTGGGCGAGCGTGGCTACCGGCTGTCGGGTGGTGAGCGTCAGCGGATGACCATCGCGCGGCTCCTGCTCGCCCAGCCGCGCGTCGTCATCCTCGACGAGGCGACGGCGGCACTGGACTCCACGTCCGAGGCTGCCGTGCAGGAGGCCCTGAGCGAGGCGCTCGAGGGCCGCACCGCGATGGTCATCGCCCACCGGCTCTCCACCATCCGCAGCGCCGACGTGATCCTCGTGGTCGAGGACGGCTCGATCGTGCAGCGCGGGACGCACGAGGAACTGCTGGCAGCGGGTGGGCGCTACGAGGAGCTGCACCGGACCCAGTTCGCGGTGCAGAAGGACGTCGCGCCGGACGAGGAAGCGCTGACGGGGGCCGAGTCCGCGAGTCGCGCCTAGGGTCGGCGCACCAGGGCACCACGATGCGGACGGGAGGCTCGGCACCAGCTGGCAAGGAGCCTCCAGTCCGGCGGGTGGTCACCGCGCAGGTGACCTGTCCTCGGTGCGCGACGCGGTCCGGTACCGACCGGGCGGGAGCGAGCGTTCGCGACGGAAGGCCCGGTTGAAGGCGTAGACGGAGGTGTAGCCGACGTCGGCTGCGATCGCTTCGAGCGTGTCGTCGGTGTCGCGGAGTCGACGAGCCGCCAGGCTCATCCGCCACCGGGTGAGGTACTCCCCCGGCGTCGTGCCCGCGAACGTCGCGAAGCGGCGCGTCAGCGTCTGCTTCGACGTCGCGACCTCACGCGCCAGCGCCTCGGCTGTCCAGGGACGGCCCGGGGCCTCGTGGATCCTCGTGACGGCCCGCAGGAGGAGGGGATCGCGGAGGACCCCCCACCACGAAGGGTCAGCGTCCGGGGACGAGGCGAGCCAGGCGCGCAGGACCTCGACGAGGAGGACGTCGACGAGACGGTCGAGGACGAGGTCGGTGGCCAGACCGGAACGGGCGAGTTCTCGCCCGAGGAGTCGGACGATGGCCTCGAGGTCCGCGTCGAGCTGCTGCGCCCGGAAGTGGACGACGGGAGGGAGCAGCGCGAAGACCGGCGTGGAGCCAGCGGGGTCGTGCGAGTACGAGGCACCCAGGATCTGCGTCTGCGCGTCCCCGTCGCCGAGACGCAGGAGGTCACCGTGTCGGCGGGCGTCGTCGGCAGCCGCGACGTCGCACGAGTGGATGTCGGCGCCGGGTTCGCTGGAGAGTGAATGGGCGGCACCGGTCGCGAGGACGACGACGTCACCCGTCATCAGGAGCCGGGGGGCGTCGCCCTCGACGGTCAGGTACGCGATGCCTGCCGTGACCGCGTACACGACGGCGTCGCGGTCACGGACCCACTCGACGCCCCAGTTGCCGGCCGCCGCGATAGCCGTCGGGCCGGTCCTCGGCGGAGCACTGACCACGCTCGACTGGCGTCTGGTGTTCGCGATCAACCTGCCGGTCTGCGTCGTCATGCTCGCGCTGCTCACTCGGGTGGCCCCGTCGCCGCGACGCCCCAGCCGGTTCGACCCCGTCGGTCAGGTCCTGGCGCTCGTCACGCTCGTGGGACTCGTCTTCGGGCTCATCGAGGGCGGCGCGAACGGGTTCGACGCCTTGTACGTCGTGACCGCGCTCGTCGTCGCGGCGGCGGCACTCGTCGGGTTCCTGGTCGTCCAGGCCCGAGGCCGCGCCCCGATGATGCCGCTCGACCTGTTCCGCTCGAGCGGGATGCGGATCGCGCTCGGCGTCGGCTTCGCGTTCATGGTCGGCAACTTCGGCAGCGTGTTCGTCCTGAGCCTCTACCTGCAGCAGCACCTCGAACTGACGCCCCTGGCCGCCGGGCTGGTGTTCCTGCCCTCCGCAGCCTTCAGCATCGTCGGCAACGTCGTCAGCGGCACGCTCGCGAACCGGTTCGGTGCTCGCGTCCCGGTCGTCGCCGGACTCCTGTCGATGGTGCTCGGTCTGGCCGTGATGGTCGTGCTCGCTCCGTCCGACTCGGTCGTCGCCGTCGCCGTGTGCACGATCCTGACCGGCGCGGGCGGGGCGGTGGCCATGCCGCCGGCGACCTCCGTCGTGCTCGCCGCCGTCCCGTCGGAACGGGCCGGCACCGCGAGTGCGGTGTTCAACACCTTCCGCCAGGTCGGTGGCGCCGTCGCCATCGCCGTGTTCGGCGCGTTCCTCGCGGACCGGGCACACGTCGTCGCCGGCACCCAGCTCAGCTGCGTCGTCGCCGGTGCCGTCATCCTCGTGGCCGCGCTGGCGGCCACCCGGATCCGGACCAGATGACGGACTGGAGGCTCCCGACCAGCAGGTGGGGAGCCTCCCGTCCGTCGTCGGATCGCGATCAGCGGTTGGTCTGCTCTTCGAGGAAGTCCGGGTAGCGTCCGCCCACGATCTCGACGGAGTCGGAGAGCGCCGTCAAGCGGTCGACGTCGGCGGCGGACAGGTCGACGTCCGCGGCACCGATGTTCTCGGTGAGCCGGTGCGGCTTCGTCGTGCCGGGGATCGGGACGACCCACGGCTGCCGGGCCAGGAGCCACGCCAGCGCGACCTGTCCCGGCGTCGCCCCGAGTCCGCTGGCGATCGCCTTCACGCCGTCGACGAGCGCCACGTTCGACGTGAGCGCGTCGCCCCCGAACCGCGGGATGCTGGCGCGCAGGTCGTCGTCACCGAACGTCGCCGACGCGTCGATGGTGCCGGTGAGGAACCCCTTGCCGAGCGGGCTGAACGGCACGAAGCCGATGCCGAGGTCGGCGCACGCGTCGAGGACCCCCTCTTCCGGGCGGCGCCACCACAGCGAGTACTCGCTCTGGATCGCGGTCACCGGCTGCACGGCGTGGGCGCGGCGGATGGTCGTCTCGGCGGCCTCGGACATGCCGTAGCGGAGCACCTTGCCCTCGGCGATGAGGTCGCGGACGACGCCGGCGAACTCCTCGATCGGGTGGTCGGGGTTGACGCGGTGCTGGTAGTAGAGGTCGATGTGGTCCGTCCCGAGGCGCCGGAGCGAACCCTCGGCGGCGGCGCGGACCTCGTCGGGGCGGAGCAGGCGTCCGAGTGGCTCGTGGGTGTCGGGGTCGATCGCGTTCGCGAACTTCGTGGCGATCGTCACGCGGTCACGGACCGGCGCGAGCGCTTCGCCGACGAGTTCCTCGTTGCGGTGCGGGCCGTAGGTCTCGGCGGTGTCGAAGAGGGTGACGCCCTGGTCGACGGCGCTGCGGATCAGGTCGACCATCGCGGAGCGGTCGGGACTGCCACCGTAGCCGCCGGTCATGGTCATGCAGCCGAGGCCGATCTCGGCCACGTCGAGGTCGGTCCCGAGGGTCCTGGTCGTCATGCGCGTCCTTCTCTCGGTCGGGGTTCGGCTGCGGCGTGCAGTGCATCGCGGCGGTCGGTGGCGTCGACGGACCCGAGCAGTCGGAGCGCGTCGGCGGTCGGGGAGCCGGGTTCTGCGGTGTAGACCAGGAAGCTCAGGCTCGGGTCGCTCATCAACCGGGCCCCCTCGAACACGAGGTCGAGCGCACCGACGACCGGGTGGACGAAGTGCTTCTCCCCCGTCGCGTGCCGGCGGACGTCATGCGCGCCCCACTTCGTCCGGAACTCCGGGCTGCGCGTCGAGAGCTCGCCGATGAGGTCCTGCAGGTCCTTGTCGTGCGGGTCGTGCCCGGCGGCGGCGCGGAGGATCGCGACGCTCTGGTCGGCGGCGAGGTCCCAGTCCGGGTAGAACGCGTCCGCCCAGTCCCGGTCGAGGAAGGCCGCGCGGGCGAGGTTCGGGCGTTCCACCGTCCGGAAGAGGTCCGCGTAGAGGGCCCGTCCGAGCGCGTTGGCACCGAGGACGTCGAGGTGGTCGTTCCGGATGAACGCCGGACCGCCGGTGAAGGCGTCGAGGGTGAGCTGCAGGCTGACGCGGAGCGTCCTCGGCGTGGTCGAGCGTCGTCCGGCGCGGACCGGGGAGGCGTTCGCGGCGCGGGCGAGGTCGAAGAGGTGGTCGCGTTCGGCGTCGTCGAGGAGCAGTGCGCCGGCGATGGCGTGCAGCACGCTGTCGGAGGCGCCGGAGAGGCTGCCGCGCTCGAGCCGGGAGTAGTACTCGACGCTGACGTCGGCGAGCATCGCGACCTCACCGCGACGGAGTCCGGCGACCCGGCGGTTCGGTCCCGTCGGCAGGCCGACCTGTTCCGGGCGGACCCGGGCACGGCGGCTGACCAGGAAGTCCTTCACGTCCTCGCTGTTCGTGCTCATGAGGCGACCCTACGAGTGCGTGTCGAGACGCGGGCGGATGCGGACGGTCGCCGAGGTCGGGCCGTCCTGCAGCATCGGCGGCAGGTACTGGCTGCCCGCGTACTTCGTCTCGTACGCGGCGTCGATGCGACTGTTCAGGTCCGGTCCGATCGCCTCGAACGTCACCTCGTGGTCGGCTCCGGCGACGGTGATCCTGCCGGCGCCCTGCTCGACGGCCGAGCGGTACCAGCGGGAGCGGCGTCCGTTGTACGCGCGGACGTAGAGGTCGCCGTCGACGACGACCGACCAGATCCAGGTCGGCGTGCCGTACGTCGTGCCGTCGGCTCGGAAGGGACTGACGTGGAGGTCGTCGCTGGCTGCGATCGCGGCGATGGTGTCGGGGGTCCAGGTGGCCATGGTGCTCCTGTTCAAGCGGTCGGTGGGTCGGATCCCGTTCGTCAGTGGCCGGCGAGGTCCTCGTCGGCGACGTGCTCGAGCCAGGTCGTCGTGGTCGAGGGGTCGTCGGCGTTCTCGAGCATCGCGACGTGCTCCATGAAGGTGCCTTCGGCGGACGCGTGGAAGTGCTCCTCGCCGGGCGAGACGTGCACGGTGTCACCGGGGCGGGCGGTGATGACCGCGCCGTCACGGGTCCCGAAGCGGGCGACGCCCTGCGTGATGCGCAGGAACTGGCCGCGGGCGTGGGAGTGCCATGCGGTGCGAGCACCGGGAGCGAACTTGACGAGGGCGAGCGTCGCGCGCTGGTCGCCGTTCTGCGGGGCGGCGATCAGGTCGACCCAGACATCGCCGGCGAACTGCTCCGGCGGGTTCTTGACGGTCGGTGTCTTCGGCAGGATCTCCTGCGACATGGTGGTCCCTTCGGTTTCGGTGTCCAGGCGGCACCTGGGAGTTCGGATCGGGTGCGCCGCGCTGCCCCCCACGCTACGAGCGGGGGCAGCGCCGAGGGATGCCCTGACGGGGCAGCCCTCACCGCTGACTCACTGGTCTTCTGCGGGCGCGGCGGCGTTCACCTGCGCGAGCCCGTTCAGGGTGCGCGGGTAGCCGACGTGCGGCAAGAGGACCGTGAGCACGTCGAGGAGCTGGGCACGGGTGTTGCCGACGTTGCGGTTCGCGGCGACGTGCCCCTTGACCTGGGCGACGGCACCGCCGAGTGCGACGAGGAGCGCGAACGTGATCAGTTCACGCTGCTGCAGGTCGAACCCGGTGCGCGTGTAGTGGTCGCCGAAGCAGTTGGCGGACAGGAACCGCTGGAACCGGAGTGCGTCGGCCGGAGCGTCGTCGTACATCCCGTCGACGGTCTCCGTCCCGACGATCTGACGCTGCACCGCGATCCCGAGGTCCGTACGGTCCTCCGGTGTCGTGGTCGACTGCCCGGGGAGGGGCAGCGCGACACCGCGTTCCGTGAGGACCTCGTTGGTGATGGCGATGAAGTCGACGACGCGGGCGGCCCCGACGTATGCGACGGCCTGGTAGGCGACCTCCTTCACCTGGACCGGGGTGACGCCGTTGTCGAGCGCGGCTCCGAGCAGGCTGCGGAACGGTTCGTGCGCGCCGACGGCGATCATCGCTGCGAGCTGGTAGGTGAGGCGGTCGGGACGGCTCAGCGCGCTGTCGGAGAGCACCTCACCGAGCGCGAAGTCGGAGTGGTACGCCCAGAACTCCGGGTCGGTCTCGGCCAGCGAGGTGGTCAGGTCCGGGAACAGCGTCGCGAGTTCCTGCTGTGCGTCGTCATGGGTGGTCATCGAGGCTCCTGTCGTCCTGGGTGCAGCCGGTGCTCCGACTGCACCCGTTCGACGCTAGGAGCGGGTGTCCTGACGTGGGACACCCTGACAGGGAACCACTGTCGGGACCGCCGTTCCGTCGCCTTCGTAGCGCGGAAGCGCCCACGCTCCCCCTCGATCCGTCGTGGCTCGCGCCGCGATGCGTTCGGGGATGCGCAGAGCACAGGCGACGGCGAACGCCGCCTGGAGTGCAGCGACGGCGATCCTCGGTCGCGGGAACCCGAAGGCGAGCAGGCGGGGCTTCACGGCCGCCTGGATCTCGTCGACGAAGGGGCGGAGGGTCGAGTCGTACCGCGCGAGTGCGCCGTCCAGGTCATCCGGTGTGGCGTTGACCTCACCGGCGAGGACGTACGCACCGACGAGCCCGCCGGAGATGCCCATGCCGCTGTAGGGCGACGCGCAGTGTGCGGCATCGCCGAGCAGGACGACGCGGCCCGTCGACCAGGTGTCGGTGCGGACCTGCAGGACTTCCTGCGAGTAGAAGAACGGCGCTTCCGCCATGCCGTCGACGAACCGCTGCGTCTGCCATCCGGCATCCCGGAACCGGTCAGCCCAGAACCGCTGCTGGTCCTCGACCGGAGCACGGTGGACCGCGGAGGCCTCGTCCGACGAGTCGCGGAGGATGAAGTACGCCTGCGTCTCGGTCGCGTTGTGACTCCGTCGCATGATCTGCCGTCCGCCTGGAGCCGCGTAGGTCTCGCGGACGTCACTGTCGGAAGCGACCCGCGGCACGAACCAGTAGGCCATGTGCAGCCCGGTCCGCCAGTACACGTCCGCGCCCTCGGGGAGGACGTCGCGACGGATCCGGGATCCCTGACCGTCAGCACCGACGAGCAGGTCGAACGTCTCGTCCGAGCCGTCCGAGAAGTGCGCGACGACCTCGTCCTGCGTCTGGTCGAACCCCTCGACGGTCAGCCCGAAGCGGTACTCGACGTCCTCCTTCGTGGCGTCGTGGAGGATGCGGACGAGGTCGCCGCGCATGATCTCGTACTCCGAGGTGAGCGTCTGCTTCCCCTGACCGGAGGTGTTCGCCATGATCGCGCCGAGCCGTCGTCCCGACCGGCTCACGAATGCGACACCCGGCTCGGCGACGAGGTGCGCCCGGACCTCGTCCAACAGGCCCATCGCCGTGATCGCCTCGATGCCCTGCCCGCGCAGGTCCACCTGCGCACCCGTTGCCCGGAGGGCCGGGTACCGCTCCGCCACCGTGACGCGGTGACCGGCTCGTGCCAGCCAGAACGCGAGCGCCGGACCGGCGACTCCCCCACCGGCGACGAGCACTTTCAACGACTTCTCCTGCTTCGTGACCATGGTGCATCTCCCGCTTTCCCTATCAGTGATAGTGGGAGTGTGCGCCTATCAGCGATAGTCTGTCAAGCATGGCGAAGATCGATCGGGCTGTGGCAGTCCGGGAAGCACTGGCGTTGCTCGACGAGGTGGGCCTCGACGGCGTGAGCACCCGGGCGGTGGCGCGACGGCTCGGCGTGGAGCAGCCGTCCCTGTACTGGCACTTCAAGAACAAGCAGGAGCTGTTGGCCGCGATGGCCGCGGCCGCGCTCGAGCCGCAGGACGCGCTCCCGTTGCCGCAGACGGGCGACGACTGGAGGTCGTGGTTCCTGGAGAACTACCGGAGCTTCCGCAGCGCCCTCCTGGCGCATCGCGACGGGGCGCGCCTCCACGCTGGGTCGGTCCCTGACGGCGCGTCCCGGGAACGGCTCCTGCAGAAGTTCGCGTTCCTCGTCGACGCCGGTGTGCCCCAGTCACATGCGATCGCTGGGATGCTCGCGGCGAGCCGGTTCACCGTCGGGAGCGCGCTCGAGCAGCAGGCCGACCCGGACGCCGACGAGGCCGCGGCCCCGACACCAGGCGAGCACCTCGCCGTCCCCACGCACGAACAGGCCTTCGAGGCGGGCTTGCTGATGCTGCTGACCGGCCTCGAGAGCGGGAGCGGGAGCGGGAGGGATCAGAGGTGACGTGTGGCGCTGTGGCCATGACGGACTGGAGGCTCGGTGCCAGCTGGCACCGAGCCTCCAGTCCGTCCCGTGCCCCGGCAAGTCAGGTCAGCGCTCGAGGCGCCACCCCCTGATCAGTGCGCAACGACCTCGTCGTCGTTCGCTGCCGGAGCGGCGTCGGACGTGCGACGGGTCGCTGCCCACGACTCCAGGAGTCGCAGCGCTTGCTCCGTCTCGGAGGCCGGTTCAGCGGTGTAGATGCAGAGGTTCAGCCGCCGGTCGATGCTGAGGTCGGCCGTCTCGTACGTGAGACTCAGATCGCCGACGGCTGGGTGGTGGAAGGTCTTGACGCCCTCGGCGTGGTTGCGCACGTCGTGTCGGCCCCATCGCGAGCGGAAGTCGTCGCTGACGGTGGACAGCTCCCCGACGAGGTCGTGCAGGTCTCGGTCATGCGGGTCGCGCCCGGCTTCCGTGCGCAGGATCGCGACGGCGACGTCGGCGGCGCCGTCCCAGTCCGGGTAGAACTGCTCGGCGCGAGCACGGTCGAGGAACGTGAACCTCGCGAAGTTCGGGAGCTCACCGACTCGTGGCTGTACCTCCGAGTAGAGCGCCCACCCCAGGCTGTTCGCGGCGACGAGGTCCATCCGACCGTTCCGGACGATCGTCGGCGCGTGGACGATCGCGTCGAGCGTCCGTTGCAGTCCCGGTCGCACCACGGCGATCCGCTGTCGACGGGCCGGCCGTCGCGGGGTGGTCCCGGCAGCGCGAGCGAGGTTGAACAGGTGCTCGCGCTCGGCGTCGTCCAGCTGCAGTGCCCGGGCGATCGACGAGAGGACCGGTTCGGAGACGCCGACCAGGTCGCCGCGTTCGATGCGCGCGTAGTACTCCGAGCTCATGTCGGCAAGGAGCGCCACCTCAGACCGGCGCAGGCCGGGCACCCGGCGGTTCGGACCGCTCGGGAGTCCCACCAGGTCGGGCGTGACGCGGGCGCGCCGGGAGGAGAGGAACGCCGATGCCTCGTGCTTGCTGTCCATGCCCTGACGCTACGTCAGCACACCCTCGTCTGGCGTGCCTCGTCAGGGCACGCTCCAGCGCTTCCGCGCCGTCCGCGCTCGGGGCATCGTTGCAGTCCAGCCACGAGGAAGGACCTGCATGACCACCACCGGATCCGTCCCGGTCGCCGCACGACGGCCGGCTCCGGCAGACACCCGTTTCCCGTTGCCCGCACTGGTCGTCCTCGCGGCGACGGGGTTCGTCCTGATCGGAGCGGAGACGATGCCAGCAGGTCTGCTCCCGCAGATCGCGGACGGCCTGTCCACGTCCGAGGGAACCGTCGGTCTGCTCGTCAGTGCGTACGCACTCGGCACGGTGGTCGTGACGATCCCTGCCATCACCCTCACCCGAGGGATCGATCGCAAACCCCTCCTGCTCGCCGGTGTCGCGGCGCTGCTCGTCGCGAACACGATCACGGCGTTCTCCGACTCGGTGACGCTGTCGCTGATCACCCGGTTCCTCGCCGGTGCGTTCTCCGGAGTGCTGTGGGGCATGCTCGCCACCTACGGACGACGGATCAGCCCACCGGCATCGGCCGGCCGGTCGCTGGCGATCGTGTCGACGGGGGCGCCGGTCGGGATCGCGTTCGGCACACCGCTCGGCTCCTGGCTCGGGACCACGTTCGACTGGCGGTGGTCGTTCGGCGGACTCAGCATCATCACCGCTGTGGTGTTCGCGCTCGTCGTGCTGCTCGTGCCGAACGTCCCCGGCCAGGCGGCGGAACAGCGGAAGCCCCTCCGGCAGGTCGTCCGCATCCCGGGCGTCGGGATGGTCCTCGCCGTGATCGCCGTGTGGATGCTCGGGCACAGCACCGCCTACACGTACATCGCGCCGTTCCTGCGGGCGGCGGGCCCAGGTGTGGGTGTGGACCTCGTCCTCGTCGTCTTCGGTCTCGCCTCGATCGCCGGCATCGCCGTCACCGGCGCGCTGCTGGACCGGTTTCCGCAGCTGCTCCTGCACGGCACGGTGCTCGTCTTCACGGTCGCCGGCGTGCTGCTCCTGGTCGGCAACGGCTCCACGCTGCTCGTCGTCGTCGCCGTCGCTCTGTGGGGCATCGCGTTCGGCGGCGCCCCGGCGCAGCTGCAGTCCGCTCTGACGATCGCGGGCGGTGCTGACGCCGACGTCGCGAACTCGTTCCTCCCCGTCGCGTTCAACATCGCGATCTTCGGCGCCGGCATCCTCGGCGCCGGTGTCCTGGCTGCCGGCGGAGGCCTCGCGCCCATGGGGGTCATGGTGGTGCTCGGCCTGGCAGCGCTCGCGCTCACCGTCGTCGGTCGCCGCACCGCGTTCCGCCCGGCGTCCTGACCGCGCCGGCCCCGCCCCGCCGTGTTCGGCGAGCACGTCGTGGGATGTCAGCGACGTCCTGGTCACCCTGTCCGACTCGGACTCCGAGACGTGGTGCGTGGACTGCTGGCGTGGGTGGGGGCGAGGGCTGCCGAGCGCGGAGCGGCCTCCGTGCGGCTCGACTGTGCGACGGACAACCCCGACCTGCGGCGCTTCCACGAACAGCAGGGGTTCCGGCACGTCCGTGACGTGACGGTGACCTCGCTCGATGGCGGGCGGCAGCTCGCTTCCAGCCTGTACGAACGCGAGCTGGGCCTGGGACCCTGGGGAGCATGACACTCCTCGGTGACCGCGTCGCGCTCGAGCCGATCTCACCAGCGCTGGCGCACCGCATCATCGCGCGTGACGAGCGTCCCGACGACGCCTGGCATCCCGACTACCCGTTCGCCGACGAACTGGACCCCCTCCGGTCTCTCGCTGCTGAGACCGCTGTGGAGCAGGACTTCACCATGTACCTGGTGCGGCGTCGCTCAGATGGCCTCGCCGTCGGTGGCTTCGGGTTCTTCGGTCCGCCGGACGCCACCGGGACCGTCGAGTTCGGGTACGGCCTGGTCCCCGCAGCCCGAGGAGCGGGACTCGCGAGCGACGCCGTGCACCTGGGTCTCCAGCACGCCACCGAGTGTGGTGCGCGGATCGCACTGGCTGACACGGACCTGGGGAACGTCGCCTCCCAACGTGTCCTGGAGAAGAACGGACTCACCGAGATCCAGCGCAACCAGACCCACGTGTTCTACCGTCGCGCACTCACTGCCGCGTAGGCGATCACCGGGCAGGTCCGTATCGTGACGGCATGCGCCGACGCCATGACCCGTCCGTGGACCGGTGGGCGCCGCTGTCCGTGGCGCACGTGCGAGAGGTCATCGCCGGGAGCCCCGCATGGCTCTCCGGCGGGTTCGGCATCGACGTCGTCCTCGGGTACACGTCACGCGCGCACGGCGACATCGACGTCAGCATCGTCGATGCGGACTTCCCCGCCTTCGCCGCGACGCTCCCCCGGTGGATGCAGCTCTTCGCAGCGCAGTCCGGGCACCTCGCACCGATCGACAACGCCGTCGACACGGAGCCGCTGGACAACATCTGGTGTCGTGACGAGCGATCCGGGCTCTGGTGCCTCCAGGTCAACCGAGAGACCGGCAACAGCGACACCTGGCTCTACCGCCGCGACCCCACGGTCCAACGCACGTGGTCCGCGGCCGTCCTCGACGTCGAGGGGTTGCGGGTCGTGGCACCCGAGGTGCAACTGCTCTGGAAGTCGGCGGACCCGTCCGCGAAGGACGAGTCGGACCGAGCAGCGGTGACGCCGTTGCTGGACGACGAGGCGCGTCAGTGGCTCCACGAAGCGATCGCGCGGGCGCACCCCGCATCAGCATGGGCGGACGTGTTCCGGTGAGGGCGTGGCGGCCAGCCGGCCGCCCCGATCCGGAACCCATGACGGACGGGAGGCCCGGTGCCAGCTGGCACCGGGCCTCCCGTCCGTCATGTCGTCGCGGTCATGACCCGACGACTACCGCTTGAGGTTCGTCAGCTCCTGCAGCACCTCGTCGGAGGTGGTGATGATGCGGGCGTTCGCCTGGAAGCCGCGCTGCGCGACGATCAGGTTCGTGAACTCCTGCGACAGGTCCACGTTCGACATCTCGAGCGTGCCCGACGCGAGCGAGCCGATGCCCGCGGAGCCCGGGGTGCCGACGTTCGCCTGGCCCGAGTTGGCGGTGGTGCGGTAGCCGGACGCACCGGTCTTCTCGAGGCCGGCGGGGTTCGCGAAGGTCGCGAGGGCGATGCGGCCGATGGCGAGCGACGAGCCGTTGGAGAAGCTGCCGACGACGGTGCCGTCCTTCGAGATCGAGTAGCCCTGCAGCGACCCGGCCTCGTGGCCGTTCTGCGACGAGATCGACGCAGTGTTGAGCGTGGCGAAGCCGGAGAGCTGCGTCATGTCGACGGTGATGCCGCCGACCGCGATGGTGCCGCCGGAGGCGATGGTGCCGTCGGCCTTGAAGGTCATGTCGGCGGTCTTCGAGGTGCCCTGGCCGTTGCTGGCCGTGACGGTCCAGCCCGTGGTGGTGCGCTGGTACGCGAGGGACATCGTGTGCTTGGTGCCGTACTGGTCGTACACGGTGGCGTCGCGGTTCAGCGTCTGGCCGACGGCGGTGTCGGACGGCAGGTTGCCCGTGACCGTCGCCGAGCTGGTGGCCGTGGCGGGGGCCGCCGCGTCGATCGGCAGGGTGATGTCGGTGAGCGCGCCGCCGTCGTTGACGACCCCGTTGGTGGCCGGGTAGCCCTGGACGATCTTGCCGTCCGAGCTGACCAGACGGCCGTTGGCGTCGAAGTCGAACGCGCCGGCGCGGCTGTAGACGGTGTCGTTGCCGAGGCGGGTGACGAAGAACCCGTCGCCGGAGATCATCAGGTCGGTCGCCTTGCCGGTGGCCTGCGCCGAGCCCTGCGCGAAGTTGGTGGAGACGCCGGCGACCTGCACGCCGAGGCCGATCTGGGCGGGGTTCGTGCCGCCGATCCCGGTCTGCGGTCCCCCGGCGCCCTGGGTCATCTGCGACAGGGTGTCCTGGAAGACGGTCGACGAGGCCTTGAAGCCGACGGTGTTCACGTTGGCGATGTTGTTGCCCGTGACGTCGAGCATCTCCTGGTGCGAGCGGAGGCCGGAGATCCCGGAGTAGAGCGAGCGGAGCATGGTGTGTGCCTTTCAGGGCGAGGAAGAAGAGTGGAGAGCAGGGGGAGGTGGATCAGGAGGCGGTCTTGATACCGGAGATCACGTCGAGATCGACCTCCTTCCCGTTCACGGTCACGGTCGGGACGCTCTTGGCGTACGAGACCGCTGATGCGGTCCCGGTGATCGAGGCCCCTGACACGGCGTCCGTGTAGCTGACCTGCTTGCCCACGAGGTTCGCCGCGGCGATCCGCATCTGCAACGAGAAGTTCTCGTTCCCCGTGGTGGTCTGGTTGGTGACCTGTTCCATCATCGCGAGCTGCGTCTGCTGGCTGATCATCTGGTTGGTGTCCATCGGCGACGACGGGTCCTGGTTCCGCAGCTGCGTGACGAGCAGCTTCATGAACACCTCGGAGTCCATCGTCTGGGACGTCTTCGAGCCGCTGTTCGCAGCGAGTGCGGCGGCCTGCGCGGCCTGGTCCACACTCCCGGTGATCCCGTCGATCGGCATGGTGTCTGTTCCTTGTCGTCAGGCCTCAGGCGAGGACGTCGAGTCCCGCGGTGCGGACGGTGGTGGGTGTGGGACGCAGGGTGCGTGCGGTGGTGGGGCGAGCCTCCCGGTCGTCGTCGGCTCCGGTCCCACCGGCTGCCGGACGTCCGTCGCGACCGGCGGAGTCGCCGGCCGGTCGGTCCGGGTGGTTCTGCGACGACAGGTCGAGCGTCGTCGCGACCCCGCTGCCGGCGGCGTCGCGGCGCAGGTCCGGCAAGACCTGGCGGACCGCGTCGCGCCCGGCGTCCGAGGCGGCGAACAGCTCGACGTGCATCCCGTGCGCGCCGACGGCTGCCCGGACCGTGACCGGGCCGAGCGAGTCCGGGACCAGGTGGACGGTGACGACGTGCTCACCCGTGCCGGCCTGCGCGAGCGTGAACAGCGGTCGGGCGAGCTGCTGAGCGAGCGGTGCGGGCGCGGGGGCGGTCGTCGCGGCCGGTGCCGTGGCCGTCGCCGGAGCGGCGGGTGCGGTCGTCGGGAGCGCGAAGGCCACCTCCGGCGCGCGGCCGGTCGGTCCAGCCGGGAGGCCCTGGTCGGCCTGCGGGCGCTGGCCCACCTCGGCACGGTGACCGGGCTCGGTCGTCGTGGTCGCGACGATCGCGACGGCGGCGGCTGCGGCGGCTGGCGTGGTGGCGGTGACCGGGGTGGCGGGCACGGCGGGCGGCGTCGGGGCAGCCTGCACGAGCGGCGCGGCAGCAGCAGTCGGTGTGGCGGCGTCCGGGGCCGGGGCGGTCGGCGCGGCTGCGGCGCCCGTGGTGCCGGTCGGCGACGGTGCTGCCGCGCCCGACGGGTCGGTCGGCCCCGCCGCGGAGGTCGCACCGGTCGTCGTGGTGCTCGCAGCCGAGGCGCTCGTCGCCGTCGTGCTCGCAGCCGTCGTGCTCGACGCCGGGTCCGCCGTCGTCGTGCTCGCCGCCGGGTCCGTCGTGGTCGGGCTCGTCGTGGTCGGGCTCGTCGTGCTCGGGCTCGTCGTGCTCGGGCTCGTCGCGGCCGCGCCAGTCGTCGTCGTGCCCGCGGTGGTCGTGCCCGCGGTCGTCGTGCTCGTCGTCGTCGGTGCCGCGAGGGTCGCGGCGGCCACGAGCACGGCCGAGGACACCGGCGCGGAGGTGCCTGCGGCCGAGGTAGTCGTACCAGCCGCATCGGCCGTCGTGCTGCCCGCCGCGCCGGTCACTGCGGCGGACGAGGCCCGTGCCGCGCGGCCGAAGTCGACCCCGGCGACCCGAGCCATCTCGCTCAGCGCGAGTCTCGGGGCCGTTGCGGCCGCGCCCGCCGCGCCGGACGCAGCATCCGCGACCGAGTCTCGCGCTCCCGGACCGGACTCGGCCCCCGCGTCGCGAGGACCGTCCACCTGGGCGAGACTCGGCTCCGTGGCCGGCGCGGTCGCGGCGTCAGCCGTCGCAGCGGCGTCAGCGGGAGCGTCACGGCGCTCGTCGTGCCCGGCGTCGGTCCGGGGGCGGTCGCGGCGTGCGCCGTGGTCGCTGCCGACGGCGCGCATGGCGGCGTCGAAGCCGGTGCTCGTGCCGGCTGCGGCAGGGGTGCTCGATCCGCTCCGGGCGGGGGTCGCCGGCGCGCTCGGTGCGATGGTCATGCTCATGCGGCGGCCTTCCCGGTCTGCAGCAGCGACATCAGCGCGGCGGTCTGCAGGTCGGTGCCACCGGCTGCCGGCGTGGCGGAGACGGCCTGGGCTGCCTTCGTCGCGGCGGCCTCCTGCGCGGACGGCACGATGCGACGGATGGTCGCGATGTCGCTGTCCTTGTACCAGTTGTCGACGATGCGGACGTCCTTGCCGGGGTGCGGTGCGTGCAGCACCTTGCCGTCGCCGACGTAGATGACGACGTGGCCCTTGCCCTTGGGGATGATGAGGTCTCCTGGCTGCGCGTTCGCGAGCGACCCGACCTCGGTGCCCATCTTCGCCTGGTCCGGGACGACCCGGGGCATCGTCACGCCGAGGTCCTTGAAGACGGTCTGCACGAGTCCGGAGCAGTCCATGCCGGCGGTCGTGGTGCCGCCGAACACGTACGGCACACCGAGGTACTTCTTCGCGTCGGCGACGACGTCGTCCCCGGTGGCACCGCTGCCCGTCGCGACGGTCCCGGCGCCGGCGTCCACGGAGGTCGCCGGGGCAGCGGGAGCCACCGCGGCAGCAGCCGCCGCCCCGGTCGTCGTCCCGGTGCCCGTCGAGCCGTTCGCGCCGGCGAGGGCCGAGGCGAACGCGGTCGACGAGTCCGCCGTCGACCCGGGGGCCGCCGACGTCCGGGTGGCGCCCCCGTTCTGCAGGGTGTCGATCTGGGAGCGGATCTCGGAGATCCGGCTCAGCACGGCGTCGAGGCTCATCGAGCACCACCTTCCACGCGGCCACGTGCCGCGATCTCGTCGAGCACGGTCTGTTCCGTGCGGAGTTCCTCGGCCGCCACGCGGGTGCCGTGCTGCTCCTCGAGCTTCTCCAGCCCGAGTGCCGACCGGCGTGCGGTGTTGTAGTCGTCCTGCGCCCGGTCGGCGTCGACGCGGCGGTTCTGCACCACGGCGTCGAGCTCCTGGAGCATCCCGCGGGTCGCGGCCCGGGCAGCGGCCACGGCGCTCAGGGTCGCGGCGTCCTGGATCGGCATCACGACGCCGGTGTCCTCGAGCGTGCGACGGGCGGCGATGCGGGCGTCGGCGGCCTCGCGGACGCGGTCGTTCGCGGCCGCCAGGGACGCTGCGGCACGGTCCTGTTCGGCGTGCCGGAGGCGCAGGAGCCCGGCCAACGGGAAGCGGCGGTTCACCGGACGCCCCCGAGCTGCCGGACCAAGCCGCCGAGGCGCTGCCAGGAGTCGGCGGACGTGACACGCTCGTCCATCCCCTGGCGCAGGAACGCGTCGATCGCGTCCTGGTGGTCCACGGCGGCGTCGACGAGCGGGTTCGACCCGCGCTGGTACGCGCCGACGTCGAGCAGGTCCTGCGCCGCCTTCCGTGCGGCCATCACCTTCCGGAGCGCCGTCGCCGCGGACCGCTCCTCGGGGGACGTGACCTTCGACGCCACGCGGGAGATCGACCCGAGGGCGTCGACGGACGGGAAGTGCCCGGTCACGGCGAGCTTGCGGTCGAGCACGACGTGCCCGTCGAGGATGCTGCGGGCGGAGTCGGCGATCGGCTCGTTGTGGTCGTCGCCGTCCACGAGCACCGTGTACAGGCCCGTGATGCTCCCGACGCGGTCGGTGCCGGCGCGCTCGAGCAGCCCGGCGAGGACGGAGAACGTCGACGGCGGGTAGCCCCGCGTGGCCGGCGGCTCCCCCACGGACAGGCCGATCTCCCGCTGCGCCATCGCGACGCGGGTGAGCGAGTCCATCATCAGCACGACGTCCTGCCCGGCGTCGCGGAACGACTCCGCGATCCGGGTCGCGACGAACGCGGCACGCAGGCGCATCAGCGCCGGCTCGTCCGAGGTGGACACGACGACGATCGAGCGGGCGAGGCCCTCGGCGCCGAGGTCGTCCTCGAGGAACTCGCGCACCTCGCGGCCACGCTCCCCGACCAGGGCGATCACGTTGACGGCGGCGTCGCTCCCCCGCGCGATCATCGACAGCAGCGAGGACTTGCCGACGCCGGACCCGGCGAACAGGCCCATGCGCTGCCCGCGGCCGACGGTCGTCAGGGTGTCGAGCACGCGGACGCCGAGCTGCATCGGGGTGTCGATGCGGGTGCGGGCCATGGCGTTCGGGGTGGCGTGGTCGAGCTCGACCCAGTCGTCGGCGTCGAGCGGCCCGCGGTCGTCGATCGGACGACCGAGCCCGTCGAGCACGCGGCCGAAGAGCCCGCGACCGGTCGGCACCAGCACCGGACGACCCGTGGGCCGTGCCGGGGTGCCGGCGGTGATCCCGGTCAGGCGCCCGAGCGGCATGCAGCGGACCCCGGTCACGTCGGTGGCGACGACCTCGACGGCGGTCTGCGGTCCGTCCTCGTGGCCGACGAGCACGACCTCGCCGATGCGGGCGTCGAGGCCGGCGACCGTCAGGCCGAGGCCGACCGCGCTCGTGACGACGCCGACCCGCTGCGGTGCGGCGAGGGCGACGGCCGCGTCGAGCGCGCGGGGACGGAGGAGCGTCGCGGTCACGCGGACACCCCCAGCGCGTCCTTCGCGCGGTCGAGCGCGACACCGATGCGGGCGTCGAGCACGCCGTCGGGCAGGTCGACGACGGCGTCGCCGTCGGCGAGCATGACGTCGGCGCGCACGGCGACCGGCAGGTCGAGGGCGGCGACCGCGGCAGCGTCGGCCGGGCTGAGCCGGACGGCGATCGCGACGGTGTGGTCGACCAGGGCGAGGGCGCGGCGGACGGTGGCCTCCGCGCCGGAGTCGGCCCGAGCCTCCAGGCCGGCACTGGCCGTGTCCGGAGCCGGACGGGAGGCGCGGATCGCGTACCCGACTGCGGCATCGGCGAGCTCCATGGCCGCGTCGACGACCGACTGCTCGGCGGACTCCAGGACCGGCACGGTGCGCGCGAGGAGCGCGTCGGTGGCGGCGACCAGCGCCGCGACCCGGCGGGCCGTCTCGGCCTCCAGGGCGGCGGACCGGGCGGCGTGCTCGGCGTCGAGCCGGGCACGGAGCGCCTCGGTCTCTGCGTGCGCGACACGGAGCCCGGCGGCGTACCCGGCGGCGTGGCCACGGACCTCGGCGCTGGCGACCCGGTTCGCGAACCCGGCGTCGGCGACGACGGGGAACGCCAGGCGTTCGAAGGTGTCAGTCAACGAGCTCGTCCTCCTCGGCGCGGTGCACCGTGATGACGCCCTGCGCCTCGAGCTCGCGCACGGAGCGGACGACCTCGGCACGCGCTTCCTCGACCTGCGAGACGCGGACCGGCCCCATCGACTGCAGTTCGTCGTCGAGCAGCTGGCGGTTGCGCTCGGACACGTTCGCGCGGATGGTCTCGGTGACCGGGCCCGCCGCGCCCTTCATGGCGGTCGCGAGGATCTTCGAGTCGATGCCGCGCAGGACCTGCTGGATGTCGCGGGACTCGAGCTTGACGATGTCCTCGAACGTGAGCATGCGGGAGCGGATGTCCTCGGCGAGCTCGGGGTCGCGGGCCTCGAGGCCGTCGAGCACGGCCTTCTCGGTCGCGACGTCGGAGCGGTTGATGATGTCGACGAGCGGCTGGATGCCCCCGACGACCTCGACGCTCTCGCGCGGCGACACGACGGCCCCGGCACGCTGGCGGAGCACGCCGGCGACGATCCCGACGGACTCGGGGGTGGCGGAGCCCATGGTGGCGAACGCCTGCGCGACGTCGGTGCGGGCGCGGTCGTCGACCCCGGCGAGCACGGCGCTGGCCTGCGCGGGCTTGAGGTGGGCGAGCACGAGCGCGATCGTCTGCGGCAGCTCGCCCTCGAGCAGGGACACGACCTGCCCGGGCTCGGCGTCGTCGAGGAAGTCGAACGACTGGCCGGCCAGGTTCGACGCGAGCCGGTCCATCACGCCGGCGGCGCGCTCGGAGCCGAACGAGGCCTCGAGCAGGCCCATCGCGGCGTCCTTGCCACCGCGGCGCTGGCGACGACCGCTCTGGGTCATCCGGTGGAACTCGCTGAGGGTCTGGTCGACGACGGTGTCCTCGACGCGGCGCATCCGGACGATCTCGGCGGAGATCTCCTCGGCCTCGAGCTCGGAGAACTGCTTCATCACCTCGGCGGCGCGGTCGGTCTCCATCTGCATGAGGATCAGCGCGACCTTCTGCGCGCCGCTCAGGGAGCGGTCGCCGGCCTTGACGGCGGGGCCGTTCACACCGGGCTCCGGTCGTCCAGCAGCCCGCGGAGCAGGTCGGCGGTGCGCTTCGGGTCACGCTCGGCCAGGGCGGAGATGTCCTGGCGGCGGCGCTCGGCCGTGACCTCGTCGGTCGTGAGGATCTCGGTCGGGGCGTCGTCGTGCGGCAGCGTCGGCAGGGCGACCGTGGCCGGGTCGCTCCCCGCCAGCAGCCCGGCGCGGGCGTCGGCGGCGTCGACGGCCATCGGCAGTTCGAACGCGGTGCCGAAGGCGTCGAGCTCGCCGACGTCGACGGTCTCGCGCTCCTGTCGGCGGCCGCGGCGGACCAGCACGATCATCAGCGTGATGAGGGCGAGGGCGATGCCGACCACGATGCCGGCGGTGCGGATAGCGGACCAGAGGGCCTCCTGCTGGTCCGACTCCTGCTGGGCCTTGAGCGCCTTGGCGGCGTCGTCGGCGGCACTGGTGTCGAAGTCCATCATCGCGACCTTGACCTGGTCACCGCGGGCGGTGTCGGTGCCGGCGGCGGCGGACACCAGGTCGTTGATGCTCTGCAGGTTCGCGCTCTGCACCGACGGGGCCTTGCTGTTCAGGGCGACCGAGACCGTCTGGCGGTCCACGGCACCGGCCGGGATCTGCGTCGTCTCGGTGGTGTGGTCGACGGCGTTGTTCTTCGTCGCCGACTCGTTCTTGTAGCCGTCGTCACCGGTCGAGGACCCGCTGGCGGCCGTGCCGTTGGGCACCGCGATGTTGTCCGGACCGAGGACGCCCGTCGCGCCCTTGCCACCGGCACCGGTGCCGGCGCCGTACTGCTCGGTGGTGGACGACTCGTTCAGCGCGACCGGGCCGGTCGTCGGCGTCGTGTACGACTCCGACGTGCGGGTGCCCGTGTTCTGGTTCATGGTCGCGGAGACGACCACGCTGGCGTTCCCGACGCCGAGGGTGGTGTCGAGCAGGTCCTGGATCTTCTTGCTCGTCGCGGCGTCGTAGTCGGCGGCCTGGTCGCTGCCGGAGCCGGTCGCGCCGGTGCCGACCGCGGAGAGGGTCTGGCCCTTCTGGTCGACGACGGAGACGTCCGTGGTCTGCATGCCCTCGACGGCGGCGCTGGTCAGGTGCACGATCGCCTGGACCTGGTCGGTGGAGAGCTCGGTGCCGTTCTTCGTGGCGATGAACACCGACGCGGTCGGGTCCTTCTCCTCGGACACGAACACCGACTTCTTCGGGATCGCGAGCTGCACGGTGGCGGTCTGCACGCCGTCCATCGCGGAGATCGTCTTGGCGAGCTCGCCCTCGATCGCGCGCTTGTACGTGACGTCCTGCTGGAACTCGGAGCTGGTCACGCCCATCGTGTCGAGCAGCGAGTAGCCGCCCTCGTTCGACGACGGCAGCCCGTTCGACGCGGCCTTGAGCCGCTCCGTGTAGACCTTCGACTGCGGGACGAGGATCGTCGCGCCGCCGTCGGTGAGCTGGAACGGGACGCCGTCGGTGGTGAGCTGGTCGGTGACCGAGCTCGCGTCCGCCGCGGCCAGGCCGGTGAACAGCGGCGCGTAGGACGGCTTGCCGAGCCACGATGCCAGCGCGAAGCCACCGAGCACGAGCGCGGCGACACCGATGATCGCGATGGTGCGCTGGGCGGCGGTGAAGCCCTTGACGTAGCCGCCGAGGCGACCGAACAGGTTCTGCAGTGCAGCGGGCATCAGGCCTGCATCCTCATGATCTCGTTGAAGGCGTCGACGCCCTTGTTGCGGACCGCGGCGACGAGCTCGAGCGTGACCTGTGCGCGGGTGGACGCGATGGTGGCGTCGTGGATGTCGTCGAGGTTGCCGGTGACCGCCTTGAGCGCGAGCGTCTTGGAGTCGCTCTGCAGCTGCTGCAGGCCGTCGACCGCGTTGCCGAGGGACGCGGCGAAGCCGCTGCCGCCGGTGCCCTCGGTGCCGGAGGTGGCCGAGGTGCCGATGTCGCTGCTCGTCCCGGAGACCGAGGTGAGCGCGTTCGTCATGGCGTTCGTGGTGACGCCGTTCACGCCGTCGATGGGCATCAGTTCTTCCCGATCTGCAGTGCCGCCTCGTAGGCGGTCTTGGCACGGTCGACCACGGCGGCGTTCGCCTGGTAGCCGCGCTGAGCCATGATGAGGTCCGCCATCTGCGTGCCGAGGTCGATGTCCGGCATGCGGACGTACCCCTCGGCGTTCGCGAGCGGGTTGTCCGGGTCGTACGTGACACGGCCGGCGGCGCTGCCGAACGCGGCGCCCTTGACGTAGGCGCCGGACACCCCGTTGCCCTCCTGCACCTCGACGTAGCGGGCCTGGAAGGCGGTGTCGTCCATGGACTTGACCGTGTTGACGTTCGCGATGTTGTCGGAGATCGCGTCGAGCCACTTGCGGTGCACGGTGAGGCCGGTGCTCGCGATCCCGATCGCGTCGAACGTGGTCACGAGTTCGTCCGCATCGCCGCACGGACGCTGGTGAGCTCGGAGTTCATCGCCTGCGTGGCGAACTGGTACCGGAGCACGGTGTCGATGTTCGACAGCGTCTCCTCGTCCAGGTTGACGTTGTTGCCGTTCGTGTTCGTCGGCTCGAGGCTCCGCGCGATGGTCGGCGTCGTCGAGCCCTTGCCGTCGACGATGGACTTCGCGAGCGCGTCCTCGAACTGCACCTTCTCGGCGTGGTAGTTCGTGGTGTTGATGTTCGCGATGTTGTTCGCGATCACGCGCTGGCGCATCGACAGACCGTCGAGCGCGCTCTGCAGCGCTGCCGACGTGACGGAATCGAACACAGGGGTCCCCCTCGGACGCGGCGCCGTCACCGGTGGTGACGTCGCCGTGCGGTGGTGGCCGATCCCTGGCCGGTTGTCGAGCGATCCGTGCTCGTGTGGCGCTATCGGAACCCGTCGTGAGGGTCGTTAGCGCTCGCCCCGAACGGGGGCCGGGTGCGGCTCAGGCCGAGGCGTCGAGGTACACCGAGCGCTGCGGCGCACGGGTCGCGTCGACCTGGCGGAGCGCACCGAGGTGCTCCAGCGCCTGCCGGCGGTCCCGGTCGAGGGTCGCCATCCGGTCCCGCTGCGCGGCGAGCAGCCGGGAGGCTCGACCCGCCAGTCCGCGCGGCATCGGACCCAGCCCGGTCGGCTCGCGCCACGGGGCCGGGTCGTCGTCGACCGTCGCCTGTTCCAGGGACGTGAGGACGGCCTCCCAGGCGGTGACGCGGTCGGCGTCGGTGCCGGGCCCGGCGTCGGATCCGGTGGTGGGGTCGGCGTCGGCTCCGGCGATGGGGTCGGCCTCAGGCGACACCGAGTGCTCCGCCTGCGTGCGCGCCGACGACGGTCGGGGCGGCCGGCATCGCGGCGGCCGCGTCGTGCCAGGCCTGACGCAGGGGCTCGAGGATGCGGACGCAGTCGCGCGTGGCCTGCACGTCGCGGTGCACGTTCGCGGTGATGAGCGAGGTCGAGGCGTAGTTGTAGATCGCGAGCAGGCCCTCGCCGCCGTCCCACGCGTCGATGCGCAGGGTCGAGGACAGCTCCCCGACGATGGCCTGGGCGTGCAGGAGCTGGTCGCGGGCGGCGTCCCAGTCGGACCCGACCTGGGCGGCCTCGGCGCGGTGCAGGTCGAGCAGCAGGCGGTCGTAGAGCATCGTGACGAGCTGCGCGGGCGTCGCGGAGAGCACCGACTCGTTCGTGTACTGGGCTCTGCGGCGCTGCGTCTGGTTCGTGTACATGGGGGTCTCCTGCTCAGCTCGACGAGGTCGAGGCGAGGTGGCTGGCGATGAAGCTCGACTGCGACTGGAGCTTGCTGAGGCTGGTCTCGAGCGCCGCGTACTGCGTCTGCAGCGTCGACTTCCGCGCCGCGAGGCGGTCGGTCCAGCGGTCGATCTGGTCGTTGAGGTCCTTGACCACGGCCTGCTGGCCGGTGATCGCGGTGGTGATGGAGCCGGTGTACTTGTCCGACGCCGACGTCGCAGCGGCACCGACGGCGGTGGCCATCCCGGACAGGATCGCCTGGGTGCCCTGCGGGTCCGCGGCGAGGGCCTTCTGGAAGACGTCCGCGTCGAAGGTGAAGTCACCGGACCGGGTGATCGAGATGCCGATCGACGACGGGGACTTGCCGTTCACCGGGGCCGACATCGTGCTCGTCAGGCGCTGCACGGCGTCGCGGCTGCTGGCGTCGCCGAGGAGCACACCCGCCGTCGTCGTCGTCGCACCGGTGGACGGGCTCGTGGTGCTGGTGACCTTGGTGTTCGAGGCGTAGTAGGACGCAACCGCGTTGATGGCGTCGACCAGGCCGGACGCGACCGACTGGGCCTTGGTCGTGTCCTGCGCGACCGAGACGGTGACGGGGTCGGTGGTGGCCTGGGAGACGGTGACGTCCACGCCGGGCACGAGGTCGCGGAAGGTGTTCGACGCGCTCGTGACGGTCTGCGCGGCAGCGGTGCCGGCCCACAGCGTGACCGACGCGTCGCTCGCCTGCTTGACGACCGCGGCACCAGCCTCCGTGAGCACGTTCGTCGCCGTGCCCGCGGCGACCTCGTCGGCCGTTCCGCGGTGGATCGTGAAGGCGCCTGCTGAACCGGAGGCGGTCGAGCTGAGCTGCAGCCGCCAGAGCCGAGTGCCGTCGGCAGCGGTCCCTGCCTGCACCTTGGTGGCGGTCACCCCGGCACCGGACTTGGTGATCGCGGCGGCGACGTCGTCGAGCGAGCCGGACTTCGGCGTGACGGTCGTGGTCGTGCCGTCGGCCTTCGTGATGGTCAGCGGCTGTGCGTCGACGGACCACGTCGACATCGCCGCGGTGACGCCGACCTGGGCGGACGCGGTCGACCCGACCGAGAAGCTGATGGACCCGGGCGCGGCGGTGGCGCTCGTGGCGACCGTGACCCCGGGGGCCGAACTGGTGGCGGAGAAGACGTCGAGGGACGCGGGCTTGGCGGCGTCGGTTGCCTTCGTCGCGAGGGTCTGCACCAGGGAGTTGATGGTCTGCAGGGACGAGACGAACGCGGTGGTCGCGGTGACCTTGTTCTTGAGGAGCGTCTGCGGGACCGTCTCGATGGACATCAGCGAGTTGATGAGGCTCGTGGTGTCCAGGCCGGAGACGAGTCCGTCGATGGCGAAGCTGCCGCTCGACACGGAGGACGTTGACATGGGTGCTCCTGTTCAACGGGGCAGATCGGGGCACGCGCCGACGACGGCACGCAGGGGTGCGCCGCCCCCCGGGAGGCCTGAACTGTCCCGGAGGGCGGCGCGGGTCACGCGTCGCGCGTGGTGGCTAGCGGAGCAGCGACAGGACGCCCTGCGTGCTCTGGTTCGCCTGCGCGAGCATCGACGTGCCGGCCTGGCTGAGGATGTTGTCGCGCGTGTACTTGACCATCTCCTCCGCCATGTCGACGTCGGTGATGCGGGACTTCGCAGCGGTCAGGTTCTCCTTGGCCACGTTCGTCACGTTGATGGCGTGGTCGAAGCGGTTCTGGACGGCACCGATGTTGCTGCGAGCGGTCGAGACCGACTTGATCTGCGCGTCGATCGCGGTGATCGCCAGCTGCGAGTTCGCGTTCGTGTCGAACGCGAGCTTGCCGCCGGTCCCCGTGGTGAGCGCGTCGGCCACCGTCTTCACGTTCGCGCCGGAGAGGTCGACGTCGATCTTGCTGGCGTCGTCGCCGTTCGCCCCGACCTGGAACGTCAGCTTGCCGTCCTTGCCCGCACCGGCAGACCCGTCGAGCAGGTTGATGCCGTTGAAGTTGGTCGAGGCCGAGATGCGGGTGAGCTCCTTCTGGAGCTCGCCGACCTCGGTCGTGATGGCGGTGCGCGAGTCGGCGTTGTTGGAGTCGTTGCCGGCCTGCACGGCGAGGTCACGCATGCGCTGGAGGATGGAGTGGGTCTCGGTGAGGCCACCTTCAGCGGTCTGCACGACGGAGATGCCGTCCTGCGCGTTGCGGGCGGCGACCGTGAGGCCACCGACCTGGGACTTCAGCCCCTCGGAGATCGACAGACCGGCCGCGTCGTCGGCAGCACGGTTGATGCGGAGACCCGTCGAGAGCTTCTCGAGGGACTTCGACAGGTCGTTCTGCGTCGAGTTCAGGTTCCGGTACGTGTTGAGTGCCGAGAGGTTGGTGTTGATGGACATACCCATGGTGATTTCCTCCGTGAAGTGTGGGTCTTCGCCGGCCCGTCCGTGGGCTGGCATCGTTGCCTGTCGGCCGGGCGGCCGGAGGCGTTAGGAGAACCGGAGCGTTTTTTCCGCGCCGACCGTCCTCCTGGTCTCAGCTCGCGGCCACCTGATGCGTCGCGGTCGCGTGCTGGACGGCTCGGGCGACGCCGGCCGTGGCGTTCGCGGCCACGCGGGCCAGGTAGGCGCTGCGGCGCGCGGCGGTGGTGCGCGACGCGGGTTCGGGGGCCGGCTGGCCGTCGCCGTAGTGCGTGGCGAGGCCGTCGCGGAGCAGGCGCATCGCCTCGGAGCGCTGCTGCGAGACCGCCGAGTGGGTGATGCCGAGCTCGGCGGCGACGTCGGTCACCGAGCGGTCGCCGAAGTAGACGGCCTCGACGACGAAGCGCATGCGCTCCGGCAGGGCCTCGACGGCGGCGCGGAGGTAGCGGTCACGCTCGGTGTCGACGAGCTCGTCGCCGGGAAGCGGCAGGTCGGCGGCGACGGTGTCGTGCACGGTCTCGTCGATCGGGCTCGTCGTGCGGCCGGCGTCGCTCATCGCGTCCACGGCGGTCTGACGGTCCACGCCCATCGCGTCGGCGATCTCCTGCACCGAGACGCTGCGGCCGAGACGAGCGGACAGGGCTTCCTGCGTGGCGAGGACCTCGCGGATGCGCTTGCGGGTGCCGCGGCTCGCCCAGTCGGCGGAGCGCATGTCGTCCGCGAGCGCACCGGTGATGCGCGTCCGGGCGTAGGCGCCGAACGGGACGCCGAGGGTGGGGTCGAACGCGTCGGCGGCCGCGACGAGCGCGAGCGAACCGACGGCGGCGAGGTCGTCGCGGTCGAGGTGGGTGGCACGGGCGCGGACGTCCGCGACGATGTAGCCCACCAGCGGCAGGTGTTCGACGATCATCGCGTTGCGTTCGGTGCGGTCCATTGGTCTTCCCCTGGTCGACTCGTGCTGACTGACCCCGTCCGTGGGCACGACGAACACCGGCCGCGTGGTGGCCGGTCGGTACGCCGAGGTCCCGCTCGGTTCCCTCCGAGCGGTGCACCTGCGCCGTTCCCGACGCCGTCCGGGTGTCCCCCGGTGGTGCGCTTCTGAAGGTATCGGCTGGCAATCGCCTGGACACCCCTGTGAACGGCCCCAATGCGGGGGGACGAGGGGTGTCAAAGGGTCCGCATTCGGGGGGACACGGGCAGGAGAACGGTCGTTCCTGTCCCCTGTTCTGAGGGTGGCGGCGGGCCGCGTCGGGTGTCGTGCTTACGCGCTTGCCGGACTGGCCGATAGTCCACCGTGTCCGACTGGACGACCGACAACGGGAGGAGCTGATGAGCGTGAACGACCTGTCTGCCGTGCTCTGGCGCGAACGAGAGCTGCTCGAGATGCTCACCTTCAAGCTCGAGGAGGAGCAGCTGCTGCTCGCCGCCGGCCGCTCCCGCTGGGTCTCGCACGCCAGCCGTGAGGTCGAGCAGGTGCTCGCACGCCTCCGCACCACCGGCCTCGAGCGCAGTGCCCAGAGCGCCGCCGTCGCCGAGGAGTGGGGCGTCGACCCCGACGCTCCCCTGCGCGAGGTCGTCGCCGCTGCCCCGGCCGGACCGTGGGGCGAGATCCTCGCGTCGCACCTGCAGGCGATGCTCGAACTGACGACGCAGATCGGCGCCCTCCGCGACGAGAACGACCGCTTCCTCCGCACCGCCGGACAGTCGACCGAGGAGACCCTCGCCGGGTCCGTCGGCGACACCGCGACCTACGACGCCTCCGGTGTCTCGGGTCGACCGGGCAGCGAAGCACGCCTCTTCGACGGGAGCCTGTAGCCATGGTGAGCACCTTCGGGTCCCTCGCGACCGCGTACTCCGGCCTGAGCGCCGCCCGCGCCGGCATCGACGTCACCGGGCAGAACATCGCCAACGTGAACACCACGGGCTACACGCGGCAGCGCGTCACGCAGACGTCGGTCCCCACGGCGCAGACGGGCTTCATGCGCGGCACCGCTGCCCTCGCCGGCCAGGGCGTGTCCATCGACGGGATCGCGCGGCTCGGCTCGATGACCCTCGACGCGGGCGTGCGTGCGGCGGCGGGTTCATCCGCGTACGCCACCACCCGGGCCACCGCCCTCGACCAGCTCGAGACGGGGCTACACGAGCCCGGCACCGACGGACTGTCCGCGAAGCTCGACGCGTTCTGGTCGTCGTGGAGCGACCTCGCGTCGCACACCGAGGACCCCGGCGCCGGGACCGCACTCCTCGGCGCGGCCGGCACCGTCGTCGCCGCGCTCGCCAGTGGCTCGAAGGCCGTCGACGCCCAGTGGACGAGCGTCCGCGGGACGGTCGTCGGTCAGGTCCAGCAGCTCAACGACGCGGCGAAGCAGATCGCCGACCTGAACGGTCGGATCCGCACCACCCTGGCGGGCGGCGGCAGCGCCAACGAGCTGCTCGACCAGCGCGACCAGCTCACCGAGCAGGTCGCATCGCTCGCGGGCGGCACCACCCGGACCAACGCCGACGGCACGGTCGACGTGCTCATCGGCGGGAACCCGCTCGTGCAGGGCAGCGACGCCCGGTCGATCGCCCTGGGCGGCGGCACCCGACTCGGCGACGGCGCCCCGCTCACCCTGACCTGGACCTCCGGTTCCGGCTCGGCCGTCGGGCTCGGCGGCGGTTCCATCGCCGGCAACCTCTCCCTGCTCGCCCCGGCGAACCAGGGCGGGACGGGCGGCGCACTCGCGCAGGCCTCCGCCGCCTACGACGCCACCGCCACCGCCATCGCCACGCAGGTGAACGCCGTGCACCGCACCGGCACGACCGCAGGCGGCGCCACCGGGACCGACTTCTTCGCCCTCGCTGCCGGTGTCCCCGCTGCGCAGGGCCTGACGGTCCTGCCCACCGACGCGAGTGGACTCGCGACGCGGAACGCCGCCGGCGACCACGACGGCTCCGTCGCGGACGCCGTCGGGCAGCTCGGCGCTGCCCTGGACGCTCCCGACCGCACCTGGTCCGCGTTCGTGGCGGGCGTGGGCACGGCCTCCCGGTCGGCGACGTCCGAGTCCACGCTCTCCGGCCTCGCGCTCACCAGCGCCAGGACCCAGCAGCAGTCCAGCGCGGGCGTCGACCTCGACGAGGAGAACGTGAACCTGCTGAGCTACCAGCACGCGTACCAGGGCGCGGCGCGCGTCCTGACCGCCGTCGACGAGATGCTCGACACCCTCATCAACCGCGTCGGCCTCGTCGGGAGGGGATGACCGTGATCGCCCGTGTGACCACCCAGATGTCCATGGCGGCAGCGACCAACCGGCTGCAGGCCGGAGCCGCGAAGCTCGCGCAGCTGACCGAGCAGGCCACCACGCTGAAGAACATCGGCAAGCCCTCCGACGACCCCGTCGGCACCGCGTCCGCGATGCAGGTGCGCAAGGAGCAGGCCGCGAACGCGCAGTTCACCCGCAACGCGGACGACGCCGCAGGCTGGCTCGCCACGACCGACAGCGCCCTCGGGGACGTGTACTCCGTGCTCGCGAAGGCCCGGGACCTGACGGTCCAAGCCGCCAACACCGGCAGCATGAGCGACACCGACCGGGACGCCGTCGTGACGCAGCTCCGCGCCCTGTCCGCCGACCTCGCCGCGTCCGCCAACACGAAGTACGGCTCGCGTTCCGTGTTCGCCGGTTCGACCACCGCGGCGACCGCGTTCGACCCGGCCACCGGGTGGGCGTCGTCCACCGCGACCGTCGACCGTCGCATCGGGGACGGCGCCTCGGTCCGCGTCGACACCTCGGGGCAGGCCGTGTTCGGCACCGGCAGCACGTCGGTGTTCGCCGCGATCGACTCCATCGTGACCGACCTGCAGAACGGCGTGAACGTGAACCCCCGGCTGAACGAGCTCGACGCACACCTGACGACCGTCCGCGGTGTGCAGGCCGACGTCGGCGTGCGGCACGCGTCCGCGCTCACCGCGCAGTCCTCGTTGAAGTCCTCCTCGGTGGACCTCGAGGCACGCCGGTCGTCGGTCGAGGACAAGGACCTCGCGAAGGCCGTCCTCGACCTCCAGCTCCAGCAGACCAACTACCAGGCAGCACTCGCCGTCACCGCGAAGGTGCTGCAGCCGACCCTGATGGACTACCTCCGATGAACATCGCCCTCACCTTCACCGTCGCGCCGTTCGGCCTCGAGCCGCTCTCCGCCTTCGTGCTCTCCCCCATCGAGCACACCGACGGCCTGTTCGCGCTGGTCGGCTCGGGCACCACGGACACCGGGGTCGAGGACCCGCGGCTGTTCCTGCTCGACGCCGCGGTGCACCTGCCGTCCTACGCGCCGGAGCTGTCGGACGTGCAGGCCGCCTCGATCGGGCTGGACTCGGCCGCGGACGCGATGCTGCTCGTCGTGGCGAACGCCGGGTCCGGTTCCGGCGATTCGGGTTCGGGTTCTGGTTCTGGTTCGGGCATGACCGTGAACCTGCTCGCGCCCGTGGTGGTCAACGCCCGCACCGGTGTCGGCGCCCAGTTCATCCTCGACGGACAGGACCTGCCGCTCCGCGCCGAGCTCGTCCGCGGGTAGCGCGGGGCGGGCGCGCGCTCCTCTCTGCCTGCCGCTCGGCTGCCGCCGCTCGGCCGCCTCCGCCGCCGCCTCGACTCAAAACGACACCATCGCTGTCGTACGACCTCGACGTTGTCGCACGGCGCACGCGCGGCGGGTTCTCGAGTGAGCCAGCGACAAGCTCGCTGTCGTACGACATCGACGGTGTCGCATGCCCCCCCTCGACACACGTTCCCCGGCGAGCCCGCGACAAGATCGCTGTCGTACGACATCGACGTTGTCGCCCGTTCCGCCGCGCGGCTCCACCACAGCCTGGAGGCTCGGCTCGCCATCCACAGATGAGCCACGGCGGCCTCGTGGCTGCTCTGGAAACGCGATTGTGGGGCCATGCACGAACGAGTCCTGGCCGTCCCACTCATCCGGACAGCCGACCACGAGAGCGCCGAGCGGCGGGCCCTGCAACGTCGTGCCCGTCGCGGGGAACTGCACGTCGTGCGGCCTGGCGTGTTCGTCCAGGTCGAGGCGTTGGAGCAACTCCTCCCGGAGGAGCACCACGTCCTCCTGGCCCGAGCGTCCGCGCCGTCAGTACGTCCTCCGCGCAGCTACTCGCACGCGACTGCCGCAGCGATCCACGGGATGCCGTTCGTCGAACCGCCCCCGAGTCGCCTGCACGTCCGGGACCCCCGACGGGCGAGTCCGGACTCGACGACGCTCCTGTTCGTACACCCGGACGTCACGGTGCAGCAGACGAGCCGATGGAGCGGACTGGAACCGACGTCGGCGACCACCTTCTGCGGCGCATCGGTCACCTCGCTCGTGCGGACGCTCGTCGATGTCGCTGCCACAGCGCCAGCCGTCGCCTCGGTGCCGATGATCGACGCAGCACTCGGCCGCAGGTTGGTCCTGCCGGAGATGCTCGTCGACGAGTTGTCCGCGGTCGATCCGAAGGAGCATGCCCGCGCCGGCCGAGCGCTGGCGATGGGGTCGCCGCTGTCCGACTCACCAGCGGAGTCGATCGGACGCGTGCGCTTCCGCCAGCTGGGAGCACCCGACCCGGTCCAGCAGCACGAGTTCGCGCGTCCCGGCGAACGGCGGACCAGGGTCGACTTCTGGTTCCCGGACCAGCGCGTCGTGGTCGAGATCGACGGTCGAGCCAAGTACGAGGACCCGGCGATGCTCGGCGGGTCGACGACCGCCGACGCCCACTGGCAGGAGAAACGGCGCGAGGACTTCCTCCGGTCGTTCCCGGAGGTCAGGGCCGTCGTCCGCTTCAGCTGGTCGGACCTGATGGACCTCGAGACCATCCGGGCCGCGCTCGTCCGCGTTGGCATCCCGTGCCGATGACCGACACGAGCGCCGGGGAGCAGAGAGCCCCTCAGATCGCCCTGTCCACCGGGTGGTGTGCCCGTTGCCGGTCGACCACGTGCTCCGACGTGTCCGGACGTCCGCCCGCGCCGACACCGATGACCTCGCCGACACCAACCCGGGCCCCGTGCACCCGTCCCGTGCCCTTGATCACGCCACCCCGATCGTCCGGGTCCGGCGCTGCGTGGTCGCCACCGCCCTCGAGCACCACGTCCCGGACTGCCACTGCCCCGAGCAGCTGCGCTCCCGCCCCGAACGACGCCGGCCCTTCGACGAACGCACCACCGTGGAGGCGTGCTTCGTCGGCGACCTCGACGGCGGAGCCCCGACGAGCGACGATGGTCACGCCACCCGGCCCGAGGACGACTCCGGCCCCGATCGACACTCGCCCGCCGTCGGCGATCACGCTGACCGGCCCCGGGCCGAGCACCGTCCCGGCTGCGATCGTGATCGCCCCTGCACCACGCGCTGACAAAGTGACACCCGGGTACAGCACGACGCCGTCGCCGAGTTCGACCGCACCGGCCACCAGCGTAGACCCCGGGTCCAACACCGCCACCCGAGGAGCAAGTGCCGCAACCTCGGCGACGGTGCGGTACCCGGCCGCTCGCCGGACGCTGTCGAGCGCGTGTTCTGGAGCCATCCAGCGAGCCTTCCACATGCTCGGCGTAGCGTTGCGGCATGGCCCCGAAGCAGAACAACCGGTCGGACCAGCGGGACCAGGCGATCATCCCCCTGCCCTCCGCGCCGATCGACCAGACCACCCCCAAGCCCGACGTCCCCACCACCACCACGGGCTGGGCCAAGATGCTCGACCGTGTGATCGACGTCCAGCGCCCTGTCGTGATCGCACACGTCAACGCTGTGCGGCGTCGGCACCCGAACGCGTCGCCCGCCGAGATCATCCAGATCCTCGAGCGGCAGTACCTCGCCGCAGTGACGACAGGCGGCGCTGCCGTGGGTGCGAGTGCGGTGGTGCCCGGCATCGGCATGGTGGCGAGCTTCGGCCTCAGCGGCGCCGAGACGATCGGCTTCCTCGAGACCACGGCACTGTTCGCGCAGTCCGTGACCGAGGTGCACGGCATCGCCCTCGACGACCCGGAACGCTCGCGCACCCTGGTCATGGCGATGATCCTCGGCGCGCCGGGCACACAGCTCATCAAGCAGCTCGCGGGCCAGGCGGCCGGCGGTCAGGTCCGGACGGCGTTCTGGGGCGAGATGGTCGCGTCGTCGCTGCCCAAGCAGGCGGTCAGCGGGATCGGCAAGCAGATCCGCGACTCGTTCATCAAGCGCTTCGTGGCCCGTCAGGGCACGTCGATGCTCGGGCGTGCACTGCCCTTCGGCATCGGAGCGGCGGTGGGCGGGATCGGCAACCACGCGCTCGGGCGCAAGGTGATCCAGGCCTCGCGCGAGGGCTTCGGGCTCCCGCCGACGCAGTTCCCGATGATCCTCGACCAGAAGGCCCCGAAGCAGCTCGGCCGCGGACTGCCCTGGCGCCGCAAGGGCAAGCAGGACGACGCCGAGGACACCGGCGACCAGCAGCGGCGGTCCGACACCGCGCTCTGACCGCACGATGGACCGGACGGGAGGCCCGTGGCGACACCGCCACGCGCCTCCCGTCCGAAGTCAGGCCGGCAAGGCCGGCAAGGCCGGCAAGGTCGTCAGACCGCGACGGCACAGCGGGAGCCCCCTCAACGCCGCGCCTTCGCGGTCGCCCGCGCGTTGGCCTTCTTGATCGCCTCGACCAGCTCGTCCTTCTTCATCGAGGACCGTCCGCTGATCTCCAGCCGCTTCGCGACGTCCATCAGGTGCGCCTTCGACGCGTTGGCGTCCACACCATCCTCGGTCGTGCCGGAACCGCGCGTGCCCGCGGCACCGGAGTCCGACGGCCCAGCGGACTCCTTCTCCTCCCAGTGGTCACCGACCTTCTCGTACTCGTGTTTGACGGCGGCGAAGGCGGTGCGATGTGCACGCTCCCCCTCGCCGTACGTCTCGTTCGCCGAGTCGAGCGTCTTCGCGTAGATCTCCTGCGCGTGCTCCGGCGACCGCTGCAGGGTGCTCGGGATCTCGTCCTTCGCTGGCATGTGTCCTCCTCGGGTCTCCATCACCGGTACTCGCAGGGCCTGGCAGCCCTCGGAGAGCAGCGGGTAGACCAGACCCATGGACTACACACACCTCGGACGGACAGGGTTGTCGGTGTCACGAGCAGTGCTCGGCACCATGAACTTCGGACCGGAGACCAGCGAGGACGACTCGCACGCGATCATGGACCGGGCCCACGAGCTCGGCGTGAACTTCTTCGACACCGCCAACGGCTACGGCGGCTCGGTGGGCAAGGGTGCCACCGAGGAGATCATCGGCCGCTGGTTCGCCAAGGGCGGTGGCCGTCGCGAGAAGACCGTGCTGGCCACGAAGGTCTACGGCGAGATGATCGAGTGGCCGAACGGCGGCAAGCTCTCGGCGTACAACATCCGGCAGTCGCTCGACGCCAGCCTCCGTCGTCTGCAGACCGACCACATCGACCTCTTCCAGATGCACCACGTCGACCGGGACACCCCGTGGGACGAGATCTGGCAGGCCATGGAGCTCGCCGTCGCCCAGGGCAAGGTGCTCTACGTCGGTTCCTCGAACTTCGCCGGCTGGCACATCGCCCAGGCACAGGAGGCCGCGAAGCACCGCAACTTCCTGGGCCTCGTCAGCGAGCAGTCGATCTACAACCTCGTCGTCCGCGACGTCGAGCGCGAGGTCCTGCCCGCCGCCCGTCACTACGGTCTCGGCCTGATCCCGTGGTCCCCGCTGCAGGGTGGCCTGCTCGGCGGCATCATCGAGAAGACCGAGCAGGGCTCGCGTCGCCTCAGCGGCCGCAGCGCCGAGTACGTCGAGGGCCACCGCGACCAGCTGACGGCGTACGAGGCCTTCGCGAAGGAGCTCGGCCACACCCCGGGCGAACTCGCGCTGGCCTGGCTCCTGCACCAGCCGGGCGTCACCGCGCCGATCACGGGCCCGCGCACGATGGAGCAGTGGGAGTCGGCCGTCCGCGCGACGGACATCCGCCTCGACGACGCCGCGCTCTCGCGCCTCGACGAGCTGTTCCCCGGCCACAAGACGTCGCCGGAGGACTTCGCCTGGTGACCTGACCAACCAGCCTGGAGGCCCGGTGCGCGTCCGACGCGCACCGGGCCTCCGCCATGTGGCCACCCACGCTCGGTGCGCGCAGCGCCGACCGCGCACCGTGCGCCTCCGCTCAGCCCGTGCCCGATTCCCAACCCCGTGCGACCTCGTGTCCCGGCACGGAGTGGCCAACCTCGCACCACGCGCGAACACCCACGCGCCAGACACCCGCGCCGACCCCGCGCCTGCGCCCCACACACGCCGACGGCCCCCACGCCAGAGCGCAGGGGCCGTCGAACGGGATCCAGACCTACCGGACGTTGACCGGCGTGCGGTCCTCCTCGTCGTAGAGGACGTAGCCCTCTTCGCCGTGGACCGCGGTGTCGATGCCGGCGACCTCGTCCTCGGTCTTCACACGGAAGCCGATCGTCTTCTCGATGACGAAGCCGATGATGAAGGCCAGGACGAACGAGTACGCCCCGACGGCGCCGGCAGCGGCGGCCTGCTTGCCGAGCTGCTCGAACGAGCCGGAGTAGATCAGCCCGGTGTCGTTGGCGAAGAAGCCGAGGAACAGCGTGCCGAAGATGCCGCCGACCAGGTGCACGCCGACCACGTCGAGCGAGTCATCGAAGCCGAGGCGGTACTTCCAGTCGATCGCGAAGCAGCAGACGATGCCGGCGAGGAAGCCGAGGACGATGCCCCAGCCCGGGGTGAGCGCAGCACAGGCCGGGGTGATCGCGACGAGCCCGGTGACGGCACCCGAGGCGGCACCGACGGACGTGGCCTTGCCGTCCTTGAGCTTCTCGATGAGCAGCCAGCCGAGGATCGCGGCGGCGGGGGCGGCGAGCGTGTTCACCCAGGCGATGGAGGCGATGCCGTCAGCAGCGCCCTCGGAGCCGGCGTTGAAGCCGAACCAGCCGAACCACAGGATCGCGGCACCGAGGAGGACGAAGGGCGGGTTGTGCGGCTTGTGCGCACCCTTGGCGAACCCGACACGCTTGCCGAGGACGATCGCCAGGGCGAGACCCGCGGCACCGGCGTTGATGTGCACCGCGGTGCCACCGGCGAAGTCGATGACGCCCCACGTGGCAGCCCACCCGGAGGTCAGGTTGAACACCCACGAGGCGACCGGGAAGTAGACGACCGTGACCCAGACGCCGGCGAAGATCATCCACGCGCCGAACTTGGCACGGTCGGCGATCGCACCGGAGATGAGCGCGACCGTGATGATCGCGAACGTGGCCTGGAAGCCGACGAAGGCCATGGAGGGGTAGGCGGCGTCGATCTTCGAGGCCGTGGCCTCCTCGAACGCCTGGCCGAGGCCGAGCTGGTTCCAGTCGATGCTGAAGAACCCGACCACACCGGAGATCGCCGTGTGGTCCCCGGTGTTGGCGAACGCGATCGCGTAGCCGTAGAGCACCCAGAGGACGCTCACGAGCGCGATCGCTCCGAAGGACATCATCATCATGCTGATGACGGACTTGGCCTTCACCAGTCCGCCGTAGAAGAACGCCAGGCCTGGTGTCATGAACAACACCAGCGCCGCCATCACCAACACGAACGTCGTGTTGCCCTGATCAAGCATGTCTCACCTCTCGGTTGCAGTGCGGTTTCCACGTCGGCGGTGCTTGCTGTGCAACGGGGACCGACCGTGTCCGCCTCGGGTAGGACAGAGTCTGGCGAGGTGGTGTTTCGCAGGGGAACGCAGCGTGTTTCGCGGGTGTAACGCGATGCGCCGCCGTGTAAACGTCGTGTTACCGGCAGGCAGGAAAGCGCACGGGACCGGCAGGGAACGCACCGGGCAGCACGGGCACCGGACGGGCCAGCACGGGCACCGGACCGGCCTGGAGGCTCCCCCGGACCCCGCCCCGTGGCCGCACGGCGCGCAGGTGGCTCAGTCCAGGGCGCGGGTCAGCGCGACGACGCGGCTCGCGGCACGCAGGTACTTCTTGCGGTACCCGCCGTCGAGCATCGACTCGGGGTACACCGCATCGAGCGGCGTCCCCGACGCGACGATCCGCACCTGGGCGTCGTACAGCCGGTCGACGAGCGCCACCCAGCGCAGCGCGTCGGTCTGGTCGCGGAACTCGGCCACGTCGGTCAGCCCGACGGCGTCGAGCCCGTCCACGAGCGCGACGTACTTCGAGGGGTGCACCGATGCCAGGTGGGCCACGACGGACCGGAAGTCGTCCTGTGTGACCTGGGCGGAGCCTCCCGGCAGCTCGGCGGCGACGTCGGACACGACGCGAGCCGACTCGTCCACGGCCCGTCGACGGAAGTCGAGACCGTCGATGCGCATGGTGTCGAACCGGTCGGACATCGCCTGGATCTCGCGGAGGAAGTCCTGCGCGGCGAAGCGGCCCTCGCCGAGGGCTCCTGGGGGCGTGTTCGACGTGGCGGCGAAGCGGGTGCCGGAGTCGCTGAGCTCCCGGATCAGCCGGGTCATCACCATGGTGTCGCCCGGGTCGTCGAGCTCGAACTCGTCGATGCACACGAGCGACGTGCCGCGGAGCAGGTCCACCGTGCCCTGGAAGCCGAGCGCACCGACGAGCGCGGTGTACTCGATGAACGTGCCGAAGGTCTTGCGGCCGGGCTCCGCGTGGTACGCCGCGGCGAGCAGGTGGGTCTTGCCGACACCGAACCCGCCGTCGAGGTAGACCCCGGACGTCGTCGGCGTCTCCGGCGACGACGAGCGCCGGCGCCCGAACAGCCCGCGCTTCGCCGGCTCCGGGCGGGTCGCGACGAACGCGGCGACGGCGTCGCGGACGTCGGCCTGCGACGGGTAGTCCGCGTCCGGACGGTAGGAGTCGAACGACGCGTCCGTGAACTGGGGCGGGGGCACCAGCGCCGCGGCCATCTGCTGCGGCGACACCTGCGGGTCACGGTCGACGAGGTGCTGGGGCAATGGGTGCCTTCCGGGAAGGGTGTCGTGCGCGGTCACGTTGCACCGGGGTGACAGTACGTCCGCGTACCGTTGCTCCCGACGCCGAGCACCGATCCTAGTCCGGCGCCACCACGCTCAAGGAGGCCCCCCGATGACCGCACCGGTCGACCCGTCCGACACGTTCCGCGACTACGCCCACCCCGAGCGGCTGGTCTCGACCGCGTGGCTGCAGGACCAGCTCGACGCCGGAGCCGTCGGCACCGCGGACCTCGTGGTGGTGGAGTCCGACGAGGACGTCCTGCTCTACGAGACCGGCCACGTGCCCGGTGCCGTGAAGATCGACTGGCACACGGACCTCAACGACCCGGTGCAGCGCGACTACATCGACGGCGAGGCCTTCGCCCGGCTCGTCGGCGGCAAGGGGATCGGCCGCGACACCACCGTCGTCATCTACGGCGACAAGAACAACTGGTGGGCCGCCTACGCCCTCTGGGTCTTCACGCTCTTCGGCCACCAGGACGTCCGCCTGCTCGACGGCGGCCGCGCGAAGTGGATCGCCGAGGACCGTCCCGTCACGACCGACCGCTCCACCGTGACCCCGGCCGAGTACCCGGTCGTCGAGCGCGACGACGCCCCGGTTCGCGCCTTCAAGGAGGACGTCCTCGCCCACCTCGGCGAGCCCCTCATCGACGTCCGCAGCGCTCCGGAGTACAGCGGGCAGCGCACCACCGCGCCGGACTACCCGGAAGAAGGGGCGCTGCGCGGCGGCCACATCCCCACCGCCGTGAACATCCCCTGGGCCACCGCGGCGGCGCCGGACGGCACGTTCAGGTCCCGCGCCGAGCTCGACGCCGTGTACCGCGAGGGTGCCGGCATCGGTGACGCCGACCAGGTCATCGCCTACTGCCGCATCGGGGAACGCTCGAGCCACACGTGGTTCGTCCTGCAGCACCTGCTCGGCTACGAGAACGTCCGCAACTACGACGGCTCCTGGACTGAGTGGGGCAGCGCCGTCCGCGTCCCGATCGTGCAGGGCACCGAGCCGGGAGCGCTGCCGACCCGATGAGCGACACCACCGAGCTCCCCGCCGTCCTCGCCGAGACCCGCGACGACTTCCTCGCGCTGACCCAGGCCGACCGGCTGCAGCTGCTCCTCGAGTTCTCGAACGAGCTGCCCGCGCTGCCGGAGCGCCTGCAGGGCCACGAGGACGAACTCGAACGCGTCGAGGAGTGCCAGTCCCCCGTGTTCATCCTCGTCACGGTCGGCGAGGACGGCGACGCCCCCGACGTCGTCCGCATGCACGCCACCGCTCCGCGCGAGTCCCCGACCACGCGCGGCTTCGCGTCCATCCTGGCGCAGGGCCTGTCCGGCCTGACCGTCGAGCAGGTGCTCGCCGTGCCGGCGGACTACCCGCTCACCATCGGGCTGTCCGAAGCGGTCAGCCCCCTGCGCATCCGCGGCATGGTCGGCATGCTCGGGCGCGTCCAGCGGCAGGTGCGCGCGCTGGCCTGAGCGCGCTGGCGACCCGGTGACGGACGGGAGGCCCGTGGCGGCGTCGCCACGGGCCTCCCGTCCGTCGTCCGGTCGTGTCTACCGCGCGCTGGCCGCGCCGTCCCGCTGGACCACCTCGGTCAGCCACGCGAGGATGCGGGCGTCGAACCAGTCGGCGTCGTGGTTCCAGAGTTTGGTGTGCCGGGCCTCGTGCGCGACCTCGAGCCGGACCAGGTCCGGACGGGCCGCGGCCAGCGCGTACGACGCGGAGGACGGCACGAAGCCGTCGTCGTCGCTGTGCAGCAGCAGGATCGGCACCGTCAGCTCGTCGGCGCGGGCGACCATGTCGAGCTCGCGGAGGTCGACGGGCTGCGCGAGCCCGGCCAGGCGGTGCAGCACCGGCGTGCGGAGCACCCGCTGAGCCACCTTCCTGACCACCCGCGGCAGGCGCATCGCCCGGCTCTGGGACTTCAGCACCGCGTGCCAGTCGACCACGGCCGACTCGAGCACGACGCCGTCGACCAGGTGCGCCAGCGGCGACCGCACGAGGGTCTGCAGGACGACCGCGCCGCCCATCGACCAGCCCATCAGCACCACGCTCGTCGCGCCGTGGGCGGCGACCCAGCGGAGGGCGGAGTCGACGTCCTCCCACTCGGTGGAGCCGAGGCCGTAGCGGCCGTCCACGCTCTTCGGGGCGACGCCGTCGTTCCGCCACGAGGCGAGGAGCACCGAGTAGCCGGCGGCGCGGAAGACCGGCACGGCGCGGATGGTCTCGGCGCGGGTGACGCCACGGCCGTGCACCAGGACAGCCCAGGGCGCGGCGGGGTCGTCGGCGCGGACGACCCACGCGGGCGCGGGACCGTTCGGCGTCGGGACGTCGACGTCCTCGACCGGGACGTCGAGCTCGCCCGGGGTGAGGTAGAACCAGCCGCCCCACCGGCCGCGGCGGGCATCGGTGGGGTCGCCGGCGTCGATCGCGATGATGCGGCGCGTGACCGTGCCGGGTGTGGTGGCGAGGACGTCGCCGACGCGCATGTGGCCGGTGCCGCCGCCGAACCACAGGCTGTAGCGGCCCTGCAGCTCGGTGTCGGGCGTGCGCTCGAGGGTGACGGTGCCGTGGATGCGGTCGACCTCGATGATCGGGACCCGTTCGGTGCGCTTGCGGTCCGGCGTGACGACCATCCGGGCGATCGCGGCGACGAAGCCCCCGACGACGGCGGTGCCCACGGCAGCGGCGGCGAGACCGGTCCCGAGGGCGATGAGTCCGGCGGAGCGCGCTGCACCCTGCGCCGGCTCCACGGCGGGTCGCGCGGAACGGGACATGGTCCGGAGCCTAGTCTGCATTCGTGTCCGACACCCATGAGCCCACGGCCGAACCGGAGGCCTTCGCCGGCCTCCGCGCGTTCGTGTCGACGGGTGGGATCCGCAGCGAGACCACGGTGACCGAGATCCCGTCGCCGTCCCGTCTCGCGCCGTTCTCGATCGCCCTGGCCGCGGACGTGTCCGGCGTGGAGCACGGGGTCGACTCCGACCTCGGCACCGGCCGGTTCATCGCGCTGTACGACCCGTCCGAGCCCGCCGGGTGGGCCGGCGCGTTCCGCATCGTGACGTTCGCGCAGGCGCCCCTCGAGCCGGAGATCGGCGTCGACGAGTTCGTCGCCGACGTGACGTGGAGCTGGCTGGTGGACGCCCTCGCGGCCCACGGGGCCGAGTACGACCACGCGTCGGGCACCGCAACCAAGATCATCTCCCGCGGCTACGGCGACCTCGCGGCCCAGGGCGACGGCGCACAGCTGGAGCTCCGGGCGTCGTGGACGCCGCGCGGCACCGACCTCGTCGCGCACGTCGAGGCCTGGGAGGAGATCGTCGCCATGCTCGCAGGACTCCCGCCGTCGTCGGACGGCGTGACGCTCCTCGGCCCCAGGAGGCTCGCCCGTGACTGACCCCGCTGCTCCCCGCCGCGTCCCGATCGACCCGTTCGCCGTGCCGGAGTCGGTGCAGGCGGCGGCCGACGCTGCGGCGGCGCCCGCTGTCGCGCCTGCTGCGGCGCCTGCTGTCGCGCCTGCTGCGGCGCCTGCTCCTTCCTCGGACGACGCACAGACGCCGGTCGACGCGCGGCCTGCCGACGCCCCGGCACCGGCCGCAACGGCCTCCGCTGACGTCCCCGCCGCCGCCCCGTCCTTCGAGGCGACCCACGACGCCGTCAAGGTCATCGAGTCGCGCGAGGACTACCTCGCCGCCGTCGAGCGCATCGCCGCCGGACACGGCCCCGTCGCGGTCGACGCCGAGCGTGCCAGCGGCTACCGCTACTCCCAGCGCGCCTACCTCATCCAGGTGTTCCGCCGCGGAGCCGGTGCGTTCCTGTTCGACCCCATCACCATCAAGGACTTCCGCGAGCTGCAGGACGCGATCGTCGACGAGGAGTGGCTGTTCCACGCCGCGTCGCAGGACCTCCCCTGCCTGCGCGAGGTCGGCCTCGTCCCGACGCGTATCTTCGACACCGAGCTCGGCGCCCGCATCGCCGGGTTCCCCCGCGTCGGCCTCGGTGCCGTCGTCGAGCAGCTCCTCGGGATCACGCTCGCGAAGGCGCACTCGGCCGCCGACTGGTCGACCCGTCCGCTGCCGCAGTCGTGGCTGGTGTACGCGTCGCTCGACGTCGAGCTGCTCCCCGACCTCCGGGACGCCCTCGCCGCCCAGCTCGACGAGGCCGGCAAGACGCAGATCGCGCAGCAGGAGTTCAACGCGGTGCTGAACCGCGCCCCGAAGCCGCCGAAGGCCGAGCCCTGGCGTCGCCTGTCCGGCATGCACGCGCTCCGCGGGCAGCGCGCCCTCGCCATCGCCCGGTCCCTGTGGGAGGCCCGTGACGCCTTCGCCCAGGAGACCGACATCGCCCCGGGCCGGACGATCCCGGACGCGGCCATCGTCGCCGCTGCCGCAGCCGCACCGGAGACCCGCAAGGACCTGTCGGCGGTCAAGGCCTTCACCGGTCGTGCCAGCCGGTCCGAGCTCGACCGCTGGTGGGCCGCCGTCGAGGCCGGCCGCACGACCGAGGACCTGCCGAAGCTCCGCGGCCGTGGCGAACCGACCCTGCCGCCGCCCCGCGCGTGGGCCGACCGCAACCCCGAGGCCGACCGCCGCTACAAGGCGGCACGTGCCGCCGTCGCCGCGCGCGCCGAGGAGCTCGACATCCCGCTGGAGAACCTCCTCACCCCGGACACCCTCCGGACGGTGGCGTGGGAACCGCCGGCGGACGTCTCGACCGCGGGTGTCGGAGCGGCCCTCGTGGCCCTCGACGCGCGCCCCTGGCAGGTCGAGGAGACCGCCGCCCGCATCGCCGAGGCGTTTGTGGCAGCCGGACAGGACGACGGCGGGGCGACTCCCGCCTCGTCGTAGGAACCGACCAACCGACATGCGGCCCCTCAGCCGCGGGGCATAGCGTCGGGTCGTCGCCGGGGTCTGCCCCGGCCAGGGTCAGGGCGCGACCGAGCGCCCTGACTCGATCGATGTGGATCTGTGGAGGCCAGCTTGGCAAAGGCATCAGACGTCGTGTTCGTCGACGGCGTGCGGACACCGTTCGGACGCGCCGGGGAGAAGGGGGTGTTCTGGCGGACCCGCGCCGACGACCTCGCCGTGCACGCGATGCGCGGCCTGCTCGACCGGAACAGCTCCCTCGACGGAGCCGCCGTCGACGACGTCGCCGTCGCCGCGACGACCCAGCAGGGCGACCAGGGCCTGACCCTCGGCCGCACGGTGGGCATGCTCGCCGGCCTGCCGAAGTCCGTCCCCGGCTACGCCATCGACCGCATGTGCGCCGGTGCCATGACGAGCGTCACGACGCTCGCGGGAGCCATCGCGTTCGGTGCCGCGGACATCGCCATCGCCGGCGGGGTCGAGCACATGGGACGCCACCCGATGGGCTTCAACGCCGACCCGAACCCGCGCTTCGTCGCGGAGCGCATGGTCTCGAGCGACGCCCTCGTCATGGGCGCCACCGCCGAGCGGCTGCACGACCGCTTCCCCGCCATCACGAAGGACCGCACCGACGCCTTCGCCGTGCAGTCCCAGCAGCGCTACGCCGCCGCCTGGGGCGCCGGCAAGCTGCAGCCGGACGTCATCCCGGTCGAGGTCAACACCGGTCAGGGCTGGGACATCGTGTCGGCCGACGAGCCGCCGCGTCCCGGCACCACCCTGGAGGCCCTGGCCGCGTTGAAGACGCCGTTCCGGCCCCACGGACGGGTCACCGCCGGCAACGCCGCGGGGCTGAACGACGGCGCGACGATGAGCCTGCTCGCGTCGTCCGCCGGCGCAGCGGAGCACGGCCTGCCGACGAAGATGCGCATGGTCTCGTTCGCCTTCGCCGGCGTCGAGCCCGAGGTGATGGGCGTCGGCCCGGTCCCCGCCACCGACAAGGCCCTGTCGAAGGCCGGCCTGTCGATCGACGACATCGGCCTGTTCGAGATCAACGAGGCCTTCGCCGTGCAGGTGCTCGCGTTCCTCGACAACTACGGCATCGCGCAGGACTCGCCGAACGTGAACGCCTGGGGCGGCGCGATCGCCGTCGGGCACCCGCTCGCCTCCAGCGGCGTCCGCCTGATGAACCAGCTCGCGGCGCAGTTCGCCGAGCGTCCCGACGTCAAGTACGGCATCACCACGATGTGCATCGGGCTCGGCCAGGGCGGCACCGTCATCTGGGAGAACCCCTCGTTCAGCAAGTCCGCGGCACGGAAGGCGGCCTGACCATGACCATCGCCGAGAACGACCAGCTGGCCACCCTGAGTGAGGACGAGGTCGTCACGCACTCCTACGTCAAGCACGTCGCGCTGCCCTCCGGCGGCACACTCGCACTCATCACCCTCGACAACGGCAAGGACTACAAGCGTCCCTCGACGCTCGGCCCGCGCACGCTCCGCGAGCTCTCCGACGTGCTCGACACCCTGCGCGCTGCGGCGGCGGCGGGCGAGGTCCAGGCCGTCGCGGTCACGGGCAAGGAGTACTGCTTCGCCGCCGGGGCCGACCTCTCCCAGGCGTCGTCGGTGCCCTCGCGTGAGGTCGCCCACGACCTGGCCGCCCTCGGCCACGCCACACTCCGCAAGTTCTCCGACCTGGGCGTGCCCTCGTTCGCGTTCGTGAACGGGATCGCGCTCGGCGGTGGCCTCGAGGTCGCACTGCACTGCACGTACCGGGTGTTCTCGTCCGCCGCACAGGGCATCGGCCTGCCCGAGGTCTTCCTCGGCATCATCCCCGGCTGGGGCGGTGCGACGCTGCTCCCCCGCCTGATCGGCCCGGAGAAGGCGCTCCGCGTCATCGTCGAGAACCCGCTCAAGAACAACCGCCTGATGGACGGTGCAGCCGCGGTCGACCTCGGCATCGGCGACGCACTCATCCCCTCCGTGACGTTCCTGCCGTCCGCCGTCGCCTGGGCGGACGGCGTCGTGGCCGGTCGCACCAAGGTCGTCCGGAAGAACGAGCCGGGCATGCTCGAGAAGGCCGCGTGGGGCACGGTCGTCAAGGTCGCGCGCTCGCAGGTCACGTCGAAGATCGGCTCGGTGCCGAAGTCCCCGTTCCGCGCGCTCGACCTCGTCGCCGCTGCGAAGTCCGGATCCCTCGACGAGCGGTTCGCCGGCGAGGACGACGCCCTCGCCGACCTGCTCTCCGGCGACCAGTTCGCCGCGTCGATGTACGCGTTCGACCTCGTGCAGAAGCGTGCGAAGCGACCGGTCGGTGCTCCCGAGGGCGTCGAGGCGAAGAAGATCACGAAGGTCGGCGTCCTCGGTGCCGGGCTCATGGCGTCGCAGTTCGCGCTGCTCTTCGCCCGCCGGCTCGGTGTCCCCGTCGTCATCACCGACGTCTCCCAGGAGCGCGTCGACGCCGGTGTCGCACGGATCCGCCAGGCCGTCGAGGAGATGCTCGGCAAGGGCCGCGTCTCGCAGGACGACGCGAACCGCATCACCGCGCTCGTCAGCGGTTCGGTGTCCTACGACGCCTTCGCCGACGCCGACTGGGTGATCGAGGCCGTCTTCGAGGAGCTCAGCGTCAAGCAGGACGTGTTCCGGAAGATCGAACAGGTCATCGCTCCCGATGCCATCCTCGCGACGAACACCTCGTCGCTGTCCGTCGACGAGATGGCCTCCGTGCTCCAGCACCCCGAGCGTCTGGTCGGCTTCCACTTCTTCAACCCGGTCGCGGTCATGCCGCTGCTCGAGGTCGTGCGGGCGTCCCAGACGTCCGACGAGGCCGTCGCCACCGCGCTCGCGGTCGCGAAGACCCTGAAGAAGACGGCCATCGTCACGGCGGACCAGCCGGGCTTCGTCGTCAACCGGGTCCTCGCGCGGGTGCTCGGTGAGGCGATGCGCGGCGTCGAGGAGGGCACCTCGTTCGAGACCGTGGCAGCGGGTGCCGCTCCCCTCGGCCTGCCGATGTCGCCGTTCGAGCTGCTCGAGCTCGTCGGCCTGCCGGTCGGCGCGCACGTGCTCGACTCGCACCACGCCGCCTGGCCGGAGCGCTTCTACCCGGGCGACGGCCTCAAGCGCATCGCCGAGCACGGCACGATCCTGACGCGCGACAAGAAGGGCTCGGTGACCGGGTACGACCCCGCTGCCGTGAAGCTCGTCGCGCCGTCGAAGAAGGACGCCGCACCGGTGGACGCCGCGACCATGCAGCAGCGCTTCGAGGACGCCCTGGCCGACGAGGTGCACCGCATGCTCGAGGACGGGGTCGTCCAGCACGTCGAGGAGATCGACCTCGGACTGATCCTCGGCGCGGGCTACCCGTTCCAGGCCGGTGGCATCAGCCCCTACCTCGACCGGAGTGGTGCGTCCGAGCGCGTCTTCGGCGGCGCGTTCCACGAGCCGCCGGTCGTGGGACCCGCCTCCCGCTGACCCTCCTGCAAGACACCGGTGTTCGGGCACCGCGCCGCGTCCTTCCGCGGCGCGAAGCCTTGACACCGGTGTCTTGCGCTGCCCCGACTCCGGCGGCGTACCGTCCTGAGCATGCAGGACTGGTGGGCGCCGACGACCAGCGGAGGACCGTCGGTCGTGGTCCCCGTCCCCCTCGACGACGTGCCCGACGCACTTGACCGTGCCGTCCGGGCCGTCCCCGGCGCTGCCGCGATCGAGATCCGTGCCGACGGCGCGGTCATCGGACGACGGACGTCGTTCGCGCTCCGGGCGGAGAACATCGTCCTGACGTTCGAACGCGTCGACGCGGGGGCGTCCCGCGTTCGCATCATCCGCGAGGGCCGCGACGGCCTCGACCTCGGCCGGACGCTGGTGGTCAGCCCGTTGGCTCGCGCGCTGCTCGCCGCGCTGCGCTCTCCCGATGCCGATGCGGCGCCCGAGCGGCCTCCTGCCAGGTGAGACACCGGTGTTCGGGCACCGCGCCGCGTACTTCCGCGGCGCGAAGCCTGGACACCGGTGTCCAGCTGGCCCCCCGCTAGCGGTCTGAGGCTGCGGACTCCCGCGACCGCGCCGGCTTCGCCTGGGGCACCTTCGTGCCGACGACCTGGTCGATGACGTCGCGGGCGATCGCCTGCGCCGTCAGCCCGGCGTCCTGCAGGACCTGGGAGCGCGTGGCGTGGTCGATGAACTCGTCCGGCAGGCCGAGCTCGTTCACGCCGGTGTCGACTCCCGCCGCGCGGAGGTCCTGGCGCAGCCGCGTGCCCACACCGCCCACGCGGACGCCGTCCTCGATCGTGATCACGAGGCGGTGTGCGCGGGACAGCTCGATGAGCGAGGTCGGGATCGGCACGACCCACCGCGGGTCGACGACGGTGACGCCGATGCCCTGGGCCTCGAGCAGCCCGGCGGCTTCGAGCGCGACGGGCACCATCGAGCCGACGGCGACGAACAGGACGTCCTCCGACGTGTCCGACGCGTGCAGCACGTCCACCCCGTCCGAGGTCCGGGACAGCGCGGGGATGTCCGGCCCGACCTGGCCCTTCGACCAGCGCAGCACGGTGGGTGCGTCGTCGATGGCGACGGCCTCGCGGAACTCCTCGCGCAGGGTGGCGGCGTCACGCGGGGCGGCGATGCGGATCCCGGGGACGACCTGCAGCAGCGCGAGGTCCCACATGCCGTGGTGCGACGGGCCGTCGGGACCGGTCACCCCGGCGCGGTCGAGCACGAACGTCACGCCGGCGCGGTGCAGGGCGACGTCCATCAGGACCTGGTCGAACGCCCGGTTGAGGAACGTGGCGTAGAGGGCGACGACGGGGTGCAGTCCCCCGTACGCCAGGCCGGCGGCGGAGGTGACGGCGTGCTGTTCCGCGATGCCGACGTCGTACACGCGCTCGGGGTGCTGCTCCTGGAACAGGTGCAGCCCGGTCGGCCGGAGCATGGCGGCCGTGATCGCGACGACCCGCGGGTCCGCAGCGCCGACCGCGGCGAGCTCGGCCGCGAAGACGGACGTCCACGACGGCCCCGACGCGGTGTCGAGCGACTCGCCCGTCTCCGGGTCGATGTGCCCGACGGCGTGGAACTGGTCGGCCTGGTCGCGCAGGGCGGGCTCGAAGCCGTGGCCCTTCTCGGTGATGGCGTGCACGATCACGGGCGCGCCGTACTCCTTGGCCTGCCGGAGCGCGGCCTCCATCGCCTGCTGGTCGTGCCCGTTGACCGGCCCGATGTACTTGATGTCGAGGTTCGAGTAGAGCGACTCGTTGTTCGTGACGCGCGACAGGAACCCGTGCAGTCCCCCGCGCAGCCCTCGGTACACCGCACGCCCCGGCGCGCCGAAGCGGGCAGCAGCGGCCTGGCTCTTCTCGTAGAGCTCCCGGTACTCGCGGCGGGTGCGGACGGAGTTGAGGAAGCGCGCCATGCCACCGATCGTCGGGGCGTAGGACCGCCCGTTGTCGTTCACGACGATCACGAGCCGGCGGTCGTTGTCGTCGGAGATGTTGTTGAGGGCCTCCCACGTCATGCCGCCCGTCAGCGCGCCGTCCCCGACGACGGCCACCACGGTGCGGTCGGACTGGCCGGTCTGTCGGAAGGCGCGGGAGATCCCGTCCGCCCAGGACAACGACGACGACGCGTGGGAGGACTCAACGATGTCGTGCTCGGACTCGCTCCGCTGCGGGTAGCCGGCGATCCCGCCGCGCTCGCGCAGGTGCGAGAAGTCCTGCCGACCCGTCACGATCTTGTGCACGTAGGACTGGTGCCCGGTGTCGAACACGAACGGGTCGTGCGGCGAGTCGAACACCCGGTGCATCGCGAGCGTCAGTTCGACGACCCCGAGGTTCGGTCCGAGGTGGCCGCCGGTCTTGGCGACCTCGGCCACGAGGAACTTGCGGATCTCGGCCGACAGGTCGGTCATCTGGGCGTCGGAGAGACGCTTCAGGTCGCGCGGCGACGTGATGCTGGCGAGCAGACTCACGGGCGCTCCTTTCGTGGGGCTGTCGGCCCACTCTATTCGCGATGACCGACATCGGACTGGAGGCCCGTGGCGGGTTCGCCACGGGCCTCCAGTCCGTCATCTGGTCGCGTCAGCGACCCGTGTGCGGTTCGCTCAGACGAGCGACCGGAGCACGTACTGCAGGATGCCGCCGTTGCGGTAGTAGTCGGCCTCACCGGGGGTGTCGATGCGGACCACGGCGTCGAACTCCACGGTCTGCTTGCCCTCGGGCGAGTGCGCGCTCGGCGCGGCGGTCACGTGCACCGTCTTCGGCGTGCGGCCCTCGTTCAGCTCGGTCAGCCCGGAGATCGAGACGACCTCGGTGCCGTCGAGCCCGAGGGACTCGATCGTCTCGCCCGCCGGGAACTGCAGCGGGACGACGCCCATGCCGATGAGGTTCGAGCGGTGGATGCGCTCGAAGCTCTCGGTGATGACGGCCTTCACGCCGAGCAGGCTCGTGCCCTTGGCTGCCCAGTCGCGCGACGAGCCGGAGCCGTACTCCTTGCCGCCGAACACGACGAGCGGGATGCCCTGCTCCTGGTAGTGCTGCGAGGCGTCGTAGATGAACGACTGGTCGCCGTCGGCGGTGGTGAAGTCGCGGGTGTAGCCGCCCTCCACGCCGTCGAGGAGCTGGTTGCGCAGGCGGATGTTCGCGAAGGTGCCGCGGATCATCACCTCGTGGTTGCCACGACGCGAGCCGTAGGAGTTGAAGTCCTTGCGGTTGACCGCGTGCTCGGCGAGGTACCGGCCCGCCGGGCTGTCGGCCTTGATCGAACCGGCCGGCGAGATGTGGTCGGTCGTGACCGAGTCGCCGAGCTTCGCCAGCACACGGGCACCGGAGATGTCCGAGACCGCGTCCGGGGTCATCGTCATGCCGTCGAAGTACGGGGGCTTCCGCACGTAGGTCGAGTCGGCGTCCCACTCGAAGGTGTCGCCCGTCGGGGTCGGCAGGTTCTTCCAGCGGTCGTCGCCCTCGAACACGGAGCCGTACTCGTGGGTGAACATCGCGGTGTCGATGGACGTGTCGATGACCTGCTGGACCTCGGCCGCGTCGGGCCAGATGTCCGCCAGGTAGACGTCGTTGCCGTCCTGGTCCTGGCCGAGGGCGTCGGTGTCGAAGTCGAAGTGCATCGACCCGGCGAGGGCGTACGCGATGACCAGCGGCGGGCTCGCCAGGTAGTTCATCTTCACGTCGGGGTTGATGCGGCCCTCGAAGTTGCGGTTGCCCGAGAGCACCGCGGTGACGGCGAGGTCGTTGTCCTGCACGGCCTGCGAGATCTCCTCGGGCAGCGGGCCCGAGTTGCCGATGCAGGTGGTGCAGCCGTAGCCGACCGTGTAGAAGCCGAGCTGCTCGAGGTAGGTCGTGAGACCGGCCTTCTCGTAGTAGTCCGTGACGACCTTGGAACCGGGCGCGAGGGTGGTCTTCACCCACGGCTTGGCGGTGAGGCCCTTGTTGGCGGCGTTCCGGGCGAGGATGCCGGCGGCCATCATGACCGACGGGTTCGACGTGTTGGTGCACGACGTGATCGCGGCGATCGCGACGGCGCCGTGGTCGATCGTGAACGGCGCACCGTCCGCGATGGCGACCGACGTCGGCTTCGAGACCGTGCCGGGGGCGCTGGAGGCGTGCGCCGGGACCTCGGACGGCGGGGCGTCCTGCAGGTCGTCGACGGCGTGCTCGTCACCGGGGGCGGCGGCGACCGGGTCGGACGCCGGGAAGGTGTCCGCGACGGCCTTGTCCTCTTCCGTGTGGTCGATGCTCGCGTAGTTGGCGAGGTCGACCTCGAACTGGTCCTTCGCCTTGGACAGCTCGATGCGGTCCTGCGGGCGCTTCGGGCCGGAGATGGACGGGACGACCGTGGAGAGGTCGAGCTCCATGTACTCCGAGTACGCGGGCTCGACCGAGGCGTCGTGCCACAGGCCCTGCTCCTTGGAGTAGGCCTCGACGAGGGCGATCTGGGCCTCGTCGCGCCCGGTCAGGCGGAGGTAGTCGAGCGTGACGTCGTCGACCGGGAAGATCGCGGCCGTCGAGCCGAATTCGGGGCTCATGTTGCCGATGGTCGCGCGGTTCGCGAGCGGCACGGCGCTGACGCCCTCGCCGTAGAACTCGACGAACTTGCCGACGACGCCGTGCTTGCGGAGCTGCTGCGTGATGGTGAGCACCACGTCGGTCGCGGTCACGCCGGCCGGGATCTCACCGGAGAGCTTGAAGCCGACGACCTTCGGGATGAGCATCGACACGGGCTGGCCGAGCATGGCGGCCTCGGCCTCGATCCCGCCGACACCCCAGCCGAGCACGCCGAGGCCGTTGACCATCGTCGTGTGCGAGTCGGTGCCGACGAGGGTGTCCGGGTAGGCGTAGGTCTCGCCGTCGAAGTCCCGCGTGTAGGTGACCTTCGCCAGGTACTCGATGTTGACCTGGTGCACGATGCCGGTTCCCGGGGGGACGACCTTGAAGTCCTCGAACGCCGTCTGGCCCCAGCGGAGGAACTGGTAGCGCTCACCGTTGCGCTCGTACTCGAGGTCGGTGTTGCGCTGCAGGGCGTCCGTGCTGCCGAACAGGTCGGCGATGACGGAGTGGTCGATGACCATCTCGGCCGGCGACAGCGGGTTGATCTTGTTCGGGTCCCCGCCGATGTCGGCCATCGCCTCGCGCATGGTGGCGAGGTCGACGATGCACGGGACACCGGTGAAGTCCTGCATGACCACGCGGGCCGGGGAGAACTGGATCTCGGTGTCCGGGTCCGCTTCGGGACGCCAGGAGCCGAGCGACCGGATCTGGTCCGCCGTGACGTTCTTGCCGTCCTCGGTGCGGAGGAGGTTCTCGAGCAGCACCTTCAGGCTGTACGGGAGCTTCTCGTGTCCGGGGACGGAGTCGATCCGGTGGATCGCGTAGTCGACACCCCCAACCGAGAGCGTGTCCTTCGAGCCGAAGCTGTTGACTGCAGCCACTGTGCCGCCTCCTGAGTTGATCGATCGTGCCCTCGTCCTCGTGGGCCGTCCCACCAGCACGGTAGACCCCTGCCGCCGGGTGCGATGCCCCCGCGGAGATGTCTTGATGTCGAGAGAACTCTACACCGCAGCCTGGTCCGGCTCGCGCTTGAACACCGTGCGGGTGAGCAGCCACGTGACCCAGAGGAGCGCCGCGTAGAGCGGGACGCCCGTGATGAGCTTGATGCCGGCGAGCAGTTCGACCTGGGCCGTCAGGTAGAGCGGGATCTCGATGACCAGCCGGAGCGCGAACAGCCCCACCCAGAGCCAGGTCGCGACCGTGAGCACGCGGCGCTTGCCCGGGTCGGCACGCCAGTCCGTGCCCGTGCCGTCCTCGTCCTGCGGCAGCAGCAGGCCGACGATGAGCCCGATGAGCGGCCGGCGGATCACGAGCGTCACCAGGAGCCCGACGAGGCACACCAGGTTGATGACGATCCCGGGGATGAAGTTGCTCTCCGCCTTGCCGGTGATGAGCGCGAGGCCGGCCGAGATCGCGACGCCCAGGATGCCCGCGAACGACATCGCCAGGGACTGCCGCTGTACCAGCCGGAGCACGACGAAGACGAGCCCGACGAGCACGGGGATCACGACGCTCGGGACGAGCTCCTTCGTGATCGCGTAGACGATCAGGAACGCGAAGCCCGGCAGCACCGACTCGGCGAGGCCGCGGACGCCACCGACGGCGGTCACCAGGGCGCGGCCGGAGGGAGCCTCTCCCGGTGCCACCTGGCCGATGCCGGCGTTCCGGACGGCGTCGCGCAGCTGCGCGTTCAGCGACAGCGGCTCGGCACGCTCGTCCGCGAAGCGGTCGTCCGCGTGGTGGTCGTCAGCGAGGCGACCGTCCGGGGACGGAGCAGGCGCGTCGGCGGACGCGACCCCCTCGGGGTCAGCAGGGTCGAGACGGTCCGACACCGGGCCTCCTGGTCGTCAGATCGCCGACTGCGTCGACTTCGGCATGTGCAGCGGGATCAGGTCGCGCGGCGGCATCGGCGTGGTGCCCCGCACCACGACGACGCTGCGGAAGAGCTCTTCGATCTCCTCGGCGTCCTCGGGCGAGTCGGCGGCCTTGCCGGCGATCACGCCGCGCAGGAACCACCGGGGTCCGTCGACGCCGATGAAGCGGGCCGGGCGGGCACCGGCGACGCCGCCGTCCCCGTCGACCAGGACCGGGACGCTGGCGCGGAGCTCGGGACCGAACGGGCCGTCGACCTCGGTCACGGTGCCGCCCTGACGCTCGATCTGGTCGGCGATCTGCGCGCGGATCTCGTGCCACAGTCCGGTGGACCGCGGTGCGGCGAACGGCTGGACCTGGAGCGTGGAGTCGTCGTAGTCGAGCCCGACCGCGACGACGCGCTGGGAGCCCTCCTCGACCTCGAGCCGGAGGTGCAGGCCCTCCCGCGGCAGGATCTTCACGCCGCCCAGGTCGACGTAGGGCCGGACCGGGTTGGCCTCGGTCTCGTCGAGCGGGCCCGACTCCTCGCGGTCAGCGGGAGCGGACTTGCCGGTCGGCGCGACGGCGTCGACCTCGTCGAGTCCGGCGTCGGCCTCCACAGCGATGTCGACCTCCGGGGAGGTCTCCGCGACCTCGGCGTCGTCGGCGACGGCAGCGGCCACCTCGACCTCGTCACGCTTGCGTCGGCCGATCCTCATCGCTGCGTTCCTTCCGTCTGGTTCAGGACTGTCTCAGCGCCGGGTGCGGCGCTCGTGCTGGGGTGCGTCTGCGCGCCGGGAACGGCGCTCGTGCCACCGTAGCCCGAGGAACCGAAGCCACCATGGCCGCGGACGCTGTCGGGGAGCTCCTCCACGCGGGTGAACACCACCGGGGGCACCGGCATGACGATCATCTGCGCGATGCGGTCGCCCACGTGGACCGCGTACGGCTCGGCCTGGTCGGTGTTGAGCAGCGCGACCTTGATCTCCCCGCGGTAGCCGGAGTCGACCGTGCCGGGGGCGTTCACGATCGTGATGCCGTGCTTGGCCGCCAGACCGCTGCGTGGGACCACGAAGGCCGCGTGGCCGTCGGGGAGGGCGATCGAGACGCCCGTGCCGACGAGACGACGCTCACCGGGAGCGAGCACGAAGGCCTCGGTCGAGACGAGGTCGGCGCCGGCGTCACCGGGGTGGGCGTGGACGGGAGCGTTCTCCCCGGTCCAGAGCACGTCGACAGGTTCGGTCACGTGACGAGGGTAGTGCAGCCCGTGACCGTTCCGTGACCTCAGGTGACTCGTGGTCGAATGGTCTCGTGACCCTGTACCGCGAACGTCTCTGGGCGCCGCCGAGCCTGTACCTGGCGACGGCGCTCGTCATCCCCGCGAGCCTGCTCGTGTTCCTGCCGATCAGCATCGTGACGGGGATCATCGTCGCCGCGGCGATGGAGGTCGGGGTGCTCGTGCTCCTCTGGGCCGTCGCACCCGTGGTCGAGGTGACCGACACCGAGTTCCGCGCCGGGCGGGCCCACCTGCCGCGTGCGGTCGTCGGCGAGGCCGTGCCGTTCCACGGGGCCGAGGCCACGACCCAGCGCGGGCCGAAGCTCGACGCCCGGGCATGGACGCTCTTCCGCGGGTACGTCCGGCCCGTCGTGCGCGTCGAGGTCCGCGACGACGCCGACCCCACCCCGTACTGGCTCGTCAGTGTGCGCAACCCGGACAAGGTCGTCGCCGCGCTGCGCTCCTGACGCCCGTCGACGCACCGGCCCGGCTCGACGCCACGGGCGGCCCGACACATGACGAACGGCCCGCACCCCAGGAGGGATGCGGGCCGTTCGTCGTTCGCGTGCGTGCCCTAGAGCGCCGCGCACTCCGCGCAGACCGGGCCGAGCTTCGACTCGTGGTCGAGCTGCGACCGGTGCTTCACGAGGAAGCACTCGACGCAGGTGAACTCGTCCACCTGCGGGGGCAGCACGACGACGTCGAGGTCGACGTCGCTGAGGTCCTGTCCGGCGAGTTCGAAGCTGCCGGGGTTGTCGGAGTCGTCGTCGACGACCCCGGACATCTTGTCGGGCACGCGCTCCTTGAGGGCCTCGATCGACTCCGAATCGGAGTTGTCGTCGGTCTTCCGGGGGGCGTCGTAATCGGTGGCCATGCCCATCCATTTCTCGTATCGAGAGGTCGTCGCCGGAGATCGGCGGCGACAGTATCCAACACGTGCCGCCTCGATGCAAACTGAGCGGTCAGCGGCTCGTCTGGGCGTGCAACCGGTCGCGCGGTCCGGCCATTCCCGCGGGCCGGTCCCGATCCCGTCGGACCCCGGTGCAGCCGAGTGCGCGACACCCCGACGGCACGCCCGTGCGCCTCCCCGGAAACCGGCCGGTGTCCCTGCATACTTCCGGGGTACGACGCAGACCGTACGCAACTGCTCGGAAGGCGGAACCATGCAAGACGTGAGAGTCATCGGAGTGGAGTCCGGGGCACTCCTGCTCGCGACCGACGGCGGCAGTGAGTTCCGGTTGCCAGTCACCTCGGCGCTGCCGGGGCAGGTCCGACAGGCGAACCCCGACGGCATGCCGCAGAAGCGCGTGTCCCCGAAGGACGTCCAGGCCCGGATCCGCAGCGGTGCCGACGCGGCCGACGTCGCCTCGGCGCTCGACGTCGACGTCGAGTACGTCCGCCGCTTCGAGGGGCCCGTCCTCGCCGAGCGCGCCTTCATCCTCGACGCCGCCCGCCGCGTGCCGGTGACGCCGTCCGACGACAGCGCACCCGACGTGTTCGGCGACGCGATCACCGCCCGCCTCGAGTCCGGGGAGGCCACCGGCGTCACGTGGTCGAGCTGGAAGCACGTGGAGAACGGCTGGCAGGTGCAGGTCCGCTACACGGCGGGCGAGGTCGAGCACGACGCCCAGTGGACGTTCGACCCGAAGACCTCGACGCTGACGCCGGACACCAGCGACGCGCACCGGCTCTCGCACACCGAGGACGAGGGCCTCGCGCCGCGCCTCCGTGCCGTCGAGTACGACCAGCAGGACACCGACGGCACGCGGTTCGACTCCGGCGCCTTCCGCGTCGACGAGCCCGACGAGGCCGTCACGAACCCCGAGGTCCCGGAGCGCGCGCCCCTCCGCGCGCCGCTCCCCCGCATCGGCACCGCCCAGATCGAGGAGCGTCCGCCGGGCAACGAGACCGCCGACCTGCTCGAGGCCCTCCGCCGCCGCCGCGGTGAGCGCGAGTCCGTCACGTTCGCCGACCAGCAGCAGGAGGAGCAGCGCGGGTCTGTCAGCGTCGTGGACATCCCGCTGCACGGCTTCACCGACACGAACGACACCGCGCCGCAGCCGGACGGCCGTCCCGCCTCCGCCCCGGAGTCCGAGGGCCGCCAGGAACGCAAGAAGCGCAGCCGACGCTCGATGCCGAGCTGGGACGAGATCGTGTTCGGGACCCGTCCCGACGACGAGGTCTGACCCCGCCGCCATCTCGGGAGGGCCGCAGCAGCCCGCCACGCACCTCGCGTGGCGGGCTGCTGGCGTCCAGGGCCCGGTGCGGGTCGTGCGCGCAGGCTCAGCTCGCGAACGCCCCGGCGAGGCGCAGCGGCACGAGCAGCTCGTCGTCGGTCATCGCCCCGTGCTGGCCGATCATCCGCTTCGGCACGGCTCCGGGCTTGAGCGCCCGGTCGTCGTTGAAGGCCCACGTGCTCCTGGCCACCACGACCACGTCGCCGATGCGCGGCAGCACGTCCTCGGAGACGGCGCCGAACCAGCCCGCGGCGACCGCCTCGTCGCGACTGGCGACGTACGCCCGCTTGCCGTAGGTGCTGCGCCAGGCCTCGACCAGCGCGGGCACGTCCGTCCCCGGGGCCACCGTCAGCTGGCGGCAGCGCGGGTCCCCCGCGACCCCGACGACGTCCTCGAGCAGGTCGGGGTCGATCGCGATGTTCGTCTCGTCGGGCACGTCGAGGATGCCGTGGTCCGCCGTGACGAGCACGCCGACGTCCCGGGCCACGCCGGCCGCCAGGCGGGCGAGTTCGCCGTCGAGCGACTCCAGCGCCGCGGTCCAGCGGTCGGACTGCCACCCGTGCTTGTGGGCGATCGAGTCGAGTTCGGGGACGTAGAGGTACACGAGGGCCGTGCCGGTGAGCGTGGCCGCGATCGCCGCGTCGACCCGCTGTGCGACGGTGTCGGCGGGGACGTAGCGCGCGCCGCTGAGCACGTTCGCGGTCATGCCCGACGACTCGTACCGCGCCGGACCGACGACCACGGGGTCGACGCCGATGCCGGGCGCCTCGGTGAACAGGGTGGGCGTGCGGAGCCACCCGGCGGGCACCTCGTCGTCCCACCCGCTGAGCAGGTTCACCACCTGGCCGGTGTCCGGGCTCCAGCCGCTGTAGCCGACCACGCCGTGCGTGCCGGGCGGCCGCCCGGTCGTCAGGGTCGACAGCGCCGCAGCGGTCGTCGTCGGGAACCCGCTGCGCAGGCGCTTCCGGGAGCCCGTCAGGAACCGGGCGTGCCCGGCACGCGCACCGAGTGCGTTCGCGCCGAGGCCGTCGACCAGGACGACGACCGCGGAACGGGCGGGACGGAGCGGGATCCGAGCCTCCAGGCCGTGTGTCCGCAACCACGTGTCGTCCGCAGCGCCGAGCGCCACGAGGCAACTCGGCAGCACGTCGGCGAGGTTCGCGGTGGCGTCGGGGGCCGTCGGTAGGCTCAGTGTCACCCTCCGATCCTCCCAGAAAGGTCCCATGGCACGCACGGACACAGTCGGTCTCCCCGACGGTGAGCGCATCGAGGACGTCGACGTCTCCGAGGAGATGCAGGGCTCGTTCCTCGAGTACGCGTACTCGGTCATCTACTCGCGTGCCCTGCCCGACGCCCGCGACGGCCTGAAGCCCGTGCAGCGCCGGATCCTGTACCAGATGTCGGAGATGGGCCTGCGGCCGGACCGCGGCCACGTGAAGAGCGCCCGCGTCACCGGCGAGGTGATGGGCAAGCTGCACCCGCACGGCGACGGCGCCATCTACGACGCCCTGGTGCGCATGGCGCAGCCGTTCACGATGCGCGTGCCGCTGGTGGACGGCCACGGCAACTTCGGCTCGCTCGACGACGGCCCCGCCGCTGCCCGGTACACCGAGGCCCGGCTCGCCGAACCGTCGATGGCCATGACGGAGAACCTCGGCGAGGACGTCGTCGACTTCGTCCCCAACTACGACAACCAGATCATGCAGCCGGGCGTTCTGCCCGCCGCGTTCCCGAACCTGCTGGTCAACGGCGCGTCCGGCATCGCCGTCGGCATGGCGACGAACATGGCGCCGCACAACCTCGGCGAGGTGGTCGAGGCCGCCAAGCACCTGCTCCTGCACCCGAAGGCCTCGCTCGAGGAACTGATGGAGTACGTGCCGGGGCCGGACCTGCCCTCCGGCGGCACGATCGTCGGACTGTCGGGCGTGCGCGACGCCTACGCCACGGGGCGCGGCACCTTCCGCACCCGGGCCAAGGTCAGCGTCGAGACCCTGTCACCGCGCAAGACCGGCCTCGTCGTCACCGAGCTGCCCTACCTCGTCGGTCCCGAGCGCGTGATCGAGAAGATCAAGGACGGCGTCCAGGCCAAGAAGCTCGTCGGCATCTCCGACGTCAACGACCTGACCGACCGCAACCACGGGCTGCGGCTCGTCATCGGCATCAAGTCCGGCTTCAACCCCGCGGCCGTGCTCGAGCAGCTGTACAAGCACACCCCGCTCGAAGAGGGCTTCGGCATCAACAACGTCGCCCTGGTCGGCGGCTCCCCGCGCACGCTCGGCCTGCGCGAGCTCCTCGACGTCTACGTGCAGCACCGCATCGCCGTCGTCACGCGGCGGACTGAGTACCGGCTCGCACGCCGACGCGAACGCCTGCACCTGGTCGAGGGCCTGCTCATCGCGATCCTCGACATCGACGAGGTCATCCAGGTCATCCGCACGTCCGACGACTCCGAGGCCGCACGCAGCCGTCTGCGCGACGTGTTCGACCTGTCCGAGGTGCAGGCCGAGTACATTCTCGAACTGCGCCTGCGGCGGCTCACGAAGTTCTCCCGGATGGAGCTCGAGGGCGAGCGCGACCAGCTCCTCGCCGACATCGCCGCGCTCGAGGAACTGCTCGCCTCCGACGACCGCCTGCGGGCGCAGGTCGCGCTGGAGCTCACAGAGGTCTCCGACGAGTTCGCCACGCCTCGTCGCACCCTGCTGACCGAGGCCGACGCCCCGGTCCGTGGCGGCAAGAAGGCGGTGGTCGACCCCGAGGACCTCCAGGTCGCCGACGCCCCGTGCCGCGTCCTGCTGTCGACCACCGGGCGGCTCGTGCGGGTCGACGTCCCGACCGCCGAGCTCGGGGTCGTGCGGGTGCCGAAACGCTCCAAGCACGACGCCGTCCGCTCCAGCGTGCTCAGCACCGTCCGCGGGCAGGTGGGCGCGCTGACCTCGACCGGCCGCATCGTGCGGTTCTCCCCCGTCGACGTGCCGTCCGTCCCGCCCGCTGCCGTCCGGCTCGACGCCGGCGTGCGGGTGCACGAGTACCTCGGCATCCCCCGCGGCGAGTCCGTCGTCGCCGTGGTGGACCTCAGCGCGGCGTCCGAGCACTCGCTCGCGATCGGCACCGCGCAGGGCGTCGTCAAGCGCGTCGTCCCCGGAGCCTGGCCGGACAAGCCCGACTTCGTGGCGATCGGGTTGAAGCCCGGCGACCAGGTGGTCGGGGCCACGCAGTCGGCCGAGTCGGACGACCTCGTCTTCATCACCTCGAACGCGCAGCTGCTGCGGTTCGGGGCTGCCGCCGTCCGTGCCCAGGGTCTCCCCGCCGGTGGAGTCGCGGGAGTGGCGGTGGCCTCCGGTGCCTCGGTGATCTGGTTCGGCGCCGTCACGCCGTCCGAGGACGCCGTCGTCGCCACCGTCTCCACGTCCTCGTCCGCCCTGCCCGGCACGGACACCGGGCGCGCGAAGGTCTCGTCGCTGTCCGAGTTCCCCGCGAAGGGCCGTGCGACCCAGGGGGTGCGGGCGCACGCGTTCCTCAAGGGCGAGGACGGCCTGACCGTCGCGTGGGCCGGCATCGCGCCGCCGCACGCGGTCGGGACGGACGGCGCTGCGCGCACCCTGCCCGACTGGATGTCGAAGCGCGACGGGTCGGGCAGCCCGCTCGACGACGTCGTCGGGTCGATCGGCGGCAGCGCAGCGACGCTCGACGGCACACGCGGCGACGTGTAGCGCGCGACCGGCGCGCCGCGGCGGCCGCGCCGCGGCAGCGCCGCGGCCAAGCGGCCAGGCCGGGCAGCGCTACACGTCGATGCGGTCGCGGTCCAGGCCCTCGCCGGCCAGGATGAACTCCTTGCGCGGCGCGACGTCATTCCCCATGAGCAGCTCGAAGACCTTGGCGGCGGACTCGGCATGAGGCACCTGGACCCGGCGCAGGGTGCGGTGCGCACGGTCCATCGTCGTCTCCGCGAGCTGGTCCGCGTCCATCTCGCCGAGCCCCTTGTACCGCTGGATCGGCTCCTGGTACTTCTTGCCAGACCGCGCCAGCTTCTTCAGCACGGCCTGCAGTTCCTGCTCCGAGTACGTGTACAGCGTGTCGTTCGGCTTGCCGCGGTTGATCACGACAACCCGGTGCAGCGGCGGCACGGCGGCGAAGACCCGCCCCTGCTCGATCATCGGCCGCATGTACCGGAAGAACAGCGTCAGGAGCAGCGTGCGGATGTGCGCGCCGTCGACGTCGGCGTCCGACATGATGATGACCTTGCCGTAGCGGGCCTGGTCGAGCTCGAACGTGCGACCGGAGCCGGCACCGATCACCTGGATGATCGAGGCGCACTCGGCGTTCGAGAGCATGTCCGAGACGGACGCCTTCTGCACGTTGAGGATCTTGCCGCGGATGGGCAGGAGCGCCTGGTATTCGCTGTTGCGCGCCAGCTTGGCGGTGCCGAGCGCGGAGTCACCCTCGACGATGAACAGCTCGGTGCCCTCGACGTCGTTCGACCGGCAGTCCGCGAGCTTCGTCGGCAGGGACGAGTTCTCGAGCGCGTTCTTGCGGCGCTGGGTCTCCTTGTGCGCCCGGGCCGAGATGCGGGTCTTCATCTCCGCGACGACCTTCTCGAGCAGTCCGGCGGCCTGGGCCTTCTCGGTGCGCTGCGTCGACGTGAGGATCTCGGTGATCCGCTTCGCGACGACCGAGTCCACGACACGACGGACCGCCGGCGTCCCGAGGACCTCCTTCGTCTGGCCCTCGAACTGCGGCTCGGGCAGCCGGACGGTCAGCACGGCGGTCAGCCCGGCGAGCACGTCGTCCTTCTCGAGCTTGTCCTGTCCGACCTTGAGCTTGCGGGCGTTGGCCTCGACCTGGGTCCGGACGGCCTTCACCAGCCCGGCCTCGAACCCCGCCTGGTGCGTGCCGCCCTTGGGCGTGGCGATGATGTTGACGAAGCTGCGCAGCACGGTCTCGTAGCCGTCGCCCCAGCGCAGGGCGACGTCGACCTCGCACGTGCGTTCGACCTCGGTCGACACCATGTGGCCCTTGTCGTCGAGCATCGGCACGGTCTCCTTGAACGTCCCGGAGCCCTGGATGCGCCAGACGTCGGTCTTCGCGCCGTCGACGGCGAGGTGCTCGACGAACTCGCCGATGCCGCCCTCGTACCGGAAGCGCTCGACGACCGGACCCTCGGCGACCTCGACCCCGGTCGCTGCTGCGCGCTCGGCGGCAGCGGTGATGGCGGCGGGGCGCTCGTCGGTGATGGTGAGCCCGAGCCCGGGCACCAGGAACGCGGTCTGCCGCGCACGGTTGACCAGGTCGGCCATGCTGAAGGCGGCGTCCCTGGTGAAGATCTGTCGGTCGGCCCAGTAGCGGACGCGCGACCCGGTGACGCCCTTCTTGACCTTGCCGACCACGCGCAGCTCGCTGCCCGAGGTGAACGGGCTGAAGGGCGCATCCGGTCCGATGCCGTCCGAGTCGTCGAAGAGCCCGGGCTCGCCGCGGTGGAACGACATCGCGTAGGTCTTGCCGCCACGGTCGACCTCGACGTCGAGGCGTTCCGACAGCGCGTTGACGACCGAGGCGCCCACCCCGTGGAGCCCACCGGACGCCGCGTACGACCCCGAGCCGAACTTGCCGCCGGCGTGGAGCTTCGTGAACACGACCTCGACCCCGGTCAGGCCGGTCTTCGGTTCGACGTCGACGGGGATGCCACGAGCGGTGTCGGTGACCTGGACGGAGCCGTCCGGGAACAGCCGCACGCCGATCTCGTCCCCGTGTCCGGCGAGGGCTTCGTCGACGGAGTTGTCGATGACCTCCCACAGGCAGTGCATCAGGCCGCGGGAGTCCGTCGATCCGATGTACATGCCGGGACGCTTCCGGACTGCCTCGAGTCCTTCGAGGACGGAGAGATGCCGTGCGGAGTAGTCGGAGCTCACCTCCCGAGCCTACCCAGCACGGCCGGCACCACCCGCCTGACACTCGCACTGGGGACGATCGGTCCGCGCTGAGCGAAATGGGGCCACCCAATGCCGTACATCCAGGCATCACGTGTTGAAATGGTGCAACCAGGAAGCACCACCTGCAATCCGTGAGGAGCACAGCAATGACCCAGACCGTGCAGGACCTCTCCATCGACGACGTCAGCAACCACCAGCTCACCGCTGCCGACCGGTGTGACAGCTGCGGAGCGCAGGCCTACATCCGAGCCACGATGGCCAGCGGCGAACTGTACTTCTGCGCCCACCACGGCGCGGAGTTCAAGGACAAGCTCGCCGCCACCGCCATCGAGTGGCACGACGAGAGCAGCCGACTCCGCGAGTCGAAGTAGCACCACGAACCACCGACGGGCCCGGATCCACATGGATCCGGGCCCGTCGTCGTTCGTCCACCGCCACAGGCGCACCACCGCCGATGCACCGGCCCGACGGCCTGGAGGCCCGGCACCGGTCTCGTGGACCGGTGGCGGGCCTCCAGGCGGTCGCCGTCAGCGCGTCGTCAGGCGATGCGCTTGAACGCCTTGTCGACGAACCGGTCGACGGTGGCGCGGGCTTCGCGCGCGTAGCGGTCGATGCTCGCCGTGCGGTCGAGGTCGGGTGCGTAGGACCGGCCCACGCGCTCTGCGGCCGCGGCCAGGACGGCGTCCGTGAGTGCCGGGTTCAGCGGCAGGAGCGGGCCCTGCGCGTGCGTGCCGAAGGACGTCCCAAGGACGGCGCCCTCCACCGGCGAGCCGGCCTGGTTCCCGCCACCGGACACGACGTCCGCGAACGGGGTGACCCCGGCGCCGAGTTCGATGCGCGTGGCGTGGTCCTCGAACGCGGCGAGGCGCTTCGACGCGCCGTCGAGCAGCGGGTACCGGGTCTCGAGCACGAAGTAGTTGACGCGACGCTCGGCACCGCGGACGGCGCGGGCGTCGAACACGCCGAAGCCCTGCACCGGCGCACCGTCGGTCGGGACGACCTCGTTCGTCGCCAGGTCGAACCCGCCACCGAGCGCGACCACCGGGACCCCCGCAGCGGCGAGGTCACGGAGCGGGGCCGCGATGCGCGCGACGTCCGCTCCGAGGGACCGCATGGCGCTGAGCGGGCCGTTCCCGATGACGACCACGTCCGCCGCGGTGGGCAGGCCGTCGCCCGGGGCGTACTCGACGACCTCAGTCGGGATGCCGGCGGCGTCGGCGCGGCGGGTCAGGGCGACCACGTTGCCGCGGTCCCCCGACACCCCCATCTGCCGCGGGTACACGTGCAGGATGGTCAGGCGATCGGCCGTCATGCGGTCTTCTCCAGGTCCGGGTGGCCGAGGGCCTTCCGGGCGATCATCATGATCTCGTAGTTGACGATGAAGTTCTTCGTGCCGGTGCTCGTCGTGCCGAGGCCCTGCATGTGCTTGATCGCCGTCTCGACGTCGGGTTCGACCCGGCCGATGCGGACTCCGGCGTGCTCGAGGGCGATCGCGATCTGCCAGGCCTTGTCACCGGAGACGACGTCGACGTGGTCGAGCTTGGAGAAGTCGATGTCGTAGATCCACGAGATGTCGGGCGTGCCCTCGTCGATCGCCATGAGCACCTGCTCGGGGTGGTCCGGCAGCGCGTCGAGGTTCAGCTGCAGGCTCGCGGCGTTCTTGAACATCGTGAACTCGGCGGACTCGCCGGCGATGGGAAGACGCTCACCGCGGCCGTACGCCGGCTTCATCGTCGAGAACGCCCGCGTGACGGCGTCCGTCCGGAACTGCGCGCCGAGGGCAGCACTCGCCGTCGCGGTGGCCGCAGCGGCGTCGACCGCGTAGTGCAGGCCCCGAGCGGGCAGGCGCACGGCGATGTCCGAACCGGCGAAGGCGATCGTGGCTGCATCGCCGGTGTGCGCGGAGACCTCGGCGTCGATGACCGTCTGTTCGGCGTCGGCGCGGTCGAAGTCGTCCGCGTTCTGCAGTCCGTTCGGGCTGGCGGCCACGACGTCGGCGCTCGCGCCGAAGCGGAGCACCCGCTGGCCGGGAGCCGCGGTGTAGGCGTCGAGGAACTGGTCGTCGTGGTTGGTGATGACGTTCGCGGTCGACAGCGCCGCGGTGTCGAGCATCATCGTCGCGACGCGCTCGGTCTCGAAGAACCGGTAGAGCTGGTCGACCTGCACGTTGAGCATCGTCACGGTGGACGGCGACAGGATGCCGGCGAGCTCGACGGCGAAGGCCTCGTCGACCTCGAGGATGCCGATGTCCGCCTTGAGCCGGCCGGTCAGCGACACCTCGGACAGCAGCGCCGACGCGATGCCCTGCGGCAGGTTCGCGCCCGACGGGTTGGTGAAGACCCGGAGCCCGTGCGCCCGGACGATGTCCGAGATCATGTGCGTCGTCGTCGACTTGCCGTTCGACCCCAGCACGAAGACGACCCCGTTGGGGAACTGCTTCGTGACGTGCTGCAGGAAGTCCGGCACGAGCTTCAGGACGATGAAGCCCGGGTAGGCGGACCCCCCGCCCCGCGCACGGGCGAGGGCGCGGAGGATCCGCCCGATGAGGATCGGGATGAAGAAACGCAACGCTCGGCCTACTCGAGGTAGTCGCGCAGCGACTGCGACCGCGACGGGTGGCGGAGCTTCGCCATCGTCTTGGACTCGATCTGGCGGATGCGCTCACGCGTCACGCCGAACGTGTCACCGATCTGGTCGAGCGTCTTCGGCTGACCGTCACCCAGGCCGAAGCGCATCCGGATGACACCGGCCTCGCGCTCGGACAGGGAGTCGAGCAGGCTCTCGAGCTGCTTCTGCAGCATCGTGAAGCCCACCGCGTCGGCCGGCACGACCGCCTCGGTGTCCTCGATGAGGTCACCGAACTCGGAGTCACCGTCTTCACCCAGGGGGGTGTGGAGCGAGATCGGCTCGCGGCCGTACTTCTGGACCTCGACGACCTTCTCCGGGGTCATGTCGAGCTCGCGGGCGAGCTCTTCCGGGGTGGGCTCGCGGCCCAGGTCCTGCAGCATCTGCCGCTGGACGCGGGCGAGCTTGTTGATGACCTCGACCATGTGCACCGGGATGCGGATGGTGCGGGCCTGGTCGGCCATGGCGCGCGTGATGGCCTGACGGATCCACCACGTGGCGTAGGTCGAGAACTTGAAGCCCTTCGTGTAGTCGAACTTCTCGACGGCACGGATGAGGCCCAGGTTGCCCTCCTGGATGAGGTCGAGGAACTGCATGCCACGACCGGTGTAGCGCTTGGCGAGCGACACGACGAGGCGGAGGTTCGCACCGAGCAGGTGCGACTTCGCCCGCTGGCCGTCCCGAGCGACCCAGCGGAGCTCGCGCTCCTCGGGCTTCGAGAGGCCGGTGGTGTGCTGCAGCTTGTCCTCGGCGAACAGGCCGGCCTCGATGCGCATCGCGAGCTCGACCTCTTGTTCGGCGTTCAGCAGGGCGACCTTGCCGATCTGCTTGAGGTAGTCCTTGACCGGGTCGGCTGTCGCGCCGGTGATCGTCGTCGAGTAGACCGGCGCCTCGTCGTCGTCGGACTGCGAGATGACGAGTGCCCCCGCGGCGACGGCGTTCGCGGCCTCCACCGCGGCGGTGCGCGGCTTGTCCTCGGTGTCGTCGTCGGTGTCGTCCGTCGCGTCGACGGCCTCCACGGGCTCGACGGCGTCGTCCTCGTCCTCGTCGGACGCGGCCTTCTTCGTCGCGGGCTTCTTGACCGCGGCCTTCTTCGGGGCAGCCGCCTTCTTGGCGGGGGCCTTCGTCGCGCGCTTCTTCGGCGCAGCGGTGCCGTCGGTCTCGGGGCTCTCGGCCTCGGTCACCGTGTCGGCGTTGTCCTTCGTGGGATCGATCGTCGTGCTCCGGGCAGCCATGCGATCACCTCTCTCGTCGTGCCACGTTCATGGGGTCGTGGCCTTCCCTCTGCACCCAGGGCCGGAGCCGCAGTTCCCCCGCGTCACTGGCCCGTCGTTCCTGGAAGTGCTGGACGTCCGGGGCAGCGACACCGCCCGTTCCGGGCGACGACACCGCCCGTTCAGGGCAGCACTAGGACCCATGTCAAGTCCCCCGACGAAACGCGCGCTCCAGCAGGAGCACCTGTACACGGGAGACCCGAACGGGTCCGGGCTTCATTATTGCACGGTCCGCTTCCGCAGGCGTGCAACGAGTGCAACCCAGAGCGGTGCCACCCGTATTCCGTCCTGTTCGTGCATCTGGGCGCGGGTGCGACGACGGGCGTGCAGGAGCATCCCGACGCCGAACCCGACGACGACGTACTGCACGGTGAGCGCGGCCCGGAAGTTCGACCAGGCGAAGACGGTCTGTCCCGTGACGCGGGCGACGGCGTCGAGGAGCACGCCGATGAGGAACATCATCACGAAGGCCGCGAGGAAGCCCCCGACGTTGACGACCCCGTTCGCGGACCCCAGGGAGCCCATCGGGTTGAACGAGCGTGCGAAGTCGAAGCCGATGAGCGAGCCCGGACCGCCGATGCCCATCGCGACGACGAGCAGCACGAGGAGCCAGGTCGGCGGGTGCCCCGGCCAGATGAGCACGAACGTCCAGACGACGCCGAGCAGCACGACCACGCCGAGCACCAGGTTCGAGCGCCGGAGCGGGTACCGGGCGCAGAGCACCCCGAGGAGCGGCCCGGCGACGAACCCGACGGCGACGATCACGGTGAGGAAGCCGGCGGCCTCGGTCGAGGAGTACCCGAGCCCGCGGAGCATCGGCACGCCCCAGAGCAGGCTGAACACCGTGCCCGAGGACTGGGTGACGTAGTGCGACCAGAACCCGAGCTGCGTGCCGGGGCGGCGGAGCGCGTGCCCGAACGTGTGGAACGCCGCCGACCAGGTGTGCGGCAGCGGGATCGTGTCGGTGCGCACCGGGACGGGACCGTTCCGGACGAAGACGAACGCCAGGACGAGCCCGACGGCACTGGCTGCTGCGGCCACCCCGAACGCCACCGTCCAGCCGGCAGTGTGCAGCAGCAGCGCGAAGGGGAACGCCGAGGCGATCTGGCCGACCTGCCCGAGGTTGCCCGTCCACTGCGAGATCTGCGGCAGGATCCGGCCGCTGAACCACATCGGCAGCAGGCGGATCACCGAGATGAAGGTCATGGCGTCCCCGGCGCCGACCAGGACCCGCCCGACCACCGCCGGGCCGATCGTCGGCGACACCGCGACGACGGCCTGCCCGAGCACGAGCAGCAGGGCCCCGAGCAGCACGAGGCGCCGCGGGCCGATCCGGTCGAGGGCGATCCCGACGGGGATCTGCAGCCCCGCGTACACGGCGATCTGCACGACCGCCAGGGTGGACAGGACGGCGGCGGAGACCGCGAAGCGGTCCTGCGCGTCCACGCCGGACACCCCGAGCGACGACCGCTGCACGACCGCCAGGACGTACGCGAGGACCGCGACGCCCCACACGACGAAGGCACGGCGGGAGTTCACCCGACAAGGCTAGCGGCGTGTCACCGCTGCCAGGACGAGCTGTGGAGGACGTGCGCGGCGCGGACGGCTGTGGTGGAGCCTCCGACCCGGATCAGTCGTCGGAGGCGTCCCGGCGGTCCGCGAGGAAGCGCTCGAGCTCGGCCGCGATCGCGTCGGCCGTGGGGACCTCGCCGTCGACGCCGGTGAGGGGCGAGCCGACGGGGTTGCCCTCCATGTAGGTGTCGTGGCGTTCCTCGAGCGCCGCGACCAGGCGCTGGAGTTCGCCGTTGCCGGCGACCTGCTCGTCGACACGGAGGGCGAACTCACGGCCTTCTTCCCGCAGGGCGTCGGTCGGGAAGATCAGGCCGGTGGCGGCAGCGATCCCGGACAGGGCGGCCACCGCGGCGTCGGGGTACTCCGTGTCGGAGAGGTAGTGCGGCACCAGGAGCACCAGGCCCGTGACCTGGCGCTCGAGCTCGGTGAGCCGGTGCTCGACGAGGTGCAGGACGTTCGCCGGTGCCTGGGTCTCCGGCTTCCAGACGCTCATCGACTCGATGAGGTCGGCGCGCGTGCCCGACACGGTGAGGCTGACCGGGCGCGTGTGCGGCACGGGCATCGGGATCGACTGCACCCACGTCGTGTCCACGACCTGGAGCTCGGCAGCGAGGTCGGTCACGGCGCGGACGAACCGGTTCCACTGGAAGTCGGGCTCGTACCCGGAGAGGAAGAGGAACGGCTGCCCGATCTCGTCCCGCACCAGGTGCAGGGCGAGCCGGGGCGGTTCGATGTCGGTGATGTGGTCGTGCTCGAACGTGATCACCGGGCGACGGGCCCGCCAGTCGAGCAGCGCGTCCGGGTCGAACTCGGCGACGAGCCGGGTGTCCAGCCGCTCGAGGATCGAGGTGGTCACCTGGGCCACCGCCGAGCCGGCGTCCGCGAACCCCGTGAGCCCGGCGACCAGGTGCAGGCCGGTCGGGACCGTCGGGGCGGACTCGTCGAACGTGTAGAGGTCCTCGGGGCGGTTCACCGTCCCAATGCTAGGCGGGGGTGCAGACACCACCGGCCACGACGCCCACGCCGACAGCGAACAGCGCCTGGATAGGGTTGGAGCATGGTCCGACCGACGCTCTCCACCGACTCCGCCTCCCCCTCCTCGATCGACGCCGACGTCCTCGTCGTCGGTGTCCGCCCCGGCTCCGACGGCGCTCCCGCGACGATCGTCTCCCCCGCGACGACGCCCTTCTCCGTGCTCGACGACCTCGACCTCGCGGCGATCGGGGTGACCGGAGCGAAGGACCAGCTCGTGCGCCTGCCCGGCACCGGTGTCAGCGCCGGCAGCATCGCGCTGATCGGGCTCGGCTCCGGCACCGACGCCGCCGCGGTCCGCTCGGCCGCCGGCAGCGCCGTCCGCCAGCTCCCCCTCGTGTCCTCGATCGCGCTCGCGCTGCCGACCGACTCCGACGAACTCGTCGACGCCGCCCTCGAAGGCGCCGCCCTCGGCGCCTACTCGTTCACCCGGCACAAGGGCACCGGCAGCACCGGACCGGTGCGCGGCGACCAGCGCGTCGTCGTGCTCGCCCCGTCCGCCGTCGCCGACGCCACGGTGCGCCCGGCGATCGTCGCCGACGCCGCCGCCCTGGTGCGCGACCTCGTCAACACCGCCGCGCTGGACCTCGGCCCGTCGGACGTCGCGGACGTGGCCTCCGGGTACGCCGGCGAGCTGCCCCTGACCGTCGAGGTGCTCGACGAGACCGCGCTCGAGGAGCAGGGCTTCGGCGGCATCCTCGGCGTCGGGGCCGGCTCCGTCCGTCCCCCGCGTCTGGTCGTCGTCCGGTACGCGCCGGAGTCCGCCACGAAGCACCTCGCCCTCGTCGGCAAGGGCATCACGTTCGACTCCGGCGGGCTCTCCCTCAAGCCGGCCGCGTCGATGCTCGGCATGAAGACCGACATGACCGGTGCCGCGACCGTGCTCGCCGCCACCGTCGCGGCCGCCCGCCTCGGCCTCGACGTCAAGGTCACCGCGTGGCTCTGCCTGGCCGAGAACATGCCGTCCGGGTCGGCGATCCGCCCCGGGGACGTCCTGACGCTCAAGAACGGCAAGACCGTCGAGGTCACGAACACCGACGCCGAGGGCCGTCTCGTCCTCGGTGACGGTCTCGCCGCGGCCTCGCTCGAGCAGCCCGACGCGGTCGTCGACGTCGCCACGCTCACCGGCGCCCAGGTCGTCGCGCTCGGCGACCGCACCACCGGCCTGATGGGCACCGACGACCTCGTGGCCCGGGTCCGCGCCCTCGCCGAGTCCGTCGCCGAGCCGATCTGGCCGATGCCCCTCCCCGAGGAGCTCGACGCCCGGCTCGCCAGCGACGTCGCCGACATGGTGAACGCCACGGTCGGCAACCCGGCCGGCGGCATGCTGCTCGCGGGCAAGTTCCTGGAGCGCTTCGTGGGCGAGGGTGTCCCCTGGGCGCACCTCGACATCGCGGGTCCCTCGGAGAACAAGGGCGGCGGCTACGGGTGGCAGGGCAAGGGACCGACCGGTGCGATGGTCCGCACCCTCATCTCGCTCGCAGAAGACCTCCAGTCCAAGTAGTAGGTTTGGTTCCGGTGGGCAGGCGTCACGACGCTACCCACCGGAACGACACGGGACGGGACCGGAACCACGCGGTCCGACCGTCGGACGCCGCCGCGGTGGTGTCCATGTGCGGGCCCGACCGGCCCCGACATGCACGAGGGAGTTGCACCAGGTGACGGAACAGACTTACGACGTCGTGGTCCTCGGTGGCGGGAGCGGCGGGTACGCCGCTGCGCTCCGGGCAGCCGAGCTCGGGATGAGCGTCGCGCTCATCGAGGGCGACAAGCTCGGGGGGACCTGCCTGCACCGCGGCTGCATCCCGACGAAGGCGCTGCTGCACTCGGCCGAGATCGCCGACGGCGCCCGTGACGCCGAGAAGTACGGAGTCCTCGCCGAGTTCGCCGGTGTCGACGTGCCGAAGGTCATCGAGTACCAGCAGGGCGTCATCAACTCCAAGTACAAGGGCCTGCAGGGGCTCATCAAGGCCCGCGGCATCACCGTCGTCGAGGGCTGGGGCCGCCTGACCTCGCAGAACACCGTGCAGGTCGGCGACCAGACCGTCACCGGCAAGAACGTCGTGCTGGCCACCGGGTCGTACTCGAAGTCCCTCCCCGGGCTCGAGATCGGCGGCCGGGTCATCACCTCCGAGACCGCCCTCCGCATGGACTACGTCCCGAACAAGGTCGTCATCCTCGGCGGCGGCGTCATCGGCGTCGAGTTCGCCAGCGTCTGGAAGTCGTTCGGCGCCGAGGTCACCATCGTCGAGGGCCTGCCCCACCTGGTCCCCGCCGAGGACGAGTCGATGTCGAAGCAGCTCGAGCGCGCGTTCCGCAAGCGCGGCATCGAGTTCTCGCTCGGCACGCGGTTCCAGGGCGTGGAACAGCACGAGAACGGCGTCGTCGTCACGCTCGAGGACGGCAAGACCTTCGACGGTGACGTGCTGCTCGTCGCCGTCGGCCGTGGCCCCGTCACGCAGAACGTCGGCTACGACGAGGTCGGCATCACGATGGACCGCGGCTTCGTCATCACGAACGAGCGCCTCGCGACGAACGTGCCGAACGTGTACGCCGTCGGCGACATCGTCCCCGGCCTGCAGCTCGCGCACCGCGGCTTCCAGCAGGGCATCTTCGTCGCCGAGGAGATCGCCGGGCTCAACCCGGTGGTCATCGAGGACAAGAACATCCCGAAGGTCACCTACTCCGACCCCGAGGTCGCCTCGGTCGGCCTCTCGCAGTCGAAGGCCGAAGAGGAGTACGGCGCCGACAAGGTCGACTCGTACGAGTACAACCTCGCCGGCAACGGCAAGAGCCACATCATCGGCACGTCCGGTGCGGTCAAGGTCGTGCGCGTCGTCGACGGCCCCGTCGTCGGCATCAGCATGATCGGCGCACGCGTCGGCGAGCTCATCGCCGAGGCCCAGCTCGCCGTGAACTGGGAAGCCCACCCGGAGGACGTCGCGCCGCTCATCCACGCGCACCCGACCCAGAGCGAAGCCCTCGGCGAAGCGCTGATGCACCTCGCGGGCAAGCCGCTGCACGCCCTGTGAGCCGGCGCACGATGACACAGACACCCACCACGAACCACCCCTGCGAAGAGGAGTCCACCCGATGAGCGAATCCGTCAACCTCCCGGCGCTCGGCGAGAGCGTCACCGAGGGCACGGTGACCCGATGGCTGAAGAACGTCGGTGACCGGGTCGAGGTCGACGAGCCGCTGCTCGAGGTCTCGACCGACAAGGTCGACACCGAGATCCCGTCGCCGATCGCCGGTGTCGTCGAGGAGATCCTGGTCCAGGAGGACGAGACCGTCGAGGTCGGCACCCCGCTGGTGAAGATCGGCGACGGCTCCGGGTCCTCCGACGGCGACTCCGGTTCGTCGGACTCCTCGGCGTCGGACTCGTCCGAGTCGAACGAGGCCGCTGCCGACCAGGAAGCGCCCGCAGCCGAGCCGAGCACGGAGCAGGACACCGAGGCCAAGGCCCCGGAGCCCACCGAGCCCGAGCCGGCCCCGGCCGGACAGACCCAGCCAGCAGCACCCGCAGCGCCGTCCGCACCGCCGGCCGCCGCACCCGTGCCGCAGGCCGCCCCAGTGCCGCCGCCCGCGGCCGTGCCGGCTCCCCCGGCCGCCGCTGCCCCGGCTCCCGCCGCCGTGCCGGCCCCGGCCGCTGCGGTGTCGAGTGCGCCGACGGCGTCCGCTGAGGTCCCGAACCCGTCGCAGAACGGCGCCGCCTCCGGCTACGTCACGCCGCTGGTGCGCAAGCTCGCCAACGAGCAGGGCGTCGACCTGTCGACCGTCACCGGCACCGGTGTCGGTGGGCGCATCCGCAAGGAGGACGTGCTCGCCGCCGTCAAGCCCGCCGCGGCTCCTGCTGCCTCCGCTGCCCCCGCGGCGACGTCCGGCCCGTTCGTGGCCGAGGTCTCCCCGCTCCGTGGCACCCGCGAGAAGATGACGCGCCTGCGCAAGGTCGTCGCCGAGCGTGCCGTGCAGTCGATGACCTCGACCGCACAGCTGACGAGCGTCGTCGAGGTCGACGTCACGAAGGTGGCGCAGTTCCGCGACGCCCACAAGGCCGAGTTCCTCGAGAAGACCGGCGCGAAGCTCTCCTTCATGCCGTTCTTCGCCCTGGCGGCATCGGAAGCGCTCAAGGCGCACCCGAAGATCAACTCGACCGTCGATGGTGAGGAGATTGTGTACCCGGAGACGGAGAACGTCTCGATCGCGGTCGACACCGAGCGCGGCCTGCTCACCCCGGTGATCAAGGACGCCGCGTCGCTCGACCTCGCGCAGTTCTCGAAGGCGATCGCCGACCTCGCCGAGCGCACCCGCAACAACCAGCTGAAGCCCGACGAGCTCGCCGGCGGCACCTTCACGCTGACCAACACGGGTTCGCGCGGTGCACTGTTCGACACCCCGGTCGTGTTCCTGCCGCAGTCGGCCATCCTCGGGACGGGCATCGTGACCAAGCGTCCGGCCGTCGTGAAGGTGGACGGGCAAGAGGCCATCGCGATCCGCTCGTTCGTGTACCTGGCGCTGTCGTACGACCACCGGATCATCGACGGTGCGGACGCGTCGCGCTACCTCGTCGCGGTGAAGAACCGCCTCGAAGAGGGCAACTTCGCTCCGAACCTGGGGTACTGACCCGCACGTCCAGGTCCGACCGACGGCCCCGGTTCCCCTCGTGGGAGCCGGGGCTGTCGGCGTGTGTCGGCGGCGTGGGCCGTCGGCGCGTGTCGACCATCGGTGTCGGCGGTGGTCCTCGGTCCGGCGTCACGCGGCGCTGAGGCCCAGCACCCCGGCCGCCACGAGGCCGCTGGCGACGACGACCCCGACGAGCAGTGTCCGCGCGGGCACCCGGACGCCGCCCCTGCCGAGCCGCACCCCGCGCTCGACGACGTCCTGCACCACGGCGAGGAGGCCCGTCGGCTCCGGCGGGGCCGGGGCCACGACGGCGTAGACGTCCGCCGGGGGCTCCCAGCGGACGGGCCGCGGCGGGCCCGTCGCGTGCACGACGGCGACGAGACGTCGGAGGTCCTCCACCGCACCCCCGAGCGCCCCGGCGACGGCGGCGTCGACCGCCGCACGGCACGGCTCGCGGTGGTCGACCCGCTCCCACACCGCGCGCGCCGCCTGCACCAGTGCGGTGACGCCCGGCGCCTCCGACGTCCGCAGCGGTGCCGAGCCCGGATCGGCGTCGGGCGGGTGGTCGACGAGGACCGGTGCGCCGGAGTCGTCGACGAGGACGTCGTCGGCACGGGCGTCGCCGAGCACCACGGCTCCCGCTGCGGCGTCGATGGCCAGTTCGAGCAGCGGGAGCGTCAGGGTGACGGCCACCCCGACCGTCGGCACGCCGATGCGGTCGAGGGCGTCGGGGAGCGGCGTGCCGGTGAGCTGCTCGGTCTGCACCACGAGGCGGCCGTCGGGGCTGCGGCCGACGGTGGTGACCCGCACGCAGTGCTGCGGCTCGGACGCGCAGCGGTCGGCCACCCACAGGGCGTAGCGGCCGGTGTCCGAACCGGACCAGCGGTGTTCGACGGTGGTCGTTGCCATGGTGACCAGCGTGGTGGAGGCGGGACGAGCCTCCCGGGCCGGTGCGACCGTCTGTGGAGAACGCCGTTCGCCCACAGCCAGTTCACCCACGGTCCACACGATGGCCGTCAGGCCGTATCCTGGGGGCATGGCACGAAGCAGCTCGACCGACACGAAGGCGAAGGCGAAGGAGCCGGGACGTCTGAAGCAGATGTTCCAGGTCTTCCAGATGACCCGTCGGGCTGACCCGACGTCGATCTGGTGGTTCGCCGCCGCGTTCCTCGTCCCCGTCGTCCTCGGGGTGCTCCTGGCGCTGCGGCTGCCGGGGCAGAACTGGCTCGCGGTCGTCCTCTGGATCCTCGCCGGCGTGCTCCTCGGTGTGCTGCTCTTCCTGATCGTGCTCGGTCGTCTGGCCGAACGGGCGGCGTACTCGCAGATCGAGGGCCAGCCCGGTGCCGTCGGTGCCGTGCTGTCGAACTCCCTCCGTCGCCAGTGGCGCTCCAGCGAGATGCCCGTCGCGGTCCACGGCCGTTCGCAGTCCGCCGTCTACCGCGCCGTGGGCACGCCCGGCGTCGTCCTCATCACCGAGGGCCAGGTCGGCAACATCTCCCGCCAGGTGGACGAGGAGCGCCGCAAGGTCCAGCGCATCGTCCCGAACGTCCCCGTGCACGTCGTGCACGTCGGTGAGGGCTCGGACGCCGTCACGCTGCACAAGCTCCCCCGTGCGATGAACAAGTACAAGAAGTCGCTCAACCGCAACGAGGTCCTCGCGGTCGCGAACCGCCTCGACTCCCTCACGCAGAGCCCGGCGTCGGCGATCCCCAAGGGCATCGACCCGACCCGTGTCCGCGCAGGTCGTCCGCGCTGACCACGCCCTGACGTCGTTGGACGCCCCCGACCACTGCGGTCGGGGGCGTTCTGCGTCGTGGGGCCCGCGGGCTGCGGCCGTTGCGACGCGCCCCACGGCGGCGCGCACCGTGCGTGCTCCACGAGCTGGTGCGAGGTCGCTCACCCCGTGCGGGGCCACGACCGGGCTCGGAGTGGCCGAACTCGCATCAGGGCCGGCGTCGTCGCACCGCGTGCGCGCCGGACGCGCAGAATGCGCGCGCGGCCCGGTGCCTCAGCGCCGGACGAGCACCGTGCCGGCCGCCGCGTCGTGCAGCGGGCGGCCGTCCTTCGCGTGGATGAGCACCGGGACGACGATGCACAGCAGCACGGTGCGGACGATCGGCCGCCACACCCCGACGTAGCCGCCACGGACCGGCACCACGCGGAGCCCGACGCAGACCTGCCCGAACGACCCGGAGAGCAGCGGGATGAAGACGACCTGCATCGCGGCGAAGATCGCCAGCGTGACGAAGTTGCCCGAGTCGCCGTAGGTCCCGAGGCCGAGCGACACGAGGGACGCGAGCGCCCAGTCGATCACGAGCGCGATCAGCCGCCGCCCGAAGCTGCCCATCGACCGGGGCCCGGACTGCGGCAGGCCGAGGACCTTGCCGGGCCACTCCCCCGCACCGGCACCAGCAGCGGAAGGGGACGACGAGGTGGGGCGGGCCATGTCCCCAGGGTAGGCGACACCGGGTGCGTAACACGCCGGAAACAACGCAGTCACGTCCGGGAAACCCCGGGTCTCTAGCCTCGTCGGAGGGTGCCTCTCGGTCCCCTCGAACCACCACCCAACCAGTAGGAGAACGACTCACATGTTCAGTGATTCCTCCGAGGTGCTCGCCTTCATCAAGGACACGGACGTCAAGTTCCTCGACATCCGTTTCACGGACCTCCCCGGGGTCCAGCAGCACTTCAACATCCCCGCGTCCACGGTCGACGAGGACTTCTTCTCGGTCGGGCAGCTCTTCGACGGCTCCTCGATCCGCGGTTTCGCGTCGATCCACGAGTCCGACATGCAGCTCATCCCGGACGTGACGACCGCGTACGTCGACCCGTTCCGCGCGGAGCGCACGCTGATCATGGTGTTCGACATCTACAACCCGCGCAACGGCGAGATCTACAGCCGTGACCCGCGCCAGGTCGCCAAGAAGGCCGAGAAGTACCTCGCCTCGACCGGCATCGCGGACACCGCGTTCTTCGCCCCCGAGGCCGAGTTCTACATCTTCGACGACGTCCGCTACTCGGTCACGCAGAACGAGTCGTTCTACGCGGTCGACTCCGAGGAGGGCGCCTGGAACACGGGTCGCACCGAAGAGGGCGGCAACCTCGCCAACAAGACCCCGTACAAGGGCGGCTACTTCCCCGTGTCGCCGGTCGACAAGACCGCCGACCTGCGCGACGACATCTCGCTCAAGCTGATCGACTCGGGCCTCGAGCTCGAGCGCGCGCACCACGAGGTGGGCACCGGCGGCCAGCAGGAGATCAACTACAAGTTCGACACGATGGTCCACGCCGCGGACGACATCCTGAAGTTCAAGTACATCGTGAAGAACACGGCCGAGCAGTGGGGCAAGGTCGCCACCTTCATGCCGAAGCCGATCTTCGGTGACAACGGCTCGGGCATGCACACGCACCAGTCGCTCTGGTCCGACGGCACCCCGCTCTTCTACGACGAGAACGGCTACGGCGGGCTCTCCGACCTCGCCCGCTGGTACATCGGTGGCCTGCTCAAGCACGCGCCCGCCGTCCTGGCGTTCACGAACCCGACGATCAACTCGTACCACCGTCTGATCCCGGGCTTCGAGGCCCCCGTCAACCTCGTCTACTCGGCGGGCAACCGCTCGGCCTCGATCCGCATCCCGATCACGGGCACGAACCCGAAGGCCAAGCGCATCGAGTTCCGCGCGCCCGACGCCTCCGGCAACCCGTACCTGGCGTTCGCCGTGCAGCTGATGGCGGGCCTCGACGGCATCCAGAACCGCATCGAGCCGCACGAGCCCGTCGACAAGGACCTCTACGAGCTCCCGCCCGAGGAGGCGAAGAACATCCCGCAGGTGCCGGCGTCCCTCGACGCCGCACTCGCAGCGCTCGAGGCGGACCACGAGTTCCTCCTCAAGGGGAACGTCTTCACCGAGGACCTCATCCAGACGTGGATCGACTACAAGCGCGAGAACGAGATCCTGCCGATGGCGCAGCGTCCGCACCCGTTCGAGTACGAGCTGTACTTCGGCGTCTGAGTCCCGCTCGACCCGCACACGAAGGGCCCCGCACCGATGGTGCGGGGCCCTTCCGCGTTGCGGGTGCGCGGGCCGAGACTCGCCGAGGCGGACAGGACTCGCGCGCCGGACGGCGCAGGGTGTCCGCCGGGCCGAGACTCGGCGCGCGGGCTGCGGCCGGCGCACCGGACGGGACCGCCTGGAGGCCCGGTGGTGGTCCGGCGGGCCGGCACCGGGCCTCCAGGCGGTTGCGTCCCGGCGGCGCCGCCGAGACTCGGTGAGGCGGGCAGGATGCGTCTCCGGGACGGCGCGATCTGTCCGGGAGGCCGAGACTCGGCTCCGACACATGCACCCCCGGGCGCGCGAAACGGGGCCCGCACCGCCCCGGCACGGACCCCGTCTGCTGCGGGCGACTAGCGGCTGGTGGCCAGCACGTCGTTGGACCCTGCAGCAACGCTCACGGGTGCACCCGCGACCGGCGTGGGACGTCCCAGGGAACGGACGGACCACCCCGCCTTGACCCAGTCGGTGACCGGGAGGCAGTTGCGCGCGTCGATGACGACGCGACGTCCGACGAGGTCCCCGAGGGCGACCGGGTCGGCGCTGATGATGTCGTCCCACTCGGTGAGCACGAGGACGATGTCGGCACCCTCGAGCGCCTCGGTCATGGACGCGGTGTAGCTCAGCGTCGGGAACGAGCGCTTGGCCGTCTCCATCGCCTCCGGGTCCCAGAGCGTGACCTGGGCGCCGCGGAGGTGCAGCGCCGCGGCGACGTTGAGCGCCGGCGAGTCGCGGACGTCGTCGGTGAGCGGCTTGAAGGCCGCGCCGATGACCGCCACGCGGCGGTTCAGAACCGATCCCCCGGCGGCGTCGATCGCCATGTCGATGACCCGCTGGCGCTGGCCCATGTTGATCTCGTCGACCTGCTGCATGAGCCCGACGACCTGGCCGGCGCCGATCTCGTTCGCGCGGTACATGAGCGCCCGGATGTCCTTCGGCAGGCAGCCGCCGCCGAACCCGAGGCCGGCGTTGAGGAACTTCCGGCCGATGCGGGCGTCGTGGCCGAGGGCGTCGGCGAGCGTCGTCACGTCGGCGCCGGTGATGGCGCACATCTCGGAGATCGCGTTGATGAACGAGATCTTCGTGGCGAGGAACGCGTTCGCGCTGACCTTCACGAGCTCGGCGGTGGCGAGGTCCGTCGTGATGACCGGGGTGCCCTCGCTGATCGGTGCGGCGTAGACCTCGCGGATCACGGCGTCGGCTGCCTCGGACGCGCCGCCCCAGACCAGCCGGTCCGGGTGCAGGGTGTCCTCGACGGCCTTGCCCTCACGCAGGAACTCCGGGTTCCAGATGAGCTCGGCGGTGATGCCGACGGGGGCGAACTCGCGGACGATGCCGCGGAGCCGTGCCGCCGTGCCGACCGGGACCGTCGACTTGCCGACGATGAGTCCGGGGTGGGTGAGGTTCTCGGCCACGCCACGGGTGGCGCTCTCGACGTACGCCAGGTTGGCGGCGTGCGAGCCGGCCTTCTGGGGTGTGCCGACGCAGACGAAGTGCACGTCAGCGGCCGCCACGGCGGAGGCGATGTCCGAGGTGAAGCGGAGCTTGCCGCTGGCCACGTGCTTCGTGATGAGCTCGGGCAGGCCGGGCTCGAAGAACGGGACCTCGCCGGCGGACAGTGCGGCGAGCTTCGCCGGGTCGACGTCCACGCCGATGGTCTCGAAGCCCATCTCGGCCATGGCGGCCGCGTGGGTGGCACCGAGGTAGCCGGTGCCGATGACGCTGATGACGGGCGCGGGACGGCCGTCCTTCTCGGAGTGCTTCTGAGCGGTCATTGCTTGACCTCCTGCAGGTCGTAGTCGATGTCGTTGCGCGAGATGCCGTCCACGAACGCCTGGAGGCTGTCCGCTCGGGAGTTGAGGCGCCAGTCGTTGGTCGACCGGACGCCGTCCACCACGGTGGTGGCGGTCTCGCTGAAGTAGGAGAACCCGATGACGTCGTCGTTCTCCGGCTTCGCGAGCCCGTCGAACAGGGACGTCAGCCACTTGGACTTCTGGCCGCCGGTGACGGTCGTGCCGGACTCCGTGGCGCCGACCTCGCTGAGGAGGATCTTCTTGCCAGGAGCCACGTCCCGGAGCTGGCGGAGGGTGGCGTCGAAGGTGTTCGAGAACGTCGGGTCCTCGGAGGCGGTGCGGTAGTAGCCGCTCATGCCGACCCAGTCGACGTACGACGGTCCCGGGTAGTACGCCTTCATGTAGTCGAGCGTCTGGTACTTGGCGTTGCCGAGCTTGTCGATGCGGCTCGGCGCCCAGTTCCAGATGACGTAGTCGTTGGCGCCCGCCTTCGCGAAGACGTCGTGCACGTGCTGCCACATGGCCACGTAGGACCCTGCTGCGTTCTGCTGCGTGGCACCTTCGGACCAGTTGTACCAGGAGCCGTTCATCTCGTGGTCGAGACGGATGACCACCGGCTGGCCGTTGGCCTTCAGCGCGTCGGCGTACTTCGTCAGGTAGGCGTCGAACTTCCCGCTGACGATGTCCTGGTTCGTGTAGCCCGCGACGTACTTCTGGTCGTTGCCGGTCTTCGACGGCGCGGACTCCCACGTCATGAGCGGGACACGTCCGTTCGCCCAGGAGCGCTGGACCGCGTTGGCGTTGAAGTCCTGGTCGAAGCCCTGGAAGAACCCGACCATGTTCGTCGCCTTGCCGACCTGCTGGGACACGTCGTCGTACTCGGCCCAGTTGAAGGGCGACTGCGCCGTGTAGAGGCCGTACCAGCGGGACGACTGCGCGAGGACCTGGGCCTTCGTGGGTGTGACGACCGGCGTGACGGGATCGGGGTCCTTCGACGGCCCGGTGTTCGGGTTCGTCGCCGGGGCGCCGGAGCCGCCCCCGTGGCCACCGTCGGCCGCCGTGCCGGAGCCGTGCGAGCCTCCCGTGCCGGATGCGCCGGACCCACCGGAGCCGGACCCACCGGAGCCGGACCCCGAGCCGCTCTTCGCACCGACCGCGGACTTGGCGTTCGCGGCCGAGGCCTTCGCCGACCCGAGCTGGGACTGGAGCGACGCGATCTGCGCCTTGAGCTGCGCGACCTGGTCGCCGCGGGAGCCGGACTGGGCGCTCGTGGACTCGAGCTTGCCCTCGAGCGTCCAGATCTGCTGCTGTGCGGCGTCGAGCTTGCCCTGGAGGGCCTCGGCGTCGACCGCCTTCTCCTGCACGGTCTTCACGCCGAGCGCGTGGTGGACCGCGGTGGAGACGGGGCTGGACGGAGAGATCCAGACGTTCCAGGTGATGAGACCCAGCGCCAGCACGATCGCGGTGGTGCCGACGGCCGTGCGCTTGGCGTGCTTGGAGGAGGGTGCCCACCACGTGCTGGTGGAGCGGAAGAGGTCAGACAATGAGGAACGCCTCCAGGGCGAAGATCGCGAACCCGATGAAGTACGGGATCGACGCGTACGGGTTGTACCGACGACGGGCCTTCACCGGTGCGGTGCGCGCAGCGGCCGTGTGGGCAGCGGGCGCGGCAGCGGCTGCGGCCGCTTCCCTCCGCGTGGCCAGGACGGTCGTCGTGGAGTTGGTGGTGACGTCGAGCTCACCGGCACGGCCGTCCGTCGACGTGAACAGCTCGTCGAAGGCGCGGTCCGCTGCCGTCTGGTCGGCGACGTACCCGGCGGAGTACCCCGCGGAGTACCCGGCGGCGTCGTCGGCGGGGACGCGGTCGACCGGGCTGACCGGCGTCTGCATCGCCACGGCCTGCGGCTGGACGGGCTCCTCCTCCACCGGACCGCCGGCGTAGGCACCGGCACGGGTGCCCCACCCGCTGGCGTGGCCGAGTCGGAAGAACCCGACGAGCCGGATCGGCATGAGGAAGAACGTCGACACGATGATGAACATCGGCAGGCGGAAGAAGTCGCTCGGCTTCTCGGCGAGGTGCCGCATCTGCCGGATCGCCATGCTGAGCACGCTCGAGACGACCATGAGCGCGGCGACGTAGACGAAGCCGGTGGAGAAGCCGTACTGGTGCAGGATCCCCTGGTAGAGGTTCTCGCCCTGGCCGGTGAAGGCGCGGTAGACCCAGCCGGCGATCACGCCGAAGAGCATGAACGGCAGGATGATGTCGGTGATGAAGAACAGCGCCAGCACCGGGGCGTGCCCGAGCATCCAGGGCATCATCCGCAGCGTGTTGTACTGCGAGCCGCGAGCCCAGCGGAGCTGCTGCTTGAACAGCTTCTTCACCTGCAGCGGAGCGTCCGTGTAGACCAGCGACGTGTACTGGTAGACGGTCCGGTAGCCCTCCTTGAGCGTCAGGTTCGTCAGCGTGCGGTCGTCGGAGACCTCGAGGAAGACGCCCATGAACTTCTCGTGCATGAACTTGTCCATGACCCGCATGAGGATGTTCCGCCGGAACGCGATCGTGCGCCCTGGCAGGCAGCCGATCTGTCCGAGGACGCTCTGCGCGGGCATCGAGTACAGCGCGCGGGAGTTCTCCAGCCAGTCCGCCCAGCGGGTGATCCAGGAGCGCTCGGGCTCGAGGATGCGCTGACGGGTGGTGACGCCGCCGACGGACTCGTCGGCGAACGGCCGGAGCAGCTCCTCGAGCGCGCCGGGCGTCCAGACGGTGTCGGAGTCGACGAGCACCGTGATGTCGCCGTTGGACATCTCGGTGCCGACCTTGACGGCGTTGCGCTTGCCGGGGATCGGGGTGTGGGTCCAGCGGACGAGTGGGGCGAACTCGTCGCAGACCTCCTCGAGGGCCTCGTTGCGTGCGCCGTTGATGACGACGATGATCTCGCCGGGGCGCTGCTCGACCATGCGGCCGATGACGTCCCGGAAGAGGTCGAGTGGCTCGTCCACCACGGGGACGACGACACTCGTCGTCCCGGTGTACGTGCCGGTGAAGGGGCGGTAGCGGGCGGACAGGACGACCTTGAGCACCCAGAGCAACCAGATCACCGCGGAGTACACGGCGAACAGGTAGAACTCGGGGCGCCCGTCGACCATCTGCCTGATCTGCAGAATGAAAGTGAACATCGATCCCTGCTTCAACGTTCGAGGGGGAGATTCCGCGCCATCGGGAAATCGGGGTCGGTTCGGGTGACTCCATTGACGCATCCCGGAGTGGACCGCTGCAACGCCGCCCCCGACCGAGGGCATCGCCGTTTCGTGACGGGGTACATCGGAGTCCCCCTCGCGCCCCACGACCGTGGTCCCCACGGTTGCCGACAGCACATCGGCGGACCACGGACAGCGCGCACGTCGCGCGACGACGCCGAGCTGTCAGCCTGGAGGCACGGTGTGCGTCCCTGGGAAAGCCCTGGTCACGACGAGGTCACCGGGCGCGTCGCCGGTACTGTCCGCACCGCTGCCTCCGCACCCTCCGGGGGTGGACAGCGGGTGTCCTACGTCGAGGACAGCCTCCGCGGCCGTCACCGTCGGGGTACGGATCGGTCCGCCGCGGGGGACGGATCCGGTAACGCGGATTTGACGTGCGCGAAGCGGAGCGCTGGACACGGAGCGAGGACGCCCGGGCGTGTCGCGGGGCGTCAGGCGCCGTAGAACTCGCGTTCGAAGACCTGCCGAGCGCGTCGGGTGACGCCGAGGTAGTCCTCCTCGAGCTCGGACGCCGACCCCGGCGGGTACTCCATCAACCGCGCGATGCCCTCGAGCTGGATCCGGTCGACCGGCAGCACGTCGGTCGTCTTCCCCGACCAGAGCACGAGGGCGCTGCGGGTCCGTGACGCGAAACGCCAGGCGGCCGCCAACCGGTCGCCGTCCTCGGGTGCGACGAGGCCCTCGGCGACGGCGCCGTCGAGGGCGTCGAGCGTCGACGTGGTCCGGAGCGCCGGCACGTGCAGCGCGTGTTGGAGCTGCAGCAGCTGGACGAACCACTCGACGTCGCTGAGGGAACCGCGGCCGAGCTTGAGGTGCCGTGCGGGGTCGGCGCCGCGGGGCAGGCGCTCGGACTCGACCCGGGCCTTGATCCGCCGGACCTCGCGGACCTCGCGCTCGGCGATGGACGCCGGGTAGCGGGTGCGGTCGGCCAGGTGCTCGAAGTCCCGGAGCAGGGCGTCGTCGCCGACGGCACCGCGGGCTCGGAGCAGCGCCTGGGCCTCCCACGTCAGGGACCAGCGGGCGTAGTAGGCACCGTAGGAGTCGAGGGTGCGGGTGACCGGCCCGTTCTTGCCCTCGGGACGCAGGTCGATGTCGAGGTCGAACGGGTAGAGCGCGTCCTCGGTCAGCCGGTTCAGCTCGCGGACGATCGTCTGCGCCGCGCGCGAGGCGGTCTCCGGCGGCAGGTCGGTGCCACGGTGCACGAAGAGCACGTCGGCGTCCGAGCCGAACCCGAGCTCGCGGCCGCCGTACCGCCCCATCGCGATGACGCCGAACTCCAGCCCGGCGGGGGCGTCACGCCGGGCGAGCTCGAGCGCGCCGGTCAGGGTGGCCTCGGTGATGTCGCTGAGCGCCGGGCCGAGCCGGTCGACGTCGATCCGGCCGAGCGTCGCGGCCATGCCGAGGCGCAGGGTCTCGCGCCGCCGGACGGACCGGATCAGCGAGGCGGCGGCGTCGACGTCGTCCCCGTGGCGCGCGGTCGTCGCCCGGACCTCGGAGAGCAGGGCGGGGACGGGTCGGGCCTGCAGCAGCGTCTCGGGTTCGTCGAGCCACGCGACGGCCTCCGGGAAGCGTTCGAGGAGCCCGGACAGGAACGCGGACTCGGACAGCACGGTCGTCAGGCTGTGCGCGGCACCCGAGGAGTCGCGGAGCATGCGGAGGAACCAGCTGGACTCCCCCAGGCGGTCGCTGAGCCGACGGAAGGCCAGCAGTGCCCGGTCGGGAGCCGGCCCTTCCGCCATCCACCGGAGCAGGACGGGCAGCAGGTTCCGCTGGATCGCGGCACGTCGGCTCGTGCCCTGCGTCAGCGCGCGGATGTGCCCGAGGGCGCCGTCCGGGTCGACGAACCCGATCGCGCCGAGCCGGTCGCTCGCCTGGTCGTTCGTCAGCACGATCTCGCCGTCGGAAGCCGCGACCGCGGACAGCAGCGGGCGGTAGAACAGCCGCTCGTGCAGCCCGCGGACCTCGAGCTTCACCGAGCGCCACCGGGTCTCGAGGGCGGCGGCCGAGTTCGCGAGACCACTCGACCGCGCGAGCACACGGAGCTCGTCCTGGTCGGAGGGCATCAGGTGGGTGCGCTGGAGGTACCGGAGCTGGATGCGGTGCTCGAGCACGCGGAGCAGCGCGTAGTCCGGGCCGAACCGAGCCGCCTCGGGACGGCCGACGTACCCGGCGGCCGCCAGGGCCTCCATCGCGTCGAGGGTCGACCGGGCACGGACGCCGGCGTCGTCGCGCCCGTGCACGAGCTGCAGGAGCTGCACGGTGAACTCGACGTCGCGCAGGCCACCGGGACCGAGCTTGAGCTGACGGTCGACCTCGGCGTCCGGGATGTTGTCCGTGACCCGCTCGCGCATCCGCTGCACCGACTCGACGAAGCCCGGTCGGCCGGAGGAGTTCCACACGAACGGGGCGACCGCTGCGGCGTAGCGCTCCCCCAGGTCGATCGAGCCGGCGATCGGTCGCGCCTTGAGCAGCGCCTGGAACTCCCACCCCTTCGCCCAGCGCTCGTAGTACGCCACGTGGGAGTCCAGCGTCCGGACGAGGGCGCCGTCCTTGCCCTCCGGGCGGAGGTTGGCGTCGACCTCCCAGAGCGCGGGTTCGGCGGCGAGGTCCGTGATGACGTGCGTCGCCGCGATCGCGATCCGGGTGGCGACGAGCACCGCGCGGTCCGTCCCGACGCCGGTGCCCGACTCGGCGTCCGCCGTCGGCTCGGTCACGAAGATGACGTCGACGTCGCTGACGTAGTTGAGCTCCCGCGCGCCCGCCTTGCCCATCGCGATGACGGCGAGCGGGGTGGCGTCCACGTCCGCCCGGGGGAAGGGGACCTCGCGCCGGGCGACGTCCACGGCGACGTCGAGCGCCGCTCCGGCGAGGTCTGCCAGGCCGGCGGCGACCGCGGGGAAGGCCTCGGTCGGGGACGGGTTCAGGACGTCGAAGAGCGCGATCTGTGCGAGGTGCCGGCGGTAGCGCACGCGCAGGCGCAGTCGGGCTGCTTCGTCGACGGCGCCGTCCACGGCCTCGGTGAGGGACGCCGTGTAGGCCTGCTGCGACCACGGGGCCGTGACCGGGTCGAGCAGCAGCGCGAGTTCGGCGGGGCGTCGCTGCAGGAACTCACCGAGCCCGACGGACGCACCGAGGAGCCGCACGAGCCGTTCGGTCGCTGCGTCGTCCTCGAGCACCGCGCGGAGCTCGTCCGGGTGGCCCTCCATGAGCCGCTCGAGCCGGCGGAGGGCACCGTCGGGGTCCGCGGTGACGCCCCAGAGCCCCGGGACGTCGGTCACCGAGACCCGCATGGCCGCACCGAAGCGCTCCTGCAGGTCGGCGAGCCGGTCCAGGCTCTCCGACAGCTCCGCGAAGCCCACACGGGCCAGCTCGGAGCGCGACGTCTTCGTCCTGCCGGTCATGGGATCAGCGGGACGATCAGAGCATGCCGAGGTTGGTGTCCAGCTCGAACGGCGTGACCTGGTCGCGGTAGCGCTTCCACTCCTGCCGCTTGTTCAGCAGCACGAAGTTGAAGACCTGCTCGCCGAGGGTCTCCGCGACGAGCTCGGAGTCCTCCATCAGGGACAGCGCGTGGTCGAGGCTGGCGGGCAGCTGCGCGTACCCGAGGGCCTTGCGCTCGGCGTCCGTCAGGCTCCAGACGTTGTCCTCGGCCTCGGCGGGGAGCTCGTAGCCCTCCTCGATGCCCTTGAGGCCGGCGGCGAGGATGAGCGAGTACGCCAGGTACGGGTTGGCCGCCGAGTCGATGCCGCGGTACTCGATGCGCGACGACTGGCCCTTGTTCGGCTTGTAGAGCGGCACGCGCACCAGGGCGGAGCGGTTGTTGTGGCCCCACGTGACGAACGAGGGGGCCTCGTCGCCGCCCCAGAGCCGCTTGTACGAGTTCACGAACTGGTTCGTGACTGCCGTGATCTCGGGCGCGTGCCGGAGCAGGCCCGCGATGAAGTGCTTGGCCGTCGGGGAGAGCTGGTACTCGCCGCCGGGCTCGAAGAACGCGTTCTGGTCGCCCTCGAACAGCGACACGTGGGTGTGCATGCCCGAGCCGGGCTGGCCGGAGATCGGCTTCGGCATGAACGTCGCGTAGACGCCCTGCTCGATGGCGACCTCCTTCACCACGGTGCGGAAGGTCATGATGTTGTCGGCCATGGTCAGCGCGTCGGCGTACCGCAGGTCGATCTCGTTCTGCCCGGGGCCGGCCTCGTGGTGGCTGAACTCCACCGAGATGCCGAGGTCCTCGAGCATCCGGACGGCACGGCGACGGAAGTCGTGCGCGCTGCCACCGGGGACGTTGTCGAAGTAGCCGGCCTGGTCGACGGGCTTCGGGCCGCCGTCCTTCCAGTCGCGGTCCTTGAGCAGGTAGAACTCGATCTCGGGGTGCGTGTAGAACGTGAACCCGTGGTCGCTCGCCCGCGCGAGGGTGCGCTTGAGCACGTTGCGCGGGTCGGCCACGGCGGGCTGGCCGTCCGGGGTCGCGATGTCGCAGAACATCCGCGCGGTGGGGTCGATCTCGCCGCGCCACGGCAGGATCTGGAACGTCGAGGGGTCCGGGTGTGCCAGGACGTCGGCTTCGTACGAGCGGCTGAGGCCCTCGATCGCGGAGCCGTCGAACCCGATGCCCTCGGCGAAAGCGCCCTCGACCTCGGCCGGGGCGATCGCGACCGACTTCAGCGTGCCGATGACGTCCGTGAACCAGAGTCGGATGAACTTGATGCCCCGCTCCTCGATGGTGCGGAGCACGAAGTCCGTCTGCTTGTCCATGCACGCCCTTTCCGCGTTCCACGGTCGCTCGGCGACCGTGGTCAATAGGCTAGTGCTCATGCCCCGTCTCCGCTTGGCACTCGCCCAGACGAACCCGGTCGTGGGCGACTTCGCCCGGAACGCCGCCGGCATCGTCGACGCCGTCCGCACCGCACGAGCGCGCGGCGCGGACCTGGTCGCCACCGGGGAGATGGCGATCTCCGGCTACCCGATCGAGGACCTCGCCTCGCGCCCGTCGTTCCTCCGCACCGCACGTGCCGCGGTGGAGCGCCTCGCCCGCACCCTCGACGACGAGGGCCTCGGGGACGTCGCGGTGGTCGTCGGGCACCCGGACGGGCCGTTCGCCCCGCGGCCCGTCGACGTCAGCACGGCCCCGACCGCGATCGCGAAGAACTGCGCGAGCGTCCTGCAGCACGGGCGCGTCGTCGCCACGACCGCCAAGCACCACCTGCCCAACTACTCCGTGTTCGACGAGTACCGGGTGTTCATCCCCGGTGACGACCTGCTCGTGGCCAGGATCGCGGACGTCGACGTGGCGGTCGTCATCTGCGAGGACCTCTGGCGCGACGGTGGCCCCGTCGCCCGGGTGCTCGGCGCCGACGCCGGCCTGCTGCTCGTCGTCAACGCCTCGCCGTGGGTGGCCGACAAGGACGAGGTCCGGCTGCCCCTCGTCACACGTCGCGCGACCGAGTCGGACACGGTCGTCGCGTACGTCAACATCGTCGGCGGCCAGGACGACCTGGTCTTCGACGGCGACTCCGTCGTGGTCGACGAGACCGGCCGGGTGGTCGCCCGGGCGCCGCAGTTCCGCGAGCACCTGCTCCTCGTCGACGTCGACCCGGCGCCGGCCACCGGCCCCGTCGTCACCGAGCACGTGCAGCGGGTGTCGCTCGACACCCCGAACACGACGCCGGGCGAGCTCGCGGGCCGCCCGCCGCTCCCCCGCGACGTCGCCGAGCTGCCCGACGACCGACAAGCCATCTGGGACGCCCTCGTCCTCGGCACGCGCGACTACGTGCGGAAGAACGGGTTCCGTTCGGTCGTGCTCGGCCTGTCCGGCGGCATCGACTCCGCGGTCTGCGCCGCGATCGCCGTCGACGCCATCGGCGCCGAGCACGTGTTCGGCGTCTCGATGCCGTCGCGGTGGTCCTCGACGCACTCCCGCTCGGACGCCGACGACGTGGCCGCGCGGCTCGGGCTGCAGTACCGCACGGAGCCGATCGCCGACCTCGTCGCACCCTTCGACGCGCAGCTGGGGCTGACCGGGCTCGCCGCCGAGAACATCCAGGCGCGGGTGCGGGCGCTGATCCTGATGGGCCTGTCGAACCTCGACGGCCACCTCGTCCTGACCACGGGCAACAAGACCGAGCTCGCCGTCGGCTACTCCACCATCTACGGTGACTCGGTGGGCGGCTTCGCGCCGATCAAGGACGTCCCGAAGACGATCGTGTGGGCGCTGGCCCGCTGGCGGAACGCGGCCGCGGCGTCCCGTGGCGAGACCGAGCCCATCCCGGAGAACTCGATCAGCAAGCCGCCGTCCGCGGAGCTCCGCGAAGGGCAGGAGGACCAGGACAGCCTGCCGCCGTACGAGGTCCTCGACGCCATCCTGGAGCAGTACGTCACGCGTGCCCAGGGCGCCGCGGACATCGTCGCGATGGGCTTCGACGCGGCCACCGTCGCCGAGGTCACCCGCCTGGTCGACCGCTCCGAGTGGAAGCGCCGCCAGGGCGCGATCGGGCCGAAGACCTCCGGCATGGCCTTCGGCCGTGACCGCCGACTCCCGATCACGTACCGTCCGTCGCCCACGATCGACGGCTGACGCCACCACGAGACGGACAGGAGGCCCGGTGCCAGCTGGCACCGGGCCTCCCGGCTCTCAGGTCGTCGCGTCGGGGACGCGAGCCGTCAGGACTCCTCGTCCCACTTCTCGTTGTTCGCCTGGATGCGCTCGAGGGCGTGCTCCGCTTCCTCGCGCGTCTCGAAGGGCCCGATGCGGTCGCGCTGCGGCGACTGCGGGCCCTGCTCGACCGTGCGGGTCTTGTCGTTGAACCACCACTGGGACTCGATGCGTTCGTCGCTCATGTCGCCACCGTACCCGCGCGGCACCGGCCACGACCCGCGTCGACGCGCCACTAGAGTGGTGCGCATGCCCCGGGACGAACACGGACACCTGACCGCCGGCCGCATCTCCCCGCAGCGGGCCGTCCCGAAGGACATCGAACGCCCGGAGTACGTCGGTCGGGTCGAGCCGCACGAACACGGTCTCGGCGACACGTACACGCCGGACGAGGTCGAGTTGATCCGCACGGCGGGCCGCATCGCCTCGCAGGCCATCGACGCCGTGGGTGCCGCGATCCGTCCCGGTGTCACGACCGACGAGCTCGACCGCATCGGCCACGAGTACGTCGTGTCGCACGGCGCGTACCCCTCGACCCTCGGCTACCGGGGCTACCCGAAGTCGCTCTGCTCGTCCCTGAACGAGGTGATCTGCCACGGCATCCCCGACGACACCGTGCTGCAGGACGGCGACATCGTGAACATCGACATCACCGCGTACAAGGACGGCATGCACGGCGACACGAACCGCACGTTCGTCGTCGGGACCGCGGCGCCGGAGGTCCAGGACCTCGTCACGCGGACCGAGGAGGCGCTGCGTCGCGGGATCAAGGCCGTCGCGCCGGGCCGTCAGGTGAACGTGATCGGTCGGGCCATCGAGGCCTACGCCAAGCGGTTCGGCTACGGGGTCGTCCGCGACTACACCGGGCACGGGGTCGGTCGGGCCTTCCACTCCGGGCTGATCATCCCCCACCACGACGCGGCCCACTACGACACCGTCATCGAGCCCGGCATGGTGTTCACCATCGAGCCCATGCTCACGCTCGGCGGCATCGCGGCCGACATCTGGGCCGACGACTGGACCGTCAGCACCCGCGACAAGTCCTGGACCGCGCAGTTCGAGCACACGCTCGTCGTCACCGAGCGCGGTGCCGAACTCCTCACCGTCTCCTGACACCCTCCCTACCGAAAGGCTCCACATGACCTCCCTCGCAGTCGGCGTCGACATCGGCGGTACGGGCATCAAGGGCGCGATCGTCGACACGGCGACCGGCGAACTCACCACGGACCGGATCAAGAAGGCCACGCCAGAGGGAGGCAAGCCGCACGACATCGTCGGGGTCGCCAAGTCGATCCTCGACGAGCTCTCCCCGCCGTCCGACGTCGCCGTCGGCGTCTGCTTCCCCGCGATCGTCCGCGACGGCAAGACCATGTCGGCCGCGAACGTGTCGAAGAAGTGGATCGGATTCGAGGCCGAGGCCCTGTTCGAGAAGGAGCTCGGCCGCTCCATCCACTTCGTCAACGACGCCGACGCCGCCGGGTTCGCCGAGCAGCAGTTCGGCGCCGCGAAGGGCCGCGAGGGCCTGGTCATCGTGACGACGCTCGGCACGGGCATCGGCACGGCGCTCATCAACGACGGTGTGCTCATCGTCAACGCGGAGCTCGGGCACCTGGAGATCGAGGGCGTCGACTACGAGACGAAGGCGTCCTTCGCCGCCAAGGAGCGCGACGACCTGTCCTGGAAGCACTGGGCGAAGCGCCTGCAGAAGTACTACTCGCGGCTCGAGGCCCTGCTCTCCCCGGAGCTCTTCGTCGTCGGCGGCGGGGTGTCGAAGCAGTACGAGGAGTTCCTGCCGCTGCTCGACCTGCAGGCCGACATCATCCCCGCGACGCTCCGCAACAACGCGGGCATCATCGGCGCAGCCACCCTGGCGGCCCGCAGCGCCTGAGCGCGCCGCCGCGCCGCCGCGGCGCGTCGCGCGGGCCGTCGGCTGGCGGGCCGTCGGCGCGCGGGCCGTCGGCTGGCGGTGAGATCGCACTTCGTGTCGGGTCCGGCACCGTGGACCCGACACGGAGTGCGATCCCACCGGGGCGGCTCTGGACTGACGGAGCGAACGGGTCGCCGGTGTGGGCGCTGTACGGGCGCGTCCCGGTACACTCGTCCTGCGAACGGGTCGGTGAGACGGTCGCGTCACTCCCCCGGGAGTGCCGAGGAACGTCCGGGCTCCACAGAGCAGGGCGGTGGGTAACACCCACCCGGAGCAATCCGCGAGACAGTGCCACAGAGAACAGACCGCCGGTGGCGACACCGGTAAGGGTGAAACGGTGGTGTAAGAGACCACCAGGGGTCCGGGTGACCGGATCCGCTCGGTAAACCTCGCCCGGAGCAAGGTCAGACAGAGGACGCTGAGGCTGCTCGCCGAGTCCTCGGGTAGACCGCTGGAGGCCGACGGCAACGTCGGTCCGAGAGAGATGGCCGTCACCGCCGCGAGGCGGGACAGAACCCGGCGTACGGCCGGCCCGTTCGCGTCACACGTCCAGTGCCGATCGGCACCGCACAACCAGAACCGGCTCGCACCGCAGAAGTCCGTGGTGCGAGCCGGTTTCGGTTGTGCAGCGCCAGCCCGCGCCAGCGCCGAGCACAGCGCCAGCCCGCGCCGGCGCCGAGCGTCAGCGCCCGCAGGCGCCGAGCCTCTACAGACCGGACTCCTCCGTGCGGACCAGGACCGCTTCGCTGTCCGGGCAGAGCACGACGTCGTCGGGGGCCGCACGGCGCACGGCCTGCAGGTCCGCGCCGGTGAGCGTCACGCCCGACGCCGTCGAGACGCCGCCCTGCAGCAGCGACGCACCGAAGCCGTAGCGGGCACGCTGGCGTTCGTAGAGCGCGAGCAGGTCCTCGGGGACCTTCGCGGCGATGTCCGCGCGGCTCTGGGTGGCGGCGGCGCGGTCGTTCTCGAGGCGCTGGATCTCGGTGTCGCGCTCGGCGACGAGCCCGGCGCGGGAGGCCTCGACGTCGGCCAGACGGGCCTCGACGTCGCCGACGCGGGCGCGGTAGACGTCGAGCCGTTCCATGATCTCGAGCTCGGAGGTCTCGAGGTCCCCGATCCGGCGCTGCAGCGAGTCGAGCTCGTTCTGCAGACCGGCGGCGTCCTTCGCGTTCGCGTGCTGGAGCATCGTGGTGTCCCGCTCGACCCGGGCCTGTGCGGTCGCGGTGTCGGACTCGAGGCGCGCGAGGTCGCGCTCGGAGTCCTCGACGTCACCGGTGGCCGCGGCCAGTTCGCTGCGCAGCGACGAGGCCGTCTTGCCGAGCTCGGTCAGCCGGTCGCCCTTCTGCAGGGAGCTGATGCGGTGGGCGATCCGGGTGATGTCGTTGTCCAGTCGCTGGACGTCGAGGAGGATGACCTGGTCCTCGGGTGCTGCCTTCATGGTCAGGCTCCTTCGTTGTGGTGCTCGGTGGTGGGGGCTGACGGCAGGACCGCGAAGTCCCACGGGTCGGTGCGCAGGTCGCTGACGGTGACGCGGACGCCGGCGGCCTGCCGGAGCTGTTCGGCGGCGACGTCGAGCCAGAGCCACTCGGTGGCCCAGTGCGAGGTGTCGATGAGGGCCGGACCACCGACGAGCATGGCCTGCTCGCGGAACTCCGACGCCGGGTGGTGGCGGAGGTCGCTCGTGACGTACACGTCGGCGTCGAGCACGGCGGCGTTGCCGAGCAGCGAGTCGCCGGCGCCGGCACAGAGCGCGACGGTGCGGACGGGCTGGTCGTAGGCACCCGACACCCGGACGCCCGAGGCCGTGGCGGGGAGGACGTCGACGATCCGCCGGGCGAGGACACCGAGTGACACGGGCTCGGCGAGCACCCCGACGCGACCGATCCCGGTGCCGTCGGCGTCGCCGGGCTCGAGCGGGCGCAGGTCGGTGAGCCCGAGCCGCTCCGCAAGGACCGCCGAGGTGCCGGTCGTCACGACGTCGGCGTTCGTGTGGGCGGCGACGAGCGCGCACCCGCCGCGGATCAGCGTGGCGAGGACGGAGCCCTTGTACGTGGACTCGGCGACCGTCGTCACGCCGCGCAGCAGCAGCGGGTGGTGGGTCAGGAGCAGGTCGGCACCGAGCTCGACGGCTTCCTGCGCGGTGTCGGGGACGGCGTCCACCGCGAGGTGCACGTGCTCGACCACGGCGTCCGGGTCACCGGAGACGAGCCCGACGGAGTCCCACGACTCGGTGCCGGCAGCGGGCCAGAGGGTCTCGATCACGGCCTGGAGATCGCGGAGCGTCGGCATCCCGTCAGTCTACCGAGCGGACCGGAGCGACGGGGCCCCGAGCGTCGACGGGGTCCGGCGTGTGGTCACCGGCGGCCGACGACGCGGAGGACGGCGGCGACGACGCGTGCCCACCAGCCGGGCCGAGCCGACGTGGGGGTCGCCACGGTGTCGTCAGCGGCGATGTCCGCTCCGGGCAGGGCTGCCGCGTGCTCCTCGGGGAACACGACGGGCGTGCCGGCCGTGGGCGCGTCGGACTCGGCGCGGTGCGCCCGCAGCACGGCTGCGAAGGCATCACGGTCGATGACGGTGGGACCGGTGGCGGGCGAGACGAGGGGGGTGGGTCGCGTGTTCGCGGACACCGGGGTGACGGCCAGGAGGCTCGGCACGAGTCGCGCGGGCTCGTCACGGTCGGCGTCGGTGTCGTCGAGGACCGCGCTGGTCGCAGCGACGGGGGCGGCCACGGGCAGCACGAGCGCCGGAGCGGGTCGCGGCGCGGGGGTGGGCGCAGGTGCGACGACGGTCACGGCGCCGGTGGTCGCAGCTCGGCGCGCTGCGGCACGGTCACGACGGTCGGCTTCGTCGGCGGCCTCGGCGAGGAGGTCGTCGAACACGGACCGGGCGTAGGCGCGGGCGGCCTCGACCTCGGGGTCGGACAGGTCGGCGACGGCGGCTTCCCATGCCTGCAGGCGGGCGAGGTCCTCGTCGCGGCGCAGGACCTGTTCCTGCAGGACGACGATGCGCTCCAGCGTGGGCCGACCGCTCTGCGCGGAGACCTCGACGGCGAGCTCCTCGATGCGGAGGGCCAGGCGCTCGGGCGGCTCGGGGAACGACGGGGCGCAGGTCGAGCGGTGCCGGCCGTGGTCGCGAGGACGTCGGAACGCGGTGTCGTCGGCGGGAGCGGACGGCGCGGCGTCGTTCGGCGCTCCGGCCGCAGGCGCTCCGGTCGCAGGCGCTCCGGCCGCAGGCGCTTCAGTCGCAAGCGCGGCTGGCTCGGTCTCGGCGGCCTCGGTCGGCGCATCGACCAGCAGGTCGGGACGCTGGACGGGACCCGTGACGGGCGGCACCACCAGGTCGGCCAGGTACGGGGTGCGGGTGGCCGGGGCGTCCCTGAGCCACTCCTCGACCTCGCGACCGAAGGGGTCCACGAGCGGGGTGCGTGTCCCGGACTGCGTCTCCATGGAGGAAGTATGAAACATCGTGAGCGTCGCTCTGCGACACATCGGCGGTGTGTCGCGGGATCGGCTGGCATGTCAGGCCGCAGGACGCCCTGCGGAGGGCCCGTCGAGGGTGCGGCGCGGGCGCGTTGACGACCGGGTGGCGACCGGGAGGTCAGAGACGGTCGGCGAACGCCTCGAGGAGCGTCCGGCCGGCGGCCCAGTCCCCCACGCCGCTGGCGATGTTGACGTGGCCGTGCGGACCGATCCGTTCGACGTCGGACCCCAGGACGGCGGCCAGCCCCTCGGCGCGGTCGCGGGTGCAGTACGGGTCGTCGTCGCTCACCACGACCAGGGTCGGCGTCGCCACCGCCCGGGTCGGGAACGCGAAGCCCCTGGCCGCGTGCGGGAAGCCCGGCGCGTCGGGGTCGGGCGGCGCGACGAGGAACGCGCCGGCGACCCGACCGTCGTCGTGCTCGGCGAGCCACTCGGCCACCGCGAGGACCCCGAGGCTGTGGGCGACGAGGACGGGCGGCCCGTCGACGGCAGCGACCGCGGCGTCGAGCGCGGCGGACCAGTCGGCCGGGTCGGGCTCGGACCACGAGGTGGGCGCGATGCGGACGGCGTCCTCGCGCCGGTCGGCCTGCCACACCGACTGCCAGTGCTCGGCGTCGGAGTTCCAGATCCCGGGCACGATCACCCACGGTCGCGGTCTGCTCACGCCCCGAGCGTAGGGGACGGGGTGGCCGCGGTGGTCAGGCCTGCAGCGTGTCCCGCGGGTACTCGCCGAAGCGGGTGGCGTACGCGGCGGAGAAGCGGCCGAGGTGGGCGAACCCCCAGCGCACGGCGACGGCGGCGACGGTCAGTTCGCCGGGTGCACCACGACGGAGCTCCTCGCGGATGCGGTCCAGGCGGATCCCGCGCAGCATCGAGTTCGGCGCGGTCCCGACCTGTCGCTGGAAGGCCTGCTGCAGCCCGCGGACACTGAGTCCGACGTGGTCGGCGACGTCGGTCGTGGAGATCGGGGTGTGGGCGAACGCGTGCATGTACTCGACGGCCTCGCGGACACGGCCGGTGGCGCCTTGCGGCAGCGGGACCTCGGGCGCGAGCAACCGGTGCGGGAAGGTCGTCAGCAGCGCGAGCGCCGTGGCCCGCGCGATCTCGGCGAGCCCGATGGCGGACACCGGTGGGGAACCCAGCACGACGCCGGCTGCCCGCTGCACCTGCTGGTTCCACACGCGCAGGTCATCGGGTCGCGGTGCCGCCGTGTGGTCGAACACGAGCGGCCCGGGCTGGACGCCGTGGAGCTCGGCGGCCATCTCCTCGAGGTGCGTCCGCTCGAACTGCACCAGGCTCTGCCGGACGTCGGCGAGCTCGAAGACGAACGGGCGGCCGGACGGGAACATCATCGGCGACCCGGGCCGGAGCTGGGCCTCGTCGCGACCGATGTCGATGCGTCCGCCGCCGTCGGCCGTCCACATGACGGCGTACTCGTCCTGCAGCTCGACCTCACCACGGACGCGCGCGTCGAAGCGGGTCGAGCGGAACGAGATCTGGTCGTTCCCGACGCCGCGGAACCGGTACGCGAACGGACGATCGGTGCGTGCGGCCACGAAGCCGGCACCCTCGTAGGCGTCCTCGTACATCCGCAGGGCGTCCTCGAGGACGGTCCCCGAGGTCTCGAAGCTGCTCCTGGGATCGGACTGGTCGTTCATCGCGGTGATCGTGACACGGCGGGGGCCAGGTGTCTCAATCGTTCACACGAGTTTGCGGGTTCCGGCCGACCCGATGCGTTTACCGGATCAGGCGGCGGACCGTCCAGGTGTTCGTCTCGCCCTCGCGGGCGTACCGCAGCTCGTCGACGACCATGCCGACCAGCGCGAGACCGCGGCCGCTCTCGGCGGACGCGTCGGGGAGCTCGGCGGCCGAGGGGTCGACGGAGGCGGGCCGACCGTCGTCGGTGAGCCGGGCCTCCAGGCCGCCGTCGCGGACCGCGAGGGCGAGCGAGCAGGCGATGCGCGCGTCTCCTGCGGCGTGTTCGACGACGTTGGAGGCGAGCTCGACGAGGGCGAGCTCGAAGGCCATGCGGTCCTCGGGACCGACGGAGGGCTCTGTCCCCCACACCCGGGCGAGGAACTCGTGGACGGCGGTGACGTCGTCCGGTGGCGACGCGAAGTCGAGGCGGTGCTCGGCCACGGCGGTGCCGGTCAGGCCCAGTTGGCGACCGCGGCGTCCCCGTCGGGGTACGTCCGGAGGATCTTGTCGATGTTCGACAGCGTGAGCACCATCGTCACCTGTTCGGACGGGGCGGCGATGCGCAGGTCCCCGCCGGCCTGGCGTGCGGTCTTCAGGCAGCCCACCAGGGCCCCCAGCCCGGAGGAGTCCATGAACTCCACACCGGACAGCTCGACGACCACCCGGTGGTGACCGCCGTCGACGACCGTGGCGACGGTCTCGCGGAACGCCGGTGCCGACACCATGTTGAGTCGGCCCGTGCACTCCAGGACGGCGGTGTCCGTGCCTGTCTCGTGTACGACGATGTCCATGCGGATGCCCCCTCTGATCGGAACGTCTTGCTCCGCGACCCTACCGGTTCTCCGGGTCGCCGCCCGTCAGTCGGCGCGTCGTGTGGCCAGCGCCTGCACGACGACCGCCGCGCCCATCAGCACGACCATGACCGAACCCATCGCGATCGCGGTCCCGCCGAGCAGTCCGGCCAGCGGTGTGCCGAGCCCGCCGAGCCCGAACGACAGGCCGCCCTGCAGCGCTGCCGCGGTCCCCGGGTGCGCCGCGCCCACGTGCTGCGTCCGGGTCATCGCGGCCGGCAGGACGAAGCCCCAGGCGCCGGTGACCACGGCGAGCGAGACCCAGACGGCGACCGGTCCGAGGCCGAGGAGCGCCGACACGAACACCCCGGCGGCACCGATCGTGCCGACGAGCAAGCCGGCGGTGAGCAGCGCGTCCTCGGAGAACCGCCCGACGACCCGTCGGATCACGAGCGTCGTGATGATCATCATCGTGGCGTTCGTGGCGAAGACGATCGTGTACAGCTGCTCGGAGAAGCCGAACTGCGTCTGGAACACGAACGAGCTCGTCGCGATGTAGGCGAAGAAGCCGATCGTCGACAGCACCCCCGTGAGCAGGTACGCCCGGAAGCGCGGGATGGCCACGAGCTGCCGGATGCGCTGCCAGTTCGCACCGAGGCCGATCCCGCCGCGGGCGGCCGGACGCAGGGTCTCGTGGAAGAACGGCACGACGAGGGCGAAGAACACCGCGCCGAGGACCGCGAGCACGACGAACATCACCCGCCACGTGCCGACCAGCAGCACCGCTCCCCCGGCCAGCGGCGCCACGACCGGACCGATCGCGTTGATCGCGGCGAGCGTGCCGAACACCTTCGCCATCCGCGGCCCCTCGGTGACGTCGGACACCATCGCGCGGCCCGCGACGGCCGCAGCTGCCCCGGCCAGGCCCTGCACCACCCGGGCGGCGACGAGCATCCCGACGTCGGGCGCGAGCGCGCAGCCGAGCGAGGCGAGTGCGAACAGCGCCGTCCCGCCGAGCATCAGGGGGCGACGACCGATGCCGTCGCTGACCGGCCCGGCGAGCAGCTGCCCGACCGCGAACGCCACGAGGAACGCGGTGAGCGAGAGCTGGACGGCGCTCGGCGTGCTGCCGAGGTCGCGGGCGATCGCGGGCAGCGCGGGGATGTACATGTCCGTCGCGAAGGGCGAGACCCCGACGATGAGCGCGAGCGGCACGATCGGGGGAAGGGTCGTCCGGAGGGGTCGGTTGCGGGTGCGCGCCGTCGTCACGGCGGCAACGCTACGCCGTGCCGAATCGATTCGACGGGGCTGGGACGGTGCTTCGTCGGCAGCGGACGGGGTCGCGAACGGTCACGACACCCCGCTCAGGTCCGTCGAGCGGTCGGCAACCGTCGCCGGGGCGGCGGCGGAGCGACGATCCGTGACCGGTCGGCGTCACGCCGACGGGGTGCCGCGACCAGTCGGAGAGAGTGACCGTCCGGTGCATGGTCACCACGCAGCGGACGGGAGGCTCCCCACCGGCGGGCACCGAGCCTCCCGTCCGCCCCGTGGTCGCGTCCGCCCCGTGGTCGCGCCCCGTGGTCACGCGCGCCCCGTGGTCGCGCGCGCCCCGCGCCGTGCGCGGTCGCCCGGCCGGTGCGGGTCGCACACGCCGTGCGTCGCCAGCGCGCCGCACCACGTGCACGACCTCGCACCAGGCCGCGCACCGCAGGTCAGCCCGTGTTCTGCAGGCCGGCAGCGATCCCGTTCACGGTCAGCAGGAGCAGCCGGTGGTCGGCGTCCGTCGGGTCGGTGCTCCCCGTCGTACGGATCGCGCGGAGCGCCCGGAGCTGGAGGTGCGACAGGGCGTCGACGTAGGGGCTGCGCAGGCGAACGGCGCGGGCGAGCACCGGACGGTCCTGCAGGACGTCGGACCCGCCGGAGACCCGCAGGACCCAGTCGCGGGTGCGGATCATCTCGTCGAGGACAGCGGCCGCCAGGTCATCGCGGTCGGCGAGGTCGAGGTACCGGCGGGCGATCTGCTCGTCCGTCTTCGCCAGGGACATCTCGACGTTCTTGATCATCGCGCCGAACAGCGGCCACTCGCGGAACGCGGTGCGGAGCAGGTCGACGTCGCCGACGGCCTCGAGCGCGGAGCCGAGGCCGTACCAGCCGGCGAGGTTGATGCGGGCCTGGGTCCAGGAGAACACCCACGGGATGGCGCGGAGGTCCTCGAGCGACTCCACCGACAGGCCGCGACGGGCCGGACGGGAGCCGAGCGGCAGCAGCCCGATCTCCTCCATCGGGGTGACCCGGGCGAACCACGGCGCGAAGCCCTCGGCCTTGACCAGGCCGTGGAAGGCCTCGCGGGAGACGTCGTCGAGACGCTGGGCGAGGTCGCGGAAGCGGTCGGCGGCGGCCTCGGTGCGGGCCTCGTTCGAGGGCGACGACGCGAAGAGCGTCGCAGCGGCCATCTGCTCGAGGTGTCGGGCGGCGATGTCCTGGTCGCCGTACTGGGCGAAGATGACCTCGCCCTGCTCGGTGATCTTCAGGCGGCCGTCGATCGACCCGGGCGGCTGCGCCAGGACGGCCTCGTTCGCGGGTCCGCCGCCCCGGCCGAGCGAGCCACCGCGGCCGTGGAACAGCGTCAGCTCGATGTCGTTCTCCCGGGCCCAGCGAGCGATGCGCGCCTGGGCGTCGTACAGCGCCAGGTTCGCGGAGACCGGGCCGACGTCCTTCGAGGAGTCCGAGTAGCCGAGCATCACCTCGAGCTTCCGACCGGTGACGGCCAGGCGGCGCTGGAAGGCCTCGGTGCGGACGGCCTCGTCGAGGATCTCCACGCTGGCGTGCAGGTCGGCGAAGGTCTCGAACAGCGGGATGACCTCGAGCACCGGTGCGGCCTGGACGGACCCGAGGGCGGCGACCGCCAGTTCGTGCACGTTCGCGAGGTCGGCGGCCGACTGCGTGAAGGAGACGATGTAGCGGTTCGAGGCCCGGACGCCGTAGCGGCGCTGCAGGTCGGCGATCGTCCGGAAGACCGCGAGGACCTCCTCCGTGGTCTCGCTCAGCTCGCCGCCGGCACGGATCTCGGCCAGGGCGGCGCGGTGCACCTGCGAGTGTTGCCGGATCTCGAGCTCGGCGAGGTGGAAGCCGAAGGTCTCGACCTGCCAGATGAGGTTCTGCAGCTCGCCGTAGGCCGGCCGGGCGGCGCCGCCGGCGACCAGGGAGGCCTGGATGACGCGGAGGTCGTCGAGGAAGGCCTCGGGACCGGCGTACGCCAGACCCGGTTCGCCGCGGCGGGTGGCGTCGAGGCGTGCCGCGGTGAACAGCAGCGCCCGGCGGTGGGTCTCGTTGGGCGCGCGGATGCCGATGCGCTCGGCGATCTCGACGTCGAGCGACTCCTGCGCGAACACGAGCGCGGTGAGGCCCGGGTCGGCCGGGGTCTCGTCGTGGTCGAGCGTCAGCGTGCTGCCGATGCGGGTGGCGGCGCGGGCCAGGCCGAGCAGGATGTGCTCGGCGGCGATGTCCGCGGCCTGGCGGGTGACGGCGGCCGTGACGTGCGGGTTGCCGTCACGGTCCCCGCCGATCCACGTGCCGAAGCGGACGAAGGCGGGGGCCCGCACGGGCGCGCTGCCGGCGGCGCCCCCGAGCAGCCGGTCGTCGAGCAGGCGGTAGACCTGCGGCACGATCTCGAACAGCGTCTGGTCGAACACGCTCATCGCCGTGCGGACCTCGTCGAGCGGGGTCGGCCGGGTGGTGCGGAGCGGGGACGTGCGCAGGAGCGTCGTGATCTCCTCGAGCAGCCGGCGCTCGTTCTCGGCGCGCGCCATGGCGTTCTTCGCGGAGTCCCGCTCGTCGATGAGGTCCGTGATGCGCCGCACGGCCGTGGTGACCGCGCGACGACGGGCCTCGGTCGGGTGGGCGGTCAGGACGGGGTGGAACCGGAGGCCGTCGAGTCGCGCGGTGGCCTCGTCGGTCCCGAGCTCGTCGACGAGGCGCGCGAACGTCGCCGGGAAGGAGTCCCCCGCGACGCCGCCGTCGTCCCCGCGGAGCCGGAGCACGCGCACGCGGTGGTGCTCCTCGGCCAGGTTCGTCAGGTGGAAGTAGGTGGTGAAGGCGCGTGCGACCTCTTCGGCACGCTCGGCGGACATGGCGGCCACGACGGCCTCGGCCCGCGCGGCGCCGTCGACGTCCGAGCCCTCGTAGGCCGTGATCACCGCTGCGCGCAGGGACTCCACGTCGCGCAGGAGCTCGTCGCCGCCGCTCTCCCGCAGCACGCGGCCGAGGAGTTCGCCGAGGTAGCGGACGTCAGCGCGCAGGTCGCTGTCGACCGCGCCGCTGACATCGTCGCGGGCACTGCCGAAGCGTGTCGAACCGTCGATCGCCGTCATGGGGTCCTTTCGGGTCAGGCTCGCCCGGGGTACCGGTCCGGGACCCCAGCAGCGTATCGGGAGGCGGGTCTCCGTGACGACGACCGTCCGGACGGGCTGCCGGGGTGGCTCCGGCACGACGCGCGGTGGCGCCGTGCACGACGCGTGCGTGCGTGCTGCGCGGCGCTGTGCGGGGTCAGGCGGTGGCGGTCGCCGGCGGCGCGAGCGGCCCGCGCTGGGCGTCGAGCCCGGCGAGCAGCCCGGTGTTGAGCGCGTACGCGAGCTCCACCTCGGCGATGACCCGTTCGCGCTCGTCGTCGTCCCACGGGGCCGCGTCGAGCTGCGCGCGGTAGGTGTCACCGAAGGCGTTCGGGTCCGCGACCTGGTCGAAGATGTAGAAGAGGACGCCGTTCGTGTCGAACCCGAACTGCTCGGCGAGCAGCGAGCCGAGCAGGTGGCCACCGGACAGGTCGCCGAGGTAGCGCGTGTAGTGGTGCGCGACGAAGCCGCCCGGCCACGTGGCCGCGACCTCGTTGAGCCGGCGGACGTAGGCGGTGGTGGCGGGGAGCGGGCAGACGAGCTCGGCCCAGTCGGGTCCGACGAGGTACTCGAGGTCCGCGCGGATCGCCGGCATCCGGGTGAGCTGCGGCGTGACGAACGGCGCGGCGACGGGGTGCTCCGCCATCCGGTCGGCGGCGCGTTCGAGGGCGTCGTAGACGAAGGCGTACTGCCCGAGCAGGGCGGCGTAGTCGGCCACGTCACACTGGCCGTCGACCAGGTCGTGCATGAACCCGTTGCCCGCGGTCGTCCCGTGCGAGCGGTGCGTGCGTCGGCGCAACAGCTCGGAGAACGGGGTGACCGTGGTGTCCATGGAGGTAAGGCTAGCCTTACCCTTGGCGACGTCAAGGGTCTTCTCCCAGGAACCCGGCCGCCACCCGAGAGGACCCTCCCCCACGATGAGCTCCAAGAACCGCCCGCAGTCCGTCTTCGTCGTCGAGCGCACGGAGCGCCTCTCGCCGCACATGGTCCGCGTGCACCTCGGAGGCCCGGCGTTCGACGACTTCATCGCGGGCGCTGCCCCGGACGCCCTCGCCGCCACCGACACCTACGTGAAGCTCCTGCTCGCCAAGCCCGGGCTCGGCCTGGAGCCGCCGTACGACCTCGAGGCCCTCCGCGAGACGCTCCCGAAGCAGGACCGTCCGGCCCGCCGCACCTACACGGTCCGCGCCGTCGACCACGTCGCCCGCACCATCGCGATCGACTTCGTGGTGCACGGCGACGACGGGCTCGCCGGACCGTGGGCAGCGTCCGCCCAGCCCGGCGACCGGCTCGCCCTCTCCGGCCCCGGCGGCGGCTACGCGCCGAGCGACGACCCTGCCGTCACGCACGTGCTGCTCGGCGACGACAGCGCCCTGCCCGCGATCGGCGCCGCCCTGGAGGCCATGCACGACGCCGCCACGGGCGTCGCCCTGGTCGAGGTGGCCGGTCCCGGCGACGAGCAGGCGATCCGGCACCCGGCCGGGGTCGACCTGCGGTGGCTGCACCGGGACGCCGCCGGCGCCGAGCCGGGCACGCTCCTGCTCGCAGCGGCCCGGGCGCTGCCCCGTGCCTCCAGTCCGGTGCAGGTGTTCGCGCACGGTGAGCGGGCCGCGATGAAGGCGATCCGTCGGCTGCTGCAGGACGAGTGGCAGCTGGAGAAGCGCGACCTGTCGCTCTCCGCGTACTGGGCGCTCGGCCGCGCCGAGGACCGGTTCCAGGAGGAGAAGCGCGAGCCGATCGGCGTCATCTTCGACTGACGCACGTCGGCTGGGCTGGTGTGCCCGGTGCCGGCCGGGAGGCCCGGGTGGCGTCGGACGTGCCGGGTAGCGTGCCGCGCATGGTCCCGTCCTGCTGCGTCCCCGGCTGCGCGAGCCCGCTCGCGCCCGGCGCGCCGGTGCCGCTGTGCGCGCTGCACGTCGCCGTCGTCGCGGACCACGCCGCCGAGACGCTCGGCGTCGAGGACCTGCTCCCCGGGCCCTGTCCCGTCTGCGGCTCCCGGGTCGGCGTCCGCTTCGCCGCGGGTGCGGTGTGCGCCGTGTGCGAGTGGCGGTGGGGCGAGGTGCCCGACGGTGACCTCGCTCCCCCGCGGGTCGACGTCGTCTACTACCTGCGGCAGCGCGACCACGTCGGCGACCGCGTGAAGATCGGCACGACGGCGAACCCCCGGCAGCGGCTCGCGCGGATCAGCCACCAGGACCTGTTGGCGTTCGAGCGCGGGGACCGTCGTCTGGAGCGCCGGCGTCACGAGCAGTTCGCCGCCACCCGGTACCCCGGCACGGAGTGGTTCCGCGTGACGCCGGAGCTGCTCGCGCACGTCGACGTCGTCGCCGCGGGGGTGTCCGACCCGTGGGACGTGCACGCGCGGTGGACCAGCGAGGCGCTCGCGCTCCGCGGGTGAGCGTTGTCCCGCGGTCCTGGCCCGCGGTGCCGCCTCGCGGTCCTGGCGTGCGGTCCTGGCCCGCGGTCCTGGCGTGGTACCCCCCTGGGGTATATGGTGGGGATCACGACGACGAAGGGACGGCCGTGATGGGCGAGCTGACGAACACCTACGGGATCACCGGCATGACGTGTGGGCACTGTGTGACCAGCGTCGACGAGGAACTCAGTGCGCTGCCCGGCGTCACCGCCGTCGCGGTGGAGCTCACCGTCGGCGGCGTCTCGACCGCCCGCGTGACCAGCAGCCAGCCGCTGTCGACCGACGACGTCGCTGCTGCCGTCGAGGAAGCGGGCTACACCCTGGTCGCCTCGTGACCGCGACGGTGACACCGGTCGAGCTGACGATCGAGGGAATGACCTGCGCGTCCTGCGCGAACCGCATCGAGCGGAAGCTCAACAAGCTCCCCGGCGTCTCGGCGAGCGTGAACTACGCCACCGAGCGCGCCACGGTGACGCTGCCGGCCGAGCTCGCGGTCGACGACGCAATCCGCACGGTCGAGGCCGCCGGCTACGGGGCGCACCTGCCCGAACCTGTCGCGGACGACGCCGACTCGACCGCACCGCTGCGTCGGCGGCTCGTCGTCTCCACCGTGCTCGCGGTCCCGGTGGTCGCCCTGTCGATGGTCCCGGCGCTGCAGTTCCCCGGGTGGCAGTGGGTCGCGCTCGTCCTGGCGCTCCCCGTCGCCGTGTGGGGCGCGTGGCCGTTCCACCGCGCCGCCGCCGTGAACGCCCGCCACGGTGCCGCGTCGATGGACACCCTCGTCAGCGTCGGGATCGCCGCCGCGACGCTCTGGTCCGTGTGGGCGCTGGTGTTCGGCGGGGCCGGCGCGATCGGGATGCGGATGACCTTCACCTGGCTGCCGCACCCGGGCACCGCTCCGGAGCCGTACTTCGAGGTCGCCGCCGCCGTGACGGTGTTCCTGCTCGCCGGCCGGTGGTTCGAGGCCCGGGCGAAGGACCGGTCCGGCGCGGCGCTGCAGGCGCTCCTGGCGCTCGGCGCCCCGACCGCCCGGGTGCTCCGCGACGGCGTCGAGACCGACGTGCCGACAGCTGCACTCCGGGTGGGTGACCGCTTCGTGGTGCGCCCCGGTGACCGCATCGCCACGGACGGCGTCGTGGTCGACGGCAGCAGTGCCGTGGACACCAGCGTCATGACGGGCGAGGCCGTCCCCGTGGAGGTCGGGCCCGGCGACGCCGTCACCGGTGCGACCGTCAACGCCGGCGGTCGGCTCGTGGTCGAGGCCTCCCGGGTCGGTCGGGACACCGAGCTCGCCCGCATCGGCCGGCTCGTGGTCTCCGCACAGGCCGGCAAGGCCGACGTGCAGCGCCTGGCCGACCGGGTGTCCGCCGTCTTCGTGCCGATCGTGCTGGGACTGGCCGTGCTGGCCCTCGTCGGCTGGCTCCTGCTCACCGGGGACGTGCAGGCCGCGTTCACCGCCGCCGTCGCGACCCTGGTGATCGCCTGCCCCTGCGCGCTCGGGCTCGCGACGCCGACCGCACTGCTCGTGGGCACCGGACGCGGCTCCCAGCTCGGGATCCTGATCCGCGGCCCCCAGGTGCTCGAGGCCACCCGTCGCGTCGACACCGTCGTGCTCGACAAGACCGGCACCGTCACCACGGGTCGGATGACCGTGCACGGTGTGACCGCCCTCGCCGGCGACGACCGCGCGGACGTCCTCGCCCGCGCCGCCGCCGCCGAGGCCGGGTCCGAGCACCCCGTCGCCCAGGCGATCGTCGCCGCACACCCGCAGCACCCCGTCGCCGAGTCGTTCCGGTCCAGCGCCGGGCTCGGGGTGCAGGCCGTCGTCGACGGGGCCCTCGTCCTGGTCGGCCGACCCGCATGGCTCGCCGAGCAGTGGGCCGTCGTGATCACCGACGAGGTCACCGCCGCGGTCCGGACAGCGGAGCGCGCCGGTGCGACCGCGGTCGTCGTGGCGTGGGACGGAGCCGCCCGCGGCGTCGTCAGCGTCGCCGACACCGTCGCACCGACCAGCCGCGACGCCGTCCGTCGGATGCACGCGATGGGGCTGCGCACCGTCATGCTCACGGGCGACGCCGCCGACGTCGCACGCACCGTCGCAGCCGAGGTCGGCATCGAGGACGTCGTCGCCGAGGTCCGGCCGGAGGACAAGTACGACGCCGTCGTCCGACTGCAGCACCAGGGCCGCTCGGTCGCCATGATCGGCGACGGGGTCAACGACGCCGCCGCACTCGCCGCCGCCGACCTCGGCATCGCGATGGGCAGCGGGACCGACGCCGCGATGGAGGCCGCGGACATCACCCTTGTCCGTGCCGACCTCGGAGCGGCTGCCGACGCGATCGCCCTCGCCCGCCGGACCCTCGGCACGATCAAGGGCAACCTGTTCTGGGCCTTCGCCTACAACGTGGCCGCGGTGCCGCTCGCGATGGCCGGCCTGCTGAACCCGATGATCGCCGGTGCCGCGATGGCGCTGTCGTCCGTCTTCGTCGTCACGAACAGCCTGCGTCTGCGGTCGTTCCGCAGCGGAGCCGACATCGGCACGTCCGGGCGGACAGGGCGGACAGGGCGGACAGGGCGGTCAGCACGGGCCGCGCGCGCCGCGCGCTCTCAGCGCGCGTAGGCGTCGACGAACAGGGCCCCGCGCAGGTCACGGAGGGTGTCGACGAGCCGGTCGACCGTGCGGCCGGAGATGCTCGACACCTGCAGGTCGTGGGGGCCGAGCGCCGGGAGCCGACCGGTGCGGATGCGGACGACCTCCCACCCGACACTCCGCAGCGCGCGGTCCTTCCGGCGGTCGGAGTCCTCGCGCTGACCCACGTGCTCGAGGCCGTGGCGTCCGGTCGAGTCGTACTCGATCGCGACGCGGAGCTCCGGCAGGATGATGTCCGGCCAGGCCTCGACGTGGTCGTGGAACGGGCGGTCGAGGCGGATCGCGTTCTGGTCGAAGGTGAAGTCGAACCGGGACGACAGCGCGGCGCGGAGCTCGGCCTCCACCGCCGAGGCCGTCGCGGGGGCGCAGACGCTGACGAACGCGTCTCCCGAGGGCAGCCTGGGCGTCTTCGGGCAGATCGTGCGCGGTGCCGCGGCCCGGGAGCCCGATGACCGCCCGACGCCGCGACCAGCCCGGGTCGAGGCGACCGCCCCGACGGGCATGCCAGCACCAGCACCAGCACCGCCCCCACCCCCACCGCGGCGCGCGGGGGCTGCCGGCAGCGTCTGTCGGCCCGTCGCCCGCGCGGCGCGCTGCGGTGCGGGGACGGCAGCGGGCCAGTCCTCAGGCAGCGTCGGCCAGCGCTGGGGCTTCGCCATCAGGGAGCACTCGGGGCACCACACGGACCGTCGACGTTCACGCCCCGGGCGAGCGCGCTGCTCGGCCGGGGTCGCGACGAACACGTGCCCGACGTCGCACTCCCACGTCAGCAGGACCTCGGCCGCCGGCGGGATCTGCGTCAGGACGACGCCGGCGTTCCAGTCCGGGTGGTACTGCCGGATGAGCACGGGGTAGGACGCCCAGGCATCGCGGAACTCCCCCACGGCGTACGGCATCGGCACACCGCGCGACCACTGTCGGCGGCGCCACCACGCGTCGACGGGTTCCACCACGGCCGTCACGGTAGGACGAGCCACCGACAGAGCAACCCCGATCGCGCGCGTGACGGATCGGGTCCACGAGGACCGGGAGCAGACGGCCGGATCCGTCAGCGCGGCGGCGGGACGATCGTGAAGCGCTCGGGTCCGGCGGTCGAGCCGTCCTCGAGCACCCGGATGCCGGACTCCACACACGCCGAGACCCCGTCGCGGTGGACACGCTCCGGACGTGGGCGTCGCGGGACACCGGCGTCGCCGAACACCGCCCACGCGTTCGGGGCCGTGGCGCTCGTGAACCGCGTGCTGTACTGGACCCCGGCGAACCCGACGGCGTCGAACGCCCGCGCCCAGGCCTGTGGCACGCGGTAGTCGACCATCGTCTGGAGCTCCGCACCGACCCCGTGCCGGACGGCGTCGGGAGCGGTGACGTCGGCGAATCGACGACCGCGGGACGCCCGAGCCGCGACGACGACCATCTCGCGGGCGCGACCGACGAACACGGTGTTCGTGTGGAGCGTGTGGTGGGCCAGTCGCTCGCGCACCGCGACCTCCACCGAGTCGGCCCAGCAGCAGGTGCCGCGCGGTGTGGCGAGGTCGAAGCGACCACCGTCGACGCCGTCCGCGTCCGCCGGGGTGCTCGCGAACCACCAGGCACCGCGGTCGTGGCGCTTCGCCCGGTAGAACGTCGTGCCGCGTGACTCAGCCGTCGGGAAGCCCGCGAGGTCGACGTCCGCTGTCGGTGCACGCTGCGCGACCTCGGTGCGGCGCTCCGTCACGCGTCGGCCAGCCAGGCGCGCTCGGCACGTCGGGCCGCACGGAGCACCGGGTCGTGCCGTCCGTCACGGAGGGCCTGGGCCGCGGTGGTGCCGCCGAACGCCTCGGCGGCGGTGTTCAGCCAGAGGGCGCTGCCCCAGGGGTCGATGTGCTCCGGGTCGAGCAGCGCCAGGACTTCGCGCAGGTGCGGCAGGGGCGCTCCTGACGGGCCGAACTGGAACGAGGGGAAGATCCGGCTGCCGTCGCCGATCTTCAGGCCGAGCAGGTCGCCCTTCGCGCTGGCCTTGCTGATCGCCTGCCGCGTTACCCCGCGCCACGCCGCGAGCGAGGACGCGTCGTAGAAGGGACCGATGAGCTCGTCGGCCTCGTGCTTGACCGACGGCAGCGCCGCGACCATCCGGTCAGCGAGGGCACCGACGTCGGGCACCGCCGCGAGGGCGTCGTCGTAGCGACCACCGCGGAGTCGGTCGCGGATCGCGGACAGCAGCGCCGCTTCGGTCGTGCTGTTCCCAGCGCGTTGTGTCGTCGGCATCGTGTCCGCCCTCCTGCAACCGTGTCAACCGATCCTACGACCGTCGCGTCAACCACGTCAACCACTCGATCAGGATGGCATACCCTGGAGGGGTACCCATTCCAGGAGGCCTCATGACCGACCACACCCACGGCTACATCTCGTCGAAGGACGCCTACCTGAAGCGCCTCAAGCGGATCGAGGGCCAGGCGCGGGGGCTGCAGCGCATGGTCGAGGACGAGCAGTACTGCATCGACATCCTGACGCAGGTCTCCGCGATGACGAAGGCCCTGCAGTCGGTCGCCCTCGGGCTCGTCGAGGACCACCTGACCCACTGTGTGGCCGATGCGGTGGCCGACGGCGGCGACCCGAGCGCCAAGGTCAAGGAAGCGTCCGAGGCGATCGCCCGTCTCGTCCGATCCTGACCCGCGCGGGAGAAGAGCGAACCCGGTCGGAGTCCAGCCCGGTCAGACCCCGGCCCGGTCAGACAGCAGTCCAGTCGATGCGGTCGAACACTGCACGCAGCTTCTCCCCGCGACCGGGGTGCACCTGACCCACCCAGCCGATCCGCCCGAGCAGGTGCGCGCGGAAGTCGCCGTGGCCGCCGCGGTCCTGCGACGCCGGGCCGTGCACCACGCAGTTGTGCAGCACCGCGTGCAACCGGTCGACCTCCCGTCGTCCGGGTGACGTCCGCTCGTTCACCACGACCCCGGTCACGGACTGGCGCACCCCGGCTCGCCGCACCCGGGTCTTCCGGGGGTTCAGCACGTGCCCCTGGTCGCGCACGATCCGGTCGACCCCGCGGAGGAACGCCTCGGCCCGGGCAGCGAGCCGGTCCGCGCCGCTGAAGGTCAGGTCGTCGGCGTACCGCGTGTAGACCGCGTCCACCGAGGCGGCCCACCCCGCCAACCGAACGTCGAGGTGCCGGAGGGCGAGGTTCGCGAGCGCCGGTGACGTCGGCGCGCCCTGCGGCAGGTGCGCGGTCGTGAGCGCCCGGCGGAGCGCGGTCCGCTCGTCCGGGTCGCCTCCCGGTGGCATCGCGGTGAGCACGTGCGGCGGTACCCGGTGTGTGCAGATGCCGGTCAGCACGTGCGCCAGCGGCTCCGCGAACCCGGCGGTCCGGAAGACGCCGTAGACCGTCGGCGCCTGCACCGACGCGAAGAACGACGTCAGGTCCGCGGCGACGACCACCCGCTGGCCGACGTGGGCGGCGGCCCCGGTGACGACGCTGCGCCCCGGCACGAACCCGTGAGCGGCGTCGTGCACCGGCAGGGCCGTCAGCAGCTCGTCGAGGATCGTCCGCTGCGTGCGACGGAGCATGTCCAGGGGCTTCTCGAGCAGACGGGGCGTCCGGCCGGGGCGGTGCACCCACTCGTGCCGGTGGTGGTGCAGCGGGCTCGACGGTCCCCGGTTCCGGTTCCACCCCTGCGTGTCCGCCAGCCAGAGCAGCCGCCCCACCGTGAGGTCGAGTGCGCGGGCGAGCTCCGGCAGTGTGTCGACGAGCAGCCGACTGTCGGTCTCGGGGCGGGAGCGCACGGCCGTGGCCCGGCGCAGGAGGACCCGCACCGGACGGTGGTCCTCGCGGGACCGGTGCAGCGTCGACAGCCTCGGGTCCCCCGCGAGCACGGCGGCGAACTGCCGGGGGGCGTCGACGGGTGGTCGCGGGTACGCCCGGAGCGCCGCGGCGACGGCCAGTCCGACGTAGGCGCGCTCCGTGCCGACCACGTCGTACCCGGCTGCGACGAGGTCCTCGTGCTGCCAGGACTCCGCCGCGAGGAAGGCGTCCGCGAGTGCCCGCGCGACGACGGCGAGGGGCGTGGTGTTCCCGGGGGACCTGTCGGTGCCTCCGTGAGGGAGCGCGCGCGGAGCGCGCCGAGCCTCTCGGGGCGTGTCGTCCTGCTGGTGCTGCGTGCCCCGGGGTGACCCCGGAGAGGTCGGCGCGTCACGCGCGCCGTCCGCCTCCCCCGGGAACTCCACGACGTCACCCTACGGCGACCCGGTGACCAGGTGCATGACGCCAGGCCCGTGGCGGCGCCGCCACGAGCCTCCAGTGGGTGGGGCTAGCGTCACGAGCGGGGCACCTGCCCCCACCACCGTCTCGATGAGGAGCCCCATGAGCGACACCGACGGAGCGCCGTACCGCGCGCTCGAGCCCGACGAGAAGCTGCGCGTCCTGCTCGACGAGGAGCGCGAGCTCGACCACGACGCGTTCGACCACGACGACGCGTGGGCGGTCGGGTCGTGGTTGCGGGCGACCGCACTCGAGCGCGCACTCGGCATCGGCATCGCGGTGTCGTTCGGCGAGCAGCGGGTGTTCCACGCCGCGACGCCGGGCTCGGGGGCCGTGAACGACGCCTGGCTCGACCGGAAGTTCCGCGTGGTCCGGCACTTCGCGCACTCCACCTTGGCCGTGCGGACGCAGTACGAGGTCGGCGGGAGCACCTTCGACGAGGCCGCCGCCCTCGACCCGCGGCAGTACCAGGCCGCGGGCGGCGGGTTCCCGGTGCTCGTGCGCGGGATGCTCCTCGGTGCGATCGGGGTGAGCGGTCTGGAGATGCACGACGACCACGCGCTCGTGGTCGAGGCCCTCCGCGCACACCGCGCCGGCACCGCCTAGAGGCGCCGGAGCCGGATGGGCCAGGATGGCCGGATGGTCAGTGCCGTCCGACTCATCCGCTCCGCCGCCCTCAGCTCGGTCGCCGAGTACGCCTACGCGGCGACCGCGCCCGCCGAGGCCCGGCTGGTGTTCCTCGCCGGCTCCTGCCCGCTCGACGCCGACGGCCGCACGGTCGCCGTGGGTGACCCCGCCGGGCAGGCGGCCGCGTGCGTGGCGAACCTCCGGCAGGCCCTCGCCGATGCCGGCGCAGAGCTCACCGACGTGGTGTCGACGCGGGTGCTCGTGGCGTCCTCGCGGCAGGTGGACCTGGTCGCCGCGTGGGAGGTCGTCCGCGACGCCTTCGGCGACCACGACGTCCCGAGCACGCTCATGGGCGTGACCGTCCTCGGCTACGACGACCAGCTCGTGGAGATCGAGGCGGTCGCCGCCCTCGTCGACTGAACGCGGCGGGCGCGACCAGAGACGGACGGGAGGCTCGGTGCCGGTCCGGCACCGAGCCTCCCGGCCCTCAGCGTGTCAGCGTGTCAGCGGCGGCGGCCGCCCAGCAGGACCGCGACGGCGGCAGCGGCACCGAGCCAGACGAGCGGGCGCGTGACGCGCCGACGCTTCGCGACCCAGCCGCCGTTCGTCGCGTTGCCCGCGTCGGCGGGCTGGTACAGGTTGCCGTCGGTGGGCGCCTGCTTGCCGCGGAGCGCGAAGATCTCGACCATCGGCTTCGTGATCTTGTGGAACAACCCGGGGAAGACGTACTGCAGCGGCACGAGCGACGCCTGGATGCGGCCGACGAACCGGTACCGCTTGGGGTGCACGGCGGCCTGCACGACCGCCTTGCCCGCACGCTCGACGGAGACCGTCGGCGGCAGCGGGTGCGAGTTCTTGCCGGTGTAGTTGGCGCCGTTCTGGTAGATCGGGGTGTCGATCGTCGACGGCATCAGCGTGGTGAACTCGATGCCGGTGCCGGCGAACTCGTCCCCGAGCACGTCGACCAGGCCGAGCGCCGCGTGCTTGCTCGTGACGTACGCCGATTGGTACGGCGCCGAGAGCAGGGACTGGATGCTGCCGACGAGCACGTAGGTGCCCCGGCCGCGCTGCTTCCAGTGCGGGAGCAGGTACTTCACGGCGTTGAGGTGGCCGTAGAGGTTCGTGTCGACGACGCGCTTGAAGGCCTCGGTCGGGGTCTGCTCGAACAGCCCGTAGACGAACAGCGCGGCGTTGCCGACGAAGACGTCGATCCTGCCGTAGCGGCTGGTGACCGTGGCGATGAGGTCCTTGACCTGGTGCTCGTCGGCGACGTCGGTCGGGATGGCGACCGCCTCGGCGCCGAGCTCCCGGCACTCGGCGGCGGCGGCCTCGAGGCTGTCGTGGCTCCGTGCGGCGAGCACGAGCGTCGCACCGCGACGGGCGAACTCGTGCGCGGCGGCACGGCCGATCCCGCTCGATGCTCCGGTGATGACGACGACCTGTCCGCGGAACCGTTTTCCCATGCGTCCTCGATACGCGCACCCGGCTGACCGTCCTCCCGAGGTCGTGGGACGATGGCGCCATGGCAGGTCGGAACGGCACCAGCGACGGGCTCTCCCTCGAGGAGGCCACTGCGATCGCGGAGCACGCCCGCGAGGGCCGACTCGACCTCGACGACCCGGAGATCCGCCACCTGGTCGGTGAGGCGAACCGGATGCTCGTCCGCACGCAGATGTGGGGCGAGACACCGCCCACGCCGCGCCGCCGGTGGAAGCGCCGGGGGCTCGCGATCGGTGCCGCGGCGATCGTCGCCATCTGGGTGATCGGGCTGCTCGGCCCGCTGCTGCTGCACGTCGCGGCCGGCGACTGACCGCGACGGCCTGACGCGAGGGACTGATCGCCAGGACCACGGGTGCCCTGGCCGCCGTCGACTCACTTCTCCGGGTCGTGGCCCCAGTTCATCAGCGACCAGCGCCACGGGGTGTCGTGCACGTCACCGTGCGGCCGCTGCTTCGCGTGCCGCGCGACGTACCCGACCACCTTCCGCATGTGAGCGTGGTCGGCGTCGGAGTACTCCCCCTGCTTCTTCTCGAGGATGCGCACGATGTGCCGTCCGCTCTCGTGCCCGGTCGACTCCGTGCTGCCGCCGGTCTTCTGCCCGACGCTCTTCGACTCGTCGGTGTCCAGCCAGTGCCGGAGCTCCGACACCGTCATGTTCACCGCGTCGGCGAAGTCGTCCCTGGTCTGCTGCTCGTCGTCGCTCATCGACCCAGGATCGTCCGGGACGCTGGACGCCCTCGGAGTCCGCTTCCCGCACGGACCCGAGCCGACGCCAAGCCCGGTGCGCGTTGGGTGGTCGGCGAACGACGTCCGTCGACGGAAGGAAGAGGACATGCGCGCAGTGGTGTGGCACGGCATCGGGGACATCCGGTTGGACGAGGTGCCCGAGCCGACGATCCAGGACCCGCACGACGCGATCGTGCGGGTGACGAAGAGCGCGATCTGCGGGACCGACCTGCACTTCGTCCGCGGCACGATGGCACCGATGCAGGAGGGCACGATCCTGGGGCACGAGGCCGTCGGCGTCGTGACCGAGGTCGGCGACGCGGTCCGCGGCTTCAGCCCGGGCGACCGGGTCGTCATCAACTCGACGATCTCCTGCGGTGCGTGCCGGTACTGCCGCATGGGCCAGACGGCGCAGTGCGACGTCGCGAACCCGAACGGTCCCCAGGCGGGCACGAGCTTCTTCGGCGGCCCCGAGTCCACCGGACCGGTCAACGGCCTGCAGGCGGAGGTCGTCCGCGTGCCGTGGGCGCAGAACACCATGCACCCGCTGCCCGAGAACGTCAGCGACGAGCAGGCCATCCTGCTCTCCGACATCTTCCCCACCGGCTGGTTCGGTGCCGAGCTCGCCGGGGTCACCCGCGGCGACGTCGTCGTGGTGTTCGGCGCCGGCATCGTCGGGCAGTTCGCCGCCGCGTCCGCGTTCAAGCAGGGCGCCGGTCGCGTGATCGTCGTCGACGGCGAGGAGACCCGCCTGGCCGCGGCCCTCGCCCAGAACTGCGAGGTCGTCGACTACAACCGCGAGGACCCGGTGCAGGCGGTCATGGACCTGACCAACGGCATCGGCGCCGACGCCGTGATCGACGCCGTCGGGGTCGACGCCGAGCGTCCGAAGGGCGGCCCGGCTGCCGTCACCGACGAGCAGGCCGCCGCGTTCGACGCCGAGGTCCGGCAGGTCGCCCCGGACGGCCGCCCCGAGGGCTTCGGCGACGCCCAGCAGTGGAAGCCCGGCGACGGCCCGTCGCAGGTCGCCCAGTGGGCCGTCGAGGTCGTCGCCAAGTACGGCCGCATCGGCATCATCGGCGTGTACGGCCCCACCGCCGAGCGGTACCCGATCGGGCAGGCCATGAACAAGAACCTCACCATCCGGATGGGCAACTGCGACCACCACTCGGTCACGCCGCCGCTCATCGACATGGTCGCCGCCGGACAGTTCGACCCGACGGCGCTCATCACCGAGCACGAGTCCTTCGGCTCGGCCATCGACGCCTACGCGGCCTTCGACCGGCGCGAGCCCGGCTGGGTCAAGGTCGAACTGGAGGCCAACTGACATGCCCACCGACCAGTACGAGTTCGGCGACCCCCGCTCCCGCTACCCGAACGTCTCCCCGGAGCCGCAGACGCAGGCCGAGCCGGGCCTCCAGTCCCGGATGACGCCCGTGCCGGACCTCGGCGAGGACAGCTACCGCGGCTCCGGCCGGCTCGCCGGCCGGAAGGCCCTCATCACCGGTGCCGACTCCGGCATCGGTGCCGCCGTCGCGATCGCCTACGCCCGTGAGGGCGCCGACGTCGCCCTGGCGTACCTGCCCGACGAGCAGGAGGACGCCGACCACGTCATCGAGCAGGTCCGCGCCGCCGGCCGCACCGCCGTCGCGATCCCCGGCGACCTGCGGGACCGGTCCTACGCCGGCCGCCTCGTGGAGGAGGCCGTGGCCGGCCTCGGCGGGCTCGACGCGCTGGTCAGCGTGGCCGGCAAGCAGCGCTGGCAGCCCGACCTGCTCGACATCACGGACGAGCAGTTCGAGGAGACCTTCGACGTCAACGTGTTCGCGCTGTTCCGGCTCGTCAAGGCGGCGGTCCCGCACCTGCAGCCCGGGTCGACGATCATCACGACCGCGTCGATGGAGGCCTACCAGCCCGCCCCGGACCGGCTCGACTACGCGGCGACGAAGGGCGCGATCAACAACTTCTCGAAGGGGTTGTCGCAGTTGCTCGTCGAGCGCGGGATCCGCGTGAACATCGTCGCGCCCGGCCCCACCTGGTCGGTGCTCCAGGTCACCGGCGGCGTCGACCCCGAGTCCCTGCCCGAGTTCGGCAGCAGCGAGTCCCCGATGGGCCGCGCCGGACAGCCGGCCGAGCTCGCCCCGGCGTACGTGTTCCTGGCGTCGCAGGAGTCGAGCTTCGTCGCGGGCGAGACGCTCAACGTCAACGGGGGCATGGTCACCCCCTGACCCGTCCCTAACGGCGGTCGCGCTGCTCGAGCCGCGCGGTGTACACGAGGAACGTCGTGTGCCCGAGCAGCGCGATCCCGAAGAACACGAGCGCGACCGCGTAGACGCGGTCCAGGGTGCCGTCGCCGGTCACCAGCAGCACGATCAGCGTGACGACGGCAGCCGACAGCACGCCGACCTGGACCATCGACCACGTCTTCCGCCACCGGGGCTGCTGCTCCTGAGGGTTCACGGTCACCATCCTGCCCCATGGCGGACAGGAGGCCCGGTGCGGGCCGGCACCGGGCCTCCCGTCCGGCGGATGGCCGCGACCAGGGCGAGCGCGGTCACCACCGCGGCACCGACCAGGGTGGCGCCGTAGCCGACCGCGTCGACGGCTGCGCCGGCCACTGCTGCGCCGACGGCCTGTCCCAGCACGAGCACGACGAAGAGCATCGAGGCGCCCGCGGGGGCTCGCTCGGCGTCGATCGACGCCGTCCAGGTGAGCAGGGCACCCGTCGCGGCCGTGTAGCCCCAGCCGAAGACCGCGCAGGCGACGAGCACGACGCCGATGCGTCCGGGGGCGAGACCGAGGGCGAGCGTGCCGAGGGCCACCGCCGTCACCGTGACCAGCCACGTCCACCGGAGGCCCAGGTCGGCCAGCCGCCGGGCGGTCAGCACGACGGCTGCTCCCCCGACGCCGATCGCGATCCACGCCACGATCGAGGTGGTCCGGTCGGCGCCCGCGGCGACGAGGGCGGCGCGGCCGGCGTTCCAGACGGCGGCGGAGCCGGCCCCGAGCAGTCCCGCGCCGACGAGCGGCGTGGTGTGGCGGCGGAACCACGACCGGGTGGGGCGGTGGGGCGCTTCGGCACTGTCGGTGTCGGAGTCGTGGGTGTTGGTGTCGCTGTCGGTGTCGGTGTTGGTGTCGCTGTCGGAGTGGGTGTGGGAGTCGTCGGTGTCGGTGTCCGAGTCGTGCCTGTCGGAGTCGAGCAGCAGGACGGCGGCGCCGGCGAGGACCGCGCTGCCCGCCGCCACGAGCCACGCCGTGCGCCAGTCCGGCAGCACCACGAGGGCGACGAGCCCTGCGACCACCAGCCCCGGCCCGGTGCCCGAGTTCACGATCGTCTGTGCGCGCGAGACCCCCGCGGGCCGGACGTTCCGCGTCACCACCTGGACGAGCGCCGGCGACGCGAGCCCCGCACCGGCGCTGCCGAGCACCGCGGCGGCGCCGAACACCGCGGCGCCCGGAGCGAGCGCCATCCCGACGGAGCCGACGGCCGCGGTGAGCGCGGCGGCGACGACGAGCACCCGCGGGCGCCGTGCCGCCTGGACGAACCCGACGACCGCGCCGACGCAGTACAGCAGCGACGCGCCGGACGCGATGCCGCCGGCGGCGCTGGCGCTCAGCCCGAGGTCTGCCTGCACGTCGGGCAGCACCAGGCCGTACGCCAGGCGGACGAGGCCGTACGTCACGGCGATCAGCGCGGTCCCGGCGACGACGAGCGCGGTCGGGTGTGTCCCATTCGAAAACGATCGTTTCACTTTGCGGAGTCTAGGGTGCTGGCATGGCGATGCGTGCAGGAACCGAACGGAAGCTGCTCGACGCCGCCGAGGAGCTCTTCTTCGCGCACGGCATCGCGGCGACCTCGGTTGACGCCGTCCTCGAGCGCGCCGGGGTGTCCTCGGCGACGCTCTACCGCGGGTGGCCGAGCAAGGAGGCCCTCGTGGCCGCGACCCTCACCCGGCGGCAGCAGGACTGGGAGGACACCTGGACCCGCGCGGTCGAGGCCTCGACGACGCCGCGTGACCGGGTGCTCGCCGTGTTCGACGCGCTGGACGCCTTCCGGACGCGGTCGGACGCCTCCCGCTGGTGCGCGTTCCTCGGGACGGCGTCGGAGTACGCAGACGCACCCGCGGAGATCCGTGCCGTGCTCGACGTCGAGTCGGACGTGCTGCGGTCACGGCTGACGACGCTGGCGGAGGACGTGGTCGGTGCTGCCGCCGCGTCGACGGTCGGCGAACAACTCGCGCTCGTCGTGTCCGGCTCGCTCGCGATGCGCCTGCGCGACCCCGGGTACGACACGACCGTGGCGCGGGCGGTGGCCGGCACGGTGCTGGACGCAGCGGAGCGCTGAGCGGCCGTCCCCGTGACGGCGGTGCAGCCGTCCGGGGTCAGGGGTGGCGCGTGCCCTCGCCCGCGAGCACCGCCCGGTACCCCTCGCGGTACGTCGGGTACGCGAACGTGAACCCCGTCGAGCGGAGCAGCGCGTTCGACAGCCGCTTCTCGCCGCCGCCAGCACGCCGGTCCGCGTCGCCCTCGGTCCGCACGGGGGGCTCCGGCAGCCCGAGCTCGGTCGCGAGGAACCGCAGCACGGTGTCGAGGCGCACGGGCTCGTCGTCGGTGCCGAGCACCACGGGCGGCACGGTGTCGAGCGCGGCGAGGTGCACGAGCGCCGCGGCGGCGTCGTCCCGGTGGATGCGGTTCGTCAGCATCGACCCGTCGGGCGTCGGCGCCAAGCGGGCAGCGCCGCTCCGGACCTGGTCGACCAGTCGCTCGCGACCGGGGCCGTAGATGCCGGAGAGCCGCACGAGGACGGCCTCGGGTGCACGCTCGCGGAGCAGCGCCTCGGCTTCGAGGAGCACGTCCGCCGTGGGCGTGCCGCCGCGTGCCGGGGTGTCCTCGGTCACGGTCGCGCCGTCCTCGACGTCGTACACGGCCGTCGACGACACCACGAGGACCCGTGGCGTGACGCCGGCCGCGGCGATGCCGTCCAGGACGTTCCGCAGCCCGTCGACGTAGGTCGCGCGGTACTCCTCGACCTGCCGGCTGCCCGCGGCGAGCGCGACGACGACGACCTCGGCGTCCTGGTCGATCGTCGGCACCTCCTGCCGCAGGTCCACGGACCGCCCCTCGACGGGGTCGGGGACCAGGTCGGCGCGGCGTCGGAGTCCGACGACGCGGTGGCCGGCCGCTGCGAACCGGAGTCCTGCCTCGATGCCGAGGTCGCCGCACCCGGCGATGATCACACTCACCCGGACGACACTACGGGCCCGTCTGACATCGCGCCCTGGCCTGTGGCATACCGTCTGCTTGCGTGTCACATACCAGTGTCCCTACGCTGGCCGGGCGCCACGGCGGCGCATGTGGATCAGACCCGGTGATCCACACCCCTGAGAACGTGGGAGAACGACATGCGGCATCGGAAGACCATCCACACGACCGTCTCGGCGCTGGTGCTCCTCGGCGTCGCGGTCGGCGCGAGTCCCCCTGCGGCGGCAGCCCCAGCGGCCGGGCCGCCAGCGGTCTCGACCGACAGCACCATCGGCGTGGCCATCGAGGTCCGCGCCGACGGCAACGGCCCGTTCAGCCCCACCGACGAGCCGGGCGGGGACACCGGAGCGTCGAACGGCATCGTCCGGACGATGGACGCCGTCACGTACCGCGTCACCGTGAGCTCGAACGACGGCAGCAGCAGCAACGAGCGGTTCACCGTGACGGCACCGAGCGGCACCAGCTGGGCGGGCATGCCCGGCGACTGCACCGACGCGGGCTCCAGCATCGTCGGCGCTGACCTGACCTGCAACACGGGCACGGTGGCCGAGGGCAAGGCGCTCTTCGTGCCGGTCGTCCTCAACGTCTCCGGCGACCTCGCGAACGGCGACACGTTCGCCGTCCCGGTCACGGCGACGGCGGACGACGCCGGGAACGGTCCGGTGACCGCGACGTCGGCGAGCACCACCGTCTCGGCCGCCGCGCGCTACAACCTGAGCAAGGACGTGCACGCGAGCCGTCTGGTGCCCGACGCGCCCGGACCCGACGGTTCGAGTGGTCTCCAGCTGATCTACCCGATCGCCGTGGACTGGCAACCCCTCGTCCCCGGGCAGGGGCTGCTCGGGTTCGAGAAGAGCGCCGGCCCGATGACCTTCACCGACGACCTGTCGAGGATCCTCGGTGACCTGCCGTCCGGTGCGGTCCTGTGGAACGGCGGCGACCCGGTCTGCGGGCCGAACGGCGACGACGCCTGGACGATGCCGAACCTGCCGCGTGGTTCCGGCGGCGGAGCGACGGGCGTCGTCGACTCCGGCACGATCGCCTGCACGCAGAGCGGTCCGGGAGCCGACGTCGACGTCACGATCACCGGGACCGTCACCGACCCGGAGCACTTCCCGACCAAGGCGATCCAGCACGGTCCGATCGCCGGCGGCGTCAAGCCCTACGTGGTGTCCGGCTTCATCAGCGTCTGGCTGCCGACGCCGCCGGACGGGACGACCGTCAACTCGGTCAACGTCTTCACCCCGCTCCGGACCACGTCCGTCAGCGGCGCGCAGAACTACCCGGGCAGCTCCGAGCCGCTCGCTGACAACCGTGCCGAGCGCACCATCACCGAGTACGCCGCGGGGACCGTCGCGAAGCAGCTCTTCCGGGTCACGGACGACCGTGGGACCGTCTCCACCGGCTCGGCCAAGGACGGCGACCCCTGGTACACGGCGGGTGACCGTGTCCGGAGCGAGGTGTCCCTGGCGAACCCCGGCCTCTCGAGCCACGACGACGTCGTCATCTGCGACACCTGGGACCGGCGGACACAGCGTCTGACCCGGGTGGGTGGCCGGTACGGCTGGGAGTCGAAGCTGACCGGCGGGGTCGTCCGTCAGTACGCGGCCTTGACGATGAGCAGCCCGGCGGAAGGCCAGCGACAGGCGGACTGCGGCGACGACGCCGGACCGTGGTACGACGACCCCGACGACGTCCCGGGCGGGATCGACGCGATCGGTGCGACCCGCAGCCTCGGCGACGTGCGCGGCGGTGACGTCGCCGTCATGTTCACGTTCCTCGAGCTCCTGTCGGCGGAGAACGGCACTCGCGCGTACGACTTCGGTCACGCCTGGATGGGCGACCGCGACCCGCGATGGGTGCACGACACCTGGTCCGATGCCGAACTCGGCGCCGGACCGCTCTCCGACAGCGCGCTGATCACCGAGAACCGGGTCCGCGTCGAGAAGAAGGTGGTCGACCCGGGGCACGACCCCGGCGACACCCCGGACGACACGAGCTTCGCCGTCGCCGGCAACACCGTGGACTTCGCGCTCTACCCGACCCTCACCAACGGCAACACCACCGGCGGGGAGACCACGGTGACGGTCCGGGACGTGCTCCCCTCGACGATGCACTACGTCCCCGGCTCGGCGTCGCCGGCTCCGGTGGTCGACACGACCGTGGACGGGGACGGCAAGGACGTCCAGCGTCTGACCTGGGACGTCGTCACCCGGCCGAACGCCCTGATCGAGCCGATCCGCTACTCGGCAGTGATCGCACCGACGGCACCGGCAGGCTCGGTCACGAACACCGTCGTCGTCGCATCACCCACGGATGCGTCGCCGGAAGAATTCCGGGCGGCCGAACGCGCCCTCCAGATCGTCGTCAGCGGTGGCGTCGTGGTCGAGAAGGCGGCGGTCGAGCCGGTCGTCGTGGCGGGCGACCACCCGCGGTGGACGCTGTCCTACACGAACACCGACGCGAGCCCGATCGACGAACTCGACGTGATCGACGTGCTCCCCCACCCGGGTGACTCCGGCAACTCGAGCTTCCACGGCACCGTCGGGCTCGCGGAACCGGTGGCTGTGGACCCGGCTGCGGGCGAGCGGGTCCTGTACACGGAAGCCGCTCCCGAGACCATCGCGCTCGATCCCCAGGAGGCCTCCAACCAGCCGGGCGGGTCCACGCGCTGGTGCACGGCGTCGACACTGGCGACGACTGGCTGCCCGGACGACCTCGGCCACGTGACGGCGTTCCGCCTCGAACGGCGGGCTCCGGTGGCGTCGGGCGGGACGGTCACCCACCAGGTGGCCCTCGCCACGGACGGCCAGCAGGACGGTGACGTCTACACGAACCGCTTCGGGCTGCGCGCCTCGAACCTCGCGCTCCCCGTGCAGTCGAACCCGGCGTCCGTCCGGGTGGTCGCGGGATCGATCGGCGACCGTGTCTGGCAGGACACCGACGGCGACGGCCTGCAGGACCACGACGAGCCCGGCGTCGGTGACGTGCCGGTCGCGCTGACCGGGACGGACGACCGCGGGCAGCAGGTCACCCGCACGACGGCGTCCGACGCGGACGGCACCTACACGTTCGGCGGACTGCGGCCCGGCACCTACCGGGTGCGCTGGACCTCGCCCGGCGGGCAGACGTTCACCGTCGAGCACGCCGGCGACGACCGGGCAGTGGACTCCGACGCGGACGCCGACGGTCGGAGCCCCGTGGTCACCGTCGGACGCGTGGAGACCGAGTCCGGTGCGCTGACGGGCGTCGACCACGACGACACCGTGGACGCCGGCCTGCGAGCGGACCCGACCACGCCGGTCCCGCCTCCCGTGGGACCGGATGAGCCCGGCGAGTCCGGTGCGCCAGGTGGCAGCGGCAGCAGTGGTGGCACCGGGGGCTCCGGTGCCACCGGTGGCTCCGGAGCAGGGCCGGACGGTGGTTCGTCCACGCTCGGCGCCGTGGTCCCTCGGCACGAGACCACCGGCGGACGGCACGAGCTCGCGTTCACCGGCGCGACCGGCCTGACCGTGGTCGGTGGCCTCGCGGTGCTGCTGCTCCTGACCGGCGGTGGCATGGTGCTCGTGCGGCGTCGTCAGGGCCGCTGACAGCCCGCCGCTGACAGCGCGTCGCTGCCGCCGCGCCGCTGCCCGGGCCCGTAACGGCTCGTACCCGCAGGGCGCGTTCGTTCCCGCAGCGCCCGCACTGGCAGGTCGGATCGCGCGTGGTGGGTCGGGACGACCGACCTCCCACGCGCGATCCGCCTCGCCACGCGCGATCCGACGCGCCACGCGCGATCCGACCCCGCTGCACCTGACCCCGCCGGGCCGGCGTCGGGGCGTCCCCGTATGATCCTGAGGAACCCCTCGTCAACGGAGACGGAGCCCGGCATGCCCGAGACCACCACCATCCCCAGGACCCGTGCCACGGCGTCGGTCGCCGCGATCCTCGCCGAGTCGGCCGCGCGCTACCCGGACGACGTCGCCGTCGTGGTCGGCGACGAGCGCACCACGTACGCCGAGCTCTGGTCGCAGACCTTGGCCTACGCCGGAGCGCTCCGAGCCCACGGCGTCACCGAAGGCGCCCGTGTCGCGATGCTCGTGCCGAACGTGGCCGACTTCCCCCGCGTGTACTACGCCACCCTCGCGCTCGGGGCGGTCGCCGTCCCCGTCCACGCCCTCCTGAAGCGCCGCGAGATCGAGTACGTGCTCCGCGACAGCGCTGCGACCCTCCTGGTGTGCGCCGCTCCCCTGCTCGGCGAGGGTGCCGCCGGTGCCGCACTGGCCGGGGTCGACGTCCTGACCGTGCTCGCCCCCGCCACATCGGCGGACCACGACGACGCCCCGGACCGCCTGGAGGCCCTGGCCGGCTCGAGCGAGCCCCTCACCACGTACGTCCTCCGGGACCCGTTCGACACCGCGACGATCCTCTACACGAGCGGCACCACCGGTCAGCCGAAGGGCGCGGAGGGGTCGCACTTCGCACTGCTCGAACAGGTGAACACGAACCTGCTCACCACGTTCGACATGCACCACGGCGACGTGCTCCTCGGGGCACTCCCGCTGTTCCACACGTTCGGGCAGACCTGCACGATGAACACCGGCTTCCGTGCCGGCGCGACGATCGTGATGCTGCCGAAGTTCGACGGCGACTCGGCCCTCGCCGCGATGGTCGAGCACCGGTGCGGGATCTTCATGGGCGTGCCGACGATGTACATGGCACTGCTCGACGCCGCGACCCGGACCGAGGCCCGACCGTCGCTCCGCTACGCCATCTCCGGTGGGGCGTCGCTGCCGCTCGCCGTGCTCGAGCGCTTCCAGCAGGTCTACGACGCCCCCGTGCACGAGGGCTACGGGCTGACCGAGACCTCCCCGGTCGCGACGTTCAACCACGTCGGCACGCCCCCACGGCCCGGCACCATCGGCACGCCGGTGTGGGGCGTCGACGTCGAGATCGCGGACCCCGCGACGGCCGAGCACGTCGTGCTGCTGCCCCGAGGTGCCGTCGGCGAACTCGTCATCCGCGGCCACAACCTGATGAACGGCTACCTCGACCGGCCCGAGGACACGGCAGCGGCGATCGTCGACGGCTGGTTCCGCACGGGCGACCTCGGCACGAAGGACGACGACGGCTACCTGACGATCGTCGACCGGACCAAGGACATGATCATCCGGAACGGCTACAACGTGTACCCACGGCAGGTGGAAGAGGTCCTCGCGACGCACCCCGACGTGACCATGGCCGCGGTGTTCGGTGTCCCGCACGAGGTGCACGGGCAGGAGATCGAGGCGGCCGTGGTCCTGCGCCCCGACGCCACCGCCACCCCCGAGGACCTGGTCGCCTTCGTGTCGGCGGAGATCGCGGCGTACAAGTTCCCCCGCGTCGTGCACGTCCTCGACGCCCTCCCGCTCGGGCCGAGCGGCAAGGTCCTGAAGCGCACCCTCGTCGAGCGGTTCAGCGGACAGGCGGAGCCGGCCACGGCCTCCTGACCGGATGCGCGACCGTCACCTGTCGACTCTGCTCACGCCGTGACGGACGGGAGGCCCGTGGCGGGGTCCGCCACGGGCCTCCTGTCCGGTCCCGGGTCAGAGGATCGGCGTCCCGCCGGTGACGGCGACGCGCGCGCCCGACACGTAGCTGCCGTCGTCGCTGGCGAGCAGGACGTACACCGGGGCGAGCTCGGCCGGCTGGCCGGCGCGGCCCAGCGGGGACTGCGTGCCGAACTGCTCGACCTGCTCCGGCGGCATCGTCGACGGGATGAGCGGCGTCCAGATCGGTCCGGGCGCGACGCTGTTGACGCGGATGCCGCGCGGACCGAGCAGCTGCGCGAGTGCCGCCGACAGGTTGGCGACGCCGGCCTTGGTGACGTCGTACGGGGCCAGGTCGGGGCGGGGGTTGTCCGAGTTCACGGAGCTCGACCCGATGATCGACGCGCCGGCGCCGAGGTGCGGGAGCGCTGCCTTGACGAGGTGGAAGTAGGCGCTGAGGTTGGTGGCGAGGGTGTGGTCCCACTCCTCGTCGGTGATCTCCTCGAACGTCTCGTGGGCCATCTGGTAGGCGGCGTTGTTGACCAGGACGTCGAGGCCGCCGAGTTCGCTGACCGCGGTCGCGATGACCTCGCGGCAGTACGCCGGGTCGGTCAGGTCGCCGGGGAACAGGACGGCCTTGCGACCCGCCTCCTCGACCCAGTGCTTCGTGTCCTCGGCGTCGTCCTGCTCCTCGGGCAGGTAGCTGATCAGGACGTCAGCGCCTTCGCGGGCGAAGGCGATGGCCACCGCCTTGCCGATGCCGCTGTCGCCGCCGGTGATGACGGCTCGCTTGCCGGTCAACTTGCCGGAACCGCGGTAGGACTCCTCGCCGTGGTCGGCCTTCGGGGTCATCGCGTCCTCGTGACCCGGGGGCTGCTGCTGCTGGTCGGACATGGCACTCCTTGCGCTGATCGGGATCCGTCGTGGGGAACCGATGGTCGGCGCGGTGCCCTGGGCGGGTGTCCGGGGTGGCCGGATGGCGCAGGGCCGCTTGCCCGGTTGGCCGCTGGGCCGCTAGGCCGCTGGGTGGCTGGGTCCTTGGGCCCCCGGGCCGCTGGGCCGCTGGGCCGCTGGGCCGCTGGCCCCTGAGCCGGCGGGCCCCCGGGTCAGCGCGCCGTCCAGCCGCCGTCGATCGGGAGCGCCGTCCCGGTGATGAGGGAGGCACCCTCACCAGCCAGGAAGGTGACCGCCGCTGCGACCTCCTCCGGCTGCCCGATCCGGTGCAGCGCGGCGATGCGCTCCACCGTGTCCGCACGGAACGCCTCGTCGGCGAGCGCCGGCGCGGTCCCCTCGGTCTCGACGAACGTCGGTGCGACGGCGTTCACCCGGATGCCGTACTGCCCCCACTCCACCGCGAGGCACTTGGTCATGTGGATGACGGCGGCCTTGCTCAGGCAGTAGGACGACTCCCCCGGCAGCGCGACCAGGCCGGCCTGGGAGGCGATGTTCACGATGGAGCCACCCCCGGACGATCTCATGTGCTTCGCCACGTGCTGCGAGACGAAGAAGGTCGACTTCGTCGTGAGCTCCCAGACGGTGTCGAAGTGCTCCTCGGTGACGTCGAGGGCGTCCTCCACGATCCCGCCGCCCGCGTTGTTCACGAGCACGTCGATCCTGCCGAGCTCCGCGACGACGCTGTCGATCGCCGACCGGCACGCGGCCAGGTCCGTGACGTCCATCGGGACCACGGCGACCCGGCGGCCCAAGTCGCGGATCGTGTCGGCGAGTCCGGTCGCGGCGTCGGGGTCCCGGACGCCGAGGGCGACGTCAGCGCCGTGCTCGGCGAGGTCGAGCGCGATCGCGCGGCCGATCCCGCGGGAGGCGGCGGTGACGAGGGCGACGGAGCCGTCGAGGGTCAGGGTCTGCATGAGCGCGTCCTTCGGGGTCGGAGACGCTCAGTCTGCACCGCTGCGTGGCGGTTCCGCAGCGCAGCAGCGCCGCGTGGGAACACTGCTCAGCGCGCTCGCGCGGCGTCGAGCCGCTCGTTCGCACCCCGCCACGACGGGGGCAGGTCGGATCCGAGGGCGACCCAGTCCACGAACCGGCTGGCCTGCATCAGCGGGCGGGTGTCCGTGGCGAGCGCCGCGTGCAGCGGGCCGCGCACGAAGGCCTCGAGCGCGGGTCGGTCCTGCCAGGCCGTGAGGGTGGAGAGCGTTCCCCGCACCGGCGACACCGCGAACTGGTGGCCGGCGAGCCCCGTCGTCGTCGGGAGGGACTGCCAGAGCGGCTGCGTCGACGCCATGATGCCGAGCAGGTGTCGTCGGGACTGGACGGTGAAGCGCGTCGCCAGCACGACGTACTCGTGTCCGGCGTCGAGCTCGAGCACGCTCGTCCAGGGAGAGCCGGGCATCAGTCCGCCCTGCGTGCGGTGCCGGTCATGGCCTCGGACGCCGCCCAGAGCGCGGACTGGAGGGTCGTGTCCTTCGCCCGGGCAGAGGCCGAGATCGCCTGGGCACCGCCACGCATGTGGAACAGGTGCTCGGGCCCGGTGAACGTGCCACCCGGCAGGTCCCCCGTGATCGCGAGCAGCACGGGCAGGGCTCCCTGGTCGGGGCCCTGGCCGATGACCGGCAGCAGGACGTCCCACAGCCCGGGCCGCGTGCCGGTGGGGCGGTCGTAGATCGGCGTCACGACGATCCCGGGGTGCGCGGCGAGGGCGCGCACGGGCGAGCCGGCCTGTCGGAGGCGGCGGTCGAGCTCGAGGGTGAAGGCGAGGTTCGCCAGCTTCGAGTCCGCGTACGCCCGACCGCCCTTGTAGGGGCGGGTCCGCCAGTCCAGGTCGTCCAGGTCCAGCCGGCCCATCCGCTCCGCCTGGGAGGACACGGTCACCACGCGTGAGGTGATCCGCGACAGGAGCAGCGTCGTCAGCAGGAAGTGCCCGAGGTGGTTCGTGCCGAACTGCATCTCGAAACCGTCATGCGTGCGACCGAGCGTCGATGCCGACACCCCCGCGTTGTTGACCAGGACGTCGATCTGCTCGGTGGTCTCGTCGGCGAAGCGACGGACGGACGCGAGGTCGGCCAGGTCGAGTGCCCGGACGACGTGGGTGCCGGCCGCCCCGGGGAGCTCGGCCGCGACGCGTCGGCCCTTGTCGGTGTCACGGACGGCGAGGACCACCCGGGCTCCCCTGGCGGCGACGGCAGCCGCGGTGGACCGGCCGATGCCGCTGGTGGCGCCGGTGATGAGGATGGTGCGGCCGGCGAGGTCGGCGGTGGAAGCGGGGTTCGTCATGCCGCAAATGTAGACGGCGCACACATTGTTGTCAACGTCTACATAGCGGTACGATCGAACCATGTCCACTCCGTACCACCACGGCTCGCTGCGGGAGGTCCTCATCGCCGAGGGCCGTCAGCTGCTCATGGAGGAAGGGGCGCAGGCCGTCACGATCCGCGGGCTCGCCAAACGGGCCGGGGTCAGCCACAGCGCGCCGCTCCGCCACTTCCCGGACCGGGAGGCGCTCCTCGACGCCATCGCCGCCGAGGGCTTCGACGAGCTCACGGCCGCCCTCGGCACAGCGGACCGCCACGAGGACCTGCACGCCCGCCTCAGCGACTACGCGCACGCCCATGTCCACTTCGCCTTCGAGAACGGGCGCCTCATGGAGCTGATGTTCGCGGGCGCACCGCGCGGGGTCGATTCGCCGGCGACCCAGGCGGCGGCCCGGTTCTTCGCCCAGGGCGCCGCGATGCTCGGCGAGCACAGCCAGGGTCGCCCGGGTCCGCTGCCGTTCCTGGTAGCCGGCATGTTGGAGGGCATCAGCTCCCTGGCCAGCACCGGCCGCCTGGCGCCGGACCAGGTGGACGAGGTCACGGATGCCGCGGTGGCCCTGCTGCTCCCCGCCGTCGCCGGACAGCTCGACCAGCGCTGAGCGCCGACCTGCCGGGACGAGCCTCCTGGCCCGCAGGAGCAGCGATCCCCTACGGTGAGCAGCGTGGACATCGGACGAGCACTCCTCGGAGCGAGCGCACTCGGTGCCGTCGTGCTGGCGGTCGGCTTCGGCGTGGTCGTCGCACCGGGCAGCACACTCTCGACCGACGCCCGAGGTGATGGTGGCGTCTGCGGTACCTACCCGGCGGCGGCGACCTCGGCCGCAGCGTGGTTCCTGACGTCGTTCCGGAACGACACCGGGCACGGCATCCGCGTCCGCGACGTCCGCGCCGGGGAACTCCACGACGTGGCCCTCTCCCACCTGTCCATCGCGACGGCCCCGAGCACGGACAGCGCCGGACTCACCATCACGACCGACCCGGCCATGCCCGGCAGCTACGGCCGCACGGTGCCGATCGACAGCGGCGTCGTGGTGCCGGCACACGGCGAGCTCGACGTCGTCGGTCGTGTCGTGCTCGACGACGGAGCGGACGCCGGGCGGCTCCACGGCCTGGTCGTCACCACCGGCGGGCCGCTCGGCACGACCCGCTCGGTCACCGACCCGACGTCGTTCGGCGTGGGCATCGGGGTCGGGCACGACGAGTCCGACATCGGCTGCACCGGCGCCTGAGACCGCGCCGGACGCGCGTCAGCACTACCGGGAGTGCGGTCCGAGGACGACGGCGACCACGATGAGCGCGACCACTCCCGCGCCGACGGCCACGAGGCCGAGTGCCCTGGGGCGGCCGGGGTGGACCAGCAGCGCGGGGACCGCCGCCAGGACCGCGCCGGCGACGTAGGGCAGCGGCGTCGGCGACAGGTCGACCGTGCCGGGTCCGCCCCGGAGCGCGCTGACCATCCCCAGCACCACCTCCGCGACGAGCACCGAGGGGACCACGACCAGCGCAGTCAGCCCCAGCCACGCGGCTCCACGCTTCCCGGTGCCGACGACGGCGGCTGCGGCGAGCGCCACCCCGGTGACGACTCCGACGACCAGGACCGCCACCAGCCCGGGGACGCCGGTCAGGAGTGCCATGACGATCGCGGCGTGCGTGAAGTGCGCGGCTCCGAGACCGATGACCAGTGCCATCAGCGTGTGGAGCACAGCGCGGCGCGTGCTGCTGGGCGGCGCTGCCGTGTCGCGCTGCGAGACCTCGTCCATCAGCACCCCCCGGTGACGCTCAGCCGCCGTACGCGGCGGAGACCCCGATGGGTGCGCCCGCGTCGCGGCATGCCGTACCGACGGCGTTGATCGCGTCCTGCAGGCCGGCGTCGTCGGGGTCGAGGGACAGCGACGATGCGGGCGCCGGGTGCTGCGTCAACCAGGACTGCAGCGCGCCGACCGAGGACGCGACGGCGTCGGTCGTGGGCAGGTGCGCGTAGACGTACCGGGCTGCGTCGAGGCGCGACCGGTAGGCCTCGTCGCTGAGCTCGCCGCGCTCGTGCGCCGCTCCCGCGTTGACGGTGATGGTCTCGACGGCGCTGACCTGGCCGCAGACGGCCGGCACGCTCGTGTCCGTGTCACCGGGCTGCAGCGCGCGAGGCGTCGCGGTCACGGTGACCGTCTTGGTCGGCTCGGGCTCCCCGGCGGAACAGCCCGCGAGTGCGACGACGGTCGCGGCTCCGATGACGACTGCGCTGATGACGTGACTGATGTGTGCCCCCATGTGCTGATCCTGGCACACCGGGTCATCGGGAGCGGTGGAGCAACGCCGCGAGCTCTCGTGCGACGTGTTCCGGGTCCTGTGTCGCGTCGACCACGTGCGCGCCGTGCGTGCGCATCTGCTCCTGCATCACCGGGAGACCGGCGGCGATCTGCTCCCGGAAGAGCGGGTCCCGGGACGCGACGCGGTCCCGCTGCGTCGCAGGGTCGAGTTCGAGCAGCACCAGGCGGTCGAACCGGTCGACGAAGTCCCACTGGTTGACCGCGATCCCGAGGAGCACCCCGTCGGGACCGAGTTCCCCCACGATCTGCTCGACCCGCGGGCCGCTCCAGCCCCAGAAGCACGTCGCCAGGAGCTCGGGTGAGGGCTCGAGGGAACCGTCCCCGACCACGTCTCCCGACCCGTTCATCCACGCGGCCAGGCCGGGCACCTCGTCGGCGTCGAGCGCACGGACGCCGCGGCTCCGCAGGAGCGCGGTCATGGTCGACTTCCCCGAACCGGGGTTCCCACTGACGAGTGTGGCCACGGGGCGATCGTGCCACGTGGCGCTCGCCGCGTCGACGGCGCCGGTGGCCGACCCGTCACCGCCCGTCCGGCGCGGGCTGCCGTCCGACGTCGGCCGGCACAAGGACGTCGGATGGATCGACGGCATGGGGTGCATCGAGCTCGTGATCGCACCCGCGTACCTCTGGGCACAGCTCGGCGCCCCCCTCGATCCGGCGAAGGACACGGGCCGGTTGGTGGACACCGTGCTCCGCGTCACCCGCGGGTGACGACGGCGCTCGCCTGACGGACCGCACCGCGCGGTGCGCGCGGCGACCGCCTGCCGGACGGGAGGCTCGGTGCCGGCCGGTCCCGAGCCTCCCGTCCGCCTCCTGGTCGCGTCCCGCCGCTCCGATCGACGGTCAGGTGACCGTCGGAGGCGTCGTGCGCAGCGATCGTCGGAGCGCCCCGTACCGGTGCTCCTGGTAGAGCCCCAGGAGCACGGCGAGCAGCACGGCGGTGGCCACGCCGGCCAGGATCGACGGCGTCGGCTCCCCGGACAGCTGCACCGTGAGGATGGCGACACCTGCGCCCCCGACGATCGCGTTGACCACGGAGATCGCGGTCGCCGTGGTGAAGAACACGCCGATCCACGATGCCCTGCGGCCGATCGGCAGCATCTCGTTCGGTCCGTGCGGTCCGTCGGGCCGGGGGAAGTACTTCGCGGCACCCGGCAGGACCGTGGCGTAGACACCCCGGATCCGCTGGATGGACTCGAGGGCGGCGACGTCCTCGAGGGAGGTCTCGACGAGGCGCTCGTACGTGAAGAGCCCGAGCAGGAAGACCACCGGGATGACGACCGACAGGAACTGGACGGCGTACTCGGTCCGGGCGAGGAAGCCGAAGGCGACCAGGGAGCTGGACAGCGTCGTCAGGTACAGCGACGCCCGGCTGCTCGACTCGCTCACGGTGATGCTGCGCGCCGACTCCAGGACGAAGTGCTCGTTCTGCAGGGTGCTGTAGAACGCTGCGGCGCGCCGCGGCGTACGTCGGAGACGGGCGGAACCGTTGGCCGGCCGTGCACATCTCCGATGCCGCTCGGCTCGTCTTCCTCGCACTCGAGAGCGCTCCCGCCGGGTCGGTCCTGCACGCCGTCGGCGAGGAAGGCGTCCCCATGCGCCAGGTCGCCGACGTCATCGCGGCCAGGACCGGCCTTCCTGCAGCTGCGGTGGACCCCGAACAGCTCGGTGTGTTCGGAGCCCTCCTCGGTGGGGACCAGCCCGCAACTGCCGTCACCACCCGGCAGCTCCTGTCGTGGGAGCCGTCGGGCCCGACGCTGATCGAGGACCTCGAAGCCGGGTACTACACCGACTGACCCCGAGACCGCGTCCAGTCGGCCGGCACGAGAACCATCCCTGCACCAGTGGTCGTTGGAACGTACCGAAATGCCTCGTGTGCGCATCGATCTCCTCGAGGGCGGGTCGCCCGAGCAGTGCCGGAGCATAAGGGTGCAGCCCGCCGACTGGTCGATGGGCAACGGCATCGTCACCTCCGCGGCAGGCGTGCCGGCTGACCGGCTCGACCCGGACAGCGTCCCGGCCGACTTCGCGTGGCCGTCGATCCGACACTGACGACGCAGCTCGGTCTCGGGGGCGTCACCGCCCACGCTCGCCCACGACGGACGGGAGGCTCGGTGCCAGCTGGCACCGAGCCTCCCGTCCGTGCCGTGCGCGGTGGACCCAGCGCTCAGCGCGACGCTGGGTCGGGCAGCACCCCGCCCCAGTAGTTCAACCCGCCCACCACGACCTTGACCGGCACGGCCTGCGCCCGGTCGCCCACGTACCGGTACACACCGCCGGGACGCCCGAGCCACAGCACACGCGCGGGCGTCGTGGTCGTCGCCGTCGTCCGGAGCTCGGCCACGTACTGCCCGGAGGGGATCTGGAACTGCGCCGTCTGCTCGCTGTCGAGCAGCGTCGAGAAGCGGGTCGAGAACGAGGCCCCGGTCGTCACGTTCGTCACCACGACGTTCGCGCCGCTGAGCTCCGCTGACCGCGTGCGGGACGCGGTGGCCGCGTAGACGGTCAGGTCGTAGTCACTGTGCGCGTAGTGCCGCGACAACGTCACCTGCGACGCCGGGAGCGTCCCGCGCTGCTGGTACACCCGCGTCTTCCACACGGCAGGCGGCACCGTGCCGCTGGCGTAGGCCTCGATGCGGTACTGACCGGTGCTCAACCCGACGAACTGGTACTGGCCGGCGCTGTCCGAGGTCGTCCGGAACACCTGCGAGGTGTCCTCGTTCCACGCGTACATCAGGCGCCCCACAGCAGGTCCCGTGGGTCCGACCACCCCGCCCTGCACGGTCGCACCGAGCACGAGGGGCACGGTGACCGCGACCGTCGAACCACCGCGGACCGCGATGTCCGGGCGGAGTCCGGGGGCGTACGTCTCCGCTCCGTGCGGCGGGAGCTGCCGTGTCGTCACCGTGACGGTGTCAGGGGCAGGGATGCCGGTGAACGTCGCCGTGCCGTCGGCGTCCGTGGTGGCGTTCCCGACGACGACATCGATCCCGATCGCCGCGAGTTCGACGTCTGCCAGCCGGATGGGGGTACCGTCCGGCGCCGCGAGCTGCACGGCGATCGTCCCCGTCCCGGCCGCGGCCGCTGGCAGTGCCGGGCCGACCAGCGCTGCTGCTGCCAGCGCCACCACCAGTGACGTCCCCATGATCAGTCGCATCGCATCCCCCGCCCGCCGGTCATCCGTTGCGTGGGACTGTACGCGTCCGGCGGGCTGACGGCGGCATCAGGACTGAGCCCGGTCAGCGATCGGTCAGCGGACGCCAGCGGGTGCGGGCTGACGGATGATTGCTGGGTGAACCGGACCGATCGTCTCTACGGCCTCGTCGAGGAACTGCGAGCGGCGTCGCCCCGTCCGCGGAGCGCTCGACGTCTCGCCGAACGGTTCGAGGTGTCGGTGCGGACCATCGAGCGGGACCTCGCTGCCCTGCAGCAGGCAGGCCTGCCGATCTGGGCTGAACCGGGCCGGACCGGCGGGTACGTCATCGACGCAGCTGCGACGCTCGGCCCGCCGGGCTTCACCCCTGACGAGGCCCTCGCGGTGCTGATCGGTCTCGGCACGCTTCGGCACAGTCCCTTCCGGCACGCAGCCCACACCGCTGGCAGGAAGGTGCTCGCGGTGATGCCGGACGCGGACGCCGGACGGGCCAGTGCGCTCGCCTCCCGCGTCCACTTCCTCGAGTCCGAGGACGAGCCGGTCCTGCCGGCAGCGTTCGCCGAGGCCCTCGGAGCCGGCCGCGTCGTGCGACTCCGCTACCTGGACGGCACGGGCGCGGAGTCCGTCCGCGACGTCGAACCGCTGGGATCGATCAGCAAGGAGGGGCAGTGGTACCTCGTCGCCTGGTGTCGACTGCGCGATGGTGTCCGTGCGTTCCGCGCGGACCGGATGCGCTCGATCGAGGTCACCGACGAACGGCCGCCCCGACGCACCGTCCGGTCCGAGGACCTCGCGATCCAGTACGGGCGGTTGCGGTCACTCGGCGACGACTGACCTGACGCCGTCAGATCCGGGAAACACCGACGGCACGGTGTCGCGACGACCGGCGAGGGTGGTGTCCCCACGTCACCGAACACCGGAGGAACCCCATGTCGTTCGCATCCATCCGCATCGTCACCGATGACCTCGACGGCCTCGTCGCCTTCTACGAGCGGGTCACGGGCCAGCAGGCCGAGCGCCCGGCGCCGGTCTTCGCGCAGTTCAGCGGACCAGGCGGTGTCCTCGCCATCGCCAGCACCGCCACGGTCGCGATGCTCGGCGGGGCGGTCGTCCCCGGGACGAACCGCTCGGTCGTCGTCGAGTTCGAGGTCCCCGACGTCGACGGCGAGTTCGCCAGGCTCCGGCTCGATCCCGGCGACGTCGTCCTCGCGCCGACCACGATGCCGTGGGGCAACCGCTCCGCGCTCGTCAGGGACCCGGACGGCAACGTCGTGAACCTGTTCAGCAGGCCCGTGCGCTGATCGCCGTGGGGGCGGGATCGGACCGGCAGCCGGACGGGCATCCTCTGCTCGTCGTGTGCGCTGACCGCACCGATCGCGAGCTCAACTGGCCCCGTGACCGCTGTCTGCACCACCAGCGCGGTTCCGGTCCTGCCGTCGGACGTACCAGGCGGAGCTGATCTGGATCGCGGCGAGGATCGGCCACACGATCGCCATGAACGTGTGGAGCCCGGACGGTTCGACGACGGCGAGGACGACCCAGACGACGGCCAGGCCCGCGTACGCCCAGGCGACCCACGGGAGGGGCCTCCCGACGAGCCGTTCGAGGAGGCTGCGCCGGTCCATGTCGGTCATGTGCGCGAGGCTACATGGAGGTGGGACGACTCTGTCCATCGACACGTCGTCGCTGTCGTCGGTGCTGGTCGTCGCGCTCATCGCCGGGATCACGTGCGTCGTACACGTCATCGTGCGGCGTTCACGAGGTTGAGCATCGGCTCCGGAGTCACCGATACGCTCCGACCGTGAGCATCGTGACGTCCCGGCCTTTCCGACGGTGAGCATCGAGTCGTTCGACGTCGAGCCGGTCGACCATCGCCGGTTGGTGCGATGGCTGCTCGGTCTGGTGGCATCGGTCACTGGTGTCCTCGCGATCGTCGGGTGGCCGCTCCCGGTACTCGCGGGGAGGTACGTGCGGACCGAATCCTGGGAACGCACGACCGCCTTGGTCGAAGCATGGTGGACACACGACGGTTGGCGGATGTCCGGGGCGTCGTGGTTCTGGGGCGGGGTCGCGACAGCCGCGACGGCTGGCGCGGTCATGATCCGGCCCGGGTCGGGACTGTCGTGGCGCCGAACGTGGCTCCTGACAGTGCTCCCGGGCTGCGTCATCGCAGCGCTGGGCCCCTTGGTTCAGGTCCTGTTGGGGATGCGGTGGTCGAACTACGCAGACAACCACGACAGCCGGTCCACCATCATCGTGTACGCGATCGGTCTGGCGGCGGCGGTGGGCCTCCCGCTTCTCCGCGGATGGGTGCTGCGCGGTCGCGAACAGCACGACGGTGACGGCGCGCGGCGACCTTGACGCACCGGAACCACGCACGTCGAGACGGAGCGGAGTCGATGCCGTCGCACGTCACTGGTCCTGGTCCTGGTCCTGGTCCTGGTCCTGGTCCTGGTCCTGGTCCTGGTCCTGGTCCTGGTCCTGGTCCTGGT
>NZ_JADKRX010000003.1:293277-628495 GCF_015350975.1 Curtobacterium sp. VKM Ac-1395
CTGGTCCTGGTCCTGGTCCTGGTCCTGGTCCTGGTCCTGGTCCTGGTCCTGGTCCTGGTCCTGGTCCTGGTCCTGGTCCTGGTACGCAGCCTTCACCAACCGCACTGCTTCTGCTGAGCTGACACCGAGTGCACTCATGCCTTGGACGAAGGCGATGGCGGCGTGGTGTGCTCGTTCGCGAACGTCGTCGCCGTCCGTGGCCACCACGGTTCCGGCCCGCCGCCGGGTCACCACGAGGCCAGCAGCTTCGAGCTCCTTGTAGGCGCGACCAACCGTGTTCGTCGCGACGCCGAGATCCGCCGCCAAGCGCCGAACCGTCGGCAGTCGCATGCCCCCCAGCAGCTCCCCCTCGAGTATCTGCGCGCGGAGCTGCAGACGAATCTGCTCGTAGGGCGGCGTCGGCGACGTGTCGTCGAGGACGATCACGACGATGCGCTTCGCGCCGCGGGTCGATCTGCGGAGACGGAACGGAACGTTCTTGCCGGCCGGAAGACGATCATCGACACGGCGATCCCACCCATGACGTTGACCGCGACCCTGAACACCGTGACCGCCGCAGGTGTCGGGAGGGTCACGCCGAGCATCTCCAGCAGCAACGGGCTCGTGAAGAGGACAGCCAGGCTGCCCGTCAGTGTCGAGGCCCAGGCGAGGTCGCTCAGAGCGCTTCGCCGGATGAGGTCTTCGGCAGACAGCTCTGCTGCGCTGCTGGCCGTCGTGGAGCGTGCAGCGAGGCTCCGACCCCGCACCTCGAACATGATCAGCCCCAGCGACGCGACAACCGCCATGAGCACGGGCGGATCGAGCAGGAACGCCACGAGGGGCGACCTCGCAGACCAGTACTGCGTTGCACCCTGACGCATCGCGACCAGAGCGACCGTGACGATGAGGACCACCACCGCGAGGACGACCATCAGGCGAGCACACCACCGCAGTCGTGAGGGCACCAGGTCCTCGAAGCGCAGGTGCCGTGAGTGCGCCACTCTCGAGCTCGTGGGACTGCGTCTGGACCGAGGAACGCCGGCGACCACGAGCCCGATGACGCTGCCGAGCAGAGCCACAGCGACGATCAACCAGACAGCAGGGCTGCCCCTGTCGATCCCCAGGGCCCACACTTCGAACCCGGACAGCAGGGTGCCGCAGATCAGACCGAAACCAACACCAGCCAACCGGCGTCGACGCCACCGCAGCATGTGGGCATCGCTCCCCGGCGTGGTTCCGGAAGCGCTGTCGACACCGGCACGTCTGACGAGGGAGGCGACTGCGACGACCACTCCCACCGCGGCGGAGCACACGACAGCGACAGCTGTGGGCTGAGCGAGCAGCATCATGACCCCCCTCGTTTGTCGCAGGTTGTGTACCTTCCTGACGGGACACAAGCTCCCACAGAGCACCACCAGTTGTCCAGCGCAATCGGTCGACGATGGCGAGCGACCTCCGATCGACTTCGACTCCACAACTGTCGCCTGCCCGGTGTTGGCCCGTGGGATCGGACAGCAGGTCTGGGATCCGGCGTGTGACCAGCCTCGCTCTGTGTCGTCGTCTGCGCTGCGATCGTTGTCGGGTCAGGTGGTGCCGATGACGAGGGTGCTGCGGGCGCCTTCGACGACGTCGTTGGTGATGACGTCGAGCTCGTTGATCTTCATGACGCGTTTGATCGGAAGGAGGAGGCGCTCGATGAGCCGGAAGTTGCCGCGAGTGATGCGCTCGACGGCGGCGATGGCTTGCGCGTCGATGAAGTCGTCGGGGTCGCGTGTCTTGCCGAGCTTTCGCCATCGGCGTTCGAGGACGAAGAGCAGCTCGACGATGAGGAAGTCCAGCATCGTGTGGTCCTCCTGCCAGATCGCGTTCAAGCGGTCGGCGCGACGTCGGAGCAGCAGCTCAGATTTCGGGACTGGGTTCCGCTACGACACACGCCGCCTCGCACCCTGACGGAGCGCCGGTACGGACCGTCGTAGCGGAATCGTTCGTGTTCGTCACGTCTGTCGCGCTCGCGCGGCGAGCTGGAGTGCTTGCACGGAACGGAGGTGTTGTTCCGAGCGGTGGCGGCCGTTGGCGGGAGACGGATGTGGTGCTGCGATGACCGGAAGGAGTCGGGGGTGCTCGTCCAGGGTGAGGTGTCGCATGATGCCGTCGAGGGCGACGGCCCCGTACGTGACGATCGCAGTGAGCGCGGGGAGGGCCGCGAGCAGTGCGGCGAGGGCATGCCGCCCCTCGTCGATGTCCGCGAGCCGCACGCGGCCGGGGACTTCCCATGGGATGAGGTTCCAGCGGAGGTACTCGTTGCGTGCGAGTCCGGACTCGATGCGGGCTGCGCGGAACGCGGTCGCGGTCGGGCCCGGGTTGTCCTCGCTGCAGATCGCTGCGTGCGCTGCGGCGATGGTCTGGGGGCCGGGCGACTGCATCAGGACCAGCACGCGGCTTGATGTACCGCCGGATCGTGGGTCGAAGCTCGGAACGAACCGTCGCGAGCCGTCCGGTGCGGTGCGCCATGTCTCGGCGAGGGCGTTCAGCGATCGAACGTCCGCGAGCTCCTCGGCGGTGCTCACGCCGGCTGTGGCGGTGCCAGGAGGGTGCCACGGATGACGGATCCGTGGAAGGTGCGGACGGCAACGGTGATCCACGCGACGACGAGGCCGACGTAGTAGACAACTGCGAGGACGGCGACGACGGTCAGTCCTGAGTGCAGGGCGAGCCCGTTCAGGCCGGTGACGCAGGTCCCGACGGGGAACGTGAAGGACCACCAGGTCAGGCTGAACGGCAAGTGTTCGCGGGCGGTGCGGATGGTGATCGCGAGGGCGATGACGGTCCACAGCAGCGCGAAGCCGAGCATCGCGAACCCGTACACCAGCGCCACGACCAGCAGGGCATGCGCGGTACTCGCATCGACAACGGTGGGGGCGTTCGATGCGAGGAGGTTCACCGCGGTGATCGACTGTCCGACCGGCCCGAGGACGATCCACAGAGTCGGGACCATGCCCGCGGCACCGACCTTGTGCTGCGCGAGACGGTTCCAGATCAGCGTGATCACGACCAGCGACGTGATGAGGCTGAGGCCGAAGAAGCCGTAGCAGGACCACAGCAGCGTCTCCCGCGCCTGCCCGGCGGGGGCGTACGGCAGCAGGAGCGCACCGGTAGAGGCGGACACCATCGGCGGGACGATCGGCATCAACCAACCGCCGAACGCGGAGTCGGGCTTGTTCTCGTGGCGGGTGAACGCCAGGTACGGCACCAGGACTGCCGTGAGCAGTCCTCCGATGGTGCCGATGGTCCACAGGACCCAGTCGACGGTGACGGCGGCGGGCAGGCCGATCCAGTCCTTGCCGAGCAGGATCGTTCCGGCACCAACGGTGAGGAACGCCATCGGCGGTGCCCCGTAGAAGTGGGAGATCACCGGGTTGAGGTAGTGCCCGGCTGCAGTGCTCCGGTAGCGCATCCAGTGCAGCACCGTCGCGATCGTGAGGGCGACGAGGAGCACCGCGGCGATCGCCCACACGACCGTCGCCGCGAGGCGCAGCCCGGGGAACTGCAGCGGGAGTGACGCAGCTGCGACAGCGACGATCCCCGTGCCCATGATCGACGCGAACCAGTTCGGTGTGAGGTTCGACACGATCAGGCCTGGCCGCTCCAGGTCACGGAACAACGCCGTCTGCGGCCGTTGGGGCAGCTGGTTGCCGTTCGCGGGTGCAGGGTCGGTGCGGAGCGTTGTCATGGGCCAAGCCTGCGCGAATCCTGCCTCTGGCGGTACCCGGAACCTCTTGGCGGGGCACAATCAATGATTGTGGCACTACGGCGACTCACGGACCGAACCCTCGACCTCGACACACTCGACGTGCTCGCACGCGTCGCCGAGACCGGCTCCCTCTCCGCTGCCGCTGGAGCGCTCGACGTCACGCAACAGGCAGTGTCTGCTCGGATCCGGGTCGCCGAGCGCATGGTCGGTCACTTGTTGGTGCACCGCTCGACCACGGGGTCGGTGCTGACCGAGACCGGCCGGCTCGTCGTCGGGCTGGCCGGCCCGGTCCTCGACGCGTCTCGCCACCTCGAGGCAGGAGTGGCTGCGCTGCGGGCTCCCACGGGTTCGCTCGTCGTCGCAGCGTCACAGACGATCGCGGAGCTGCTGCTGCCGGGCTGGCTGCTCGAATTCCGCCGCCGCGAACCCGACGTGCGGGTGCGCCTGATCGCGGGCAACTCCGCCGCGGTGACGGACCTCGTGCAGTCGGGTGGCGCGAACCTCGGGTTCACGGAGACCCCGGTGACGGCGGCAGGTGTGTCCGCGCAGGTGATCGCGGACGATGAGCTCGCGGTCGTCGTTGCGCCGGAACATCCCTGGGCTCGGTCGACCGGGATCACTGCGGAGGTCCTGGCGGCGACGGCTCTGCTCCTGCGGGAAGAAGGTTCCGGAACTCGCGCGACCCTCGCCGCATGGCTCAGGGAGGCCGGTTTGAGCATGTCGGTTCCGGCCGCGGTGCTGGAGACCACGAGCATCATCCGGGCGAACGCGCAGGCTGGAATTGCACCGGCGGTGATGAGCCTTCGCACGGTCGCCGCCGACATCAACGACGGGTCGCTGGTGCGGGTCCCGCTCGCTGGGCCGCCACTTGCCCGGCCGTTGCGGGCGATCTGGTCGGGAGAGCCTCAGCCAGCTGGTTCTGCTTTCCTGCGCGTCGCCCACGAGGTGACCGGTCGGGGTCAGCGCAGCCCGTAGGGCAGCTCCGGATTGTTCTCCGCGATCTCGGTGAGCCGGTTGTACTTCGCGACGCGTTCTCCGCGGGCGGGTGCGCCGGACTTGATCTGTCCGGTTCCGGTGCCGACGACGAGGTCCGCGATGAACGTGTCGGTAGTCTCGCCGGACCGGTGCGACACCATGCTCCGCATCCCGAGCGAGCGTGCGACGCCGATCGCGTCGAGGGTCTGGGAGACGGTGCCGATCTGGTTCGGCTTGATGAGCGCCGCGTTCGAGAGCCCGTCCTTCCCACCGTCGCGGATGCGCTGCGGATCGGTGACGTAGAGATCATCGCCGACGATCTGGAGCATGTCGCCGAGCGCGAACGACATCGCCTTCCAGCCGCCGTGGTCATCTTCGGAGAAGCCGTCTTCGATGCTCCGGATCGGATACCGGCTGATGAGGTCGCGGTAGTAGTCGACCATGCCTGCGCGGTCGAGCCGGCGGTCCACGACCCGGTAGCTACCGTCACCGAGCGCGAACTCGTTCGCCGCCGGGTCGAGTGCGATCGCGACGGTGTCCACGCCGGGCTCGTAACCGGCGGCACTGATCGCGGCGACGAGGAGGTCGAGGGCCTCCTCGGGCGCGGCGATCGACGGGGCGAAGCCGCCTTCGTCCCCGAGACCGAGACTGCCGAACCGTTCCCGGACCAGTGCCGCCAGTGCGTGGTAGACGTCCGATCCGATCCGAACCGCGTCGGTCATGGTCTCGGCGTTCACCGGTGCGATCATGAACTCCTGGAAGTCGAGCGCGTTCGCTGCGTGCGCTCCGCCGTTGAGCACGTTGAAGTGCGGGACGGGCAGGCGGGGCGTGCTGCCGGTGACGTCTGCGATCCAACGCCAGAGCGGCAGCTCCGCTGCGGCGGCGAGAGCGCGTGCCATCGCGATCGAGGTCGCGACGACACTGTTCGCGCCGAGCCGGCGGTGGTTCGGGGTGCCGTCGAGGGCAGCGAGGGCGGCGTCGGCCTGCCCGATCGAGGTCCACGACTGGCCGGTGATCATCGGTGCGACGTCCGTCGTGATGAGGTGCAGTGCCTGGCTCACGTCGCGGCCGCCGTAGCTGCTGCCGCCGTCGCGAAGCTCGACAGCCTCGTGCGCGCCAGTGGATGCGCCTGCGGGGGCGTCACCGGTGACGACGGTGCCGTCCTCGAGCTCGAGACGCACCTGGATCGTCGGGTAGCCGCGGGAGTCGAGGATCCGGGAGCCGTGCAGGCTGCTGATGGTGACGGGGCGGCTGGTGTGGGTCACGTACTCGCCCTGATGGTGGGTGGTGTGGTGGACGTTGCTGATGTAGTCGTTCACGGCGGTTGTCGCCTTTCGGGTTGGTCGTGCGGGTGTGGGCCGCGGGGAGGCGGAGGGACGACCTCCTGGCGATCACTGGGCGCCAGTTGCCTCCCCACGGCGGTTCAGGGCGCGCACTGGATGGTGTCGGGTGCGCGGGTGCCGGTCAGGGGTGCGGGGTGAACCGTTCCTGTGCGGCGCGGATGATGGCTTCGGCGTCGACACGGTTCGCCCACCCGTTGGTGGTGACGTGCTTGCCGTGCTCGATCTCCTTGTAGTGGGCGAAGAAGTGCTCGATCTCCGCCAGGACCGGCTCCGCGACGTCGGAGATGTCCTGGACGTGGTCGAAGCGGACGTCTCCGGCGGGGACGGTGAGGATCTTGTCATCGCCGCCGTTCTCGTCGACCATGCGGAGCATCCCGACCGGGCGGACGTCGATGACGACGCCGGGGAACGTGGGCCGGGGCAGCAGCACGAGCGCGTCGAGGGGGTCGCCGTCATCGCCGAGAGTGTCGTCGATCGAGCCGTAGTCCTGCGGGAACACCATGCTGGTGAACACCGCCCGGTCCAGGCGGATCCGTCCGGTGGCGTGGTCGACCTCGTACTTGTTGCCGCTGCCGCGGGGGATCTCGATCGTGATGTCGAAGTGCATGAGCTGTTCTTCTCCCAGTCGGATGGTCAAGTGAGGGTGCCGAGGGTGACGCCCCCGGCGGCTGCGGCGACGGAGACGACGAGCATCCCGAGCCCGTTCACGGCAGCCGCGGTGGTGCGGCCGGTGCGTGCGAGGCGGACGGTCTCGAAGCTGGCGGTGCTGAACGTGGTGTAGCCACCCATGAGCCCTGTTCCGAGCACCGCGACGGGGGTGGCGCCGAGGTGACCGGCGGCGCCGGTGATCAAGCCCAGCAGGAACGAGCCGGTGATGTTGATGGTCAGCGTCCCGACCGGGAGCCGGAACTGTCGACCCCGGTTGATCGCACCATCCACGAAGAACCGTGCGGCCGCGCCGACACCGCCAGCGACAGCGACGCTGAGGAAGGCCAGGGCGCTCATGATGTGGCCCCGTTCGGTCGGACCAAACCCGCGATCGCGAGGCCGCTAGCGGTGGCGATCGCGCCGGCGAGGACCGTCAGGAGCCCGTACCCGGTGCCGGCCAACCCGCGGCCAGCGAGGAACAACACCGCGGTGCTGGTCGCGAGGGTGCTGTAGGTGGTGAACCCGCCGAGGACACCGGTTCCCAGGAGCAGGCGCAGTGTCCGGCGGCGACCCTCGTCAGGTCCGCGATGCGCGAGGTGTTCCAGCAGCACACCCAGGAGGAGCGCGCCGGCGATGTTGATCCAGAAGATCGCCCAGGACACTCCGTGCTGAGCGGGGAACGCGGTGCTGAGTCCGTCGCGTGCGGCGGTACCGATGGCGCCGCCGAGTGCGACGACACCGAGGTACCGCCAGCGCAGATGTACTGGCCGGGCGATACGTTCCGGGTCATTGGCGTCGATGTCCGGGTCGGGCGGGAGCTGGCCATCGGGCAGGTCCGTGTCCGTTCGGGAGGTCATGTTCCACCTTCCGCAGCGACCGCTGCCGCTGCTGCTCGTGCTGCCGGATGCAGGTACTCCCCACCCCGCGGACAGAATCCACCGTCGTCGAGCCGGTAGATCAGGGGTTCGCCCGTGGGGAGGTTCAGGTCCGCGAGCTCACCGTCAGTCAGGCCGTCCATGCAGGCACACAGTGCCCGCAGTGAGTTGCCGTGCGCGACGACGAGCACTGTCTGCCCGTCGCGGAGTGCCGGGGTGATGCGGTCCGACAGGACGGGTCGGACCCGGCGGATGACGTCGGAGAGTGTCTCGGTTCGACGAACTGCCGCCCACGGCAGTCCACGAAGCGCCGGCGTCCGCCGGAGCGCCAGCCACGCGCGGATCGACATGCGTGGCGGCCGGCCCGTGCGGGTCCGGCGAACAGCGAAGAACTGCTCCGCCCCCAACGTCGCTTGCGCATTCTGCTTGGACATGCCGGTGAGGGCGCCGTAGTTCCGCTCGTTCAACCGCCACGTCGACTCGATCGGCGCATCACGTCCGAGGACCTCGGTGACGATCTCCGCAGTGTGGAGCGCCCGCTCGAGCGTCGACGTGAGCACGAGGTCCGGTTGGATGCCGGCATGCAGGAGGAGCAACCCAGCCCGATTCGCTTCGGCGCTGCCCTGTTCGGTGAGCGCGACGTCTCGCAAGCCGGTGAAGGTGCCGGCAGCGTTCGCAGTGCTCTGTCCGTGGCGGAGCAGAACGAGCTGGCCGGTCACGGGGTGTCCCACGGCAGTGGGGCATCGAACCCGACCGGATCAACGGGCACCACGAGCACTGAACGGTGCTGTCGATGGGTCAGCCGTGCCGCGACCGACCCCGTGAAGAACTCCGCGATTCGACCCGCTCCCGTCCTGGCCCCGACGACCAGCATCGCCGCGTCGCGGTCTTCGGCCACCTGCGACAGAGCCCGGCTCGGGTCCCCGACACCCGGAACGAACGTGACGTCGACGCCGTAGGTCGTTGCGGCAGCACGTACTGCCGCCTCGTCACTGTCCGACAAGCCCTGCGGTGTCGTGTCAGCGGTGTCAGGGTCGATCGGTTCCACCATCACCGACCCGTCCGAGCGCGTACCGGCATCGATGAGCGACGCATCCACGCTGACGCACACCAGCGTCGTACCGAAGCGCCGCGCGATGGACGCCGCAACCTCGATCACCCCCGGCGCGAGGCCGGGTGGGACACCGACGACGACCGGTCCGGTACCGATTGGTGCTGTCATGACACTCCCTACCTCAGGCGCGCCGAAACGCGACCAGCTGAGATAGGGACTGTTGTCGACGACTGTCGAGGTTGGGTCCGGCAAGCCCCACTGCCGGGTCCGAAGACACCACCAGTATGCACCCGAACCCCTGATCGCGCGAGCCGTCTCGCACACCCGTGACGTCCCGACACCGAAGGACGCGATCACGACGACACGGATCGACGCTGCCCACAGATCTGGCGGAAGCGTTCAGGCCTCGGTGGGACCGCTCGATGGCCGATCGGCTGTCGAGGTGGTCACCTCAAGTGGCCACTGGTCCGAACCAGAGCAGGATCGGCCCCAGGGCGAGCAGGATCGCGCTGAGGGCCGCGACTGTCTCGCTGCGGGTGGCGACAGCCTGATCCCGGGACCGTGTCGCCAGCACCAAGGCGGTCCATGCGCCGCCCCACGGTCCCACGGCCAGCAAGAAGACGATCGGGTAGAGGAAGAGACTGCCCGCGCCGCCGGTCAGGAGCACGGGAACCCACATGATCGCCCAGAGGATCGCGAAGCCCGTCGCGGAGCAGACAAGCAGCACCAGCGCTGCGGTGGACGGTCCGGTCTTCGACGGCTCGGGCTGAACAGGCGACCACACAGCGTGAGACTATCGAGACCGTCGCAGCCGGATCCACTTCCGGAGACCACATGTCGGCGGCCCGTGCCCCGGTTCGCCCTCCGCCGGCGGTGTGGACGCGTGGCGGGATTCCGGTTGACGCGGCCCGCCCCGGTGGACTGCGTGTCCAGGTCGGGGCTTCGCCACCGGGCGGCGAGGAGTGCCGGCCCAGCCGTACGTGACCACGGTCAGAGCGGAGCGGGCATGTCTCGTTCTCACTAGCCAGCCCGCGGCCGACGAGTCGAGCGTGAGACCCGCCACGACGGGATCGGCAGACGGGACGCGCTCGAGCAGGTGCTCAGAGATCGTGAAGACGTGCGCGTATCGACAATTCGGACGCTGGCGATGCGTGTCTCCGCGGAGCAGGAGGCGCACTGGCCGCGGTTCGCAGCCGCTGCGATGCTCGCAGCAGAGGAGGACCGCGGATGTGTTCGCGCCACAGTCTGGGTCAGCTGGGCTGGTGCGCGGCGAGGAACCGTCCCGCTCTCCGGTACATCACCGCGAGCTGGACGAACACGGCGATGAAGCAGGCGGACACGGCGACTTCGAGTAAGCGGAGGTAGAGGACATCCGTGCTCACCGCTGTCGAGGCGGCGAACAGCATCATCGCGGCGTAGATCGGCGCCATCCCGAGCGTGGCTCTCCGGCTCTGAGCAGCGACCGCAGTCACGATGTCGGCATGTTCGGCATCGAGCGGTTCCTTGTCCGCGATCTGGCGTTGGACTGACCGCTTCTCAGCCCGCGAGAGTGGACTGCTCACGAACCGCCAGCGAGTGATGTAGTGCCCGGTCCGGTAGGCCCACGCGAAACCCACTCCGCCAACGATGAACCCGACGGCCAGGAGCGCCACCTGCACCAGCAACCGCACGGTCGAGGTGTCCCCCGTCTGGTCACCGTGCCCTGCGGTCGGCAGGATCAGCGCAAGGCCCACTCCAGCGGCCCACGAGAGCAGAACGAGGGTCCCCACCCAGACCAGGACGCGGGTTCGACGGCGGAGTGTCCCGTCATCCGTCAGACCCTCGGCGAGCCGCGCAGCGGCAGTCCATCGATCCGGATCCACAGGCGTGGTGTCAGCGGGAGGCATCCTGGTGTTCCTGTCGTCGAGGTCGCTGTAACCCTAGCGAGAACGGTCGCGTCCGCCGTCTTCAGGAGCCGTTGCCAGCCGGGCCGAGCGGGGTCGTCCCGAGGCCTGGGACTAGCTGTCCAGGAGAACAACCCAGATCGTCATCAGGACTCCTACGACAGTGGTCAGCGCCATCGCGCTCCAGAACCACGGGGCACCTGGTCGGCGGAGCAGGCTCCCTTGGCCGAATCCGTACTCGCGAACCGTCAGTACCGCGGATCGCACGAAGAGGCCGAGCGCGCCGAGTAGGACGAGCACGAGCGCTGACCAGGTCCACCAGGAGCACTCCATGGCGTCAGACTGCCGCAGACAACGCGGCTTCGCATGGAGAGCGTTCGCTCGGTGGTCGGCATGCTCGACCGCGTCCGGCATGCCGAGCCACGTTCGGACGGGCTGACCGCGTCTCGTGCAGACCCCATGGCTCGGAGACGTCGGTACGGCGCGGGCTCGGTCAGCGGATCGTGCCCAGCGCAGACGCAATCCGACTGATCGTCCGGCGCATCGCGTACTCGTCCTGCGCCGGCTGGTCGTCGGCCACCCACAGGTGGACCGCTCCGGGCCCCAGTGTCCTGGGCGCGAGGTGGACCACGATCCCCCATCTGTACGCGACACCGCGCGGCGTGGGCTCGGTGAACACATCGAAGCCGAGCACCTCCGAACGGAGGGCGATCGGTGTCCCCTGCCCGTCATTGCGCGTCGACCAACTCGTGATCCCCGTGCGATCGAAACCGAGGTCGCACGGGAACGAGACACGCAGCCTCGGGCTCCAGGCCGAGAGGTCGGCGGCCGTCGTTTCCGCCGCATGCGCGGTGATGAACGCGGTACCGGGATGAGTCTCGGCCTTCTGCCGAAGCCGCGCCCGCCGGCGGTGGTTGACCTCAGTGGTGACGCAGGCAACGCCGATCACGAATGTGATGAGGATGCCGAGACGGAGCTCGGTGCACAGTGCCCGTCCCCCGTCGGTGCCGATCAGGACCGCGACGGCGATCGTCGCGACTCCGAAGGCGACGGTGATGGCGGCGAGGAGGATCGTCGACGGGCGCACGGCTCGACGATGCCAGAACTCGACGCGCCGTGGAATGCCCGCACGCTCACAGTGAGCACGACGTCCGCGGACTGAGAACCGGCCGATCGACGATCGGCTACCGGGACACGATGCGACGTTCTCTTGCCAACGACGAGCTCCGACCTGAAGGGCCGACAACCGAAGCTCAGCACCGCGCAGCAGCGACATCTCCTTGAAGTGCACCGAGCCGGCACGCACTCGATACAGGAGCTCGCTGAGCCCTTCGCCATCGGCCGAGCCACCGTCTACCGCTGCATCGAGCGGCAGTCCCACCACAACCACCAACCGAACCGGCATCCGCTCCCGGACCTCGTCCGAGAGCGGATCGCTCATCGACACGGAATGTCCCATGCCCGTCGGTAGCGTTGAGGCATGGCCCACAACCGCCACAAGCCGTACCGGACAAGCATGATCGACGTGGACGGCGGTGCGTCGCTCCACTGCGAAGAGTCGGGCGCCGAAGACGGCGTCCCCGCGCTCTGGCTCCACGGTGGGCCCGGAGGGTCCCTGGGCAGCGGCTGGTAACGCACCCACTTCGACCCGTCCCGCTACCGCCTCATCGGGATCGATCAGCGCGGCTCGGGCAGGAGCCAGAGCCCGGACAGCGACCACGCCGACTCGGTGACTTGGCAGAACACCCAGCAGCTCATCGACGACATCGAAGTGGTCCGCATGGCACTCGGCATCGACACGTGGGTCGTCACGGGGATCTCCTGGGGCACCACGCTCGCCATGGCGTACGCACAACAGCACCCGGAGCGAGTCCGAGCGCTCGCGCTCATGGCCGTCACCACGACCAGTCGCAGGGAGGTCGACTGGATCACGGAAGGCGTCGGCCGCCTGTTCCCCGCCGAGTGGGACGCGTTCAACCGCGCGAGCCACCGGCGCCCCGGCGAACGGCTCGTCGAGGCCTACGCACGGCAGCTCGTGTCGCAGGACGCCGCCGTCCGCGAAGCAGCAGCAGCGGCCTGGGATCGCTGGGAGAACGTGCACGTCTCGCTGGATCACCCTGAGATCCGAGACCAGGGGCACATCGGACCTGCGCGACGTGAGGAGTTCGCAAGGCTGGTGACGCACTACTGGAGCAACGACGCCTTCTTGCCCGGTGACCAAGCAGTCCTCGCTCGTCTGGACCGCATCCGACACATCCCGACCACGCTCGTCCACGGGCGTCGCGACGTCAGCGGTCCTGCGGAAACGGCCTGGCGCCTCCACAAGGGCCTGCCGGAAAGCACACTGACCATCGCGGAACGCGAAGGACACGGCGGCCCTGAGCAGAGCGAAGCACTGACACGCGCGCTCGACCAGCACGCCAACCGGGCCTGAACCGGCAGGGGCAGGCTGAGCCCGTTCAAGGATCGGGTAACGGACGCGGAAGGTCCGTCAGAGCGGTCAGTCGCCAATATAGCGCCCAGCCTGGCAGTGAACCGAAGAGTGACCAGCGGAACAGCATCGCGGGCCGGGCGCCTCCAGCCAGAGCACGTCAGGCGTAGAACAGCAACTCCCACAGACCGACGAACCCCAGCACGATGGACGCCGCGCATGTGGCCATCGCCAGCACGGTGACTACTTGGAGGAATAGCCACTCGGCACGGATCTCCGACGACAAGCGAGTCGTCAGCAGTGTCGCGGCGAATGAGACCGGCAGGCCGGCCATCCGCACGACCGCCTCCACGGCTGCAGCGCAGGGCTCAACAGCGGACGGCGCGGGGTACGCCGGCCCGACCTGTTTCGGCGTCCAGGTCACCTACCCCGCGAACGCCGACGACGCCCGCAGACACTCTCTCCGCCGCACGACTTCGACCGTGCATCATCTTCTCCGTACCCTTACGCCATGACCGACGACCCGATGCGCGACCTCATCGAGGAGGCGACCACGACCGTCGCAACTGGCGGCGACATGAGGCGAGCGGTCGGCCTCATCAGCCTCCTGTCCCTCGTCACCACGAGCGTTGCTGCGGTGACGGCTGGAACCATCGCCCTCGTCGTGTTCCTCATCATCCTGTCGCCGTTCGCCTTCCTGCTCGGCTTCGGACTACTGCTCGGCTGACCGGGATACGAGACCGGGGTGAGTCCGGTAGCGGATCGGCTGTTGGTACATTCATCGACGATCACAGCATCTTCGATCGCTGCGATCTACCCTGTCGAAATGGTGGCATCTCGGGACAAGGCCGCAATGAGTCGTCCGCGCCGAGCGGCGCTTCCTGCTGGAGTAGTCCTCGCTGGTGCGGTCTTCGCGGTCGGGATGTTCAGCCTCGGGAAGATCAGGTACAGCTCCGTGAGCTGGGAATCGGTGGGTGTCGCCTCGGGGGTCGCGATCCCGCTGGGAGTCGCGGTGGCGGCTACCGTCGCCCGGGTTGGAGTGATTGTGAGGAACCGTGCGGAAGATGAATGCGTGGCGCATCCGGTCCGCCGTGCATCGGTCGTTGTGCGAGTACTGGCCTTCGTCACTGCCGCTGTCGGCGGTCTGCTGTTGACGGTGGGTGGTTGGCAGCTTGTCCTGCCGGCGGCAGCCGTCGTCGGTTGCCTGGCCGCGGTATGCGCAGGATTTGTTCTGCGACGACCAGGAGCAGACGCTCGAGACGACGAATCAAATCGCCACGGCGCAGCGGACGCCCGGTAGCCGATCCGTCACCGGCCGGTTCGTGCACCTTGAGGACGAGTCGAGGATCGGGCGATCAGGTTCCGGTTCGGCGGCGTAGGTAGAGCCCCATCATCATCGCGAAGAGCCCTAGTGACGCTGCGATAGGCAGGAGCACCAGCAGGGCGACGCGGACGATGAGGGAGATGACAACTAGAACAACGGCGATGGCCGTGCAGATCGTTACGCTCCGTGCCCACGTCGCCGCTTGTCTCGGGGTCATGGGTAGATGTTCGCCTGGTCTCGGCCGCTCGGCCTCTCGGCCGCATTCGCGGATCGGCTATTGGAACGGCCGATGCTCGGTTGTGCGATCAGTAGCCCCGGCGATAGAGCGCTTGGAAGACGAACACCCATGCGATCAGAAGGACCAGCCCGATCCCACCGACCCACTTCTCGGCAGTCCCGCCGTCGAACAACGCCCAGAAGCACAGCAGGGCCAACAGGCCGGTACCGGCCGCAACGGGGATGCGGTACGCCGTTGTCCAGGTCCTCGCGGCAGGTCGGTGCGAGTCATCGAAGTCGGTCATGATGCGAGCGTATGGGCCTACTTGTCGCATCGGTACGACGACGTTCGAGAGATGCGGTCTCACGCCACGGGTGAAGCGTCGCGTGGGATCGGCGTACGGACGCGATCACAGCTCGAAGCGCAGCGAGAACCACGACCTCGAGAACGCCGGTAGCTGATCCTTCTGCGGACATGGCCGTCGGGCCACCCGACGAAGGATCAGGTGAAGATGCCCTGATGCGCGAGCCCCCAGAGCATCGCACCGCCCGCAATCACTCCCCCTACCGTGGCGAGCACATTCGAGAGCCGATTCGTTGGCTCCGCTGAGCCTTCAAGCTTCCGATAGAAGGCGTATCCGATCGCAGCCATCAGGAACGCGGCTCCGATCACGAAGACGACGACCACCTGAACGGGAACCATCACGAGGACTACTTTCACCGTCGCCGAATCGACCGTGCAGCGCCCACGATCAGGATCACGACCACCGCAGCAATCCAGATCTGCGGCGGCAGACCGTGCGATGCGCCCGGCGGGTTCACGACGGCCAGCAGTCCTGCGGGTTCCACGTTCCCAGCCTGGAGAATGCTCTGCGTCTCGGTAGCCGATCCCCCATCGGACAGACTTGAAACAGTGTCTGACACGCCAGGTTCAGGGGCCGGCGCAAGAAGCTGGCGCGACCTGCAGATCAATGAGCCGGTGGCCGGAGCCCGGTAAGCACCAGGGTGAGAACCCGGTGCCATGCGTCTGTAGGTGCGGGTGGATTCATGACGGAGACGACGGCAGCACAGACCGCTCGAAAGTCAGCGAACGAGAAGTCGTCACGGACAAACCCCTGGGCCTGGTCGGCGGCGATGAGGGCACCTATGGGCCCCTCCGACTCCTCGATCGCGAGGCGGACCTCGTTGCCGAGTCCTGTTGCACTGCCCCGCAGCGCAGCACGCAACGCTCCGTCCTCTGCGGCGCTGGCCATGTACGCCTCGAGCAGCGTTCGCACGCGAGAGCGCTCGTCAGCCTGCTCGCCGGCGAACCGAACAGCATCGTCCGCGAGTCGACGAATGCGGAGCGCGGCGATCGCGTCGACAAGGGCCGCCTTGTCAGGGAAGTGCCGGTAGAGCGTCCCCACACCAACGCCAGCATCCGAGGCGATCTGCTCCATAGACACTCCAGTGCCCGAAGCGCGAAGAAGCACCGCGGCATGCTCCGTGATCCGATGGCGATTGCGCTCCGCATCCGCTCGCATCGTGCCCCTTCCTTCTGCAACGTCTAAGGCGTACCGTATCAAACGGAAGCACGCTTCCGTTTACGAATTGGAGACCCCATGAACGCCCCAGCCGAACTCATCGTCGAAGCTCGCACCGACACCAGCCGGGCGGCAGTCGCCGTGCGCGACGGCAGGATCGTGGCAGTCGCCGCGGATGCCGACGGCGTCGATGCACTGCACGGCACCTGGCGCGGCGACTCCACCTCCGTCCTCCCGCAACACGGGGTCCTTGCTCCGCTCTTCATCGACACGCACAACCACCTCGCGTTGGCATCTCGGAACGTGCTCGGAGTGCCCATGCACGACGTGCGAACGATCGACGAGATCCTCGATCGCATCCGGGAACGCGCCGCGCACACTCCGGCAGGATCCTGGGTCATCACCGCGGCGGACTGGCACGAGATGCAGCTACAGGAACGCCGCTTCCCCACCGCAATCGAGCTCGACGAGGCAGCACCGGACCACCTCGTCCTGGTGCAGCGTGGCGGCCACAACGCCGTCTTGAACAATGCAGCGCTTGCTGCTGCCGGCGTCACCGCAACCTCCGGCGACGTCGCTGACGGGTATGTCGCTCGGGCCGACGACGGGACCCCCACCGGGCTGCTCCAGGACGGTGCGCTCACCGCGATGCAGTCGATGCTCCCCGAGGTACCCCAGGAGGACCTCATCAAGGGGATCGAAGCGACGAGTCGCACCTACCGGGCAGCCGGCGTCGGCGTCGTCCGGGACCCAGCCGTGTCCGTGGAGGAGTGGGGCGCGTTGCAGCGAGCCCGGGCAGAGAACCGGTTGCACGTCCGAGCGTTCTCGATGATCTTCTCCCCCTCTCCGCTCATCGCTGCGGCTGGCTCGATGGATGATTACCTCGACGGACTCGAGGCAAAGGGAATCCACCCGGACAACGGTGACGACCTCCTCCGACTCTGGGGTATCAAGCTCGTCGTCGACGGCGGGGTCGAGGCCGCCGCGCTGCGCGAGCCCTATGCCGACCGGCCGGACTTCACCGGCACCCTGCTGATGACGCCCGACGCGCTGACGGATGCACTGCGCGCCTGCGTCACCCGCGGATGGCCCGTCGGCACCCACGCCTGCGGAGACGTCGGAGTCGACGCGTTCCTCGACGCGGTCCATCGGAACGTGGACCGCGGCATCCAGCACGAACACGGCCAGGTCGTCATGGAGCACGGCGCCCTCATGGACGCCGACCAGATCGCGCGAGCAATCGCACTCGACGTCCACATCACCGCGCAGGAAGCTCTCCGAGATGGGCTCATCGCACCGTTCGTCGAAGCATGGGGACAGCAGCGGGCCTCCGCGATGTTCCCCTGGCGGGAACTGCTCGACGCTGGCGCATCCGTCAGCGCCGGCACCGACCACCCCATCAGCCCCCTCGACCCGATCACTGGCGTCCTCGGAATGACTACCCGACGTACGACGCTTGGGGTCCTCGGCGCCGAGCACGCATGCACCAGAGATGAGGCGCTCGAGCTTTACACGCGTGCGGGCGCGGCGCTCCTTGGGCACGACCTGACGGGAACAATCACGGTCGGAGCGCCAGCGGACTTCGCCGTGTACGCGGTTGACCTGCATCACGCCCCCGACGAAGCGCTCGCTGGCGCCCACCCGACCCTGAGCGTCCTCGCCGGTGAAGTGCTTCACCACCAGGAGGTTTCTCGATAGCCGATCGGCTGGACGCCGTTTGACCCGTTAGTTTCAGGCAATGGGCGAGATGAGACTGTCAGGCCAGCTCGTGTGTGCGACTGAGGAGGAATCTCGTCGAGTTCGCGAGCACCTCCCGGAACACACTCGGCTCACCCGGGCCGAACCAGGATGCGTCGCCTTCGAGGTCGCCCCGACCGAGAGTCCGTTGACGTGGTCCGTCGAGGAACGGTTCGAGAGCCGCGACGACTTCGACGCTCATCAGGAGCGAGTGCAGTCCAGTGAGTGGGGTCGAGCTACTGCCGGCATCGAACGCCGGTACGTCGTTGACGAACTCGACCGATGAGCCATCGGTCAGCGAGATCGCGTGGAAGGTCTCGCACTGGTTCGGTACCGACGTGGGTCAGGGCGCTGGTACACGGTCATCGAGAGGTCGTCATCCACGCCATGCACCCGCTCGGCGTGTGTGTCTGGGTGGGTGGGCTCGTCGCCGTCATGCTTCTCCGCGCCCGACCGGCAGCGGCAGGATGGAACCATCCGGGCGCTGCCGGACACTCCAGGGCATGAGGACCGGAAGCGGCGACGACGCCGAGGACTGGGCGGCTGCAGGCCGCGGCGACGGGGAGGCCTACGGCCGCGTCTTCGACCGCCATCGCGACCGAGTACGACGGCACGCCGTGCGGCTGGTGCCGCCCGAGGTGGACGTCGACGACGTCGTCGCGGTGGTGTTCCTCGAGGCCTGGCGTCGGCGGCGCACCGCTCGGCTCGTGGACGGCGACCTGCTCCCTTGGCTGCTCGTGACGGCGACGAACGTAGCGCGGAACGCCACCCGGGCGACGATGCGCCACCGACGCCTCCTCGCGACGCTGCCGCCCGCCGAGCACGCGCCCGACCCCGCCGACCGACACGACGACGGTGCCGCCGTCGCGGCCTTCCGTCGGCTGGCGGTCGCCGACCAGCAGGTCCTCGCACTCTGTGTCATCGCGGGGCACCGCGAAGCCGAGGCGGCTGCCGTGCTCGGCGTGCCGATCGGGACGGTCAAGTCCCGCCTCTCCCGCGCTCGGAAGCGCCTCGGCGCCCAGTTCACGGAGCACCCAGCCGTCCCGACGACCAGCGGAGGACACCGATGACCACCACACCTCGCGACCGCGCCCTGCGCGCCCTGCTCGTCGACCGCGTCGAGCGGTCTGTGCGTCGCCGCCGCTGGCTCATCCCCACCGTCGGCGTCGGCGCGTTCGTCGTGGCGGGCGCACTGACCGCCGGGGCCCTTGTCGGGACCGGGCTCCTGCAGCAGTCGCTCGCGCCGGAGGACGCGGCCGCCCTCGTCGCGACGGGCGCGGCCGGTGACGTGACGCTGCTCGGCGCGCCGGTCGTTCGGGTGTCGGACGGTCCGACGAGCCTCACGCTGCCCGAGCGGCCGTCCGGTGCGCAGCACGTGGCCGTCGGCCTGCAGTGCGCGCCGACCGGCACCGCGTCCGTCGCGGTCGCCGGCGGAGTACCGACGACCGCGGACTGCGGCACCTCGGTCTCGCTGCCGGTCGGCGCGGACACAGCAGGTCGGCCGACTGTGCGGGTCGAGCACGACGGGCCGATGACTGTCTGGGCGTCGTGGGCGCGCCCCGACCCGATCCCGGGGCCGTCGCCCGAGCAGCAAGCCGCCCTCGAAGACGGTGTCGTCACCCGTTCCGAGTACGTCGCGGCCTGGGACCGGTACGTGGGGTGCATGCGGGCATCCGGGCACCCCGTCGACCTGGGCCCTCTGCAGCCCGTCGTGTTCGTGAGTGGGATCCCGACCGAGGCCCTCCAGGCCGACAGCCGGTGCGGAGCGTCCGAGCTCCTCGACGTCAACGCGATGTGGCAGAACGAGCACCCGGACGCGGAGCCGTACACGCCCGCTGCGGGAGCACCGTACGACCCGGCGACCGACCCCGAGTACGCGGGCTAGGTACCGGCGGCCGCGTGGTCGATGTGCCCAGCTGCTGCTCTCACGGACATGCGTTCGGGGTCGGGCCGGTGTTCCTCCTGTTGCTCTCGCAACTGGGGAGGCACCGGTTCGTTCAACCAGGTGACCGGTAGTCGATCGGCTACCGGACATGGAGTCAGAGGCCGCGTCTGGCTTGCCATCGGTTGATGAGGAAGACGACGATGCCGAGCACGGCGAGCCCGAGGCCGATGAGCATGTGCGCGGGGCTACCGCCGTGGGCAAGGTCGATCCCTCCCTGTACCGACTGGATGATACCGACAGCGACCACTACCCACGGAAAGACGTCGCGCAATAGGTCGGGGCGCAGAGTCCGGAATCGTCTGGGCGTCTCGTTCGCTTCCTCATGCCCGTCGCTCATGAGCGTCAGGCTCCCAGATCACGGGTGACGCCGCCCGGTAGACGACCGGCTAGCGGACACCGCTCGAGCCAGCACCCCCCCCGAGTACCGTGGACGCCGTGACGGATCGCTGGATAGACAACGTGCCTGATGCTCCGGCCGGTATCTTGGGCGCTTGGTTCAACGCTCTCCTGGGCGTTGCACTTGTCCTGGGTGCGCCCACCATCGCCTTCACCACTGGTGAAGCCCCGGCGAGTGTTCTGTTCGCCATCGCAGCCCTGGGGCTCTTCGGTTTTCTGGAAGTCGTCTTCGTCTACAAGCTCTATCAGCGAATCGCCGGTCGACGCGCGCTTCGCGCAGAGCGCGACGACGACTGAGGATCAGATTGAGGGCGTTCACCCGTCCGTAGGTCAATCGGCCCGTGAGACGAACGACGGAGGTCGGCGATCGCGCCAGCGAGAGGAGCTCCTGCGCCGCGCGTCGTCCTCGGCCGTAGCTGACGCAATTCGCAGGAGCAGGAGCAGGAGCAGGAGCAGGAGCAGGAGCATCATCAGTGGCGTGCTCGCGCGGCTTTGGGGCGCATTGCGTTCCTACTGACCCAGGAGTCACGAGCCAGGACGAAAGGCATCGAGTGATCATCAAAGAAGGCAAAGAGTTGCTCGGCGCCGTCTTGGCGTCCGTCTTCGTGGCGATGGGTGGCGTGTGTCTCCTGACACCGCTCAGGGATGAAGTGTCGCGTCATGGATTCCCGATGTGGCTGCTCGGGCTGGTCCTGGTCGTTTGCGGTCTTGTCCTGTGGGGTGGCGTGGTGCGGAACCTACTGCGTCGCCGGGGGTGAGGCGCAAACGCTTCGTTGCAGGAAACATTCGAGAGCGGATTGGCTATCGAGACGCGGTGGCGCTGGCGGCAAGGCGCTCGTGGAGTGCGAATTTGACGGTGGGCCACTCGTCGTCGGTGATGGAGTACACCACCGTGTCTCGGATTGTGCCGTTCTCGAACACGGTGTGCTTCCGAAGCACGCCATCTTGCTTCGCCCCAAGCCCTTCGATCGCTCGACGTGACTGGTGGTTGTGCCAGTGGGCACGGAACTCAACGGCCAGGCACCGCAGCTCCTCGAACGCTCGTACGAGGAGTAGAAGTTTCGTCGCAGTGTTGAGGCCGGTCCGTTGAGCCTTCTTGCCGAGCCATGTGGACCCGGTTTCGAGTCGCCTGTTGGCGGGGTCGAGGTTGCAGTAGGTCGTCATCCCGACCGCTCGATCGCTTCGTACGTCGATGACAGCCCAAGGGGCCATATGGCCGTCGCGTTGAAGTGCGAGGCGATTCTCGATCGTGTCGTGCATCTGATCGGGAGACGGGATGTGGGTGTACCAGGTTCGCCATAGCGCTCCCACTGACACTGCTTGTGCGAGGTCCGCCGCGTGCGCGAGGGACAGCGGTTCCAAGCGCGCCACCCGGTTGCTCAGGACCGGGGTCTCCCATTGCTCCATGAGCAGAGCCTAGGCACCCGGCCCATTCTGAACCGTCCAATCTCGGATCGGCTATCAGGCGGGGTCTAGGAGGGCTCGGGGCCGCTTCACTCGGGCTCTGACTGAGCGCCCTCGTCGACCGCCGACGTGCAGGTCGGGCGCTAGAGGATCACGGCCAGGACGACCCATCCGACGATCGCTGATGCCATTACCAGCAAGAGCGGAGAGACCGACACTGGTCGTCCCTCAAGTGGTCGTCGCCGTTCCTGCACGACGACGAGAACGACGCTAGCTACGAGAATCCCAAGTACGACGGCCCATACCGCCCACCAGGCACCCCCACGTCCTAGTGCGAAGGCAAGCCAGCCGCCCTGCGCCGGAAGTAGGAGGGCTCCACCGACTCGGTGGGTCACCTCACGTCGTCGCCAGCTAGGGTTCTGGCGCGCGTCGGGGCTGCGATCACGGACCATCCGCTCAATCTAGCGAGCGAGTTTGCTATGGCCCGCTTTCCACCGCCGTGATTTCGGAGCTTCCAACGCGTCCGGTCGACGATCGGCTACTAGACATGAGGTTCTGGTCATCCCCTAGCCCTCGGAGTGGTCTTGCTCTGTTCCCGCGGCCCATCGCCGGTACGCGCGGTCGATACGCTGCTTGACCCGTGCGTCAGGAGTGTTGTCGGTGATGTGCGAGTAACTCATGGCGATGGGGATGATGATCCGATGCTCGTGTCCTCGCCTCGCACGTATGACTGTGGTGCCCTCTTCAACGCGCAGCACATCACCCCGAGGAATCCGTCTTCGCGAGATGAGTCCGGTCAGTACGAGCTCGTTCGGCGCGAACTCGACCTTCAGTGCCGAGAGACGCCACCACATCAGGGCGAAGAGAGCGGCGACGATCCACATGGGCGCCGCGTCCTCGATCACCAGCGCCGAGACAGCGCAAAACACGGTGAAGGCAGCGAACCCTAGAGCGAGGATGAGCCTCGTGATCGGGGTGAACCGTACGACTCGGTCCGTCATGGCCGGTGACTCCGTTCAGGGAAGGCAAGTCGGGCGTTCTGTCACCGGCGGCCATCGATAGGCTGCTCCGCCTCGTGGCCACAGGCCACGAGTGTCGTGGAGCTCCGGCTCGCCCGGTCGCACACGCTACCGAAGTCCGGATCACCATCCTTCACCGAGACACGAGGCCTCGTCTCGATGGGTCCGATGCAGGTCGTTCCTCAGCCGATGTCTCGCTAACGCCCTTCGGCGCCGTTCTGCAGGTGCGCCTCATCCTTGAGCTCGCGGTAAGACGAGCGCAGACGCTTGACACACATCCACACGACTGCGAAGAGATGCACGGCGACGAGCACAAGGGCGCCAGTAATCCACGGCGGTGTCGGAATGAGTACTCCCTGCTTCGTGTGCTCCTGAGTTGCCGCGGTCACCAGCGCCGCGCCGGTCAGCACGAAGGACACCACTACCGCATAGAGGACGTTGGCAAACAACTCGTCAACGAGTCGCGGCAGGAGGGCCTGGCGCTGGACGCGCGGATCGTGGCTGAGGCTCTGCCGCATCTGGAAGACGTAGATGACAACGCCGAATAAGAAACCGGAGAGGACTGATGCGCCGCCCACGATCGCGGAGGCGTCATTGATACGCGCGTCGAACCACCAGCTCGCGGCTCCGAGTACGACTGGCAACGGCAGTTGCAGCAGGAAATCTGGCCACAGGAGCTGATTGGTCCGATGGTGACGAAGCGTGCGGAAGTGTTCCCGGATCAGGCCGATCCGGGACGATGCGGCGCCAGCCGAGTTGCCAGTGCTTCTGCTGTCCACTGTCCGCTCTTCCACTGGTCCTGCCATGTCAGTCCCATCCCGTCGAAGTAGTCGCGTGCCTCATCTTGAGCGCGGCGAAGGAACGCAGTCTCCGTGAGCGCGCTCTCGCCGTTGTTCGTGAGCACCGCACGGATCGCCGGCACCCGCTCCGTTTCGAGGGCGAAGGACTTGACACGACCGTCGCGGCCCTCAACGCGGACGATAGTCTCATCGACTGACGTTCCTTCACCGAAACCCAGGAAATCAGCCGCATCGAGCTGCCGCTTGCGTAGCTTGTCCCAGAACCAACGAGGAAGGATCCGCTCGCCCTTCTCTGGAACGATGCTGTGCTGCAGCCGCCCGAGCGGCTTCGGCTGCGCGCTGGGTCCGTCAGCGATGTCTGGCGTGAAGTTGTAGGACACGGCGGTGACTTCGATCAGCTCCGCTGCCTCACTCCACGCCGAAGTCTCGAGCACCGTCTCGGTGTCGAACGCGTAGGTAGGGAAGCTTGACACCAGCGACCGCTTGAAGAGCTCGATCAGTCCGGGCCCCGACCCCTCGTTTCCCTGCCTCTCAACACCGAACAGCCCAACCTTGCCGCCTGGAGGAACGGTCAGCGCCAGACGCGTGCGGATCGTCGCGGAATCGTCAACCTTTCGGTCATGCTCCGTCGCATGGGTTCGCACGTTGATCGTCTGCCCGGTCTCTCCGTACCAGCCGGAATTCGCCACCACGACGACGCTACGGCCATTCGCCTTGACCTCTTCGATGCGGGTGTAGCGACCGCGCTGCTCGTCGCGCAGAACGTCCTTGTCGAGTTGGACGAAGAGGCCGTAGAACAGCTCGAGCAGATCGTGTCCGTCGATGTCGTCCAGGACACCGTAGGACTGCTTGTGGTTTCGGCCAGGCCGAGACTTGATGGTCTCGAGCCCGAGAGTACGTCGCGGCACTGCTCGCCTTTCGGATGGGCCGGGGCGGCCCCCCAGCATTTCATGAAGAGTAATCGACTCTGAGACCCGCCTGCTGCTGACGCGCACGAATCAGGAGCACCGCTCGGAACACACTGAAGATCTGCAAGCAACTTGCTGACGCCGCGTTCTGCGTCTCGTGAGCCGGTCCCGCTCCGCACCGTTCCGCGATCCTGCCCCGACCCCCGGCTTCGAGTAGTCGCTGTCTCACATAGGTGGTCCGCTGCTCGTCGCGCTCAGGGGAGGGTATGCGGACGCCGACACTCTCAGATGGCAGCCGCGCGAAACCAGTCGTCGCCGGCGTCTCGGCGGGGAGGTCCGCGGACGGCCTCCTCGCTGAAGGAAGCCGTGCGCGCCTCCTGGGGTGCGATTCCGCGCACTCATGTCGAGTCTCCGAGCGGCACGTCTGGATGCTGCGCGGAGAGCGTCGCGGATCGGCCATCGGCAGTTCACCGGCAGCGCCGTGATCGCCAGCCGAATTCACCGATGATGAACCAGACCACATTGCCGTCTGATCTGGGATTTTCGTGGTGGGCCCTGCCGGGATCGAACCGACGACATCCACGGTGTAAACGTGGCGCTCTACCAGCTGAGCTAAAGGCCCTTCCACCTCATCCTACGGGCCCCCGCCGCTCCCCCGCCGGAGCGCGGCGACGCCCGATGCACCACGCACCACAGACCACAGACCAGGCACCGCACCAGGCACCAGGCACCAGGCACCAGGCACCAGCACCACGCACCACGGACGAGCCCGACGACGCCCCCCGTATGCTCCGACCATGACCGCCATCCGCACCGGCTGCGACCTCGCATCCGTGCAGGACGTCCTCGACGGCATCCAGGCGCACGGCGATCGGTACCTCGCCCGGGTCTTCACCCTCCGCGAACGCGCCGACACCGGCGACGACCCGGAGCGCCTCGCCGCGCGCTTCGCCGGCAAGGAAGCCGTCGTGAAGCTCCTCCGCCCGACCCGCACCGACGCGGTCCCCCTGCAGGACGTTGCCATCGTGTCGGACGAGCACGGCGCACCCCGCGTGGAGCTCTCCGGTGCGGCCCAGGCTCTCGCTGCGGCAGCCGGGATCACGAGCATCGACGTGTCCCTGTCCCACGAACGGGGGCTGGCGCTCGCAACGGCCGTGGCCCTCGCGGAGCGCTGAGCACGGGGCAGGACGACCGTTCCTGTACATCCACACAGCGCATGGTTCGTCGGTGCGGTTTCCCGCACCCGCACGGCGGCTTTCCGGGCCGCTCCCCTCGTTACCGTGGTTGGCATGCACCAGGACCCGAACACCGCCGCGACGCCCGTCGCGCTCGCTGACCCGACGGCCGAGCAGGCCGTCCGACGTGCTCTCGCCGACCACGGCCGACTGACCGTCGACGCGATGGACGTCGCACCGATCGCCGACCTGTACGCCCTCGGCCTGACGTCGCACGCCACGGTGAACGTGATGCTCGCGATCGAGAACGACCTCGACGCCGAGTTCCCGGACAGCGTCCTGAACCGCGCCACCTTCGCCTCGGTCGAGTCGATGGTCGCCGCGGCGGCACTGGCCACAGCGCAGTGACGGACACCGCAGTGACGGACGTCGCCGAGACGACGGCCCCGGTCCTCGGCACGTCACCGGACCGCTTCGCGGAACGCACCGCCGCCGTGGCCGCGGTCGCCGCGCAGTTCGCCGACGAGGTCGACCGCGACGCCCGACCGCCACGCGAGGCGATCGCCGTGATGCGCGAGTACGGCCTGCTCGCCGCAGCGGTCCCGCTCGAACACGGTGGCGAGGGCGCCACCGTCACCGAGCTCTCGGTCATCGCGACCGAGCTCGGTCGCGCGTGCGCCGCCACCGGCATGGTGTTCGCGATGCACCAGGGACAGGTCATGGCCCTCTGGCGGCACGGCGGCGACGGTGCCGGCGTGCTCGCGATGATCGAGGCCGTGCGCGACGGTGCCCTCGTGGCGTCGTCGACGACCGAGAAAGGCGTGGGCGGTGACGCCCGCCGGTCGACGTGTGCGATCGAGCCGTCCGAGGACGGCCGCATCCGCCTGCGCAAGGACGCGCCGGTGATCTCCTACGCGACCGAGGCCGACGCCGTCTTCGTCACCGCGCGCCGAGACCTCGACGCCCCCGCGTCCGACCAGCGCCTGCTGATCTGCCGGACCGACGCGATCGTGCTGTCGCAGACCTCCACCTGGGACACGATGGGCCTCCGCGGCACGTGCAGCAACGGGTGGATCCTCGACGCGGAGACCACCGCCGACGCCGTCCTCCGCGACGACTACGCGGCGATCTCCGCGCGGACCGTCCTCCCCGTCTCCCACGTCCTCTGGGCGTCGGTGTGGGTCGGCATCGCGGCCTCCGCCGCCGAGCGCGCCCGTGCCGCCGTCCGCAAGCAGGCCCGCGCCAGCGTCGGGACGACCCCACCCGGGGCCCTCCGCCTCGCCGAGCTGTTGGTCGACCTGCAGCTGCTGGCCGACTCGGTCCGGCACGCGGCCGAGCGGTTCGACGCCGTGGCCGACGACCCCGAGACGCTCGAGTCGAGCGCGTCGGCCCTCGCCGCCAACGCCCTGAAGATCGGCGCCTCCGAGCGGGTCACCGACATCGTCACCGCAGCACTGCGGATCGTCGGGATCGCCGGGTACGCCGCGACGGGTCCGATGAGCATCTCCCGACACCTCCGAGACGCCCACGGTGCCGCCGTCATGGTGAGCAACGACCGTCTCCTCCAGAACGACGCCGGACTGGCAATCATGACCGGAGCGATCCTGTGACCATCACCGAACCCACCACCGCACCCACCGCCCTCGACCGGGCCCGCGCGGCGCTGCGCGCGACGCTCCTCGAGGACCGCGTGCTCATCGACCTCGGCTCCCCCGGACTCTACGGCCGCACGGGCGTCTTCGAGCACGTGTACGCCGCGGTCGACGCCGCCGCCGTCCGCTCGATGGCCGACCTGCAGTCCTCGGTGCTCCGGTTCCCGCCGGTCGAGCCCCTGGCCGCGTTCGAGCGGACCGACTACATCGCGTCGTTCCCCGACCTCGCCGCGTCGATCTCCGCCTTCACCGGTGACGACCGCGCACACCGCGCGCTGCTGGCCGCCCGCGAGCGCGGGGAGCGCTGGGAGTCCTTCCTCGAACCCGCCGACCTGATGCTCGCGCCCGCCGTCTGCCACCCGGTCTACGGGCTGGTCACCGGGACGATCCCGCAGCAGGGCCTGTGGTTCGACATCGTCGGCGACTCGTTCCGCCGCGAGCCGTCGCTCGACCCGATGCGCCTGCAGGCCTTCCACATGCACGAGTTCGTCCACATCGGCACGCCGGACTCCGCCAAGGAGCACCGCGACGGCCGGATCCCGGCGATGCGGTCGCTGCTCGAGGGCTTCGGGCTCGAGATCGACGTCGTGCCGGCGAACGACCCCTTCTTCGGCCGGGTCGGCAAGATCCTCGCCCGCAACCAGGTCGAGGCCTCGCTCAAGTACGAGTTCGTCACCCCGGTCTACGGCGACGCCGGCGAGGCCACCGCCATCAGCTCCGCGAACCTGCACGAGGACCACTTCGGCACCGCGTTCTCGATCACGACCGCTGACGGCGAGACCGCCCACAGCGCCTGCCTGGCCTTCGGGCTCGAGCGCATCACCATCGCCCTCTTCGCCGCGCACGGCACCGACCCGGCCTCCTGGCCGGCCGACGTCCGTCGCGCGCTGGCACTGTGACGACCCACCACGGGTGGTCGGGATCGCCCGCCATCCGTGCGTCGGTGCAGTCGCCGCCGTCGGCGCGCGCCGGCGTCGTCATCTGCCCGCCGCTCGGGCAGGAGGGCGTGATCGCGTACCGCACGCTGCGCCTGCTGGCCGACCGCCTGGAGGCTCGTGGCGTGGCCTCGGTGCGCTACGACCCGTCCGGACGTGGCGACTCCACCGCCGATGCCGACCCGGAGGCGCAGGTCCGGTCCGCCGTCCGCGCGGCAGCCCTGCTCCGCGCGACGGGGGTCGAGCAGGTCGCCTTCGTCGGGCTGGCCTCCGCGGCCCTGGTCGCGGCGGCCGCCGCGACCGAGGACGACGCGCTGGTGCTCTGGGACGCCCCCGACTCCGGCCGCGCCTGGCTCCGCCGACAGCGTGCCCTCGCGACGATCACGGTCGGTGGCGAACGCGTCGTGGACGGCGTCGAGAGCCTCATCGGCATCGACGTCACCCCGGACGAGGCACAGGCCCTGTCCGCGCTCCGCTTCACCCCGCGCACCGGTCCGACGCTCGCGCTCGTGCGCCCCGGCGGTCGTGCCCCGAAGGCCCTCGGCGACGTGGCCACGGCCGAGGCACCCGGCAGCGCCGAGCTGCTCGACGGCACCAGCATCCACGCCCGCATCCCCGGCGACGCGCTCGACGCGGTCGTCACGTGGATCGACGCCTGGGCACCGACGACGACCGTCCCCACCACCGCGCCCGTCCTCGAGCCCCTGGTCGACGTGGACCACCGCGTCTCGGAGCGGATCGTGCTGCTCGGCCCCGAACGGCTGTTCGCCGTCGAGAGCGTGTCGTCGCGGCAGTCCCCCGACGCCCCCGTGGTGGTGCTGCACAACGGTGCCGCCGAACACCGCGTCGGCGCCTCGGACTACCAGGTGACGCTCGCCCGGCGACTCGCCCGCGACGGCGCCCGGGTCGTCCGTGTGGACCGCCGCGGCACCGGCGAGAGCTCCGTCGTGCGCGCCGACGAACGCGACTACCTGTTCGCGCAGGAGTGGGTCGACGACCAGTCGGCCATCGTCACGGCGCTGGCTGCCCCCGCGGAGCAGCTCGTGGTCGTCGGCATGTGCGCCGGCGCCTGGGTCGCCGGACGCGCCCACGAGGAGACCCCACGCCTGGTCGTGGAGATCAGCCCGAACGACTACCGCCGCCGCCCGGCCCTCCCCGGTGCCTACAGCGACGCCGTCCGCGCGATCGACGCCCCGTCCCCGCGCCGGCAGTGGATCCGCGACCGGTACAACGTCGTCGTCCCGGAGTGGCTCCGCGACCGCATCGCCCGCCGCGACCGCTCGGGTGGTGTGCTCGAACACGTGAAGCCGCTCGTCACGCAGGGCACCGACGTCGTCGTCATCGTGGCCGACGGCGACGCGGAGCTCTTCGACCGGCTCGGTGGGCAGCGCGCCCTCCGGCGGTACCCCGTCGGCGGACGCAGCGGCGGCGTGGAGCTCGTGCACGTGGTCGACGGCGACCACTCGCTGTTCTCCCCCGCGATGCGCGCGACCGTGATCGACGAGGTCCGTTCCCGCGTCCGCGAGGCCTTCCCCGTCCCCGCCTGAACCGCCGGGTGTAGGCAGGACCCGTGCGACGAGCAGCAGCGGCGGGGGTGGGGATCGCCCTCGTGGCACTCCTCGCCGGGTGCGCCGCGCCCCAGGGCGGCCCGCCGTGGCCCCGTCCGACCGACCTCGCCGCGCGGGCACAGGACGCCGGGCTGCGCGACGTCTGGGGCCAGGAGCTCGCGGAGCACGTCCACACGCACGTCACGGTCACCGACGGCGACCAGCCGGTGGTGATCCCGGGGGACATCGGGCACTCGGCGGCCGAGCACTTCGCCGCGGAGGTCCACACGCACGACACGTCGGGCATCGTGCACGTCGAGTCACCCGAACGCCGGACGTTCACCCTCGGGCAGTTCTTCGACGAGTGGGGCGTCTCCCTCGGTCCGGCGCACGTCGGTGGGCTGCACGGGGACCTGACCGTCTGGGTCGACGGACACCGCTCCTACGGCAACCCGCGCTCGATCCCGCTGCGGGACCTGGAGCAGGTCGACCTCGTGGTCACGACGATCGGCGAGGTGCCCCGACGACCGGCTGCGTTCGACTGGCCGCCGCAGTACCACTGACGTCGCCCGCAGCGCAGGCGTCCGCGGCGAGCAGCGCCTCGGCGACCGCGGCCGGGTGCTCGACGTGCGCGAAGTGCCCGCAGTCCTCGAGCAGCACGGTGCGGACCCGCGGCAGGACGCCCACCAGCCGCGCCAGGTCCGACACCCGGGCGAACACGTCGTCCTGCCCGGCGATCGCCGTGACCGGGACCGTGATCCCCCGCCAGCGGTCGGTGTCGTAGGCGGCGCCGGAGCGGGCGGCCGCCAGGAAGCCCTCGGGCCGGAGCTCCTCGACGAAGGCGTCGAGGACGCTGCGGTCGAGCCGCCCGACGTGCGTGAACACCGGCGCGGCGAGCAGCCGGAGCAGCCCGACCGCCGCCAGCGTGCGGAGCAGCGGGACCGCAGCGGCCCGGGTGACGGCGAGGCCGGCGCGGAGCAGGGTGAACGCCGGCAGCGTGACGAGCCCGAAGAGCGGGTGCCGAGCGGCGTGGGCAGTGGCGAAGGTGGTGCCGGACACCAGCGCGACCGACCGGATCCGCTCCGGCATCGTCACGGCGCAGTGCATCGCGACGAAGGCACCCATCGAGTGCCCGACCACGTCGACGGTGTCGAGTCCGAGGGCGTCGAGCACCTCCCGGAGCACCTGCACGGCGTCGTCGGTGGAGAGCGGGACCGCCGGCGCCGGCGAGGACCCCCACCCGGGCAGGTCGACGAGCACGAGCCCGCGGCCGTCGAAGCCGTCGGCGGCACGGAGCAGCGGGGTCCACGTCGTCCACGAACCAGCGACGCCGTGGAGCAGCAACAGGGGCCGCTCGCCGAGCCGGGTGTGCACGACGACGTCGCCGACGGCGGTCGGGACGACCATCCGGGTCAGTGCCCACGGCACCGGGTCGGACGTCACCGGGAACGGGGCGTAGGGGTCGGACGCGACCGTCTCCGGTGCGTCACCCGTGTCGATGTGGTCCACCGTGCCTCCAGTCCGGCGCGTCTGCGCCCCCCGGAGGATTCGGAGCCGGACCCGTCGGCGGTTGGCTAGCCGACCGCGACGGGGGTGGAGCAGGCCGCCAGCTTGTCGAGTGCGGCGCGGTACTCGGTGACGTCGCGGGCGATGCCGGGCTCGGAGATGATCGAGGCGCGGATGCGGCCCTGCACGTCGATGACGAACGTGGCGCGGTTCGCGAAGCCCTTGTGCTCGAGGAACACGCCGTACTCCTTCGACACCGCACCGTGCGGCCAGAAGTCGGCGAGCAGGTCGAAGTCGTAGCCGTTCTGGTCGGCGAACGAGCGGAGCGTGGCCTTGGAGTCGACCGAGATGCCGATGAGCTCGATGCGGTTGTCCTGGAACATCGCGATGTTGTCGCGGAGTTCGCACAGCTCGCTCGTGCACGTCGACGAGAACGCGAGCGGGAAGAAGACGAGTGCGACCGGGCGGGAACCACGGTGGTCGCTGAGGCGGACGTGCTCACCGAACTGGTTCGGGAGTTCGAAGTCCGGCGCGAGCGAGCCGACATCCAGTGCCATCAGGCGTGTGCTTCTTCCTCGGGCTGCGGGTGTGCCCGTCGATCCACGCCTGCGCGCGGTCTGCGGCAGGCACGATCGGCAATCGTACGCCGACGACACGTGAACGCAAGGACCTGTCCACCCAGGCTGTCTGTCTGCCGTGGGGCCTAAGGTGGACGAGGCTCCCGCCGCCGGTCGCGACCCGATCGATCGGTGGGCCGACCATGTCCCCACCACGAGAACGAACGAGGTCAACGGTGACGGTGAACGACCAGGACCCGCGCAGCACCGCAGGAACCGACCAGGACCCGGAGGAGACCGCCGAGTGGCGTGAGTCCCTCGACGGTCTGGTCGCGGCCCAGGGCCACCAGCGGGCTCGCGAGATCATGCAGGGACTGCTGAAGCGCTCGAACGAGCTGCACCTCGGCGTGCCGATGGTCCCGACGACCGACTACGTGAACACCATCGCACCAGAGGACGAGCCCGAGTTCCCGGGTGACGAGGAACTCGAGCGCCGGTACCGCCGGTGGATCCGCTGGAACGCGGCCGTCACGGTGCACCGCGCCCAGCGCCCCGGCATCGCCGTCGGTGGGCACATCTCGACGTACGCGTCGAGCGCCGCCATGTACGAGGTCGGCTACAACCACTTCTTCCGCGCGCAGGACCACGCCTCCGGTGGCGACCAGGTCTTCTTCCAGGGCCACGCCTCCCCCGGCATGTACGCCCGCGCGTACCTGGAAGGCCGTCTCGGCGAGGACCAGCTCGACGGCTTCCGCCAGGAGAAGTCCCACGCCGGCGGCGGGTTGTCGTCCTACCCGCACCCGCGCCTCATGCCGCACTTCTGGCAGTTCCCGACCGTGTCGATGGGCATCGGCCCGATCAACGCGATCTACCAGGCGCAGCAGGCCAAGTACCTGACCAACCGCGGCATCAAGGACGCATCGGACCAGCAGGTCTGGGCGTTCCTCGGTGACGGCGAGATGGACGAGGTCGAGTCCCGCGGCCAGCTGCAGGTCGCGGCGAACGACGGCCTCGACAACCTCAACTTCGTCATCAACTGCAACCTGCAGCGTCTCGACGGACCGGTCCGCGGCAACGGCAAGATCATCCAGGAGCTCGAGGCCTTCTTCCGCGGTGCCGGATGGAACGTCATCAAGGTCGTCTGGGGCCGCGAGTGGGACGACCTGCTCGCCCGCGACACCGAGGGCGCCCTGCTCAACCTGATGAACCAGACGCCGGACGGCGACTACCAGACGTACAAGGCCGAGAACGGTGCCTACGTCCGCGAGAACTTCTTCGGGCGCGACCCGAAGGCGCTCGAGCTGGTCAAGGACTACACCGACGACCAGATCTGGAACCTCAAGCGCGGTGGGCACGACTACCGCAAGGTGTACGCGGCGTTCAAGGCCGCGTCGGAGCACAAGGGCCAGCCGACCGTCATCCTGGCGAAGACGGTCAAGGGCTACGGCCTCGGCCCGAGCTTCGAGGGCCGCAACGCGACCCACCAGATGAAGAAGCTGACGCTCGACAACCTCAAGCAGTTCCGCGACGAGATGCGCATCCCGATCTCCGACGCCCAGCTCGAGGAGAACCCCTACACGCCGCCGTACTACCACCCGGGCAACGACGACGAGGCGATCCAGTACATGCACGAGCGCCGCGCCGCGCTCGGTGGGTACGTCCCCGAGCGCCGGACGAAGTACACGTCCATCACGCTGCCGGACGACGCCAAGTACCAGGTCGTCAAGAAGGGCTCCGGCAAGCAGGAGATCGCCACCACCATGGCGTTCGCCCGACTGCTCAAGGACCTGCTCCGCTCCCCGGACTTCGGCAACCGCGTGGTGCCGATCATCCCGGACGAAGCCCGCACCTTCGGCATGGACGCCTACTTCCCGACGGCGAAGATCTACAACCCGAACGGCCAGCACTACACGTCGGTCGACCGCGAGCTGCTCCTGGCGTACAAGGAGAGCCCGCAGGGGCAGATCATCCACGTCGGCATCAACGAAGCCGGCGCCCTCGCTGCCTTCACGGCCGTCGGCACCTCGTACTCGACGCAGGGCGAGCCGCTCATCCCGGTCTACGTCTTCTACTCGATGTTCGGGTTCCAGCGCACCGGCGACGCCATCTGGGCCGCCGGGGACCAGATGACCCGCGGGTTCATGATCGGTGCCACCGCCGGCCGCACCACCCTGACCGGTGAGGGCCTGCAGCACGCCGACGGTCACTCGCCGCTCCTCGCCGCGTCGAACCCCGCGGTCGTGTCCTACGACCCGGCCTACGGCTACGAGATCGGGCACATCGTGCAGGCCGGCCTCGACCGGATGTACGGCACGAACGAGGACGGCTCGCCGAAGCACGACGACCCGAACGTCATGTACTACCTGACGGTCTACAACGAGCCGATCGTGCAGCCGGCCGAGCCCGAGGGCGTCGACGTCGAGGGCATCACCAAGGGCATGTACCTGCTCAAGGGCAGCGACCACGACGGCCCGAAGGCGCAGCTCCTGGCGTCCGGTGTCGCCGTGCCGTGGATCCTCGAGGCCCAGCAGCTCCTCGCCGAGGACTGGGGCGTGTCCGCCGACGTCTGGAGCGTCACGAGCTGGGGTGAGCTGTACCGCGACGGTGTCGCGGCGGAGCAGCACGCGTTCCTCAACCCGAACGAGCAGCCACGCACGCCGTACGTCACCGAGCGCCTGCTCGGCACCGAGGGCCCCGTCGTCGCCGTCAGCGACTTCATGCACCTCGTGCAGGAGCAGATCCGCCCGTTCGTCCCGACGGACTACGCCACGCTCGGCGCCGACGGGTTCGGGTTCTCCGACACCCGCTCGGCCGCCCGCCGCTTCTTCCACATCGACGGCCCCTCGGTCGTCGTGCGGACGCTGCAGCAGCTCGCCCGCCAGGGCAAGGTCGACGCGGCACTCGTCCAGCAGGCCATCGACAAGTACCGCCTGCACGACGTGACCGCCGGCACCACGGGCAGCGCCGGCGGCGAGAACTGATCACCCGGTGACGACTGTCCGCACCGATGCCGCGAGCCGGGAGAACGACCGTGAACGGGCGCTCTCCTGGCTCCGGCAGGTGTCGGGCGAGCTGTCCACCGCCACCATCAAGCGGCTCGAGGACACGCTCCCCTGGTACAGCGAGATGCCGCCCGGGCGCCGTTCCGCGGTCGGCATGGTGGCGCAGGCCGGCATCACCTCGTTCATCTCCTGGCTCGAAGGCAGTGCCTCCACGCCGTGGATCGCGGCGGCCGACGTGTTCGGCTCCGCGCCCCGGGAGCTCCTGCGCTCGGTGAGCCTGCAGCAGACCCTGCAGCTCATCCGGGTCGTCGTGACCGTGGTCGAGGAACGCGCCAAGGACGACGAGATGCTGCAAGAGGCCATCTTGAAGTACTCGCGGGACATCGCCTTCGCGGCCGCCGACGTGTACGCCCGGGCAGCCGAGGCTCGTGGACTGTGGGACGCCCGGCTCGAGGCCCTCGTGGTCGACTCGATCCTCTCCGGCGAGTACGACGACGAACTGCCGTCGCGGATCGCCGCGCTCGGCTGGCACGGCCACGGCGAGGTCGCGGTGCTCGTCGGCACCGCCCCCAAGCAGCTCGAAGTCGACCAGGTGCGCCGGACCGCCCGCCACATGGACGCCGACGTGCTCATCGGCGTGCAGGGCTCCCGGCTCGTGGTCGTCATCGGTCGGGCCACCCCGCGGGACGACGTCCCCGAGGGCGAGGAACCGGTGTCCTTCACCGCCATCGCGCAGTCGCTCGAACCGCTCTTCGGCGAGGGGCACCTGGTGCTCGGCAACGAGGTCGCCGGGGTCGTCGACGCCTCCACGTCCGCCAAGGCCGCCCTCGCCGGGTTCGCCGTGGCCCGTGCGTGGCGTGGTGCGCCCCGTCCTGCCCTCGCCGACGACCTGCTCCCCGAGCGGGCACTCGCCGGTGACCCCCTCGCCCGGTCGGCCCTGGTCCAGCGCATCTACGTGCCGCTGAAGGACCAGTCCACGGAGCTCCTGCAGACGCTCTGGTGCTACCTCGACACCGGGCGCTCGCTCGAGGCCACCGCGCGCGAGCTCTTCGTGCACCCGAACACCGTGCGCTACCGTCTGCGCCGCGTGGCGGACATCATCGGGTGGGACGCCACCCACGCCCGAGACGCCCTCATCGTGCAGTCGGCGCTCATCCTCGGGGCGATGTCGGAGTCGACCGCCGGTCGTCGCCGCGTCGGCCGACGGTAGAGGTCCCACAATGTCTCGGCCCGATTCGTGTCGGGAGTCCACACGGGCGCGGCCCTGTCCGAGGGCAAGGATTGTCCGGTGATCGTCGTCGTCGCGCCCGGACAGGGCTCCCAGACCCCCGGATTCCTCGCGCCCTGGCTCGAGGACGCCGCCGTCCGTGACCGCATCGGGGAGTGGTCCGAGGCCATCGGCGTCGACCTCGCGAAGCACGGCACCGAGTCCGACGCGGAGACGATCAAGGACACCGCGCTCGCGCAGCCGCTCATCGTCGCCGCGGGGCTCATCACGGCCGACGCGCTCCTCGCCGACGGTCGCCGTGCGCACGTCGGCGGCGTCGCCGGGCACTCGGTCGGCGAGTTCACCGCCGCCGCGGTCGCCGGCATCCTGCAGCCGACCGACGCCGTCGCCCTGGTCGCCGAGCGCGGCCGGGCCATGGCGGACGCCGCGGCGCTCGAACCCACCTCGATGGCAGCCGTCCTCGGTGGCGACCCCGACGAGGTCGCGCAGGCCCTCGAGGCCCACGGCCTCGTGCCGGCCAACCACAACGGTGGCGGCCAGACCGTCGTCGCCGGCAGCGCGGACGCCGTCGCCGCGCTCGTCGCCGCTCCCCCGACGAAGGCCCGGGTGATCCCCCTCGCCGTCGCCGGTGCGTTCCACACGCGGTACATGGCCCCCGCGGTCGACCGTGTCGCTCCCGTCGCCGCCGCCGCTGCCGTCGCTGACCCCACCCTGCCGATCTGGACCAACGCCGACGGCTCCCGCGTCGACGACGGCCGTCGGTTCGTCGACCTCATGGTCCAGCAGATCGCCAGCCCCGTGCACTGGGACGCCGTCATGACGTCCTTCCAGCAGGCCGGCGTCACCGGGATCATCGAACTCGCACCCGCCGGTGCCCTCGTGGGGCTCGCCAAGCGCGGCCTCCGCGGCACCCCGACCGTGGCGGTCAAGTCCCCCGAGGACCTGCCCGCCGCGATCGAGCTCCTCACGACCGAAGAGGTACCCGCATGACCCTCACCCCCGACTCCACCCAGCCCGACGCCGCCGCGCGTCCCGTGCTCGCGCAGCGCCGCGGCCACGAGTTCAGCCGCATCATGGCGTTCGGCGCCGCCCGCGGCGAACTCACGGTGCCGAACGACGACCTCGTCGGACCTATCGATTCGTCCGACGAGTGGATCCGTCAGCGCACCGGCATCGTCACCCGCATGCGCGCCGGTGCCGACGTCGAGGCCGTCGACCTCGCCGAGGCCGCAGCGCTCGAGGCCATCGCCAAGGCCGGTCTCACTCCCGACCAGATCGGCGTCGTGCTCGTCAGCACCGTCACGAACACCGTCGCCACCCCGTCGATGGCCGCGCTGCTCGCCGAGCGCATCGGCGCCACGCCGGCGGCCGCGTACGACATCAGCGCCGCGTGCGCCGGGTACGCCTACGGCATCGCGCAGGCCGACTCGTTCGTGAAGTCCGGCATCGCCGACCACGTGCTCGTCGTCGGCGCCGAGAAGCTCAGCGACATCGTCGACCCCACCGACCGCTCGATCTCGTTCCTGCTCGGTGACGGTGCCGGCGCAGCGGTCGTCGGCCCGAGCGACTTCCCGGGCATCGCGCCCACCATCTGGGGCTCCGACGGCTCCAAGTGGGACGCGATCGGCATGACCGCCACGTTCAACGAGTGGCAGGCCGGCGCCGCCCGGCCCACGATCCGGCAGGCCGGTCAGACCGTCTTCCGCTGGGCCGTCTGGGAGATGGTCAAGGTCGCACGTGAAGCGCTCGAGACCGCCGGCGTGCGTCCGGACCAGCTCGCCGCCTTCGTCCCGCACCAGGCCAACATCCGCATCATCGACGAGTTCGCCAAGCAGCTCGGCATCCCCGACTCGGTGATGATCGGTCGCGACATCACGACCACCGGCAACACCTCAGCGGCGAGCATCCCGCTCGCCACCCACCGCCTGCTCGAGGAGCACCCGGACCTGTCGGGCGGCCTCGCCCTGCAGATCGGGTTCGGCGCCGGCCTCGTCTTCGGGGCGCAGGTCGTCGTCCTCCCGTAGGACATCCGCTTTCGCACAGTCCCGCACGGCTGCGGGCGCGGGACCACCCCGTGCCCTAGGCTGATCAACGGTCAAACGACACCCCCCTCAAGGAGACACCATCATGGCCCTGTCCAACGAAGAAGTCCTCGCCGGCCTGGCCGAGCTGATCAACGACGAGACCGGCATCGCCACCGACACGGTGCAGTCGGACAAGTCCTTCACCGACGACCTCGACATCGACTCCATCTCGATGATGACCATCGTCGTGAACGCCGAAGAGAAGTTCGACGTCAAGATCCCGGACGAAGAGGTCAAGAACCTCAAGACCGTCGGTGACGCCGTCGACTTCATCGTCAAGGCCCAGGCCTGACACGAACTTCCCTGAACGCCGTGGTCCGGCTCGACCTCCCGGTCCCCGGCCACGGCGTTCTCCATGTCCACCACTGAAGAGACAAGTCGTTCCATGACCAACAAGACCGTCGTCGTCACCGGGATCGGTGCGATCACCCCTCTCGCTGCGACTGCCACGGAGACCTGGGACGCCCTGCTCGCGGGCAAGTCCGGCATCACCAGGATCGAAGACCCGCGCTTCGCCGCGCTCGAGCTCCCCGTCGAGTTCGCCGGCCAGGCACGCCACTGGATCACCGACCAGCTCACGCGCCCCGAGACCAAGCGCTTCGACCCGTCGTCGCAGCTGTCGCTCATCGCCGCGCGTGAAGCGTGGGCCGACGCCGGCATCGACGCCGAGACCGTCGTCCCCGAACGCCTCATCGTCGACTGGGCCACCGGCATCGGCGGCGTCAACACGCTGCTCGACGCCTGGGACACCCTCCGCGAGAAGGGCCCGCGCCGCGTCCTGCCGATGACGGTGCCGATGCTCATGGCCAACGGCCCCGCCGCGGCGATCGAGATGGAGTTCGGCGCCCGTGGTGGCGCACGCACCTACCTCTCGGCGTGCGCGTCGTCCACCGAGTCCCTCGCCGAGGCGTACCGCCACGTCGCGACCGGTGAGGCCGACATCGTCATCGCCGGTGGCGCCGAGGCCGCGCTGCACCCGATGCCGCTCGCCTCGTTCGCGGCGATGCAGGCCCTGTCCCGCCGCAACGACTCCCCCGAGACCGCGTCGCGTCCGTACGACGTCACGCGCGACGGCTTCGTGCTCGCGGACGGCGCCGCGGCGCTCATCCTGGAGACCAAGGAGCACGCCGAGGCCCGCGGCGCGAAGATCTACGCCGAGGTCGCCGGTGCCGGCATCACCTCGGACGCCTTCCACATCACGGCTCCGGACCCCGAGGGCAGCGCTGCCGCTCGTGCCGTCCTGATGGCGCTCGAGCACGCCGGCGCCTCGCGCGAGGACGTCGTCCACGTCAACGCCCACGCGACGTCGACGCCCGTCGGGGACATCGCCGAGTACCACGCGATGCGCCGCGTCTTCGGTGACCACCTGGACTCGGTCGTCGTCTCGGCGACCAAGGCGTCGACGGGTCACCTCCTCGGAGGTGCCGGTGCGATCGAGGCCGTCTTCACCGCCCTCGCGCTGCACAACCGCATCGCGCCGCCGACGATCAACCTCACCGAGCAGGACCCGGAGATCGTCATGGACGTCGCGACGTCGCCGCGCGAGCTCCCCGCGGGCGACCTGCTCGCCGTGAGCAACTCGTTCGGCTTCGGCGGGCACAACGCCGTCGTCGCGTTCCGCTCCGTCTGATCCACGCCACGAACGGCCGCAGCCCTCGCCGGCTGCGGCCGTTCTGCTTGCGATGCCCCTCGTCGACGTGGGACACCCCCGGACACACGAGACGCCGCCGTGTTCGGCGGCGTCTCGCGGGATCGGGGGGGCGTCGCGGCGTGACGGGGTGTCAGCCCACGCGGTGGAGCCAGACGACGGGGTTGCCCTCGGCAGCGTGGCGGAACGGCTCGAGTTCGTCGTCCCAGGCCTGTCCGAGCGCCAGTCGCAGTTCGCGGTGCAGTTCGAGAGCGTTGCTCCCGGCGACCTCCATCGCGTAGCGGACGCGGTCCTCGGGGATGACCATGTTGCCGGTGACGTCGGTCTGCGCGTAGAAGACGCCGAGGTCGGGCGTGTGCATCCACCGGCCGCCGTCAGACGCCGCGGTGGGCTCCTCGGTGACCTCGTACCGGAGGTGTTCCCACCCGCGCAGCGCAGAGGCGATCGCGGCACCCGTGCCGACGGCACCGGTCCACGTGTACTCGGTGCGGCGCGAGCCGTCCTGTGCCGGCTGGTCCAACCAGGAGAAGTTCACGGCGCGACTCATCGCGCGACCTGCTGCCCATTCGACATGGGGGCAGAGCGCGCGTGGGGAGGAGTGCACGTAGAGCACTCCCGACGCAGTCCCGGTCATGGTTCCTCCGATCATCAGGTGCGACTTCCCCATCGACCTGTGCTGGAGGGACCAGGTGCAGTGCACCACGGAACCATCGATATGCGATTGTGATGTCCTCGCGGACACGCCCATTATGCAGGGCTGCGGCTGTGTACGGCAAGGACGCCGGGTGGATCAGTGGAAGACTGCCCCGTCGACGTCGAGCGGGTGCCGTTCCCCGGCGTCGAGCGCCACCGACAGGCGGTTCTCCGGCGGCGGGATCGGGCACGCGTACTGGTACGAGAACGCACACGGTGGCAGGACCAGGTCGTTCCAGTCGAGCTCGACGTCGGCCGGGCCGCCCGGGTCGGCGACGAACAGGAACCGCCCCATCGAGTACGAGCTGCCGGGGTCGTCCTCGGGCAGCGCGCTCGTGGCGTCCTGGACGATGAGCTGCAGGCGTGCCGAACCGCCGAACGGTGCTGATCGGACCGCGAGGAGCCTGGCGTCCACACCACGGATCGTGGTGTCGATCGTGCCGGCGACCACGAGCGGTTCGCCGGCGGCGTCGAGGACGCTCCCCCGAGCCTCCTGGCCGTCTGCTGGTGTGTACGTGCCGGACGTGACCAGGTCCGACGGCGGGAACCGGTCGATGCGCGCGAAGCGGCCGACGGCGTCGGCGGACGGGTCCCAGATGCGCAGGGTGTGGCCGCCACGGCCGGCGGCGACCGTGCCGGCCATGCCGTCGGGGAAGGCGACCGTGGACGCGACCACGGCGTCGTCACCGGCCACCAGGACCGTGCCGACGACCGGGAGGCCGTCCACGGTGATGCCGTCGGCCTCCGTCGCGGTGACCTGCAGCCCGCCGACCGCCGGCGACCAGGTCCCGGGGACGGGCCAGACCTGCTGCGGTTCGTCGACGCGCTGGGCGTTCACGAGCGCGAGGGGGCCTCGGGCACTGCGGGCCCAACGGTCGCGGGCGTCGATGTCGGTCATGCCTGTTCCTGCCGCGGGTAGATGACCTTCTGCACGATGATGATCACCGATGCGGCGACCGGGACGGCCACGAGGGCGCCGAGCACCCCGCCGATCGTCGCTCCGGCCACGGCCGCGATGACCACGAGTGCCCCGGGCACCTGCACGGCCCGCGACATGATGCGCGGGGAGATCACGTAGGACTCGACCTGCATGTACACGAGGTAGTAGACCGCAGCGGTCAGGGCGGTCGCCGGCGAGGCGAAGAAGCACAGCAGCGAGATCACGACGGCGGCGCTGATCGTGCCGACGAGCGGGATCAGTGAGCCGAGGAAGGCGAACGTCGCGAGCAGCACGGGCAAGGGCGCGCCGATGATGATCAGCAGGGCGAGGCTCAGCACGCCGTTGATGCCGGCCTGGGTGATCTGTCCGACGACGTAGCGACCGACGGACGAGGTCACCTCTTCACTGACGGCGATGTAGTTCTCGCGGCGTGACGCCGGGACGAAGCGGTACATCATCCGCTTCATGCCCCGCATCGACGCGAGGAAGTAGAGCATCAGGATGAGCACGATGAGGGCGCCGGTGATGCCCGAGAGGATCCCGCTGCCGACGGCGAGGATGCCACCACCGAGGCTCAGCAGGTTGCCCGGGTCCTCCACGAACGACTGCAGCGACTGCAGGGCGTGGTTGACGTCGAAGGAGCCGTTGAGCTGCTTCGACAGGTCCTGCACCCACTGCTGGCCGGAGAGGTCCTGCACGATCTGGGGGAAGTTCTGCACCAGGTTCGTCGCCTGGGTGATGAGGATCGGGACCACCGCGAACACCACGCCCGCGAAGGCCGCCAGCACGGTGACGACGACCGCGAGGATCGCGAGCCACCGTGGGACGTACCGCTCCATGAACGTGACGAGCGGGTCGAGGCCGAGCGCGATGAACAGGGCCACGCCGATGTAGACCAGGACCGTCGAGAGCTGGCCGATGAGCGACCCGGCCAGGAGCGCCACGAGGACGCCGATCCCGCCCATGAAGCCGATGCGGAAGGCATTGACGCGGACACCGGTGCCCTCGCGGGAGGCCTCGAACACGACGTTGGGGGTGGGGCCGGGGGTGTCGACGCCGTGGGGGGCGTTCCGTCGGCGACGCAGGTGCATGGTGGGCGGGCGGCCTTTCGGATCCTGTCGCACGAAGCGCGGGGCCGCGCTGCGGTGCGACGACGTGGGGCGGGCCAGTGTCGGTTCGGCTCGAACCCGCGCTGGTGGTGCGACTACGTGGGGCGGGCGGGACTCGAACCCGCGAATCGTTCCGTTATGAGCAGACTGCCTTGACCAGCTTGGCTACCGCCCCTCGTCGGCAGGCCTAGGCCACCGGCTCCCCACGATACAGCGCCTCGAACGTGGCGAGCGTGCGGTTGATGTCGTGCGCTTCGATCATGGCCAGGCTGCGCCCCCGCAGCGCGACGTAGTCCTCGTCGGACGCGGTCAGGACGAGCGCGAGCTTCGCGGCGAGGTCCTGCTCGTCGCCCGGCTCGAACAGGTACCCGTTGCCGTCGATGAGGTGCGGCAGGGCCATCGAGTTCGCCGCGACGACGGGCAGGCCGGACGCCATGCCCTCGAGCGAGGCGATGCTCTGCAGCTCGGCGGTCGAGGGCATCGCGAAGACGGTGGCGTTCGTCAGCGCGCGGTACTTGACCTCGTCGGAGACGAACCCGAGGAAGGTGACACGGTCCTCGATACCGAGCTCCTTCGCCTGGGCGGTCAGCTTCGGGATCATCTCGCCGTCGCCGACGATGGTGATCGTGGCGTGGAGTTCCGCCGGCAGCAGCGGCAGTGCCCGGAACAGGACGTCGAGGTTCTTCTCCGGGGCGACGCGTCCGACGAACACGATGTCGTTGCCGACGGGGCGTCCTTCGCGGGCCATGTACCGGGAGGCGTCGATGCCGCAGGAGATCGCGAGGACGCGCTGCCCGGCGATCGCCTTGCGGAGGTAGTCCGCCGCGAGGTTCGTCGGCGTGGAGATGACGTCGGCGAGCCGGTAGGTCTTCGCGGCGTCGTTCCAGGCGATCTTCAGCGCGATCGGCAGCGTGAAGCGCCCGAACGGCGTGTACTCGAGCAGGTTCTCCGGCATGAAGTGGTTCGTCGCGATGATGCGGATGCCGCGGTCGTGGGCTTCGCGGGCGACGCCGCGGCCGATGATGATGTGCGACTGGATGTGCACGACGTCGGGCTTGATCGCGTCGATCAGCGGTGCGACGTGTCGGCGCACCGTCCAGGGCCAGGCGAAGCGCAGCCAGGCGTGGAGCGGCCACTTGTAGGACGGCAGCCGGTGCACGGTGAGGGTGACGCCGTGGTGCTCTTCCTCGTACGTGCCGTGGTGGCGGTTGGCGGCCGGGGCGATGATGTGGACCTCGTGGCCGCGTTCGGCCAGGCCGACGGCGAGCTGCTCGGTGAAGGTCGCGGCACCGTTCACGTCCGGTGCGAACGTGTCGGCGGCCATGAGGACCCGGAGCGGGTGGTGCTCCGCCGGGTGGTCCTGCGGTACGGGGGTGGCGTCTGCTGACACGGCGGGCGTCGTCCTCTCCTGGGCCTTCTTCCGGTACCGGTGCTGCTCGGGTGCCGGGATGGTCTGGGCTTGGAACGCTACCGTACCGCTCGGTCCGGCCACGTCAGCCGCGCGGCTGACGTGTGGGCGGCCTAGCGCCGCGCTTCCGGGTGGTGTTTCGCGAGCAGGAACACCCCGGTGACGGCGATCGCGGCGGCGACCACGAACCCGAGCACGGCGACGACCGGGGCCCCGTCGGCCTCGTTCAGCACGATGACCCCGATGCCGACGGCCACGATCGGGTCGACGACGGTGAGCCCGGCGATGACCAGGTCGGCCGAGCCCGCCGAGTACGCGTTCTGCACGAAGTACCCGCCGAGGGACGCCGCGACGACGACCCCGACGATGGCCAGCACGGTGACCCAGTCGAACGTGTGGTTGACGAAGCGGTTCAGGGTGACCTTGGCGAGCGTCGCGACGAAGCCGTAGAGCACGCCGGCGCCGATGATGTAGTAGAGCGCGCTCTTGTGCTTCGCGACGACCCGGAACGACACCAGCACCAGGACCAGCACGACCGCCAGGACCACCAGGACCGTGACGAGTTCGCCGCGCGTGATCGCCGTCTCACGGCCGACGAACGCCGCGATGCAGACGAAGATGCCGACGCCGACGATGCAGGTCCACACGGCGCGGCGGGCGGCCTGGCCGAGCGGCACACCGGACGACCGCGACGAGAACCACGTCGTGATGACGAGCGCGACGGCACCGAGCGGCTGCACGACGATCAACGGCGCGAACGTGATGCTGACGAGCTGGAGGACGACGGCGATCCCGAGCATGAGCGTGCCGAGCACCCAGTACCCGCTGCCGACCAGCGCCATGACGTGTCGGATGCTGAGGCCCTGCGACTGCTTGCCGAGCCGGGCCTCGACCCGCTTGACCCCGCGGCTCTGGAACTGCGCGCCGAGCGACAGGAACACCGCGCCGACCAGGGCCACAGGGATCATCAGCGCCTGGAACGGCGTCAGGTTGCTCACTGCGGCGGGCAGCTGGAGGTCCGGCGTCACGGGTCGAGGGTACCGTCCTGCTCCCGATAACCTGGGTGAATGGCCGTCCTCCCGATCCGGATCACCGGTGAACCCGTCCTGCACGAACCCGCCGAAGCGGTCACCGTCTTCGACGACGACCTGCGCGCCCTGGTGCAGGACATGTTCGAGACGATGGACCTGGCGCCGGGCGTCGGGCTGGCCGGGCCGCAGGTCGGGGTCGGCAAGCGCCTGTTCGTGTACTCGTACGTCGATGACGACGGCGTGCACTGGCGTGGCGTCGCGGTGAACCCCGTCCTGTGGATCACTCCCCCGGAACCAGAGTCCGTGGAGGAACTCGACGAGGACGAGGAGTCCGAGGGCTGCCTCTCGGTGCCGGGTCTGCGCTTCCCGCTCCGCCGCTCGCAGGGCGCACTGCTCCGCGGGGTCGACGAGCACGGGGAACCGTTCGAGATCGAGGCCCACGGCTGGCTCGCCCGCGTCTTCCAGCACGAGTTCGACCACCTCGACGGGCTGCTCTACACGGACCGCCTCGTGCACCCGTGGGCGAAGCAGGTCCAGAAGGCGGTCAAGAAGCACAGCTGGGGCGGTCCCGGACAGTCGTGGCTGCCCGGCCGCGACCACCCTGAGGGCTGACGCCCCGGCCAGGAGGCCCACTCAGCCCCGGTACGCCGCGATCGCGTCGTGCAGGTGGTCCATCTCCGGGTGCCCCGGGCAGTACTCCGCCAGACCGGCCGCCACGTGCGCGTCGTGGTCCGACGTGATCGCGGTCGTCCAGGCACCGTGGCCCGTCACCGCACAGGTCGTGGCGAGGTCCTCGAGCGAGGCGGCGCCGTCCGCTGCGCTGACCGCTGCCCGCTGCTGCGCCGAGGCCTCGGTCCCGGTGATGCGTTCGGCACGGCAGTCCGAGCGGGCGTCCTTCCACGCGGCGGAGTACGTCGTGTAGGTCTCGGTGCGGTCGGAGTCGTCGACGCGGCAGACGAACGCGAAGACGATCGGTGCGGTGCCCGAGGCCTCGACCTGCGACGAGGGGGTGCTGTCGACGGCGTCCTCGGGCTCGGACTCCGCCTGCACCGTGCACCCGGCGAGACCGCACGCCACGAGCACCGCGGCGGAGAGCGCTGCGACGGTGGTACGGCGGACAGAGAGCACCTGTGAACGCTAACAGGTAGGAGCCGCCACCACATGGGCAGCGGCTCCGAACCGGGAGCGCCGAGCGCACGAACGCGCCCTGGGACACGAAAAGGCCCCCACCTGACGGTGAGGGCCTGACGCTCCCCGAGTTGGACTCGAACCAACAACCTGCCGGTTAACAGCCGGCTGCTCTGCCAATTGAGCTATCGAGGATCAGCTGCCCTGCCGGAACCGGTCTGGACAACGGGTAACAGCATAGCAGGACATCGAACGGCACCCGCGCATCCGACACGCACCCCGGGCGCGCCGCCCGGACGGCCCGGGGCAGCGCGGTCGGCGATCAGTAGCCGGCGGCCGGGTCCACGACGCCGACGAAGCCCTCGCCGGACTCCGTCAGGAACGCCGTCACGTTGTGCCGCACCCGCTCCGCGAGCAGTGGCTCCACCATCTCCGGGGTGTCGGCCTGGTGCGGGGTGATGACGACACCGGGGGCGTCCCACAGCGGGTGGCCGTCGGGCAGCGGCTCCGGGTCGGTCACGTCGAGGCCGGCGCCGGCGATGTCCCCGGCGTGCAGGGCATCGACCAGGGCGTCGGTGTCGACGAGGCCACCGCGGGCGATGTTGACGAGCCGGGCGGAGGGCTTCATCAGTGCGAACTGCGCCGCGCCGAGGAGCTTCGACGTGTCGTCGGTCATCGCGGCGGCGATCATCAGGACGTCGGCGTCCGGCAGCACGGCGTCGAGCTGGTCCGTCGTCACGGTGCGGGCGGCTCCTGGCACCGGTGCGGAGGAGCGGCGGACCACGGTCACGTCGACCTCGAACGGGGCGAGCAGCCGGAGGTACTCCAGCGCGATGCCCCCGGCACCGATGACCACCACGGAGCGGCCGTAGAGCGAGACGCCCTCGGGCTCGGTCCCCCACGACCGCACCCGGGCACGCTTCGGCAGGACCCGCAGTGTGGCGAGGGTCAGCGCGAGCGCGTGCTCGGCCACGGGCTCCGCGTAGGCGCCCTTGGCCGAGGTGAACAGCACGCGGTCACCGTGCTCACGGATCAGGTGGGCGAAGGCGTCGACCCCGGCGAAGGGCAGCTGCACCCAGGACACCGACGGCGCGGACTCGAGCGCCCGTGCGAGCCCGGACGGGTCGCGGGCGTCGAGCCAGACGATCCCGCGGGTGTCCTCACCGAGGTCGGCTACCGTGCCGCCTGCCTCGGACACCGCCGACACGTGCAGGTCGGTCGGCGCCGGGAGGATCGCCACGGGGCCGGCCGCCGGCGTGCTCACGGGGAGCGGTGCTCCGGCGTCGGTGACGACGGCTCGGTGGCCGCGGGGCTGGACGTCGGTGTCGCTCACTGCTGCTCCTGTCGGGAGGTGCTGGTGCTGGTGCCGGCGGTCGCCGGGCGGCGGGGTGCGGCCGACCGGCGGGGAGCCCCGGCGGCGGCGGTCGTCGGGCGCTTCACCGGGCGTGCCGCGGTGGCGGCGAGCGTCCGGACGTACGGGTCGACGGGGCTGTCGAGGACCTCGTCGAAGGTGCCGAGGCCGACGAGTCGTCCCTCGGCCATGACGGCGACACGGTCGGCGAGTGCCCTGGCCTCGCGGAGGTCGCTCGACACGACGACCGCGGAGAACTGTCGGTTGCGCTGGAGGCTCGCGAGGGCCTCGAGCACCGACTGGCGCACGAGCACGTCCACGCCGCGCGCGGGTTCGTCGGCGACGAGCAGCTGGGGTTCGAGGACGAGTGCCTGCGCGAGCGCCACGCGCTGCCGCTGCCCGCTCGAGAGCTCCCACGTGTTCAGCCGCATGACGCCGAGCGGCAGGTGCACGGCGTCGACGAGCCGCGCGACGATGAGCCCGGCTTCCTTGCGGTCGAAGCGGCGGTCCCGGGCGTAGATCGGTTCCGCGATGGCCTCGCCGACGGTCAGGTCGGGGCTCAGCCGGTCGGCGGCGTCCTGGGAGAGGTACCCGATCCGTCCGGTCAGGCGGCCGAGGCGACGGGAGGACGGCCGCAGCCCGCGGATCCGCTGCCCGAGCACGGTGAGCTCGCCCCCGACGATGTGCCGTCGGTGCGCGCCCTCGCCCTCACCGCGGGCGCCGAGCTGGCCGGCCACGGCCGCCGCGAAGCTCGACTTGCCGGAGCCGGACTCGCCGAGGACCGCGAGGATCTCGCCGGTCCCGACGGTGAGGGTGATGCCGTCGACCGCCCGGATGGGCCGTCCGCCGGGGACCCGGTACTCGATGGAGACGTCGTCGGCGACGACCGCCGGGCCGTTGACCCCGCTCATGGAACCCTCTCCGCGCCGCCCCCTGGCGGCGCAGCGCGGACAGCGGGTGTCCGCGCGACGTACGTGGTGCTCTGGACACCAGCACCCTGGAGGCTCGACCTGCGTCGTCGACGCGGGGCGGGCCTCCAGGGTGGGTGGACCGGGTGTCAGGACCCGGCGCGGTCCAGTCGTTCCAGCGTACGCCGTCGCTCCGCCTGCTCTGCCGGGTCCGGCACCGGCAGCGACGCCAGGAGCCGCTGCGTGTACGGGTGCTGCGGCGACCCGAGGACCTCCGCCGTCGTGCCCGTCTCGACGAGGTCGCCTCGGTAGAGCACGGCGATCCGGTCGGAGAGCGCGCCGACGACCGCCAGGTCGTGGCTGATGAACAGCGACGCGAAGCCGAAGTCCTGCTGCAGCTCGAGGAAGAGCTCCAGGACGCGGGCCTGCACCGAGACGTCGAGCGCGCTCGTCGGCTCGTCGGCGATGAGCAGCTTCGGCCGGAGCGCGAGCGACCGGGCGAGCGAGGCGCGCTGGCGCTGCCCACCGGAGAGCTCGTGCGGGTACCGGTCGCCGTACGCGGCGGGCAGCTGGACGGCCTCCATCAGCTCGTCGACCTGCTTGCGCGCGGCCCGGGGCGACGACGCGACCCCGTGCACGACGAGTGGCTCGGCGACGCACTCGGCGATCGTCAGCAGCGGGTTGAACGATGTCGCCGGGTCCTGGAAGACGAACCCGATGTCCTTGCGCAACCGCTTGAAGTCCCGCTCCTTGTACCCGAGCATCTCGGTGCCGAGCACGTTGAGGGACCCGCCGGTGATCTTCGTCAGGCCGGCGATCGCCCGGCCGATGGTGGTCTTGCCGGAGCCGGACTCCCCCACCAGGCCGAGGACCTCGCCGGGCCGGATCGCCAGGTCGACGCCCTTGACCGCGCGGAACGCCGGGGCGCCGAAGCGGCCGGGGTACTCGATCTCCAGGCCCTTCGCCGAAACGACGGGTGCGACGTCCTCGGTGATGAGGGCACGACGGGCGACACCGGTGCTTGCCTCGAGCCGGGGCACGGCTGCGAGCAGGCGCTTCGTGTAGTCGGCCTGCGGGTCGCCGAAGAGCTGGGCGACCGGGGCCTCCTCGACGATCTCGCCCTGGTACATCACGGCGACGCGGTCGGCCAGGTCGGCGACGACACCCATGTTGTGCGTGATGATGACGATCGCTGCGCCGAACTCGTCACGGCAGCGACGCAGCAGGTCGAGGATCTCGGCCTGCACCGTCACGTCGAGGGCGGTGGTCGGCTCGTCGGCGATGATGACGCTCGGCTCGAGGGCCAGGGCGCTCGCGATCACGACGCGCTGCTTCTGCCCGCCGGAGAACTGGTGCGGGTAGTGGTCGACGCGCTGCTCGGGGTCGGGGATGCCGACGCGGCGCAGGTAGTCGATCGCCTTGACGCGCGCTTCTTTCCTGGAGACACCGCCGTGCGCCCGCAGGCCCTCGGCGATCTGCCACCCGACCGTGAAGACCGGGTTGAGTGCCGTCGACGGCTCCTGGAACACCATCGCGCCGGCCGTCCCACGGAGCTCCCGCAGCTTCTGCGCGCCGACGGACACGACGTCGGTGCCGTCGAGGAACACGGCACCGCCGAGCGTCGCCGTCTCCGGCATCAGCCGCAGCATGCTGCGCGCGGTCACGGACTTGCCCGAGCCGGACTCGCCGACCAGGGCCAGGACCTCGCCGGGTCGGACGTCGATGCTGACGCCCTTGACCGCGTCGACGGCGCCGCCGTCGGTGGTGAAGGTGACGGTGAGGTCGTCGACGACGACCACCGGCTCGTTCTGGAGGCTCGTGGTTGCGTCGGTCATGCTGCTGCCCCTTCCGCGCTGGTCGCCTTGTCGCGCGTGGAGACCAGCTGCTTCAGCCGCCGGCGCGCACGCAGACGGGGATCGGAGATGTCGTTGAGGCTCTCGCCGATGAACGTGACCCCGAGGACGAGCAGCACGATCGCGATGCCCGGGTAGACACCGGTCCACCAGACGCCGCTCGCGACGTCGGACAGTGCGCGGCTGAGGTCGTAGCCCCACTCGGCGCCCTGGGTCGGGCCGATGCCGAACCCGAGGAAGCCGAGGCCGGCCAGGGTCAGCACCGCATCGCTGGCGTTCAGGGTGAGGATGAGCGGCAGGGACCTCGTCGAGTTCCGCAGGACGTGCCGGGTCATGATGCGCCACGGGTTCGTGCCGATCACGCGGGCCGACTCCACGAAGGCGTCGTTCTTCAGCCGGACGGCCTCGGCCCGGACCACGCGGAAGTACTGCGGGATGTAGACCACGGTGATCGAGATCGCCGCGGCCGTGATGCCGCCCCAGTAGTCCGAGTTGCCCCCGGACACCACGATCGAGACGACGATCGCGAGCAGCAGGGACGGGAAGGCGTAGATGGCGTCGGCGACGACCACGAGGACGCGGTCGAGCCAGCCGCCGATGTACCCGGAGACCATGCCGAGCACGACGCCGATCGCGATGGACACGACGACGGCGACGATGACGACGAGCACCGCGGTCCGTGCGCCGTAGACGACGCGGCTGAAGACGTCCAGCCCGCCGACCGTGGTGCCCCAGATGTGGTCGGCGCTCGGCGCACCGGTGCGCGGGAAGTTCGTGCCGTCCGCGGTCTGCTGGTCACCGAAGCCGTACGGCGCGATGAGCGGGGCGAAGACGGCGACGAGCAGGTACAGGGCGCAGATGACCACGCCGACGATGAGCATGGCGCGCTGCCATCCGGTGCTCCGACGGAGCTGGACGACGACGGGGAGCCGCTTCCAGAGCGGCTCGTGGCGGTCGACGAGGGTGATGTCGGACATCGTCAGAACCTCACTCTCGGGTCGATGAGCGCCGCGACGACGTCGACGACGAAGTTCGTGACGGCGACGATCACCGCCAGCATCGCGACGATGCCCTGCACGGCGACGAAGTCACGGGCGGACAGGTACTGGTTGAGCTCGAAGCCGAGCCCGCGCCAGCCGAAGGTCGTCTCGGTGAGCACCGAACCACCGAGCAGCATGGCGATCTGCAGGCCCATGACCGTGATGATCGGCACGAGGGCCGGGCGGAACGCGTGCGTCCGGACGAGCCGCGACTCGCGCACACCGCGGGACCGGGCGGCGTCGACGTACTCGGAGCCGAGGGAGCCGATCATGTTCGCGCGCACCAGGCGCAGGAAGATGCCGGCCGTCAGCAACCCGAGCGTCAGCGCCGGCAGGACCGCGTGCTGGAGGACGTCGCTGATGATCTGGCCGTTGCCGGTCCGGATCGCGTCGATGAGGAACACCCCGGTGGGGTTCTCGATGCGGTCGAGGATGAGCTGTGCGCGGGTCGACGCCCGGTCGCCGAGCGGCAGCCAGTCGAGCCAGACCGAGAACACGAGCTTGAGCAGCAGGCCGCCGAAGAACACCGGCGTCGCGTACGTCAGGATCGCGAGCGCGCGGAGCAGCACGTCCGGCCACTTGTCGCGCAGGTACGCGGCGAGCATGCCGAGCGGGATGCCGAGCACGAGGGCGACGATGAGCGCGTAGAACACGAGCTCCGCGGTCGCACCGCCGTACTGCAGGATGATCTCGGTGACCGGGCGGTTGTCGGTGACCGACGAACCGAAGTCACCGCGGACGATCTGTCCGAGGTACTCGAGGTACTGGACGATCACGGGGCGGTCGTACCCGGCGGCGTGCAGGCGTTCCTGCAGCTGCGTCGGCGTGAGTCGCCCGCCGACCGAGGCGGTGATCGGGTTCCCGACGACACGCATCAGGAAGAAGACCAGTGTCACCAGGATGAACACGGTCGGGAAGATGAGGAGGAAGCGGACGAAGACGTACCGACCGAGGCCGCCGCCGCTGGCACGTCGCTGTGCCTGTGGCTTCGTGGGCTCCGTGTCGATCGCCTCGGGGTTCGTGAGGGTCACAGGGATGGGTGCCTTTCGCAGGACGCGGACAAGGGGCGCTCCTCGTGGGAGCGCCCCTTGTCGTGCGTCGGGTTACTTGCTGATCGTCCCGTAGCGGAACTTGAAGGACGCGTCGAGCGTGACGCCCTTGACGCCCTTGCCGGCGACGGCCACCGACTTGCCCTGCAGGAGCGGCAAGGTCGAGATCTGCTCGGCCTCGCGCTGCTGGGCCTGCTCGATGATGTCGGCGCGCTTGTCCTTGTCGGACTCTTCCTGCTCGTCGGCGATCAGACCCTGGATGGTCGGGTCGTCGTAGTGGTTCTGCACGAAGTTGTCCTTCGTGAAGAACGGCGAGAGGTAGTTGTCCGCGTCCGAGAAGTCCGGGAACCAGCCGAGCTGGTACAGCGGGTAGGCGTCCTTCGTGCGGTCCACGGCGTAGGTCGTGTAGACCGTCGACTGGATGTTGACGGTGAACAGGCCGGAGTTCTCGAGCTGGGTCTTCAGCGTCGCGTACTCGTCGTCCGAGGCCGAACCGTAGTGGTCCGGCGAGTACTGGATGTCGAGCTCGATCTTGCCCGACACACCGGCGTCCGAGAGGGTCTTCTTCGCCTTCTCGACGTCCGGGGCACCGTTGCCGTCACCGTAGAGCGACTTGAACGGCGTCGCAGCACCGGTGAGGCCGTCCGGCACCATCGAGTACACGGGCGTGTAGGTGTTGTTGTAGACCTCCTTGGCGAGCTCGTCGCGGTCGACGACGTCGGCGACGGCCTGGCGCACGGCCAGGGCCTTCGTCGTGTCGGCGTCGGACTGGCCGGTGCCGAAGGGCTGCGTCTTGAAGTTGAAGACCACGTAGCGGATCTCGCCGCCGGGGCCGTCGATGACCTGCAGCTTGCTGTCCTTGCGGAGCGAGGAGATGTCGGTCGGGGTCAGGGAGCGGTACGCCACGTCGACGTCGCCCTTCTGGACCGCGAGCTTGAGGTCGGTCTCCTTGGTGAAGTACTGGGCGGTGACGTCCTTGGTCTTCGCCTTGTCGAGGACCCCGTCGTACTTGGGGTTGGCCTCGTAGGAGATGAGGTCGTTCTCCTTGTAGGACTTGATGACGTACTGCCCCGCGAAGGCGTTGCCCTTGACGATGTCCGCCGCGCTCGTGAGCTTGGTCGCCGAGAAGACGTCCTCGTCCACGATCGGGCCGGCGGGGCTGGAGAGCACCTGCGGCCAGGTCTGGTCGGCGTGGTCGAGGTGGAACACGACCGTGGTGGCGTTCGGCGTGTCGATGCTCTTGAGGTTCGCGAGCAGCGACCACGGGCCGTTGTCGTTCTTGATCTTCAGGTCACGGTCGAACGAGAACTTGACGTCGCTCGAGGTGAGCTTGTTGCCGTTCGCGAACTCGAGGCCCTTCTTCAGCGTGACCTCGTACGTCGTCGGGTCGGTGAACTCGCCCTTCGTGGCGATGTCCGGCTTGACGTCCGGGCTGCCCGTCGGGGTGTTCATCAGGAACGGGAAGACCTGGTTCTGGACGGCGAAGGAGCCGTTGTCGTAGGAGCCCGCCGGGTCGAGCGACGTGATCTTGTCGGTCGTGCCGATGATCAGGCCGTTCAGGTCGTCGGAGCTGCCGCTGCCGCCGCCCGCGCAGCCGGTCAGCACCAGCGCGGTCGCTGCTGCTCCGGCGCCGAGCGCGAGGGTGCGCTTGCCCCACTTGGTCACGGATGCCATGTCCGATGCCTCTCTGGTGTTGGTTGCAGGAGCTCCTGGACGGGAGGTGGAACGACTGTGTGCCCGACCAGGAACACTCATTGGGAGACACCCTGCCACGGAACTCCGTCCCGCGGGGGCTGTTTGTTTACACCGCTGTAACGCGGGACGGTGCCGGGTGGCGCACGATTCCGCTAGTCGGATGCGGCGCGGCGCGCACGTTCGTTGCGCACTGCAACGGAGTCGTGCACGTGGTCGCGGGGGTCGTCGCTGCGCCGCTCGGTGCGCCGCCGGTGCGCCGCCGGTGCGCCGCCGGTGCGCTGAGATCGCACTTCGCGTCGGCTCCGCCGCCCGGGTCCCGACACGAAGTGCGATCTCAGCGACGGGGTCGCCCGTCCGCTGAGTGCGAGTGGTCACGACACCCCGCTCAGCTCCGCCGAGCGGCCACGTCCCGTCGGCCGCAAACGCCCCGACCGACGCCCCGTGACCACTCGGCGCGCAACCCACGGTGTGTCCCGCCCGGTCAGGAGGCTCACCCCACGTCCCCCACGCCCGCCGCGCTCGGCACACCCCGCCCGGTGCGCGGTGAGATCGCACTCCGCGTCGGCTCCCCCGCCCGGGTCCCGACACGAAGTGCGATCTCAGCGGGTCGGCCGTCCGTAGAGCGCGAGTGGTCACGACACCCCGTTCAGCTCCGCCGAGCGGCCACGTCCCGTCGGCCGCGCGCGCCCCGACCGACGCCCCGTGACCACTCGGCGCACGACCCACGGTGTGTCCCGCCCGGTCGGGAGGCTCACCCCACGTCCCGCACGCCCGCCGCACCAGCCACACCCCGCCCGGTGCGCGCTGAGATCGCACTTCGCGTCGGCTCCCCCGCCCGGGTCCCGACACGAGGTGCGATCTCAGCGAGTCGGCCGGGAGGCTCGACTCGCGTCCGCCATGCCGGTCCCGGCCCTGATGCGAGGTCGGCCGCCCCGTGCGGCCACGTGGCGGCGCACCGGGAGCGCGAGCTCGCACCGGGCGGACGACCGCGCACCGTGCTGGCCGCGCGAGCCGCCCCTACGCGGACTCGGCGTCGGCGCGCAGCCGCATCCGCTGCGCGTCGAGGTCGACGAGCTGCCGCTGGATCTCCCCGCGGCGGTCGGACTGCTCGTTCGGGTCTGCGCGCTGCAGCTGTCCGAGGAGCGAGGCCTTGCGGGCGAGGAGGTCCCGCTCGACGAGCGCCACGACGATCCCGCGGCAGTAGATCGCGAGGTCCTCGTCGGTGCGGGCGGGGATCGGCGCCAGTGCGAGCTCGGACACGAGGCCACGGACCGGCGCCGGCACGTCCGAGGTCAGACGGTCGAGCCAGTCCGACGCGCCGAGGGCATCGACGTTGGCCACGACGGCGTCCCGCACCACGGCGAGCATCGGCGCAGAGAAGGTGGCGGCGGCGGCGAGGCCGAGCAGCGGCGCCCCGACCGACGTCGGCTGCTGCACCATCGCCATCACGGCGTCGCGCTCCATCCGCGTGATGAGGTCGTTCGGCAGCGACCGGAGTCCGGCGACGGGCTCGTCGAGCGGTGCGACGAGCTGGCCGCCCGGGCCGGCCTGGCCCACGGGGACGGAGCTGTGCGAGCGGGCGTCGGCGGCAGCGCGGGACCGAGCGCCCTCGACGGCACGTCCGACCTCGCCCATCTCGAGGCCGAGCCACCCAGCGAGTTCTCGGACGTAGCCCTGGGTGAGCGAACGGTCGCGGATGCCGGCGAGCACCGGCGCTGCCGACCGGAGTGCGGCGACGCGGCCTTCCACGGTCTCGAGGTCGTGGCCGTCGAGCGTGCGGCGGATCATGAACTCGAACATCGGACGCTTGTTCGTGACCAGCCGGCGGATCGCGTCGTCGCCCCGCGCCAGGCGGAGGTCGCACGGGTCGAGGCCGCCGGGGGCCACCGCGACGAAGGTCTGCGCGGCGAAGCGCTGCTCCTCGGCGAAGGCCCTGGACGCGGCGCGCTGGCCGGCCTCGTCCGGGTCGAAGGTGAAGACGACCTCGCCGTTGGCGTTCGGGTCGCCCCCGCTGACGTCCCCGAGCATCGGGCGCAGCACCTTGATGTGGTCGACGCCGAAGGAGGTGCCACACGTGGCGACCGCGGTGGTGATCCCGGCGAGGTGGCAGGCCATGACGTCGGTGTAGCCCTCGACGATGACGACCTGCTTCTGCTTCGAGATGTCGCGACGGGCGAGGTCGAGCCCGTAGAGCACGTGGCTCTTGTGGTAGATCGGGGTCTCGGGGGTGTTGAGGTACTTCGGGCCCTTGTCGTCGTCGAGCAGACGGCGGGCGCCGAACCCGATCGTGGCACCGGTGACGTCGCGGATCGGCCACATCAGGCGCCCACGGAAGCGGTCGTACGGGGACCGGTCACCCTGGCTGACGAGCCCGGCCGACGTGAGTTCCTCGATCGTGAAGCCCTGCCCCTTGAGGTGGTCCTTCAGCGCGTCGAAGGACTTCGGGGCGAACCCGACGCCGAAGTGCGCTGCGGCGGCCGGGTCGAAGCCGCGCTCCCCGAGGAAGCGTCGGGCGGGCTCGGCCTGCGGCGTGGTGAGCTGCGCGACGTAGTACTTCGCCGCGGCCTCGTTCGCTGCGATGAGCCGCGCACGGGTGTTGTAGTCGGTGCGGGGCCCGTCGCCCTCCTCGTAGTGGAGGGTGAACCCGATCTTGGCCGCCATCCGCTCGACGGCCTCGGAGAACGTGGTGTGGTCCTGCTTCATGATGAAGCTGAAGACGTCGCCGTCCTCACCGCAGCCGAAGCAGTGGTACCGACCGACCTGGGGGCGGACGTGGAACGACGGGGAGCGCTCGTCGTGGAAGGGGCAGAGACCCTTCAACGAGCCGACACCGGCGGACTTGAGCGTGACGAAGTCACCGACGACGTCGGCGATGTTCACGCGTGCGCGGACCTCGTCGATGTCGTTCCGCGCGATGAGTCCAGCCACCCCTCGATCCTAGTTCGCGGGGCTGACCGCGCCGACCGGTCAGGCGGGGATGTGGACGGTCTCCCGTTCACCGACGACGAGACGACGGTGCCACGCGAGCGCGCCCTGGTCGGTGAGGTTCGCGACCTGGTCCACGACGGCCCGCAGCCGCCCGGTGTCGTCGTCAGCCTGGCGCCAGTCAGCGGCGAACCCGGGCTCGAGGGCGTCGTCACCGCGGTCGGCCAGCACGTCGAGGAGCTCGGTCAGCACGCGGCGCTGGTCCTCGTACACGGGCTGCCGGTTGCCCTGGGTCATCACGAAGGCCGCGACGATGCCCTTGAGCACCGCGATCTCGCCGATGATCTCCGGCGGGGTGACGACCGACGCGGCGAAGCGCACGAGCGACCCGGAGGCGTAGGCGTCCCGCGTGGCTGTGGTGGCCGTGCGGGCGAAGCGGCCGATGAGCTGCGAGGTGAGGTTCTTCAGCCGGGCGGAGTCTCGTCGGGAGCCGTCGTAGGAGGTCATCCACAGCGGCAGTGCCCGGAGGCGGTCGAAGGCCTCGAGGAGCTCGTCACGGCTGAGGTCGTCCCCGACCCACGCGTGCATGGCGGACACGATGTCGTTCTCGCCGACCCGGTCCCCCAGCGCGGCGACGTCGATGAACCCGGCGACGACGGCGTCCTCGAAGTCGTGGACGGAGTACGCGATGTCGTCGGAGAGGTCCATCACCTGTGCCTCGATGCAGCGCTGGCGCCGGGGAGCCCCGGCGCGGAGCCACTCGAAGGCGTCGTGGTCGTCGTCGTAGAACCCGAACTTCGTGCGCCCGGAGGATGCTTCACCGACACCCTGCGACGCCGGCCACGGGTACTTGCACGAGGCGTCGAGCGACGCCCGGGTCAGGTTGAGGCCGTAGGCACGGTCCTGGTCCGGCCCGGAGCCGTAGACCTTCGGCTCGAGCCGCGTGAGCAGCCGCAGGGTCTGCGCGTTGCCCTCGAACCCGCCGATCCCGGCGGCCCAGGCGTTCACCGCGGTCTCGCCGTTGTGGCCGAAGGGAGGGTGGCCGATGTCGTGCGCCAGGCAGGCGGTGTCGACGACGTCGGGGTCGAGCCCGAGCGAGTCGGCGAGCTCGCGGCCGACCTGGGCGACCTCGAGCGAGTGCGTCAGCCGGTTCCGGGCGAAGTCGAGTCCGGTCGTCGGGCTGAGCACCTGGGTCTTGGCGGCCAGACGCCGGAGCGCGCTGGAGTGCAGCAGGCGGGCGCGGTCACGGGCGAAGTCGGAGCGGCGGTTGCCGTGCTCCTCGGGCAGCCAGCGCTCGGCGTCGGCGGGCCCGTACGAGGCGGTGGCGCTCATCCGCCGCTGTGGTGCATCTCGGCGGCGGCGAGGACCTTGCGGAACTCGGCGTCCACGTCGTGCGACTCGAGCCAGCGGTCGGGCAGTGCGGTGCGCTTCGGGTTGCCGGCACGACCGCGGGGCCCCTCGGCGTCGGCACCCGGGTAGGGCGCGGACGCGTCCAGCTGGCCGAGCAGGTCGTCGATCTCCTGCAGGCTCGACGCCATGGCGAGCCCGGAGCGGACGTCCCCGCCGATCGGGTACCCCTTGAAGTACCAGGCGACGTGCTTGCGGATGTCCCGGCAGCCGTGCTCCTCGGACTCGAAGAACTCGACGAGCAGCTCGGCGTGCCGACGGAAGCCCTCGGCCACCTCGCCGAGGGACGGCATGTAGCGCAGGCCCTCCCCGCGGAAGGCAGCGGCCAGGTCGCCGAACAGCCACGGCCGACCGAGGCACCCGCGCCCGACGACCACGCCGTCCGCGCCGGTCTGCTCGACCATGCGCAGGGCGTCGGCGGCGGACCAGACGTCGCCGTTGCCGAGCACCGGGATGTCGGTGACGGCTTCCTTCAGGGTCGCGATCGCCGACCAGTCGGCGTGCCCGGAGTAGTGCTCGTTCGCGGTGCGCGCGTGCAGCGAGACCGCGGCGACGCCGGCGTCCCGCGCGATGCGGGCGGCGTCGAGGTAGGTGAGGTGGTCGGCGTCGATGCCCTTGCGCATCTTCACCGTGACGGGGACGTCCCCGGCGGCGCGGACGGCCTTCGTCACGAGGTCGCGGAACAGGTCGGTCTTCCACGGCAGCGCTGCGCCGCCGCCCTTGCGCGTGACCTTCGGCACCGGGCACCCGAAGTTCAGGTCGATGTGGTCGGCACGGTCCTCGGACACGAGCATCGTGACGGCTTCGGCCACGGTGTTGGGCTCGACGCCGTACAGCTGGATGGACCGCGGGGTCTCGGACTCGTGGTGCTGGATGAGCCGCATCGACTCGGGCGTGCGCTCGACCAGGGCGCGGGACGTGATCATCTCGCAGACGTAGAGCCCTGCGCCGTACTCGCGGCAGAGCCGGCGGTAGGCCATGTTCGTGATCCCGGCCATCGGCGCGAGCACGACGGGCACGTCGACCTCGATCGGGCCGATGCGCAACGGCTTCGCCGGGACCCCGAGCGGGGTGCCGGCGTGCGTGTCAACGGGTGCGTGTGTGATCGTCATTGCCCTTCATTGTCCCATGCCCCTCGCGATCCCCGCGGAAGCGCGGACAGCTGTGGAGAACTAGCGTTGTCCCCATGACGACGACCGACCCCATCGCCCGCTTCGACGCCGACGCCACCGCCCGCGGGCTGCACGTCGAGGTCGTCGACCGTCCCGCCGCGGACTCGCTGGCAGAGGCCGCCGAGCTCCTCGGCATCACGGCGGGCGACGTCGTGAAGACCCTCGTCGTGAAGCGCCACGACGGGGACTTCGTGCTGGCGCTCGTCCCCGGCGGTCGGAGCATCGCCTGGAAGAAGCTCCGCGCGGTCGTCGGCGTCAACAAGCTCTCGATGCCCGACGCCGCCACGGCCCTGGCCGCGTCCGGCTACGAACGCGGCACGATCACACCGATCGGTGCGACCGGGGACCTGCCCGTCTACGCCGACGAGCGCATCCTCGGCCGCCGGGTGGCGCTCGGCGCGGGCCGTCACGGCGCGAGCGCGTTCGTCGACGCCGACGAGCTCGTCGCCGTGTACGGCGCGACCGTCGCCGACATCACCGACGAGGAACCGCAGCGCTGAGGAGCGAGCCGGACCTCAGTCCGGGTCCTCGCTCCAGTCCCCCTCGGCGCCGGGCACGAAGCACGCGTCGCCCTCGCAGACCGGCGCCCCACCGGGCGTGACGAGCGTCAGGAGCGCGGGACCAGCCTCCAGACCGGCCGGGAGGCCCGACCCACCGCCCACGGGCACGTCGAGGCCCGTCATCGGGTCGCCGCCACGTCGGCGCTCGCGTCGTCCGTCGCGCGCTCGGTCGCCGAGGCGACCTCCTCCGGCGTCGTGCCGCGGAGCGCGACGACCTGCTGCAGCACCTGCTCGAACGCTGCGGGGTCCTGGGCACCCGAGACGCCGTACTTGCCGTCGATGACGAAGAACGGCACCCCGTTGATGCCGAACGCCTGGGCCTGGGCCTGGTCGGCGCGCACGGCGGCGAGCTGGGCGTCGTCGCGGAGGGTGCGGAGCACCTCGTCCCGGTCGAGCCCGACCTCGGCGCCGAGGTCAGCCAGGGAGTCGTCCTGCCCGACGTGCTCGCCGCGCTCGAAGTAGGCGGTGAAGAGCCGCTCGACCATCTCGAGCTGCTTGCCGTGCTGCTTGGCGAGGTGGATGACCTGGTGCGCCTTGACGGTGTTGGTGTGGCGGAGGGCGTCGTAGTCGTAGTGCAGGTCGACCTGTGCGGCGATGCCGGCGACCCGGTCGATCATCTCCTGGGCCTGCTGCACCGGCAGTCCCTTGTGCTGGGAGAGGAACTCGGCCTCGGTCCCCTCGAAGTCCACCGGGGTGTCGGGGCTCAGCTCGAACGAGTGGTACTCGACCTCCACACTGTGCCCACCACCCTTGGCACCGAACGCGGCGACGCCGGCCTCGAACTTGCGCTTGCCGATGTAGCACCAGGGGCAGGCGATGTCGGACCAGACGTCCACCTTCACAGAGTCGCTCATGCTCAACGACAACGCGACCGTGCACCCGGCATTCCCGGAGTCCCGGAGTCCCGGAGTCCCGGACGCAGGACACCGGTGTTCAGCAGTCGCGCCGCGTCCTTCCGCGGCGCGACCGACGAACACCGGTGTCGTGCGGGCCCTCGGCGACCCGCGAACGACGGGTTCTCGCCCCTGACGCGCTACGCCCCGAGCAGGCGCTCGGCGAGGTACCCCTGCAGGCGGTCGAGGCCCACGCGCTCCTGGCTCATCGTGTCGCGCTCGCGCACGGTGACGGCCTGGTCCTCGAGCGTGTCGAAGTCGACGGTGATGCAGAACGGCGTGCCGATCTCGTCGTGGCGACGGTAGCGACGACCGATCGCACCGGCGTCGTCGAAGTCCACGTTCCAGACCTTGCGCAGGTCGTCGGCCAGGCCTCGGGCGACGGGCGAGAGCTGCTCGTTGCGGGACAGCGGCAGCACGGCGGCCTTGACGGGCGCCAGGCGGGGGTCGAGGCGCAGCACGGTGCGCTTGTCCACGCCGCCCTTCGCGTTGGGGGCCTCGTCCTCGTGGTACGCGTCGAGCAGGAAGGCCATGAGCGCACGGGTCAGGCCGAACGACGGCTCGATGACGTACGGCACGTACTTCTCGTTCGCCGCCTGGTCGAAGAAGCGGAGGTCCTTGCCGGAGGACTCGATGTGGTTGTTGAGGTCGAAGTCCGTGCGGTTCGCCACGCCCATGAGCTCGCCCCACTCGGTGCCCTGGAACCCGAAGCGGTACTCGATGTCGGCGGTGGCGTCGGAGTAGTGCGCGCGCTCGCCGTCCGGGACGTCGAAGCGACGGAGGTTCTCCGGGTCGATGCCGAGGTCAGTGAACCACGCGACCGAGTCGGCGATCCACTGCTCGTAGTGCTCGCCCGCGGTGGCCGGCGGGACGAAGTACTCGATCTCCATCTGCTCGAACTCGCGCGTGCGGAAGATGAAGTTGCCGGGCGTGATCTCGTTGCGGAACGCCTTGCCGACCTGGCCGATGCCGAACGGGGGCTTCATGCGGCTGGTCGTGACGACCTGCGCGAAGTCGACGAAGATGCCCTGGGCGGTCTCCGGGCGGAGGAAGTTCAGCCCCTCTTCCGACTCGACCGGGCCGAGGTAGGTCTTGAGCATGCCGGAGAACTCGCGGGGCTCGGTCCACTGGCCGCGGGTGCCGCAGTTCGAGCAGGCGATCTCCGCCATGCCGCCCTCGGGTGCGCGGCCCTTCTTGGCCTCGAAGGCCTCGATGAGGTGGTCCTCGCGGAAGCGGTGGTGGCAGTGCAGGCACTCGACGAGCGGGTCGGTGAACGTCGCGACGTGCCCGGAGGCCTCCCACACCTTGCGGGGCAGGATGACGGCGGAGTCGAGCCCGACCATGTCCCCGCGTCCGCGGACGAACCGCTGCCACCACTGGCGCTTGATGTTCTCCTTCAGCTCGACGCCGAGGGGCCCGTAGTCCCACGCGGAACGCGAACCGCCGTAGATCTCACCCGACTGGAAGACGAAGCCGCGGCCTTTCGCGAGCGCGATGACCGAGTCGAGACGGGAGGGCTGAGCCAAGGAGAACTCCATCAGTGTCGCCGAGCTGGATGCTCGGGGCGGGGAAGGGACCGGGCAAGCCTAACGGGCGAGCACCCGGGCGACGGCGTCCACGTCCGACTCGTCGTTCCAGTGGTGGAACGCGAGCCGGAGCCGCCCCGCACGGCCCGACGCGGTGATCCCCGCCGCCCGCAGCGCCGCCAGCGCTGAGCCGGACGCGTCGGGCATCGTCACTATGGCCTGCGTCTGCCGGGCCGACCCGAGGGCGTCCGTCAGCCGGTCCGCGAGACCGGTGGCGTGCCTCCAGGCCGATGGCACGTCGAGTGACGCGACGTGCCGCAGGGCGGCGACCGCCCCGGGCCAGGCCTGCCAGGCCGGGGAGACGTCGAAGCGGCGGGCGTCGTCGGCGAGCCGCATGGCCGGTCCGTAGCAGGACGCCCAGACGTCCGCGCCCGCGTACCAGCCGGCCTGGGTCGGGCGCAGCCAGCCGAGCGCGTCGTCCGAGAGCGTCATGAAGGCGACGCCGCGCGGCGCACAGAGCCACTTGTAGGCGTGGGTGACCGTCACGTCGTAGGGGTCGGCCGACACCGGCAGCACCCCGGCCGCCTGGGTGAGGTCGCAGAGCGTCCTGGCACCCACCGCGCGGGCTGCCGCCACGACGCCCGCCGAGTCCGCGACGACGCCGGTGGCCGACTGCACGGCGGACCACGCGACGAGCGCGGTGTCGGACCGCAGGCTGGTGGCCAGGGCGTCGAGCGGGACGCTCCGGACCCGGACGCCGCGGTGTGCCTGGGCGAGGAAGGGGAAGACGATCGAGCTGAAGTCGCCGTCGGGCACGACCACCTCGGCACCGTCGGGCAGCGCCGCGGCGACCACCGCGGTCATCGTCGAGGTCTGCGAACCGGTCGCGATCCGCGCCGCGGGCACGCCGACCACCTGGCTGAAGAGCTCGCGGCCCTCCTCGACGAGGCCGCCGTAGCGGACCGGGTCCACGTGGCCGCCTCCCCAGAGGTCGAGGTCGGCCCGCATCGCGGCGAGCGTCCCGCGCGTCGGGAGCCCGGCGGTGCAGGCGGCGAGGTAGCCGTGGCCGTCGACGAAGGAGTCCATGGTCGCCATCGTCGCGGCGGCACGGGCATCACACCAGGACAGCTTGCTTCGCCCTGCCATAACATCCTGTTGTGGACGACCTCGACCCGCAGCTGCTCCGGACCCTCCGTGCCGTCGCCGACGCCGGCTCCATCACCGGCGCTGCGGCGTCCCTGGGGTACAGCCAGCCCGCCGTCAGCCAGCTGCTCCAGCGCGCGGAGCAGCGACTCGGGCACGCACTCGTGCTCCGCGGCGCCCGCGGGGTGAGCCTGACCGAGGCCGGCCAGGTCCTCGCCGACCACGCGCTGCACGTGCAGGCAGCGCTGACCGCTGCCCGCGAGGACCTCGACGCCGTCGGCGGCCTCACGCGCGGGCGGGTCCGGATCGCCGGGTTCCCGAGTGCGTCGTCCACGCTCGTGCCGGCCGTGCTCGCCTGGTTGGCCGACCGCGTGCCGGGCGTCACCACGACCTACGTCGAGGTCGAGCCGCCCGAGGCGCTCGCGATGCTGCGCCGAGGGGAGGCGGACGTCGCGCTGACCTTCACCTACGTCGGCGACGAGGTCGGTGCGGTCCCGGACCCGGGGCTGCTGACGCGGTCGATCGGGCGGGACCCGCTGGCGCTGGTCACGCCCGTGGGGGTGGGGGCAGGGGCAGGAGCGGGTGCGGGGTCGGCGGTCCGGTCTGGAGGCTCGGATCGCGGTGGTCCCGTCGGTGCCGCGGGCTCCGTGGCTGGTCCCGGCGGCGCTGGCGGGTCCGGTGCTGGTCCCGGCGTCGCCGGCGGGTCCGGTGCTGGTCCCGGCGTCGTGGACCTCGCGTCGCAGCGTGACGCGCGGTGGATCGGGGGCTGCCCGCGCTGCCGGGGTCACCTGCTCGCCTCGTGCGCGAGTGCCGGGTTCACGCCGGACATCGTGCTCGAGACCGACAACGCCGCAGCGGTCGTGGGGCTCGTCGCCGCGGGACTCGGGGTGGCGCTGCTCCCCCGGCTGGCCCTCGCGACGACGGTCATCCCCGCCGGGGTGACGGTCGACCCCGTCGACGAGGACCTGGCCCGCCACGTCGAGGTCGTCGTCGCCCGCGGAGCCGAGCGCGTGCCGAGCGTCCGGGCGACGCTCGAGGCCGTCCGCGCGGCGGCCGCCCTGCTCGCCTGAGCAGCGTGGGTTCGGCGCCGCGGCGCGGCCGGTCCGCGGCGCGGGGTCGCGGTGCCGAGACTCGGCTGCGCGGACATCGTGCGGCTGCCGGAACGCGCACGATGTCCGCGGGGCCGAGACTCGGGCCCGCCTGCGCCGCGCGGGTCAGGCGGTGGGGACGTCCACCGCGCCGCCGAAGCGCCGATCGCGGCGGGCGTACTCCTCCACCGCGCCCCAGAGGTCCGTGCGCCGGAAGTCCGGCCAGAGCCGGTCGAGGAACACCATCTCCGCGTACGCCGACTGCCACAGCAGGAAGTTGCTGGTGCGCTGTTCGCCCGAGCTCCGCAGGAACAGGTCGACGTCGGGCATGTCCGGCACGTAGAGGCGGCGGGCGAGGGCCTTCTCGGTCACCTGGCTCGGCTTGAGCGTCCCGGCGGCGACGTCCTCGGCGATCGACCGGACCGCGTCGGCGATCTCGTTCCTTCCGCCGTAGTTCACGCACATCGTCAGGGTCAGGACGTCGTTGCCCGCCGTCATCCGCTCGGCGGTCTCGAGCTCGTCGATGACGCTCCGCCACAGGCGTGGGCGCCGGCCGGCCCACCGCACCCGCACGCCCCACTCGTTCAGCTGGTCGCGCCGACGCCGGATGACGTCCCGGTTGAAGCCCATCAGGAAGCGGACCTCCTCGGGGGAACGCTTCCAGTTCTCGGTCGAGAACGCGTACGCCGAGATGTGCTTGACGCCGATCTGGATCCCGCCGGCGACGACGTCGAGGAGCGAGGCCTCGCCAGCCTTGTGGCCCTCGATCCGCGTGAGCCCACGGCCGTTCGCCCACCGACCGTTGCCGTCCATCACGATCGCCACGTGCTCGGGGACGAACCGCTGCGGGATCGCCGGGGGCGTCTCGCCCGTCCAGTCGACCGGACGGAAGGGCTCGGGAGCGTCGGTGCGGCGGGGGCTCATGCGGTGCTGGTTCCTTCGTGGACGTCGGGGATGGCCGGGGCCGGCGTCGCAGCGACCGCCCGTGCCGTCGCCGCCGGGCCGTCGTGCGTGACCGGCATCGGAGCGGGGTGCTCCGTGCGGTCGACGTGCGGCAGCGACTTCAGCGATCGTTCCAGGTGCCACTGGGCGTACGCGGCGACCACGCCGGACGCCCGCGACCTGGTCCGCTCGTCGGCCGCGTCCACGGAGGCCCAGTCCCCCGCGAGCAGCGACCCGAGGATGTCGAGCGTCGTGACGTCGAGCCGCGGCGACCCGGGCGGTGCAGCCCCGTCGGCCACGACCCCGCCGAGCTGGACGACGAACGCCGAGTGCGGGCCGGGCTCACCCGTGACGGCGCAGTCCGAGAACGAGGGCGCCCACCCCGCGATGCTCATCGCCCGCAGCAGGTAGGAGTCGAGCGTGGCGGACGGCACGTGCTCGCCGCGGGACAGTGACCGGAGGGCCCCGACGAGGAGCAGGTACTGCTGCAGGCCGGCGTCCGCCTCGCTCAGACGGTCAGCGGTCTCGACCATCGCGCTGGCGGCGGTGTACGCGCTGTAGTCGGCCACGATCTGCGCGCCGTACGCGCCGAGCGACTCGGCCTGCGTGACGATGTCGAGCGAGCGGCCCTCGTAGAACTGGGCGTCGACGACCATGAACGGCTCGAGCCGGCTACCGAACTTCGACGCCGTCCGCCGCACGCCCTTCGCGACGGCGCGGATCTTGCCGTGCTGGCGGCTGAGCATGGTGACGATGCGGTCCGCCTCGCCGAGCTTGTGGGTGCGGAGCACGACGCACTCGTCCCGGTACAGCGGCATGCCCCCAGTATCCCCCGCCGCACCGACAGCCCGGCGCAGGGGTGCTGACGCACGTGGCCGGCCGTTCCGCGCGTGGCAGGTCTCCTCGAGCGTCGTAGGTCACTTCTTCCGACCCACAACGCGCGGAACCACGTGCCATCACACCCGACACGGGTGGGAACGCACCACGGCCGGGAGGCGCGGTGCGAGTCGGACCGGCACCGCGCCTCCCGGCCGTGGTCGCGCCGCCCAGCGCCCCACTCCGCACCCCGCACCCCGCACCCCGGCCCGCCGAGATCGCACTTCGTGTCGGGTCGTGGCGCCGCGAGGCGACACGAAGTGCGATCTCACCGCGGACCGCGGGATCGGGAGGTGCTACGCGGTGACGAGCTCCGGCGACGCCGCCCCGGAGGCCGCGCCCGCGCGGACCGCCCGGTTGACGGCGGAGACGATCGCCTTGAGCGACGCGGTCGCGATGTCGGCGTCGATGCCGACGCCCCACAGCCGCACGCCGTCGACGTCGAGTTCGACGTACGAGGCCGCCTTGGCGTCTCCGGAGGCGCTCATGGTGTGCTCCGAGTAGTCGTACAGCGTGACGGCGACGCCCTGCTCCCGCATCACGGTGAGGAAGGCGTCGATCGGACCGGTGCCGACGGCCTCGGCGGTGACGCTGCCGTCGTCGACGCGCATCGCGACCGACAGGTTCGTCGTGCCGTCGAAGTCGCTCGAGGTCGCCGTCTTCGTGATCTCGTAGCGACCCCACTTGTCCTCGTCGACGGGCGCCGGCAGGTACTCGTCGCGGAACAGGTCCCAGATCTTGTCCGAGCTGAACTCGCCGCCCTCGGTGTCGGTGCGCTGCTGCACGACGCCGGAGAACTCGATCTGCAGCTTGCGGGGCAGGTCGATCGCGTGGTCGGTCTTGAGCAGGTAGGCGACGCCGCCTTTGCCCGACTGGGAGTTCACGCGGATGACGGCCTCGTACGACCGGCCGATGTCCTTCGGGTCGACGGGCAGGTAGGGGACGGCCCACTCGACCTCGTCGATGGACTTGCCCGCCGCTGCGGCCTTCGCCTTCATCGCGTCGAAGCCCTTGTTGATGGCGTCCTGGTGCGAGCCGCTGAACGCCGTGTAGACGAGGTCGCCAGCCCACGGCTGGCGCTCCGGCACGGGCAGCTGGTTGCAGTACTCGACGGTGCGCTTGACCTGGTCGATGTCCGAGAAGGAGATCTCCGGGTCGATGCCCTGCGTGAACAGGTTCATGCCGAGGGCGACCAGGTCGACGTTGCCGGTGCGCTCCCCGTTGCCGAACAGGCAGCCCTCGATGCGGTCCGCGCCGGCCAGGTAGCCGAGCTCGGCGGCGGCGACGGCGGTGCCGCGGTCGTTGTGCGGGTGCAGCGAGAGGATGACGTCCTCGCGGTGCGCCAGGCGACGGGACATCCACTCGATCGAGTCGGCGTAGACGTTCGGCGTCGCCATCTCGACCGTGGCGGGCAGGTTGATGATCACCTTGCGGTCGGGCGTGGGCTCGAAGACCTCGAGCACGGCGTTGCAGATCTGCAGCGCGACCTCGAGCTCGGTGCCCGTGTACGACTCCGGCGAGTACTCGTAGTAGACCGTCGTGTCGTGCTGCAGCGACGCCTCGACCGCCTTGCACAGCTTCGCCCCGGCGACGGCGATGTCCACCACGCCCTGGACGTCGGTGCGGAAGACGACCTCGCGCTGCACGATCGACGTCGAGTTGTAGAGGTGGACGATGGCCTGCTTCGCGCCGTCGATCGCCTCGTAGGTGCGCTGGATGAGGTGCTCGCGCGCCTGGGTCAGCACCTGGATCGTCACGTCGTCGGGGATCGCGCCCTCGTCGATCAGGCTGCGGACGAAGTCGAAGTCCGTCTGCGAGGCGCTCGGGAACCCGACCTCGATCTCCTTGTAGCCCATGCCGACCAGCAGGTCGAACATCGCGCGCTTGCGCTCGGCGTCCATCGGGTCGATGAGGGCCTGGTTGCCGTCACGCAGGTCGACGGCACACCAGCGGGGGGCCTTCTCGATGCGCTTCGTCGGCCAGGTGCGGTCCGGCAGCTCGACGGCGATCTGCTCGTGGAAGGGGACGTACTTGTGGATCGGCATCCCGGAGGGGCGCTGCGTGTTCTGCATCGTTTCGTCGCTTTCGTCGTTGCGCTGGTCATCAGCACTCGCGTGTGTGCGGCCACGACGGACTCCGCGACGAGGTGGGCCGTTGAGTCAGGCCTCGTCGCGGCAGCGAAGGAGGAGGAGCGCCGAGTACATCGCATTCACCGTAGCACCGCAGGTCACCCGTGTGACAGCGCGGTCGGCGCGGGATGGCCCGCGGAACGAGGCGGGGCGGCACCGCACGACCGACATCGGCTCGAACCGCCGGAGTCCGTGGTTCGAGCCGATGTCCGTTGTGCGACGACAGGCCACGCCAGCGCCGTGCGGCGGGCGTCAGTCGACCGCGAGGGCCTCGGTCGGCGAGACCTGCATCGCCCGGCGCACTGGGGCGACGGTGGCGGCGACCGCGAGGACGAGTGCCCCGACGACCACGATGACGATCGTCAGCGGCGGCAGGACCGGCGCTCCGGGTGAACCCATCGACCCGAGCAGCGTCTGCCCGCCGACCCAGCCGTACACCGTGCCGAGCACCAGCCCGGTGACGACGGCTGCGACCACCATCTGGACGGCCTCGGTGATGATCATCCGGCGCACCTGCGCCCCGGTGAGCCCCAGCACCCGCAGGAGCCCGAGCTCCCGACGCCGCTGCAGCACGCCGAGCGCGAGGGCGTTGACGACGCCGACCGCGGCGATGACGGCGGAGAACCCGACGATGACGCTGACCACGCCGTTGACCTGCACGAAGACGTCACGGAGCTGCTCGACCTGCTGCTTGCCGCCGCCGCCGAACTGCGCCCGGAGCTGCTCCTCCAGCAGGTGCTGCATCATCCCGAGGGCGACCGCGAACGTGACCAGCAGCGTGACGCCGATGACGAGCCCGATGGTCGCCCGCGAGGCACGACCCGGCGCCCGCAGCGCGTTCCGGCCGGCGAGGAGCACGACGGGGTCCTTCGCCCCGATCCGCCCGATCAGCGACAGGACGGGCGGCATCACGATCGTCGCACCGACGGCGACCCCGGCGAACGAGATGAAACCCCCCAGTGCTGCGGGGAACACCGCGACCGGGCTGCTGGAGCTCAGGAGGAGGCCGAGCAGCATCAGCGCAGCGCCGCCGGCCATGAGCAGGACCGCCCAGACCTTCCGCGCGAGCCCGGACCTGACGTCGTCGTGACTCGGTTCGACGACGGAGGACAGCGCCTGCAGCGGCGTGACGGTGAGCACGCGGCGCGACCCGACCGCGAAGGCACCCCAGGTGGCCAGCACGACGGCCACCACCGGGAGCACGAGCTGCCACGGCACGAGCGTGTACGACGTGTCGGGCAGGAAGCCGTTGCCGCGGAGCACCGCGACGAAGAGGGCGGACAGGCCGGTGCCGACGACGACGCCGATGAGCCCGCCGATCACCCCGACCACCAGGCCGGCGCGGGTGATGCGGGAGCGCAGGGTGGCCCCGGTGGCGCCCACGAGCCGCTGGAGCGCGATGACCCGGGTCTGTCCGGCGATGAGCGTCGCGCACGTGTTGGCGGTGACGATCGCCCCGACGTACAGGGCGATGCCGAGGAAGAGCCACCCGACGACGTCGAGTACTGACTTGACCGAGGCGACGTCGGACAGCCCCGCGGCCCGGAGCGCCTCGGTGACGATCCCCGGAGCGATGACGAGTGCGGAGCCGAACGTGGTGCCGAGCGCGGCGACGAGGACGGTGGGCGAGAAGTCGCGGACGGTGTTCATGCGGCGGCCTCCATCCCGAGCATCGTGGTGGAGATGTCGGCGGCGCTCATCGCGGGCCGGTCGCCCACGATGCGGCCGTCGGCGAGGAACAGGATGCGGTCGGCGTTGGCGGCGGCGACCGGGTCGTGGGTCACCATGACGACGCTCTGGCCCCACTCGGCCACGGCGCCGCGAAGGATCCCGAGGACGTCGCGCCCGGTGCGGGAGTCCAGGGCCCCGGTCGGTTCGTCGGCCACCACGACGGCGGGACGGGACGCCAGTGCGCGGGCGATCGCGACGCGCTGCTGCTGGCCGCCGGACAGCTGGTGCGGACGGTGCGAGAGTCGGTTGCCGAGCCCGAGCATGTCGACGAGCCGGTCGATCCAGGCGTTCTCCTCGGCCGACGTCCGGTGTCCACCGAGCAGGAACGGCAGCCGGATGTTCTCGCTGACGTCGAGCGTCGGGACGAGGTTGAAGGACTGGAAGACGAAGCCGAGCCGACGACGACGGAGCTCGGTGAGGTCCTTGTCGCCGAGGCCCGTGATGTCGACGCCGTCGATCTGGATGCGGCCGGCCGACACGGTGTCGAGCCCCGCGGCGACGTGCATGAGCGTCGACTTGCCGGAACCCGACGGCCCCATCACCGCGGTGAACTCACCCGCGCCGATGTCGACGCTGACGTCGTCGAGCGCGGTGACGCGGCGGGCCGCGTCCCCGAAGTGCTTGGAGACGTGGTCGAGGCGGATGATGGGAGCGTGGCTGGTGGTCATGGTCCAACGATGACGGCCGGGAGGCCCGCCCCGCGTCCGTCGGTCGGCTCCTGTGGATGCGCCGCTCGGTGCACTTCCCGGTGGAGGACTCATCCGCTCGGATGACTCCCCGACCCCGGACGGCGGGGCCGTCAGTCCTTGGTGACGAGACCGTGCTCGTGCGCGAAGACCACCAGGCGGACCCGGTCGCGCAGGCCGAGCTTGCTGAGGACCCGGGAGATGTGGGTCTTCACGGTCGCCTCGCTCACGAACTCGTGCTGCGCGATCTCGCTGTTGCTGAACCCGCGGGCGGCGAGGTCGAAGATCTCGCGCTCGCGCGGCGTGAGGTCGTTGACGGCCGCCGGGACGTTCGCGGCACGCTCGGCGGTGTCGTCGTACCGACGGAGGAGCTCCCGTGTCGCCGACGCCGCGAAGACCGCCGTGCCCGCGTGGACGGTGCGGATCGCCGCGAGGAGGAACTCGGGGTCCGCGTCCTTGAGCACGAAGCCACTGGCACCCGCGCGGATGGCCTTCGCCGCGGCCTCGTCGAAGTCGAACGTCGTCAACACGAGGACCTTGGCGCCGTCCGTGCCGGCGTCCTCGACGATGCGCGCGGTGGCCGTGATGCCGTCCATCACGGGCATGCGGACGTCCATGAGCACGACGTCGGGTCGCCCCTGCCGGACGAGCTCGACGCCCTCGGCGCCGTTGCCGGCTTCCCCGACGAAGCGCAGGTCCGGCTGGGAGTCGATGAGCATCCGGATGCCGGTGCGGAAGAGCGCCTGGTCGTCGACGAGGGCGACGCGGATCGGGGTGTCGGTCATGGCGCGGTGCGCTCCTGGTCGGTCGAGGTGAAGAGACCGCGGGGCATCTGCCCGGTGGCGGGGTGTGCTGGCATGCGGACGGCGACGGCGAAGTCCTGCCCGCGCGGTCCGGCGGTCATGGTGCCACCGGACAGGGTCGCACGCTCCCGCATCCCGACCAGTCCGTGTCCGGTGCCGGGTCCGGCGCGGCCGTCGTCAGAGCGACGGTTCACGACGTCGATCTCGACGGTGTCCGGGCGGTAGGTCAGGGACGCGTGCACCGGTGTCCCGCGTTCGCCGTGCTTGTAGGCGTTCGTCAGGCTCTCCTGCACGATCCGGTACACCGCGAGCTGCGTGCTCGTCGGCAGGCTGCTCGGGTCGCCGTTCCGTTCGACGTCGACCTCCAGGCCGACCTCGCGCATCTCCCCGACGAGCCGCTCGATGTCGTCGATGTCCGGGGTCGGCGTGGTGCCCTGCTCGTGCCGGAGCGCCCCGAGGAGTTCACGGACGTCGCCGAGCGCTCGACGCGCCGTGCTCGAGATCGTTCCCAGCGCCTGGTCCGCCACCGCGGGGTCGGCCTTCAGCGCGTAGCGGGCCCCGTCGGCCTGCGCGATCACCACGGCGAGGGAGTGGGCGACGATGTCGTGCATGTCGCGAGCGATGCTGACCCGCTCCTGCTCGACGGCGACGGCGCGGTCGGCACGCGCGGCGTCGCGTTCGGCGAGCAACTGGGCCTCGCGGCTCATCCGTGCGGTCTGCCGCGTGCGCGCGACAACGCCACCGAGCCACGGCAGCAGCAGCAGCGCGAGGACGACGATCAGGACCACACCGATGACCCGCCCGGACTCGATCACGGGCCCGTCCTGGGTCGGTTCGTGCAGGCGGGTGATGAAGTCCGGGATCCCGACGTACAGGGCAGCCGTCACGGACCCGACGATCGCCGAGACCAGGCCGGCGACCCGGACGCGACTGCTGCCGTACGCGCTGGTCGTGTACATGACCCCGGCGATGAAGATGTTCGACGGGTCCGGCTGCTGACCGGTCACCATCTGGTAGATCGCGGTGACCCAGGCGAGCGAGAGCGCCAGCCCCGGCGACAGACGCCGGATGGCCAACGCCGCGGTCATCCCGACGACGATGAACGCCTGGTCGCTCGTGAGCAGACCTGCCGCCCCGACGAGCCCGACGAGCACGCCGAGTGCCGCGGCGACGACGACGTCGGTGACGATCTGGCTGCGCAGCATGGGACGGAACACCCGTCCACGGTACGGCTCGCGGGGCACGTGCGCGTCCGTCCGTCGGATGACGGGCGTCAGAACCCCAGGCGCCCGAGCTGCTTCGGGTCGCGCTGCCACTCCTTGGCGACCTTCACCCGGATGTTGAGGTACACGTGGCGACCACCGAGCAGCGACTCGATCTCGGCGCGCGCGCGGATGCCGACGTCCTTCAGCCGCTCGCCCTTGTGGCCGATGACGATGGACTTCTGGCTGTCCCGCTCGACGAACAGGTTCGCGAAGATCCGCAGCGGCCCGTTGGGGTCGTCGTCCGGGTCGGGTTCGACCATGTCCTCGATCAGCACGGCCAGGGAGTGCGGGAGTTCGTCGCGGACGCCTTCGAGCGCGGCTTCGCGGATGAGCTCGGAGATGCGCTCCTCGTTCGTCTCCTCGGTGATCGCGTCCGCCCCGTAGAGCGCGGGCGACTCCGGCATCAGCCGGGTGATCTCCATCAGGAGGGCGTCGAGCTGGGTGCCCTCGGTGCCGGAGGTCGGCACGATGGCGTCCCACTCGCGGAGCGCGGAGACGGCGAGGAGCTGCTGGGCGATCTTCTCCTTGCCGGCACGGTCGACCTTCGTCACGATCGCGACCTTCTTGGCACGGGGGAAGTGGTCGAGCGTTTCGTTGATGAAGCGGTCGCCCGGGCCGATCGGCTCGTTCGCCGGCACGCAGAACCCGATGACGTCGACGTCACCGAGCGTGGACTGCACGAGGTCGTTGAGCCGCTCGCCGAGGAGCGTGCGCGGGCGGTGCACACCGGGGGTGTCGACGATGATCACCTGGCCGTCGGGACGGTGCACGATGCCACGGATGGCCCGTCGGGTGGTCTGCGGCTTCGAGGACGTGATCGCGACCTTCTCGCCGACGAGCGCGTTCGTCAGCGTCGACTTGCCGACGTTCGGGCGTCCGACGAACGACACGAAGCCGGCTCGGTAGGTGATGGGGTGCTCGGTGGTGCCGTCGTCGGTGTCGCTCATGCGGAGTGGGTTCCCGTCGTGGTGGATGCGGTGCCGTCGAACGCCTGCTCGACGCGCTCGAGGGCGTCGGTGCGCTCGGCGAGCACGGAGATGAGGTGGCGGCGCTTGCCCTCGACCCGGTCGGCGGTCAGGACGACCCCGGAGACGGTGACGGACTCCCCCGCGGTGGCGAGGTGGCCGAGCTCCTTGGTGAGCAGGCCGCCGGCGGTGTCGACGTCGTCGTCGTCGAGGTCGATGCCGAACAGGTCGCCGAGGTCGTCGATCGGCATCCGGGCGGAGATCCGCCAGACGCCGTCGCCGAGGTCCACGCGGTCGACCACCGTGCGGTCGTACTCGTCGGAGATGTCCCCGACGAGCTCCTCGATGAGGTCCTCCATCGTCACGAGCCCGGCGACCCCGCCGTACTCGTCGACGACGAGCACCAGGTGGTTCTTCGCGGCCTGCATGTGGCGCAGGGTGTCGTCGGCGTGCTTGGACTCGGGGACGAACTCGGCGACGCGCAGCAGCGACGTCACCGGGCGGCCACCGGCGTCGGGGCTCTCGTAGAGGGCGCGGGCCAGGTCGCGCAGGTAGACGACGCCGAGGACGTCGTCGCTGTCGCGGCCCGTGACCGGCATGCGCGAGACCCCGGCGGCGAGGAACTGCTCCATCACCGCGGCGAGCGAGTCACCGGCGTCCGCGGTGACCATGTCCGTCCGGGGCACCATGACCTCGCGCACCAGGGTGTCGCTGAACTCGAAGACCGAGTGGATGAGCTCGCGGTCGTCGGCTTCGAGGACGTTGCTCTCGGTGGCCTCGTCGACGAGGGACAGCAGTTGCTCCTCGCTCGAGACGCTCGACGTGCTGCCGTTCCGCCCCGGCGTGACCCGGTCGCCGATCACGACGAGGAGTCCGGCGAGCGGCCCGAGCACGATGCGCACGGTGTGGATGAGGCCGCCGGTCAGCCCGACGAGCTGCTCCGGGTGTGCCCGTCCGACGCTGCGGGGGCTCGACCCGACCAGGACGAACGACACGGCCGTCATGATCGCGGCGGACACGATGAGTGCCAGCCACCAGGTGTCGAGCACGCTGAACAGCGCGATCGTGACGAGCACGGCCGCTGCGGTCTCCGCCAGCACCCGGAAGAAGTTCAGTGCGTTGACGTGGGCACCGACGTCGTCGGCAATGGCCTCGATCGCACGGCGGCGCTTGTGGCCCTTGGCGATCTCGTCGAGGTCGGCGCGGGACGACACGGCCAGCGCGGCGTCGGCGGATGCCAGCAGTCCGCCGAGGACCACGAGCACGAACGCCACCGCGAGCAGGGCGGCGACGAGGAGCACTGCCGTCACCGCCCTCGGCGCTGGGCGGCGAACCCGGCGAGGATCTCCCCCTGCAGCCCGAACATCTCGGCCTTCTCGTCGGGCTCCGCGTGGTCGAACCCGAGCAGGTGCAGGATGCCGTGGCACGTCAGCAGCAGGAGCTCGTCGGTGGTGGAGTGCCCGGCGGTCGTCGCCTGGGCCTCGGCCACCTGCGGGCAGAGCACGATGTCACCGAGCAGCCCGGCCGGGGTGGGCTCGTCCTCGGTGCCCGGGCGGAGCTCGTCCATCGGGAAGCTCAGGACGTCGGTCGGACCCGGCTCGTCCATCCACCGGATGTGCAGCTGCTCCATCGCGCCCTCGTCGACGAGCACGACGGCGAGTTCCGCGTCGGCGTGCACGTGCATGGCGTCGAGCGCGAACGCGGCGAGGCGCTGGATGGCGTCGTCGTCGACCGCGACGCCGGACTCGTTGTTGAGCTCGATGCTCACCGGGCGCCTCCTCTGGCGTCGTTCTTCGTGCTGGACTGGCGGCGCTCCGCCTGCTCGACGAGCCGCTGCTCGTCGTACACGGTGTAGGCGTCGACGATCCGACCGACGAGGGTGTGGCGGACCACGTCCTCGCTGCCGAGACGGGCGAAGTGGATGTCCTCGACCTCGGACAGGATCTGCGTGACCAGCCGCAGGCCGGAGACGTTGCCGGGCAGGTCGACCTGGGTGATGTCGCCCGTGATGACCATCCGCGACCCGAACCCGAGGCGGGTGAGGAACATCTTCATCTGCTCGGGCGTGGTGTTCTGGGCCTCGTCGAGCACCACGAACGAGTCGTTGAGCGTGCGCCCGCGCATGTACGCCAGCGGTGCGACCTCGACGGTGCCGGCGGCCAGGAGCTTCGGGACCAGCTCGGGGTCCATCATCTCGTTGAGCGCGTCGTACAGCGGCCGGAGGTACGGGTCGATCTTGTCCGTCAGCGTGCCGGGCAGGAACCCGAGCCGCTCGCCGGCCTCCACCGCGGGACGGGTCAGGATGATGCGGGTGACCTCGCGCCGCTGCAGGGCCTGGACGGCCTTGGCCATGGCGAGGTACGTCTTGCCGGTGCCGGCGGGGCCGATGCCGAACGTGATCGTGTGCTCGTCGATGGCGTCGACGTACCGGCGCTGCCCGTCCGTCTTCGGACGCACGGACTTGCCGCGGCTCGCCACGATCGGTGTGCCGTAGACGTCAGCGGGGCTGCGGGCCTCGTCGATGATGCGCGCCGACGTGGGGATGTCCGACTGGCCGATGTCCTGGCCGCGCTTGACCATGTCCACGAGCTCGTCGACCAGTGCGCGGGCACGGGCGACGTCGCGCTCCGGACCGGTCAGGGTGACCTGGTTGCCGCGGACGAGCACGCGGACGCCGGGGTACTGGCGTTCGACGGTCTTCAGCAGCCGGTCCTGTGGGCCGAGGAGCTGGACCATCGCGATCCCGTCGACGGCGAGTTCCGAGACGGCTTCGGTCTCGGTGGGTGCGGTGTCGTCAGCTGGCAAGGGTGCCTTCCTGCAGGTCGCCTGCGAGTACGTGTGCGTGCACGTGGAACACGGTCTGTCCGACGGTCTCGCCGGTGTTGAAGACGAGCCGGTACTGCCCGCCCGAGCGCTCGTCGGCGATGCGCTGGGCGGTCGCGATCACGTGCGCCAGGAGGTCCGGGTCACCGGCCGCGAGTTCGGTGACGTTCTGGTACTGCTCGGTCTTCGGGACCACGAGGACGTGGACCGGGGCCTTCGGGGCGATGTCCTCGAACGCGATGACGCGGTCGTCCTCGGCCACGATGGTCGCCGGGACGTCGCGCGTGACGATCTTCGAGAAGATGCTGCTCATGGCCCCATCGTAGGACGCCCGACCGACGCCGCGCCCTCCGGGTGCGACCGTGCTGCGCGAGGCGGTCACCAGCGGCCGAGGCGGGCCTGCAGGACCGCCAGTGCCGCGGGCCCGGCGGTGGAGGTCCGCAGGACGGTGTCACCGAGCCGGACCCGCACCGCACCGGCGGCTTCGAGACGCTCCAGCTCGGAGCCGTCGATGCCGCCTTCCGGTCCGACGACCAGGGCGATCTCGGTGGCATCGGCCGGGGGCGCCCACGTGGCGAGCCGCTCGGTCGCGGTGGGGTCGAGCAGGACGAGCACGACGCCGTCCGAGGACGCCGCCGCGAGCTGCGCGGTCGTCATCGGCAGGTCCACCGAGGGCACGCGCGACCGGATCGCCTGCTTGGCGGCCTCGTGCGCGATCGCAGCCCACCGGGCACGGCCCTTCTCGACCTTGGCGCCGTCCCAGCGGGAGACGCTGCGCGCCGCCGACCAGGGCACGACGCGGTCGACGCCGATCTCGGTCGCGGCCTGCACCGCCATCTCGTCGCGTCCGCCCTTCGCGAGCGCCTGCACGAGGGTAAGCGACGGGGACGGCGGTTCCTCGACCACCACGGACGCGACGGTCAGCACGAGGGCGTCACGACCGACGGACTCGACCGGTCCGAGCACGACGGTGCCGCGGCCGTCACCGAGGCGGAGCGTCTCCCCGACCCGCACCCGCGACACCGTGACCGCGTGGCGGCCCTCGGCGCCGTCGAGCGGGACGGAGTCCCCGACGGTCACGCCGTCGAGGGACTCCACCAGGTAGAGCGACGCCATCAGAAGTTGAAGAAGCGGTCGCGCAGCTTGCCGAACATGCCCTGCTGGAACCGGGCGAGTTGCGGTGCCGCGGACTTGTGCGACTTCGCGAGCTGCTCGACGAGCTGGCGCTCCTTGTGCGAGAGCTTCGTCGGGGTCACGACCTGCACGCCGACCCGGAGGTCACCGCGCCCGCTGCCACGCAGCTTCGTGATGCCGCGGTCCTTGATCACCAGGACGTCGGCGCTCTGCACGCCCGGTCGGACCTCGAGCTCCACGGGACCGTCGAGGCCGTCGATCGTCGTCGTGGTGCCGAGGATCGCGTCGGTCATCTGGACCTCGAGCGTGGCGAGCAGGTCGTCGCCGTCGCGGCTGAAGACGTCGTGGTGGTGCACCCGGACCTCGAGGAACAGGTCACCGGAGGGTCCACCCGCCGGGCCGACCTCGCCCTGGCCGGGCATCTGGAGGCGCAGACCGGAGTCGACGCCGGCCGGGATGTCGACCGGGATGGTGCGACGGGCGCGGACGCGACCCTGGCCCTGGCACGTCGGGCAGGGGTTCGGGATGACGGTGCCGTGGCCGCGGCAGGTGCCGCACGGCGCGCTCGTCACGACGTTGCCGAGGAGCGACCGGACCTGGCGCTGGATCGAGCCGGACCCGCCGCAGATGTCACAGGTGCGCGGGCTGGTGCCCGGTGCGCAGCAGGAGCCGCCGCACGTCTCGCAGAGCACCGCGGTGTCGACCTCGACGTCCTTGTGCGTGCCGAAGACGACCTCGTCGAGGTCGACGTCGATGCGCAGCAGGGCGTCCTGTCCGCGCTCGGCCCGGCTGCGGGGACCGCCGCCACGGCCACCACCGGCGCCGCCGCCGAAGAAGGCGTCGAAGATGTCGCTGAAGCCCGCCGCACCACCGCCGCCGCCGAAGGGGCTGTCGGCGGGGCCGGCGTCGTAGCGGCGCCGCTGCTCGGGGTCGCTCAGCACGTCGTACGCGTGCGTGACGTCCTTGAAGCGTTCGGCGGCGTCGGGGCTCGGGTTCACGTCCGGGTGGAGTTCCCGCGCGAGTCGGCGGTACGCCTTCTTGATGTCGGTGTCGGCCGCGTCGCGCGGGACACCGAGGACGTCGTAGTGGTCTGCCACGTATCCCTCAGTTGTGTTCGTCGGTGGGTCGGATGATGGGGGTCGTCAATTCTCGCCGAGGAGCCTGGAGAGGTACCGGGCGACTGCCCGCACCGCTGCCATGTTCGAGCCGTAGTCCATGCGCGTCGGTCCGAGGACGCCCAGCCGGGCGACCTCGCCGCCGGCTGCGACGTACCCGCCGGCCACGATGCTCGTGGCGTCGAGACCGTACTCCGCGTTCTCGACGCCGATTCGCGCGGTCACGGAGACGTCGTCGAGCTGCATCTCCCCGAACAACCGGAGCAGGGTCACCTGTTCCTCGATGGCTTCGAGCACGGGGAAGAGCCCGCCGGAGAAGTCCTGCTCGCTCTTGGCGAGGTTGGCGGCGCCGGCCATCAGCAGGCGGTCCTGCCGGTTGGCGGCGACCTGCTCGATGAGCGTCGCGACGACCACGCCGGCCAGGGTCTGCGAGTCCGGGCGGATCTGTGCGGGGATCGCCCGCAGCGCGGTGGGGACGTCCTGCAGCGGGAGCCCGACGGTCGCGCCGTTGAGCACCGAGCGGAGTTCGACCAGGGCGGACTCGTCGAGCCGGACGTCGGTCTCCACGACGCGCTGCTCGACCCGGGCGGTGTCGGTGATGAGCACGACCATCAGGCGGGTGTCGCCGAGCCGGACGAGTTCGACGTGCTGGACCCGGGCGCGCACCATCGACGGGTACTGCACCAGGGCGACCTGGTTCGTCAGCTGGCTGAGCAGCCGGACGGTGCGGCTGAGGACGTCGTCGAGGTCGTTGGACGCCCCGAGGAAGGTCTCGATGGCGTGGCGCTGCGCACTCGAGAGCGGCCGTGCGGCGGCGAGGTGGTCGACGAAGACGCGGTAGCCCTTGTCCGTCGGCACCCGGCCGGACGAGGTGTGCGGGGCGATGATGAGCTGCTCGTCCTCGAGCAGGGCCATGTCGTTGCGGATCGTCGCGGCGCTGACCCCGAAGGCGTGCCGGTCGACGATGGACTTCGACCCGACGGGCTCGCGCGACGAGACGTAGTCACGCACGATGGCCTTGAGGACCTCGAGGGAACGTTCACTGACCACCGGGACCCCTTCCACGCGTGCTGGCACTCGGACGTGTCGAGTGCTGATCCTACGCCTGCACACCGACACGCTCGGACTTCTCCGGGGGCCGGTCGCTACGCTGCCGCCATGAGCTACGGACACGAGCAGGACGGCGCCAGAGGCCCCGGTCAGCCCCGCCCCGGCGACTACGCCCACCAGCCCCACCCGCAGGGCTACGGGCAGCAACACGGCGGCCCGCAGTACCAGCCGCCGCAGCCGCTGACGCCCGAGGACCAGCGCCTCTGGGCAACGCTCACCCACGTGGGCGGGATCTTCCTGAGCTTCGTGGGGCCGCTCGTGGCCTACCTGGTGCTGCGGGACCGCGGCGGCTTCGTCCGCGAGCACACCCGCCAGGCGCTGAACTTCCACATCACGGCCGCGATCGCCAGCTTCGTCGCCGGCCTGCTGACGCTGCTGCTCATCGGCTTCGTGCTGCTGCCGATCATCAGCGTCCTCGTGGTCGTCTTCGCGATCATGGCTGCCGTCGCCGCCAACCAGGGGCGCTTCTACCGCTACCCGCTGACGATCGAGTTCGTGAAGGCCTAGTCGAGCAGTTCGCGGACCACCGCGTCCGCGAGCAGCCGGCCCTGCAGCGTCAGGTCGAGGCGACCCGGCGTCCCGGGGCGGCCCAGGGCACTGCGGCCGTCCACGAGACCGCGCGCGATGAGCCCGGCGACCCGGCCACGGGCCTCCTGGCGGAGTTCCTGGGTGGTGAGCTCCCCACGGACGCGCGCGGCGAGCAGCACGCGCTCGACGTAGCGGGTCTCGTCGTCGAGCGTCTCGCGACCGGCGGCCGGGGACACGTCCTGGAGCACGCGGCCCGCGTACGCGGCCGGGTGCTTGACGTTCCACCAGCGGGTGCCGGCGACGCTCGAGTGCGCGCCGGGGCCGACGCCCCACCAGTCGTGGCCCTTCCAGTAGGACAGGTTGTGCCGGCTGACGTGCTCGTCGCCGCGGGCCCAGTTCGAGACCTCGTACCAGGAGTAGCCGGCGTCGCCGAGCACCTGGTCCGCGAGCTCGTACATGTCGGCGGCGAGGTCGTCGTCCGGGGCGGGCAGCTCACCGCGGGAGACCGCGCGGCCCATCGCGGTGCCGTCCTCGACGATCAACGAGTACGCGGAGACGTGGTCGGGCTCGCATGCGAGCGCGGCGTCGAGCGAGGTGCGCCAGTCGTCGAGGGACTCCCCCGGCGTCGAGTAGATGAGGTCGAGCGAGACGTCGAGGCCGAGCTGCTTCGCGAGGTCGACGACGACCGGCACGCGCTCGGGGTCGTGGGTGCGGTCGAGGGTGGCGAGCACGTGCGGCACCGCCGACTGCATGCCGAAGCTCATCCGGTTGAACCCACCGGCGCGGAGGGTCTCGAGCGAGGCCGCGTCGACGGAGTCCGGGTTGGCCTCGGTCGTGACCTCGGCCCCCGGCAGGATGCCCCACGTGTCGTCGATCGCGCGGAGGATCATCGCGAGGTCGCTCGCCGGCAGCATCGTCGGGGTGCCACCACCGAAGAACACGGTCGACACCGGCCGACGGGGCACGCCCGAGCGGTCGAGGACCGACGCGGCCCACTCGATCTCGCGCACCGCGTGGCCGGCGTAGTCGTCACGGCGGACGCCCCGCAGCTCGGACGCCGTGTACGTGTTGAAGTCGCAGTAGCCGCAGCGCACCCGGCAGAACGGCACGTGCACGTAGACACCGAAGGGGACGTCACCCGCACCGGCCGCCGGGGTGAGCAGGCCGTCCGCGGGAGCCGGGTCAGCGATCGGGAGAGCACTCGGCATGGACTCCATTCTCCGCCATGATGGAGCCATGGAGCACCACTCGGTCCCGACCACGGTGCTGTGGGACATCGACGGCACCCTCGTCCGGAACGCCACCTCCCCCGGCAACCTGTACCACCTGGCGCTCGAGCGCGCGACGGGCCGTGACCTCCCCCTGCTCGTCGGTCACCAGCACGGGCGCACCGACGCCGGCATCATCGCCGAGCACGTCCGCGCCCACGACCTCGCCGTCGACGTGATCCCGACCGTGACCGCGCACCTCCGCGACCTGTCCGAGGAACGGCACCGCGCCGGCGAGCACCGCACGGCCGCTCCCGGAGCCCTCGCCCTGGTGACCCGCTTCGCGGCGCTCGGCTGGCGGAACGGGCTGCTCACCGGCAACTCCGCGTACCGCGCCCGCGTCAAGCTCGCCGGCGCCGGGTTCGACGTGGACGCCTTCGACTGGGACCACTCGTACTTCGGGGACGAGGAGGTCGAGCGCGCCGGGGTGACCGCCCTCGCCGCGGAGGCCCTCGCCGGCACCCGCGCGGTCATCGTCGGCGACACCCCGCGGGACGGCGAAGCGGCCGACGCGGTGGGCATCCCGTTCCTGGCCGTGGCGACGGGCGTCTACGACGTCGAGGCACTCCGGCACACGAACGCGGCGGCGATCGCGCGGGACTGCGTCGTCGACGCGGCCCTCATCGAGGACGCCATCGCCGCGCTGCCCCCGCTGCGACACGAGTAGCGGGCGTCCACCCGGGCGGTCAGTCCCCGCGCAGCGCCGCCAGGTACTTCTCGGCCATCACCCGCTGCTGCCGGCGGAGCAGCGGCGCGACGAAGCGCCACTTCGCGCTGGCCGGCTGCGAGAACTGGCGGACCTGCAGCCACACGGAGCCGTCCGCGGTGCGCTCCACCACGAAGGACTCCTCACCCGAGAGCGGGTGGCCTTCGAGCGTGCCGTACGCGAAGCCCTTGCGGTCGGGCTCGTCGATGATCGACACGACGCGCACAGGCGCCTGCACCGACCGACCGAACGCGTGCATCGTCAGCACGGCGGTGGTGCCGGCGGTCACGAGCGGGGTGCCGTCCGGTGCGAAGTGCTCGACCCGCGGCGTCCCGATGGAGGCCGGCGCGATGGGCACCCCCTGCTCGTCGAACGTGACGGGGTTGTAGCGGACGTCGTCGTCGTCGGGCGCGTCGTCCACCCGGACGCCCATCCCGCTGCGCTCCTGGATCTGCCACGTCAGCGCCTGGGTCACCGCGGTGTCGAACCGCTGGTCACCGTGCCCGATGCGGGCCCGGGACTCCGCCGGGGTGAAGCCCTCCGGCGGGTAGGTCATGAGGTCCGGCGCCTGTGTCGCACCGACCGCTCCGTAGGTCAGGGCGGTCAGGTACCCTCCGCGGCTGCTCATCCCGCCATCGTACTGGGCCTGACCGACGGGCCGGACCGCTCGGGGTCACCGGTGGAGACCCGCGTCCGGTTCCGGACAGGCACCCCGAACGGGAGGCTGCAAGTCGTTGCGTATGCATCTACCTTTGGGAGCGTGCCCCGCTCCAGTGCCCTCCCCCGTCGGTCCGTCGACCGACGCACCCGGATGGCCGGGATCGCGACGCTCGTGTGCTTCGCCGTGGCCGCTGCCGCGCGGGTCCTCGTCGACACGTCCACCGCTGGCTTCGACGCACCCGCCCGGTACACCACGGCGGCGCCGAGCGGGTGGACGGCCTTCGACACGGTGAACGTCGTCGCCGTGGCCGGTGCCAGCCTCGCCGGCGCCGCGGTCCTGCTCTTCGGCGCGACGCTCGTCTCCGCCCTGCTTCACCACCCGGGGCGCCGCCTGCCCCTCGTGATCGGGGCCGTCACGCTCGTGATGGTGCTCGGCGCCGTCCTCGCCGGGACGGTCGCGAGCGGCCGGACCGACTTCGCCGTCGTCACGGAACTCGAGCTGCTGCGGACCGCACTGGCAGGACTGGCGGTCGCGAGCCTCCCGGCGGTCGTCCTGGGCGCGGTGCGCGCCCGCGCCCGCCGCTGAGCCCTACTTCTTCTTCTCTTCGACGTCCCCGGAGAGCGCGGCGATGAAGGCCTCTTGCGGGACCTCGACGCGGCCGATCGTCTTCATGCGCTTCTTGCCCTCCTTCTGCTTCTCGAGGAGCTTGCGCTTGCGGGTGATGTCACCGCCGTAGCACTTCGCGAGGACGTCCTTGCGCATGGCGCGGATGCTCTCACGGGCGATGATGCGCGCGCCGATGGCGGCCTGGATCGGGACCTCGAACTGCTGGCGTGGGATGAGCTTGCGGAGTCGCTCGGTCATCAGCGTGCCGTACGCGTAGGCCTTGTCGCGGTGCACGATCGCGCTGAAGGCGTCGACCTGGTCGCCCTGCAGCAGGATGTCGACCTTGACGAGGTCGGCGGCCTGGTCGCCGACGGGCTCGTAGTCGAGGCTGGCGTAGCCCTGCGTCTTGCTCTTGAGCTGGTCGAAGAAGTCGAAGACGATCTCGCCGAGGGGCATCTGGTAGCGGATCTCGACGCGGTCCTCGCCGAGGTACTCCATGCCGAGCAGGGAACCGCGGCGCTGCTGGCACAGCTCCATGATCGCGCCGACGTAGTCCTTCGGTGCCAGGATCGCGGCACGGACCATCGGCTCGCGGACCTCGATGATGCGCCCGGTCGGGAACTCGGACGGGTTCGTGACCTCGGTGACCGTGTTGTCCTCGTTCGTGACCTCGTAGATCACGCTCGGGGCGGTGGTGATGAGGTCGAGGTTGAACTCGCGGGACAGGCGCTCGGTGATGATCTCGAGGTGCAGCAGGCCGAGGAAGCCGCAGCGGAACCCGAAGCCGAGCGCGACGGAGGTCTCCGGCTCGTAGACCAGCGCGGCGTCCGAGAGCTTGAGCTTGTCGAGCGCTTCGCGGAGGTCCGGGTAGTCCGAGCCGTCGATCGGGTACAGGCCCGAGAAGACCATCGGCTTCGGGTCCGTGTAGCCGGGCAGGGCCTCGGTCGCCGGGCGCTGGGCACTCGTGACGGTGTCGCCGACCTTGGACAGGCGGACGTCCTTCACCCCGGTGATGAGGTAGCCGACCTCGCCGACGGACAGGCCCTTCGTGGGGATCGGCTCCGGGCTCGACACCCCGATCTCGAGGATCTCGTGCGTCGACTTGGTCGACATCATCTGGACCTTCTCGCGCGGGGCGATCGAGCCGTCGATCATGCGGATGTACGTCACGACGCCGCGGTAGCTGTCGTAGACCGAGTCGAAGATCATCGCGCGGGGCGCGGCGTCGACCGTGCCGACCGGGGCGGGGACCGTCCGGACGACGAGGTCGAGGAGCTCCGGCACGCCGACGCCGGTCTTGCCGGAGACGCGGAGGACGTCCTCGGGCTTGCCGCCGATGAGCTGGGCGAGCTCGGCCGCGTACTTGTCGGGGTCGGCGGCGGGCAGGTCGATCTTGTTGAGGACCGGGATGATCTGCAGGTCGTTCTCGAGCGCCAGGTAGAGGTTCGCGAGCGTCTGGGCCTCGATGCCCTGGGCGGCGTCGACGAGCAGGATGGCGCCCTCGCACGCGGCGAGGGAGCGGGAGACCTCGTACGAGAAGTCGACGTGCCCGGGCGTGTCGATCATGTTCAGCGCGTAGGTCTGACCGTCGAGCTCCCACGGCATGCGGACGGCCTGCGACTTGATCGTGATGCCGCGCTCACGCTCGATGTCCATGCGGTCGAGGTACTGCGCGCGCATCGCACGGTCCTCGACGATGCCGGTGATCGAGAGCATGCGGTCGGCCAGCGTGGACTTGCCGTGGTCGATGTGCGCGATGATGCAGAAGTTGCGGATCGCGTCGGCCGGAGTCGCGGCGGGCTCGAGCGGAGCGGATGCTTGTGGGCTCACGGTTCCTCAGGTGGGTCGGACGGTCAGGAGATTGTCCCACGGTTGCGTCCCGGCAGCGTGCGGGCGGTGCGGGGCGGCCGCGCGGCTGGCGCGTGGTGCGAGGTTGACCACCTCGTGCAGCCCTGGATGCCCGCACGGGGCGACCGACCTCGCACCAGGCGGAGGAGCGCGCACGGTGCGGGGCCTGGCGGGGCCGCGCCGAGCCTCCCGGCCGGGTCCGACGGTGGGTCCGGCTCAGACGACCGCGTGCGCCGGGGCCGGCAGCGCGCCCAGGCCGCGCCGCAGGTCCTCCGGGGTCGCCGCCAGGCAGACGCGGATCCAGCCCTCGCCGCTGCGGCCGAACGCGCTGCCCGGCGCCACGGCGACCCGCTCGCGCTGCAGGAACGCCAACGCCCACGCGGCGACGTCGCCCTGGGCGGCGTGCGCGACGTCGATCCACAGGTAGAAGGAGCCGTCCGGTGCGTTGTACCGGATGCCGGCGGCGTCGAGGACCTCGGTCGCGACCTCGAGGTTGGCGCGGTAGTGCTCCCGGGCGTCGCGCACGGCGGAGTGGTCCCCCACGATCGCCGCGAGGGCCGCGTACTGGTCGGGCTCGGCGACGCAGCTGATCATCGACTCCTGCACGGTGCGCATCGTCGGGCCCAGGCCCTTCGGGGTCACGAGGTACCCGACCCGGACCCCCGTCATCGCGTACGTCTTGCTCAACGAGAAGGCGGTGAAGACGCGGTCGTCCTCGTCCAGGGCGGCCAGGCTGACGTGCCGGGCGCCGTAGGTGAAGTACTCGTAGACCTCGTCGCTGATCACCCAGAGGTCGTGTGCCTGCGCGAACGCCAGGATCCGCCGGAGCGTCGCCTCGCTGAACACGGTGCCGAGCGGGTTCGACGGCGAGTTCACCACGATGGCCCGGGTCCGCTCGGTCACGCTCGCCGCGAGCGCGTCGAGGTCCGGCTCGAACCCGTGCTCCGGCCCGAGGCGGTACGGCACCGGCGTCGCGCCGAGGATGTGGGCGTTCATCGTGAACGTCGTGTACCCGGGGTCGGGCACGAGCATCTCGTCACCCGGGCTGAGCACGAGGGTCATCGCCTGGAACAGCGCCTGCGTCGCGCCGATCGTCATCCAGATCTGCTCGAGGTCGGCCTCGATGCGGTTCTCCCGCCGGAGCTTCTCCTGCACGGCCAGGCGCAGCGGCGTGATGCCGCCGTTCGGGGTGTACCCGGTGCGGTCCTCGGTCCAGGCACGTCGGGCCGCGTCCCCGATGTGCGTGGCCACCGGGACGTCCGGCTCGCCGATGACGAGCATCGTGACGTCCACGCCGTCCGCCTGGAGCAGGGCGGCCTGCTCGAAGACGCGGCGGATGCCGGAGGCGGGGACGGTGTCGATCCGAGGTGCGAGGGACGGCATGCTCGACACGGTAACGCCAGCGTGTTTCGGGGCGGTGACACGGGCGTGGTTCGGCGCGGTGTCGCGGGCGTTGTTCCGCGCGGAGCCGCGGGAGCGGGGCGTGTCGCGCGCGTTGATCCGCACCCCTGACCCTGGTAATGTGGCTTGCTGGCTTACGCGTTCCGTCGCCCACGGGTGGAACGCGATGCGACCAAGGGCCCCTCTACCCAGCGGTCGCGACCACCCGTCCGAGACGAAGCAGGAGCAACACATGGCGAACATCAAGTCGCAGATGAAGCGCATCAAGACCAACCTCAAGGCCACCGAGCGCAACAAGGCCTACAAGTCCGAGCTGAAGACGTTCATCCGTCACACCAACGAGGCCATCGTCGCCGGCGACAAGGAGAAGGCCACCGCCGCTCTCGCCGTCGCGTCGAAGAAGCTCGACAAGGCCGTGAGCAAGGGCGTCATCCACAAGAACCAGGCCGCGAACCGCAAGTCGGCCATCGCGAAGAAGGTCAGCGCGCTCTGAGCGTCTGATCCTCTCGAAGGCTCCACACCGTTCCGGTGTGGGGCCTTCGTCGTTCGAGGGGTCGGCGCCGGCAGGCGTGGGTGGCGGCGGGCGCGCTGACGCCCGGGCGGCGGCGCGGCTGGTTCCGGATGGCGACGCACAACGGAAATCCGCTGGCGCCGCCGGAATCCGTGGTTCGGGCCGACACCAGTTGTGCGGCGTCGGCCTGGAGGCTCGGCTCACCGCACCGGGGCTCGCCGCGTCGGGCAATGGTGCGGCGTCGGCCGGGAGGCTCGGCTCAGCTCACCGGGGTTCGCCACGTCGGGCGATGGTGCGGACCATGACCTCGAGCGCGTAGTGGGCGTCGCGTGAGCCGCCCTTCACCGCGGTGTCGGCCTCGGCGATGCTGATGATCGCGTTCGCCAGCCCGGACTCACTCCACCCGGCGACGTCCCGCTGGGCACGCTGCACCTGCCACGGCGCCATGCCGAGCGCGGACGCGGCCTGACCGCTGGAGCCCCGGAAGGAACTGACCTTCGCCATGGTCCGGATCTTGCTCGCGAACGCGGCGACGATCGGCACGGGTGCCTCGCCCGTCGCCAGGGCGTGCCGCAGCTCGACGATGGCCGGAGCGGACCGCCCGGCGAGGGCGATGTCCGCGACCTTGAACGCGTTCGTCTCGACGCGGCCGCCGTAGTACTTGTCGACGACCCGGTCGGTGATCTCCTGGGCCTCGTCCGCCAGGAGCTGCCGGCACGCCGCCGCCAGCTCGGCGAGGTCGTCGGCGAACGCGGCGACCAGCGTGCGCACGGCCGAGGGTGCGATCTTGCGTCGGGCAGCGCGGAACTCCGCGTTCACGAAGTCGATGCGGTCGGTCTCCCGCTTGAGCTCGTCGCACAGGACCTCGATCCCCCCGCCGACGCCGCTGCGGATCGTGTCGAGGAGCTTCTTGCCGCGCACCCCGCCGCCGTGCCGCAGCACCAGGGTGACGTCGTCGGCCGGGGTGCCCAGGTACGAGATCGTCTCCGTGATGAAGGCGTCCGTGCACTTCTCGACGTTGGTGACCCGGACGAGCCGCGGTTCGCCGAACAGGGACGGGCTGGCGAGCGTCGCCAGCAGGCCGGGCGCGTACTGGTCGGCTTCGAGGTCGTGGACCTCGAGCGCGGGGTCCTCGCCGACGAGCAGGTCGCGGAGCATGCCGGTCGCACGCTCGGCGAGGAAGGTCTCGGGTCCGGTCACGAGGACGACGGGCGCGGGACGGATGCCCGACCACGGGACCTGGTCGATCTTCGCGGCGGCGCGCGCGGGCTTCTTGGCGGGCATGCGGTCCTTCCGACGGTGCGTGGTCGAGTCTACGGGCCGCCCCCGACGTGGGCCGTCGCAGGACGAGCGTCGCTGCAGTCCCCCGAGCAGCCGGTGTCGGTGTCCGTGTCGGCGACGGTGGTGCCGTCTGCCGTTCCGTCCAGACCTCCGGGCCGGCGACAGCACCACGGACGACGATCGTCCCCTGCCGGTCGGTGCGGAAGGGCGTCGTGCCGGCGGCGGCGAGCATCTCGAGCGCCCGCTCCGTCGGGTGCCCGTACGTGTTGTCCGCGCCCACGCCGATCAGCCCGACCGGCGCTGCGAGCTCGCGGTAGAGCGTGGGGTCCTGGTCTGCGGACCCGTGGTGCGCGACCTTCACCAGGTCGACGGGCCCGAGCGCCGTGGACGCCGGGACCGACCCACGCAGCCGTCGTTGTGCCGTGGCGTCGAGGTCCCCGAGGAACACCCCGGTCAGGCACGTCGTGCACCCCGGTGGTCGGTCCGTCCGCAGCACGATGCTCGCCTCGTTCCCGCTCGTCGGGTCCGACGCCGGCGGCCAGAGCACGTGCCAGGGCACCCGCCCGAGCACCCCGTGCACGCCGTCGTCGGCACGCCGGACGTCCACCCCCGCGGTCTCGAGCCGCCGGAGCACCCCGGCGTCGGCCGGCCGCACCGGCGGTCCGACGAGCGCCAGGTCCACGTCCCCGACGACCTCGTCCAGTGCACCGACGTGGTCCTCGTCGTAGTGGGTCAGCACGAGCAGGTCGATCCGGTCGACGCCGAGCAGGTCGAGACAGCTCCGCAGCCGAACGGGGTCGTCGCCGACGTCGACGAGCGCGGTGCTCGTGCCGTCTCGCAGGAGCACCGCATCCCCCTGCCCGACGTCGCACATCGCCACGGACCAGTCCCGCGGCAGCCCCGCGCGCGTCAGGACCGTCGGCACCACCGTGGTCGCGAGCCCGATCGCTGTCACCACCGAGGCCACGAGCACGAACGGTGTCCGGACCCCCGCCGGCGCGAGCACCATTCCGACGACCGCACCACTGACCACGACGGCGGTCACGACGCCGACCGCCCCGGCCGGCCACGGGAGCGAGGCCACGGGCAGCCCGGCCGCCGTCTGGGCGATGACCCCGATCGCGGCAGCCGGAGCCCACGCGACCGCCGCCACGACGCCGGCCGCTGCCGGCCACAGCGGCGCCAGCACGCACGCCAGCAGCCCGATGACCGTGACCACGGGGGCGAACGGCTCCGCCAGCAGGTTCGCCGGGACCGCGTACGTCGGCAGGGCGGGTGCGAGCGGGATCGTCAGCGGCCAGCACGCCACCTGCGCGGCGAACGGCACGGCGACGGCAGCGGCCACCGGTGTCCAGCAGCGCCGTGCGAGCAGTGCCGTCAGCGGTGGCCCGAGCACGACGATCCCCGAGGTCGCCAGCACCGACAGGCCGAAGGCGAACGACCGTGCGAACCACGGGTCGACGACGAGCATCACGACCGCCGCGAGCGCGATGAGCGGCACCCCACGGACCGGACGACCCGACAGGTGCACCACGAGCACGACGACGGCCATCACCGTCGCGCGGAGGATCGACGGGTCCGGGCGGACGAGCACGACGAACCCGACGAGGAGCGCCACCGCCAACGCTGCCCGGGCGCCACGGCCGAGCCCGGCGGCGCGACCGAGCAGCACCACGAGGGCCACGACCACCGCGCAGTTCGAGCCGGAGACCGCGGTCAGGTGGGTCAGGGCGCTGGCCTCCATCGCGGCCTCGGTCGCCGGGTCCAGACCGCTGCGGTCGCCGATCGCCAGCCCCCGGAGCAGCGCTCCCCCGGGCTGTGGCAGGTCCGCGGTCACGGTGGCGAAGGCCCCGCGCGCGTGGTCCGTCAGCGCGAGGAGCCCGGTCGGCGGTTCCGTGGCTGCCGGCCCGCGGAGGAATACCACGAAGGCGGTCGCGGACCCGGCCTCGTCCGGCTCGATCGCTGCCCGCGCCGTCAGCGTCGTGCCGGCTCCGAGCGAGCCCTGACGAGGAGCATCATCGTCCACAGCGGGAACCACTCGCACAGGCACGTCGAGCCCCGTCGCGGCGCCGACCGCACGCAGGGTCGCCACGACCGACCGGTCCGCCCCGGCGAGGTCCCGGTCGAGCACCACCGTCACGGACGCCGACCGCCCGGCCAGGGCCTCGAGTGCCGCGGGGCTCCGGCGGGGGTCCCCGACGGCGACGGCGACCGCGACGAGGGAGACGAACGCGGCGGACGTCACCACGAACGCCGCGACGACCGGCACGCGCTCGCCGGACGGCCGCACCCACAGCAGGGCCGTCCCCGTGAGGAGCACCCCGCCGGCGACCGCTGCCACCGCCCATGCCGCCGACGTGGACCCGACGAGCACGGCGGCGACGATCCACGCGACCGCGACGGGCACCGCGATGCGCAGGTCAGCTCGCGCGGGAGTGACGTTCACACGCGCACCCGGTCCTGCAGCTCGGCGAAGCGGCCGTCGCCGATCCCGCTGACGTCGAGCAGGTCCTCGACCGCGGAGAACCGACCGTGCTCGTCCCGCCAGGCGAGGATCCGCTGCGCCAGCCCCGGACCGATGCCGGGCAGGGTCTCGAGGGCGGCCTGGTCCGCAGTGTTCAGGTCGACGACGTCCGACGCTGCAGACCCGTCTGAGCCCGCGGCCCCGGACACCCCAGACCCAGGACCGGGATCAGCCCCAGCGGACCCAGCAGGACCAGCAGGACCAGCAGTGCCACCGCTGTCGGCCCCGAGCGCCTGCGGCACGTCGTCCTCACCGACCCGCGGCACGTAGAGCCGCTCACCGTCGACGAGCGGCCGCGCCAGGTTGAGCCGGGCGAGGTCCGCGTCCCCGGACGCACCGCCCGCGGCCTCGAGCGCATCGGTGACCCGGCCACCGCCTGGCACCGTCACCACCCCGGCGTGCGCCACGGCCCCGAGCACGTGCACGACCACGGACGGCGCGGCGGACGCCGACGACGCTGACGGTCCGGCACGCCCAGCCGAGGCCGAGGCCGACGCCGCCCCAGCACCAGCAGCAGCACCCCCAGCCCCAGCAGCACCAGCCCCAGCCCCAGCACCAGCCGCGCCTCCTGCCGGAGCGGACGCCCCCACCGACGCCGCTCCCGTCACCGACGTCACCCCGCCGGCGCCGCTCCCCCGCGAGCCGACCACGATGACGACCAGCGCGACGACGACCACCACGGCAGCGACGACGAGCGCCGCGCGGGGCGAGAGCGTGAACCGTGACATGGCCGGAACGCTACGGGGCCCGGTCCGACGACCGGGCCCCGACGAGCGACACCGTGGACGAACGACGCCGCCCTGCGCATGTGGAGGAGTGGACTACCCCTTGATGGCGATGTTCACGAGCTTCGGTGCCCGCACGATGACCTTGACGACCTCCCGGTCGCCGATGTACCGCTGCACCGACTTCGACGCGCGCGCGAGCCGTTCGAGCTCGTCGGCCTCGATCGACTTCGACACCTCGAACGAGTCACGCACCTTGCCGTTGACCTGGACCACCGCGGTCAGGGTCTCCTGCACGAGCAGCGTCGGGTCGGCCTTGCGCCACCCGTACGTGGCGACCGAGGCGTCGTAGCCCAGCGTCTGCCACATCTCCTCGCCGGTGTACGGCGCGAAGACGCTCAGCCCGAGGGCCACGGTCTCCGCGGCCTCGCGCACGGCGGGGTCGCAGGCACCGGGGCCGCTGTCGATGGCCTTGCGCGTGACGTTCACCAGGTCCATCAGCCGCGCGATCACGACGTTGAACTTGAACGACTCCATCAGCCCGGGGGCGTCGGAGAGGAACCGGTGGGTGACCTGGCGGACGGCTCGGTCGCCCTCGGCCCACACGGCGTCGGGCGTCGAGGTGACGTCCGTCGCCAGGCGGTACGCACGCGCCAGGAACCGTGCCGAGGCGGCCGGGGAGACGTCCTCCCAGTTGATGTCGTCCTCCGGCGGACCGGCGAAGCCCATCACCAGGCGGATGGCGTCGACGCCGTGCGCGTCGAGCTCGTCACCGAGGGAGACGCCGCCCTTCGACTTCGACATCTTCGAGCCGCCGGAGAGCACCATGCCCTGGTTCAGCAGCGCCGAGAACGGCTCGGTGAAGTCGAGGTAGCCGAGGTCGAACAGGACCTTCGTGACGAAGCGCGCGTACAGCAGGTGCAGGATCGCGTGCTCGACGCCGCCGATGTACTGGTCGACGGGTGCCCACTTGTTCACGAGCGCCGGGTCGAAGGCCTGGGTGTCGTCGTTCGCGGACAGGAAGCGCAGGAAGTACCACGACGAGTCGACGAACGTGTCCATCGTGTCGGCGTCGCGCTTGGCGGGGGTGCCGTCGACCGGGTTCGGTACGTTCACCCAGTCGGTCGCACCGCCCAGGGGCGACGTGCCCTTCGGCTTCAGGTCGAGGCCCTCGGTGGGGGGCAGCACGACGGGCAGCTGGTCCTCCGGCACCGGGTACTCGGTGCCGTCCTCGCCGTGGATGATCGGGATCGGGGTGCCCCAGAAGCGCTGCCGGGAGATCAGCCAGTCGCGCAGACGGTACGTCTTCGCTGCACGACCGGTCCCGCGCTCGTCGAGGAGCTTGATGGCCGCGGTGATCGCGTGCTGCTTGCTCATGCCGTCGAGCGGTCCGGAGTTGATCATCCGACCGGTGCCGGTCAGCGCCTGGCCGGTGCTGACCGGGTCGAGCGAGGGGATGTCGAAGTCGTCGAGCGTCGCGCCCTCGGGGATCACCGGGATGGCACCGGTCACGGCCGCGTTCGTGTCGACGACGACCTTCACGGGCAGGTCGAACGTCCGCGCGAAGTCGAGGTCGCGCTGGTCGTGCGCCGGGACCGCCATGACGGCGCCGTGGCCGTAGTCGGCGAGGACGTAGTCGGCGGCCCAGATCGGCAGGCGCTCCCCCGTCAGCGGGTGGATCGCGAACCGGTCGAGCGGCACGCCGGTCTTCGGGCGGTCCGCGTTCTGTCGGTCGATCTCGGAGGTCTTCTGCGTGGCGACGAGGTAGTCCTCGAACGCGGCGCGGGTGTCGTCACCGACAGTTGCGACCAGCTCAGCCGCCAGGTCCGAGTCCGGCGCCACGACCAGGAACGTCACGCCGTGGATGGTGTCCGGCCGGGTGGTGAAGACGGTCACGGGCTCGTCGCGGCCCTCGATCACGAAGTCGACGTCGGCACCGACCGAGCGGCCGATCCAGTTGCGCTGCATCGCGATGACCTTGGCGGGCCAGCGGCCCTCGAGCTGGTTCAGGTCGTCGAGCAGCCGGTCGGCGTACTCGGTGATCCCGAAGTACCACTGCGTCAGCTTCTTCTTGACGACGACGGCGCCGGAGCGGTCCGAGGTGCCGTCGGGCAGGACCTGCTCGTTCGCCAGCACGGTCTGGTCCACCGGGTCCCAGTTGACCCAGCTGTCCTTGCGGTAGGCCAGGCCCTTCTCGTACATCTTCAGGAACAGCCACTGGTTCCACTTGTAGTACTCGGGGTCCGAGGTGTGGATCTCCGTGGACCAGTCGAACGACGGCGCGTAGCGCTTGAACGACGCCTTCTGCTGCGCGATGTTCGCGTAGGTCCAGTCCTTGGGGTCGACGCCGCGCTTGATCGCCGCGTTCTCCGCGGGCAGGCCGAACGAGTCCCACCCGATCGGGTGCAGGACGTTGAAGCCCTGCTGCCGCCAGTAGCGCGCCACGAAGTCGCCGAGCGCCCAGTTCTCCGCGTGGCCCATGTGCAGGTCGCCCGACGGGTACGGGAACATCTCGAGGATGTACTTCCGCGGACGACGGTCGTCGGGGTCGGCGGTGAAGAGGCCGAGCTCTTCCCAGCGCCCCTGCCACTTGTCCTGGATGCGACGGAAGTCGTAGGCGTTCGGGTCCTCGACGTGCTGCTCGTTGGTCACGGAACTCTCAATCGGTCTGGAGGCGCGGTGCAGGTCGCGCGGACGTGCACCGGTCCCCAAGATTACAAGGCCGGTGCGACGGTGCGGGACACGCATGTGCTCACGCCGCGACGCGGCCGTCCCGCATCCGGATGGTCCTGGTCACCAGGGCAGCCGGCACCGGCACGTGCGACACGACGAGGACGGTCCGCCCGGCGGACTGGGCCGTGGCGACGAGGTCGCGGAGCAGCGCGTCGCCGAGGTCCGGGTCGATGTCGGCCGTCGGTTCGTCGAGGACGAGCACCGGGAACGCGTGCAGCAGCGCCCGCGCCAGTGCCAGCCGGTGCGCCTGCCCGCCGGACAGCAGCCCACCGCGCTCCCCCACGCCGGCGTCGAGCCCACCCCGCCGCTCGACCCAGTCGCCGAGGCCGACGCGCGCCAGGACCGCGAGGAGCTCGTCGTCGGTGGCCGACTCCTTCGCGAAGAGCAGGTTCTGCCGGACCGACTGGTCGAACACGAACGGGTCCTGCTCGATCAGGCCGACGCGGGCGCGGACGGCGTCGGGGTGCATCGTGCGGGCCTCGACGCCGTCGAGCGTGTACGACCCGTCGTGGTCGACGAACCGGACCAGGGCGTCCACCAGGGTCGACTTCCCCGCGCCGCTCGGCCCCTCGAGGACGACGACCTCGCCCGGCGCCAGGGTGAACGAGACACCGTCGACCGCGGCGACCTGGGACCCGGGCCAGCGCACGGTCAGGTCCCGCACTGCGAGCGTGACCGCACCGTCGACGACCAGGTCCTCCGGGGTGGCGTCGGCGTCGGGCTCCGGCACGACGCCGACGGGCGTGGTCCCCGGGACGACACGCTCCACGCGGTCAGCGGCTGCCCGGACCCGCCGCAGCGTGAGCACCGCGAGCGGGACGGTTCCGACGACCTCGAACAGGGCGAGCGGCACGAAGACCGCTAGTGCCCAGAGCGGACCGTCGAGCGCACCGGACACGACCGCCGGAGCTCCGACGGCGAGGACCCCCACGACGGCGCCGCCACCGATGAGCCCGACGAGCGCCCCGACGAGGGCCTCGACGCTGGCACGACGCCGGACGGCCCGTGTCACCCGGGCATCGAGGGCGTCGATGTGGGCGAGTCGCTCGTCGAGCGTGCCGTACGCGGCGAAGACGTCGAGCGTCCGCACGGTGTCGAGCACCAGGTCCGCGACCCGGCCCCGGTCCGCCGCGGTCTCGGCGTCGCTCCGCCGGGCGATCGACGCCGTCACGACGGACCCGAGCGCCGCGGCGACGACCAGCGCGACGAGCAGGACGAGCGCTGCCGGCACCGACACCAGGCTGACCGCCACGACCGACAGCAGCGCGGTGACGCCGGCGGACACGAGCGGCCCGACGACCCGGATCGGCAGGTCCTGCAGCCGGTCCGTGTCGGTGACGAGCCGTGTCAGCAGGTCGCCGCGGCCGGTGGAGCCGAGCCCCGCTGGCGCGACCGAGGCGAGCCGTCGGTACGTCTCCGTCCGGACGACGGCCAGCTGCCGGAACGACGCGTCGTGCCCCGCGAGCCGGTCCACGTACCGCAGCGCTGCCCGGCCGAGCGCGAACGCGCGCACCCCGACCATCACGAGCGTCAGGTACAGGATCGGCGGGTGTTCCGCCGCACGGGTGATGAGGTAGCCGCTCGCCGCGAGCAGCGCCACCGCGCAGAGCGCACTCAGCGCGCCGGCGGCGACGGCACGGCCCCACACCGGACCACGGGGCATGGCGAGCCGGAGGACGGAGCCGACCCGGGCCTCCCGGCTGGTGACGCGGCTCATGCGCGCGCCCCCTCGACCGGTGCGGGGCTGCCGACGTCGATGCGGACGTCGGCGGCCGCGATGACGGCGGGACGGTGGCTGGCGACCACGACGACGGCGCCGTCGTCGGCGAGCAGCCGGATGGTCTGCAGGACGCGGGCCTCGGCCTCGGCGTCCAGGGCGGACGTCGGTTCGTCCAGCAGCACGAGCCGGGTGCCGGAGCGGTGGTGCCGGTACAGCGCCCGCGCCAGGGCGACCCGCTGGGCCTGCCCGCCGGAGAGACCGGCTCCGCCGGACCCGACCTGGAGGCCCGGGTCGACTCCCAGCCCCGCCGCACCGAGTGCGCGTGCCACGGCCTCGGGCACGGGGGTCGCGCTGAGCGCGACGTTCTCGGCGACCGTCCCGCGGACGAGCCGGGGGCGCTGGTCGGACCAGCTGATGCGCTCGTCCCGCGTCGTGCCGGCGTCGCCCGGCACGACGACCGTGCCGTCGTGGGGCAGGACCCCGCGGATCGCTGCGATGAGGCTCGACTTGCCGGAGCCGCTCGGCCCGGCGAGGACGACGACCGTGCCGGGGGCGGCGCGCAGGTCGACGGGGCCGACGACGACGTCGGGACGCCGCACGGTGACGCCGTCGAGCACCAGGGCGTCGGCGGACGAGCGGTCCTCGTCGTCGTGTCCGTCGTGTGTGTCGTGCTCGTGGTCGTCGTCGAGGACGTCGAGGACGGCGGTGGAGGCCTCGACGCCGTCCTGGGCGGCGTGGAAGTCGGCGCCGACCTGGCGGATCGGCGCGAAGGCCTCCGGGGCCAGGACCAGCACGAACATGGCGGCGCCGAGGCCGAGCGAGCCATCTACCAGCCGGATGCCGATCGTCACGGCGACCAGGGCGACGGACAGGCTGGCGGCGAGCTCCAGCGCGAAACCGCTGACGAACGACAGCCGCAGGACGCCGAGGGTGCCACGACGGTGCTCGTCCGTGACCGTGGCGATGCGGCCGACCTGCCGCCGTGCACGCCCGAAGACCTTCAGGGTCGCCAGGCCCTCGACGGCCTCGGTGAACGCCCCGCCGAGCCGTGCCAGAGCGTCGGACTGTCGGCGCTGCAGGCTCTGCGTGGCCAGGCCGATGAGGACCATGAACACCGGGACCACGGGCAGGGCGCAGAGGACGATCACGCCGCTCGTCAGGTCGCCGACCCCGATCGCCAGGAGCAGCACCGGCGTGGCGACCGCGGTCAGGGCGAGCTGGGGCAGGTAGCGCCCGAAGTAGGCGTCGAGCGCGTCGAGCCCGGGGCCGAGCGTCGTCGCGAACCCGGCGCTCGAACGCGCGGCGAGCCAGGCGGGTCCCCGTTCGGCCGCGCGCGCCAGGACGGTCCGACGCAGTTCGCGCTTCACCGTCGCGGCGGCCCGGCCGGCGAGGTCGTCGGTCGCCCAGGCGGCGACGGCGCGGAGTGCGACGGCGCCGCCGAGCAGCCAGAGCGTCGGGACGAACGCCCCGGGGACGACACCGCCGTGGTGCACGGCGTCGACCACCTCGGTGACCGCGGCCGCGATCCCCCACGCGATGGCGACGGTGGCGACGGTCCGGAGCAGACCGGTGGCGGCGGCGGCCGCGATGAAGCCGCGCGCGGAGCGCGACAGGCGGAGCAGGCGCGGGTCGAGCGGCTTCATCGCGGACCGGCCTAGTGTGCCGAGGCGGTGACGTGCGCTCGGGAGACGCGCTTGCGGAAGACCCAGTAGGTCCAGGCCTGGTAGGCGAACACGAGCGGCACGAAGACCAGCGCCACCCAGCTCATCACCGTCAGCGTGTAGGTGCCGGACGAGGCGTTGGTCACCGTCAGGCTGTTCGCCGGGTCGACCGAGTCGGGCATCACGTCCGGGAAGATCGCGGTGAACATGGCCAGCACCACCGCGGCGATCGTCACGGCCATCAGCGTGAACGCCCGACCCTCGCGGCCCCAGGCGTTGCAGAGCACCGCCAGCACCAGGGCCACCGCGGCGACGACGGAGCACACGAGCGACGCCGGGGTCGCCCGGACCGAGGCCATCGCGACGAGGAACACGGCCGCCACGACGATCGTCACGATGCCGGCGCGGGTCGCCAGGCGCTTGGCCCGCTCGCGGATGTCGCCCTCGGTCTTCAGCGCGATGAACACGACGCCGTGCGTGAAGAACACGAGCAGCGTCGCCGCGCCGGTCAGCAGCGCGAAGGGGTTGAGCAGGTCGAACAGCGTGCCGGTGTAGTTGTGCCCGCTGTCCATCGGGATGCCGCGGACGACGTTGCCGAACGCGACGCCCCAGAGGAACGACGGGACCGCGCTGCCGACGATGATCATCAGGTCGAACCGGCGCTTCCACGAGCGCTGCTTGTCCTGGTGGCGGTACTCGAACGAGACGCCGCGGAGGATGAGCGCCGCCAGGATGAGCAGCAGCGCCAAGTAGAAGCCGGAGAACATCGTGGCGTACCACTCCGGGAACGCCGCGAAGAGACAGGCACCGGCGACGATCACCCAGGTCTCGTTGAGGTCCCAGACCGGGCCGATCGTGTTGATCATGACGCGCCGGTCGGTGTCGTCCTTCCCGAGGAAGGGCAGCGCCATGCCGACACCGAAGTCGAAGCCGTCGAGGACGAAGTAGCCGACGAAGAAGAGTCCGACGATCGCGAACCAGAGAACGGGCAGGTCCATCTCAGTACACCGTCACTTCGTGCTTGACCTCGCCGGTCGTCTCGTCGACCTCGGCCGGTGCGGCCGGGCCCTCCTGGGCGACCTTCTTGATGAGCCGGAACTCGACCACCGCGAGGGACCCGTAGATGAGCGTGAAGACGACCAGCGAGATGAGGACCTCGAGTCCGGTCACGTTCGGCGAGACGCCGTCGCTCGTCCGGAGCAGCCCGAACACGAGCCACGGCTGACGGCCCATCTCGGTGAAGACCCAACCCATGATCATCGCGGCCATCGGCAGCGGCACCGCCCAGGTGGCGACCCGCCACACCCACCGCTGCTGGGGGAATCGCCCCTTCCGGGTCAGCCACAGCCCGGCCAGTGAGACCATGACCGCGCCGACGCCGAGGGCGATCATCCAGCGGAACGACCAGTACGTGACCCAGATGACGGGCTTGTAGTTGCCCGGACCGTAGACCTGCGTGTACTGGGCCTGCAGGTCGTTGATGCCCTCCACCGTGCCGTTGAACGTGTGGGTGGAGAGGAACGAGAGCAGGTAGGGCACCCGGATCGAGAAGAGCTCGTGGACCCCGTCCGGCGTGCCCAGCGTGAAGACCGAGAACGAGGCGTCCTTGCCGGTCGCCGTGTTGTAGAGCGCCTCGGCCGCGGCCATCTTCATCGGCTGGGTGTCGACCATCGTCAGGCCGAGCTGGTCGCCGGTGAGGACCGTGAGCGCCCCGGCCGCGACCATCGTCCACAGGCCGAACTTCAGTGCCGGCATCATCGTCTCGAGGTTCTGGTTGCGGGCCAGGTGCCAGCTCGCCACCGCGATGACGACGCCGGCGGCGACCATGAAGCAGGCGAACAGGGTGTGCGGGAAGGCCGCGAGGGCGACCTTGTTCGTCAGCACGGCCCAGATGTCGGTGAGTTCCGCGCGGCCCTTGGCCTCGTTGATGACGTAGCCGACCGGGTGCTGCATGAACGCGTTCGCGGCGATGATGAAGTACGCCGACATGATCGTGCCGGCACTGACGCACCACATGCTCGCGAGGTGCAGGCCCTTCGGCAGCCGGTCCCACCCGAAGATCCAGACGCCGATGAAGGCCGCCTCGAAGAAGAACGCCAGGATGCCCTCGAGTGCAAGCGGAGCGCCGAACACGTCCCCGACGAAGCGGGAGTAGTTCGACCAGTTCATGCCGAACTGGAACTCCTGCACGATGCCGGTGACGACCCCCATCGCGAAGTTGATGAGGAACACGCGACCGAAGAACCGGGTGAGCTGCAGGTAGTGCGCCCGGCCGGTCCGGTACCACGCGGTCTGGAACGTCGCCACGACGACGGCCATGCCGATCGTCAGCGGGACGAACAGGAAGTGGTAGATCGTCGTGAGGCCGAACTGCCACCGCGACAGGATCAGGGGATCGAGGATGTCGTTCATGCGGCGGTACCGGTTCGGAACGCCGCGCGCTGTTGAGGCACGTCAGTTGCTTCCTGTGGAGGGGGTACTTCTGGTTCGTGTCACGCCCTCGGGACACCTCCACGCTAGCGCTCCTGCCACCGCTTCGACAAGTTGTAGAACCCTCGACTGCACGAACGTGCAACGCCCCTGATCGGCACAACCGTGCGGAACAGATGTCGCCCCGGGAACGACGACAGGCGCCGGGCTGATGCCCGACGCCTGCCGTGTGGAGGAAGCGATCTGCTGGTTACAGCAGGCCCTTGTCCGTGAGGAACTCCTTGGCGATGGTCGACGCCTTCTCCTTGTCGGCCGTGCTCTTGGCGTTCAGCGAGATGAGCTCGTCCGTCGTCAGGACCTTGCTCACCTTGTCGATGTCGGCGGCGGCCTTCTCGCTCACCTTGCTCGACACGACGGGCGTGACGTTCTGCGGCAGGATCAGGTTCTTCGGGTCCTTCAGGGAGACGAAGTCGTTCGCCTTGATGCTCGGGTCCGCGCTGTAGATGTCGGCGAGCTGGACGGTGTCGTCCTTGAGCGCCTTCACCGTCAGTGCCCCGCCGGAGTCCTCGACCGCCTTGAAGTCGACGTCCACGCCGTACTCGGACTTCAGGCCCTCGGGGCCGTACGGCCGGGTCTGGAACTCGGAGTTCGCACCCACGGTGAGTGAGTCCTTGACCTTGGACAGGTCGGACAGGCTCGTGACGTCGTACTTCTCCGAGAACGCCTTGGTGACCGTGTAGCTGTCCTGGTCGGTGGCCTCGGCAGAATCGAGGGCACGGAGCCCCTTCGGCAGCGCGTCCTTGAGCCCGGACGCGATCTCGGACGCGGTCTTCGCGGTCGACTTCTTGTCGTAGTACTGCAGCAGGTTGCCGCTGTACTCGGGCATCACGTCGATGGCGCCCTTCTGCAGCTGCGGGAGGTACACCTCGCGCTGGCCGATGTTGTAGTTGCGCTTGACGTCGAAGCCGTCCTTCTCGAGGACCTGGGCGTAGAGCTCGGCGATGATCTCGTTCGAGTAGTACTGCTGCGAGCCGATGACGATGGTCTTCGAGTCGGACGAGGCGCTCGAACCGCTGTCGAGCGGGTCGCTGGACGCGCAGCCGGCGAGGGCGGCGACGACGCCGACCGCCAGCGCGGCTGCGACGCCGACGCGGATCTTGGGTGCTGTGATCACGAGGGGTTTCCTTCCGGGAGGGGATTGCGGGCTCGCTCGCGCGATCCCTTGCGTCGCCCGGCTTCCCGGCCGGAGACGCCCGCGGGCACCACCACCCGTTGCAGCAGGGAGAAGACGATCTCGAACGCGATCGCGAGGGCGATCACGAGGATGGAGGCGCCGAGCATCATGGCGTAGTCCTGGGTCTTGAGCCCGAGGAACACGTACCCGCCGAGCCCGCCGGAACCGACGTAGGCGGCGAGCGTCGCGGTGGCCACGACCTGGAGCACGGCGGCGCGGATGCCGCCGATGAGCAGCGGGAGTCCGAGCGGGATCTCGACCTTGGTCAGGATCTGCCACCCGGTCATGCCCTGCGCGCGGGCGGCGTCGACCGTGACGGGGTCGACGGACTCGATGCCGGCGTAGGCCCCGGCGAGCACCGACGGGATCGCCAGGACGACGAGCGCCAGGAGCGGTGCCTGCAGGTTCACGCCGAGCAGCAGCCCGAACAGGGTCAGCACGCCGAGGGTCGGCAGGGCGCGGATGCCACCGGACAGCGCGATCGCGAGACCACGAGCGCGGCCGGTGTGGCCGATCAGGTAGCCGAGCGGCACCGCGATGACCGAGGCGATGAGCACCGCGAGCAGCGAGATCCAGACGTGCTCCCACAGCCGCGCGGGGATGGGGTTGAAGCCGGTGTAGTTGGCGGGGTCGAACACCCAGCCGAAGGCCTGTCCGATGATCACGAGGTGGCCTCCGCTGCCTGGAGCACGCGACGGGCCTGACGCCGGGACACGGAGGTTTTCCGGGTCCACGGCATGACCACGCGGCCGAGCAGCACGAGCAGGCCGTCGACCGCGAAGGCCAGCACGAGCACCATCACGATGCCGGCGACGATCTCCTCGGTGATGCCGCGGCCGATGCCGTCGGTGAAGAGCGACCCGAGGCTGGTGATCCCGAGGACCGCGCCGACCGTGGTGAGCGAAATCGTCGAGACCGACACGACCCGGAGGCCCGCGAGCAGCACCGGTCCGGCCAGGGGCAGGTCGACGCGGAAGAACCGCTGGACGCCTGAGTACCCCATGGCGGTGGCGGCGCCCGTCGTCGCGCTGTCGACGGATTCGAGCCCGTCCACCGTCGACCGGACCATGAGCGCCAGGCCGTACAGCGTCAGGCCGATGACGACGTTGGCCGGGTCCTGCAGGCCGGTGCCGATGAGGCTGGGCAGGGCGATGAACAGCGGCAGCGACGGGATCGCGTAGAGGAGACCGGCGAAGGTCACGATGCCGCCGCCGAGGCCGCGGGTGACCTGCTTGCCGCCGGGCCGCCGGAGACGCACGACGAGCCAGCCGATCGGGATCGACAGCAGGAAGCTGATGACGATGGGCGGCAGGGCGATCGCCAGGTGCGCCACGGTGTCGTCCCTGATCGTGTCGAGGTTCGACAGCACCCAGTTCACCGCAGACCTCCACCCTGCGCCGGAGCACCCGGGGCGTCGTGGGACGCTCCGGCCTCGTCGGTCGCGGGCAGGGTGGACGGCACGGCAGCGGCGGCGTCGACCACCGCCACGGGACCGGTCAGGACACCGGCGGCACGGCCGTCACCGTCGACGACGATCGGGCCGGTCGGCGTCTGCTCGATGCGCAGTGCGCGTCGGCCACGGCCGGCCCCGATGAAGTTGGCGACGAAGTCGTCGGCCGGCTCGGAGAGGATCTCGGCGGGCGTGCCCATCTGGGCGATCTCGCCGCCCTTCTTGAGGATGACGACCTGGTCGCCGAGCTTGAAGGCCTCGTCGATGTCGTGCGTGACGAAGACGACGGTCTTGCCGAGTTCGCGCTGCAGCCGGATGAGCTCGTCCTGCAGGTCGCTGCGGACCAGCGGGTCGACGGCGCCGAACGGTTCGTCCATCAGCAGGATGTTCGGGTCGACGGCCAGGCCGCGCGCGACACCGACACGCTGCTGCTGTCCGCCCGAGAGCTGCGAGGGGTACCGGTCCGCGAAGGCGCGGTCGAGGCCGACGGTGTCCATCAGCTCGAGCGCACGCTGGCGGGCGTCCTGCTTGGACACGCCGGTCAGGAGCGGCACCGTGGCGATGTTGTCGGCGACCTTGCGGTGCGGCAGCAGTCCGGCGTTCTGCATCACGTAGCCGATGCTGCGCCGGAGCTTGACCGGGTCGACACCGGCGACGTCGTCGCCGTCGATCGACACGGAGCCCGACGACGGGTCGACCATGCGGTTGATCATGCGGAGCAACGTCGTCTTGCCACAGCCGCTGGACCCGACGAAGACCGTCGTGGTGCGGGAGGGGATGACGAGGTCGAACCGCTCGACGGCGTTGGTGCCGTCCGGGTACGTCTTGCGCACCGAGCGGAATTCGATCATGGGGTGGGTGCCCTTCTGGTAGGAGGTAGCCCGACTCCGAGGAGAGTACCCGTCAGGACCGACACTGGCCGCCTGTGGTGACGAACCGTGACCGAAAAACCGGTCGTCGCCCCGATCTGGGGGCGACCGCGGTGCCCCCGGAGGCCGCAGGAACGACGCCACCCGCGCCTCCTGGCAGGAGACGCGGGTGGCGGGTGGTCCGGTTGACGCGCGGCGTGTCGGACGGGCGGGTCGACGGTCAGGAGGCCGCGATCACCGACTCCATGTAGCCGCGGGTCATCGTGCGGTAGGCCTCGATCAGGGCCTGGTCCGGGTGGTCCCGGTCCCGGTGGGCGCGTGCCAGGACGGCGTGGCCGGACTCGGCCAGGACGACCCAGGCGCGGGCGACCGCCTCGTTCTCCGGGACGCCGAAGCGCTCGCGCATGATGCCGCCGACGGCGCCACCGAGGGCGGCCATGCGGTCCTCGTCGTCGCCGACGCCGGACTCGGTGGCGTCACCGAAGCGGATCGCGCGGAAGCCGGGCTCCGTGCGGTACATCTCCGACGTCATCGCGATGAAGGCGTCGCAGGCGGCCTGCCACGTGGTGGCGCCGGAGGTCTCGAGGGCTTCGAGGAACTTCTCGGCGAGCCGCTGGGTGCAGCGGATCGCGAGGGCCTCGACGACCGCGATGCGGTCCGGGAAGTAGCGGTAGACGGTGCCGATCGACGCCCCTGCTCGTTCGGCGACCATGGCGGTCGTGAGCCGTTCGAACCCGATCTCGTCGATGACCGCAGCGGCGGCGTCGAGGAGTCCGGCGAGGCGCGCCGAACTGCGGGCTTGGACCGGCTCGTTCCTGAGCAGTGATGATCCCCCCGGCAGTGCGTTCGTGACCTCGGTGACGAGCACGTGTTCTCCTTCTCGCGGTGACCGCGGGCTGATTGTCCGACGGGGGCAACTCTCGCAGAGACCGGCTGGAACATCCCTGCGATTCCCGGGGTGTCGAACTCCGTCCGACGACAACCGGACAGTGGCGCATGGGATGATGGCCCGATGCCCGACCCGAGGTCCCATGAGCTGTCGCTCCCCGAGCCGATCCTCCACCGGGCCGCTCGCATCGAGGACGCCGTCCAGGAGTTCCGTGAACAGCGCGCCAGACGGCACGGTCTCGTGCCCACCGTCATCCCGTACACCGGCTACGGCGCGCCCGGATGGATCCGAGTTCTCTGCCGGGTGCTGCTGACCCGTCGCGGGTTGGCCTCCGACGCGTCGTTCACCGGTGTCCGCGGTTGGAAGACCTTCACGAGCGTCGCGGTGGACCACGCCGAGGTCACCGTGACCGCCGGCGGTTCGACGCACACGGTGCAGTCCGACCGCGGCGGCGTCGTCGACACGATCGTGCCGATCGACCTCGAGCCCGGCTGGCACACGATCCGGCTGTCGGCTGGTGGGCAACGCGAGGCCGAGGCGGACGTCTTCGTCGTGCACCCGGACACCCGCTTCGGCCTGCTCTCCGACATCGACGACACCGTGATGGTCACGTCGCTCCCCCGCCCGATGCTCGCGGCGTGGAACTCCTTCGTCGTCACCGAGCACGCACGACGACCCGTCCCCGGCATGAGCGTGCTGTACGAACGCGTCCTCGCGCAGCACCCCGGCTCCCCCTCGGTGTACCTGTCCACCGGTGCCTGGAACGTCGCGCCCACGCTGCAGCGCTTCCTGACCAGGAACATGTACCCGTCCGGCACCCTGCTGCTCACCGACTGGGGCCCCACGCACGACCGCTTCTTCCGGAGCGGACAGCTGCACAAGCACGACAACCTGCGGCGCCTGGCGCGGGACTTCCCCGACGTCCGGTGGCTGCTCGTCGGTGACGACGGCCAGCACGACGAGGCGTTGTACGGCGACTTCGCCCGCGAACACCCGGAGAACGTGGCCGGCGTCGCGATCCGCCAGCTCTCCACGAGCGAGGCCGTCCTCGCCGGTGGTCGCTCCCGCGCGCAGGAACGCTCCCGCGACTCGTCGGCGCCGTGGGTGTACGCCCCGGACGGCGCCGGACTGTGGGCGGAGCTCGCGCGGGTCGGGCTCGTCGAGCTCGACTGAGCTCGCGCGGGCCGGGCGCGACCGGACTCGCTCGGGTCGGGCGCGACTGAACTCGCTCGGGTCGGGCGCGACTGAACTCGCGCTGGTCGGGCGCGACTGCGCCAGCGCGGGTCGGGCCGACTGAGCCGATCCTCAGCGCGCGGGCACGGAGACGGGTGGACGCGCGGCGTCGGGTGGTTCGATCGACCCATGACACAGCGCATCGAGGACCACGCGATGATCGGGGACTGCTACACCGCCGCCCTGGTCGACCGAGCCGGGACCATCGACTGGATGTGTCTGCCGCGCTTCGACAGCTCGTCCACCTTCGCGGCCCTGCTCGGTGACGAGCACGACGGGCACTGGACGCTCCACCCGACCGACCCCGACGCCACCGCCGAACGGCGCTACGAGCAGGACACCCTCGTCCTCACCACGATCTGGACCACCGCGTCCGGCATCGTCGAGGTCACCGACTTCATGCCGATCGACGCGCGCCGCGCCGCGGTCGTCCGCCGGGTCCGCGGCCTGCAGGGGTCCGTCGAGATGCGCCAGACGCTGCGCATCCGCTTCGACTACGCCTCGGCGCTCCCCTGGGTGCGGCAGATCGGGGACGACGACGACCCCGCCCTCGTCGCCACCGCCGGGCCGGGATCGGTCATCGTGCGCGGCGTCCGGTTCCACGCCGACGACCACCGGCACGTCGCGACCACGACCATCCACGACGGCGACGTGCTCGACGCCGAGCTCACCTGGTACCCGTCGCACCGCGAGCCGCCGGAGCCTCTCGACGTGACACCGGCCCTGGCGGCGACGAGCGCCTGGTGGCGTGCGTGGGCCGGCAAGACCCGCGTCGAGGGGCCGTACGCGGACGCCACGCGACGCTCCCTGCTGCTGCTCCGCGCGATGACCCACGCCGAGACCGGTGGGGTCGTCGCTGCCGTGACCACGAGCCTCCCGGAGGACCCCGGCGGTGAACGCAACTGGGACTACCGCTACGTGTGGCTCCGTGACGCATCGCTCGCCCTGGCGTCCCTGATCGCGCACGGGTACCGCGACGAGGCCACCCACTGGCGCGGCTGGCTGCTCCGGGCCATCGCGGGCGACCCGGCCGACGTGCAGATCATGTACGGCATCGCCGGTGAGCGCGAACTCGCCGAGCGGGAGCTCCCCCACCTGGCCGGGTACGCACACTCCACCCCGGTGCGGATCGGCAACGGCGCGTCGACGCAGTACCAGGGCGACGTCTTCGGCGAGGTCCTGGCGGCGTTGCACGACGCGCGGGAGCTCGGCGTCGAGGAGAACGCCGACTCGTGGGCCCTCCAGCGCGCCCTGCTCGGCTTCGTCGAACAGCACTGGCAGGAGCCCGACAACGGCATCTGGGAAATGCGCGGGCCCCGGCGCTCGTTCACGCACTCACGCGCGATGATCTGGGCGGCCTTCGACCGTGGAGTCGCCGCCGTGGAGGAGTTCGGGCTCGAGGGCCCTGTCGAACGCTGGCGGGAACTCCGCAGTGCCGTCCGCGCCGAGATCGACGAGCACGGCTGGAACGCCGAGCGCGGTGCCTTCCGGCAGCACTACGACACCGACGAGGTCGACGCGAGCCTGCTCGTGCTGCCGCAGATCGGGTACTGCAAGGCGACGGACCCGCGGATGCTCGGCACGGTCGCCGCGATCGAGGAGGACCTCCGCGTGGGGACCGACGGCCTCGTGCTGCGCTACCGCACGTCGGCCGGGTTCGACGGCCTGAGCGGCAGCGAGCACCCGTTCCTCGCCTGCTCGTTCTGGCTCGTGGAGCAGTACGCCGCCTCGGGCCGGGTCGAGGACGCCGAACGCCTGATGGACATGCTCGTCGGGTACGCCAACGACGTCGGGATGCTGTCGGAGGAGGTCGACGTCGCGACGGGGCACCACATCGGCAACACCCCGCAGGCGTTGAGCCACCTGACGCTCGTGTCGGCCGCCGACGCCATCCAGCGGGCACGGGGCGCCGTCTCCGGGCACCGCACGCGCGTCCCCCAGCACGACGGCGGCACGCGCGCCGCGGCCGGCGTGGGCGGCTTCGCCGGCACGCCCGCCTGAGCGGGGGTGGGCGGCGCGCAACGGACGGAACGTCGCCGCCGCTGACGTCTGCACTGACAGACGGGAGGCCCGGTGCCAGCTGGCACCGGGCCTCCCGTCCGTCAGTGTGACCAGAACCGCGACCAGAGCCGCGACCAGAGCCGCGACCAGAGCCGCGACCGAGCGCTACACCAGGTCCGGCGAGTCCAGCATCTCCGTCACCAGCGCCGCGATCGCCGAGCGCTCCGACCGGGTCAACGTGACGTGCGCGAACAGCGGGTGTCCCTTCAGCCGCTCGATCACCGAGGCGACCCCGTCGTGCCGACCGACGCGCAGGTTGTCGCGCTGGGCGACGTCGTGGGTCAGGACCACGCGCGAGTTCTGGCCGATGCGGGAGAGCATCGTCAGGAGCACGTTGCGCTCGAGGGACTGGGCCTCGTCGACGATCACGAAGGCGTCGTGCAGGGAGCGGCCACGGATGTGGGTCAGCGGGAGCACCTCGAGCATGCCGCGCTCGACCACCTCGTCCAGCACGTTGTCGGAGACCAGCGCGCCGAGGGTGTCGTAGACCGCCTGCGCCCACGGGTTCATCTTCTCGTTGGCGTCGCCGGGCAGGAAGCCGAGCTCCTGGCCACCGACGGCGTAGAGCGGGCGGAACACCATGATCTTCTTGTGCTGCTGCCGTTCGAGCACGGCCTCCAGTCCGGCGCACAGGGCCAGGGCGGACTTGCCGGTGCCCGCGCTGCCGCCGAGCGAGACGATGCCGATCTCCGGGTCGAGCAGGGCGTCGATGGCCAGGCGCTGCTCGGCGGAACGGCCCCGCAGGCCGAAGACCTCGCGGTCGCCCCGGACCAGGGCGACGGCTCCGGGTGTGTGCACGCGTCCGAGTGCTGATCCGCGCTCGGAGTGGATGACGACGCCGGTGTTGACCGGGACGCCCTCGAGCGCGGCGGAGGTGATCTCCTCCTGCTCGTAGAGGTGGGTCATCTCGCTGCCCGAGACCTGCAGGTCGGTGATGCCGGTGTACCCGGAGTCGACGGCGAGCTCGGCGCGGTACTCCTGGGCGGCCAGCCCGACCGAGGCAGCCTTGACGCGGAGCGGGAGGTCCTTCGACACGACGACCACGTCGAGGCCGTCGTTCGCCAGGTTCATCGCGACGGCGAGGATGCGGGAGTCGTTGTCGCCGAGCTGCAGCCCGGACGGCAGCACCGACTGGTTCGAGTGGTTCAGCTCGACGCGGAGCGAGCCGCCGTCACCGACCGCGACGGGGAAGTCGAGCCGCTCGTGCTCGACCCGGAGCTCGTCGAGGATCCGGAGCGCCTGGCGGGCGAAGTAGCCGATCTCCGGGTCGTTGCGCTTCGACTCGAGCTCGCTGACGACCACGACGGGCAGCACCACGGCGTGCTCGTCGAACCGGAACAGGGCTCGCGGATCACTCAGCAGCACCGAGGTGTCCAGCACGTAGGTGCGCTGGGCGGTGCTGGTCGACCGGTCGGCCGACGCCGAGGTCGACGCTGCTGACGAGGTTCCGCGGGAGACGTTCTGAGAGGTCACGACCACTCCATCCCCGGGCCGCGAACGACCCGGTCCTTGTCCTCACGCGGCCACGGAGCGGGTCTCGAAGCACCGACTGTGGCCGCTTCGATCGGGCTCGGTGCCCGATGGCGCTGACGCTACGACGAGCCCGTGTCGGCGTCGAGATCGACACGCGGATTCCTCGGTTACGGTCGCGTGAACAGCCCCTGGGTGCGCGCTCCGGACGTCAGAACGACGTGGCGTAGGAGATGCAGGCGTCCCGGAACATGTCGAGCGTCTCGTCGGTGGTCGACGCGAACACCGAGACCCGCACGGTCCCGAGTCGCGCGCTCACGGTGACCCCGTGGTTGTGCAGCGCGGCCGACAGTGCCGTGAGGCGTCCCTCGGCGGGGCGCAGCACGACGATGCCCGCGCGCTCGGCGGGGTCGCGGCTGGACTCGACCTCGAGCCCGAACTCGTCGGCGATGTCGAAGACGCGCTCGACCCGGTCGGCGACGCGCTCCTGCACGGCCGCGACACCGACGGCGGTGAGCCGCTCGAGCGACACCGCCATGCGGGCCTGCGCCACCGGGTCGATCCGGCTCATCGTGAAACCGGCGGCGCCCGGACGCACGGACGGCACCTCGAGGGGCCACCCCGTCGTGCCGTGCGGGCCGGAGAGCGCGGGACGGAGCCGCTCGAGCGCGCGGTCGCTGAACGCCGTGAAACCGGTGCCCCACCCGGCGTGCAGCCACTTCTGGCCCCCCGTGGCGACGACGTCCGCGAGCTCATAGGGGGCGTCCACGACGCCGAAGCCCTGGATCGCGTCGACGATGAGCAGCCGGTCGCCGATGACCTCGCGGAGGCCGGCGAGGTCGGTGCGGTACCCGGTGCGCCAGTCGACCAGGGACACGGCGACGGCGGTGACCTCGTCCTGCGCGTCCGCGAGCCGGGACGCGACGAGCGACGGCGTGACCCAGCCAGCACCCGACTCGATGACGACCGGACGGACGCGCCCGCCGGTGGCCGACGCGGCGCTGGCGAGGGCGAGGGGCATCGACGGGTACTCGTCCGCGGCGACGAGGACCCCTCCGGTGATGCCGAAGGCGGTGTGCAGCAGGCCGGGGGTGGTGGCCGACTGGGACACGACCTGGTCCTCCCGGCGTCCGACCATGCGGGCGGCGACGGCACGGACGCGGGCGTCCTGCTCGTCGAGGGTCTCCATCGCACCGAACCGCATGTGCGCCTGGATGGTGCCGAGGACCCGCTGCTCCTCGAGCACGGCGGTCTGCACCGGGCCGAAGGCGGCGTGGTCGAGGTAGCCGGGCTCCTCGGCGAAGCCGGCGGCGTACTCGTCGATCGTGGTCACGGGGTGCACCTTTCACAGGAACAGAACCCTGAGAGACTACTGGGACGACCGGGTGGTCGCGAATGCACGCCTCGGCCTCAGCCGATCGACGCAGTGGTTCAGCCGCCGAACCGCCGTGAGCGGAGCCCGAAGTCGCGGACCGCGCGCAGGAAGTCGACCTCGCGCAGGTCGGGGTAGAAGGCCTCGACGAAGTAGAACTCGCTGTGGGCGCTCTGCCACAGCATGAAGTCCGACAGGCGCTGCTCGCCCGAGGTCCGGATCATCAGGTCCGGGTCCGGCTGCCCCTGCGTGTACAGGTGGTCGCCGATGAGCTCCGGGGTCAGGACCTCGGCCAGGGTGTCGAGCGTGCCGCCGCCCTCGCCGTGTGCTCGGACGATGCTGCGCATGGCGTCCGCGATCTCCCGCCGACCGCCGTACCCGACGGCGAGGTTGATGTGCAGCCCGGTGTGCCCGGCGCTCCGGGCCGCGGCGTCCGCGAGCGTCGTGACGAGCCCGTCCGGCAGTCCGTCGTTCGACCCGACGTGCTGCACGCGCCACTGCTTGTGGTCGGCCAGCCGGTCGGCCAGGTCGGCGATGATGCTGATGAGCTGCTCGAGCTCGTCGCCCCCGCGGCCCTTGAGGTTGTCCGCCGACAGCAGGTACAGCGTGACGACCTGCACGTCGAGGTCGTCACACCACGACAGGAACTCGGGGATCTTCGCGGCGCCGGCTCGGTGTCCGTGCGCGGCGGTCTCGAGGCCGAGCTGCTTCGCCCAGCGGCGGTTCCCGTCGACGATCATGGCGACGTGCTTCGGCGTCGGCGCTCCGTCGATCTGCTTCCGGATGCGCTTCTGGTAGGCGCGGTAGAGGATCCCGCGTCCCGCCCATCCCAGCCTGCCCGTCACGCGACGAGCGTAGTGCACCCGTGCTCGGCGCCGACTCCCAGCCGGCGGTGTGGTGACCCGGCGATATCGTCGGAGCATGCACCAGGACAGGGACACCGGCACCCTCCCCCACGTCCCCTTCACGGAAGAGGCAGCCACCGCAGCCGACGAACGTCCGGCCTGGCGCGGCTGGATCCACCTCGGCACGTTCCCGTTCGCCCTCGCGATGGGGATCGTCCTCGTGAGCCTCGCGGCGACCCCGGCGGCGAAGGCCGGCACCGCGGTGTTCATGGCGACGTCGCTCGTCATGTTCGGCGTCTCCGCGACCTACCACCGCTTCCCCTGGGGCCCGGTCGTCAAGCGGGTCCTCAAGCGGATCGACCACACGAACATCTTCCTGCTCATCGCGGGGACGTACACACCCGTGGCCGTCTGCGCCCTGCCGCACACGCTGATGGTCGTGGTGCTCTGGGTGATGTGGGGCGGCGCCCTGCTCGGCATCGCGTTCCGCGTCTTCTGGATCGGGGCGCCACGCTGGCTGTACGTGCCGCTCTACCTGGCGCTCGGCTGCGCGGCCCTCGGGATCCTGCCGCAGCTCTTCGCCGCGAGCGTCCCGATGACCGTGCTCGTGCTGGCCGGCGGGCTCGCCTACGTCGTCGGCGCGGCGGTGTACGGCTTCAAGCGGCCGAACCCCTCACCGATGTTCTTCGGCTTCCACGAGGTCTTCCACGCCCTCACCGTCGCGGCCTTCGCCGCGCAGTGGGCGGGCATCCTCCTGGTGGCGCTGCACCCGGTCCGCTGACGGTCGGCACGGCAGGTCGGGTGCCGGCGGTGACCACGAACGGACGGGAGGCTCGTGGCGGTGTCGCCCCGGGCCTCCCGTCCCTCGGGTGCCTGGCTCGCTAGCCGCGCTCGGTGTCGTCCCCGACGTCGGTGCGGCCGTCCTCGTCGGCGCGACGCGCCGGCTCGTCCGTGAGCGGGCCGCCGTTCCGGGCCTCGGCCTCGAAGCGCTCCCGGATCTCCGCGCGGTAGCGGGTGCGACGGATGCGGCGCGTCATGTCGACGAGCAGCAGGATCGTCACGACGGCGACGACTGCGATCGCGATGAAGCCGGCGACGCCCGGGGTGACGTCGACGTCGGGCACGGCCGAGGTCGGGCTGGGGCTCGGGGTGGCAGCGAGCACTGCTGCGATGGTGGTCACGCGGTGACGTCCTGTTCGGCTGGGATCCCCGCGAAGAGGTCGGACTCGGGCAGCTCGGTGGGCACGCGGGCCTCGACGAGCTGGTAGTCCTCGGTCGGCCACACCGTCGCGAGGAGGTCGTTCGGCCAGTAGAAGAAGGGACTGTTCGGCGGCACCTGGCTGGCGTGGGCGCGCAGGGCGGCGTCGCGGGCGTCGAAGTACTCGTGCACGTCGACGTGGCTGGTCGCCAGGTCGGGCCGGTCCGCGAACCGCTGCACCCACTCGCCGAGCTGCTCGACGAGGGGGCTGTCGGGCTCGCGTTCCTTGATGGCTTCGTAGAACGCGGTGAAGCGACGCGGGTTCATGGTGCGCTCGTAGTAGAGCTTCGCGACCGCCCACGGCTCGCCCGCGTCGGGGTACTTCGTCGGGTCGGCGGCGTCGCGCCAGGCGGCCATCGAGACCTCGTGCGTGCGGATGTGGTCCGGGTGCGGGTAGCCGCCGTTCTCGTCGTAGGTGACGAGCACGTGCGGACGGAAGCGACGGACCACGCGGACGAGCGCCTCGGTCGAGTACTCCAGCGGCACGGTGGCGAAGGTACCGGGGCGCACGGTCTCGCCCTTCTCGGCGTCGGGCAGCCCGGAGTCGTGGTAGCCGAGCCAGACGTGCTCGATGCCGAGCGCGGCCTGTGCCGCGGCCATCTCCCCGCGCCGGAAGCCGGCCATGTCCCGGTGCGCGCGGCTCATCGCGGGCGCGGGCAGGTCCTCGTTGAGGATGTCGCCGGCCTCGCCGCCGGTGCAGGAGACGACGAGGACCTCGTTGCCCTCGGCCACGTACTTCGCCGACGTGGCAGCCCCCTTGCTCGACTCGTCATCGGGATGGGCGTGGACGGCCATCAGACGATGTGGCACGGGTGGATCCTCACGGGTGGGGTCGGGGTCGGAGGTGGCGCACGGCAGGCGTGAACTACCCTGGGATCAGGATAATCACCCCGGGAGCCCCGAACTGTCCGAACAGCTGAACCCGAGCACCACGGCCACCCTCGACGACCGCTACGGCCGCACCGCCGGCCGGTCGCGCCGCACCAGGACGATCGCGATCGCCGCTGCGGCCGCCATCGTCGTCGTGTTCGGTGCCTGGGTGATCTGGGCCGGCCCCGGGCAGACCTCGCACGGGCTCGACTCCGACGACGTCGGCTACCAGATCCTCTCCACGCACAAGGCGGTCGTGCACTCGCAGGTGTCGGTCGACCCCGGGACGGCCGCCGAGTGCACGGTCCAGGTGCTCGACAAGTCGTACACGATCGTCGGCTGGAAGACCGTGACGCTGCCCCCGGCGACCGAGCGCTCGCGGACGATCACGACCGACGTCAACACGACGACACGCGGCGTGACCGGCTTGATCCACACCTGCTGGGTTCCCTAGACTGCCCTGATTCGCCTGACGAGACCGACCGCTCCGGTCGGTCTCGTTCTTCATGGTCGAAGGGACTGACGACATGAGCAACGACACGCAGGCCACCTGGCTCACGCAAGAGGCACACGACCGCCTCAAGGGCGAGCTCGAGGAGCTGAGCGGCGAGGGCCGTGCCGAGATCGCGCGCCGCATCGAGGCCGCTCGTGAAGAGGGCGACCTCAAGGAGAACGGCGGCTACCACGCCGCCAAGGACGAGCAGGGCAAGATCGAGGCCCGCATCCGCGTCCTCACCAACCTGCTGAAGACGGCCACCGTGACCGAGGCCGTCTTCGACGGCACCGTCGAACCGGGCACCGTCGTCACCGCCACGATCGCGGGCGATCCGTCGACGTTCCTGGTCGGCAGCCGCGAGATCGTGGCCGAGGGCTCGGACCTCACCGTCTACAGCCCCGTCAGCCCGGTCGGTGCGGCCATCGTCGGCCTGCGCGCCGGTGACTCCGCCACGTACACGGCGCCGAACGGCAAGGAGATCGCCGTCGAGGTGACGAAGGTCGAGCGCTACGAGCCGTAGCGCGCAGCCGGGCTGTCAGCCCGGACACGTCCATGACGGGAGGCCCGTGGCGGGATCGCCACGGGCCTCCCGTCATGTCCGGGGCCGACCCCGGCACCCGGCGCCGATCAGGGGGTCTGCAGGAGCCGTTCCGGGCGGAAGCCCGCCTCGTGGAGCCGCTGGATGACCTCGTCGGCGTGGTCCGGGCCGCGGGCCTCGATCGACAGGTCGAGCGCGACCTCGCTGATGACGAGCCCCTGGCCGTGCCGGGTGTGGAGGACCTCGACCACGTTCGCTCCGGCGTCGGAGATGACCTGCGCCACGCGCGCGAGCTGGCCGGGACGGTCTGGCAGCATGATCCGGATGCCGATGTAGCGCGAGGCGGCGACCAGGCCGCGCGTGATGATCCGCTCCATCATGAGCGGGTCGATGTTGCCGCCGCTGAGCAGCACCACTGTCCGGCCGGTGTCCCGCACGGAGCCGGCCATGATCGCCGCGACACCGACCGCACCGGCGGCCTCGACCACGAGCTTGGCGCGCTCGAGCAGCACCAGGAGCGCGCGGGCGACGTCGTCGTCGGACACGGTGACGATCTCGTCGACCAGGTCGCGGATGATCGGGAAGTTCATGTCGCCGGGGCGGGCCACCGCGATGCCGTCCGCGATCGTCGGGGTCGTGGTGATCGTGACCGGTTCGCCGGCGTCGAGGGAGTCCGGGTACGCGGCGGCGTTCTCGGCCTGCACCCCGATGACCCGGATGGTCCGGCCGAGGCGTTCCGCCAGGCCCTTCACCGCGATCGCGATGCCGGAGATGACCCCGCCGCCGCCGATCGGCACGACGACGGTGTCGACATCGGGGACCTGGTCGACGATCTCGAGGCCCACGGTGCCCTGCCCGGCGATCACCGCGGGGTGGTCGAACGGCGGGATGAAGACGGCGCCGGTGTGGGCGGCGAAGTCCTTCGCGGCGGACAGTGCTTCTTCCACCGAGTGGCCGCGGAGCACGACCTCGGCGCCGTAGTGGCGCGTGGCCTGCAGCTTCGGCAGGGCGACCCCGACCGGGGTGAAGATCGTCGCCGGGATGCCGAGCTCCCGGGCAGCCAGTGCGACGCCCTGGGCGTGGTTGCCGGCACTCGCGGCGACGACGCCCGCGGCCCGCTGCTCCTCGGTCAGTGCGGAGAGCCGGTTGTACGCACCGCGGAGCTTGTACGCCCCGGTGCGCTGCAGGTTCTCGCACTTCAGGTGCACCGGGGACCCGAGGACCTCGGCGAGGAACTGCGAGGTCTCCATCGGCGTGACCCGGGCGACCCCCGCGATCGTCTCGCGCGCCTTCTCGATGTCGTCCAGGGTGGGGATCGTCGGCGCAGTGGTGTCGGTCACGGTCCCATCATCGTCGGTCGGGAGCCCGATGCCGAACCCGTGACGCTAGTTGGTGCTCGCCGTTCCCTCAGCCGCCGCGGGGGCCTTGTCGCTGCCGGGAGCCGGGACGTCGTCGCCGACCTTGTGCCGACGGCGGCGCATCAGCTGGAGCTGCCCGTGCTGGCCACGCTTCGGGGTGGCCTCGAGCACGTGGTCGGAGTCGAGTCGACGCCAGCGACCACTCGCGATGGTCGTGACCATGGCGTTCAGGGTGGCGATGAGCGGGACGGCGAAGAACGCACCGGCGATGCCGGCGAGACCAGCCGACGCGGTGACGCCGAGGACGACCGCGAGGGGGTGCACCTTCACGGCGTTGCCCATCACGAGCGGCTGCAGGATGTGGCCCTCGATCTGCTGCACCAGGAGCACGACGGCCAGGACGAGCACCGCGGCCACCGGGCCGTTGAAGATGAGCGCGACGAAGATCGCCAGGAACCCGGTCACGATCGCGCCGACGACGGGGATGAACGCCCCGAGGAACACGAACGCGGCGATCGGGATCACGAGCGGCATGCCGCCGAAGAACAGCCCGACGATGAACGCGCCGCCGCCGATGCCGACCGCGTCGACGAAGGCGACGAAGATCTGCACGCGGATGAAGCTGGTGAGGGTGATCCACCCGGCGACACCGGCGCCGTCGACGGCCGCACGGGCCTTGCGCGGGAAGAGCCGGACGGTCCAGCGCCAGACGTTCTTGCCGTCGATGAGCAGGAAGATCGTCGTGAACAGGACGATGAACAGGGCTTCGAACGCGTGGGTGGCCCCGGAACCGGCGCTGGCGACCCCGGACAGGATCGACGCGGAGTTGTCCTGGAGCCACTTCGTGCCGTCGTCCAGCCAGCCGTTGACGTCGCCCTGCGTGATGCCCAGGCCGGAGTTCAGGACGAGGTCCTTGATGTTCGCGTACTGGTCCACCGTGCGGTCACGGAGCGAGGGGTACGACGCGATGACCTGGTCGACGACGAGCCAGATCAGCGCGCCGACGGCGGCGATGCCACCGAGCAGGCTCATCACGATCGCGAGCCACTTCGGCACGTGGTGCCGCTGCAGCCAGTTCGAGATCGGGACGAGGAGCGCCGAGATGACGATGCCGACGAGGAACGGGATGAGGATCTCGCTGAACACCGTCATCAGCCAGATGAAGAGCGCGATCACCCCGACGACGACGAGCACCCGCCACGACCAGGCACCCGCGATGCGGACGCCCGTCGGCACCGCGTCCTCGACCACGGGGTCGGGGTGCGTCCTCGGCGTCACGACCACGGGTGCGGGTACGGGTGCGGGTGCGTCACGGTTCTTCTTGCCCCAAGCCATGCCGCCGATCCTATCCGCGGGCCCGCCCGTCGGGTTCCAGATGCGACATGTGGGTACTGGCAGGCGTCGTCGGCGGTGCTCAGTAGGGTCGGTCGCATGGCTCGCACCACGCTCTCCGCCGCCGAGGCACGCCGCGTCAGCCTGGCGGCGCAGGGCTTCGGACGTGCCAGGACCGACCCGGTCACGACCCGGTCCCTGACCGCGACGATCGGGCGGCTGGGCCTGCTGCAGATCGACTCCGTGAACGTCTTCGAACGCAGCCACTACCTGCCGTTGTTCGCGCGGCTCGGTGCCTACGACCGCACGGCACTCGACCGCCTGACGTTCACGAAGCGGGGACCGTACGTCGAGTACTGGGCGCACGAGGCCGCCTTCGTCCCGCGCGACGACCTGAAGCTGTTCCGCTGGAAGATGGACGCGATGCGCGAGCGGGACGCCGGCCCCACCCGCGCCGCCTGGGTCGAGCGCACCGCCGGTGTCCGGCAGGAACTCCGTGCCCTGCTCGCGGCCGAGGGCCCGATGCCTGCGAGCGCGGTGGAGCACGAGTCGAACGTCCGTCGCGGACCGTGGTGGGGCTGGAGCGACGTCAAGACCGGGCTCGAGCAGATGTTCCGGTGGGGCGACGTCGTCAGCGCCGGTCGCGCCGGGTTCGAGCGCGTGTACGCCCTGCCGGACCAGGTGCTCCCCGCCGGGTTCCTCGACGACGCCCCCGCGCGGCCGGACGCCATCCGCGACCTCGTCGCCCGGGCCACGCGGGCGATCGGGGTCGGCACCCGGGCGGACATCGCGGACCACTACCGCCTGCGCTCGGACGACACCGCGGCCGCGATCGCCGACCTGCAGGACGCCGGCGTGCTCCTGCCCGTGCAGGTCGAGGGCTGGCGGGAGCGCGCCTGGCTGCACGCCGACGCCCGGGTGCCCCGCACGATGACGGCGGACGCCCTGCTGAGTCCGTTCGACCCCGTCGTGTGGTTCCGGCGCCGGGCCGAGCGGATGTACGACTTCCACTACCGGATCGAGATCTACACGCCCGCGCCGAAGCGGGTGTTCGGGTACTACGTGCTGCCGGTGCTGCAGGACGACGCCCTCGTGGGCCGGGTCGACCTGAAGAGCGACCGGCAGGGCGGGGTCCTGCGGGTGCGGACCGCCTGGGACCAGGACACGGCGCAGATCGACGCCGAGCGCCTCGCCGTGACCCTGCGGCCTGCGGCGGCGTGGCAGGGGCTCGACGGCGTCGAGGTCACCGACCGCGGCACGGCGGCGGCGCGGGTCGCGGGGGCCCTCGGTGTGCCGCTCGTCCCGCACCAGGCGGCCGACGACGCCGACGCGGCCGCAGTCACCGCGGACGGTGACGCTCCCGCTCCCTAGAAGTGGTCCTGGATCCCGCGCAGGCGGGCGATGCGGTCCGGCAGCGGCGGGTGCGTCGAGAACAGCCGGTCCAGCACGCCGGGCCGCATCGGGTCGGCGATCCACAGGTGCGCCATCGCGGAGTTCTGCGTCTGCATCGGCTGGCCGTACGCGCCGAGCTTCTCGAGCGCCCTGGCGAGTCCCTCCGGGTGCCGGGTGGTCAGCGCGCCGGTGGCGTCCGCCAGGTACTCGCGCTGCCGGGACACCGCGGCCTGCACCCCCATCGCCGCGATCGGCGCCACGACCACCGCGGCGAGGCCGGCGACGAGCAGGATCGGGTTCGCGCCGCCGCCGTTGTCGCTGTTGCGGTTCCGCCCGCCGGACAGCCCGCTGACGACCGAGATGCGCAGGAGCACGTCGGCGATCAGCCCGACGGCGACGACGAGCCCGAACACCATCGTCGAGACCCGGATGTCGTGGTTCCGGACGTGGCCGAGTTCGTGCGCCATGACGCCCTGGAGCTCCTGGTCGTCCATGAGCTCGAGCAGCCCGGTGGTCGCCGCGACCACGGCGTGCTCGGGGTCACGGCCGGTGGCGAAGGCGTTCGGCGCCGGGTCACGGATGACGTACACGCGCGGCATCGGCGTGCCCGTCGCGATCGCCAGGTTCTCCACGGTGCGCCAGAGCCGGGGTTCCGTCGTGCGGTCGATCTCGACGCCGCCGGCGATCGCCGTGGCCTGGCGCGCTGCGGTGAAGTACTGCAGGAGCGCGTAGGCGAGTGCCACGACCAAGACGATGAACCCGATGGAGACGTTGCCGGCGAGGTACCCGCCGAGGAACCCGAGCGCTCCGATGACCACCAGGAAGACCAGGACGATCACGACGGTGTTGCGCTTGTTGCGCGCGATGGCGCTGTACATGCGAGGGGGCCGTGCCGCCGTGTCAGAACTGGACGCGCGGCGGTTCGGCGATCGCCGCGGGTTCGGTGGTCTCGAAGAAGGAGGCCTCGCTGAACCCGCGGCTCTTCGCGAACGACGAGTTCGGGAAGACCTTGATCTTCGTGTTCAGCTCGCGGACGCCGCCGTTGTAGAAGCGCCTGGCCGACTGGATCTTGTCCTCGGTGTCGACGAGTTCGGTCTGCAACTGCAGGAAGTTCTGGCTCGACTGGAGCTGCGGGTACCCCTCGGCGACGGCGAACACGCTCTTGAGGGCCTTCTGCATGTGCCCCTCGGCCGCGGAGGCCTGGTCGGCGTCACCCGCGTTGAGCGTCTCCGCCCTGGCCTTCGTGACGTCGTCGAACACGGCCTTCTCGTGCGTCGCGTACCCCTTGACCGTGCTGACGATCGTGGGGATGAGGTCGGCGCGGCGCTTGAGCTGCACGGAGATGTCGCTCCAGGCCTCGTCCACGCGGACCTTCAGCGTGACGAGGGAGTTGTACGTGACCCAGAGGTAGATCCCGACCACCACGAGGAGCACGACCACGACGCCGACGACGATCAGGGTCGTGATGAGACCGGTGTCCATGCGGGAGTGCTCCTTGTCGCGTCGGGTTGTCCGCGGCCTGGCCGGTGTCACCTGCACGCCGGACGGACCAGCGTCGATTCTAACGACGGCACGCGCGTGGTCCTCGCCCGCTCCGCGGTTCACGGAGGATTCCCGCGTGCCGCACATCCGACGTTCGGCAGAGACCCTGGTACGGGGTGCATCGCGGCCGGGAATCGCAGATCCCCCGCGAGGAGGATTGACCGATCGGCCCGCGTCGCGTGGGATGGGGGGACATGAACACGCGCGGGGACCACGTGGACACCAGGGCCGTCGGGGGCGACGGCTCAGCTCGTCGTGCCCGGACGGCGGTGACCGGGATCGCCGCTGCCGTGCTCGCGGGCGCGCTCCTGGTGCTCGGCGTCGCCCCGGCGGTGGGAGCGACAGGGGCCCCAGACACGACCGCGCAGGCCACCAGCACGGTCACGGACGGCGCGGCAACGGGCAACCCGGAAAGCGCGGACGACGCGGCAACGGGCACCGCCCCGGCCCCGGACGCCCTGTCCGCCCAGCGCCCCACCGCGTCCCCGTCCCCCGAACCCGCGCGGCCCGGCGCACCGACGTCACCCCCGCCGACCGGCCTCCCGGCGACCGACCCGACGATCGCCGACCCCGGCGACATCACCAGCGCGACCGGGGCCTTCCGCGGCACGGCGACACCCGGTCACGGCATCCGGGTGATGGACCCCCGCGTCGCCAGCGCCTCCGTCTGCACCGCCACGACCGACCTCCGCGGCGCCTGGTCGTGCTCGGGCACCGTCCGGAGCGGCGCGCAGCAGGTGTTCACCGTGCAGGACACGACGGACGCAGCACGACGGACGGCGGACGCCCCCGCCGCGGACGTCGTCGTCCCGCCGGTCGTCACCACCCGCGGGACGACCACCGGATCGGTCTCCGGCAGCGGCGACGCGGGCATGACGGTCACGGTGACGGCGTCCGGCTCCCGGGCGGAACGCACCGCCACGGTCGGGTCCGACGGCCGGTGGGTGGTCTCGTGGGCGATCGGGGCAGCCCCGCGCCCGAGCGGCACCGTCTCGATGACGGCGACCCAGACCGCGAGCACGGCCGCCGGCTACCTGTCCGACCTCCGGAGTGCGACCTCGCAACCGGTGTCGGTGACGTTCGACCGCACACCCCCGGCCGCGCCCCGCATCACCGCTCCTGTGGCCGACCCCCGCGCCGTCGTGCAGCCGCTCACGGTGCGCGGGACCGGCGAGGCGGGGGCCCAGCTCACCGTGTACGTCGACCGCGTCCCCGTGTGCGGGACGACCGTCGGCGCAGACCGCTCGTGGTCCTGCTCGACGGGCGGCTCCCGGTTCACGGCCGGTCGGCACCTCGTCTCGGCGCTGCAGCACGACGCCGCCGGCAACCACTCGGCACCCTCGGCGTCCGTCCGGGTGGTGCTGGCCGCCGCCGGCGCCAGCGTCCCCGGGTCCACGCCGTCGGGGACGGCCGGCGCGGACGACGGCCCGACGTCCGGCACGTCGGGGCAGCCCGGACTCGGATCTGCGAACGGCGGCACGACGGGCAGCCCGGGCACCGGCGGACACGACCGCGACACCGGGCACCACGGCGGCGGCACCGGGAACGGAGGCACCGCCGGCACCGGCGGCGGCACCACCGGCACCGGCGGCGGCAGCAGCACCGGCGGTGCCTCCGGCACGAGCGGCGGCTCCGGCACCGGCACGGGTCCCGGCGCCGGTCACGGCGACTGGTCCGGACCCGCCGGCGACTGGACGACCGCCACCTCGTTCGACCACGCCGTCCCGACGATCCAGTCCTCGGCGTCGTGGCGCACCCTCGCGGTCGCCGCTGCGGTCGCCGTCGGGTTCCTGTTGCTCGTCGCCGGGCCCGCTCGACTCGTCGCCCGGACACTCCGGGGCCGGGTGTCGCTCCGCCCGGCCTCCTTCACCGGCCGCAACCGACCCCGCACCGAGCGCACCCGGGGCGACGACGCCCTGCCGGCGTGGGCCTCGATCGGCCTCGCCGTGGTGCTGGCCGGTGTCCTGACCCTGCTCGCGGTCGGCGTCTCGCTCGAGGCCCGCTACGTCCGCCTCGCCATCGCCGTCCTGCTCGGCACCGCGGTGCTCACGGCGGCCGTGGTCCTCACCACCCGGTGGGCGGCGGGCGCCGACCGGCACACGATCGGCTGGCGCGTCTCCCCGTGGCTCGTGCTGGCAGCACTCGTCGCCTGCGGTGTCACGCGCGCAGCCGACCTCTCCCCCGCCCTGGTCATCGGCGTGCTCCTGGTGCCGGTGGGCCGTCCCGACGCCGACACGGGAGCGATGCGGCTGGGGGCCGGCATCGCCGCGTGCGCCCGCAGCGCGACCTGGCGATCGACCGGTCTGCTCGTCCTCGCCGCGGTCGGCTGGGTGCTCCACAGCCTGACCCCCGGCACCGGGTTCTGGACCGCGCTGGTGTCCGAGTTCGCCATCACGCTGTGCGTCGGCGGCCTCGGTGCCCTCGTCGCCACGCTCCTCCCGGTCGCCGGCTCCGCGGGGAGCGCCCTGTGGGCACACTCCCGAGCCCGGTACGCCGCCGTCGCCGGCCTCGGCGTCGCCCTCGCGGCAGCCGTCTACTCCGGCTCCGCCGGCACCCACGTCCCGCCCGTCGCCCTGGTCGTCGTGGCCTGCGCGAGCGTGGCCGTCGCGGCGGCCACCTGGCTCTGGGTGCGCGTGCTCGAACCGGACCTGAGCGGCTGAGTCGAGCCGAGCCTCCTGACCGGACCTGGAGCGGGACTGGAGGCCCGGCACCGGTCCACGAGACCGGAGCCGTCCACCGGTGCGCGGCCGGCGGGCCGACGCCCCACGCGCCGATTACGCTGGTCTGCGGTGCGTGCGGCGCGCCGCACGAGCCCAGGGAGCGACGATGACCGAGACCCGATCCGACTACGACTCGACCCGCTTCCGCGAGGTGTTCGAGGGCAGCTACACGTACGCCAACGGCTTCCAGCGGAACACCCACCGCTTCGCCACCCGGCCGGCCCTGCGCGATCCGGACACGGACCGGTCGTGGACGTACGCGGAGCTCGGCGACGCGGTGGACCGGATCGGTGGCTGGCTCGTGCGGCACGGTGCCGTCCGCGGTTCGGTGGTCATGGTCGAGCTGTTCAACTCCCCCGAGTTCGCGATGCTGTACCTGGCGTGCCACCGCATCGGCGCGGTGTTCTCCCCCACCAACTTCCGGCTGGCCCCGGACGAGGTCGCGTTCATCGTCGACGACTCCGCACCCGTCGTGCTCGTCCACGACGCCGTGCGGAACGACGACCTCGTCGCCGCGCTGGAGTCCGCCTCGCACCGCCCCGACCACGTCGTCACGGTGGGCGGAGCGCACGACGGGTTCGCCGAGCTGCTCGCAGCGGAGCCGGTCACCGCGTCGGAGCTCGCGGACACCGAGCCGCACAGCACCTACGACGAGACGACCCGGCTCTACACGTCGGGGACGACCGGTCGGCCGAAGCCCGTGCCGCTGCCGAGCCTGGTCGAGGTGCTCAGCGCGCACGACGTCATCATGCACTTCCCGCTCAGCCCGTTCGACAAGACGCTGAACATGTCGCCGCTGTTCCACCGTGGCGGCCTGTACTCCGGCGGGCCGAACCCGGTGTTCTACGTCGGTGCCGAGCTGACCACGCTCCGGCACTTCGACGCCGACCGGGTGCTCGACCTCGTCGAGTCGGAACAGCTGACCTTCCTGATCGGTGCGCCGCCGAACCTCGTGCAGCTCGCGAACGCCCAGGAGCGCCGCCCGCGCGACCTGTCCTCGCTGCACGGCATCGTGACGATGGGTGCCCCGCTGGACCGGGCCGCCGCGCTCCGCTACCAGGAGCTGCTCTCACCGCGGATCTTCAACGGGTACGGCACCACCGAGACCTTCTGGAACACGTTCCTGCGCCCCGAGGACTTCCCCGACGGCGCGGGCTCGACGGGTCGGGCGTCCACGGACGACGACGTCGCCGTGGTGCGGGTGTACGCCGACAAGCTCGCCGACCCGACGGACACCGTGCCGCAGGACGGCAGCGAGATCGGCGAGTTCGCCGTCCGCACCGTCAAGTCCGGCTACTCGTACCGGAACCCGGGGCTCGAGGCCGAGAAGTTCGCGAACGGCTGGTTCTACCCGGGCGACCTGGCGACGTGGGACGAGCACGAGCGCGTGACCATCGTCGGGCGCAAGGACGACATGGTCATCTCCGGCGGGGAGAACGTGCACCCGGTGCAGGTCGAGGCCGTCCTGCAGGAGCACCCCGGGGTCGCCGACTCGATCGTCGTCGGTGTGCCCGACGACCGCTGGGGCGAGGTCGTCGTGGCGTACGTCGTCCGCGACGCGCGGGGCCTGCCGGACGACGACACCGCCGCGGCGTCGGCGCTCGAGGACTGGACCGGCTCGCACCCGGGTCTCGCGCGGTACAAGCGGCCGCGGCGCTACCGGTTCGTCACGGAGCTGCCGTACAACGCCACGGGCAAGAAGGTGCACTACCTGGCGAAGGCGTCCGCGCTCGAGGACCAGGCGGCCGGGCGCTTCTTCATCGAGCCGTAGGGGTCGCGGGCGCGCCCGCGCGGGTGTGCGCCCGCGGCTGTGCGCCCGCGGCTGTGCGGGCGCGGGTGTGCGGGCGCGCCGTCAGTGCGTCGGCGCCGTGCGGGCGAACAGGCCCGGCAGCAGCCCGCCGATCTTCGTGCCGACGCACAGGCTGACGAAGGTGGCGAGGGGCGTCGCCAGTGACTGCGGGTCGGCGGTGGCCACGGCGACCAGCCCGACGGTGCCCGGCACGAGCAGCAGGAACGCCGGCAGGAACGACACCGTCGCCGGGATCACCGGCACCAGCCGCTCGAGGCCACGGGTGGCGACGAACAGCACGGCAGCCGCGGTGCCCGTCGCGACGACGCTCCCCACGAGCGGCGCCAGGCCGGACACGAGCGCGTACGCCCCGATCATCACCACGATCGAGGCCGCCGTGAGCTTCCAGCCGGCGCCGAACACCAGGCCGATGCCGACCGCGAGCACCGCGACGGCCACCCACGACAACCAGTACGCGGGCACCGACTCCCACCCGGCCCGGTCGGTCCCGACACCGGCGACCTCCCCGACGAGCGCGGCGGACCGCGGGTCGACCCGCAACCCGGTGACGGCGCTGCCCGCGGCGATCCCGGCGGCCATGAAGCCGAGCATGATGAGCCCCTGCATCAGCCGCGCGGACCCGGTCACGATGTCCGCGGCCGTGAGCTCGAGCAGCGCGTTCGTGATGAGCGCGCCCGGCACGAACACGGCGACGGGGGCGCAGACGGCGAAGAGCGGCACGTGGTCGAAGCCGGTGCTCGCGGCGACGAGGCCGACGACGGCGGTCGACACGAACGCGGCGAGGAACGGGACGACGGCGACGGCCTCGCGGAACCGGCGGAGCAGCAGCCCGATGACCCCGACGACCGCGCCGACCCCGAGCACGACGAGGACCGCCCACCACGGGCAGCGGAAGACGACGGCCAGGCCCGCGGCGGTCAGGGCGTTCCCGGCGATCCACGGCAGCGGTGCCGGCGGACGGGTGTTCGCGCGGATCGCCCGGACGCGCGCGGGGATCTCGGCGAGGGCGATCGACCCGCTCTCGAGCCCGAGCACCAGCCGGTTCGCCCGCGCCGCCTGCCGGAACGAGAGCTCGATGCCCTCGGCGTTGACGATCGTCGCCGATCCGGTGGCGGTCTCGCTGACGATCACGAGTGCCGGCAGCACCCCGACGGCGAGCCCGGGGCCGATGCCAGCGGCCTCCCGCGCCTTCTCGAGGGCCGATCGGACGTCGGTGACGGAGCTGCCGGCGTCGAGCAGCAGGGCGCCGAGCGTGCCGAGGAGCATGCCGACCGGGACGGACTCGCCGTCGACGGTCTCGACGTGTGCCTCGGGTTGCCGGAGGACGCCACGGAGGTTCGCGAGTGCGCTGCCCAGTCCGACCACACCGTGCATGCTAGCGAGGACCCGGCCGCTACCCGGCCGTCTGCACCGCGCGGGTCCGCCACCGGAGCTCGGTGATGAAGCCGGCGGTGTCGGGCTGGAGCTCGTCGTCCGGAGCGCCCTGCACCAGGACCCCGATCGCGGGAGCCAGCAGGAGACTCGACGTGGTGTTCATCCCCCATCGGTCGACGGTCGGCACGTGCACGGTGTCGGCGAGCCCGGCCTGGGCCAGCGCAGCGGCGTAGTCGAGGACGGCGTAGGCCGCGTCGTCGGTGGTGAGGACCGATGCGAGTCCGTAGATGATGTGCTTCACGGGCAGGGACCTCCGAGCCCGTCGGGTCGCCGCCGAACGGACCGGCGACCTTCCCGGACGGTACGCGCGTTCCACGGTCTCTGCCCAGGTTCGACCCCTAGGTTCCCTAGCAACCGCAAATGCGGGAACTCGAGAGCACGGCCGAAGGGCTGTTCCTGATGGAAGCAGCTCATGTCTTCATCGACCCTGTACCGACCCACCACTCCCCGGACGCCGGGCGCCGCCTCTGGCACGTCCACGTACAAGGACCTCCTCGAGGAGGTCCGCGCCGCCGGGCTCCTGGAGCGCCGCGTCGGCTTCTACTGGACCGTCTTCAGCGTGTTGGTCGTCCTCGTCGCCGCGTGCTTCGTCGCCGTCGCGATGCTCGGTGGCTCCTGGTTCCAGCTCATCCCCGCCGCCGTGCTCGGCGCGCTCTTCACGCAGTTCGCGTTCCTCTCGCACGAGGCCGCGCACCGGCAGGTCTTCGCGTCCCGCAAGTGGAACGACAACGCGGGCCGCATCCTCGGCACGTTCATCGTGGGCCTGTCGTACACGTGGTGGATGAACAAGCACAACCGCCACCACGGCAACCCGAACACCATCGGCAAGGACCCGGACATCGCGCAGGACACGGTCTCCTTCATCGAGGAGGACGCCGCCCAGCGCCGCGGTCTGCTCCGCGCACTCACCCGCGTGCAGGGCTGGGCGTTCTTCCCGCTCCTGACGATGGAGGGCGCGAACCTGCACTTCCTCGGTGTCCGCGCACTCGTCACCGGTCAGCACATCAAGGGCTCCGGCCGTGACCGCATCATCGAGGGCATCCTGCTCGTCGCCCGCTTCGGCCTGTACTTCTGGGCGATCTTCACGCTGATGCCGTTCCCCGTCGCCGCCGCCTTCCTCGGTGTGCAGCTCGCCGTCTTCGGCGTCATGATGGGCGGCTCGTTCGCGCCGAACCACAAGGGCATGCCCGTCATCGCCGAGGGCGCCCGCATCGACTTCCTCTCCCGCCAGGTGCGCACCTCGCGCAACATCACCGGCGGCATCTGGGCCGACCACCTCTTCGGTGGCCTGAACCACCAGGCGGAGCACCACCTGTTCCCGAACATGGCGCGCCCGAACCTGCGCAAGGCCAAGCCGATGGTCAAGGCCCACTGCGCCAAGCACGACATCCCGTACACCGAGGCCAGCCTCGGCAAGTCGTACGCGATCGTCGTCGCCTACCTCAACCGAGTCGGCCTCGCAGCACGCGATCCCTTCACGTGCCCGATGGTGACCGGCTACCGGCTGTACTGACCCACCCGCACGACGAAGCGGCGCTGCCCCTCGGGGCGGCGCCGCTTCGTCGTTGCCAGGGAAGACCTGGTGCCGACCAGATCCGGACTGGAGGCTCCGCGCACGTCGCGAGCGGGGCCTCCTGTCCGCATCGACCACCGCTGGTACCCCCGGAGGGACTCGAACCCTCAGCTCAGCGATTTTAAGTCGCGTGCCTCTACCGATTGGGCCACGGGGGCGGGCCGGACCAGCCTACCGACGCAGCGAGGGCGGCCACCCGGACCGGGTGGCCGCCCTCGGCGGTGATGTTGTGGACTACTCGCTCTTGGCGGCGACCTTCTCGCCGTCGACCGGGGCGGCCTCCTTGGAGACGTCCTCCGCCGGGGTGGCGTACGCCGGGCCGGCGGCACCGGCAGGGGTGCCCTCGGCCGGTGCTGCGGCGTCGACGGCCTTGGGCTCGTCGGCCGTCGCGGGCTTCGGGCGCGACGCCCAGGCCTCGAACGCGGCGCGCGGGGTCTCACGGTCGTCGAGCGACGCGATGTCGCGGCCGAGGAAGAAGCCGCCGACCCAGTCGCTCACGACGCGGATCTTGCGCTCCCACGACGGCATGGCCAGACCGTGGTAGCCGCGGTGCGCGCCCCAGGCGAGGAAGCCCTTCATCGCGAACTTGCCGGACTGGAACACGCCGATGCCGACGCCGAGGCCGGCGACCGCGCCGAGGTTCTCGTGCTTGTACTCGACCGTGGCCTCGTTGCGGAGCACCGCGACGAGGTTCTTGGCGAGCTGCTTGGCCTGACGCACCGCGTGCTGGGCGTTCGGGACGCACATGCCGCCGACGCCACCGCCCGTGAGGTCGGGGACCGCTGCGACGTCGCCACAGGCCCACGCGTCGGGGATGACGGTGCCCTCGTCGACGATGCGGAGGTCGGGCTGCACGGTGATGCGGCCGCGGGGCTCGAGCGGGAAGTCGGTGCCCTTCACCATCGGGTTCGCCATCACGCCGGCGGTCCAGATGATCAGGTCGGACGGGATGGTCTCGATCGACTCGTCCTTGGCCTTGAGCTGGCAGACGCCGCCGACGGCCGACGCGAGCTGCGTCTCGAGGTGCACGGTCGCACCGCGCTGGGCGAGGTTCTCGAGGACCCAGTGCGAGGTCTCGAGGGAGACCTCGGGCATGATGCGCCCCATGGCCTCGACCAGGTGGAAGTGGGTGTCCTCGAAGGCGATCTGCGGGTAGCTCTTCAGCAGGTCGGTGACGAACGAACGCAGCTCGGCGAAGACCTCGATGCCCGCGAAGCCACCACCGACGACGACGACCGTCAGCAGGCGCTCACGCTCGGGGCCGGCCGGCAGGTTCGCGGCCTTGGCGAAGTTGGTGAGGACCTTGTCGCGGATCGCGGCGGCCTCTTCGATGGTCTTGAGGCCGATCGCCTCGTCTGCGACGCCCGCGATGGGGAACGTGCGCGAGACGGCGCCGGCGGTCATGACGATCTGGTCGTAGGTCTCGTCCCACGGCTCACCGAGCTCCGGCGTGATCGTGGCGGTGCGGGTCGCGTGGTCGACCTTCGTGACCTTCGCCGTGACGACGCGGGTCTTCTTGAGGTGCCGACGGTGCGAGACGATCGCGTGGCGCGGCTCGATGGAACCGGCGGCGACCTCGGGCAGGAACGGCTGGTACGTCATGTACGGCAGCGGGTCCACCATGACGACTTCGGCTTCGCCCTGGCGAAGGTGCTTCTCGAGCTTCCAGGCGGTGTAGAAACCGGCGTAACCGCCGCCGACGACGAGGATCTTGGGCACGGGGGATGTTCTCCTAGTGATGAGGGTTGGCCGGGAGTCTGGTCAGACTTCGCCGCCACCCGCCCCGACTCCGGCGTCTGCACCCTCATCATACGCCCGGCACGTACACCGGTCGGGTGACCACGAGGCGCGCTCGAGCGCCAGGTCACCGATGGGGTTCACGCCGGGTCCGGCTGCGAGTGTGTGCCCGACGAGGGCGTGCAGGCACTTCACGCGGACGGGCATGCCGCCCGCGCTGATGCCGTCGATCTCGTCGACGTGCTCGATGGACTCGCGGTCGGCGAGGTAGGCCTCGTGGGCGGCGCGGTACTGTGCCGCCGTCTCGGGGTCGTCGAGCAACGAGGCGAGCTCGGGCATGACGCCGGTCGCCTCGAGCGTGCTGACGGCGGCGGTGGCAGCCGGGTGGCACAGGTAGTACAGCGTCGGGAACGGGGTGCCGTTCCCGAGCCGCGGCTTCGTGGCGACGACCGTGGGGTTGCCGCAGACGCAGCGAGCGGCGATGCCGACGACGTCCCGCGCGGGGCGGCCGAGCTGGGCCGAGACCACCTGCACGTCGTGCTCGGTCGGCGGGTCGAACGGAGGGGTCGTCACGGGTACAAGAGGCTACCGGAGTTCCGGGGTGCTCCGCACCGGTGTGACGGCGGTCAGCGCTCGGTGGCGGTGTCGCCGGTGCCGGAGACGTCCGGGGCGACGAGGTCCTGCTTCGTGTCCGTCGTCAGACCGGACTCGAGCACGGACGACAGCATGGCCTGCACCCAGTCGACCTTCGGCGTCTGCACCGTCGAGCTCACCGGCGTGCCGGAGTCCGTCGTGGGGGCGTCGTCGCGGCGTTTGCCGGCACCCTCCCCCATCACGAGGAAGCTCTGCTCCCCCGGGTACACGTAGAGCAGTCGGTCGCGGGCCTGGGCCTCGATGTAGGCGGGATCGTCCCAGCGGGCGACGTCCTTCTTCTTCTGCGCGACGTCGGACTTCTGTGCGGCGACCTCGTGCTGCTGCTGCGCGATCTGCTCCTGCTGCTGGATGAGCGTCCGGAGTGAGGGTGCGAGGACGACCACGAACAGCACGATGATCGCGAGCATGAGCAGGCTGAAGCCGGAGAACCGGATGGAGCGGTACCAGGGCTGCTCGGCCGTGGAGCCCTCGGGCATCGCGACGGGGACGCGACGGACGCGGGGCTTCTGGCTGGACACGGTCCGACGATAACCCGGGCGCCGAGGCTCGTCACCTCGGCGCGCGCGTGTCCCGCAGCCTCTCAGCGTCCGGCGGGTGCGGCGCTCGACTCAGCGCGGGACACCGCCGTCACGACGAGACGCCGCCCTCCGTGGTGGAGGACGGCGTCTCGGTGGGACGTCAGCGCGTCAGCGCGTCAGCGGTTGCGCGGGTCAGAGCGACGCGGACCGCGGGAAGGCGGTGCGGCCGGCGTAGACCGCGGCGTCGCCGAGCTCTTCCTCGATGCGGAGGAGCTGGTTGTACTTCGCGACACGGTCCGAACGAGCCGGGGCGCCGGTCTTGATCTGGCCGCCGTCCACTGCCACCGCGATGTCGGCGATGGTGGTGTCCTCGGTCTCACCGGAGCGGTGGGACAGGATCGCGGTCATGCCGTGGCGCTGGGCGAGGGAGACGGCGTCGAGGGTCTCGGTCAGCGTGCCGATCTGGTTCACCTTGACCAGGATCGAGTTGCCGGCCTTCTCGTCGATGCCCCGCTGCAGACGCTTCGGGTTGGTGACGTAGAGGTCGTCGCCGACGATCTGCAGCTTGTCGCCGAGCTCGGCCGTCAGGTGGGTCCAGCCTTCCCAGTCGTCCTCGGCGAGGGGGTCCTCGATCGTGGCGAGCGGGTAGTCACGGGCCAGGTCGACGAAGTACTGGGTGAACTCCTGGCTGGAGAGCTGCTTGCCCTCGAACGCGTACTTGCCGTCCGCGAAGAACTCGGTCGACGCGACGTCGAGGCCGAGTGCGATGTCCTTGCCCGGCGTGAAGCCGGCCTTCTCGATGGCGGCGAGCAGGAAGTCCAGCGCGGCACGGTTCGACGCGAGCTCCGGCGCGAAGCCGCCCTCGTCGCCGAGGCCGGTCGCGAGGCCCTGCTTCTTCAGCTCGCCCTTGAGGGCGTGGTAGGTCTCGACGCCCCAGCGGAGGGCCTCGGAGAAGCTCTCGGCGCCGTAGGGCACCAGGAAGAACTCCTGGATGTCGACGTTGGTGTCGGCGTGCGCGCCACCGTTGACGACGTTCATCAGCGGCACGGGCAGCGTGTGCGCGTTCGGGCCACCGAGGTAGCGGAACAGCGGCAGGTCTGCCGAGTCGGCGGCTGCGCGGGCGACGGCGAGCGAGGCGCCGAGGATCGCGTTCGCACCGATGCGCGACTTGTTCTCGGTCCCGTCGAGCTCGATGAGCGCGGCGTCGACGAGGCGCTGGTCGGTGGCGTCGAAGCCCTCGAGCGCGGGGCCGATCTCGTCGAGGACGGCTTCCACCGCCTTGAGGACGCCCTTGCCGCCGTAGCGGGACTTGTCGCCGTCGCGCAGTTCGTACGCTTCGAAGGCGCCGGTGGAGGCACCGGACGGGACGAGCGCGCGCGACACGACGCCGTCGTCGAGGAGGACCTCGACCTCGACCGTCGGGTTCCCTCGGGAATCGAGGACTTCGCGTGCTCCTACGGCATCGATCACGGCCACGGGGTACTCCCTACACGTTGCGGTTGTGGTGCTTGCGGATCGATCCTAGCGACGACCGGTGAACGGTTCCGCCGCTCCAGGTGACCACTGTGGAGAACTCAGGCGAGCGGGCGGAACTCCACACCCTGCAACGTGGTGGTGTCGGCACCCACGCTGGCGAAGGCACCGAAGCCCTGCGCTGCCAGCCCGGCGAGCTGGTTCTTCGTGTTCTTGGTGCGGCGTTCGAGCCGGACGCGCTGGTGGGAACCGAGCGCCTCGCCCTTGAGCGCGGCCAGGCGAACGGGGTCGGCGTCCTTGTCGTACAGCAGCACGACGGCGTCGCTCGTGGCGGACTCGGGCAGGTCGACGAGGTCGACGAGGCGTTCGAACCCGAGCGAGAACCCGACCGCGGGGACGTCCTGACCGAGGAAGCGCCCGATCATGCCGTCGTACCGACCGCCACCACCGAGGCTGTAGCCGAAGTCGGGGTGCGCCACCTCGAAGATCGTGCCGGTGTAGTACCCCATGCCGCGCACGAGCGTCGGGTCGAAGCGCAGGTCGACGCCCGGGAGCGCCGCGCGGAGGCGGAGCAGGTCGTCGAAGGCCTCGGCGTCGAGCCAGTCCGCGCCGGCGGCGGTGTCCCAGTCGGCGTGCGCGAGCTCCTCGATCGTCAGCGTGAGCTCGGCCGTGTCGAACAGGTCCTGCCCGAGCATCTCACTCAGCTCGACCGCCACCCCGTTCGCGCCGATCTTGTCGAGCTTGTCGATCGTGATGAGGGCACGCTCGGCGGCACCGGGGTCGGTGACGCCCCAGGACGCGAGCATCGCGGTGAGCACCCGGCGGTCGTTGATGCGGATCGAGGTCCCGGTGACGCCGAGCTCGTCGAGGGCGGCCGTCGTCGCGCGGATCAGCTCGATCTCGGCGAGCTGGCCGGGCTCCCCGAGGACGTCGATGTCGCACTGCACGAACTGCCGGTAGCGCCCCTTCTGCGGACGCTCCGCACGCCAGACCGGCGCGATCTGCACCGCGCGGAACACCGTCGGCAGCTCGGCCCGGTGCGAGGCGTAGAACCGCGCGAGCGGCACCGTCAGGTCGAAGCGCAGTCCCAGGTCGACCAGGTCGAGCGGCGCCTGGGCAGCGTGGAGGTCCTCGGTCGTGAGCCCGCGGCGCAGGACCCCGAACGCGAGCTTCTCGTTGTCGCCACCGAGACCCGAGTGCAGGCGGGCCGAGTCCTCGACCACGGGGGTCTCGATCTCGTCGAAGCCGTGTCGCGCGTAGACGCCGCGGATCACACCGAGGACGTGCTCACGCCGCGCCTTGTCCGCGGGGAGGAAGTCGCGCATGCCTCGGGGTGCCGTCACGGTCGTCGCCATGGCTCAATCCTGTCAGATCGGACGTCGGACTTGCGGAGCCACCGAACTGCTCATATGCTACATCCAGAACCTCGGTTCGACGGGTGCCTGATCCACCCGTCGGATCGGTCGCGCGGGCACTGTGCTGCAATGTGCCCCGCGGTTCGGGCGGGTATCCCTGCCGGCGTCGCTCCCTGGCGACGCCGAGCGCCCGCTCGCGGGCGTCCTCCTTTTTCGGGTTGGGCGGACGCCCGCACTTCTCGCTCCCGCTGTCCTCGTCGCAGTCGTCGCGATGCGCCGAGCCCGAGACGTCACACCCCGTCCGCCACGCGCCCCTCGGCCTCGAGCATCGCCGCTGCCGCACGGAGGCTCGCGATCGGGTCGACCCCGGCGCACCGGGCCTCGGCCACCGACGCGAGCATCCCCACGCCCCAGGCCACGTCGGCACTCCCGACGCGTCCCGCGTCGGCGCCTCCCACGCCCTCGACACGCTCGACGCGCTCCGCGACGCCGTCAGCCCCGGCCGCTCCGGCCGACCCCACGACGGCGGCGACGGCGGCGACGACCGTGTCGGCGTCCCCACGGTCCTCCAGGCGTTCCAGCAGCTTCACCGCGCGCTCCAACGGGGGCATCGCCCGCGGCACCCCGTCGAAGGCGCTGGTCCGCGCCGCCTTCTCGGCCGCCTTCGCCGCCCGCCACACGCGGACGACGTCCTCGACGGTGTCGGCGCGCTCGTCGCCGAACACGTGGGGGTGCCGTCGGGTCATCTTGTCGCGGGCGGTCGCAGCGACGTCGTCGAGGCCGAACAGTCCCTCGTGCTCCGCGAGCCCGGCGTGGAGCACGACCTGGTAGAGCACGTCCCCGAGTTCTTCGCGCAGGTCGTCCGGGTCGCCGTCCTCGATCGCGTCGACGAGCTCGTAGGCCTCCTCGACCGCGTACCGGGCGAGGGAGGCATGCGTCTGCGCCCGGTTCCACACGCAGCCGCCGTCGGGGGCGAGCAGGCGGTCGACGACGGCGACGAGGTCCTCCATGGCGGTCATCCGGCCATGCTCGCACGGCCTGCGGAGCCGCCGTCAGGGGTCTCCGGTAGACTGCCGGTGGCGTGTCGGGAAGTCTGGTCGACGGACCGTTTCCCGAACCCTCCCGGAGTCCCATTGCTCGCGCTCGTCCGCTCCCCTCGTTTCAGTGCCGTCGCGCTCCTCACGGCTGCCGTCCTCGGCCTCGTGCTCGCGAACACCCCGGTCGGCCCCGGCCTCGACCACGTCCTCCACGTGCACGCCCCATGGGGTGCCGTCGGCCTCGACCTCTCCGTGTCGCACTGGATCAGCGACGGGCTGCTCGCCGTGTTCTTCCTGCTCGTCGCGATCGAGCTGAAGCACGAGCTCGTCGCCGGGGAGCTGTCGAACCCCAAGACCGCGATCGTGCCCGCGATCGCCGCGATCGGCGGGGTCCTGGTGCCCGCCGGCGTCTTCCTCGCGGTCACCGCGGGGACCCAGTACACGCACGGGTGGCCGATCCCGACGGCGACGGACATCGCGTTCGCGCTCGGGGTGCTGGCGATGTTCGGCCGCGGGCTGCCGTCCACGATCCGGGTGTTCCTGCTGGCACTCGCGGTGCTCGACGACCTCATCGCGATCGTCATCATCGCGGTGGTGTTCGCGCACGACACGGACTTCCTGGCGCTCGGCGGCGCGGTCGTCCTCCTCGTGCTGTTCTGGGTGCTCGGACGGATGCTGCGGCCGGGGCGCTCCGGCCAGGGCTGGCTCATCGCGGGCATGGTCGTCATCGGCCTGCTCACCTGGTGGCTCGTGTACCACTCGGGCGTGCACGCGACGATCGCCGGGGTCGCGCTCGGGCTCGTGCTGCCGCGGCGCCCCGGGCACACCCTGCACGAGCGGGTGGAGCCGTGGTCGAACGCGATCGTCCTGCCGGTGTTCGCGTTCGCCTCGGCCGCGGTGATGATCCCCGCGGTCGGCATCGGCGAGCTCTCCCCCACGTTCTGGGCCGTCGTGATCGCGCTGCCCGTCGGCAAGGTCATCGGCATCACGCTGTTCGGCGCCGTCGCGACGCGACTGTTCCGTGGGCCGGGTCGACCGTCGCTGTCGTTCTCGTCGATCGTCACCGTCAGCGTGCTCGGCGGCATCGGCTTCACGGTCTCACTGCTCATGAACGAACTGGCGTTCGCGAGCAACGACGAGATCGTCGACGAAGGGGTCCTCGCCGTCCTGGTCGGGTCCGGGATCGCGATGGTGGCCTCGGCCGTGGTCGTCAGCCTCAAGGCGCGGCACCACCGCGCACGCCGCGAGCTCTCCGAGGCCGAGGCGACGGAGTAGCGCCAGCGGGTCCGGGCGCGGCAGACCGGACCGCTTGCCGGACGGGAGGCTCGGTGCTGGCCGGCACCGGGCCTGGCGTCCGACAGCGGTGCCGGACCGCAGGCCGCTACGCCGCCGGGGCCTCCGCGGGGGCGGCTGCGCCGTAGACGGCGGTGAGGATGCTCTCCACCCACCGGATCAGGGCGTCGTCGGGCAGGGCCAGGTCGTGCGGGCGCGGCACGGGGATGCTCGACGCGTTCTGCTGCGGGAACCACTTCGCGCCGGGGAACATCCGCTTGAGCCGCACCTGGGACGAGTCGGCGAGCTCCTTGCCCGCGACCCGCAGGTTGGAGCCCATGACGACGACGTCGGACAGGCCGACCTGCTGGGCCATGCGGCGCAGCCGGGAGACCTCGACCAGCGTCTGGACGGGCTGCGGGGGCGTGCCGTAGCGGTCGGTGAGCTCGTCGAGCACCATGTCGATCGCGTCCGTCTGCGCAGTCGGGGCCGAGGCGGCCGAGAGCTTCTGGTAGGCCTCGAGTCGCAGGCGCTCGGACTCGACGTAGTCCTCGGGGATGTGGGCGTCGACGGGGATCTCGAGGCGGAGCTCGGTCTGCCCCTCGGCGACGTCCCCGCGGAACTGCGAGACGGCCTCGCCGATCATGCGGAGGTACAGGTCGAAGCCGACGCCCGCGATGTGACCGGACTGCTCGCCGCCGAGCAGGTTGCCGGCGCCGCGGATCTCGAGGTCCTTCATCGCGACCTGCATGCCCGCGCCGAGCTCGTTGTTGGCCGCGATGGTCTCGAGGCGGTCCTGCGCGGTCTCGGAGAGCGGCTTGTCGGCGTCGTAGAGGAAGTAGGCGTAGCCCCGCTCGCGGCCACGACCGACACGGCCGCGGAGCTGGTGGAGCTGCGACAGGCCGTACTTGTCGGCGCGGTCGATGATCAGCGTGTTCGCGTTCGCGATGTCGAGACCGGTCTCGATGATCGTGGTGGAGACCAGGACGTCGAAGCGGCGCTCCCAGAAGTCCACCATGACCTGCTCGAGGGCCTGCTCGGACATCTGCCCGTGGGCGACGGCGATGCGGGCGTCGGGGACGATCTCGGCGAGGTGCGAGGCGACCGACTGGATGTCCTTCACGCGGTTGTGCACGTAGAACACCTGGCCCTCGCGGAGCATCTCGCGCCGGATCGCCGCGGCCACCTGCAGGTCGGACTGCGGGCCGACGAAGGTCAGGATGGGGTGGCGGTCCTCGGGCGGGGTGGCGAGGGTCGACATCTCGCGGATGCCCGTCACGGCCATCTCGAGCGAGCGCGGGATCGGTGTCGCGGACATCGCCAGGACGTCCACGTTGGTCTTGAACTTCTTCAGCTGGTCCTTGTGCTCGACGCCGAAACGCTGTTCCTCGTCGATGATGACCAGGCCGACGTCCTTGAACTGCACGCTCTGCGACAGGATCCGGTGCGTGCCGATGACGATGTCGACGGTGCCGTCGGCCAGGCCCGCGAGGGTCTCCTTGGACTCCTTCTCGGTCTGGAACCGGCTGAGCGCGCGGAGGTGCACGGGGAACCCGGCGAAGCGCTCGGCGAAGGTCTCCATGTGCTGGCGGACCAGCAGCGTCGTCGGGACGAGCATCGCGACCTGCTTGCCGTCCTGCACGGCCTTGAACGCGGCACGGATCGCGACCTCGGTCTTGCCGTAGCCCACGTCCCCGGAGAGCAGGCGGTCCATCGGGATCGGGCGCTCCATGTCGCGCTTGATCTCGTCGATGGTGGTGAGCTGGTCGGCGGTCTCGGCGAAGGGGAAGGCTTCTTCCAGCTCGCGCTGCCAGGGGGTGTCCGGGCCGAACGCATGGCCCTTCGACGCCATGCGCGCCGAGTACAGCTTGACGAGGTCGACGGCGATGTCGCGGACGGCCTTGCGCGCCTTGCTCTTGGCGGCGGACCAGTCGCTGCCGCCCATCTTCGACAGGGTCGGCGACTCGCCGCCGACGTACCGGGACAGCTGGTCGAGCTGGTCGGTGGGGACGAAGAGCTTGTCGCCCGGGTACCCGCGCTTGGACGGCGCGTACTCGAGCACGAGGTACTCGCGCTGCGTCTTCACCGCGTTGCGGCCGCCGCTCGACACTTCTCGGGAGACGAGCTCGACGAACTTGCCGATGCCGTGGGTGGCGTGCACGACGACGTCGCCCGGCTTGAGCTGCAGCGGATCGACGACGTTCTTGCGGCGGCTCGCGAGCTTCTTGACGGTGCGGGCGCCCTGCTGGGCGCTGCGGCCGTAGAACTCGGCCTCGGACAGCACCGCGACGCGGAGGTCGGGGACGGAGAACCCCTGCTCGACCACGGCGGTGGTGACGATCGCGACGCCGGGCTCCGGCGGCCCGGTGACGAGCCCGACCCGTGCGGCGACGCCGGCGTCGGCGAGCACCTGCACGGCGCGTTCGACGAGGCCCTGCCCCTGCGCGGTGACCACGACCGCCCAGCCGTCGTCGGTGAGGGCCTTGACGTGCGCGACGGCACCGTCGGCGCTGCCGGCGAAGCTCGGGACGGCGTCGGCGCGGACCCGGACGTACTCGCCGGCCTCGGCCACGGCGTCCGTGTCGGAGAGCGGTTCGTCCTGCCCGCTGTCGAACGGGGAGATCGTCCACCAGGTGCGCTGCCCACGCGTGCGCTTCAGCTGCGGGACGGTGAGGAAGTTGCCGGCGTCGAGGTCGATCGGGGCCTGCGCACCGGCGACCGCTGCGCTCCAGGCCGCCTGCAGGAACTCCTGGTTGGTCTCGGCGAGGCTGTGGGCACGACCGCTGACCCGCTCCGGGGAGAACACCGCGATGGTCGCGCTCTCGGGCAGGTAGGTCGTCATCGGGACGAGCTCGCGGACGAGTGCCGGGGCCAGGGACTCCATGCCCTCGACCGGGATGCCCTCGGCGACCTTGGCGAGCATCTGCGACAGGCTCGGGAACTCGTGCAGCATCTCGCGTGCCCGCTGCCGGACGTCGTCGCTCAGCAGCAGTTCGCGCGAGGCGGTCAGCTCGACGGCGTCGAGGTCGTCCTCGGTCGAGCGCTGGTCGGCGACGGAGAAGGCCTTGATGCCGTCGATCTCGTCGCCGAAGAAGTCGACGCGCACGGGGTGGTCGGCGGTCGGCGGGAAGACGTCGAGGATGCCGCCACGCACGGCGAACTCGCCTCGGCGGGTGACGAGGTCGACGCGGGCGTAGGCGAGGTCGACGAGCTGCCCGGCGATGGCGGCGAGGTCGTTGCCGCGCGAGGCGGTCCGGAGCACCACGGGGCTGAGTTCGGTGAGGTTGTCCGCGATCGGCTGCAGGGCGGCGCGGACGCTGGCCACGACGACGGTCGTCGGCCGGTCGGCACCCGACGCGGCGGCGTGCTGCCAGCGCTGCAGGGCACGGAGCGTGGCGATGCGCGTGCCGACGGTCTGCGCGCTCGGGCTGAGGCGCTCGTGCGGCAGGGTCTCCCACGCGGGGAACTCGAGGACCTCGGCGTCGGGGAGGTAGCTCGACAGCGAGCCACGCACCGCCTCGGCTTCACGACCCGTGGCCGTGATGACGAGGACGCACTGGGGGCCCTTGCGCTCGGCCATGAGCGCGCCGAGCAGCGGTACTCGCAGGCCGTCGACCACGGAGAAGTCGGCGTCACGAGGAGCGGCGCGGAGGACGCGATCGAACGCGGAGGCGCGCGAGAGCGCTGGGATGATGCCCGAGATCGTCACTCAGGACATGGTACCGGCCAGGTCCGACAGCGGCCGCGCCGTGCGCGACCAGCGAACGCGGCGGGTCAGGACAGGGCGTCGACGGGCCGAGCCCCCGCTCGTCAGGACGGGGCGTGGACGCGCTGCTGCGCGGCGACCAGCCCGAGGTCAACGACGGCCTCGACCGCGTCGGCGGCGTCGGCCAGCAGGTTCGGCAGCGTCTTCTTCTCGGTCGGGGAGAAGTCACGCAGGACGTGGTCGGCGGGGTCCTGCCGCCCGGGGGGACGGCCGATGCCGACCCGCACGCGGGCGAACTCGTTGGTGTTCGTCGCCTTGATGATGTCCCGCAGGCCGTTGTGCCCGCCGTGACCGCCGGAGCCCTTGAGGCGGACGGTGTCGAACGGCAGGTCGAGCTCGTCGTGCACGACGATGAGGTCGGCCGGCGTCACGCTGTAGAACCCGAGGACCGCGGAGACCGGTCCGCCGGACGTGTTCATGAACGACCCCGGCTTCGCGAGCACGAGGCGGGGGCCACCCGGCACCAGCCGCCCCTCGGCGACCTGGTTCGGGGTCTTGTGCTTCTTGAACGTCACACCCATGCGGGCCGCGAGTTCGTCGAGGACCATCTGGCCGACGTTGTGGCGGTTGCCCGCGTAGTCGGGCCCGGGGTTCCCGAGCCCGACCACGACGAACGAACGATCTGCCATCAGCGTCGACCAGATGTCTCTACTTCGGTGCTGCCTACTCGGAGTCGACCGGGGCGGAGCCGCCCTCGGCGCCGGCTTCGGCGCCCGCCTCAGCGGAGGCCTCGTCGGCGGCCTCGTCGTCAGCGGTGCCACGCGGGGTGACGATCGCGACGACCAGCGCCTCGGGGTCGGTCTCGAGCTCGGCGCCCTCGGGGAGCTTGAGCTCGGACGCGTGGATCTGCGTGCCGTCCTCGAGGCCCTCGACGTCGACCGACACGTGCTCGGGGATGTCCGTCGCGAGGACGAGCAGCGAGACGGTGTTGAGGTCCTGCACGTGGATCGTGCCGGCGAAGGACTCGCCCTCGATCACGACGGGGACGTCGACGGTGACCTTCTCGCCACGGCGGAGGACGACGAGGTCGATGTGCTCGATGATCTGACGCACCGGGTCACGCTGGACGTCCTTGACGAGGGCGAGCTGCGCAGCGCCGTCGATGTCGAGGTCCACGACTGCGTTGGCGGTACGGACGAGCAGCATGGTCTCGTGGCCGGGGAGGCTCACGTGCTGCGGCTCGGTGCCGTGACCGTAGATGACCGCGGGGATCTTGTCGGCAGCGCGGAGCTTGCGGGCAGCGCCCTTGCCGAACTTGGTGCGGACTTCCGCTGCGAGCTTGGTGTAGTCGGCCATGGTGCCTCCTGGTCTCGGGGACGACACCGGGGTGCCGGCATCGTGGGGTCTGTGGTGTTGCAACTCGAACGCGTGCACGCGTGAGGAACGGTCCCAGAGTCTGGCCGGATCTCCCACTGCGTCGATCACGGCCGCGCGTACGCGGCCCTCGCCGAAGTCGACCACCAGCGTACCAGTACCGGCCCGGGCGTGTCGGACCACGTCGTCCGTCCGTCAGCGGGTTCAGTCGACGTCGGCCGGCGCCTCCGGCGCGAGGCGCCCGATCGTCCGGTCGAGCCGTCGGTCGACGGCCAGCTGCTGCGGCTCCGCCGCCCCGAGCGCGGCGGCGTCGGTCGCGGTGACGTGCAGGAGCCGGTGCCACTCGGCGTCGTACAGGGCCCGCCGGTAGCCCGAGGACGCCTGGCAGGCGACGTCGCGCTCAGCGACCGCGACCTCGGCGTCCTGGACGGGCGTCGATCCGATGTCCGTCCCGAACTGTCGCCGCACGGACTCCGACGGCATCTCGGCGGGGGACGCTGGCAGGTCCCGCACCCCCGACGGTGCCATGCAGCTGCGCCACCGGGCGGCGGCGGCCACGACGGCGTCGTCCTGCCGAGCGGCCGTCGCCGCGACGTACGTCAGGCGCTTGGCGGTCATCGACGCGGTCTGCGCGGTGCCGTCCTCGTCGTCCAGGCCGAGGGTCCGGTAGCCCTCCTGGAAACACCGGCTCACCGCCGTCTGCGATGCGTCCGCGAACGCGGCGTTCCGCTCCGGGTCCTGACCCCACTCGCGCATGCCGTCCTCGTTCGCTCCGGCGGTCGAGGGGCCGTGGTAGCCCCGCGTCCGTGCGAGGTCGGCGTCGAGCGGCCTCGTCCACGACAACGCCGGCGAGGGGTTGCCCCGCTCGGGCGTCTCATCGGCGTCGGAGGCCGCTTCGAGCCCTTCCGAGGTGGCCCACGACACCGGGAAGTCGATGCCCGCGTGGCGGAGGCACGGCTGGACGACGAGGTTCTCCGCGTAGTCCTGCTTGCCGCCGGCCGGCTGGGCCCACCCGTCGAGCGGCATCGTCCACGCGGCCTGGTCCCGCTCGACCGACGGCCTGACCGCGACGTCGGCGGGCTCGGGCAGGCCGTGGACCACGCCCGCGACGAGGCCGAGGACGACGAGGGCGAGGGTCCCGGTCTTCGCGACCCGTGTGGTGATCTGCATGGTTCCCCCTAGGCGCGGACGAGGCCGCGTTCGTGTGCGGTGATGACCACCTGGATGCGGTTCCGGAGCCCGAGCTTCATGAGCACCGACCGGACGTGGCTCTTCACGGTGGCCTCGCTGAGGAACACCGACGCCGCGATCTCGGCGTTGGTGAGGCCCTTCGCCACGAGGAGGAAGACCTCGCGTTCGCGGGCGGTGAGGGCGTCGAGCACCTCGTCACGACGGTCCGCCTCCACCGGGGTGCCCTGCGCGCGGAGCAGGTCCAGCGCCTCGGCCTCGGTCGGTGCCGGGCGTCCCTCGTGCACGTCGCGGATCGTGGCCGTGACGACCTCGGGCAGCGCGTCCTTCGTCAGGAACGCGGCGGCCCCGGCACGCAGCGCGGCGAGGACGGCGTCGTCCCGACGAATGGTCGTCAGGGCGACCACGCGCGGGCGGTCCCCGTCCCGCTCCCCCAGCCGCGTGAGCGTCTCGATGCCGTTCAGCACCGGCATCCGGAGGTCGAGCAGCAGGACGTCCGGGTGCTCGGCGTCGCAGAGCTCGAGGGCGGCGGCACCGTCGCCGGCCGTCCCCACGCAGGTCATGTCGTCCTGGGCGTCGACGAGCATCCGCATGCCGGAGGCGAACAGCCGCTGGTCGTCGACGACCGCGACCCGGATCGCGGTCACCGTACGACCTCGAGTTCGGCCGCTGCGGTCGGTGCTGTCGGTGCGACCGGTCCACCCGCGGGCACCCACGCGGTCACGACGAACTCGTGCTCCTCGTCCCCGGAGCCGGCGCGGAGCCAGCCACCCGCCAACCGCGCCCGTTCCTGCATCCCCACGATGCCCGTCCCCACCCCGTCGAGCACGACGAGGGGTGCGGCGCCGCGCGACGACACCACGACGCCGAGGCCCGGTCCGCGCCAGTCGAGGACCACCCGAGCGCTCGCGGTCCGGCCCTGGTGCTTGAGGACGTTCGTCAGGCTCTCCTGGACGATCCGGTGCACGGCGGCGGCCACGCCGGGGAGCAGCTCAGCCGGGTCGCCGTGCTGCTCGAACGTGGCGTCCATGCCGAGCTCCCGCATGTCCGCGACGAGCGGTGGGACGTCCGCCAACCCGTACCGGGCGTCGTCGCCCGCGCCCTGGATGCGCTCGACGAGCGCGCGGACGTCCCCGAGCGCCGACCGGCTGACCTCGGCGATGTCGCGGAGCGCGGTCGCCGCGTGCTCGTCCCGCACGGCGATCGCCGCGGCACCCTGGGCCTGGGAGACCACGACCGCGAGCGAGTGCGCCAGCGAGTCGTGCACGTCACGGGCGATCCGCGCACGCTCCTGCTCGGCGTGCAGCTCGACCGTCGTCACCTGGGTCTCCCGCTCGGCCTCGACCACCCGGACCCTGGCCAGGCCGATGCGCCACGTCGCGCCGATCGCGACCCCGATGGCCCAGCCGATGCCGCTCGCTCCCGCCAGGGACAGCGCGATGAGCACGAGGTTCGTCCGGGTCCCGGCCACGGAGGCGACCCAGTTCGCCCACACGTCCTGGTCGGCGACCGTCGGCACCACCATCGCCCAGGCTGCCGCGGCGCTGGCGACCGCCAGCACGGGGACGGCGAGCCACCGGAGCAGGTCCGAGCGCCCGGCACCCACGATGCCGACGACGATCACGATCGCCAGGTACTCCGGCCAGGTCGTGTCGGTGGGGCGGTGCAGCAGTCGGAGCGCCTGCAGCAGCGGGACGACGACGATCAGCCCGAGGGCGGTCGAGGGCATCCAGGCAGCCAGGCCGATGGCCACCGCGAAGGCGGACACCACGACGACGTGGTCGGCGAGTCCGGACCTGCCGGCCTCGGCGACGATCCAGAGCACGAGGTAGACGACGCCGGTGGCGGGTGCCAGCAGGTGTCGGAACCGTCGGAGGAAGGTGGTCATGTCGCCGAGCGTATGGGGACGCTCCGGCGGTCAGCGAGCCGTGCGCGCGGTTTTCATCCGAGGTGATGAAGGGGTGGTCAGCGGCCGAGGGATCGGCGGTGCTCCTGCGCGGCCGCGAGGAGGTCCCGCGCGCGGTCGCTGGCCGTCTCGGCGTCGTCCCGGGAGCGTTCGAGCTGCTCGACCTCGGCGGTGGCACGCTCGAGCTCGCGCGCGAGTCCGGCGCGGCGGTCCTCGGCGGCGCCGAGTTCACGCTCCGCTTCGTCGAGAGCCGCGTCCGCCTCGCGGGACTCCGTCCGCGCCGCGGTCTCGGCCTGGCGGGCGGCGCGGCGCTCGGCGGCGGGGTCGGGCATCGGCTCCGGTTCGGGATCCGGGGCGCGGTCCTGCTGGTCCTGCTGGTCCTGCTGGTCCTGTTCGGCCTGTTTCTCCGGCCTGGAGGCTCGGGTCGACCTCCGCGCGCGCCGCCCCTCCTCGATGTCGATGGGCGGGGCACCGCTGCCCGACCAGGCGTCGGGGACCGCGTCCGGCACGGCGAGGGCGCCGTCGAGGTCGACGTCCTCGAAGCCGACGCTCTCCAGGGGCTGCACGAGGAGCCCCGAGCGGACGGCGGCTCCGGCGTGCGGGTCGGCCATCGCGGCCTCGATCGTCGCGCGGACCTGCTCGAGGACCGCCGGCGTGGCAGGGTGGCCGGCATCCGTGGCCAGGTCTGCCCCGGCCTGTGCCAGTGCGGCCACCACGCTCGTGCGCTGGCGACGGAGCGTGCTGATCTCCTGCGGGTCCGCCTTCGCCTGGGCCTCCCGCAGGGACGGGCCGAGGTCGACCGCCTCGTCGAGGGCCTGCTCGTGTGCCAGCAGGTCGATCACCCAGGCGGCCGGAGTCGGTTTCCGGAGCTTGCCGACCGCCGCGGCGGTGTCGCGGTCGTCAGCGCGCATCGCCCGCTGCCGGGCGGTCCGCTCGGCGACGAAGTCCGCCGGCGCGACGAGCAGGAGCTCGCGGGCGACCCCTGCGAGCGTGTCGATGTCCACGCTCGCAGAGGCTACCCGCGGCGCCTCACCAGTCGTGGACGGTGCCGTCGGCCAGGCGGTTGAACGGCAGGTAGGCCTGTTCGTACGGGTACTTGCCCGCCTCGTCGACGTCGAGCGACACCCCGAGGCCGGGCTCGTCGCCGGGGTGCAGGTAGCCGTCGGTGAACGTGAACGTCTGGCGGAACACCTGGTTCGTCCGGGGCCCGTGCTGCATGTACTCCTGGATGCCGAAGTTGTGGATCGCGAGCCCGAGGTGCATCTGGGCCGCGAGCCCCACCGGCGAGATGTCGGTCGGCCCGTGGAACCCGGACTTGACCTGGTACAGCGCGGCGTAGTCCATCGTCTTCCGCAGCGGCGTGATCCCGCCCATGTGCGTCACGGCTCCGCGGACGTAGTCGATGAGCTGGTCGCGGATGATGTCCTTGAAGTCCCAGATCGTGTTGAAGACCTCGCCGATCGCGAGCGGCGTCGTGGTGTGCTGCCGGACGAGCTTCAGGGCCTCCTGGTTCTCGGCGGGGGTGCAGTCCTCGAGCCAGAACAGGTCGTACGGCTCGAGGGACTTGCCGAGCTTGGCGGCCTGCAGCGGCGTCATCCGGTGGTGGCCGTCGTGCAGGAGCGGCAGTTCGGGCCCGAACTCGTTGCGGACCGCCTCGAACACCGTGGGCAGGTGGCGCAGGTAGGCACGGGTGTCCCAGTCCTCCATCGCCGGGAAGGCCCCACGCTGCGCCGGCTCGAAGTCGTACCGGACGCCGGCGTTGCCCTCGGTCGTCCGGTTCGACGCGATGCCGTAGATCGACTCGAGCCCGGGGACACCCGTCTGGACGCGGATGGAGCGGTAGCCCTCCTCCTGGTGCTCGCGGATGGAGTCGAACAGCTCGGGCAGTTCCTTGCCCGAGGCGTGGCCGTACGCCATCAGTCCGGTGCGGGAGGCGCCGCCGAGCAGCTGGTAGAGCGGCATGCCGGCGACCTTGGCCTTGATGTCCCAGAGCGCCATGTCGACGGCGGCGATCGCGGCCATCGTCACCGGGCCGCGACGCCAGTACGACGAGCGGTACAGGAACTGCCAGGCGTCCTCGATGCGGCTGGCGTCGCGCCCGATCAGCAGCGGGACGACGTGCTCGGAGAGGTACGCCGCGGCGGCGAGCTCCCGCCCGTTCAGGGTCGCGTCCCCGAGGCCCGTCACGCCGTCGGCGGTCGTGATCTTCAGCGTGACGAAGTTGCGGTCCGGGCTGGTCACGATGACCTCGGCCCGGTCGATCAGCTGGCGGCGGTCGGCGCTGGCCCACGTGTCGGGTCGGCCGGCGGTGGCCTCCCCGCTGCGGTCGTCGGTCGCGCCGGGCACAGGGGCGGCCGGGTTCGTCGTGCCAGCCGGGGCGGTCGGGGCGGGGGTGGCGTCGGTCATGCTGGGACTCCTTCGTCGGAGGGCTGGCGGGCTGCTGCCGCGGCGGTGCGGATGCGGTCGGCCGCGGCGGTGACGGCCGCGACCACGGGGGTGGTGTCCAGGTCGGGTGCGACGACGGCCAGGACGTCGTGCACGTCCGAGCCTGCACCGGGTGCGCCCGGGTCGTCCACCAGGTCCGACTGCGTGGTCACGTGCAGCCACCACGCCGCGAGGAGGGTTGCCGCGCCGGGGCCGATGCCGGCCGCCGGGTCACGGTCGAGGCGGTGCCGGACGACGTCGACCACGCGCACGGGCAGCTTCTGGGACCCGCCGGACGCGATCTGCACCAGGGTGTGCCGGATGCGGGGGTTGGCGAAGCGCTCGACGAGGGCCGCGCGGGCGTCGGCGACCTGGTCAGCCGGCAGCGCGAGCTCCTGCGCGGCCTCGTCCCAGAGGGCCTCGACCGCGGAACGGCACACGGGGTCGGCCATCGCCCGCTCGACGGTCTCGTGCCCGAGGAGCAGTCCGAGGTAGGCGAGCAGGGAGTGCGACCCGTTGAGGAGCCAGAGCTTCCGCTGTTCGTACGGGGTGACGTCGTCCACCACGCGGGCGCCGGCGGTCTCCCACGCGGGGCGCTCCCCCGCGAAGGCGTCCTCCACCACCCACTCGGTGAAGGGCTCCGTGACGACGGGCACCCGGTCGCCGTCGAGGGCCCCGGGCAGACCGGCGAGCGCCGCCACGTCGTCCTCGGTCGTCGCCGGGGTGATCCGGTCGACCATCGAGCTCGGGAACGTCACGGTCGCGTCGATCCAGTCCTGGAGGGCCGGGTCGGTCACGGCGTCACGCACGGCCTGGCGCAGGACATCGCCGTTGTGGGTGAGGTTGTCGAGGCTCAGGAGCGTCACCGGGCCGGCGTCCGCGTGCCGGCGGGCGTCGAGTCCGGCCACCAGCCGCACCGGCACGTCGGAGCCCGGGCGGTACCCCTGCTCGGTGACGGTCAGCGTGACCACGGCGGTGTCCGGTGACGCGAGTGCCGCCGTCCACGCGGTGTCGTCGCTGCCCGGGTGCGCCGCGACGACGACGTCGACCACCTCGGCGGTGTCGCCGTCCGCCGCGCGGGTGACGAGCGTGTAGCGGCCGTCCTGCGCGGCGAGCGCCTCGGCGACGGCGGGGGAACGCCCGGTGAAGGCCGTGATCCCCCACGGCTGCCCGGACGCGTGCTGCGTGTACCAGGCGAGGTGGGCGCGGGCGAAGGCGCCGATCCCCAGGTGGACGATGCCGGGTCGACGGTTCACGCGGTCACCGGCACGAGGGAGCGCAGGTAGGCCAGGTTGTCCGCCGTGCGGGCGTCGAGGGGCAGGTCGGTGGAGAAGTCCTCGACCGTGACCCAGCCGTCGTACCCGACGGCGCGCAGGTCGTCGAAGTACCCCGACACCGAGGCCTGCCCGGTGCGCAGCGGTGCCCACTCGTGCTGCCAGACCGCGCTGCCGTCGGCCCGGATGTCGCCGGTGTCGGCCCAGCGGGCGTTCTTCACGTGCACGTGCGCCAGGTAGGGGCCGAGGAGCTCGAACGCGGCGAGGTGGTCCTCCTGTCCCTCGATGACGAGGTTGCCGAGGTCGTGGATGACCCCGACGTGCTCCGGGTCGAGTCCGTCGACGAGCCGCAGGGCCGCCGAGGCCGACGGCGTGATCGTCATGTGGTGCAGCTCGACGAGCGCCTTGACGCCGAGGTCGGCCGCGCGGGACACCGCCCACTCGAGGTCGGCGCGGGTGCGGTCGAAGACCTGGGCGTAGGTCTCACCGGTGCGCTCCTTCTCCTGTCGGTAGACGGGCATGCTGACGCGCACCTGCCCGGCGCCGAGCTCGCTCGTCACGCGGAGCATCGTCTCGACGCCGTCGTGGTCGGCGGCCTGCTGGTAGCCGCCGATGCCGGAGTACGCGAGCCCGGCGCCGTCGGTGACCCGGGCGATCTCGCCGATCCGGTCGTCGATCCCGGTGAACTGCCACGTCGACCGGTTGCCGGCCCAGAAGGCCCGTTCGGCGGGGACGGTGGTGCCGTCGGCGGGACGGTCGTCGATGATCCGCCACTCGATGCCGTCCCAGCCCTGCGCGGCGAGGGTCTCCGCTGCCTGCGACGGGGTCCAGTCGGGGGTGGACGCGGTGAACACGGAGAACTTCATCGGGTGACTCCTCCTGCTGCTGCTGCTGCTGCGACGACCGGGACGACGTCGTCGTACCGGCCGTCGATGACGTCGTCGATCCGCACGGGCTGCCCCAGCGTGGCACTGACGTAGAGGCCGCGGACGGTGGCGAGGGACACGAGGGCGTCGTCGACGGTGACGCCCGGGTCACGTCCGGTGCGGATGGCGTCCACGATGTCGTCGTACTGCCGTCCGTGGCCGGCCAGGAAGTGCTCGGGTTCCGGTGGCCCACCGACGACGTGCTCGGCCGGGACGACGTCGGCCTTCTGGTCCACCGGGTCGGCCACGGCGGTGGTGTTCGCGCTCGCGGCCGCCGACTCGAGCGTGGCGGCGTCGGGTGCGACGTGGAAGTAGCCGAGCTTGTCGTCGTCGACCACGGCCGACCCCTGCGTGCCGTAGACGGCGTAGCGGGCGGAGAGGCCCGGGTACGCGGCCGTCGTGCAGTGGATCACCCCGAGCGCCCCCGTGTCGAAGCGGACGGTGGCCACGGCGGTGTCCTCGACCTCGATCCGGTCGTGGGCGAGCAGGCCGATCTGCGCGGAGATCTCCACGGGGCGCCCGAGCGTCCAGACGAGCAGGTCGACGGTGTGCACGCCCTGGTTCATCACCGCGCCGCCGCCGTCGAGCTCCCACGTGCCGCGCCAGTCGCCGGAGTCGTAGTACCCCTGTGATCGGAACCACGCGACGCTCGCGACGCCGGACGTCACCCGGCCGAACCCGCCCCCGTGTGCGGCACGCGCGACCGCGACGGACGCCGGGTCGAAGCGGTGCTGGCTGATGACGCTGACGACCAGCCCGCGCTCCCGGGCGGCCGTGGCGAGGGCGGCGATCTGCCGCGCGCGCGGCATGGTGGTGTCGAGGGGCTTCTCGATGACGACGTGCTTGCCGGCGGTGAGGGCGGCCTCGGCCAGCTGGACGTGCATGCCGGACGGCGAGCAGATGGCGACGACGTCGATGTCGGTCTGCGCGATGGCGTCCTCGATGGTGGCGGTGGTGAGCGGTCGCGGTGCCCCGGTGGCCTCGATCTCGTCGGCGGCAGCGGTGGCCGCGGCAGGGACGGCGTCGACGAGGGCGACGACGTCGAGTCCGGGGTTCGCGAGGGCGACGCGGGCGTGGTGGCGGCCGATGACGCCGGCGCCGACGACGGCCAGGCGCAGCGGTGCGGTGGTGCTGGTGGTGTCTGCGGTCATCGCAGGGTCACTCCGATCTGGTCGGTGAGGGTGCGGAAGGCCCGGCCGGCGCGGCCGAACGCCGCTGGGCCGGAGAACCCGCCGAGGGCGTTGACGTCGGTCAGGTGCGGTTCGAGCGAGGCGTAGCCGGAGTACCCGGCGTCACGCAGCGCCGTGAGCGTGAGCAGGAGTTCGCCGTCGCCCTGCCCCGCGGGGACCACGGACGAGTCGGCGGCGAGGGCGTCCTTCACCTGCAGGTAGTCGACGTAGGGGGCGAGCTGCGCCCAGCCGTCGGTGAAGGGCCGCACGCCGCACTGGACGTAGTTGGCGTTGTCCCACGCGAGCCGGAGGGACGAGGACCCGACGCTCTCGACGACGTCGAGCACCCGGGCGGGCACGTCGCCGTAGATGTCCTTCTCGTTCTCGTGCAGCAGGGTCACGCCCTCGCGCGACGCCACGTCGGCGAGTGCCCGCATCCGGACGAGGACGTCGTCGCGGACGCTCTCGGGGGTGCGGCCCGCGAAGTAGAACGAGAAGATGCGGATGTTCGTCGTGCCGAGTGCGTGCGCGGCGGCGATCGCCCGTCCGAGCCGCGTGACCTCGTGCTCGACGGGCTCGTCGACCGAGACCTTGCCGATCGGCGAGGCGATGGCGGAGACGGTCTGCCCCCGTTCCTCGAAGACCCGGTGCAGTCCGGCGAGCTGGTCGTCGTCGAGGTCGACGACGTTGACCCCCCAGGCGCTGCGGACCTCGATCGCGCTGGCACCGAGTGCCTGCAGGACCGCGACCTGGACCGCGGGGTCGGCGTCGATCTCGTCGCCGAACCCGGAGAGTTCCCAACTGGACTGTTCCTGTGTGGGCTGGGTCATGGCATTCCTTTCGTTGCGTCGATCCTGGACGAGCGGGGCGGAGCCGCGCCGGGCCTCCAGGCAGTCTGTGGAGAACTCGCGCTACTTCACGGAGCCGGCCGTGAGCCCGCCCACCAGGTAGCGCTGGAAGACGAGGTAGAGGGCGACGACCGGCACCGCGCAGACGATGGAGGCGGCCATCATCTGGCCGTAGATCGGGACCGCGCCGCCCTCCTGCGTCGTGCCGAGCACCTGCAGGACCACGGCGACCGTCCGCGTGTTCGGGGTCGTCATGATCGTGGAGAACAGCACGTCGTTCCAGCCGAGCAGGAAGGCGAAGATGGCGGACACCACGATCCCCGGCCAGGACAGCGGCAGGACGATCTTCGTGAGGATCCCCGTCGAGGACGCGCCGTCGATGCGGGCGGCCTCCTCGAGCTCCTTCGGCAGCCCCCGGAGGTAGGTCACCATCACCCAGGTGGAGAACGGCAGGGCGAACGTCAGGTAGGTGACGAACAGGCCCCACCGGGTGCCGATGACCTGCACGCCGGTGGCGCTCGCGATGTTGGCGAACACGACGAACACCGGCAGGAGCAGCAGGGTGCCGGGGATCGACTGCAGCGCGAGCAGGCCGCGGAGGAACGTCAGTCGGCCGAGGAACCGGAAGCGGACGAGCACGTAGGCCGTCGACACGGCGAGCGCGGCGCTGCAGACGGCGACCGCGCCGGCGGTCAGGATGCTGTTGACGAGCCCCTGCCCGAGCGCGACCGTCGACCAGATGTCGGCGTAGTTGGCGAGCGTGAACTCGGACGGGAAGTACTCGCCGCGGGCGACCGCGACGTCCGAGTTGACCGACCCGAACACGATGTAGAGCACCGGGACGGCGATGAACGCGACGATGACGGCGATCACGGTGACGAGCAGCCAGCGCGGCAGCAGTCGGGTGACGTCGGTGTCGTACGGACGCTTCGGTCGGCGGCCGCCGCCCGGGGCCGTGATGCTCTCGGTGAGCGTGGCGGTCGGGCGGGTCCTGGTGGGGCTGTAGCCGCTCATGCGCGTGCTCCCTCGACGTCGGCGGCTGCCGGGGCTGCCAGCACGGCACGGTCGGCGCGGCGCTGCTTCCGGTTCGGGCCCGCGTCGTCGCCGGTGTCGAGCTGGACGGCCCGCAGGTAGACGAACAGCGGGATGGCGACGATCACGAGCGAGCAGATCGCCATCGCGGCGGAGAGCCCGAAGCGGAACGACTGGAAGCTCGCGATGTACGTCAGGACGGGCATGACCTCGACGCTCGAGGGCAGCGGGATGCCGAACAGGACGAACGGCAGCGTGAAGTTGTTGATGTTGTGCAGGATCGAGATGATCACCGCCAGGCTCAGCGGACCGCGCAGGTAGGGGAACACGACGTCGCGGAGCTTGATCCACCAGGTCGCGCCGTCGAGCGAGGCGGCCTCGTGCACCTCGAGGTCGACCGCCTGCAGCCCGGCGAGGGACAGCAGGTAGACGAACGGCCAGCTCGTCCAGACCATCACGCCGGCGAGTGCCCAGTAGGACGCGGAGCCGTTCAGCCAGAGCACGTCGGTGTGCAGGACCGAGTTCACGACCCCCTGCGGCTGGAGCATCGTGCGGAAGAACGTGCCGACGACGAAGGCCGGGAGCACGTAGGGGATGAGGTAGACCGACCGGACGAGGCCGCGACCGCGGAACCGGTTCTGCGTCGAGATCGCGGCGGCGACCCCGATCGGGACGGTGACGGCGGTGACGAGCACCGCGAGCGACACCGAGATCCAGATGGAGTGCAGCAGCGGCGAGTTCGTGAAGGCCTCGGCGAAGTTCGCGAAGCCGACGAACGGGGCGCTGAACCACTGCCGGAGCGTGTACTGGTCGAGGTCGAGCATCGCGATGAAGAACCCGACGAGGAGCGGCACCACGATGATCGCGAGCATCAGGAGGCCGCCCGGGAGCAGCATCCAGAGCGGACGCTCCCGCTTGTACAGCGGGGTCGTGCCGTGCGGACGGACGGGGTGGTGCCCGTCGGGTCGCCGCGTGCTGGGCTTGGTCTGCGTGGCGGTCATCACAGACCTCCGTTCTTCTGCCGGTCGAGCGTGGCCTGGGCGTCCCGCTGCGCGTCCTGCAGGCGCTTGCGGAGTTGGTCGTCGGTGACCTCGCCGCGCTTGAGCGACGGGATCGACTGCACGACGACGTCGACGAGCGCGAGCTGGATGTCCGACCAGGCGCCGGTGAAGGCGGTGGGCTTGGACAGGCGCCCGGCGTCGATGATGGGCTTGAGCTGGGGGTTCTCCGCTGCCAGCTGCGCGGCGGCGTCCACGTTGGTGGGCAGGTTGCCGAACAGGTCGTAGTACTCGAGCTGGGCCTTCTTCGTGCTGAGCTGCTTGATGAACCGGAACGACAGGTCCTGCTTGGTGCCGTAGTCGGCGACGACGAAGTTGTCACCGGACAGGATGCTGGCCGCCTCGATGCCGTCGGTCGGGCGTTCGGTGGCGCCCGGCGGCACGGTCGGCAGCAGGGCGAACTCGTACTTGCCGTCGACCTTCGTGCCCGTGAACGAGTTGATGGCGGTGGTCGTCGTCATCGGGAAGAACGCCGCCTTGCCCTCGGTGAACTGCGCGAGGGCCTGCGCGTTGTTCCACCCGATCGCCGACTCGTCCACGACGCCGTCCTTCGTGACCCAGTCGAAGTACGTCCGGTAGGCGTTCTGCACGGCGTCCGCGTCGAGCTCGGCCTTCGTGCCGTCGACGATGGTGTTGCCGGCGTTCTCGGACATCCCCCAGATGAACTTCCACGGGTCGAACCCGTCGGCGTAGGCGATCGCGAGGCCGTGGCGGTCACCGGTCGTGGTGGCCTTCGCGTCGGCGGTGAGCTGGTCCCACGTGGTCGGCATCTCGGTGATGCCGGCCTGGGCGAGCAGGTCCGTGTTCACCGCCATCACGAACGGACGGCTGGCGAACGGGATGCCGATCTGCTTCGACGCGCTCGGACCGGAGATGCCGAACGACGCCGGGTCGAACTGGTCCTTCCCCCCGACGGCCGCCCACTGCTGCTTCCCCATCTGGACGAAGGCACCGGTGGCGTAGGCGGTCGGGGTGAAGGTGGTGCCGATCGCGTAGACGTCGGGGCCCTGACCCGAGATGACGCTCGTCTGGATCGCGGTCAGTTCCTCCTGGGCGGAGGAGTACGTCTCCCACTGGATGTCGGCTCCGGTGGTGCGCTTGAACTCGGCAGCGGTGTCCTGCTGCCACTGCTTGCGTTCCGTGGGGTAGGTCGTGTCCGCGCCCATCATGACGCGGAGTGTGTTCGGGTCGTCGCCGCTGCCGTTGACGATCGCGCATCCCGGCAGGGACAGCGTCGCGAGGGCGACCACGACCACAGAACCGATGAGGGTCCGTGCCTTCATGGGGTTTCCTCCTTGGGGCATCCACCCGAGCGGCGCTGCTCGGGGGTCCGCCGGGACGGCCCGGCTGACGACCACTGTCGCGCGGGTGGCAACAGGCGGCAACCGGTTGCCACTTGTTGCCAGAGCGGCCTAGCGTTCGACACGTCGGGACGACGCCGTGGCGCCCCGACCGTCGACCGTCGACAGCAGCAGCAGCACCGGACAGGGAGGTGCCCGTGACCGAGACCGACTCGTCCCGCCGCGTCACGATCCGCGACGTCGCCACCGCGACCGGGGTCGCACCGTCGACGGTGTCCCGTGCCCTGTCACTCCCCGACCGAGTGAACCCCGTCACGCAGCAGCGCATCCAGCAGGCCGCCCGCGACCTCGGCTACGTCGCGAACTCGCAGGCCCGGGCGCTGACGTCCGGCAGGACCCGTGCGGTCGCGGTCCTGGTGTCCGACATCACGAACCCGTTCTACTTCGACGTCATCCGGGGTACGCAGCACCAGCTCGCCGCCGCCGGGTGGACGCAGCTGCTCGTCGACACCGAGGAGTCCGCGGACGCCGAGATGGCCGCCCTGAGCGCGGTGTCTACGAAGGCCGACGGCGTCGTGCTCACCGCGTCGCGCCTGTCCGACGTCCAGATCGCGAAGTTCGCCGAGCGCACCCCGCTCGTGGTGGTGAACCGCCGTCCGGCCGGGGTGCCCTCCGTGCTCATCGACACCCCTGGCGGTGTCGAGCAGGCCGTGCAGCACCTCGCGTCGCTCGGGCACCGTGACGTCCTGTACGTCGCCGGGCCGGACAGCTCGTGGTCGAACGAACGCCGCTGGCGCGCCCTGGTCCGGGTCGCGAAGCGGCTCGACGTCCGCGTCGCCCGGATCGGTCCACACGCCCCGTTCGTCGACTCCGGAGCCGCCGCGGCCGACGCCGCCGTCAACGCGGGAGCGACGGCGTGCATCGCCTTCAACGACCTCATCGCGATCGGGATGCTCGGACGGCTCCGGGAGCGCGGAGTCCGCGTGCCCCAGGACATCAGCATCGTCGGCTGCGACGACATCTTCGGCGCCGACTTCTGCAACCCGCCGCTCACCACGATGACGTCGCCGATCGAGCGGGCCGGCCGCGTCGCGATCCGGATGCTCCTGGGCAGGCTCGGTGCCGTCCCGGCCGACGAGCTCCCCGGGGAGCAGATGAGCGGTGCCGTCGCACTGCCGACCCACCTGACGGTGCGCGAGTCGACCGGACCCGCGCCGTCCTCGCGAAGGAACCGATGATGACCACCACGCCCCCGCGCACCCTGGCCCCGCACCCAGACCGGCTGTTCCCCGCCGACCCCGCCACCAGGACGATCGCCCGGACCCTGTACGACGCCGTTGCGCACGCGCCGATCATCTCCCCGCACGGGCACGTCGACGCGGCCCTGATCGCGGACGACCAGCCGTTCGCCGACCCCGCCGCGCTGCTGATCACGCCCGACCACTACGTCCTGCGGCTCCTGCACGCGAACGGTGTCGGACTGGAGGCGCTGGGTCGCGCCGACCTGTCGGGAACCGGCACCGTGCCTCCCGGCCGACAGATCTGGCGGACACTGGCGGAGCACTGGGACGACTTCCTCGGCACCCCCGTCCGGTACTGGTTCGAGACGGAGCTGCACGACGTCTTCGGGCTGACGGAGCAGCCGTCGGCCGCGAACGCGGACGCGCAGTACGACCACATCGCCGGCCTGCTGCAGCAGCCGCAGATGCGGCCGCGCGCCCTGTTCGACGCCTTCGGCATCGAGGTCCTCGCCACCACCGACGCCCCGGACGCCGACCTCGACGCGCACGCACGGCTCGCCGCCGACCCCACCTTCCGCGGCCGGGTGCTCCCCACCTTCCGCGCGGACGCCGTCTTCGACCCGTCCCGTCCGGACTGGAGGCTCGTGGTCGCGTCCGTCGGTGAGGCCGCCGGCATCGACACGGGCACCCACGACGGGTTGCTCGCGGCACTCCGCGCGCGTCGGCAGCACTTCATCGAGCACGGCGCGACGGCGACGGACACCGGGGTGCTCGACGCCGGGTCGACGCCGCTGTCGCCGGCGGAACGCGCGCGGATCCACGCGGCGGCGCTGCAGGGGCCGGCCGGGGTGACCGCGGCCGAGGCCGTCGCCTACCGGCACGACATGCTCTTCCGGTGGGCCGAGATGAGCGTCGACGACGGCCTGGTCATGCAGCTGCACCCGGGGATCGTCCGGAACCACCACACGCCGACCCTCGAGCGCTTCGGGCCCGACACCGGGCACGACCTGCCCGCGGTCGGCGCGTTCACCGGACCGCTGCGGCCGCTGCTCGAGGCCTTCGGCACCGCGCCCGGGTTCCACCTGGTGCTGTTCACCGTCGACGAGACCGTGTTCTCGCGGGAGATCGGTCCGCTCGCGGGCTTCTACCCCGCCGTGTACGCCGGGGCACCCTGGTGGTTCATCGACACCCCGGCGGCGATCGGGCGCTACCGGTCGGCGATCACCGACTCGACGTCGTTCACGAAGACGTCCGGGTTCATCGACGACACCCGGGCGTACTGCTCCATCCCCGCGCGGCACGACATGGCGCGGCGGGCGGATGCGGCGTACCTGGCGTCGCTCGTGGTGACGCACCAGGTGTCCGAGGAGGACGCCGTGCGCACCGCGCAGCGGATCGTGTCCGACATCCCGCGGGCGACGTTCAAGTTGTAGGGGTGTCTCGTGGTCAGGGTGCGAGGTTGATCACTCGGTGCGAGGTCGCGGCAGCGCACGGGGTGGTCGAGCTCGCACGGGGCGGGCGCGTTCGCACCGTGCAGGCTCCCGTCAGGGCAGGAGGGCGAGGATGCGCGCGACGGTCTCGTCGACCGTGCCCTGGATCGGGACGGCAGCGCCGGCCTCGTCGTCCGCGGGCCGCTCGAGCGTGCCGAACTGCGAGTCGAGCAGCGAGTTCGGCATGTACTCGTGGTGCCGGTGGGACTGCCGGTCCGCGATGAGCTCCCGCGACCCGTCGAGGTAGGCGATGAACAGCCCGGGTGCACTCGCCCGCAGCCGGTCCCGGTAGATGCGCTTCAGGGCGGAGTTCGCCATCACGCAGCGCTTCCCCGCGGCCTCGACCTCGGCGATGCGAGCGGCGCAGGCGTCGAGCCACGGCCAGCGGTCCTCGTCCGTCAGGGGCGTGCCCTGTCGCATCTTCTCCTTGTTCGACGCCGGGTGCAGGTCGTCGGCGTCGACGAACTCCGCGGGCTCCCCACGGTCGTGCAGCGCCGTCGCCAGGGCATCGCCGATCGTGGACTTGCCGGAGCCGGAGACCCCCATGACGAGGACGGGCGGTCGGGTCGGTCGGTCGCTCATGCCTCCACCGTATGGGCAACGCCGACTGTTCTCCCCAGGTTGTGGCAACTGTCGGGCGGTCCCAGCGCGGCGGACGTAGCGTGGGCGAAACGTGACGACGAAGGAGATCCTCGTGGCAGACAGCAACGGTCAGGCGAACATCGGTGTGGTGGGGCTCGCGGTGATGGGGTCGAACCTCGCCCGCAACCTCGCTTCGCGGGAGGGCAACACGGTCGCGGTCTACAACCGCACCTACGCCCGCACCGAAGACCTCATGAAGGAGCACGGTGACGCGGGCTTCATCGCGTCAGAGGACATCGACGGCTTCGTGGCGTCGCTCGCCAAGCCCCGCACCGCCATCATCATGGTGCAGGCCGGCAAGGGCACCGACGCGGTGATCGGGCAGCTCGCCGAGCGCTTCGAACCCGGCGACATCATCGTCGACGGTGGCAACGCGAACTTCCAGGACACCATCCGGCGCGAGCACGAGCTCCGCGAACAGGGCCTGAACTTCGTCGGCACCGGCATCTCCGGTGGTGAAGAGGGCGCCCTGCACGGCCCGTCGATCATGCCGGGTGGCTCGGACGAGGCCTGGGAGACCCTGGGCCCGATCCTGAAGTCGATCGCCGCCGTGGCCGAGGGCGAGCCGTGCGTGACCCACGTCGGCACCGACGGTGCCGGCCACTTCGTGAAGATGGTGCACAACGGCATCGAGTACGCCGACATGCAGCTCATCGCGGAGTCCTACGACCTGCTCCGCCGGGTCGGGGGCCTCTCCGTCGAGGACCTCGTCAAGGTGTTCGACGAGTGGAACAAGGGGGACCTCGAGTCCTACCTGATCGAGATCACCGGTGAGGTCCTCAAGCAGCAGGACGCCGACACCGGCAAGCCGCTCGTGGACGTCATCCGCGACGCCGCCGGGTCCAAGGGCACCGGCGTGTGGACCGTGCAGAACGCGGTCGGCCTCGGCATCCCGGTGTCCGGCATCGGCGAAGCGGTCTTCGCACGGGCCGTGTCGTCGAAGGCGTCGCAGCGTGCCGCCGTCCAGAAGTCCGTGAAGAACCGGCCGTCGATCGCCGAGGTCCCCGACACGTTCGCCGACGACGTCCGTGCAGCGCTCTACGCGTCGAAGGTCGTCGCGTACGCCCAGGGCTTCGACCTCATCATCGCCGGCGCCAAGGAGTACGACTGGGACATCAACCTCGGTGACATGGCGAAGATCTGGCGCGGCGGCTGCATCATCCGCGCGCAGTTCCTGAACCGCATCGTCGAGGCCTACGACAAGGACCCGGAGCTCGAGTCCCTGCTCGTCGACCCGTACTTCGCCGACGCCGTGGCCGAGGGCGAAGCCGCCTGGCGCCGCATCGTCGGCATCGCGGCCGCGTCGGGTGTCCCGGCGCCGGGCTTCTCGTCCGCGCTGTCGTACTTCGACGCGCTCGCGTCCGACCGGCTGCCCGCGTCCCTGATCCAGGGGCAGCGCGACTTCTTCGGTGCGCACACCTACCAGCGCATCGACAAGGACGGCACCTTCCACACGCTGTGGTCCGAGGACGACCGCCGCGAGGTCGAGCAGGAGCCGTCGACGCACTGATCCGACTCCTCGTCGTCGCGACGGAGCGGGTGGACGTGGACGCCCTCCCACTCCGTCACGGCAACGCGGTCATGTCAGCGCACGCGCTCGAGGAGCTGTTCGAGGACCTGCTCCGCGCTCGGACGTTCGCTGATCTCCTGCTGCACCGACCGGGCCGCGGCGGCGACGACGGTGTTGCCGAGCAGTGACCGGACGGCGGCGCCGACGGCCGCCGGGTCGGACTCCTGGACGGCCACGCCCGCCTCGACGGCGCGCGCAGCGTTGATGAACTGGTCGGCGCCCTGCGGGATGACCACCATCGGGACGCCTGCCGCGGCGGCCGCGAGCACGGTCCCGGCGCCTCCGGTCGTGACGACGACGTCGACACCGGGCAGGAGCTCCGCCAGCGGACGGAACCCCTCGAACCGGACGTTCGGCGCCTCGAGGGGCGGCGACGTGAGCTGGACGCCGAGGGTCGCGACGACGTCGACGTCAAGGGCCGCCACGTCCGCGAGGATCGCCGAGAGCAGCGCCGCGTCGTTGAAGACCGTCCCGAGGGTGACGAGCACCGTGGGACGGGTGGCCCCTGCGTCCCGATCGGCCGACGGAATGACCCCCTGGTCGTCCCGTCGGTAGGCCTCGGCCCGGAACGGGAGCGTCAGCGGAGTCGCGGTCCAGTCCGGCGTCTGGAAGGACCGCGGGGCGGGGTCGAGCACCGCGACCGGGGGCTGCATGGTCAGGCCACGAGCGCTGTACCGGGGTGCGACGACGGCGAGCATCGGCTGGGTGAACTCGGGCGGGACGTCCGGACCGAACGCGACCATCGCGTACGGCAGGTCCAGCTCGGCTGCGACGAGCGGGCCGACGAAGTCGACCGCGTCGACGACGACCAGGTCAGGACCCCACGCACGCGCCGCGTCCAGCGCGGCATCGTGGGCGAGGTCCACCCGAGCTCCGGCGAAGAACTCGGCGACGGTCTCCGGCTGGGGGTCGTTGACGGGGTCTGCACCGGGGAAGCGCTCGGCGACCAACGACCCGATCGCCATCGGGTCCGGGCCTGCCGCCAGGAACGTCACGCCGGGCAGCTCGACTGCGAGTGGTCGTTGCATGACGACGCTGGTCATGACGGCGACGTCGTGCCCGAGGTGCGCCGCCGCACGGACGAAGGGGACGAGGGGCAGGACGTGTCCGTGAGCGGGGACGGCGGAGAACAGGAGACGCATGGGATTCCGATCAGTAGATTGAGTGGAGAGCATATACATCGATTTGAGAGAGCCTCCAGTGACTAGGCTGAGACGGTGAGCAGCAACCGGACCTACACGTCCCGGGTCCGCACCGAAGCGGCCGGCCGGACGCGCGACGCGATCCTGGACGCCGCCGAGCAGCTGTTCGGTCGGCAGGGCTACGGGGCGACGCGCCTGCCGCAGATCGCCGCCGGTGCCGGCGTCGTGGTGAACACGATCTACGCGAGCATCGGCGGCAAGCCGGAGCTCATCGATGCGATCGTCGACCGGTACGTCAGTCACGAGGTCGTCCTGACGGCACTCGCGGACATCGACACTGCGACCACGGTTGACGACCTCCTCGTCCTGCTGGTGGCGGGGGTCCGTCGCAGCTACGAGGTCACGCTGCGACCGGCACGCATCGTCATCGACGCAGCGCACACGGATCCAGCGCTGGAACCCGCACTGGACCGCATGACGACCCCGTTCCGCGAGCGGCTCGAGCGGATCGCCGACCGATGCGCCGACCTCACCGACGACCGGAGCCTCGATCAGGACGTCCTGGCGCAGGTCTTCTGGTTCTACCTCGGCTACAGCGCCTGGCACGAGATGGGGGAACTCGGCTGGTCCTGGGAGACGCGGGAGCGGTGGACCGCACGGCGACTGGCCGACGCGGTCGCGGACCTGCCGGACGACCTCCCCTGACCGGATCCGTTCTGCGTGCCCGTAGGTCGGTGGGACCACGGAGGCCGTTCTCGTCGATCTCCGTACCGTTGTCGGACAGCCCCGGTGAGCTCTCGCACCGGTGGGCACGTCGTCAGACCACGTCAGGAGCACCGATGCGCGAGCACCACCGAGCAGAGTCACCAGCACACGGGGACGACCCCGGGAGCACGCCGGCCCTCGTGCGCCGACCCTCAGCCGACGACGCGTGACGACTCCGGGCCAGGGCACTGGACCGGCGAAGCGGGGGCGCACCGGGGCGCTGACTCCAGGCCGACACCGGGTGACCCTGGACGGCGTCGGCATCGCCTACGAGGTCCGGGGGTCCGGGCCGGTCCTGGTCGCGCACGCCGGAGGGCCGGGCAGTGACCCGCGCTACCTGCGCATGCCCGACGTGGAGCGGTTCGCGACGGTCGTGTACGTGGACCCGCCAGGAGCCGGGACGTCAGATCCGCTGCCCGGCGGTGACTCCCGGATCGAGCGGTACGCCGACCTGGCACATCGGCTCGTCATGTCGTTCCCGGAGCAACGGGTGCACTTCCTCGGCCACTCGCACGGCGGCATGGTCGCGGTGCAGCTGGCGCTGGACCACCCCGAGGTCCTCGACAGCGTCATCGTCTACGCAGGCCTGGCGACGAACGTGCGGATCGGCAGCGTCGGGGAGCGGCGGGTCCATGCCTTCCTGGCGCGGTTCCCCGACGACCCACTGGCGGTGGACGCCCGAGCGGCCTGGGACGACCTCGCCGGGATGGACGACCCGGCCGCCGACCCGGAGGCCGAGGCAGCGGCCGTGCGGCGGCTGCGACCGGCATACTTCGGGCACTTCCGGCGGGACGGTGAGGCCCTCCGAGTGATCCAGGAGCACCCCCGCCGCAGTGATCCGGGCCGCTTGCCGGACGAGCCGTGGGACGTCCGTCCGGCGCTGCCGAGCATCACCGTCCCCCTCGCCGTGTTCGTCGGCCGGTACGACTTCATCGCCGGGCCGGAGCACGCCGTCGAGATCTGGCAGGACGTCCCGGGGTCGCGGCTGGTCACGTTCGACGACAGCGGCCACTTCGCCCACCTCGAGGTACCACTGCAGTTCGCCGCGGCCGTCCGGTCCGTCCTCGTCCGCTGACCCGTCGGTGCCGTGGGCGGGAACAGGGCGCGCCGGGCGGCGACCTGGTGCTCGTGGAGGCGCGAGCGAGGCCCCTGACCGCGGCCCGGCAACGGCCGTCCCGCGACTTCCGGACACCATGCGTCGGCTGGGCTCGTTCGGCGGATGTCCGCGTTGACCCGGTTCGAGCGCGCGGCCCAGACTGCAGCCATGACCACCCTCGTGTCCCTCGTGTACATGTCCGTCGCCGTCGACGAACTCACCGATGCGGAACTCGTCGGCCTCCTCCGGGACGCCCGCCTCACCAACGACGCACTCGGCGTCTCCGGTCTCCTCGTGGCCAAGGGCGGCCGCTTCATGCAGGTGCTCGAAGGCCCGGAGTGGAGCGTCGAGGACCGTTTCTCCGCGATCAAGGCCGACCCCCGGCACCAGGACGTCAGGTCGCTCTCGATGGAGCGCATCGACGCCCGCCGGTTCGACGGCTGGTCGATGGCGTTCGGCAACCCCACCGACGCCGACGTCCGTGACGACCCCGGGTTCAGCACGTTCCTCGAGCGCCGCTCCGGCTTGCCGAAGGCGCTCGCGGGGTCCCCCGCGGACTGGCTGTTGCGGTGGTTCCGCAGCCGCGACCTGCGCGCCGTGCCCGACGAGCAGGTGACGCTCGCGCGGACCGCCGCCTGAGCAGCAGCACCCGTCGTCAGGCGACGATGCGCTCCCGCGCCAGCTCCGCGACCAGGCGGTCGAGCTTCGGCCCACGGCCGAGGACCCGACGCGAACCGGGTGCCGTCCGGACGAAGAACGTCGCGACGGCCGTGGTCTCGTCCGGGCGCACGTAGTGCAGCGCGACCGCGCAGCCGGTCCGGCCGCCGGGACCGCTCGCGTCCTCGAGTCCGACGTGCATGACCCGGCTCCACCGGATGACGAGCAGCCGGGTGGCCCGACGCTCGTCGAGTTCCCAGAGCGAGGCCTCCGTCGCGCCGAACGCCCACGTCACACGGGTGCCGAGCGGGACCTCGGGGCGGGTCTCCTCGACCGTCAACCGGAGCTCGGCGGTGGGCGCGGCGGGCACCAGCCACACCGTGGGGTCGATCCGCCGGATCGCCATGGCGAGTGACTCGTCCTCACGGCGCCGGCGGAGCCCCTGCATGCGGAGGATCCCGGCCAGGACGACCCCGACCCCGAGGGCGATGACGACCACCTCGGCGATGCCGAACACGGTGAGGTCGGCGTCGGGAGTCCGCGACACGACGACGATCCTGGCGACCAGGAGCGCCGCCCACACACCGACGATGACCCACCGGATCATCGCGAGGCGGCGGAGCGGCGACATCCGCTGCCGGGCGCGACCGTCCCGCGGGACATGGTCGGGTCGCCTCAGCACGTCCCGATCCTCGCACGGTCGGCCGGAGAACCCCACCGGCCATCCGTGAACACCCGGCGACCCGCTCAGGTGGGACGAGCCTCCACAGGCGGCGCACTCAGCGTGCGGCCGTAGCATCGGCCGGTGCCCACCAGTCGAACGATCCTGCGTCCGCGCCTGGCTGCGGCCGCGGCCGGCGTCGTCGCCGCACTCGCCTTCCTCGCCGTCGCCGAGCTGTGTGCCCTCGTCCTCGGCGGTGCGGGCAGCCCGCTCGTCGCCGTCGGCTCCGCCGTGATCGACCTCGCCCCCGGTGGCGCGAAGGACCTCATGGTCGCGCTGTTCGGCACGGGCGACAAGGTCGCGCTCTTCGCGCTCATGGCAGTGCTGATGCTCCTGGTCTCCGCCGGAGCCGGGATCCTGGAGCTCCGCCGCCCGCCCTTCGGTGCGCTCGTCTTCGCCATCGGCGGTGCCCTCTCACTGCTCGCCGTGACCACCCGGTCCGGCTCGGGCACCTGGGACGGCGGCCCGTCGGTCCTCGGCGTGGGTGCAGCCGTGATCGTCGTGCGCGTGCTCGTCCAACGACTGCGGACGTGGCGACTCGCTGCGGCGACGCCGACCAGGGCCGCAGCCCAGCTGCCGGAACGCCGCTCGTTCCTCGTCTGGACTGCTGCCCTCGGGGTGGTCTCGATCGTCGCCGGAACGGGCGCGCGCCTGGGCACGGCCGGCATGCAGCGCGCCGCGGCGGTCCGACGCTCCATCCGCCTGCCGGCACCGGTCAACGCCGCCCCCGCGGTGCCGGCCGGGGCGTCGCTCGACGTCCAGGGCATCACCCCGTACGTCACCCCGAACGCCGACTTCTACCGGATCGACACCGCGCTCCGGGTGCCGTCGATCGACCCCGCGGACTGGTCGCTCCGGATCCACGGCGCGGTCGAGCACGAGATCACCCTGAGCTGGGACGACCTCCTCGCCCTCCCCCTCGAGGAGCACATGGCGACGCTGAGCTGCGTGTCGAACGAGGTCGGTGGTGACCTCATCGGCAACGCGCTCTGGCTCGGCCACCCGATCCGCACGCTCCTCGCCCGTGCCCGACCCACTGGGGACGCCGACATGGTCCTGTCGACGAGCGAGGACGGCTTCACCGCCGGCACGCCGCTCGACGTGCTGCAGGACGAGGGGACCAACGCGCTGCTGGCCGTCGGGATGAACGGCGACCCGCTGCCCGCGGAGCACGGCTTCCCCGTCCGGATGGTCGTCCCCGGGCTGTTCGGCTACGTGTCCGCGACGAAGTGGGTCGTCGACCTCGAGGTCACCCGCTTCGCCGACGCCCAGGGCTACTGGACCCCGCGTGGCTGGTCCGCCCGCGGCCCGGTCAAGCTCGAGTCGCGGATCGACACCCCGGCGAACGGCACCACGGTGTCCGTCGGCGACCGGGTCGCGATCGCCGGCGTCGCCTGGCATCCGCACACGGGCGTCAAGGCCGTGCAGGTGAAGGTCGGTTCAGCAGACTGGCAGGACGCCGAGCTCGCCGACTCCGTCTCCTCGGACACCTGGCGGCAGTGGGTCCTGCGGTGGACGGCGACGGCCGGCACGCACGACGTGCAGATCCGGGCCGTCGGCGCCGACGGTCAGGTGCAGACGAGCGTCCAGCGTCCGCCGGCACCGAACGGCGCCACCGGCTGGGACACGATCACGCTGACGGCGCGCTGATCCCGGTCTCGCCCGCGGCAGCAGCCGCGGGATCGCCGGTGCCGGCCGCGACGGCGCCTGTGGCCACGGCCACCACGCAGGTGCCGTCGACCTCGTCGTCGTGTTCGATGCGTGCCGCGAAGCCCGCGGACGCGAACACCGCGACCGAGTCAGACGCCTGCGCCGACGACACCTCGATGACCACGGCACCACCCGGGCGGAGCCACTCCCCCGCACCGGCAGCGATCCGACGGTGCAGGTCGAGGCCGTCCCCGCCGCCGTCGAGCGCCACGCGGTGCTCGTGGTCGCGGGCCTCGGCCGGCATGGTGGCGATCGCGTCGGTCGGCACGTAGGGCGCGTTCACCGCGATGACGTCGACGACCCCGCGGAAGCGGACCGGCAGCGGCGCGAACAGGTCGCCGGCGACGACGATGCCGCGGTCGCCGATGTTCTCCGCGGCGACGTCCACCGCGTCGGGGTCGATGTCCGACGCGACGAGGTCGAGCGCGCCCACGCGGCCGAGCAGAGCGACGGCGATCGCTCCGGCCCCGCAGCACAGGTCGACCACGCGGTCGTAGCGGTGCAGCAGCCGTGCAGCCTGCTCGACCACGACCGTGGTGCGGGTGCGCGGGACGAAGACGCCCGGAGTGACACGGATGCGGTGGCCGTCGAACGCGGCCCACCCGAGCACGTACTCGAGCGGCTCACCGGCCAGGCGGCGCTGGACGACGGCCCGGAGTCGTGCCGGGTCGCCGTCGCCGGCGGCCAGCAGCAGGTCGGCCTCGTCCTCGGCGAAGACGCTCCCCGCCGCCCGGAGTCGGGCGGCGAGGGCGTCACGCGCGGGGTGGATCAGGCTGCACCGTCGAACATCGACGTCACCGAGCCGTCGTCGAAGACCTCGTGGATCGCACGCGCCAACAGCGGGGCGATCGGCAGGATCTCGAGACGGTCCCAGCGCTTCTCGACCGGCACCGGCAGGGTGTCGGTGACGACGACGCGGTCGATGAACTCGCTCTGCAGCAGCTCGGTGGCCGGGTCGGAGAACACGGCGTGCGTCGCGGCGACCACGACGCCGATGGCCCCGGCGGCCTTCAGGGCCTCGGCGGCCTTGGCGATGGTGCGGCCGGTGTCGATGAGGTCGTCGACGAGCAGGCACCAGCGGCCGGAGACGTCACCGACGATCTCGTGCACGGTGACCTGGTTCGGCACCAGCGGGTCGCGGCGCTTGTGGATGATGGCGAGCGGTGCGCCGAGCTTCTCCGACCAGATGTCGGCCACGCGGACGCGGCCCATGTCCGGGGAGACGACCGTCAGCATCGACGGGTCGAGGATCGCCTTGAAGTGCTCGAGCAGGACCGGCATCGCGAAGAGGTGGTCGACGGGGCCGTCGAAGAAGCCCTGGATCTGCGCTGCGTGCAGGTCGACGCTCATGATGCGGTGCGCGCCGGCGGCCTTGAACAGGTCGGCGACGAGCCGGGCCGAGATCGGCTCGCGGCCACGGCCCTTCTTGTCCTGGCGTGCGTAGGGGTAGAACGGCGCGACGACGGTGATGCGCTTGGCGGAGGCCCGCTTCAGCGCGTCGACGATGATGAGCTGCTCCATGAGCCACTCGTTGATCGGAGCCGTGTGTGACTGGATGACGAAGGCGTCGCACCCGCGGACCGACTCGTCGAACCGGACGTAGAGCTCACCGTTCGCGAAGGTGCGGGCGTCGGTGGGGACGAGTTCGACGTCGAGTTCGTCTGCGATCTGCGCCGAGAGTTCCGGGTGGGCCCGACCCGAGACGAGGACGAGTCGTTTCTGGCCGGTCGTTTTGATTCCGGACAAGTGCCGTACTCACTCCCTGGCCCCGCGGGGCCGTGTGTCCGGACCCGTTGCCGGGCCCTCGTGTGACGGCGGGTGGCCGTCGAAGGTGTCATTCGCCTCGCGCGTGCCGAGCCGCCTCGGCCGCCGGCGTGCCGGGTCGGTGTTCCTGGACCCAGTCGTCGGTGTTGCGCTGTGGGGCGTAGCTGATCGCGAGCGACCCGGCAGGGACGTCCTTGCGGACTGTCGTCCCTGCACCCGTGTACGCCCCGTCCCCAATCCTAACCGGGGCGACGAACACGTTGTGCGAGCCGGTCCGGACGTGCGACCCGACCTCGGTGCGGTGCTTGTGCACGCCGTCGTAGTTCGCCGTGATCGTGTTGGCCCCGATGTTGGAGTCCTCGCCCACCTCGGCGTCGCCGATGTACGACAGGTGCGGGACCTTGCTGCCCCGGCCGATCCGCGCGTTCTTGGTCTCGACGAACGTGCCGATCTTGCCCTGGTCGCCGAGGACCGTGCCCGGCCGCAGGTACGCGAACGGCCCGACCGAGGCGCCGTCGCCGATCACGGCGAGCGTGGCGTCGACGCGGTTGACCGTCGCTCCAGCGCCGACCTCGGTGTCGCGGAGGGTCGTTCCCGGGCCCACGACGGCGCCGGCCGCGATGGCCGTCGCGCCGATGAGCTGCGTGTCGGGGAGGATCTCGGCGTCCGCCTCGATCGTCACGTCGAGGTCGATCCACGTCGAGGTCGGGTCCTGGATCGCCACACCGGCGAGCTGGTGGCGCCGGACGATGCGGTCGTTGAGCACCCGGGCCGCGTCGGCGAGCTGGGCGCGGTCGTTGATGCCGGCGACGACCCACGGGTCGGGCAGCGTGACGACGTCGATGCGCCCGCCGCGTGCCTGGATCAGGGCCGGGGCGTCGGTGATGTACATCTCGCCCTGGGCGTTCTCGGTCGTGATCGCGGGCAGCACGGCACGCAGGTGCGTCACGTCGAACGCGTAGATGCCCGCGTTCGCCTCGGTGATCGCGCGCTGGTCCTCGGTCGCGTCCTTGTGCTCGACGACGCCGACGAAGGCCCCGTCCGCGTCGCGCAGGATGCGCCCGAGTCCGGTGGGGTCCGGCGCGATGGCGCTGACGAACGTGACGGCGTTGCCGGCCACGCCGTGGGCGTCGACGAGCGCACGGAGGCTCGGCCGGTCCAGCAGCGGGACGTCACCCGAGAGCACGATGACCGCCCCGTCGAACTCGGCCGGCAGTGCTGCCACGGCCACCTCGACCGCACGGCCCGTGCCCGGGACGTCGTCCTGGTCCACCACGATCGCGTCCGGCATGCGCTCGGACACCTCGGCGGCGACGCGCTCGCGCTCGTGCCGCACGACGACCACGACGTGCTCCGGCGCGAGCGACTCGGCCGTGCGCAGGACGTGGGCGACGAGGGGCAGCCCGGCGAGTCGGTGCAGCACCTTGGGCGTGGAGGACTTCATGCGTGTGCCCTGCCCGGCGGCGAGGACGACGACGGCGATCCGCTGGTCGGTCATGTCCCCATCCTGGCCCACCCGGCGAGCGCGCACCAACGCCACCACCCACCGGACGGGAGGCTCCCCCCGCGTCCGGCACCGAGCCTCCCGTCCGGCGGCCTCCCGCTGCCCGGCAGCGACACCCTCGAGGTCGTACGACAGCGAGGTTGTCGCGGTCCGGCGGCGTCCCAGACGCACGCGACATCGTCGAGGTCGTACGACAGCGAGGTTGTCGTTCTGAGTCGGGAAGGGGACGGGCGGCGGCGCGCCCCGCGGGTCAGGCGGCGGCGGGGACGCGGGGCTCGGGCTTGACGAAGGCCATGAGCACCAGGCCAGCGACCAGGACCACCACCACGCCGATGATCCCGAAGCGCGTCGATCCCCCCACGGTCACGGCGAGGCCGAACATGGCGGGGGCGATGAACGACGCCGCACGACCGGTGGTGGCGTAGAGGCCGAAGAGCTCACCCTCGTGGCCGGGCGTCGCGAGCCGGGTGAGGTACGAGCGCGAGGACGCCTGCACCGGCCCGACGAACACGCACAGTGCGAGCCCGAGCACCCAGAACCCGGCGGGCGCGCTGCCCACGAAGAGCACCGCCGTCCCGCACACCGCCAGCCCGACGAGCGACACCATGATGAGCGCGCGCGAGCCGAAGCGGTCGTCGAGCCGGCCGGAGGCGAAGGTCGCGATGCCGGCGACGACGTTCGCGACGATGGCGAACAGGATCACCTGCGACGCGCTGAACCCGAAGACCTGCGCCGCGATGATCCCGCCGAAGATGAACACCGCGCCGACGCCGTCACGGAACACCGCGCTGGCGACGAGGAACGCCAGGACGTTGCGGCGCTCGCGCCAGAGCCGGGCGATGTCCCGGCCGAGGTCCCGGTACGCGGACAGCAGCGTGCCGGCGCGGGCGTCGTCGCGCGCGGCCTCGGGCACGACGAGGAACAGCGGGACCGAGCTCACGGCCAGCCAGACGGCGGCGATGCCGATGGCCACGCGGACGTCCCATTGCCCCGAGGCGACGGTCGCGGGCAGGTCCAACAGGCCCGCGGTGTCGCCGGCGCCGAAGTCCTGGATGCAGAGGACGAGGAGCACGACGAGCAGCACGATGCCGCCGAAGTACCCGGCAGCCCAGCCGATCGCCGACACGCGGCCGGTCGAGCGACCGGGAGCGACCTGCCCGAGCATCGCGTTGTAGCCGACGCACGCGATCTCGTACGCGACCGTGCCGATGCCGATGAGCGCGGCGCCGAGCACCAGGAACGGCTGGCTCGGGGCGACGAAGACCATCGCGCCGATCGACAGGGCCACGCCGATCGTTGCGACGAGCACGGAGCGGCGACGGTGCCCGGAGGAGTCCGCGAGCCGGCCGACCGCGGGGGCGACCAGGGCGACGACGATGCCGGCGATCGTCAGCGCGGTGGAGACGACCGTGGCGTTGTGCGCGAGTTGGTCCTGCACCGCCTGCTTCGCGGTGGCGGAGCTGTCCTCGGCCGCGACGAGCGCCGGGTCGACGAACGCACGGCTCGCCAGGTAGGTGCTGAACACGAAGGTCGTCACGACGGCGTTGAACGCCGCCGATCCCCAGTCCCAGAGCGCCCAGGAGACGAGGGCGCGACGATCGGTGCGCTGCGGCGGTGGAGCGACGGTCATGCGCGAACCGTAGCGCGTCCCAGTGGCGCGGGGGTGGCCCCGGTCCGGGGCGCGTACGGACAACCGGTCGCGAGGAGTCGAGACACCCCGCTCAGGTCCGCCGATCGGTCGAGAACCGTCGGCCAGGGCGTCGCACAGCGACGCTCACCGACCGCACGGCGGCACGCACACGGTGTGTCGTGACCGGTCACGCTCCGGACGGGAGGCTCGGGGCAGGCTGGCACCGAGCCTCCAGTCCGGCGGATGGTGCGGCCATCGATCGAGGGAGCAGGAATCGTCGGGTGCGGTCAGGCGACCCGACGATTGCTGCTCCTTCGACGGCGTGCGTGGGCGCGTCAGGCTGCGGGGACGCCGCCGGGGTAGACCACGGACTTCAGGGACTCGGGGTCGGTGTCGCTCTCCAGGGCCTCGCGCACGTCGTCGAGGCCGAAGCGCCCCGTGACGAGCGAGTCGAGGTCGATCTGGCCCGAGGCGACAAGCTCGATCGCGACCGGCCACGTGCCGGTGTAGCGGAAGATGCCGGTGACCGTTACCTCGAGGTTCTGGATGTGCTCGACGGGCAGGGTCATCTCCGAGTTGCCGAGGCCGACCAGGACGGCCGCTCCGGCGGGTCCCACGGCCTTGATGCCGTCGGAGACCGCGCGGGGTGCACCGCTGGCGTCGATGAAGGCGTCGACGGGCACGATGTCGGACGCGACGGACACTACCGTGGGGTCGACGACCTCGGTCGCGCCGTAGGACAGCGCCCGCTCACGCCGCTCGGCGACGAGGTCGCTGACGACGATGCGGCTGGCGCCGAACGCCTTGGCGGCCTGTGCGCAGATGATGCCGATCGGGCCGGCGCCGGCGATGAGGACCGAGGAGCCGGGGACGATGCGGGCCTTGCGGACCGCCGCGATGGCAACGGAGAGTGGTTCGAGGAGGGCGCCGGCCTCGAACGACACGGAGTCGGGCAGCGGGTGCGCGAACTCGGCCTCGATGGTGACGTACTCGGCGAAGGCACCGTCGACCGGCGGCGTCGCGTAGAAGCGCATGTGCGGGCACAGGTTGTACCGGCCGGCCAGGCACTGGGCGCAGCGGTGGCACGGGCGCTGCGGCTCGACGGCGACGCGCTCCCCGATGCGGGCGGTGTCGACGCCCTCGCCGACGGCGGTGATCGTGCCGGAGAGCTCGTGGCCGAGGACGAGGGGCTCCTCGACGACGAAGTCCCCGATCCGGCCGTGGCGGAAGTAGTGCACGTCGGAGCCGCAGACACCCACGGCGGCGACCTGGACGAGCACGTCGCCGGGGTCGACGGCGGGGACGGGGCGGTCCTCGATCGTGAGGGCGTCCTGGCCCTGCAGGACGCTGACGCGCTGGGTGTCGGTGGTGCTCATGCGGTGCTCGCTCTCTGGTGCGTGGTGGCGCGGTCGGCGGGGGTGCCGTCAGCCGCGGCGGGGTCGGTGTCGGCGACCCGGCCGGGGTCGGTGTCGGCGACTCGGGTGGGGTCGTCGAGGAGGTCGCGGAAGCCGATCTCGGCGGCTCCGCGGAGCAGGACGTCCCGGCCGAGGGCGGCGGGGACGATGCGGACGCGGTCGGCCATGGCGGCCATCGACTGCTCCCGCACGGCGGTGACGATGCGGTCCCCCACGTGCCCGAGCAGCACGCCGAGGAACCCACCGAGGACGACGACCGCGGGGTTCACGGTGTGGATGGCGTTGCGGAGCCCGGTGGCCAGCGCCGCCACCTGCCGGTCGACGACGCGCTCGACTGCGGAGGGACCCTCGGGGAGCGCTCCGGCGTCGGCCGACGTCGCGGCGTCGGTCAGCGCCACGGAATCGGCCAGCGCCGCGGCGAGCGCCTGCAGGTCGTCGGCCGGGACCCCGGTGACGGCGACGAGCGCTGCCCGGGACGCCTCGGTCTCCAGGCACCCGATCGCTCCGCAGTGGCAGCGGATGCCGTTCGCGGCGACGAAGGTGTGGCCCATCTCGCCCGCGTACCCGTCGGCGCCGCTGAGCGGTCGACCGGCGCTGATGACGCCCCCACCGATGCCGCTCGCGCCGCCGTTGAGGTAGATGAGGTCGCGGACGCCGCGGCCGCTGCCGTAGAGGTGCTCCGCCCGGGCGCCGAGGTTGGCGTCGTTGGCGACCCGGACCCGGTGGCCGGTGGCGGCGGCGAGGGGTTCCGCGAACGGCTCGTCGCGCCACCCGAGGTGCGGGGCGTACCGGACCAGGCCGTCCTCGACGCGGACCGTGCCGGGGATCGCGACGCCGATGCCGACCAGGCGGAGGCCGACGAGCTCCTCGTGCAGGCCGTCGAGCAGGGCGGCGACGAGGCGGACGGCCTCGACGGCGGTGGGCCGCTCGGTCGTGTGCTCGGTGACGCGGACGCGGATGGAGCCGTCGAGCCCGACGAGCGCCACGGTGACGGCGTCGATCTCCACGGTGACCGCGGCCGCGACGACGTCAGCAGAAGCGCGGACGGTCGGGCTCGGGCGACCGCGGCCGGTGCCGGTGCCGGTGCCGGTGCCGGTGCCAGTAGCTGTGCCGGTGCCCGGCGTCAGCGGGGAACCGGCCGCCGGCGCGGCTCCGGCGGCCGGCGCGTCGCCGCCCGCCCCGGCAGTCGCCCCGCCGTCCAGGTCCTCCCCCACCAGCCCGAGCTCGACGAGCTCCCCGACCAGGGCCAGGGTGGTCGAGCGGTTCAGCCCGGTCAGTCGGGTGAGGTCGGCCCGGGTGAGGGGGCCGTCCTCGTGGACGATGCGGAGCACGCGGGCGGTGTTCCGCCGGGGGACGTCGGTCGGCACGCGGACCCTCAGCGCGACCGCGAGAAGGCGGCGTCGAACGAGGCGTCGGGCGGTGCGATGGTGCCGAGCCGCCGCACGAACGCCAGCGCCTCGGGACCGCCGACGAGCCGGTCCATGCCCGCGTCCTCCCACTCGACGCTGGTCGGCCCGGTGTACCCGATGTGGTTCAGCACGCGGAACACCCGCTCCCAGGGCACGTCCCCGTGGCCGGCGGTCACGAAGTCCCAGCCCCGGCGCGGGTCGCCCCACGGCAGGTGGCTGCCGAGGCGTCCGTTGCGGCCGTCGAGCTGCTTCACCGACTCCTTGCAGTGCACGTGGTACACCCGGTCGGCGAAGTCGAGCAGGAAGGCGGCGGGGTCGAGGTCCTGCCAGACGAAGTGCGACGGGTCGAAGTTGAAGCCGAACGCGGGGCGGTCGGCGAAGACCTCCAGCGTGCGCTTCGCCGTCCAGTAGTCGTAGGCGATCTCGGACGGGTGCACCTCGAGCGCGTACCGCACGCCGACCTCCTCGAACACGTCGAGGACCGGTGACCAGCGGTCGTGGAAGTCCTGGTACCCGGCGTCGATCATCGCGGGTGGCACGGGCGGGAACCCGGCGACCGTCTTCCAGATCGAGGACCCGGAGAACCCGGTCACGGTGTCGACACCGAGCGCGGCGGCGGCACGGGCCGTCCACTGCAGCTCCTCGGCGGCGCGCTGTCGGACGCCCTCGGGGTCACCGTCGCCCCACACGTGCGGCGGCAGGATGTCCTCGTGCCTGGCGTCGATCGGGTCGTCGCACACGGCCTGCCCGACCAGGTGGTTCGCGATCGTCCAGACGCCGAGGCCGTTCTCCCGCAGGATCCGCTGCCGGTCGGCGACGTACTCCGGGTCCGTCGCGGCGCGCCGGACATCGAGGTGGTCGCCCCAGCAGGCGATCTCCAGGCCGTCGTAGCCCCACTCCCCGGCCAGTCGTGCGACCTCCTCGAACGGCAGGTCGGCCCACTGTCCGGTGAACAGCGTGACCGGACGGGAGGCTCGCCCCGCGTCCGCCACGGCGCTCACCAGGACTCCGGTCGGGAGCCGGCGGCCACCGGGGCCGGTCGGTCGACACGCGACCCGACGGTCACGACGGTGTGGTCACGGCCGGCGGTGGTGATCGCCTCCATCACGTCGAGGACGTGGAACGCGAGGTCGCCGGAGGCCCGGTGCTCGCGGTCGGTCTCGACGGCGCGGGCCAGGTCGGACAGTCCGTAGCCACGGCCGGCGTCCCGGTACCCGGCGCCGACGGGCAGCTCGCGCCAGTCGCGGTCGTCGGCGGTGGCGATGCGGACGGGGTCGGAGAAGCGGTTCGGGTCGGCCACCTCGAGGGTGCCGGCGGTGCCGTACACCTCGAAGAGCGGGCTCTGGGTGGCCCAGACCTCGAACGACAGGGTCACGGTGGAGACCACGCCGCCCTCGTGTTCCACGATCGCGACGACGTGCGTGTCGACGTCCACCGGCAGCACCGTGCCGGCTGCTGGGCCGGTGGCGATCGTGCGCTCGCGGGTGGACCGGGTGGTGCTGCCGCTCACGCGGACGACCGGGCCGAAGAACGTGACGAGGCTGGTCAGGTAGTACGGGCCCATGTCGAGGAGCGGACCGCCGCCCGGCTGGTAGTAGAAGCCGGGTGCCGGGTGCCAGAGCTCGTGCCCCGGGGCGCTCCACGACACGGCGGCGCCGAGCGCGGTGCCGATCAGGCCGTCGTCGAGCGCGGCCCTGGCGGTCTGGATCCCCGTGCCGAGGACGGTGTCGGGCGCGCTGCCGACCCGGAGTCCGGCGGCGCGCGCCTGCTCGAGCACCGGGGTGGCCTCGGCCGTCGAGAGCGCGAGGGGCTTCTCGCCGTAGACGTGCTTGCCCGCGGCGAGCGCCCGCGCGGCGACGTCGGCGTGTGCGGCCGGGATCGTCAGGTTGAGGACGACGTCGACGTCGTCGTGCGCGAGCAGCTCGTCGACGCCGAGCGCCAGGACGCCCTGCTCGGCGGCGACGGCAGCGGCACGCTCGGTGTCGAGGTCGGCGACCGCGGTCAGGCGGAGGTTCGGCAGGCTCGGGAAGTGCTCGAGGTACTGCTTGCTGATGTTCCCGACGCCGACCATGCCGACGTTCATCGTGCTGCCCACAGGAGTCCCCTCTCGATGACGGTGCGGAGCGGCTGGGACTCGACGATCTCCACGCGGTGCCCGGGTGCGGACACGAACACGCGGCCCTTGCCCCACTGGCGGGTCCAGATCGCCGGTGCGGTGACCGGGCGGTTCCAGGCGTCCCACGGGCGGGCCTCCTGGGTCGTGGTCGCGAGGACGTCGTTGTACTCGTCGCTGAGCACCCAGTACTGCTCGGTGACCAGGTCGAAGTCGTCGATGCCCTGCGTGATCGGGTGTTCGTGGCCGAGGTCCGTCATGTGCACGGTGTACGGCACGTAGTTGTCGGACTGCTCACCGATGCGTTCGTCGGGGTGCTTGCCCGCGTGGTGGGCGAACTGGCCGCCGATCATGTGCAGGTAGTCCGCGTTGTTGCGGTAGGCGTCCGCGATGCCACCGTGCCAGCCGGCGAGCCCGGTACCGGCGAGGACCGCCCGCTGCAGACCGGCGAACTCGTCGTCGGCGATGGTCGTCATGGTGTTCACCTGCACGACGAGGTCGGTCTCCGCCATCACGGCGTCGTCGGCGTACACGGCCGTGGAGTCCTCGACGCGGACGTCGAAGCCGTTGTCGCGGAGGAACGGGATGAAGACGTCCGTGGTCTCGACGGGCTGGTGTCCGTCCCATCCTCCGCGGACGACGAGTGCGTGGCGTGCCATGGTGCCCTCCTGGTGGGCTGTGGTCGTGGGGTCGGTCCCGGTCACGGTCTCGGTCACGGGATGGCCGTCCAGCTGCTGCCGTCGGCGGCGCTGCGTTCGACGGCGTCGAGCACGCGCTGCACGTGCAGGCCCTCGGCGAACGAGGGTTCGGGGTCGGTGCCGTCGGTGATCGCGGTCACGAGGTCGGCGACCTCGTGCGTGAAGGTGTGCTCGTACCCGATGAGGTGACCGGTCGGCCACCACTTGTCCATGTACGGGTGCTCGGGCTCGGTGACGAGCACGCGGGTGAAGCCCTGCTCCCCGGCGGGGGCGGTGGCGTCGTACACGCGGAGTTCGTTCATGGACTCGAGGTCGAACTGGATCGCGCCGGTCGACCCGCTCAGCTCGATCGTCAGGCCGTTCTTCCGGCCGGTGGCGTAGCGGGTGGCCTCGAAGGACCCGACCGCGCCGTCGGCGGCCCCGCCCGCGAGCCGGCCGAGGAACCAGGCGGCGTCGTCGACGGTGACCCGGCCGCGCTCGGTGGACGCGGTGCCGGACAGCCCGACGCCGTCGGCGAGCAGCGGACGCTCCTCGACGAAGGTGGCGAGGGTGCCGGAGACGCTGGTCAGCGAGGACCCGGTGACGTGTTCGACGAGGTCGATGGCGTGCGCGCCGATGTCCCCGAGGGAGCCGGAGCCGGCCTGCTCCTTGTCGAGGCGCCAGGTCATGGGGCCGTCCTCGTCGGCGAGCCAGTCCTGCAGGTAGAGCGCACGGACCTGCCGCACGGTGCCGATGCGGCCGGCCTGCACGAGGGCGCGGGCCTGGGCGATCGCGGGCACCCGGCGGTAGCTGAACCCGACCATCGCGCGGACACCCCGCGCTGCCGCTGCCGTCGCGGCCGCGGTCATCGCCTCGGCCTCGGCGACGGTGTTGGCGAGGGGCTTCTCGCAGAGGACGTGCTTGCCGGCCTCGAGCGCGGCGATCGCGACCTCGACGTGCGACGACCCCGGCGAGCAGATGTCGACCACGTCGATGTCCGGGTCGGCCACGACGGCGCGCCAGTCGGTGGCGGCGCGCTCCCAGCCGTAGTGGGCCCGCGCTGCTTCGGTGCGTTCGGGGTCACGGCCGACGATGACGGACATCTCGGGCTCCACCGCGAGCGGGAAGAACCGGGCGACCGTCCGCCACGCCTGTGAGTGGGCAGCGCCCATGAACCCGTGCCCGACCATCGCGACCCGCAGCCGTTGCTGCGCCTGTCGTTCCTGTGCCATCCGCTCGCTCCTTTGCGATCACGTCCTTGCCACGATCCACCCTACCGCTTATGTTGGGCGCGGCAACATTTTGTTCGACGACGAACGGTGACACACCATGGCGACGACGCCCACCCGCGAAGACAAGTTCTCCTTCGGTCTCTGGACCATCGGATACAACGGCTCGGACCCCTTCGGCGGTCCGACACGACCCCCGCTCGACGTGGTTGAGGGGGTCGAGAAGCTCGACGAGCTCGGGGCCTACGGCCTCACCTTCCACGACGACGACCTGTTCGCGTTCGGTTCGACCGACGCCGAACGACAGAAGCAGATCGACCGCCTCAAGGGTGCACTCGAGTCCACCGGCATCATCGTGCCGATGGTCACGACGAACCTCTTCTCCGCCCCGGTCTTCAAGGACGGCGGCTTCACCTCGAACGACCGTCAGGTCCGCCGGTTCGCGCTCCGCAAGGTCTTCCGCAACGTCGACCTCGCCGCCGAGCTCGGCGCGAAGACGTTCGTCATGTGGGGTGGCCGCGAGGGCGCCGAGTACGACAGCGCCAAGGACGTGCAGGCCGCGCTCTCCCGCTACAAGGAGTCCGTCGACCTGCTCGCGCAGTACGTCACCGACAAGGGCTACGACATCCGGTTCGCGATCGAGCCGAAGCCGAACGAGCCCCGCGGCGACATCCTCCTGCCGACCCTCGGCCACGCGATCGCCTTCATCGACACGCTCGAGCGCCCCGAGCTCTTCGGTGTGAACCCCGAGGTCGGCCACGAGCAGATGGCGGGCCTGAACTTCACGGCCGGCATCGCCCAGGCGCTCTACTCGGGCAAGCTCTTCCACATCGACCTCAACGGCCAGCGCGGCATCAAGTACGACCAGGACCTCGTCTTCGGTCACGGCGACCTGCAGAACGCGTTCTCGCTCGTCGATCTGCTCGAGCACGGCTCCCCGCAGGGTGGTGTCGCGTACGACGGCCCGCGCCACTTCGACTACAAGCCGAGCCGCACCGAGGACTTCTCCGGTGTCTGGGACTCCGCGGCCGCGAACATGCGCATGTACCTGCTCCTCAAGGAGCGCGCACAGGCCTTCCGCGCCGACCCCGAGGTCCAGGCAGCCCTCGAGGCCTCCAAGGTCCCCGAGCTGTCCACGCCGACGCTCAACGAGGGCGAGACCTACGACGCGTTCCTCGCCGACCGCTCCGCGTACGAGGACTTCGACGCCGACGCGTACTTCGGCGGCAAGGGCTTCGGCTTCGTCCGGCTCCAGCAGCTCGCGATGGAGCACCTCATGGGCGCTCGTGGCTGACCTGGTCGCGGGGGTCGATTCGTCCACCCAGTCCTGCAAGGTCACGATCCGCGACGCCGACAACGGCGCCGTGGTCCGTGAGGGTCGTGCGTCCCACCCGGACGGCACGTCGGTCGACCCCCGCCACTGGTGGGACGCCCTCGGCACCGCGATCGCGGACGCCGGCGGGTTCGACGACGTCGCCGCCGTCGCGGTCGCTGGCCAGCAGCACGGCATGGTCGCGCTCGACGCCGAGGGTCGCGTCGTCCGCGACGCCCTCCTCTGGAACGACGTCCGCAGCGCCGACGCGGCCGCACAGATGGTCGAGGAGCTCGGCCGGGAGGCCTGGGTCACCCGCACGGGACTGGTCCCGGTGGCCTCGTTCACCGGCACGAAGCTGCGCTGGCTCCGCGACGCGGAGCCGGAGAACGCAGCCCGCGTGGCAGCGGTCGCACTCCCCCACGACTGGTTGTCGTGGCGGCTGCGCGGCTTCGGCCCCGCGGACGAGAGCCCGAACGGACCGGACCTCGACGCCCTCGCGACCGACGGCTCCGACGCCAGCGGCACGGCATACTGGGACCCGGCCCGCAAGGCCTACGACGCCGAGCTGTTCGAGCTCGCGCTCGGTCGGCCGATGCGCGTCGCCGGTGACGGGTCCACGGACGCCGTCGTCGTGCCCCGCGTCGTCGCGCCCGACGCCGCCATGGGCACGCTCGACGCCGACGTGACCCTGCCGGGCGGCACCGTCGCCCGCGCGGGCCTCATGGTCGGGGCCGGCACAGGCGACAACGCCGGCGCGGCCCTCGGCCTCGGGCTCGGCCCGGGCGACGTCGCGGTGTCCCTCGGGACCAGCGGGACCGTCTTCGGTGTCACCGACACCGAGCTGGCGGACCCGAGCGGGACCGTGGCGGGCTTCGCGGACGCGACGGGGGCGCGCCTCCCGATCGTCACCACGCTCAACGCGGCCCGCGTGCTCGAGGTGATCGGCGGCCTCCTCGGCGTCGACCACGGCGAGCTGGGTCGTCTGGCGCTGGCGGCACCGGCCGGGGCCGACGGCCTCGTCCTGGTGCCGTACTTCGTCGGTGAGCGCACGCCGAACCGTCCGGACGCCACCGCGTCCCTGCTCGGGATGACCCCGGCGACCACCGACCGGGAGCACCTGGCCCGGGCGGCGTTCGAGGGCATGCTGTGCGCGCTCGCGGACGGCCTGGCCGCGGTCGAGGCGACCGGCGTCACCGTGGAACGGCTCCTGCTCATCGGCGGGGCCGCGCGCAACGAGGCCGTCCGGACCATCGCCGCGCAGGTGTTCGGCCGCGACGTCGAGCTGCCCGAACCCGGCGAGTACGTCGCCGCCGGTGCCGCACGCCAGGCGGCCTGGGCGCTGACCGGCACGCTGCCCTCGTGGGACATCGCCACGACGACGGTGCCGGCGGACCCGCGCCCCGAGGTGCTCGAGCGCTACCGCGACGCGGTGCGCTGAACACCGCGCCGACCCACCTGATCACCGTGCCCCCGGTGCCGTCTCGACGGCGCCGGGGGCATGATCGTCCCCGGAGGACACCACCATGCCGCTGACCGACCTGCCCCTCGACGAACTGCGCGCCCACCGCCCCACCATCCGCCGACCCGACGACTTCGACCGGTTCTGGGCCGACACAGTCGCCGAGGCCCGCGCCGCGGGCGCCGACACCGCCCCGACCCTGGTGCCCGCGGACACCCCCGTCACCGGGCTCGTCGTCGAGGACCTGACCTTCCCGGGCTTCGCGGGTGACCCCGTGCGCGCCTGGGTCACCCGACCGGTGGATGCCGAGGGCGACCTGCCCGTCGTCGTCGAGTACCTCGGCTACAACGGCGGACGCGGTCGCCCCGGGGAACGGGTGGCCTGGGCCCTCGCCGGATACGTCCACGTCGTGATGGACACCCGCGGGCAGGGCAGCGGGTGGGGCGGCGGGGACACCCCCGACCCGCACGGCGCCGGCCCGCACATCGGCGGGTGGATGACGAGCGGCATCGAGCGGCCCGAAGACCACTACTACCGGAGGGTCTTCACCGATGCCGTCCGACTGGTGGATGCGGTCCGCACGCTCCCAGGTGTCGACCCGGACCGCATCGCCCTGACCGGTGGCAGCCAGGGTGGCGGCATCGCGATCGCCGCGGCCGCGCTCGTCGAGGCCCACGTCGGTCCGCTCGTGGCCGTCCTGCCCGACGTGGCGTTCCTGTGCGACTGGGAGCACGGTGCCCTCGTCGCGGTGAGCGACCCCTACCAGGAGCTGGTCCGTTACCTCGCCGTGCACCGTGACGCGGCCGAGACCGTGTGGACGACGACGTCGTACCTCGACGGGGTCAACTTCGCGGCCGGGATCACCGCTCCCGCACTGTTCTCCGTCGCGCTGATGGACGAGGTCGTGCCGCCGCGCACCACCTTCGCGGCGTACAACGCGCTCGGCTCCACGGACCGGGAGATCGCGGTGTACGCGTACAACGGGCACGAGGGCGGCGGCTTCCGGCACTGGGAGCGGCAGGTGGCGTTCCTCCGGGCTCGCGACGGGGGTCGGTGAAGCTGGGGTAGGTGAGGCTGCCCTCACCTGGAAACCCCAGGTCAGGACAGCCTTGCCTGGCTGGACAGCCGCACCGTCCGGGTGTTTGCTCGTCCACATGGCAACCACCACCGTCCCCGCACTGCCCGACCTGTCACCGGCGGAGTCGACGAGTGCCGCACGGCTGAACTGGCTCCGCGCCGGCCTGCTCGGCGCGAACGACGGCATCGTGTCCGTGGCCGCCGTCGTCGTGGGTGTCGCAGGTGCCGGCGTCGCGATCGGTCCCGTGCTCGCGGCTGGTGGGGCGGCACTGGTCGGCGGCGCGGTGTCCATGGCCCTCGGCGAGTACGTCTCGGTGAGCGGTGCCCGGGACGCCCAGCGGACCGGGCAGACCGCCGCCGCCGCTCGACGCGCGGCGGCCGCCCAGCAGCACGACGACGTCGCCGCCGCCTACCGGTCGCTCGGGGTGTCCGCGTCCGTCGCGTCGTCGGTCGCTGACGAGCTCGCGCGCCCCGAGGTCCGTGACGCCTGGGTCGCCGCAGAGGAGCGTGCGGCGGCCGAGGAGGTCGTCAGCCCGTGGCGTGCTGCCTGGGTGTCCGCGGCGACGTTCCTCGTCGGAGGCCTCCTGCCGTTCGTGGCGACCGTCCTCGCCCCGCCGTCGAGCCGCATCGCCGTCGTCGTCGTCGCCGTGCTGCTCGCCCTGGCCGCGACCGGCATCACCGGAGCGGTGCTCGGCGGCGCACGCCGTGGCCGTGCAGCCACCCGCGTGGTCGTCGGTGGGGCACTCGCCCTGGCCGCGACGTGGATCGCCGGGATGCTGCTCGGGGCGCACGCCCTCTAGGGTCAGCGGCCCACGCGCGCTCGAGCCGTGATCTCCTGCACCACGGCGGTCTTGGCGTCCGCGTAGTCGTTCATGTCGTCCCACTGCCGGCGGAACAGCTCGCGCTTGGTGGTCTCGTAGAGCGCCCTGTCGGCGGGGTCGGAGCGGAGCCGGTCGCGGAACAGCCGGTACCGCTCGACCGCCGGAGCATGGTGCTCGTAGACGTGCACGTGGACGGAGCGTTCCGGTGTGCGGACCAGTCGATGGCCGGGCTCGCGGACGCGCAGCACGTACCCCGCCACCAGCAGCGGCTCGACGTGGTCCTCCTCGGCGGTGATGTCGTCCACCGTCACCAGGACGTCGATGATCGGCTTCGCCGCCAGCCCGGGCACGGCCGTGGAACCGATGTGCTCGATCCCGACGGTCGCTCCGCCCGCGCCGAGTGCCCGCCGGATCCGGTCCCGGTGCTCGGCGAACACCGTGGGCCAGCGCTCGTCGTACGGGTGCAGGTCGACGTGGACCGCTTCGGGCCCGCCGACGATCTCGATCGTCGTCACGTCCGGGCGGCGGCGGTCGTCGCTGTGCTCCATGCCGTCATCCTCGCAGGCGCTCCGGTGCTGCCCGGCGGAAGCGGTCGAGGTCCTCGGACGTCGGCGGGTCGGCGCCCGGCCGGGAGACCGTCAACGCGGCCGCCGCGACGGCGTGGTGCAGTGCCGCACGCCACGTCGGCACGTGCCGGGGTCGGCGACCGAGGGCGTCCTGCCGCCAGAGGAAGGAGAGGAACGCCGCACAGAAGGCGTCGCCGGCGCCGATGGTGTCCGCGACCCGTACCCGCCGTGCCGGAGCGTGCTCGGTGTGCCCGTCCACGAAGAGCGTCGCGCCCTCCTGTCCACGTGTCAGGACGACGGCGCGTCCGCTCGTGCTCCACGCCGCGGCGACCTCGGCCGGTTCGACGGACGGGTACAACCAGGCGAGGTCCTCGTCCGATGCCTTCACGAGGTCGCTCGCGGCCACGAACGCCTCCACCCGGGCCACGGTGCGGGGAGCGTCGTCGACCGCAGCGGGGCGCATGTTGACGTCGTAGCTGACGAAGGACGCCTCCGGTGCTCGCTGGACGGTCTCCAGCACGGCGTCGGCTCCGGGGAGCAGCAGGGTGCCGAGACACCCCGTGTGCACGAGCGCGGGCGGACGGAGTGGGTCCAGGGTCGGGCGGACGTCCCAGTCCACGTCGAAGGCGTAGGTCGCTGCCCCGTCGGCGTCGAGCACGGCGTGCGCGACGTGGCTCGGGCACGACGGGGACCGGTGGACCTCGGCGATGGTGACCCCCGCCGCCTCGAGCGGGGCGCGGAGTGTCCGCCCGTCGTCGTCGGGGCCGATGTGGGTGGCGAGGACGACCGGGTGCCCCAGGCGGGCGAGGCCGAGCGCGACGTTCGCTGCCGCCCCGCCGGGGTGCCGGCTCGTGGTGCCGTCCGCCCGGTGCACGGCATCGACGAGCGTCTCCCCGATGACCAGCGCGGGCCGGGACCGGGCGTCGGCAGCAGGGGCGGTCATCCGGGGACCGGCGTCTGGTCGATGTGGGCGGACGACTCGAGGTGTCCGACGACGCTGCCGCCGCCGACGGCACGCAGGGTCAGGGACGGGGTGGCGGCACTCGGCGGCAGGAGTGCCGTGAGCACCGTCGCACCGTCGTCGGCGACGACCTCGACCGAACCGTTGTCGAAGTACAGCTCGACGCTGCTGGTGTCCCCGGAGAGCGGCACCCGCGTCGTGGACGGGAACGGCGACCCCGCACCGTACCCGCCGACCACCCGGCGGTCGAGGACCAGCTCGCGGTCACGGAGCGACCAGGACAGCGTGCACCCGGGGCCGTCGACGAGCAGGTCGCCGGAGGTCTGTCCACGCTCGAGCCGCAGGCGGAGGCCGACGGGGTCGCCGTCGGGGCTCGTGATGCGGACGGCCGAGCCGGCCAGGAGCTCGAGTGGCCGAGACGCCGGCGGTGCGAGGGGGACAGCGATCTCGACGGCCACGTGCTGCACCAGACGGGGTCGTCCGTCGACCGTCCGGAGGGCGAGTTCCCGGGGCAGCGTCATCGCACCGCGCCACCCGTGGTCCGGGAGGACGTGCGCGTACTGCCAGTTCGACATCCAGGCGACCATGACGCGTCGACCCTCGAGCGCGTCGGTGAACGTGACGCCGGCGTAGCAGTCACGTCCCTGGTCGACCCACTCGGGCTCGGCGTCCGCGGTGTAGGTCTCGCCGTCGAAGTCACCGATGAACGCGACCATGCCCGAACCGCCCGCCGGGTGTCCGTCACCGACGCTCAGCAACAGGACCCACCGGACGTCCCCGCTGTCGGGGTCGGTCAGCGGGAACAGGTCGGGACACTCCCAGATCCCGTCGACCGCGATGACCGGGGCGAACCGGCTGAGCGGGTGCCACTCGACCAGGTCGTCCGACCCGTAGACCACCACCGCCCGCTCCACCGCTTCGACGGCGACCATCACCCACCGCTCGTCGACGCCGTCGGACCACCGGAAGACGTGTGGGTCGCGGAAGTCCGTGGACCCGCGGTCGAGCACCGGACCGCCCGCACGCTTGGACCACGTCCGACCCCCGTCGGCACTGGTGGCGAGCGCCTGCGCCTGGGACCCGGCGCGGTCCGAACTCGCTGTGCCGACGCTGGTGTAGACCGCCACGAGGTCGCCGGCCCGCGGTGCGTCGTGCCGGTCCGTCGGCCGTGCGACGACGACGCTGCCGGAGAACACGTCCTCGTCGGCGTCGTGCGGGATCGCCACGGGTTCCTCGTGCCAGGTGCGCAGGTCGACCGACCAGGCGTGTCCCCAGGACATGCTGCCCCAGTCGGTGCCGTGGGGGTTGTGCTGGAAGAAGAGGTGCCACCGGCCCCCGTGGACGACGAGTCCGTTCGGGTCGTTCATCCACCCCTGCCGCGGCGTGAAGTGCTGCCGCGGCCGGAGCAGGTCACCGTTCGCGGCCTGGACCGTGCTCATCGGGGCTGTCGTGCGCGGGCGTCCGGGAACGCCGGGAACGGAGCGGTGTCCCCGGTCTGGTACCAGTACGCGGTCGAGCAGACGTCGTCGTTGCGCTCGAAGAGGCCGCCGTCCCATGCACCGATCTGCTGCAGCGTGACGCGGAGCGCCGAGTCGAACAGGATCGGGTCCGGCAGGTGCCAGCGGTACATGCCGTGGCTCGGTGCCATGGCCGTCGCGAACGGCGACGCGGCGGTGGTGTCGGCGGTGGTGCGCTGCGGGTAGCCGAAGTAGGGGGCGCTGTACGTGATCGGCTGCGGTTCCGGGCTGGCACGGAGGGCGTCCTGGAACGCCCACGCACCACCCGCGTAGTCCTCGAGCCCGGTGCTGCACTGGGTCGGGTGGGTGGTGTCGTCGTCCAGGAAGAACTTCACCTCGCCCTCCCCCCACCAGTACCGTTCGAGCGACGTCAGGCCGATGAAGGTGCCGAGGTACCGACCGGTGCCGGTCACGCCGTCGAGGACGACGTGGTCGTTGCCGTGGCCGGCGGTGGCGTTGCTGCGTCGCCACTGTGCGTGGAAGGACCCGACGTTGTCCGCGATGTCGTCGCCGACGGTGTAGTCGACCTGGAAGAACACGGCGTCGACGTCGTCGGGGTGGTCGCTGTCGATGACGATCCGGGCGTGCTTCCGGAACGGCATCGCGAAGTAGGAGTTCATCCCACCGGTGGGTGCCACCGTGATCGGGATCGACGTGACGAGTGCGCGCTCGGCGAACCCGTTGCAGAAGAAGTCGCCGACGGGCACCTCGACCGCGGGGCTCTCGGAGCCGTCCCAGTACATGCGGAGCACGAGGTTGCGGAGGACGAACGGGTTCGTCTCCGTGGTGTCGGGGACCGTCAGCCAGATGTGCCGGATGACACCGGGCCCGTCGATGTCGGCGAGGACGAGACGCCCTCCTGCGGGCAGTGCCGAGAACGCTCGGCCCTTGCGTCCGGGACCGAGGTCCGATGCGGTCCGCGCGGCCCCACCGGGCGAACCGTCGGGGTTCTCGGCGTTGATGGAGCGGCTCCTGACACCGGTGGGCAGGACGGCGAGCTGGTCGAGTTCGTGGATCATGGTGTCGCTTTCGGGCTACTTGACCGCGCCGGCAGTGATGCCGCGGGTGAGGGTGCGTTGGAAGAAGAGGAAGAACAGCAACGTCGGCAGGAGGGACAGCAGGGATCCGGCGTTGAGTTCGGTGATGTCGGTCGAGAGCTGGCCCCGGAGGGTCGACAGTGCGATCGGCACGGTCTGGTTCGCCGGGTCGGTGAGCATCACCACGGGGATGTAGAACTCGTTCCACGTCCAGATGAAGAAGAAGATCAGCAGCACCGACAGGGTGGGCCGCATCACGGGGAACACCACCTGCCAGAGCACCTGCCAGCGGTTGGCGCCGTCCAGTCGTGCTGCCTCGAGGAGGGACGGCGGGAAGGTGCCGAACACGCTGCCGAGGAGGTAGGTCCCGAAGGCGGCCTGCAACACCGCGAAGATGATGACGACGGACCAGATGGAGTCCCGGAGGCCGAGGGCCTGTGCGCCGTGGAAGAGCGGGTAGATGATCGCTTCCTGCGGGAGCATCGTCGCGAACAGCAGGACGCCGGTGACGAGCGTCGCCCCGCGGATCTTGCCGACGCCGATCGCGTACGAGGCGAGGAGGGAGATCAGCACGCCGATCACGGCGACCAGGAGCGAGATGGCGACCGAGTTCCAGAGCGCGAGCGGGAAGTCCACGTCCCGGAGGTACCGGCCGAACGCCGAGAGCGTCAGCTGGTCGGGGACCGAGAACGGTCCGTTCGCCGCGTAGTCGGACTGCGTGCGGAAGGCCGTGAGCACGAGGACCAGGAACGGCGAGGCCATGACGACCCCCGTGAGGATCGCGATGCCGAGCACGACCCACCGGACGGCTCCGCGCTTGTGTGCCGGGCGGGGCTGTCGTGGTGCCGGGGACGTCTGTTCGGCGGGTGGACGGGTCTCGATGAGTGTGACCACGGTGTCAGTCCTCCAGGTTCCGGACGCTGCGGCGCTGCCACCAGAGCAGGACCGCGGCGATGATGAAGATGATGACGGTCAGGACGGTCGACAGGGCCGACCCGTACCCGACGCGGGAGAGCTGGAAGAAGTTGAGGTACGAGTAGTACGAGGGCACGTACGTCGAGCTCTCCGGCCCACCGTTGGTGAGGATCAGGACCGGCGCGAACACCTTGAGCGCCCCCACGGTCGCCGTGAGGACGACGATGAACACCTCGGGCCGGATCTGCGGGATGCTGATCGCGCGGAAGCGGTGCCACCAGTTGGCGCCGTCCATCTCCGCTGCCTCGTGCAGTTCGGGATCCACACGTTGCAGGGCCGACATGAAGATGATGACCGGGTAGCCGATCTGTCCCCAGACGAGCATCAGCATGATCGAGAAGAGCGCCAGCTTCGGGTCGCCCAGCCAGTCGGGTCCGTTCTCGATGCCCACGGCACCGAGGATCGAGTTGATCGCGCCGCCCTGGGTGTTGAGGATCCAGCTCCAGACCACGCCGGCGACGGCGATCGGGACGATCTGGGGCAGGTAGTAGGTGGCACGGAGCACCGATGCTGCGCGCGGACCGAAGGTGCGACCGAGGTAGTCGAACAGGACCGCTGCGAGGACCAGGCCGATGACGGTCGGAACCACGACGATCGCGACGATCATGAACGCCGTGTTCCGGAACGACTCCCAGAACAGGTCGTCGTGGAGCAGGTCGGTGTAGTTGCCCAGTCCGTACCAGGACATCGGGGCCAGACCGCCCTTCCACTGGAAGAAGCTGGTGTAGACGTTGACGGCGAACGGCACGAGCACGACGGCGGTGAACCCGACGATGATCGGGGTGAGGTACCACCAGTAGGAGACGCCGCGGAACGGCCGTCCACGGGTGGGCGTCACACGGTCGGCGGCGGCGCGGGAGGCGGAGCCACGACTGCGGAGCGAGGTGTCTGAGGTCATCTTTGTCCTTCGATGCGAACGGGGAGGTGCGCGGCCTGACGGTCGTGCGGGGTGGGGCGGGCACCGACGCGGTACCCACCCCGTGAGCAGGGACGGCTAGCCGTCGACCTGCTTCTTGCCCTTGCTGTAGAACGCCTGCAGTTCCTTCGTGAACTCGTCGGCGGTCTTGGTCTTGTTGACCATCGCCTGCATGCCGGACTGCTGGAAGTCGAGCAGCCCGGGGACCGGGTAGTCCGGGAAGAACGAGATCTGGTCCTTGTCGACGACGTCGGCGAACTGCTGCGTGAGCGCCTTGGTCTGCGGGTCGCTGATGACCGAGGGGTCACCGGCGAGGGGCAGCCCCGCGCGCTTGCCGATGGCGTTCTGCACCTGGGAGCTCAGCGTCGTGTTGATCCAGTCGTAGGCGAGTTCCTTGTTGCCCGACTTCGTCGGTACGGCCCAGAGGTGACCGGACGAGCCGGCGTTGAGGCTCGCGCCGGGGAGGGTGAACGTGCCCCAGTCGAACTTCGCGTCCGCCTTGAAGCGGTTGAACGCCGCGGAGTCCTCGACGATCAGCGGGCTCTTGCCGGAGAGCCAGGTGGCGTCCATCTGGTCGCCGGTGACGCCAGCGAGCTTGCTCCCGAGGTACCCCTTGTCGATCCACTGCTGGAACTGTTCCGTGCCCTCGGCGAAGGCCCCCGAGTCCAGGGACGGGCTGCCCTTGAGGAACATGTAGTTGTCGATGAGCTTCCGGTCGGCCTTCGCCGAGACGAGGCTGTACCAGGTCCAGAGCGCGCCGAACGCGTTCGCGCCGCTCGCGACCGGGGTCGTGCCCTGGTCCTTGAACGTCTGCATGTCCCGCTCGAGCTCGTCCATCGTCGTCGGGGCCTCCGTGATGCCGGCCTTCGCGAAGGCGTCCTTGTTGTAGAACCAGACGATCACCTCGCCGATGTTCGGGACGCCGTACCAGCTGCCCGAACCGGCGTTGCCGTTCCGGTCGTACCGCGCAAGTGACGACATCGCGCCCTTGACCTTCTCGTCCCAGCCGTACTTCTGCACCTGCGGGTCCAGGTTCTCGATCAGGCCCTGCGAGGCCAGCTGTCCGGCATCCGCGTTGCCCTTGTTCACCTCGACGACGTCGGGGACCTTGTTGCCCGTGAGGAGCAGCTTGGCGTTCTTCTGCATGTTGTCGAAGCTGGTCGACACGAGCTTCACGTCCACGTCCGGGTGCTTCTCCTTGAACGTGGTGACGGCGTCCCGCCACGACTGGTACTGCGCAGAGTCCTTGGCCTCGTACTGCCAGATCGTGAAGGTCTTGCCGTCGCTGCTGTCGCCGCCGGACGAGGCGCAGCCGACGAGACCGACCCCGACGAGAGCCGTGGCGACGATCCCGGCGAGCAGGCGCCGAGCTGTTCGGGTGGTGCGCATGGTGGTGCTCCGTTCACTTCGTTGTGGTGGATGGCGCGCGACTGCACGGGGACGCAGGCGCGACGGACCAGACCGGCGGCGTGGGCAGCCGGCTGGGAGACAGGGAGGACAGGGGACCGCTACGAGCGCGCGGTCCGGGCTCCGGAGATGACGGTGACGTCCGCTGGTGGACCGACGGAGCCGCGCTCGACCAGTTCGCACGCCTGACGGTGGTGCGTGGGGTCGGCAGTGTCGCCGTCGATCCGTTCGATGGCGCGCCGTGCCGCCCACTCCCCCATCGCACGGTGCGGGAGCTGCACGGTGGTCAGGCCGGGGTCGAGCGCGTCGGCGACGTAGTGCTGGTTGTCGAAGCCGACCACCGACAGGGCGTCGGGGATGCCGATGCCGAGCCGTTGCGCGACCTGGTAGAAGCCGAACGCGAGCTGGTCCCCGAAGCAGAACACGGCGGTCGGCCGGTCGGTCCTGCCGAGCAGCTCCGCGGCGACGGGTCGCGCGGCCGCGGTGGTGCTGTCGGATGCGGCGACGACCAGACGCTCGTCGAACGGCAGGCCCGCGGCGTGGAGGGCGTCGAGGTACCCCTGGAACCGCTGGTGTGCCGCTGGCACGTCCTCGGCGACACCGCAGTACGCGATGCGCCGGTGACCGGCGTCGATCAGGTGCCGGACAGCTCCCTCCGCTCCCCCGCGCTCGTCCGGAACGACCCAGTCGGCCCGGGATCCCGGGTCGGAAGGCAGCCCGTCGAGGACGATGAGCGGGATCCGGTCCGGCACGACCGGGAGGTCGACCGCGCGGTGCCAGGCGGCGGCGTAGACGAGCGCGTCGACGTTGCGCTGCACCAGGCTGCGGACGGCCACGCGCTCCTGACCCGCGTCGCCGTCGGTGTCGATGAGCAGCAGCAGGAAGCTCTCCGACTGTGCGACACGTTCCGCGCCGCCCAGCATCGAGCTGGCGAACGGGGCACTCGCCACCTGGTCCGAGAGCAATCCGATCGTGTGGGTCCGTCGCGTCCGGAGGCCTCGTGCCATGAGGTCCGGGACGTACCCGAGCTCGTCGGCGACCTGCCGGACGTGGGCGCTGAGCGCGGGCCGGATGCGCCCCTCGTCGAGCCCGTTGAGCACGAGCGAGACCGTGGAGGCTGACACTCCGGCTTTCGCAGCAACGTCGCGCAGGGTCAGCATGAGGCCTCCTTCCGGTGATCGACGCTCGGTGTCAATCGGTTGACGTGGACGTTATGGCGTCAAGAACGTTGACACCAGAGCGTTACCGGACCGTGATGTTCCGGGTCGTCCCGCCCCGGATCAGTGCCGTGCGACGACCTCGCGACCGAGCTCGGAGTCGAGCAGCATCGCCATCGCGGCGGTCACCAGGACGTCGCCCTGGGCACGGGCGATGCGACCGGACGCGACGAGCGCCGCGATCCCCTGCATGGTCGCTCCGAAGAGCATCTTGAACGTGTCCCGCGCCCCGTCCGCCATGGTGGGCCCCGGCGGGCCCATGACGTCGTCGAGCGCGCCGAACAAGCGGCCGGCAGCCTCCTGCACGGCCCCGGGTCGCGCACCGGTCTTGGCGGCGAACATCAGTTCCATCAGCGCGGCGTCCTCGATCGCGAAGTCGACGTAGGCCTGTGCGACGCGGTCGAAGCCGACACGAGCGGACTCGGCGCCGTCGACGGCAGACCGCACCGCTCGCGTCAACCGGTCGAACCCCTGCTCGGCGAGCGCGTCGAGCAGCGCCTGCCGGTCGATGAAGTGGCTTCGCGGGGCGCCGTGACTGACACCGGCCTGGCGGGCGAGTTCCCGGAGCGACAGACCGTCGGACCCGACGGTACGGAGCATGCCCTCGGCCTGTTCGAGCAGGACGGCCCGCAGGTTCCCGTGGTGGAACGGCCGCGTCGTCATGGGCTCAGCCTACGAGGATGTAGGCATTGACTCCTTTCTAGACAGTGACTACTTTGAGGACGAGGCTGACACCGGCACTTCTCCGCACGATCGACGACAGGACCACCCATGGACCAGCAGAAGACCTTCCTGGTGTTCGGGGCCACCGGACAGACCGGACAGCACTTCCTCCGGCTCGCACTGGAGCAGGGCCATCGCGTCCGCGCCCTCGCCAGGACCCCCGCGAAGCTCACCCGGACACACCCCGACCTCGAGGTCGTCGCCGGGTCCGTCACCGGCGACCTCGACCTCGATGCGCTCCTCGACGGGACCGACGCGGTCGTGGCGATGCTCGGCGACGTCGTGGCGCAGCGCGACCGGCAGGTCAACACGGAGTTCGTCCGCCGACTCGTCCCCGCGATGCGGCGCCAGGGCGTCTCCCGCTTCCTCTACCAGGCGGGCGGACTGAGCGCCCCTCCCGGCGAGCGGCTCCCTCCCGTGCTCCGGGCGGTCCGCGCCACGATCGCGCGCGAGTACATCGGGCAGCACGAGGACAACGAGGCGGTCATGCGGCACCTCAGCACCGAGGCCCACGACCTGGAGTGGATGGTGCACCGCGCCGGCATCGGGTCCGACGGCCCGTCGAAGGGCACGCTCCACCGGTCCGGCAAGCGGATGAGCATCGGCACGTTCGCCGACTGCGCTGACTACACGCTGCGGACGGTGTTCGACGACTCCGCCGTCCACACCTGCGACCCGAGCAGCTACCACTCGGCGAGCGCCACCTGACCCGTTGCGGCCGTTGCGGGCAACCGCACGGTTCCGACCAACTGGTCGTCCGGGGTGGAGGATGATCCGGGCACCCCGATCCGCCCGGAGGAACAGCGATGCGCGTCGTGGTCTCCGTCCTGGTGATCGTCGTGGCGACAGCGCTCACGCTGGGTGCCGCACTGCTGGTCGTGTTCGGCTTCGCGGACGCCGACCGGACGCTCCGGATCGGTTCGGCGACCGCCGCGCCGTTCCTCGTGATTGGTCCGGTCGCCATCGGTGGACTCGCGGGTTACTGGGACCACCGAGCCTCACCGGAGAGCCGGCGCTTCCTGGGGTGGTGGTTCGCCGGGGTGGCTGCGATCGACGTCGTCGCAGCGGTGTTCATCGTGCTCGCGGCGCTGTCCGCTCGGGCGCCCGTCTGGGTCCCGACGCTGCTCGTCGTCGGCGGGGCGGCCAGCTCGTCCTGCAGTTCCAGCTCGCCTTCTTCGGACTGCTCTCCACCGGGCTCACGTTCCAGTTCGTGTCCTCGGCGCTCCGCGGGACGGTCAGTTCCCTCGTCTTCCTCGCGGGACTGGTCCTCGTCCTCGTCGTCCTGGTGCCGCTGACCGTGCGACGGATCCGCCGCGCACGCCGGTACTCGCAGCGGCACGGACACCCCGCGGACAGCCGCACCGTCGTCTCCGACTGACGACGGACGGCCGCAGAACCGGTCGACGCCAGCATCCCGACCCGCGGACCCGGACCTGGGCCCAGGCCCGGGCCCGGGCCATTGCTCAGAAGACCGCGATCGGATTCACCGGGACGCCGGTGAGGCCACTGATCCGGGGCGGTGCGACCACGAGCATGAACGCCGTGCGGCCGACCTCGGCACAGACCGTGGCGAGCTCCTCGACCGCGACGCCGTCGACGAGCGTCATGCCGAGCCGTGCGAGTCCGACCATGTGGAGCGGCATCGGCACGTCCGAGTCGAGCGGCGGGAAGCTGTCGCCGACGTCACCAGCCCAGACCGACACGTCGTGGTCGTGCAACCACCGGACGGCGTCGACCGTGACACCGGGGCCCTGCTCGTCCGCGTCCCACCGGAACGTCCAACCCGTCCGGACGACGAGCGCGTCCCCCGGTTCGACCTGGACGCCACCGCGGGCCTCCGCCACGTCGAGGTCGTCGGCGGTGATCGGATGCGCTGACGGCAGCCGTCCACCGGGAGCCAGGTCGAGCAGCACGCCACGGGTGACGATTCCCGCGGCGAAGGCCGAGGTGGAGCCGTGGGTGACGATCCCGCCCGTCACGGCGTCGCCGAGTGGGACCGCCGGGAAGACGACACCGTCGATCGGCATGTGGACCAGGGCGTCGATGTGGGTCAGAGCTGGGTGGTGCGGCGTCACGGTGATCACCTCCGCCATGCCCATCGGCGGCGTCCCGGTGTGCAGGAGCGCCTGCTGTACCGGGGGAGACGGGGGCGCGAACGGCCCGCCGAGCATCGATGCGGGATCCGTCGGCAGGGCGAGCGAGACCCACCGTCCGACCTGGACTGCCGAGGCTGCGCGAGCACGAGCGGCATCGTCAACGAGGTTGAGGGCGCCGAGCTCGTCGGCGTCGCCCCATCGTCCGCGGTTGTCGGGGAGCTGCGTGGATGTCATCGGCGTCGTCCTGTCGATTCGTGGTCCTGGTGGACTTCGGGCATGCTCCGGAGGGGGACTCGGGAAGCAGGTTCCTGCAGGGTACGGCAAGAAGCAGGTTCCTGCTTGTGAACGATCGACAGGAAGATGGGCATCGATGGACGCGGACACCCATGACGGGCTCGACCTGGTGCTGGGATGGAACGCTGTGAAGGTCGGACGGATCATCGGCACCCGGATCACCACGGGCCTCGCGGACCACGGCATCGGCCTCGTGCAGTTCGGCGTGCTCTCCTGCCTGGCCCACGGCGCCGCGCTGACCTCCGCCGAGATCGCACGGGCGGTCTTCGTCCGACCTCAGAGCATGGCGCAGGTCCTGGACGGCATGGAGGAGCAGGGGCTGATCCGGCGTGCGGCCGCCCGTTCGAAGGGGCGCAGGAACCCGGTGCAGCTCACCGTCGACGGCGAACACACGCTCGAGACGGCACTCGCGATCGCACTCGCGAGCAACGACCTGACGAGCCTCGGGCTCGACCGGACCGAGAGCGGACGACTCAACGAGCTCCTGCTCACCGTCATCCGGGCCGCCGAGGAGCCCCCCGAGCAGCACGCCCACCGAGCCGTCAGCTGACCCGCGTCACACCCGCCCGAGGAACGGGTCGACGACCGTCCACGTCGCCTCGGGCGCCTCGAGGTGCGGCAGGTGCCCGGCAGCCGGGACCTCGGCGAACTCGGCTCCCGGGACGGCAGCGGCGACGGCGCGCGCGTACGCGGGCGTGACCACGCGGTCACTCGCCCCCGAGACCACGAGGGTCGGCACCCGGACGCCGCCGAGCCGACCGAGCAGCGTCGGGTCGCTCATCCCCCGACCGGCGACGACCGCCATCGTGGCGCCGTTCGACCGCTGCACGGCGCGCTGCTCGTTCGTCAGGCTGGCGGGGTCCATGTACCCACGCGAGGGGTCGTGCCAGGCGACCTCGGCGAGTCCGCGGGCGTCGAGCGCGAAGAAGTCGGCGATCGGCGCACCCTCGACGACCGCCCCGACGCCGTCGATGTCGACCACGGCGCCGACCACGCCCGCGTACCGGTCGTCAGCGGCGGCCTGCACCGCCATCTCGAGCGCGACCCAGCCACCGATCGAGGACCCGACCAGCACCGCGTCCTGCACGCCGTCGGCGAGGAGCCGGTCGAGGTAGGCCGTGGCGAGGGCGGCGACGGAGTCGATGTCCGTTGGCCGGGAGGTGCCGTCCCAGCCCGGGTGGGTCGGCGCGAGCACGTGGAACGCCGGCGCGAGGTGCCCGACGATCGGCGCGACGGTCTGCGGGCCACCACCACCGTGCAGCACGAGTGCGACGCGGGCGGTGGGCTCGCCGGCCTGGAGGACCCGCAGGTCGTCGGGGAGGGAGATGGTCATGGTGGTCATCCTGTCTCAACATGTTTATGTACTGGTGTTGATACGGTAGCACCGTGATGACGGACCTGGAGACACTCGGCCAGCTGGTGAAGCGGGCGCAGTACCGCAACCACCGGACGATGGACGCTGCCCTGCGCGACGTGGGGGTGTCGCTCGTGCAGTGGGACGCCCTGCGTGCCGTCGACCGGACGCCGTCCGCCTCCGGTCACGACCTGGCCGTGGCGACCTTCCAGAGCGACCAGGCCTTCGGCACGCTCGCCACCCGGCTGGTCGACCGCGGGCTCGTCACGCGCACGGCCGGTCGTGGTCGACGCATCGAGCACACCCTCACGGACGAGGGCCGCGCGGCGCTCGCGGGTGGCCAAGCGGTGGCGGTGGAGGTGCTCGACGAGCTGTTCGCACCGCTGTCGGAAGGCGACCGCTCGTCCCTCTCCCGCCTCCTCGAGACCCTCACAGCAAACAGCTGACACACCCGGCGCCATCCGGAGTTCAGACGCCGGTTCCCGTGATCACCCCCCGAACGGGGCACAGATGATGCATGATGTCCGGGGACGCGTCACCGAACCACCGTGCACCACCCAGCACTCCGAGCGCGTCCCACCAACCCCAACCCGCGCCGAGCCCATTCAGGGAGCCCGACATCTCCATGCCAAGCACGTGCACGCCCAAGCGCGGCACATCCCCCATGACCCTCACTGAACGGAAGACCCGATGAACCGTCGACACCGCGGCCTCCTCGTCGCCATCACCGCTGGCGCCCTCGTCTTCGGCGCCCCCACGGCCGCCTCTGCCGCAACCACGAGCGGCTGGTGGTGGGGCGGACACGGCCGCTGGCAGCCGCCGGTGACCGCACCCACCCCGACGCCCGCGCCGGCCCCGGTCGCCGACACCGACTCCTCCGCGCCGGCTGCCTCGTTCGTCGAGGACTTCAACGACTACGCCGCCACCGGCCTGGTCGCCCAGACCTACAAGCAGGCCTGGCAGCCCTACCCGGACGGCACCTCGGGCATCTACGCCCCGAGCAAGACCGTCTCGGTGCACGACGGCGTCATGGACGTCCAGCTCGGCGGCGCCGGCACGGCCGGCACGTTCGGCACCTTCGCCAAGGCGTGGGGCCACGTCGGCGGCTCGTTCTCCGTGCGCGCCAAGGCGACGGGCGGCGACGGCAACGGCGCGGCCTTCATGCTGTGGCCGACCTCCGGCATCTGGTCCGACGGGGAGATCGACTTCCCCGAGGGCAACTTCGACGAGAGCCCGTCCGCGTACCACCACTCCATGACCCCGGGTCAGGAGTCGAACCGCGTCCAGCTCGGCACGGGCGTCTCGTGGCGTGACTGGCACACCTACAAGATCGACTGGGTCCCCGGCAAGTCCGTCACGTACAGCGTCGACGGCCGCGTCCTGGACACCATCACGCACGACGTGCCGTGGACCCCGCACCGCTTCATGTTCCAGACGGGCAACTGGGGCGACTCGGGCAACCTGCTCATCGACTGGGTCTCCACCACCGAGTGACCGGCTCCGGACCGGGCTGATCCCCGGTCCGGACCACACTCCAGCCCCACCACGGGGCAGACGGGAGGCACGGTGCCAGCTGGCACCGTGCCTCCCGTTCGTCGTCAGTCGCGCCCCGTCTCCGTGGGCGCGTCCCGGGGACCCGGACCGGACCGGAGCGCGCGCACCATGCTGCGGAGCAGCCGGAGGGCCTCGGCACGGTCGTCCGCCGTCAGGCCGTCGAGCATCCGGACCTCGACGGAGCGGACCGCAGCGGTCGCGGCGGCCAGGCGTGTCCTGCCGACGTCCGTGAGGCGCGTGGGCAGGGCCTTGCCGACGGGCGCCTCGGCGGCACGCGTCACGGAACCGTCCCGCTCGAGGGCCTGCAGCAGCACGTTCATCGACTGCCGGGTCACGAAGGCACCGCGGGCCAGCTCGGAGTTCGACAGACCGGGGCGCTGCGCGAGGAGCTCGAGGCACGAGTAGTGCGTGATGGTCATGCCGAGCGGTCGGAGCACGGCCTCCATCGCGGTGCGGAGGGCGCTGGCCGCCTCCTTCAGCAGGTACCCGAGTGAGGTGTCGAGGTCGATCCCGTCGGCGTCTTGACTCATGTCAGGATTCTGACATAGGTTGCTCCGTGTCAGAAGACTGACACACAACGAAGGAGCACCATGCCCGTCACCGGCCCCGACTTCATCTCCCTGCAGGTCCGCGACCTCGACGCCTCCCAGGCGTTCTACGAGCAGCACCTCGGCCTGGTCCGCTCACCAGCCGGGCCGCCGCACGCCGTCGTGTTCACCACGACGCCGATCGCCTTCGCGCTGCGCGACGTCGTGCCGGGCACCGACCTCGACGCCGTCGCACAGCCGGGCATCGGGGCCGCACTCTGGCTCCACGCGACCGACGTGCAGGACATCCACGACGCCCTGGTGGCGGACGGACGGACCATCGTCAGCGCCCCGGTCGACGGCCCCTTCGGCCGGACCTTCACCTTCGCGGACCCCGACGGCTACCACGTCACACTCCACGACCGCGCCTGACCCGGCGGAGCCGTCGCGCGTCGCGGCCCGAGGCCGATCCGGCTGTGACCTCGGGATTGTCCGATTCCGGAAGCCGCGTGTCCCCTTGCAGGACGGCTCGGTTCCGGTGAGGATCGACCCGTGGCAGAACTCCTGCGTCGGACCCGGCGCGAGACCCGCACCCGGGACCGACGGGTCGCAGCGGCGACCGTGATGCGCGACGACGTGACCCACGGCCTGCTGGTCGAGGGGCGGGAGTCGTCGTTCTCCTTCGAGGACCGCACCCGCGGGACGCACCTGCTGTCGCTGGGGTCGTGCAGCTGCTCCGGCGTGGTCTCGGGCGAGATCGCCCCGGACAACGCGATGACGCTGATCTGGCTGAAGTCCGGCCGCGGGCACCTCGACGGCGACCTGATGACGATCGGGCGCCCGACGCTGCTCCGCACCGCCGCGCAGCCGTTCCGGTGGGAGTCGTTCCACAAGGACGTCATGCGCATCGACCGCGCCACGGTCGAGGCCGTCGCGGCCGAGCGCGGCGACTGGGAACCCGGTCCGCTGGTGTTCCAGCCCCGCCACGTACCGGAGGGCCCCGCCCTCGCTGCCTGGTGGCTGATGGTCCGGACCGTCGCCGCCGAGGTCCTGAACGGCCCGGACGAGGTCTCACTCGAGCGCGAACAGGAGCTCACGCGGTTCGCCGCGGCCGGCCTCCTGACGGCGATCCCGCACTGGCCCGTCGGGCAGGACGAACCGCCGCGGACCGCCGCCAGCGCGCGGTTCGCCCGCGCCGAGACCTTCCTGCTCGAGAACGCCACCGAGCAGATCACCGTGGCCGACGTCGCCGCCGCTGCGGGCCTGAGCGTGCGGGGGCTGCAGGACACGTTCCAGCGGCACCACGGCATCGCCCCGCTGACGTACCTGCGCGGGATCCGTCTGCTCCTGGCGCGCGAGCACCTGCAGACGACCCCGACGGCGAGCGTCGCCGAGGTCGCGCGGGCCGCGGGCTTCGCGCACCTCGGCCGGTTCGCCGCGGCCTACCGCGCGGAGTTCGGCGAGCTCCCCCGGCAGACCCGGCAGGCGGCGCAGGAGGCCTGACCCGTCAGCAGCCGCGTCGTGTACTCCGTGCCCCGATGACGCGCCTGCCCGGTGGTCGGTGCATAGGCTGCTGTCGTGACGGAGACGAGTCGGGCGACGGACGACGTGACGAGCGCCAGGGCGGAGCTGGCCGCGGTCCTCGACTCCGCCGGCGGTGAGCCGCTGGTCGCCGGGCTCCCCGCAGCCGTGTCGCCGCGTCAGGCCGCGGTGCTCATCCTGTTCGGGGTGCTCGACGGGGTGCCGAGCGAGCGTGCGGACACCGCCGTGTCGCGGGACCTCGACGTCCTGCTGCTCTCACGCGCGACGACCCTGCGTGCACACCCCGGCGAGGTCGCCTTCCCCGGCGGCCGTGTGGACCCCGGCGACCGCGACCCCGTGGCTGCCGCCCTGCGCGAGGCCCGCGAGGAGACCGGCCTGGACCCCTCCGGCGTCGACGTGCTCGGCACGCTGCCGGCCGTCCCGCTCGCGTTCTCACGGCACCTGGTCTCGCCGGTGCTCGGCTGGTGGCGGGACCCGTCGCCCGTGCGGGTCGTGGACGAGGCCGAGTCGGCGGCGGTCTTCCGCGCGCCCGTGGCCGACCTGCTCGACCCCGCCAACCGCGGCGTCACGGTGATCCGGCGCGACGGCCAGGAGTGGCGCGGGGCGGCCTTCACGGTGGACACCGACGCCGGGACGCACGTGGTGTGGGGCTTCACGGCGTCGCTGCTCGACGCGCTGTTCGACCGCGCCGGGTGGACGGAGCCCTGGGACCGGGAGCGCGAGGTGCCGCTGCCCGCTGCGCGGTGAGCGCGGCCGGGCGGCCCGCGCCCGGCCGGCCCACGCCCGGCCCGCCCGCGCCCGGTGGTCGGCCGGCCCGCGCCGAGACTCGGCCAGGCGGACATCCTGCGGCCTGCGCGGGGCGCGACCTGCCCGCTGAGCCGAGTCTCGGCAGGTGACAGCGCGCCGGACGGGAGGCTCGGCGCCGGACGTGCGCCGAGCCTCCCGTCCGGTGCGTGATGACCACGCGGCTGCGGGGTCGGGCCCACGGGTGGGCAGAAGCGACATGCTGCGTGCGGATGCGCGGCGCAGACGGACCCGCGTTGTCGCTCGATGCGATCGCATGGTGCGCGTGGCGACGGACCGGCCGGTCGGCAGCGTCCTCGACGTCAGACGGCAGACGCGACAGGCTCCCGACAGATGCGCCACGCAGACGGACCCGCATTGTCGCCCGATGCGCTCGCATGGGCGCAGACGGCCGGACCGTGTCGCTTCCGCAGGCACACGCGCACGACGTGCTGGGTCATCCGACCCTGGCCGGGCGGAGCGCGCGGAGCACCCGCGCGAGGACCTGGAGCCTTGCGGCTGCGATGCCCGACGGCCGGCCGAGCGCACCCCGCGGGGCGAGCACGACGTGCCCTCGGTCGGTCGCGAACCACAGGCCGTAGTCCTCGTCCATGCCGCCGCGCACCCGGTGGGTCGCGACGTCGATGCGGCGGATGCGCTCCCACGGCAGGTCGTGGACGGGTCGGTCGTGGTGGGAGGACCAGCCGTGGAGGCCCTCGTCGTCGACGGTCCAGAGCACGGGTGCCGGGTCGGGGAGTTCGTCGGGCTCCCGGATGACCGGCGCCGTCACCGGCAGGTGGAAGGCCACCGGGGTGCCCGATTGGCGGATCCGCGCCAGGACTCGGCGGTCTCGACGGGAGGCCCACCACGCGGCCAGGCCGGCGACGGGGCCGGCGACCAGCAGCGCCGGCGGGACGAGCACGAGGAGCCCGATGCGGCGGGTGTGCTCCCAGAAGTCCGCGACCCACTCGAGGTGCAGCGCCTCGGCCCAGAGCAGCAGAGCGCCGACGACCGAGAGGGCGAGGAGCCCGAGCACGAGTCCGCGGACGGGCGGGACCTCACCATCACGGAGGCGGCGTACCCACGGTTCGGCGTTGTCGTCCACCTGCTCAGCGTGGCACGGTCGCGAGCCCGCGGTACGTCTCCGCCGCGCTGGTGACGACCCGGGCGAGGGTGCCGTCCGCCTGCTCCTCCAGGCGGACGAGGCCCATGCGGCGCAGGTACGGGGTCTTGCTCCCGGTACCCGAACGTTCGGCCACCACATCGTCCGACACGGCGAACTCCTCGACGTTCCTCCCGCCGGAGGCGTAGGACCAGTCGACGAAGTCGAACACCGGCCACCACGTCCAGCCACGGACGTCGACCCCGGCGTCCACGAGGGCGCGGACGGCGGCCACGGAGTCGCGGACCCACGCTGACCGGACGGCGTCGGAGCCCTCGATCGAGGTCTCGGTGACGACCATCGGCACGCCGTAGCGGGCACCGAAGCGGGTCACGGACTCCACGAGTCCCTCGCTCCAGCGGTCGTAGGCGTGCTGCACCGTAGCCGCGGCCCCGTTCACGAGCCGCCGCGGGGAGAGGTCCGGGTAGTAGTTGACGCCGAGCAGGTCGATCGTCACGGCACCGTCGACGAGGTCCGCGAGCGCAGCAGGATCGGCGCCGCGCGCCACGAGCCACGCGTGCGACGGGTGGGTCTCGACGACACGGCCGAGCACCAGGTCGGTCGGCACCCAACCGAGGTCCTCGAGCAGTGCGGCCTCGGCGGCGAGCGCCGTGTCGTCGCCGCCCGCCGTGAACAGCGACGACGCCTCGACGTGCACGACGACCACGTCGGGGTTGGCGGAACGGACGGCCGCGACCGCCTGCTGGAAGCCCGCGGCGATGCCGAGGACCACACGGGTCCACCCCTCCCAGCCGGTGAGCGCCGGCGGCCACACCCCGCGCAGCCCTGCGAACGACGCCGTCGTGATCGGTTCGTTGAGGGGCGTCACGTGGTCGACGACCCCGGCGTACCGCGCCGCGAAGGCACCGGCGAACGAGGCGATGGCCGCCGGGTACCCGGGGTCGGCGAACGACTCGGCGAGCCAGCTCGGCGTGCCGTAGTGCACCAGGTCGGCGATCACCGTGATGCCGATCGATGCGGCGTACGGCAGGCGTTCATCGAGCACCGCCCAGTCGAAGACGCCCGGGGCGACGTGCACCCGCGGCCAGTCGACGCCGTAGCGCAGGGCCGTGGCACCGAGGGACGCGACGAGGTCGAGGTCGTCACGCCACACGTCGTCGTGGCCGGTCAGCTCGTGCTCGTCGAGGGGCGCCATCGCGAAGTGCTGCGGCGGGTACACACAGGTGTCCTCGATCCCGGCGACGAACGTGAACGTCCCCGGCACGAACACCCGCCCGGCGGTACGGGTGTCCGTGGGGCCGGGCGCGCTCACTTCAGCCCCGTCGTGGCGACGCCGGCGACGAAGAACTTCTGCGCGAAGAAGAACCCGAGCGCGATCGGCAGCAGCGAGATCACCGCGCCGGCGAGCAGCACCGCGTGGTCGGTCACGTGCGCTCCCCCGAACAGCGTCAGCCCGGCCGGCAGCGTGAGCATGTCGTTCGACGTCGTCACGACGAGCGGCCAGAGCAGGTCGTTCCAGAGCGCCATGCCGTTGAGCACGGCGACCGTCGCGATCGCGGGCTTCGCCAGCGGCAGGATCACCTGCCAGTAGATCCGCCAGTGTCCGGCGCCGTCGATGCGTGCGGCCTCGTCGAGCTCGGCGGGGATGTCCACGAAGAACTGCCGGAACAGGAAGATGCCGAACGCGCTGGTCGCTCGCGGGATGATCAGCCCCTGGTAGGTGTTGAGCCACCCGAGGTGGAACAGCTCCACGAAGACCGGGATGAGCGTCACCTGGAACGGCACCATGAGCGTCGCGATGACGAGCACGAAGGCCACGTTCCGCCCGACGAAGCGCATCCGCGCCAGGGCGTAGGCACACATCGAGTCGAACAGCAGTGTCAGCGCCGTCGTGACCACGGTGAACAGGAGCGAGTTGAGCAGCAGCCGCAGGAACGGGAGCTGCTGCCAGACCCCGACGTAGCCGTGCAGGGTGGCACGCGTCGGGAACAGGCTGGCCGGGTGGCCGAACAGGTCGGCCTCGGACCGGAACGACCCGCTGACCATCCAGATGAACGGGACGAGCACGAAGACGAGCCCCATGCCGAGGTACACCCACTTCAGCACGGAGCCGGTGCGCTCGACACCGCTCCGCAGGACCGGGCGCCGGTTGCTGATGCGGGCCGGACGGGAGGTCCGGGTCGGCTCCGGCAGGGACGGTCGCCGCGTGCGCGCCTCAGTCGACATCGTCGTACCGGAAGAGCCGGAGCTGGAGGAGGGAGATGAGCATGATGATCACGAAGAGGACCCAGGAGATGGCCGACGCGTAGCCGGTCTGGTAGTTGACGAACCCGTCGCGGTAGAGCAGGTTCACGAGCGTGTCGGTGTGGAAGACCGGACCGCCGCCGGTCATGACGTACACCAGGTCGAACACCTGGAACGACTGGATCGTCAGGATCATCGACGTGAAGAGCATCGTGGGGCGGATGCTCGGCAGGGTGATCCGCCAGACGGTCTGCCAGCGGTTCGCGCCGTCGAGTTCCGCGGCCTCGTACCGTTCCGCCGGCACGCCCTTCAGCCCGGCGACGAAGAGGATCATCGCGAAGCCGAGGCTCTTCCAGACCGACACGGCGATGATCGTCGGCAGGGCCAGCGACGTCGACTGCAGCCACGCGATGCTCGGCAGTCCGAGCGCCGCGGTGATGCCGCCCACGAGACCGATGTCCGGGTCGAGCAGGAACTTCCAGACCAGGCCGATCGTCACGAGCGACACGATGGTCGGGAAGAAGAAGACCGATCGGACGATGCGGTTCGCGAGGGTGTCCTGCTGGAGGAGGATGGCGGCGACGAACCCGAGGACGACGAGCAGGACGACCGAGACGAGCGTGTACTCGAGCGTGATCCGCAGGGCGTTCCAGAACTGTCCGTCGTGGAACAGCGCGACGTAGTTGCCGAAGCCCACGAAGGGCTGCGAGACCGCCCCCACGGTCCAGTCGAAGAACGAGTAGTACAGCGACCGGAGGATGGGGAAGACCACGAACGCGCCGAGGATGAGCAGCGACGGGGCCATGAAGAGCCAGGCCGGCTGGAACCGACGCGATCGGCGGCGGGTGGGGCGAGCCTCCCGTCCGGTGTCGCGGCCGGAGGCCGGGGCCCCGCCACGCGGCGTGCGTGGCGGGGCGGACCCGGTGAGCTGGTCGGTCACTGACCGCAGCCGGTGAGGCCGTCGATCGTCTGACCGGCGCTCTTCGTGGCGGAGGCGACCGACTTCCCGCGGGTGATCTCGCCGATCAGGGGGACGTAGCCGTCGGAGTCGACCTTCGTGGCGTTCGGCACGTGCGGCAGGTACAGGCGCGCGTTGGGCACCTGGCTGGCGAAGACCGACACGGTGGGGTCTGCCTTCAGCTCCGCATCGTCCGACAGGTCGGTCCTGAGCGGCGGGAAGCCCGTCTGCAGCGAGAACTTCTGCTGCGCGGACTTCGACGTCCAGTAGGCCAGGAACTCCTGCGCCTGCTTCGGGTACTTCGTCTTCGCCGAGATCGACAGCGGGGCGATCGCGCCGAGCGTGCTCGACTTGCCGTCCACGCCGACCGGGATCGTCGCGATGCCGAGGTCGATGCCGGCGTCCTTGTACCCGGACGCAGCCCACGGGCCGTTGATCTCCATCGCGGCCTTGCCTGCCGAGAACAGCGAGTCAGCCTCGGCACCGGTCAGACCGACCGGGCTGACCTTGTCCTTCGCGACCAGGTCCGCCCAGGTGGACAGTGACTTCTGCCCGTCGGAGGACTGCACGACGCTGCAGTTCTTGCCGTTGACGATGTCGCCGCCCTCGAGCCACTGCAGTACAGGCCACATCTGGATCGTCTGGTTGTCGGCGAGCGCGATGCCGTACTTGCCGCCGGCGGTGAGTCTCTTCGCGTCCGCCGCCATCTCGGCGACGCTCGACGGCGGGTCCGTGATGCCGGCCGCCGCGAAGAGCTTCTTGTTGTAGTACAGGCTCAGCGTGGCGAAGTTCGCGGGGACGCCGTAGAGCTTGCCGTCGTAGGTGAACTCGTCGACGGTGCCAGGGGCGAAGGCATCCGTGTTGATCTTGCCGTCACCGCTGCCGGTCGCCGTGATCGGCATCACCGACCGCGTCTTGACGTACTGGGCGACGGCGTTCGGGTCGGAGGACACCGCGGCGACGTCGGGACCCTGCCCGGTCAGCCAGGCCGACGGGAGCTTCTGCTGGATGGTGTCCCACGGCTGCACGGTCATGTCGACCTTGACGTCCGGGTGGGCCTTCTCGAAGTCCTTGACGATGGTGGCGTAGCCGGGGCGGTCGCCGCCGGTGAACCCGGTCCAGACCTTGAGGGTGACGGGGCCGACCGTGCTGGCGTTGCCGCCGGCGGAACAACCGGTGAGGGTGAGGGCCGCCACGGTGGCGACGGCGCCGATCGCGAGGGTCGTGCGTGCGTGCTTCATCGGGAACGCTCCTTTGCGTTGCTGTGCTCGCAGGATGGGTGGGGGTACTGCGGGTGGGTGGGGCTGCGGGTGGGTGCGGCTGCGGGTGGGTGGTGCTGGTGCTGGTGCTGGTGCTGGTGCTGGTGCTGGTGGGGTACTGCTGGTGGTGGGGGCCTGCTGGTGCGCCGGGTACTGCTGGCGCGGCGTCCGCTCAGGTGCGGACGCGTTCCGCGTCGGGGTCGCACCCGCAGGATCGGCGGGTGACGAGGTCGACGGGGAGCTCGGTGCGGGCGGGTTGGCCGCCGCGGTGGTCGACGAGGTCGAAGAGGCGCTCGGTGGCGATGCGGCCCATCTCCTCGGCGGGGACTCGGATGGTCGTGATGCCCGGGGTGGTGACGCGGGCGAGCCCGAAGTCGTCGAAGCCGACGACGGAGACGTCCTCCGGCACGTCGACCCCGGCGCGACGGAGGGTGTGGAGCCCGCCCACCGCCATGTCGTCGTTCGCGAAGACGACGCCGTCGGGGCGGGTCGCGGCGTCCTCGTGCAGGAAGTGCTCCATCGCGGCGGCGCCGGAGGTCTCGGACAGGTCGCCCTCGACCATGGAGACGTCGGTGAGACCGTGTCGCTCGGCAGCCCGGAGGAACCCGGTCCGTCGGTCGAGCCCGGTCTGGTGGTCGAGCGTGCCCGTCACGTGCAGGAGGCGGCGGCGCCCGTGCACCTCGACGAGGTGGTCGACGAGCCGCTCGGTGGCGGCCACGTCGTCGATGCCGACCGTGACCGCGTCGGCCAGGTGCGGGTAGTTGCCGATGAGGACAGCGGGCAGCCCGCTCGCGACGAGCCCCTGGACGTGGTCGTCGTCGATCGCGGCACTCGTGACGATCGCGCCGTCGGCGGTGCGGGAGCGCATGACCCGCTCGTAGGCGACACCACCGTTGGAGGTGTCCGCGTTCGTCGAGACGATCACCTGGGCGTCGTGCGCGTTGGCCGCGGTCGACATCCCCGTGAGCACGTGCATGAAGTAGAGGTGCCCGAAGACGTGTGCGGACGAGTTCGGCACGATGAGCGCCACGGCGTCGGCCCGCTGACTGCGCAGCGCGCGACCGGCCGAGCTCGGGACGTAGCCGAGCTCGTCCGCGGCCCGCTTGACCGCTGCTCGGGTGCGCTCGCTGATCCGTTCGTGTCCAGCGAGCGCCATGCTCGCAGCGGCGGACGTCACGCCGACCTTCGCGGCGACGTCCTTCAGAGTGACGGACTTCGGCATGATCGCCTCCTCGGCTTCGTTGCTTTATCGATTAACTACGCCCATCATGCACGTGCTTAATCGATGAAGCAAGCCCCGGCGCGGAATGTGACGCGCGCGACTGGCGGCCGCCGCGCCGACTCCCGCCCGCCGGCCCGGCCTCTAGGCGCGGCGCCGAGTCTCGCCCTCCCGGACACTGTGCGCCCCGCAGACGCCACAGACTGTCCGCGGCGCCGAGTCTCGCCGCCCGCAGGCAGGTGCGGGCACGCGGGCCCGTCCGGCGCAGCCGGCGGAAGCGACACCGTGGGTACGGATGCGCCGCGCAACAGCCCGCACGATGTCGCTCGATGTGCGTGCACCGACACGGGAGCGGCACCGGCCAGCCGGAAGCGACAGGGTCCGTGCGGATGCGGATGCGGCTGCACGGGCGCAAGGCGCAGCCGCGGCAGGCGCAAACCAGCGGCGCGAAGCGAGTCTCGGCCGGGCGGACATCGCTCGAGGCGAGCGCGGCGCGATGTGTCCGCGGGGCCGAGACTCGGGCGGGCGCCGGGGCGCGGACGGACGGGAGGGAGGGAGGGAGGGAGGGGACGCGACCTCGCGTGCCCGATGCGCGGGCATGGACCCGCGTGCGACGAACCTGGGGCGGAAGCGGCAGGGCTACTTGCTGGCGCCGTCCGTCACGCAGTTCTCGACGCGGCTGGCGGCTGCGGAGTCGGCGGCGAAGGTCTTCGGCGCCGGGGAGGCCGTGGCGGTCGGGGCGTCGACCTCGTCGGTGGCCGCGCGGTTGAGCGGGAAGACCGTGCCGTCGAAGTCATCGGCGGTGGGGTCGACGGTCGTGGCCCAGAGGGCGACGTCGCCGCCGGACGCAGGGGTCGTGCCGAGGTACCAGCCACCGTCAGCGGCCTCGATGTTCACCGTCGTGACGTCGTCGCTGCCGGTCAGGGCGTTGATCGCGTCGACCGTCGCACTCGAGGCGGTGTCGCACGTCGCGGCCCTCGTGGTGTTCTCGGCGAGAGGTCCGGTGTTCGCCGGGTTCGGCTCCTGGGCTGCGCCGTTGCAGGACGCGAGCAGCAGGGCGAGGGCGACTGAGCCGACGAGGGCGGAAGCGGTCTTCGCAGTGGTTCGCATGGTCGGGACGCTAACCACCGGCCGGTGAGCCACGTCCCAGGTGGAGCGGCCGCCGGACAGGCGCAGCGGTACCAGTCGCTGCGCTCCTGTCCGACGGCCGACCACGGTCACTCCTTGTTGAGCTTGTCCTGCACGGCGCCGGCGGTCTTCTCGATGATGTTCGGGAGTTCCGTGGTGCCGTAGAACCGAGTGTCCGGGTGCGTGGGCGGGGGCATCGGCACCGACGACGTGGGGCCGTCGCGGTACGAGTACTCGCCCTTGCCGTCGAACGACGGACCGCTGGCCCAGGGGCCGTTGCCCGCCTCGGCACCGTCCGAGAAGTTCAGGTACTGGTAGCTGAACTCCGTGTGCTCCTTGGACTGCGGGAACTTGTTCGGCACCGGGAAGTCCTCGATGCCGGCCTCGCGCAGTTCGGCCGCGGCGGACGCCCACATGTTCTGGTGCATCGTGTCGCGGGCGATGAGGAAGCCGAGGAGGTCACGGACGCCGTGGTCGTCGGTCATGTGGTACAGCCGCGCGGCCTGGACACGGCCCTGCATCTCGGCGTTCTCGTTCGCCGTGAAGTCGGCGAGCAGGTTGCCGCTGGCGGTGATGTACGAGCCCTGCCAGGGGTTGCCGTTGCTGTCGACAGGACGAGCCCCGGCGCCGGCCACGATGCCGTGCTGGACGTCGGTGCCGCCGATGATCGCGGCGACGGTCGGGTCGTCCTGCACCGCGTCCTCGGTGATCCCGAGCGGCGACTTCTCCAGCAGCTGCGCGATCATCGTCGCGAGCATCTCGACGTGGCCCATCTCCTCCGCACCGATGCCGAACACCAGGTCGCGGTACTTGCCGGGCATGTGCATGTTCCACGCCTGGAACTGGTACTGCATGGCCACGGAGATCTCGCCGTACTGACCGCCGAGCACCTCCTGCAGCTTCCTGGCGTAGACGGCGTCCGGCTTGTCAGGAGTGGCCTTGAACTGCAGTTCTTGCTTGTGGAAGTACACGATCGCTCCTTCTGTTCGCGGCCTGGTCCGGGCTGGTCCCTGGATGGTCCACCGCGATGGCCGGGACGGTAGGCGGACGCTCCCGGACGGCGACGGAGATTGTCCACCGCACGAAAGCGGGGCTCGGCAGTAGCGTCGGGACCATGGCAGCACCTGAGGACCCGCTCGTCCCCGCCGACGCGGTGGCGGTCGGTGCGACGACGCTCGTGCCCGACCTGTTCCGACCCGTCGCGGCCGTGGTGACCGCCGGGTCGGTCCGGTGGCTCACCTGGCCCGGCGTCTCGCTGCCGGACCGTGCACTCGAGGAGGTCGAGGTGCTGCCGACGGCGTCCGGAGCGTGGCTGCTCTACCGGTCCGACGGGCCCGGGATCGACGAGGACGGCCGGGGTCGGTCCGGGACCGTCGCCGTGCACCTCGGTCCGAGCGGCGTCTCGGACGGCGTCGAGCTCGACGGCCTCCGTCCGCTCGGCGCTGACGAGGGCGGGTTGTGGCTCGGCGACCCGCGTGACGCGTTGGAGTGGATGAGCGACGACGACGACGACGAAGACGACAACGACCCCGCCGACATCGATCCCGCGACGCTGCCGAGGACGCCAGAGGAACCGTTCTGGCCCGACCCGTCCGAGTGGACCGAGCCCACGGACGAGGACAGCGACGACGAGGACGGCGACGACGACGGGTACACGTGGTCCATCGGCTTCGCCGACGAGGACGACGAGGACGACACGGACGACACGGACGACACTGACGTCGTCGTCGCCGGGGAGGACCCTGGACAGCGCGACTCCGACCCGATCGAGCGCGCAGATCCGATCCCGGCCCCGAGTCGCCCGCTGCCGACCCCGCCCACTGACCTGGTGTGGATCGCACCGGACGGCACCCGCACGGTGATCCGCGTCGACCACCTCGTCGACGACGTGCGTCGGGAGGGCGCGGCCCTCGTCGTGCGGTACTTCCCCGCGGGGCCTTGCCGCGTCGTGCACGAGGACGAGGACGGTGGCGGCTGGTGGGACGTCGTGTACGAGCCGCACGAGGTCCGCGTCGACATCTCCAGCGCGCTCCCACGGTCCATCGACACGGACGCCCTGGAGTCCGAGCCGGCAGCCGAGGAGGACGAGGACGCCTGGGAGCAGGCCATCGACGCGCGAGAGGCGCGGCGAGCACCCTGGCTCGACCGCCTCGACCTCGCCGGTGTCGCGGGGACGCGCTGGCCGATGTGGGACGCGGACGAGGTCTCCCGCGCACGTGCGGTCGACCGGCTGCGTGCCCAGTTCATCGGCCTCGACGAGCGGGTGGTCCTGTGGACGCGCGACCACCCCGAGCCGCGGAGTGTCCCGAGCGACCAGCGCGACGTCCAGGTGGTCACGGAGGGCAGCTGGCCCGACACCGAGGTGGTGGTCTCCTTCGAGCACACCGCGGTGCCGTTCCTCCGACTGCGCAGGCGGTACCGGGTCTTCGACGCGACCGGTCGGCCGATCGACTGGACCCACGTCACCGTGCACCTCGAGGAGGACGTCCTCACGGCACTGCCACCCCGGTCCCACGCGGTCGACGGCGTCCTCGACCTCTGACACCACGGCACACCGCCGCGAGACGCCCCTGAACCCCGGCGTCTCGCGGCGGTGCGGCCGACCGGCTGATCAACCGATCAGACGATCGGCCGATCGGCCGATCGGACGACCCTCAGACCAGCGACCACCCCACGACGCGCGGCTCACCGAGCGCGACCTCGTGCACGGCCCCCGTGACGGCGACCGTCGCACGCTCCGTGGCGGAGCCGGGCACGTCGACAGCAGCCAGCCCGTCGCCCACCGCGACGATCCCACCGGAGTCGAGCGGGCCTCCAGGCCGGGACGCCGCCGCGTGGGACGCGACCCACACCTCGACGTCACCCGGCTCGACCACCTTCCGGAGGTGCCGGTCGGTGAAGGCGAACCGCTGCGCCGGGACGGCGAAGCGGACCCGCGCGGACTCCCCCGGGCCGAGCGCCACGCGGGCGTACCCGAGGAGCTGCACGACCGGGCGGGTGACGGTGGCGGCGAGGTCGTGGCCGTAGAGCTGGACGACGTCCTCCCCCGGGCGGGCGCCGGTGTTGCGGACGGTGACCTCGGCGGTGAAGGTGCCGTCGGTGGTGACGGCGGGGTCGACGACCAGGTCCTCGTGGACGAAGGTCGTGTACGTCAGGCCGAAGCCGAACGGGCGCACCGGTGTCGAGTCCGTGGCCGTGACGTCCGACGGACCACCGAGCCGCGGGTGCAGGTACGTGTACGGCTGCGCGCCGGCGGACCGCGGGAGCGAGACCGGCAGGCGGCCGGACGGCTCGGCGACACCGGTGAGCAGGTCGGCGATCGCGAGACCGCCGCCCTCCCCCGGGAAGAACGCCTGCACGACGGCGGCGGGGCGTGCGCCCGGGCCGTCGAGCGCCCAGCCGATCGCGTACGGCCGGCCGGTCAGGAGCACCAGGACCGTCGGGGTGCCGGTGGCGACGACGGCCTCGACCAGTTCGCGTTGGACGCCGGGCAGTTCGAGCGACTCGGAGTCGTTGCCCTCGCCGACGGTGCCGCGGCCGAACAGGCCCGCCTGGTCACCGACGACCAGGACGGCGACGTCGGAGGCGGTGGCGAGCGCGACGGCCTCGTCGAAGCCGGAGCGGTCGTCGCCGGTGACGGCGCAGCCGGGCGCGAGGGTGAGCTGCTGGACGTCCGCCCCGCCGCCCCGCCCCGCCAGCGCCGCCGGCAGCGCCTCGAGCACCGTCGGGATCGAGAAGCCCAGCGGCAGGTCGGGGTGCGTCGCGAGCACGTGGTTCGCGAACGAGTAGCACCCCTGCAGGGCCTCCGCGCGATGGGCGTTCGGGCCGATCACCGCGATCCGGTCGGCCGGCGCCTGCAGGGGCAGCACCCCGTCGTTCGCCAGGAGCACGAGCGAGCGGGCCGCGAGCCGTCGAGCCAGGTCCTGGTGCTCGACGGTGTCCAGGTCGACGCCGGTGGGGGCGTCGTCCTCGAACACGTCGGGGTCGAGCAGTCCGAGCCGCTCCTTCTGCCGGAGGACGCGCAGGACGGCCCGGTCGACCAGGGCCTCGTCGACCGCGCCGGTGCGGACGCGCTCGACGAGCGGCGCGAGGTACGCGTCGCCGGTGGGCAGCTCGACGTCGATGCCGGCCTCGAGCGCCATGGCCGCGGCGTCACCACGGTCGGTGGCGATGCCGTGCATGACCTCGAGGAACGCGACCGAGAAGTAGTCGGCGACGACGGTGCCGTCGAAGCCCAGGCGGTCACGGAGCAGGTCGGTGAGCAGGGCGCCGTTGGCTGCGACGGGCACGCCGTCGACCTCGGCGTACGAGTTCATCACCGAGCGGGCGCCGCCGTCGAGCAACGCCATCTCGAACGGGGGCAGGTAGACGTCGGCGACCTCGCGGGGTCCGGCGTGCACCGGCGCGTGGTTCCGACCGGCCTGCGAGGCCGAGTACCCGAGGAAGTGCTTCAGCGTCGCGTCGACGCCGGCGCTCTGCAGCCCCTTGACGTACGCGGTGCCGACGGTCCCGACCAGGTACGGGTCCTCGCCGATGCACTCGTCGACCCGGCCCCAGCGGGGGTCACGGATGACGTCGAGCACGGGCGCGAGGCCCTGGTGCACCCCGAGCTGCCGCATGGACCGGCCGATGACGGCGCCGACCTGCTCGACGAGCTCCGGGTCGAACGCGGCACCCCACGCGAGCGGGGTGGGGAACGTCGCGGCCTTCCACGCGGCGAGCCCGGTGAGGCACTCCTCGTGGACGAGCGCGGGGATCCCGAGTCGGGTCTCGCGCTTCAGGCGGCGCTGTTCGTCCCAGAGCCAGGCCGCCCGCTCGTCGGGTTCGACGGGGCGGGTGCCGTAGACGCGGGTGAACTGGCCGAGGCCGTCCCGCGTGACCTCGGCGAGCGTCGCCGTCGGCCCCTCGGGCGTGCCGCTGGTCATCTCGCCCTGCATCGGGGCGACGAGCCCGTTCTGGTCGAGCCAGTAGCCGACGAGCTGCGCCGTCTTCTCCTCGAGCGTCATGGCGGCGAGCAGGTCCTCGGCCCGGCGGGCGGGCGCGGTGGTCCCGGTGCCGCCGGTCCCGGCCGTGCCGCCGGCCTGGAGGCTCGGGGCCGCGTCCGTCAGGTTGGTCGCGTCCGTCGCGGTCATCCCTTCACCGCACCCGTCAGGCCACCGACGATGCGGCGCTGGAACACCGCGAAGAACGCCAGCGCCGGGATCATCGACAGCGAGGTGAACGCCAGGACCCTGGCCGTGTCCACGGAGTACTGCGACGAGAACGCCTGCACCCCGAGCGGCAGCGTGTAGGCCGACGCGTCGTTGAGGATGAACAGCGGCAGGATGTAGCTGTTCCAGCTGCCGATGAACGCCAGGATGCCGGTCGTGACGACGCCGGGGAGCGACAGCGGCACGACCATGCGGAAGAAGAACCCGAGCCGGCTCGCCCCGTCGATCGAGGCCGCCTCCTCGAGCTCGTCCGGGATCGCCCGGAGGAACGGCACCAGGATGATGACGGTCGTCGGCAGGCCGAAGGCGATCTGGGGCAGGATCACGCCGGCCAGGCTGTTCGTGAGACCGAGGTCCTTCACGAGCAGGTAGAGCGGCGTGATCGCGACGGTGATCGGGAACATCAGGCCGGCGGCGAACAGCGAGTACAGCACGCCACGACCACGGAAGTGGTAGCGGGCCAGCACGAAGCTCACCATCAGGCCGAGCACGACGACACCGATGGTGGTCGTGATGCCCGCGATCAGCGAGTTGCCGAGCTCCTGCCAGAACACGCCGCTGGAGAGCACGGCGCTGTAGTTGCCGAAGTTCCACGGTGCGGGCAGACCAGCCGGGCTCGACGTGATCTGCGCGTTGGTGCGGAAGCCGCCGAGCACGATGTACGCGACGGGGCCGACGCACACCGCGATGAACAGCAGCGCGATGAAGTACGTGCCGAGGTTCCGTTCGCGGCGGACCGGACCGGAGTCCCCACGCCCGCGGTCACGGCGACCCTTCGGCGCGATGATGGATGCGGTGGCGGTCATCGTGTGGCCTTCTCCGTGAGTGCGCCGGCGGTGTCGCGACGCAGGACGAACCGCTGGTAGACGAGTGCGATCACCAGCGAGATGAGGAAGATCACCACGGCCACGGCGTTGCCGTACCCGTAGTTGCCGGAGTTGCGGCCGTTGGCGACCATGTACGTCGCCATCGTCGAGGTCCCCGCGGTCGAGGCGATGTACTGGCCCCAGATGATGTAGACGAGGTCGAACAGCTGCAGCGACCCGATGATCGACAGGAACGCCCAGATGCGCAGCGTCGGGCCGAGGAGCGGCAGCGTGATGCGCCGCTGGATCTGCCAGTAGCCGGCACCGTCGAGCTGTGCGGCCTCGAACAGCTCCTCGGGGATGCTCTGCAGGCCGGCCAGGAACAGGATGACCGCGAAGCCGATGTACTTCCACGAGATGATCGCCAGGAGCGTCCAGATCGCGATGTCCGGGTTCGACAGCCAGTCGTTGCGGAGGCCACCGAGACCGAGCGTCTGCAGGAGGTCGTTCACGGCCCCGCTGCTCGAGAGCATCAGGCTCCACCCGGTGCCGACGATCACCTCGGAGATGACGTACGGCACGAAGATGAGCACGCGGATGAGCCCACGGCCCCGGATGCGCTGGTTCAGCAGCAGCGCCAGGATGATCGCGATCGGCCCCTGCACGAGCAGCGACCCGATGACGATGAACAGGTTGTGCCACAGCACGCCCCGGAAGTCGGGGTCGGTGAAGATGATCTTGTAGTTGTCGAACCCGACGAAGTCCGTCGGGGTGCCGTAGCCCTGCCACTTGTAGAAGCCGTAGTAGGCGGCCAGGGCGACCGGCAGGATGACGAAGCCGACGAACATGATCGTCGCCGGACCGGCGAGCAGGGCGATCTCGACCCGCTTGCGGACGTCGGCGACGGGGCGCTTCCGGGACCGGCCGGCCGGGGCCGACGGCTGTGCGCCGTCGGCCCCGGTGGTGCGTCCCGCGTCCGCCCGCTCACCGGAGCGGGGAGGACGAGGTGCGACAGAGGTGGCCATGGGTCGGGTCAGCCCTTCGCCGCGGCCTGGTTGACGGTCTTGACGATGTCGTTGACCGAGCCCTTGCCGGCGAGCAGGTCGACGACGCTGGTGTTCAGCGCGTTGCCGACGTTCTGGCCGTACAGGGTGTCCAGGTAGTTCGACACGAACGGCGCCTTGTTGTAGGCCGCGAGGACGGACTTCAGGTACGGCTCGGTGACGACGGACTGGGCCGACTCGTTCGCCGGGATCGCGTTGAAGGCCTTGTAGTACTCCTGCTGCACGGTCTTCTCGGTCATGTAGTTGAGGAACTGCGTGCACGGGCCCTTCGGCGCCTTGGCGGAGCAGGAGTACCCGTCGACCGCACCCATCATCGAACCGGGCTCACCCTTGCCGCCGGACACCTCCGGGAAGGGGAAGAAGCCGAGGTCGGCGAGGGGCTTGGCGTCGGGGGTGAGCGAGGAGATCACGCCCGGGTCCCACGCACCCATGAGCTCCATGGCGGCCTTGTGGTTCGCGACCAGGCCGGCCGAGCTGCCGGCACCCTGCTGGGCGGCGGTGGTCAGGTAGCCGTCGTTGAAGGGCTTGGTGTCGAAGAACGTCTTGGTGTCCTGACCGGCCTGCTTCCAGCAGCTGTCCGTGAACTTGAGGTCCTTCGCGGCACCGTTCAGCGTCTTCTCGCTGCAGGCGCGCAGCGCGAAGTTGTAGTACCAGTGCGCTGCGGGCCAGGCGTCCTTGGCGCCGACGGCCACCGGCTGGATGTCGGCGTCCTTGAGCTTCTGGATGTCCGCGTTCAGCTCGTCCATCGTCGTGGGCGTGCCCTCGATGCCGGCCTGCTTGAAGAGGTCCTGGCTGTACCAGATGCCCTCGGGGTTCACGTCGACCGGCATCGCGTAGGTCTTGCCGTCGAGCTCGTAGCCCTTGAAGGCACCGGCGCTGACCTCGGTCTTGGCGTTCTTGCCGATGGAGCTGGTGATGTCCATGAGCTGGCCGGCCTGGGCCATGGCGTTCATCTTGCCGCCGCCGCGCTGCAGGAACACGTCGGGAGCGGAACCGGAGTTCAGCGCCGTCTGGAGCTTGCCGTCCAGGTCCTCGTTCTGGATCGCCTGGATCTTGATCGTGACCTTCGGGTGGGCCTGCTCGAAGTCCTTGACGGTCTTCTCCCAGAAGGCCTTGCCCGGACCGGTGGTCGAGTTGTGCCAGAAGGTCATCGAGACCTTGCCGTCACCGCTCGATGCGTCACTGCCCGCGGAACAGCCTGCGGCCGTCAGTGCGGTGGCCCCGATCAGCGCGATGGCTGCCGCGGCTCGGATCTTCCTCGTCATCGTGGAACTCCTCGGTGTCGTCGTTGACATGCGCGACATCGACTGCCGCTGCGACAGAGCGTGCCAGGCGCTCCACTGGCTTGTCAATCGATATCGATAACGTTTTCTTTACCAACGCCGACACCCCCGCCAGACGGCGCACACCGGTACGGTGAGCACATGGAGACCGCTGTCGGTGCGCAGCGCGGCCATGACCGCGTGACGATCGGCGACGTCGCGCGCGCCGCCGGGGTGTCCATCCCGACGGTGTCGAAGGTGATCAACAACCGCGACGGCGTGGCCTCGGCGACGATGCTCCGCGTGCAGGAGGTCGTCGAGCGTCTCGGCTACGAGACCTCGCTCGTCGCCAGGAGCCTCCGCAGTTCCCGTACCGGCGTCATCGGGATCCTGGTCCCCGAGTTCGAGCCGTTCTCCACCGAGCTGCTCCGTGGCGTCTCGAGCGCGGCGATCGGCACCGGGTACGAGCTGCTCGCCTACGCCGGCCTCGTGACCGGGTCGAGCCAGCCCGGGTGGGAACGCCGCTCGCTCTCCCGGCTCTCCGGCACGCTCATCGACGGCGCCATCGTCGTGACGCCGAGCACGGCGCTGTCGAGCTCGTCCATCCCCGTCGTCGCGATCGACCCGCACACCGGCCCCGAGGGCCACGCCACGGTCGACACCGACAACGCCGGCGGTGCCAGGAGCGCGGTCGAACACCTGCTCGCCCTCGGCCACACCCGGATCGCCCACATCCACGGCCGTGCGGACCTGGCGTCGGCACAGCTCCGCGAGACCGGGTACCGCGAGGCCCTCGCCGCCGCCGGGATCCCGATCGACGAGGACCTCGTCCGCGCCGGTGACTACCAGGAGGACCAGGCCACGGCCGTCGCCTGCGAGCTGCTCACCGCGCCGGACCGCCCCACCGCCGTGTTCGCCGCGAACGACTCCTCCGCGATGGGCGTCCTGCGCGCCGCCGCGGACCTCGGGCTCCGTGTCCCGGAGGAGCTCTCGGTGATCGGGTTCGACGACGTGCCCCAGGCCTCGATGACCTCGCCGCCGCTCACCACCGTCGCCCAGCCCCTGGCCGAGCTCGGCGCCGCGGCGGTCGACATGCTGCTCGCGATGCTCCGCGGCGAACCGGGCCCCGACCACGTGCGGATGACGACGAGCCTCCGCGTGCGGCGGAGCACCGGGCCGGTCCCGACCGAGGTACGGCGGGTCGACGCCGCCTGACGGCGCCCTCAGCGTCGCAGCGTCTGCTTCGGGTACTCGCCGAACCGCTCGTAGTACGCGGCCGAGAACCGGCCGAGATGCGCGAACCCCCAGCGCCGTGCGACGTCACCGACGGTCACCGACTGCGGGTCCTGCTCGAGGAGGTCGTCACGCACGCGCTCGAGCCGCACCTCGCGCAGGTAGGTCAGGGGCGAGACGCCGAGCACCCGCGCGAAGGACTCCTGGACGCTCCGCACGCTGAGCTCCCCGACGGTGGCGAGGTCGCCGACCGTCACGGGCTCGCGGACGTGGGCGTGCACGTACTCGACCATCGCGCGCAGCCGGGCGTTCCTCGGCAGCGACAGCTCAGCGGGCAGGGCCTCCGAGCGCGGCGGGTACAACCCGAGGAAGGCCTCCGCCGCCGCACGCTTCGCGATCCCCCAGGCCCGGGACTCGACCCCGTCGCGGAGCGCCCGCGACAGGCTGACGAGCGCGTCCCCCCACCGGCCGAGCGCGCTCGCGTCGGGCGCCCGGTGGTGGTCGAACCGCAGGGGCGACTCACCGACGTCGTAGTGGTCGACGGCGACGTCGTGGACCATCGCGCGGGACAGGTGGACCAGGCGCTGGTCGGAGTCGTTGCCGATCACGACGAAGGCCTGCTCCGTCGGGTAGAGCGTGGGGGCGTCACGGCGGGAGTCGACGCGCTCCCCGTCGAGGTCGACGACCACGGACCCCGCGGTCACCCACTGCACGACGTAGTCGTCCCCGGGGTCGACGACGCCACGGACGAAGCCCTGCACGCGGGAGCGGCGGATCGTCACCTCGCTGTCGCCGATCGCCGTGTAGCGGTAGGAGTAGTCGGCACCGGTGCGGCGCGACGTCCACTGACGACCTGCACCGACGGCGGTCAGGTCACGGACGGCCGACTCGGGGTCGCGTCCGGTGACCTCGATGCGGATCAGGTCGACCGACGCGGACGAACCGTCGTTCGGGGCATCGGGCATCAGCGCACCGCCCGCCACGCCGGGGTGCTGCCTGTGACGCTCTCCTCGCTATCTGGATACGCTGTTGCCCTGACCTGGGCGTAACGTGACGCGCAGCCGAGACGCACGGAGGAGGCGACGGGGTGACGGCCAGCGACCTGGAGCTCGACCTCGACGCCGCGCTCACGCGACTCGACGCCTCGATGGCTGCCCTGCGCAACCGGCTCCGCGAGCACCTGGGCATCGCGGGCGTCGACCTCACCGTCGTGCAGTTCGTGTCCCGCGCCGAGTCCGGCGGACGACCCGTTCGCGTGAAGGACCTGTCCTCGCACCTCGGCATCACCGGGCCGGCGGTCACCAGCGCGGTCGACCGCCTGGAGCGGTCGGGTCACCTGTTGCGCCGCCCGAACCCCGACGACGGACGGAGCCGCCTGATCGAGCTCACGGACACCAGCCGGGAGCAGTACCACGCCGCGATGGACAGCACGAACGAGCACCTGCACGAGCTGATGTCCTCCTTCTCCGATCGCGACAAGGCCCGGTTCGTCCGCATCATCGACCGTGTGGTCCGGGCGCTCGACGGCGGGGCCCCGAGCCCCTGAACGGCAGATTAGAGGGGGCGCGACGAACCTTCGGGTTCATTGTCCGCGGAGCGCAGTTGGATAAGTCTTCTACCTAAATCCGGTCATCGCAAGAGGCTCGGTCGTAGCGTCTGACCCGGTGGGAACACCTGGGGACGGATCAGGACGGAGGACGCTGTGAGCAACTACGACACCGAGCCGGGCATCGACCCGGTCCGCATCACCACCTTCCGGAGGATGCGACGCAAGTGGAAGTTCGGGGAACAGCCGACCGAGGACCAGACGGTCTTCGACGACCTGTTCACCGACACGGCGCGCCAGCGCTGACGCTGCACACACGAGAGCGGCGCGACGTCCCCCGAAGACGTCGCGCCGCTCTCGTGCGTGGTGAGTTGATCCCCACGTAGAGGGTCGAATCGCGCGTTGGTGGTCGGATCTTCCGACCACCAACGCGCGATCCCCCTTGCATCGCGAGTGCGATGGGTGCGAACGCGCACCGCGCCGGACGGGAGGCTCGTGCCGGCCTGGCACCGAGCCTCCCGTCCGGTGGGTACGGGCTCCGGCAGCGCGGGTCAGGCGGGGCGCGGCGCCGCGGCCGTGGACTCCGCGGGACGGAGGACGCACGGCAGCAGGAAGTGCGGGAGGTCCGCCGAGGTGCCGTCGAGCTGCTCGATGAGGGCGTCGGCCGCCCGCGTGCCGAGCTCCCGGCCGGGCGCGACCATCGTGGAGAGCCGCGGGTAGTGCTGGTCCCCCGCGGCACCGGACGACGCGATGCTCAGCACCGAGACGTCCTCGGGGATCCGGCGTCCGGCGGCGTACAGCCCGACCAGGAGCCCGGCGGACGAGTCGTCCTTCATGACGAGCACCGCGGTGACGTCGGGCGCGGCCTCGAGGAGCTTCCGGGCAGCCTCGCGACCACCTTCGCTCCCGGCCTCCGAGTACACGACGGTCCCGGTGAGCCCGCGGTCGGCGATCGAGCGCTCGAAGGTGGCCTCCACCCGGAGGTGCGGCGCGTAGCCCTCCATCGGGGTGCCCGCCAGGTCCTCGAGCACGAGTCCGAAGTGCCGGTGCCCGAGCTCCTCGAGGTGGTCGAGGCTGTCCTCGATCGTCGTCTCGAAGTCGATGTCGACGTACGGCAGCCCACTGCTGTCCCGGGTCCGGCCGATGAGCGTGAAGGGGACGTCGAGTTCGGAGAGCTTGGCGACGCGGGGGTCGTCCATGCGCACCTCCATGAGCACCACCCCGTCGACGAGGCCCCCGGAGACGAGGTCGTCGAGGTCGTCACCAGCGGGGTCGACCGGCCAAAGCACCAGGTGGTAGCCGCGCTCGGACGCCCGCTCGGCAGCGGCCATGAAGAACTCCGACGTGGTGGGGCTGAACCGGTTGCCGGTCGTCGGGAACAGCAGCGCGATGATCCGGGTGCGGCGTGACGCGAGCGCCCGGGCGACGACGTTGTTCCGGAACTTCAGGTCGCGCATCGCCGCCTTCACCCGCGCGGTGGTGGCGGGCGTGACGTACTTCGTGCCGTTGACCACGAAGGAGACGGTGGCGATGGAGACGCCGGCGCGGTCGGCGACCTGCTGCATCGTGGCCAAGGCGGTTCCTGCTCTCGGGGTCGTGGTCTGGACCAGCCGAGGTCGTACCGACATCGAACTGAGACGTTCCCAGCTTAGCGGGACCTTTTCAGAAAAGCGCTTTACAGGCAAAGCGCTTATCTGTTAGCTTCTCGCCTCAAGAAGACCCGCGACGACGACGTCCCGAGCGTCGGCGACGCGTGCCTGACCCCAAGCACCCGTCAACGAGAAGAGCTATGCAATGAAGCCCAGCCTCCCCTCCACGTCACGCAGGATCCGTGCCCTCGTCGGCGCCGTCGCGGTGGTCGCCGCGATCCCCCTCGTCCTCACCGGGTGCTCCGGCAGCGGTGCCGCGTCGTCCGGTGGCAAGACCCTCACGATCGAGGACTACTACGCGGCGAACTACAACCCGATCTACAAGCAGTGCGCCAAGACGGTGGACGCGAAGCTCACCATCAACCACGTCGCCGGCGCCGGCCTGATCGCGAAGGTGCTGCAGCAGGCATCGTCCCGGTCGCTGCCCGACGTGCTCATGCTCGACAACCCCGACGTGCAGCAGATCGCCGCCTCCGGTGCCCTGTCCGACCTCGGTGACTACGGCCTCGACGCCAGCGGCGACGTGCCCGGCGTCAAGGCGGCGAACACGTACAAGGGCAAGCTCTACGGGCTGCAGCCGGCGACGAACTCGATCGCGCTGTACTACAACAAGAAGCTCCTCGCCGACGCCGGTGTCCAGCCGCCCAAGACGTGGGACGAGCTGCAGGCGGCCGCGAAGAAGCTCACGAAGGGGTCGACCTACGGCTTCGCGATGAGCAACATCAACACCTACGAGGGCACCTGGCAGTTCCTGCCGATGTTCTGGTCGAACGGCGGGGACGAGAAGGACATCGCCACCCCCGAGGCCACGCAGGCCCTGCAGTTCGTCGAAGGCCTGCAGAACGACGGCTCGATGTCGAAGAGCTCGATCAACTGGGCGCAGGCCGACGTGAACAGCCAGTTCATCGCCGGCAAGGCCGCCATGATGATCAACGGCCCGTGGCAGCTCCCCGCGCTGAACGCGGCGAAGAACCTCGAGTTCGACAGCGTCCCGATCCCGACCCGGACCGGCGAGGCGACCGTCGCACCGCTCGGCGGCGAGGCGTTCACCGTCCCGCAGACCGGCAACAAGGACACCATGACGCTCGCCGGCAAGTTCGTCGGCTGCCTCAACTCCGTGAAGATGCAGAAGGTCATCGCCGGCACCACCGGCAACGTCCCGACGAACATCGAGGCCGGCGCCGCCTGGGCCACGGACCACCCGGAGGTCGCCTCCTTCGTCACCACGGTGAAGACCGCTCGCGCCCGCACGGGTGAGCTCGGACCCGACTGGCCCAAGGCCGCGACGAAGATCTACACCGCCGTCCAGCTCGCCCTCACCGGCAAGGCCGACCCCGAGGCAGCGCTCAAGCAGGCGCAGTCGCAGAGCCAGTAGTGCGGACGGAGTCGGCCGTCCGGTCGACTCCCTCCACGGGGAGCCGGTCGTCCGGCCGGCTCCCCGCCCGGTGGTGAACGCGGGAGCCGGTCGTCCGGTCGACTCCCTCGGTGGTGAACGAGAGGAACCGGCGTGAGCGCCTCAACACAGACCCGACCACGGACCCAGGTGCCCGTGGTCCCCCAACGACCCGGCCAGCGGCGAGCGCGCATGCGGGCCGGCATGACCCGGTGGCTCTTCGTGGTCCCGGCAGCCGTGTTCGTCGCGCTGTTCTTCGGCTACCCCGTGGCCAAGAACATCGTGATGTCCTTCCAGGACTACACGACGAAGACCTTCTTCACGGGCGAGGCCCCCTGGGTCGGCCTGAGCAACTACATCGCCGTGTTCCAGAGCTCGGTGTTCGCGACGAGTGTCGTGAACACCGCCCTGTTCACGGCCGGCTCGATCATCCTGCAGTTCGTCATCGGGCTCAGCCTGGCGCTGTTCTTCCGCCGCCACTTCCCGCTGTCGGGCTTCCTGCGCGGCCTGCTCCTGCTGCCGTGGCTGCTCCCCCTCATCGCCTCGAGCGCGGTGTGGAAGTGGCTCCTCGACCAGGACAGCGGTGCGCTCAACCAGCTCCTCGGCGTGGTCGGGATCGCCCCGGTGCCGTGGCTGGTCAGCCCGAGCCTGGCGCTCCTCGCCGTGATCGGCGTCAACGTGTGGCTCGGCATCCCGTTCAACACGACGATCCTCTACAGCGGGCTGCAGTCCGTCCCGCCGGAGCTCTACGAAGCCGCGTCCCTCGACGGCGCCACGGGCATCAAGGCCTTCCGGTACATCACCTGGCCGAGCATCCGGTCGGTGGTGAGCGTCGTGATCGTCCTCGGGGTGGTCTACACGTTGAAGGTCGTGGACATCATCCTCGGCCTCACCGGAGGCGGCCCCGCGAACTCGACCCAGACGCTGGCGACCAACGCGTACCACCAGTCCTTCATCAACTTCCAGTTCGGCATCGGAGCCGCGGTCAGCAACGTGCTGATCGTCGTCTCGTTCGTCTTCGCGATGGTCTACATCGCGATCTCCCGGAAGGCGGTCGACGAATGAGCGTCGGGATCGTGAACCAGACCGTGACCGCGACCCGCGCGATCACCACCAGGCGCGGCGCGAAGGTCCCGCGACCGCGCGGCAAGCGGGGGATCCCGCTGACGATCCTCGGCATCGTGTTCCTCGCGATCATGGTGTTCCCCGTCTACTGGATGGTGAACACGAGCTTCCAGGCGACCTCGGGTGCGGCCACGGCGACGTGGTTCCCCCTGGCGCCGACGCTCGCCGGCTACCGCGCGGCGCTCGAACAGCAGGGCCAGAACTTCGTCTCGAGCATGGTGATCAGCCTCGGGACCGTCGTCCTGACGCTGGCCGTCGCCACCCCGGCGGCGTACGGCCTCGCCCGGTTCCGGATGCGCGGCACGCGGGTGTTCCTGCTCGTGCTGCTCATCACGCAGATGATCCCGGCGATCGTCATCGCGAACGCCCTGTACACGCTGTTCAACAACGTGGGGCTCCTGAACAGCTACGTCGGCCTGATCCTCGCCGACAGCGCCGTGCAGGTGCCGTTCGCCATCCTGCTGATGCGCGCCTTCATGGAGTCGATCCCGCCGAGCCTGGTCGAGGCGGCCCTGGTCGACGGAGCGAGCGACTTCCGGGCGTTCGTGTCGATCGTCGTCCCGATCAGCCGGAACGCCATCGTCACCGCGGCGCTGTTCACGTTCCTCGGGGCCTGGGGCGACTTCCTCATCGCCCTCACACTGACCTCGACGACCGCGGTCCGCCCGATCACGCTCGGCATCTACAACTACATCGGGTCGAACGTCACCGACTGGGGGCCCGTGATGGCGACGAGCGTGCTGGCGTCCCTGCCGGCCGCCGTGCTGCTCATCTTCGCGCAGCGGTACATCTCCGCCGGCGCCCTCGGCGGAGCCGTCAAGTGACCCACACATCCGAACGACACGACCCCGATCAGGGAAGAAGAAGCAACGACATGAGCGACACGACCACCACACCGCTCCGCATCACCGTCTGGGGCGAGAACGTCCACGAGCAGGTCGAACAGCACGTCGCCGAGCGGTACCCCGACGGCATGCACGGCGCGATCGCCGACGGCATCCGCGAGAACCTGCCCGACGCCGTCGTCCGCACCGCGACCATGCAGGACCCCGAGCACGGCCTGACCGACGAGGTCCTCGCCCAGACCGACGTCCTCACCTGGTGGGGCCACGCCGCGCACCAGGACGTCGACGACGCCGTGGTCGACCGCGTGCACAAGCACGTGCTGTCCGGCATGGGCCTGATCGTCCTGCACTCGGGCCACTGGTCGAAGATCTTCGGCAAGCTGATGGGCACCACCTGCACGCTCCGGTGGCGCAGCGAGCACGACCAGGAACTCGTCTGGACCGTGAACCCGCAGCACCCGATCACGCGCGGCGTCCCGAACCCGATCGTCATCCCCGAGCAGGAGATGTACGGCGAGTACTTCGACGTGCCGACCCCCGACGAGCTCGTGTTCATCTCGGGCTTCACCGGCGGCGAGGTGTTCCGGAGCGGCATGACCTACCGACGCGGCCTGGGGAAGATCTTCTACTTCTCCCCCGGTGACCAGGACTTCCCCGTGTACCACCACCCCGACGTCCGCCGCGTGATCGCGAACGCCACCGAGTGGGCACGGCCCGAGCGCGAGCGGGAGATCCCGACGCTCCGCCGCTACGACCTCGGCGAGTACTTCGACGGCCAGCACTACCGCGGCCCGTTCGACGACGCCCCCGTCGAGGACGCGGCAGCCGAGCACGACGCAGCCCAGCACGACGCAGCCCCGCTCGACGCCGAGGTCCGGGCGTGACCGCCCTCCGCGTCGTGCAGGTCGGTGCCGGCGGGATGGGCCGCGCCTGGCTCAGCACCGTCGCCGCCGACCCGGACGTCGAACTCGTCGGCATCGTGGACCTGGACCTCGACGTCGCCCGCGCCGGTGCCGAACTGGCCGGCGACCCCGGGATCCCGGTCGGCACGAGCCTGACCGCCCTGGCCGCCGAGACCGGGGCCGAGGCCGTGCTCGACATCACGGTGCCCGTCGCCCACCACCCCATCACGCTCGAGGCCCTGCACGCCGGCCTCCCCGTGCTCGGCGAGAAGCCCGCGGCGCAGACCGTCGCCGAGGCGCTGTCCCTGGCCGCGGCCGCCGAGGCCACCGGCGAGCTGTTCATGGTGTCGCAGTCGCGGCGCTACAACGACCAGCTCGTCGCGTTCCGGCAGCACGTCCGCGACCTCGGCGACCTCGGCACGCTGAGCACCCGCTTCGCGAAGGCCCCGCACTTCGGCGGTTTCCGCGAGGAGATGGACGACGTCCTGCTCCTCGACATGGCCATCCACCCGTTCGACTCGGCCCGCTACGTGCTCGAACGCGACCCGGTGTCGGTCTACTGCGAGTCGTACAACCCCTCGTGGTCCTGGTACCGCGGTGACGCGGCGGCCGCTGCGGTCTTCACGTTCGAGGGCGACGTCCGCTACGTCTACGACGGCTCCTGGTGCGCACCGGGAGCCGAGACGTCCTGGAACGGCGACTGGCGGGCTTCGGGCGCGGAGGGCACCGCGCTGTGGGACGGCGACCACGACCCGTCGAGCGACCGTGACGGCACGCCCGGCTCCCCCGAGGCCGCCCCCGGCGTCGGGACCGAGATCGGCGGTGCCCTGACGTCCTTCGTGCGTGCGCTCCGCACCGGTGTCACCCCGGACGGCGAGGTGCACACGAACATCATGAGCCTCGCGATGGTCGAGGCCGCGATCCGCTCCACCCGGACCGGCACCCGCATCGTCATCGACGAGGTGCTCGAGCAGGCCCACGCCGACGCGCTGGCCGCGGAGCGGCACGATGCGGTGCGCGAGCGCCTCGCGGCGTGGGGGTCCGTCCGGAGCGCGCTGACGAGTGCGGTGCCAGCTGGCTGATCGGCACCGGTTGCTCCGTCAGCACGAGACGGACGGGAGGCTCCCCACCAGCTGGTGGGGAGCCTCCCGTCCGTCGGGGGGTGCGGCAGAGCGGACGACGGGGGACGATGGAGGTCCGCCCACGAACCAAGGAGCTCCCGTGCAGATCGACCTCGGCGGCAGGACCGCCCTCGTGACCGGATCCACCCAGGGCATCGGCCTGGCGATCGCCACCGGACTCGCGTCGGCCGGTGCGTCCGTCGTGGTGAACGGCCGCTCCGAGGAGAGCACGGCGCGGGGCGTCGACGCCGTCCGCGACGCCGTGCCCGACGCTTCGGTGCGCGGGGTCGCTGCCGACCTGGCGACGGACGAGGGCACGGCGACGCTCTTCGCGGCGCTGCCCCGGGTCGACGTGCTCGTGAACAACCTCGGGGTGTTCGGCAGCGCCGACGCGCTGGGCATCGAGGACGACGAGTGGCGCCGCTTCTTCGAGGTGAACGTCATGGTCGGCGTGCGGCTGACGCGGCAGTACCTGCCCGGTATGACCTCGGCCGGCTGGGGCCGGGTGCTGTTCATCGGCAGCGACTCGGCCGTCGTCACCCCGGCGGAGATGATCCACTACGGCATGACGAAGACCGCGCTGCTCGGGGTGTCCCGCGGGTTCGCGAAGGCGGCGGCCGGCACCGGCGTAACCGTGAACAACGTCCTCGCAGGGCCGACGCACACGGGTGGCGTCGAGACCTTCGTGCGCGAGCTCGTCGGGGACGACCTGCCGTGGGACGAGGCGCAGCGGGAGTTCATGAAGGAGCACCGGCCGCAGTCGCTGCTGCAGCGGCTGATCGAGCCGTCGGAGATCGCGAACATGGTGGTGTACCTGGCGTCACCGCTCGCCTCGGCGACGACGGGTGCTGCGGTGCGGGTGGACGGCGGGTACATCGACGCGATCCTGCCGTAGGGGTGGGCGCGCCCAGGGCGTTCGCGCCACGGGCCGCGTCAGCGCGAGCGGGACGGGGGGCGCGTCAGCGCGAGCGGACAGCCGCGCCGAGGACCTCGTCCGCGCGGTCGTTCAGCCGCCCGAGCAGCGCCGACAGCGCCCGCAGGTCGTCGTCGGGGAACACCTCGATGAGCTCGTCGAAGACCTCGTCCCCGTGCGCGTCGAGCACGTCGAGCAGGCGTTGACCGGCGGGAGCGACCTCGAGCAGACTCGCGCGGCCGTCCTCGGGGTCCGTCGTGCTCGCCAGGTGCCCGGCCGCGACGAGTGAGCCCACGCGGCGGCTGACCACGGGCCGCGACAGCCCGGTCAGCTCGGCGACGACGGTCGAGCGCACCGGCCCGAGACGTTCGACCGCGCGCAGGATCACCCGCGCCGTCGCATCGAGCCCACCCCGGTCCTCGATGAGCACCGAGCGCAGGGCCTGCCGCACCCACAACCGGTCGAGCTGCTGGCGGAGTGCGCGCTCGGAGTCGCCTCGCGTGGCGGCGGGCTGGTCATCGGTCACCAGCCAAGACTAGGGCGCTCATTTAGTTGCTTGCTGGAAGCATCTAGTGTAACTTTGCACTCGCTGCAAGGTCGAGAACGGTGCCGGCGCCCACCCCACGGGTCCGCGCGACGGTGCGTCCGGTCTCCCGAGCAGCCGCCCCACCGATCGAACCGAAGGAACCCATGTCAACCGCCACCGCACCGGTCCAGGTGCACCGCGGACGTCACGGCGCCTCCGCAGCCGGCACGCCCGGCTCCGGGCAGCCGCTCATGACGCACCGCCAGATCCTGCTCGTCATCTACGGCCTGATGGCCGGCATGTTCCTGTCCTCGCTCGGGCAGACCGTGTTCGGCACCGCCATCCGCACCATCGGTGACGACCTGCACGGGCTCGACCAGCAGGCGTGGGTCACGACGGCGTACCTGATCACGTCGACCATCGCGACGCCGATCTACGGCAAGCTCTCCGACATCTTCGGCCGCCGCCCGCTCTACATCTTCGGCATCGTGGTCTTCATCCTCGGCGCCGTGCTGTCGTCGATGTCCACGTCGATGCTCATGCTCGCCGGCTTCCGCGCCGTGCAGGGCATCGGCGCCGGCGCGCTGATGTCGCTGCCGCTCGCGATCATGGGCGACATCCTCGCGCCGCGTGAGCGCGCCAAGTACCAGGGCTACTTCCTGGCCGTCTTCGGCATCTCGAGCGTCATCGGCCCGCTCATCGGCGGCCTGCTCGCCGGCACGAGCGAGATCCTCTTCATCACCGGCTGGCGCTGGGTGCTCCTGATCAACGTGCCGATCGGCATCGCCGCGCTCCTCATGGTCATCGTGTTCCTGCACCTGCCGAAGGTGCACGACGCGAGCGCCAAGCCGCGCGTCGACTGGTGGGGTGCGACCGCCGTCATCGTCACGCTCGTGCCGCTGCTGCTCGTCGCCGAGCAGGGCCGCATCTGGGGCTGGGGTTCCGCTGCCGCCATCGCCTGCTACGTGATCGGCGTCGTCGGCCTGGTCGCCCTGCTCGTCATCGAGTCGAAGATGGGCGACGCGGCGATCATCCCGCTGAAGCTCTTCCGTTCGGGCACGTTCTCGATGGCCACGGTCATCGGGTTCCTGGTCGGGTTCGCGATGTTCGGCGCGATGCTCACCATCCCGCTGTACCTGCAGATCGTCGTCGGGCTCAGCCCCACCGAGTCCGGCTTCGCCACGCTGCCCCTGGTCGGTGGCCTGATGATCGCGTCCATCACGTCCGGGCAGATCGTCGCCCGGGTGGGCCGCTACCGCGTCTTCCCGGTCATCGGCACGGCCCTGGTCTCGATGGGCTACGTCGTCCTGACGTTCATGTCCATCGACAAGCCGCTCTGGTTCCTGATGATCGGCATGTTCCTCATCGGGCTCGGCCTCGGATCCGTGATGCAGTCGCTGACCCTGGCCTCGCAGGGCTCCGTCGAGGCGAAGGACATGGGCGTCGCGACCAGCTCGGCGACCTTCTTCCGCCAGATCGGCGGCACGCTCGGCACCGCCGTGCTGCTCTCGATCCTGTTCTCGGTGATGCCGGCGAACATCCTCAGCGCCACCGCGGACAAGGGCAACCTGACCGGTGGTCTCGATGCCGCCCTCAACCCGGCCGTCGCCTCCGCCCCGCGGAACGCCGGCGTGATGGACCAGATCTGGGACCCGATCGTCACCCCGCTGCGCCAGCAGGTGGAGTCCGGCCTCGCCGACGGCACCGCCGCCGCGAAGCAGGCAGCCGACCAGGCAGTCACCCAGCAGGTCACCGCCGCCGTGCAGCAGCAGGTCGCCGCGGGTGCCGTGCCCGCAGCCGCTGCAGCCGAGGTCATCGACCAGCAGGTCGCCGCCGCGCAGCCCGCCGCCGAGGACGCCGCGCTCGAGCAGGCCGCCGACCAGGCGCACGCCACGGTCGAGAACGGCGCCCTGGCCGTCGACTGGTCCGACCCCGACCAGCGCGCGTACTACGTCGAGCAGGCCGTGCCGTCGATCGTCAAGGAGCTCAACGGCTCCGCGAAGGGCGACTCGGGCGCGTCGAGCACGAACGACACCTCGTTCCTCACCGGTGCCGACACGGCGCTGACGCGGCCGTTCATGGCTGGCTTCAACGCCTCGTCCGTGGCGATCTACTGGGTCGGCCTCGGGGTCATCCTGCTGGCGTTCGTCCTGACCTGGTTCTTCAAGGTCCCGCCGCTGCGACAGCGCTCGGCCCTGCAGGAACGCGCCGACATCTCCGCCGAGGCCGAACTCGAGGCCGACGCCGGTCTCGCCGCGGCCGAGGCCGGGTCCTTCACCGGTCCGATGACCGGCTCCACCCCGACCACCCGTCGGTGACCGACCGGGTCCTGCGCCGTGTTCCCCTTCCCGGCGCAGGACCCTTCCACCAGGGACGAGAACGTGACCCCCACCGCACTGCCCACCGGCGCGGAGCCCTGCGCCTCCCTCCGCGAGCGGAAGAAGCAGCAGACCCGCCAGGCCATCCACGACGCCGCACTCCGGCTCGTCGGTGAGCAGGGCCTCGGCGGGGTCACCGTCGAGCAGATCTGCGCCGAGGCGGACGTCTCCCCGCGGACCTTCTTCAACTACTTCCCGTCCAAGGCGGACGCGGCGCTCGGCTTCCCACCGAACTCCGTGCCCCCGGCCGTCCGGGCGCGGTTCCTCGCCTCGGACGGCCCCCTGGTGCCCGACCTGTGCGACCTCGTCGGGCACACCGTGGCCCTCCCCCAGGACCGGCACCGCGCCCGTGACCTCGTCGAACGGCACCCCGAGGTGATGCCGACGATGCTCGACTGGATGGCCGCCGTCCGCGCCGCCGTCATCGAGGTGGCGGCCGAGCGCACCGACCGGCAGACCGCCAGGACCGCCGTCACCCTCGTGATGGCCGCGCTCATCGAGCTGGCGCAGCGCACCACGGTCGCGGACAGCGACGAGCTCGCCGCGACGCTGCGCGTCGTCGTCACCGAGATGGGCGCGATGACCCGCGTCTGACGGCCTGGAGGCTCCCCACCAGCTGGTGGGGAGCCTCCAGTCCGTCATCGATGCGAGCAGCGAGCGGAATCGCGCGCCGACGGTCGGAAGTTCCGACCCCCGACGCGCGATCCGACCTGCCACGCGCGGATCGACCCGCGACGCGCAGTCCGGCCGCCCTTCCGCGGCTACGGTGACCATGTGCCCCGAGCAGCGCCGACGACCGACCCCAGCGCCTCCGACGACGGCGGCCTGCTCGTCGTCGCTCCCGACGCCCGCCCTCGCTCGGCGCGCACCACGCCGTGGGGCCGCGTCCTCGTGGGCGTGGTCCTCGTCGCCCTGCTCGGCGGCGCCGCGGTGGCCACGGTCGGGACCCTCGTGTCGCAGCGCACCGCCGAACGCTTCGCGGTCGAGGACGCCACCGAGGACACCGCGGCCGTCGCCCGCTCCGTCGTCGAACCCGCGCTGCTCGACGCCATCGCCGACCACGACCCCGCCGAGCGCGCTGCAGCCGCGGACGAGCTCGCCCGTGCCGTCCGGGGTGTGACCGCGGCGAGCGCCGCCGTCCGCGTGAAGCTCTGGGCACCGGACGGCACCGTGCTCTGGTCGGACGAACCCCGGCTTGTCGGGCAGCGGTTCGCCCTGTCGGAGGAGGACCTCGAAGCGCTCGAGACCGACCGGTCCGACGCCGAGGTGTCCGACCTGACGGAGCCGGAGAACCGCTACGAACGCGGTCAGGGGCGGTTGCTCGAGGCGTACCAGGCGGTGCACACCCCGTCGGGCGCACCGCTGCTGCTCGAGGTCTACTACCCGTACGACGCGGTGCTGGCCAGCGCTGCCTCGCTCCGGTCGGCGTTCGCGACGCTCGCATTCGGGACGGTGGCGGTCGCCGTGGCCCTGCTCCTGCCCGTCGTGCTGTGGCTGCTGCTCCGGCTGCGGGCAGGTCAGCGGGAGCGGGAGCGGCTGCTCGTGCGGGCGCTCGACGCGGAGACCGCCGAGCGTCGTCGTCTGGCGGCGGACCTGCACGACGGGCCGGTGCAGGACATCGCAGGGCTCGCCCTGTCCCTCGGCGCCGCGGCCCGCACCACGACCGGCCCCGGGTCGGCCGTGCTCGACGAGTCCGCCACGACACTGCGGGCGGCCGTGTCGACGCTGCGGTCGTCGATGTCGGCGATCCAGCCACCGGTGCCCGACCGCGCGGGGCTCGTCGCGGCACTCGACGACGCCACGGCCCGGGGTCGTGCGGCCGGTGTGCGGACGGTCGTGACGGTGCCGGCGACGATCGACGCCTCCCCCTCCGCACTGCTCGCGACGGTGCGGTTCGTCCGCGAGTCGGTCGCGAACACGGTCCGGCACGCAGGGGCATCGACGGTCGAGGTCGTCGTCCGTCGAAGCCTCGAGGACCTCGTCGTCGTGGTCGTCGACGACGGTGTCGGGTTCGACGCGGACACCGTCCTGTCGACACGGCGGAGCGGCCACCTCGGCACGACGCTGCTGCGCCAGATCGCGGAGGACGCCGGTGGTGCCCTCCGTCTCCGCACCACGCCGGACACCGGCACGCGGTGGGAGCTGTCGATCCCGGCTGGAGGGAGCACATGGTGAGGGTGCTGCTCGTCGACGACCACGCCCTGGTGCGGAACGGACTGCGTGCCGTGCTCGACACGACCGACGACTGCGAGGTCGTCGGCGAAGCGGCCACCGGCGAGGACGCCGTCGAACTCGCTGCCGTGCTGCTGCCCGACGTCGTCGTGATGGACCTGTCGATGCCCGGCGCGGGCGGGGCTGCGGCGACGCGGGCCCTGCGTGCGCGGGTACCCGCTGCCCGGGTGCTCGTGCTGACGACGTTCGCCGACGACGAGCGGGTCCGCGCTGCCCTGGTCGCCGGTGCCACCGGGTACCTGCTCAAGGACGCGGACCCGGACGACGTCGTGCGCGGGGTCCGGGCGACGGCGCGGGACGAGGCACCGATCGATCCCCGCGTCGCCCACGGCCTGCTGCCCGCCGACCCGGCAGGTGCGAGTGCGTCGGAGTCGGCGCCCGCGATGCCCCCGCGGGAGCGCGACGTGCTCGTCCGCCTGGCGCGTGGTCTCTCGAACCGGCAGATCGCCAGCGAACTCGGCATCGCCGAACGCACGGTGAAGGTCCACGTCGGCAGCGTCTTCCGGCGCATCGGCGTCGCGGACCGCACCAGCGCGGCGCTCTGGGCGCGGGACCACGGATGGTGACGGGGTACTAGTACCAAGGTCCGATGGTGGTGCCGTGGTGGACCGGCGACGATCGTGCCGAGGGGTCGAACCGCCCCGCAGACCAGGAGGCACACCATGGACCACACCCTCGAACCCCGCCGCACCGCGCACGGTCGCGCGGCCCGCGGTCGCACCGTCGGCCTGGCCGCCGCGATCGCCGCGGTCACCGTCGCGGCCGTCGCCCTCGTCGGGGTCGCCCCGGCACAGGCGTCCGGCAAGACCTCGACGGGCGGGGACTACGCCGTCACCGTGAACGGCACCACCACGAACCCCGCCGTCGGCAAGGACTTCAAGCTCCGGGACACCGCCGTCTCCGGCACGATCGCGGTGCGCGGCAAGCACAACGGCTTCGACATCCGGGTCGCCGACCTCGGCGTGTACGACTACACGCTGACGGGAGCCCCGGACACGCAGCGGATGGTCACGAGGCCGACCGTGGTGTTCGCGTCGAAGGTGCCGTCGCTGACCGCCGCGCAGCTGTCCGGCACGCGGCTGTCGTCGCTCGAGGTCCGGGACGACACCCTGGTCGCGATCTTCAGCACCGGCGCCGGCAAGTTCAAGATCCAGGCGAAGGACGGCGCCCAGGGCGGCGTCTTCCAGATGGAGACCGAGTTCGCCGGCCCCGTCACGTTCACGCACACGCTCGGCGCCGGGCTGTTCTACTTCACCAACCCGTACACGGGGAAGATCAACTTCGGTGACGGCACCCCGGCGGTGACCTCGGGCAGCGGGGCGAACCAGATGCTCCTCGGCAAGGACAGCCCGCAGGTCGCCACGAAGACCTCGCAGACGGCCACCACCACGACGTGGACCGTCCAGCCCGGCGGTCGCCTCGGCGGCGTGCTCGGCGAGGACGCCGTCGAGCTGAGCGCCGGAGCGACCAACTGCACGAGCGACTGCCAGGCACAGAACCAGATCCACGGGTCGCTCCCGGTGCCGCCGGACCCGGTGGACCCGACGCCGCTCGCGACGCGCTGACCACCGGACGGGAGGCTCGGTGCCAACCCGCACCGAGCCTCCCGTCTGTCGCGGTGCCAGCTGGGCGAGCGGAATCGCGCGTCGACGGTCGGAAGTTCCGACCCCCGACGCGCGATTCGACTGCCGACGCGCGGAAGGACCTGCGACGCGGGGGACGACCACGCGGAAGGTCCCGCGTCAGCGGGGGATGACCGAGAACAGGAACTTGCGGCGGATCATCACCCAGACGAGCAGGATCAGCGCCGAGTGCACGGCGAAGCCGATCCAGCCGTTGCCCCAGTCGACACCCGGGATCGACGCGATCGCCAGCGCGAAGAACACCTGCCAGACGAACACGTAGAGGCTCGCCTGGCCGATCGGGATCCACAGCCAGCCGAGGACGGCGCTGATCGGCTTCCAGAACACGGTGAGCAGCGCGTAGGACACGATCGCGAAGAACGCGATGTCGACCAGGCGCCCCCACTGCAGGTCGACGCGCTGGTACGCCGTGTTGTAGAGCTGGTCGTACATCGACGCCGGGAACGGCACAGGCGTGAACCCGACCTGCGCGGCCGCCCAGACGTAGACCAGGAACGCCGCGTAGCCGACGACCCCGACGCCGATGAGCACCTTCCCGAGGCGGCCGGTCAGCGCGCCGACGACCTGCCGCCGGTAGTACCCGAGCACCAGACCGTGCGTGAAGACGATCTGCCAGGTGAGGAGCGGGAACACCGCCTCGAACTGGGAGTGCAGCGGCTGGAAGGACGGATTCAGGGCCTGGACCACGTACAGCGCCCAGCTGCCGGCGAGCACCGCCCACCAGAAGCCCCGGCGGATGACCCAGAGCAGCGGCGGGATGAACAGGCTCAGCACCACGAACAGGCCCATGATGTTGAACGGCCACGGGCCCATCTCGAGCAGCAGGAACTGCCGGATCGCGTACCAGGGCGGCGGGTACGCCAGGAGCTGCATGGCGTTCGGGTAGAGGTCGTAGACGCGCCCCTCGGCCCCGACGCCTCCGGTGCCGGTCCCCCGGTCGGTGAAGGTCGTGATCGCGTCCGTGTCCAGGAAGGGCACGAAGCTCAGCACGAACACCACCGCGATCACCACGAGCGTGACGAGGTACTGCTTCCGCGCGCGCTTCCACGCACCGACCGCCGCCGCCCACTCGCCGAACCGCTTGATCGCGAGCGGGTACGTCATGCCGAGGACCATGCCGGACAGGAACACGAACATCTCCGCGCCCGTGATCGCCCCGATCGCGTGCAGCGTGATGAACGAGTACGGGCCGCCGATCTCGATGTGGGTGATCACCACCGCGAGGATGATGAACCCGCGGAACAGGTCGAGGCGCAGGTCACGCCCGGGCTTGCCGTCGTCCGGGTAGCGCCAGCTCGGCAGGAGCCGGCCGACGAGACCGCTGAGCAGGAACGCCAGGGCCAGGCCCACCGCGACCCAGACGATCCAGGCCATCTGGTCGCCGCCGGTGTCGAGCTGCTGGTTCGTCGCGGCGGCGCCGTCCCGGTGCGTCACCTCCTCGGTGACGGGGCCGGTCACGAACCGGTCGGTGGCGAGGAGGTCGCGGCGGAAGGACTCCGCCACACCGCGGTCGGCCGTGTCGCGCCAGTCGGCCAGGCGGTTGCCGGCCTCGGGCTCGCGCCGGTTCGTCTCGACGAAGGTCACCGCGCGGACGTACGGACGGTCCTGCACCGCCGCGAACACCTGGTTCCACCACCCCTGCTTCACCGGGAGCTCGTCGGCGCCGCGCAGTGCGTGGTCGTACAGGGCACCGGTGTCGAGCAGCATCGGACGGTCGTGGCCGACGGCGAAGCGTTCGGAGAATGTCTGCGGCTGCTGCCGGTCGTAGCCCCAGCGCTCGTCGAAGCGGGCCGCGACCTCGCCGGCGGTGGGGACCTCGTTCGTCATCAGCGCGACGCCGCGCCCGGCGGCCTGGGTCGCTGCGCCCTTGCCGAAGGAGAACATCGACAGCCCGACCCAGTCCACGGCGGTGTCGCCCGGCCAGTACGGCCCGTAGGGGTCGTCCGCGGCGGTGAGCGCGCCGTCGCCGTTCGTGTCGAGGCGTTCGACGTCGGTGGCCGACAGGTCGCGGAGCCGTCCGGCCGACTCCCCGAACGGGTAACCGGCACCGTACGACGGCGACCAGACCATCGCCGCGTCGGACGACCCGGCGTGCACCGCCTCGGCGAGCCCCTGGAACGCCCGGACGTACTGCGTCGGCTGCTGACCCCACCGGACCCACGTTCCGTTCATCTGCGGCGCGAACCGCACGAGCAGCTGCGTGCCGTACTGCCGGTGGATGCGCTCGAACAGGGTGTTCGTGCGCCGGGCGTCGGCGGTGGTCAGGGACCCGAGGGCGACCCCGGGCTCGAGCCCGACGACGAGGGTCGCGCCCTGCGCCGCGGCTGCGCGGGTCGAGCGCAGCAGCAGGCGTTCGGCGGTGCGGTCGAGCGGGTACTGGATCTCCACGCCGTAGGTGGACGGGGTGGCACCGAGCCGTCCCTCGTAGCCGTCGGGGGCGTCTGCGCCCCAGTCGAGGTCCGGGCCGAACCACGCCTTCCCGCTCGGCGGAGCGATCGGGCCCGTCGCCGCCTGCGCGGGTGCGACGCCACCGAGCAGCAGCGTGCCGGCGGTGACGATGAGGGCGATCAGGCGGACGAGGTGTCCCCTCACCGCTCGCACACCAGGGTCCAGATGTTGTGGCCGTGCTCGTGCCGGTGCTCCAGCCGGTCGAGCGCCGCCAGCGCAAGCGCCAGTCCGCGCCCGCTCTCGGCCTCGGCGTCCGCCATCGTCACCGCGGCGAGGTCGATGTCGACGGGCAGCCCGTTGTCGCGGAGCACCGCCGTGAAGGTGTCGTCCGTGGCCTCGAGCTGCACGGTGTACCGCCGCCCCTCCTGCTGGTCGCGGCGCGCGGTGTGCTCGACGATGTTCGCCGCGATCTCGGCCAGCGCGGTCTCGAGCGCGAACCGGTGCGCGACGTCGTCGACGCCGAGGCCGTCCCACCAGGTGGCGAAGCGGTCCTGCACCGTGTCGAGGCTGGTCGGGACGGCGGGGACGTCGAACGTGGTCACAGGGGTCCTCCGGCGGTGCTCGACGTGTGGCCGGACTGCCCGGTGGGGGCCGGTCCGCGGTACAGCACCGCTCGGATGACGATGCTGAAGATGACGAGGTCGAAGACGACCCAGGCGGTGTTGACGAGCGGCGCGACCCCGGACGCCTGGCCCGTGAGGTACCGGACGCCGATCAGGAGCAGCGCGGCGACGAGCGACCCCATCGCGAACAGCTGCGGCCGGACCAGGTCCCACCGGGGCTTCATCGCGGTCTCGTCGCGGACCTTCGGGGTCACGCGGAACCCGAGGGGCTTGCCGCGGAACACGTTCTCGAACGCGCTGGTCACGCTCTCGATCCACACCGGGAACAGCGCGAGCGAGTACTGCTGCCCGCGCCAGGTCGGCCGACCCGCGGCGACGACCCAGAACAGCAGCTGGTTGAGCACCAGGAAGGGGATGAGCCGGGCGAAGAAGTCGACGCTGTAGGCCTGCACCGGGACGACGCCGAACGACAGGCACAGCACCGGCGCGGCGATGTACACGATCGCCGCGAAGCCGGACAGGTAGCTCCACATGGTCGAGAAGTACATGAGCCGCTGCCCGAACGACAGGCCCTTCTGCACCAGGGGGTTCTCGCGGAAGAACACCTGCATCGTGCCCTGCGCCCACCGGAGCCGCTGGACGAGCATCGTCGGCAGGTCCTCGGGCGCCAGGCCCTTCGCCAGGATCTCGTCGTGGTACGCCGACCGCCAGCCGAGTCCGTGCAGGCGCATCGCGGTCGCCATGTCCTCGGTCACGGAGATCGTCGCCAGCGGCATGATCGGCTGGGCCTCGTCGCCGCGGTTCACGTCGACGGCCCTGGCCAGCACGGAGATCGCCTCGATGGCCGCGACGGGTGAGGCGTTCCGCTGCCCGAGGACGTCGAGCGCGGCGTCGTCGAGCCCGGCGAAGGTGTCCGCGTCGGTCGACATCGCCGCGAGTTCCTGCAGGTCGTTCCGCACGGACTCGAGGTCGGCCGCGGCGAACCGGAACGCGATGGCGTCGATGCCGCGCTGGAACTCGTACGTGACGTCGCCGAGGGGCTCGTCCGCGGCCATCTGGTCGCGGGCACGGTCCACCACGGCCTCGGCGTCGTCGAGGGCGCCGAGGACGCGCGGGTCGGTCTCGTCCTCGCGGGCGCGGGAGAGCAGGCGGCGGGAGGTCACCAGCGTGCGGCGCACCGAGGTCTCGACCTCGTGCACGTAGCGGGAGATGCCGAGCTGCATCAGCGCCTCGCGCCGGAGGACCGCGTTCGACCCGCAGAAGAACGCGGCGTTCCAGCCGTCCTTCGACTGCTGGATGGGGCCGTAGAACAGCGGCGCCTGGCTGCCGAGCAGGTCGGCGTCCGGCACGTTCTCGAACCACTGCGGCGTCTGCACGAGCGCCATCCGCGGGTCCTTGAAGTACCCGAGCGTGCGGTCGAGGATCGCCGGGTCGGGCACCTGGTCGGCGTCGAGGATGAGCAGGAACTCCCCCTGCGTCGACAGCAGGGCGTTGTTGAGGTTCCCGGCCTTGGCGTGCCGTGGGCGGTCGACCCAGTCCTGCCCGCGGGTGACCACGCCGAGCCCGGCCTGCTCCGCCGCCGCACGCATGTCGGCGCGGTTGCCGTCGTCGAGGATCCACGTGCTGTGCGGGTACCGGATGGCCTTCGCCGCGAGCGCGGTGCGCATCACCAGGTCGACCGGTTCGTCGTAGGTGGTGATGAAGACGTCCACGGTGACGTCGGTCGTGGGCGGGGTCGGCGGTTCGCCCCGCTCGCGGAGCTTCCAGGCACCGAACGCGAAGAGCAGCGAGTCGATCACGCTGTACGTCTCGGCGAGGATCAGCGGCACCGCGATCCACCACGAGTGCCAGTTCACCGACGCCGCCCAGCGCCAGCCGACGTAGTTGATGCCCGCCAGCGAGGCCAGCACGGCGACCGTCCGCACCGTCACCAGTCGCCGACGCCCGGTGCTCCCACCGAGGCGCCGTCGGTCCTGCCTGCTGACGTCGAGCGCGGTCACCCTGAGGCTCCCGATCCGACGACGTCCGTCTTGCTCCGCTGCACCGTTGCTCCTGATCGCGCGGGGTGGTTGGTCCTCGCCGTCGGGTCTCGGCTCGGGTGTCCGGACCTGTCTACCTCAGGGGAGGCGCCGTTGTCACGCCCCCGATCGCGGAGAAGCCGATGTCAGCGGCGAGCCGTTCGACGAGCCGGTCGAAGTACTCGGCGTGGTCCGCGACGACTCCGACGGTGTGGCCGAAGAGCTCGAAGGACACCGCGCCGAACAGGGTCGTCCACGCCATGATCGTCCGCATGACGGCCTCGGCCGGGGCCTCGTCGGTGATCCCGCGCGACCGGACGTACGCGAGCGCCGGTGCGAGCACGTCCCCGACCGCGGCCGGCGCCGGCGCGACCGAGGGCGTCGGGACCGCACGGTCGGCCATCGCGTCGACCGCGATCCGGACCAGCACCTGCGTGACCCTGGTCGCCGGCTCGATCGTCTCCTGCGGCGCCGCGTACCCGGGAACGGGGCTGCCGTAGAGCAGCGCGAAGTCGCCCGGGTGCTCGAGGGACCAGGTCCGCACGGCCCGGCACGCGGCCATCCACCGCCCGCCGACGTCCGTGCGCTCGTGCCCGGCGTCCGCCCGTTCGACGGCCTCGCCGAGCTCGTCGTAGTCCTGCACGAGCAGCGCGGTGAGCAGGTCGTCGCGGCTCGGGAAGTACCGGTAGACCGCCGAGGAGACCATGCCGACGTCACGGGCCACCGCGCGGAGGCTCAGCTGCGCGGGCCCCTCCCCCGTCAGGCGCACCCGCGCCGCGTCGAGGATCCGGGAGCGGAGTGCCTGTCGGGCCAGTGCGCGTGCCGTCTCGACCATCCGCCCACCCTGGCACGCGAGAGCGGTGCCCACAAACGAGAGCACCGCTCTTGCGCGGGTACGCACGGCATGCGATGCTCGGCGGATCGAGAGCAGTGCTCTCGTTCACCCGAGGAGAGGAACCCCATGTCGGAGCACCACCTGGTCGTCGGCGCCGGCCCCGTCGGCCGCCACGTCGCCGCACTGCTCGTCGGCCGCGGCGACCGCGTCACGGTCGCCAGCCGCTCGGGTCGGGACACCGGGGTCGGAGGCGCGGCACACGTCGCGCTCGACGCCTCCGACGCCGACGCGCTCACCCGGGCAGCGGAGGGTGCGGCGGTCCTGTACAACTGCGCGAACCCGGGCGACTACGCGCAGTGGGCGGCGACCTGGCCGCCGCTGGCCGCCGCGCTGCTGACCGCGGCCGAACGGACGGGTGCCGTGTACGCCGTCACCGGGAACCTGTACCCGTACGGCCCCGTCGAGGGCCCGATGCACGAGGGCCTGCCGGACGCGGCGACGGATGCCAAGGGCGTCCTCCGTGCCCGGATGTGGCAGGACGCCCTCGACGCCCACCGCGCAGGGCGCGTCCGAGCCGTGGAGGTGCGTGCGTCCGACTACGTGGGCACCGGCACCGGGGTGAACGCCCACGTCACCCGCGTGCTGCCCGGGGCGCTCCGGGGGAAGGGCGCCTGGATGATCGGTCGGACCGACCTGCCGCACTCATTCACGGACGTGCTCGACGTCGCGAGGACACTCGTCCGAGCGGCGGGCGACGAGTCAGCGCACGGTCGGACGTGGAACGTGCCCTCGAACTCGCCGACCTCGCAGGCGCAGGCCCTGACCGACGTGCTGGCCGCGGCGGGGAGGCCACCGGTGCGGGTCCGCGGCCTGTCCATGCCTGCGATTCGTGCGCTCGGCGTCGTCACACCGGTGCTGCGGGAGATGGTGCCGCTGCTGTACCAGTGGACGGCCCCGTACGTGCTCGACGACTCCGCGGCCCGCGCGCACTTCGGCATCGAGCCGACACCGTGGGACGAGGTCTGCCGGCGGACCCTGGTGGGCGTCGCCTGACCGACGAACCGCCGGCACCACATCAGGAGGGCCCAGCACCGCGGTGCTGGGCCCTCCTGTTGTGCGCTGGTGTCGTCGGTCAGATGACGAGCAGGCGGCTGAACTGCGCGCTGGCGAGCTGCTGCGCAGCACCACCGGCGGCCGGCAGACGCCAGAGCCCGGGCGTCGGACCGCTGTCGACGTCGATGAACACGTCGCCGGCCTCGTCCGCAGCACCCACGTTGGTGCCGCGGTTGCCAGCGGTGACGCCGCTCACCGGCACGGTGGTCGTCGTGCCGTCAGCTGCGCGGACGACCGTCGTCGTGATCGAACGGTCCACGCCACAACCGGTCGGCGTGTACTCGGACGGCGTCGGGCACCAGGCTGCCGACTGCGCCAGGCGGAAGCCGGCGGAGTTGGTGGCGCCGTACTCGAACGCGAGCTTGGGCTCGGCCTTGGTCCACGTGGTCGCACCGGCCGGCAGGGCCTGCCAGATGTAGGCACCGGCAGCGCCCGGCGACAGCCAGTTCACGTACAGGCCGCCGCGTCCGTCGGCGATCATCGTGCGGACGTAGCCGAACGTCCCGGTCGTGCCGGAGCTCAGCGTGCGGGTGGTGGTCGTCCCCGCCGGGGTCCGGCTGGTGACGGAGGCCTTCGTGGTGTCACCGGTCCACGCGGAGACGGTGCCGTCACGGCCGACCGCCCACGTGATGCCGGTGCTCGGCAGGACCGTCACCGGGGTGCCACCGGTGACCGGCAGCTCCTTGACGGCGCCGGAGACCGAGTCCTGCCAGTACAGGTTGCCCGCGACGTCCGAACGGAGGTCGGCGGTCAGGTGCAGCCCCGTCGCGATCGTCTGGGGTGCGCGGCCACCGGCCGGGTACATCACGATCGACGTCAGGTCGGCCGAGGGCACGAACACGTCACCGCGGTCGTCGGCCGTGTAGCCGGCACCGTTCGCGGCGATGGTCGTGGCCGCGGTGGAGCCGTCGGTGCCGAAGCGCACGACGGCGCCGGACGCGTCGAGTGCGAAGAGCGACTGCGACTCCGTCTCCGCGGGAGTCCCCGTCGCCGTGTACCGGACCTTCACCGCCGGCCCCGTCGTCGACTTCGCACCGACGGCGCGGACGGCGAACGTGTAGGTCGTCCCGGCGTGCAGGGCGCCGAAGCGGTCCCAGCGCGCCGATGCGCCGAGCCGGTCGACACCGTTGTCGGGCTGCTCCTCGGCGGGCGTGACGGCCACGGTCCACCCGACGACCTTCGCACCGCTCCGCGGCAGCGACCACTGGACGGTGGCCTGGTCGGCGGCGCCGACGACCCGCACCGAGGTCGGCGCACCCGGCTTCGCTGCCGGTGCGGCCGTTGCCGGGAGCGCCCCGGTGACGACGAGCGCGGCTGCTGCCGCGACGGTGAGCACTGTCTTGAACACGATCATTCCCCTGTCCACGCGACTTCCCGTCGCGTCCCGGGGACATGCAAGCACCGGCCGACTTCCGGCGGAACGGGTGGCGGCCGAAGTGCGGGCCTCCGTGCGGAGTCCCGCAACGGTTCGGGCCCACAGACGGTCAGGACACACGGACGGACGGGGCACAGACGGACGGGAGGCCCGATTCCAGCTGGAACCGGGCCTCCCGTCAGAGCGATCTCGCGTCAGTAGCGCGACGTGCGCGCCGGGCGGTCGTCGTCGTCGCGGGGGCGACGCGAGCCGCCGCCGCGGCGGTCGGGCTGGATCTCGATGAGCCGGCCGCTGATGCGGGTGTCGCGGAGGCGCTCGATCACGTCACCGGGCATGTCCGACGGCAGTTCGACGATGGAGAAGTCGGGCTGGATGCGGATCGCGCCGAAGTCGTCGCGGCGCAGGCCGCCCTCGTTCGCGAGGGCACCGACGATCTGGCGCGGCTCGACGCGGTGCCGACGACCGACCTCGATGCGGTACGGCGTCATCGGGACCGAGCGACGACGACGGTCGCCGCCGTCCTCTTCTCGGCCCTTGCGCTCGTCGCGGCTCTTGCGCTGGTCGCGCTCGACCTGGCGGCGGAGGGCGTCCTCGGCCGGGTCGAGGAGCAGCGGGGTCTCCCCCTGCGCCACCACGGCGAGCGCCGCGGCGACGTCGGCCTCCGGGACGTCGTGGTGCTCGACGTAGTGGGCGATGATGTCGCGGAAGGCCTCGACCCGGCCGCGCTGCTCGAGCGCCGCGGTGATCGCGTCGTCGAAGCGGGTCAGGCGGGTGACGTTGACGTCCTCGACCGAAGGCAGCGTCATCTCGGTGAGCGGCTGACGGGTGGCCTTCTCGATCGCGGTGAGCAGGCGGCGCTCACGCGGGGTGACGAAGCTGATCGCGGCACCGCTGCGGCCGGCGCGGCCCGTGCGGCCGATGCGGTGGACGTAGGACTCGGTGTCGACGGGGATGTCGAAGTTCACGACGTGGGTGATGCGGTCGACGTCGAGGCCACGGGCGGCGACGTCCGTGGCGACCAGGATGTCGAGCTTGCCCGACTTGAGCTGGTTCACGGTGCGCTCGCGCTGCGCCTGGGCGACGTCACCGCTGATGGCGGCGGCGGCGTACCCGCGGGCACGGAGCTTCTCGGCCAGGGTCTCGGTCTCGCTCTTGGTGCGGACGAAGATGATCAGGCCCTCGAAGTCCTCGACCTCGAGGATGCGGGTGAGCGCGTCGACCTTCTGCGCGTACGACACGATGAGGTAGCGCTGCGAGGTGTTCGCGGACGTGGTCGTCTTGGCCTTGACGGTGATCTCGGCCGGGTCGTTGAGGTACTGCTTGGAGATGCGGCGGATCTGCGCGGGCATCGTCGCGGAGAACAGCGCGACCTGCTTGGTGTCCGGCGTCTCGGCGAGGATCGTCTCGACGTCCTCGGCGAAGCCCATCTTGAGCATCTCGTCGGCCTCGTCGAGCACCAGGTACTTCAGCTCGGACAGGTCGAGCGTGCCCTTGGCGATGTGGTCCATGATGCGACCGGGCGTGCCGACGACGACGTCCACGCCACGACGCAGTGCCGACAGCTGCACGCCGTAGGCCTGGCCGCCGTAGACGGGCAGCACGTGGACGCCCTTCATGTGGGACGCGTACTGCTCGAAGGCCTCGCACACCTGGAGCGCGAGCTCACGGGTCGGCGAGAGCACGAGCGCCTGGGGCAGCTTGCTGCCGGCGTCCATGCGGGACAGGACGGGCAGCGCGAAGGCCGCCGTCTTGCCGGTGCCGGTCTGGGCGAGCCCGACGACGTCACGCCCGGCGAGCAGGGTCGGGATGGTGGCGGCCTGGATCGCGGACGGGGTCTCGTACCCGATGTCCTTGACGGCCTTGAGGACGGGCTCGCTGAGCCCCAGGTCGGCGAACGTCACCACGGGCCCCTCGTCGATGGGTTCGGTGGTGCTGTTCGTTTCGGAGCTCATCCTGGTACGGTACCCGGCCGGACGCGGGTCTGCCGAACCGTCACGCCGTTCTGGGCACGGCGCGGCTCCGCAGACGACGGGTCGGCAGCCCCCGCAGCGTCTCCCCCGGGTACTCCCCGAACCGCTGCAGGTACGTGCCGGCGAAGCGTCCCATGTGCCGGAAGCCCCACTCGCGGGCGACGGTCGCGACCGTGACGGACCCCGGGTCGGCGAGCTGCAGTGCGATCCGGACGCGGTCCAGGCGCATGTGCTGCAGGTACGTCATCGGCGTGCTGTCCGTGTAGCGCAGGAACGCGCTCTGCAGCGTCCTGGCGCTGACCCCGGTCGCGCGGCACATGTCCGCGAGCGTGACCTGGTCGCCGCAGTGCTCCGCCAGGTACGCCTGCGCGAGCTCGACGGTGGTCCGTCCGGCGCCGAGCTCCCGCCGGTCCGAGCGACCGCCGTACGCGCGGACGACCCACTCGGCGAGCTGGACCTGCAGGGACAACCGCGCCTGGTGCGGGTCGACGTCACCGAAGGCCGCCGTGGCGACCGCTCCGAGGGCGGCGCGGAGCCCGGGCAGCGCCTCGGGCGACGGCTGCATCCGGAAGGTCGCCGTGCCGCTCCTGGTGCCGCCGCTCAGGACTGCCCCGACGGTCTCCATGAACCCGAGGTCGATGCGCACCAGGTGGTGCACGCCCGCCGGGACCACGACCGAGTACGGCCGGTCGACGGGGAACACGACGGGGATGCCGGGTTCCGTGACGACGCGGTCGGCGCCGGTGTCGATGCCGACGCCACCGCATGCGGTCCACCCGAGGGTCAGCCATCCACTGCCGTCGAGGTCACCGCGGCGGTCGGTGGTCACGGCGGAGTTGACGAGTTCGACGTTGAGGTCGCGGAGGGTTCGGAGCCGCCAGCGGAACGGTTCGCCACGGCCGAAGACGACGTCCTCGGCGCCGTACACGTCCTCGAGCAGGCGGACCGCGCCACGGCGGTCGGTGCCAGCGTGGTCCGACAGCCGTCTGGCGTCCAGGCGCTGTCCGAGCTGTGGCAGCTCGGACCGGAGGAACTCCGCCGGCGCGGTCGTGTCGTACGACACGGTCCCGGTCGACGCTGTCGTGGTCGTCGCCGTCGTGGTCGACGCCGTCGTGGCGGTCGCGGTCAGCACGACGGCTCCGTGCGCTGCTCACCGCACGCGTGCTCGAAGTAGGCGTGCGCCGCCTCGAGCGACCCGACGGACCGGTGCTCGTCGAGCGTCGCCATCAGCGTGCACTGGTACCCGCCGTCACGGTGCTCGACGAAGCCCAGCAGCATCGCCGGGTCGTCCTGTCCTGCGGCGCCGTCGACCACCCGCCAGCACGTGGCGTCGACCGGCTGCACGCGGACGTCCAGCGGGTCGGTCTGCACGAGCGCTCTGATCCGGTCCGCGTGCACCCGGTGGCGCCACGTGACCGTGTCCCCCGTGACCGTGTTCCCTGTCGGGGCCCCTGCCCCCGTGTTCCCTGTCATGTCTGCTCCAGGTCCCCAGTGGAGTCACCCGCTCCAGGCTGAGACACTTCGAGTATCGGCTGGCCGGTATGCGTACCGGCAGGGGTTGACAAGAAAGCGCGGAACCGTCAACATCGCGGTTCGTGATCCGGACAAGGTGACCGCGGGACGTCCCGGCGGCCAGACGTCTGGACCGCGGGCCGACCCGGCCCCCGTACGCTGACGACATGCCTGACGACGTCGCTCCAGGAGAGACCACGGGCACGACGGCCCGGCTCTCCCGGACCGTCCGCGACGCGCTGCACTGGCTCCACGACCACGCGCAGGAACGCATCGCCGTGCCGGACGTCGCCGCCGCCGTCAACATCTCGCCGCGCGGGCTCCAGAAGGCCTTCCACCGCGAGGTCGGCGTGAGCCCAGGGCAGTACCTCCGGGCGCTGCGGTTGGAGGGCGTCCGGCGCGACCTGCAGTCCGCCGACCCGGCCGATCAGCCCACCGTGGCCGAGGTGGCCCGGCGCTGGCACTTCAGCAACGCCGGGCGCATGGCCGCCGACTACCGCGCGGCATTCGGCAGCGCCCCGTCCGCTGCCCTCCGGTACTTCGAGCCGGACGACGAACCCGGTACCCGGATCCCGGCACTGGCCGACCCCGGCAGCGAGCGGCGCCGCTTCCGACTGGTGCTCGACGTCGAGATCGACGTCGAGGACCCCGACGCGACCCTGGCCAGCGCCCTGCACCGGGCCGAGCGCGAGATCGTCGCCTGGCAGGGCTACCGGCCCGACGGCGGGACCGAGGACCTGGTGGCGTTCGTCCTCAACGACGCCGTCCGCCGGGCACTGCACGACACCGACGGGCTGCGCCTCACCTCGATCAACCCGCTCCTGCGCCTGCCCGAGGCCGACGGGTCCTACGTGCCGGTCGAGCTGCCGGCCTGGGGTCCGACCGCGCCGCCACCGCCGCCGCCACGCCGGACGACCGCAGGCGGCTCGCGGGTACCATCGGACACCGATCAGGAGGACGCCGATGGATGACGCAGTGAAGCGCGCGTTCCGCGCCATCCGCTCGTTCGACGTCCCGGATGACGAACTCGGCGAGTCGATCCGACAGGCGGTGCCGCTCGGCAGTGTGTCGGTCTCCTCCTTCGGCGTGCTCGGGACGAACGAGACCGTCTCGGCGTCGGACGACACCGCGCTCCGCGTCGACGAGATCCAGCTCGACCTGACCGAGGGCCCGTGCTGGGCGGCCCTGAGCCGACGCAACCCGGTCCTCGAGGGCGACATCGTGCAGCACCCGAACAGCGACTGGCCCGCCTTCAACGAGGCTGCGCTCGAGGTGCCCGTCCGTGCCGTGTTCGCGTTCCCGATCGTCTTCGGTCCGTTCCCGCTCGGCGCCGTCGACCTGTACGCGTCCGAGCCGACCGACCTCGAGCACGAGCAGGTCGAGATCGCGGCCGCGCTCGCGACCGCGATGGGCCGCCGGGTGCTGCGGCGCGCGGTCCACACCGTCGAGGACGAGGACGCCCTCGTCGACCGCAACCCGTTCTCGCGCCGCGTCGTCCACCAGGCCACCGGTGTCGTCCTCGCCCAGCTCGACATCACCCCCGACGACGCCACGCTGCTGATCCAGGGCCACGCGTTCGCCCGGAAGACCTCGATGCGCCAGGTCGCCGAGGAGATCATCAGCGGTGCGGTGCGCTTCGAGCGACACGGCGGTCTGATCGAGGACGTCCGGTGACCGGCGCACCACGGGAGGCCCGGATCGTCGACACGTTCGCGACGCTCGCCGACACCCTCGTCGACTCCTACGACGTCGTCGAGCTCCTCCAGACCCTGGTCGAGACCTGCGCGGACGTGCTCGACGTGGACGCCGCCGGCATCATGCTCGCGAACGCCTGGGGCGAACTCGAGGTCATCGCGTCGACGTCGGAGACCAGTCGGCTCATCGAGGTCCTGCAGCTCGACGCCGAGGCCGGCCCCTGCATGACGACCTTCACCACCGGCCAGCCCGTCGCGTGCCCGGACATCGCAGACGCACCAGCCGCGTGGGCGGCCTTCAGCGCCGGGGCCCTGGCGCTCGGCGTCCGGTCGGCGCACGCCGTGCCGCTGCGCCTCCGCGCCACGGTCATCGGCACGCTCAACCTGTTCGGCACCGCACCCGGCACCCTCTCCGCCCCCGACCTGCGGATCGCCCGGGCCCTGGCAGACGTCGCGACGATCGGCATCCTGCACGAGCGGACCCTCCGCGAACACGAGGTCGTGCAGGCCCAGCTGCAGCGCGCCATCGGGTCCCGCGAGGTCATCGAGCAGGCCAAGGGCGTCGTCTCCCACGTCAGGAGCGTGTCCATCGAGGACGCCTTCGGCATCATCCGCGCCCATGCCGTCGCCAGCGGCGAGCGCCTGTCCGACGTCGCGCAGGCGATCGTGGACCGCACCCTGCGCCTCTGAGCCCCACCGGGCCCCGGACGGGTCCGGACGACGGACGGGAGGCCCGTGGCGGATCCACCACGGGCCTCCCGTCCGGTCTGTGGACCGGTCAGTCGAACGAGCGCCGTCCCGCGGCGGGCGTATCGTCGACCGGACCGCACCGCCGCGCCCCGGAAGGACCACCACCCGATGACCCTCACCACCGCCGTGGACACGTCCGCGCTCGACGCCGTGCTCACGTCCGACCAGGTCCTCCGCGACCCGGCGTCGCTCGAGCGGTACCGCCAGGACGACGCCGAGTGGGCCGTGTCCGAGCTGCCCCTCGTCGTCGTGCTCGCGCGGAGCACCGAGGACGTCGTCGCAACGGTGCGCTGGGCGGCGGCCAACGGTGTGCGGGTCGTGCCCCGCGGCGCCGGCACCGGGCTCTCCGGCGGTGCGAACGCGGTGGCGCACTGCGTGGTGCTGTCGCTCGAGCTGATGGACGCGGTGCTCGAGGTGGACGTCGACGAGCGGTACGCCGTCGTGCAGCCAGGGGTCATCAACGACGCCCTGCGTGCCCAGGTGGCCGAGGACGGCCTGTGGTACCCGCCGGACCCGGCGAGCTCGGCCATCTCGACGATCGGCGGCAACGTCGCGACGAACGCCGGCGGCATCTGCTGCGTCAAGTACGGCGTCACCCGGGACTACGTGCTCGGGCTGACGGTGGTGCTGGCGGACGGGTCGGTCGTCGACCTCGGCAGGCGCACCGCGAAGGGCGTCGCCGGGTACGACCTGACGGGGCTGATGGTCGGGTCCGAGGGCACGCTCGGCATCGTGACGTCGGTGACCGTGAAGCTGCTGCCCCTGGCCGGCCGGGACGAACGCGCCGTGATCGGGTACTTCCCCTCACTGAGTGCCGCGGGTGACGCCGTCGCCGCGGTCTCACGTGCGGGGATCGTGCCCGCCGCGCTGGAGATCGTCGACCGGACGTGTCTGCGTGCCGTGGACGACTGGATGCACCTCGGGCTGCCCTCGGACGTGGACACGCTGCTGCTCGCCCGCGTCGACGAACGCGGAGCCGCCGGGGACGCCATCGCCGACCAGGTCGCCGCGGTCTTCGCCGCCGCCGGTGGCACGGACGTCGAACGGGCCACCGACCCGACGGAGATCGACCGGCTGTTCCAGGCCCGCCGACTCGCCTACCCCGCACTGGAGCGACTGGGTCCCGTGCTGACCGAGGACATCTGCGTCCCGCGGAGCGCCGTCGCCGAGATGCTCCGCCGCATCCAGGCCACCGCTGCCGCGAACGACGTGACGATCGCCAACATCGCGCACGCCGGGGACGGCAACCTGCACCCGCTGATCATCGCGCCCGAGGGCGACACCGCCGCGAAGGCCCGTGCGAAGACGGCGTTCGACGCGATCGTGGCGGACTGCCTGGCGCTCGGCGGGACCGTCACGGGCGAGCACGGCGTCGGGCTGCTGAAGCTCCCCGGCCTCCGCGCGGAACTCGGCGAGCGTGTCCTGGCGATGCACCGGTCGGTCAAGGACGCCCTCGACCCGGCCGGCACGCTGAACCCCGGCAAGGCGTTCTGACGCGACGCCCCGCGGCGCACGCGGTGTGCGCAGCGGCCCTGGTGGTGCCCACCCGGCGGACGGGAGGCCCGGTGCGGGCCCGCCACGGGCCTCCAGTCCGTCCTCGGCCACCGCACCGGCTCGGCGGGTAGACCGGAGCCATGACACCGCGCTTCCCGGGACACCCGGCACCCACCCAGCCCGGCCCCGGCCAGGAGTCCGTCTGGGACTACCCGCGCCCACCGCGGGTCGAGCAGACGTCCGACCGGATCGTGGTGCGCCTCGGCGGCGCGGTGGTCGCCGACACGACCGCGGCGGTGCGCGTGCTGGAGACCAGCCACCCGCCGGTGTACTACCTGCCTGCCTCGGACTTCGCGCCGGGTGCGCTGACCAGGACGAGCGGCTCGAGCATGTGCGAGTTCAAGGGCCGCGCCGCCTACTACGACGTCCACGGTGGTGGCGAGACCGTCGAGCGGGCCGGATGGCACTACCCGACGCCCGAGCCGGGGTTCGGCGAGCTCGAGGGCCGCGTCGCGATCTACCCGTCCGCGATGGACTCGTGCGAGGTGGCCGGCGAGGGCGTGCAGGCGCAGGCCGGGGACTTCTACGGCGGCTGGATCACGTCGCGCGTGGTCGGGCCCTTCAAGGGCGAGCCGGGCACGCTCGGGTGGTGAGGCGGGACCGGCTCGAAGGTCCGGGGTCGCTCGGTCCGGGACTGCTCGGTCCAGGCCCGCTCAGCGCTGGTCGGTGACCGCTGCGGGGTCCGGTGCGTCCGTCGGCCGTGCCAGCTCACGGATGCGCCTGGCTGGCACGCCCGCGTAGACGCCGTGTGACTCGAGGTGGCCGGTGACCACGGCGCCGGCCGCGACGACGACGTCGTCGTCGATGCGCGAGCCCGGGAGGATCGTGGCACGTCCGCCGATCCACACCCGTTCGCCGATGGTCACCGCGCGTCCCTCCGCGGTGCGGCTCCAGCTGCCGTCCGAGCCGATGGCGTGATGGCTCGTCAGGATGAGCACCTGCATGCCGATGGCCGTGTGGTCGCCGATCGTCACCGGCGCGATGGCCTCGATGTCGACGCGGGTGTTGAAGTAGACGCCGCGACCGATGCGGAGGTTCCTGGCGCTGCCGTTCAGGGAGAACTGCGCGTTCGGTCCGGACTCCACCTGCGCGCCGGCGGCGTTGAGCAGGGCTCGTCGCGCAGCACGGGGCAGGAGCGGTGCACCGAGGACGGTCGTGAACAGCACGCTGCTGAGGCCGCCGACGACGTCCTCGCGCAGGCGGGACACGAAGGTCGAGCTGGCCGGGACGGGGACTGCAGCCATGGGGGTTCCGTTCCTCCGGGGCGGGCGGTGTTGCTCGCTCTCTGTGAAGACAAGCAGGGTCGCCTCTCGTGGACAATGCCCGGAGTCGGACGGTGCGGGGTTCCGCAACGACCTCCGCGTCAACTGTCGTCGAGCTGCGTCCGTCGTCAGCCGTCGTCAGCCGCGCAGTGTGGCGCTCGGGTACTCGCCGAAGCGCTCCGCGTAGGCGGCCGAGAACCGCCCGGCGTGCGCGAAGCCCCAGTGCCGCGCCACCTGTGCCACGTTCGTCCGGACGGGGTCGGCGTGCAGCAGTTCGGCGCGGATGCGGTCGAGCCGGACACCGCGCAGGTAGCTGTTCGGCGTGGTCCCGAGGTGCCGGCGGAACCCCTCCTGCAACGACCGCAGGCTGAGGCCGGCCAGGCGCGCGAGGTCCGACGTGGAGATCGGCAGGTGCGCGTTCTCGTGGACGTACTCCACGACGCTCCGGAGGTGCGCGTTCCGCGGCAGCAGCAGCGCCTCGGGCAGGGCGACGTGCTGCTGCGGGTACAGCTCGAGCAGCGACACCGCGGCCAGCCGCCCCATCTCCACCTGCAGCAGCGGCGACGCGGCGCGGTCCATCGTCGTCGCGGAGATCAGGTGCACCGTCTGCCGCCAGCGGCGCATCGCGGCGGCGTCGGGCTCGGCGGTGTGGTCGAAGCGGAACGCCGAGGTGTCGAGACCACGTTCGGCACCGATGTCCGTGACGAGCTGGCGGTTCACCTGGACCAGGCGCTGGTCGTAGTCCTCGAAGGCGAACCGGAAGGCCTCGTTCGGCCACATCTGCGGCACGCCCGGTTCGAGCTGGATCTCGCGGCGACCGAGGTCGAGCACACCGGTGCCGCGGGTGATCCACTGCACGACGTAGTCGTCGCCGTCCGGCATCTCCCCCGTCAGGCGGCCACCGAACTGGACGGCGCGGAGCGTCATGCTCGCGTCCCCGGCGGCTGCGTAGCGGTAGGAGAACGCTGTGGAGGTCTCCTCGGCGGACCAGGCGACCCCCGCGTACGCCGAGGCCAGTGTCGCCCGTGCGGTGGTGAGGTCGTGTCCGCGTTCGTCGACGCGGATCCGATCGGTCGTCTCGTCAGTCATCGTGCACCGCGGACCACCCTGACATCCGCTCTGCACCGAGCCGCCGGAGTTGTCCGGAAGTCGCGGTCGAGCGCCCTCAGGCTCCGTCGGCCAGGTCGTAGACGGACATCAGCATCGCCGCAGCTGTCCGGGCCGAGCGTGCGGGCTGGACGGTGCCGTGGATCGCCGCCTCGACCTGGGCGCCCTCGATGAGCAGGGTCATGGCGTCCGCGAGGTACGGCGGGAGCTCCGCCTCCGTGCAGAGACCGGCGACGAAGCCCTCCAGCTCGGCGAGGTGTTCCTCGGCCAGGCCGGCGACGGTCGGGTCGTTCCGGCCGAGTTCCCCGTAGCTGTTGATGAACGAGCAGCCGTGGTACCCGCCGTCGGCGAAGCAGGTCTCGAGGTAGGAGAAGACGGCGAGCACCCGGTCCCTCCGGTCGGCGAACTCGTCGACGAAGCGCCGGAGGCCTTCCGTCCAGTCCTGGTGCCGGTACTGCAGGGCGGCGACGACGAGGGAGTCCTTCGACGCGAACGCGCTGTCGAGCTCCGGACGGGTGAGCCCGGCGGACGCCGCGATCCGGTCGAGGGTGACGAACGCGATGCCCTCGGCGGTGAAGAGCGCGTCCGCGGACACGACGACTGCCCACTCCTCGGTGCTCCGGGCGGGTGGGTCGAGGATGAGCGGCTGGTGCAGCATGCCGGACCGGGGCCTACGCGGCGGCGAAGAAGTCGGCGTAGGCGGGCTCCCTGCCGTACGTCTGGGTCATCGGTTCGTGCAGGCGCGCTGCGACGATGGCGGCGAGCTCGTCCGGCGGCGTGAGGCCACGGCGGCGCCACTCGGTCGGGTGCTGGCGGAGGGCGGCGAGAGCCTGACGGTCGAGCATGTGCGTGTCCTGTCCTCGGTGCGACAGGACCGCGTCGGTCCTGGCAGGGTCGACGCTAGGGGTGCCGCACCCTGCCGAGCGAACCGGGCCAGCTGCATCCGCGAAAGGCGGACACCTGACCCCGCCAGCGCTCCGAGCACGCGCGCAAGCGGGACATGTCCGGTCTCCGCCCGGCGCAGCCCGTACCGGTCCCACGCCGTGGGATGCTGGGGGCATGTCGTCCCTGGACCCGACGCCGGTCCACATCGGGATCAGCCTGACCGACCCGGCCGCCGCGTCGGCAGCGATCAGTGCCATGTACGGCGGCACCGACCTCGCCGCGGTCCAGCTCGACGACACGTTCTCCTTCCGGTACACCGCCGAGGGCGACGACACGATGACCATGCGATCGTCGCGCCTCAGCGGGCGGCTGGCCGGGGACGTCCCGCCCGGCGACGACGTCGTCGTGCAGTGGCTCACGAGCGGCACCGGGACGTTCGACACGGGCAGTACCCCGCTGGAGCTGACGCCTGGCCTGCCCGTGCCGCTCCTGCCGCAGCGCACGTTCTCGTTCGACCTGTCCGACTACGACCAGCGTCTCGTGCACCTGGACCGCGGCCTGGTGGAACGGGTGGCCTCGGAGCGGGGCGGCGACGTCAGTGCCGGGCTCCGCTTCGACCTGCACACCGAACCGTCCCCTGCGGCGGTCCGCGCCTGGCACAACTCCGCCGCGCTCGTCAGCCACACGCTGCGCGACGCCGGATCGGGTGGCCTGCTCCACCGGGAGATGGCACGGCTGATGTCGGCGGCGCTGCTGGAGATGTACCCGCTGTCGCCGTTGCCCGACGCCGGCATCTCGCGGGTCCGGTCCGCCCACGTCCGTGCGGCCGTCGAGTACGTGCACGCGCACGCGCACCTGCCGATCACGACGACGTCGGTCGCCGAGGCCGTGGACGTCGGCCTGCGCGCCCTGCAGGAGGCCTTCCGCTCCGAGCTCGGCGTGACGCCGAACGAGTACGTCAGGAGCGTCCGGCTGGACCGGGCCCGCGACGAGCTCCTGCAGACGGACCCGACCACCTCGATGGTGCGCGACGTCGCCCGGCACTGGGGCTTCATGCACCTCGGTCGGTTCTCCCAGATGTACGCCAGTCGGTTCGGCGAGTACCCGAGGGACACCCTGGCGCGCTAGTCGACCTCGCGATCAGCGGTGGATGTCCGGTATCCGAGGATGACTGTCCCGCGGACGGGGGTGGTTCGCGCGAGCCGGACTTTCGCTTCGCTCGACGCTCGCCTGCACCGTACGGTCGTCACGCCGCACATCGCCGTGCATCGGTCCCCTGTTCCGGTGGTTCTTCGTCCCTAGCGGAGTTCCGGCCCGCGAGCGTCGCCCCTCGACCCGAACCGGGGGCGACGCTCGCAACACCTCCCGCGCTGCGCCGTCGAGCCCGCGGAAAAGTCGTTCCAAACCCTCTGGCCGAGGGCGCCGAATCACTGTCACGACCGGGAAACCACCCGGGGCGCTCACCAGCCAGACATCGCTGGTTCTCCACCCTCATCGAGGGTGTGTTCGGCGCGCACACAGCAGCCGCGCCGAGCGCGACACAGCAAAGGACACGAACACCATGCGCAAGATCACCAAGACCACGGTCTCCCTCGCCGCCGCTGGCGCGATCATCCTCACCGGTGCCGGGTTCGGCGTCTCCGCCGCGCAGGCCACCCCCACGATCCACACGGTCGCCTCGTCCTCCTCCAAGATCCCCGCCCCCGTCGCGTCGGTCCCCGAGGTCCTCGGCGGCGACACCTCCGTCGCCCTCGACAAGGGCTTCACCGACGCCCTCACCTCCCTGAAGCTCACCCCCGGCGTCTCCGGCACCGCGAAGCTCGCCGACGGCGCCGTGTCGTTCCCGATCACCGCCGGGTCGGTCACGTACTGGAGCCCGGACGGCAACTACCGCCCCTACGTGCAGGGCCTGCTGAACCACGACGACTCGGGTCTGACCCTGAAGGCCGGCGACACGACCGTCACGCTGGAGAACTTCGTCGTGAACCCCGGCTCCTCCAAGCTCTACGGCGACGTCCTCGTCAACGGTGAGGTCGCCGCCCCGAACGCGTACCTGTTCTCCCTCCACGGTGGGTCGCTGAAGGCCCTGCAGCTCGAGGGTGACAACGCGATCCTGACCGGCACCACCGTCCACGTCTCCGCCGACGCCGCGAAGCTGCTCAACAGCACCTTCAAGACCGACGCCGTCAAGGCCGGCCTGCTCGTCGGGACCGCCACGATCACCGCCCAGATCAAGTAACACCCCCGCGGGCCACCCCGCACCGCACCACACACGAGAACGCCGCCCCCTGCCGGGGCGGCGTTCTCTGCGTGTTCCCACGCGAGCCGACGTGGCGGAGGGAGGCCGAGCCTCCTGGCCGTCAGCCTTCGTCGTGGACGCGCAGCCAGACCGCGGAACCGCCCGCCAGGACGCCACCGGCGGCCGCGTCGGGGACGGACGCGACGAGCACCTCGCCGACGGGGAGGGGTACAGGGTCGGTCCCGAAGTTGCCGACGACGACGACCGCACCGCTGGACCACGTCAGGACGTCGTCCGGGGAGGGCAACCACGTCAGGGACCCGGACCCGAGACCGAGTGACCGCCGCGTCTCGAGCGCCCTGCGGTACATGGTGAGCGTCGAGTCGTCGTCGTCCCGCTGCAGGTCGGCGGCGTACGAGCCGAAGTCCGTCGGCTGCGGGAGCCAGGTGTCAGCCGAGGACGAGAACCCGAACGACGGACCGTCCGCGGTCCACGGCAGCGGGACACGGCAGCCGTCCCGACCCCGGACGCGGTGCCCGGACCGCTCCCAGATCGGGTCCTGGCGGACCGCGTCGGGCAGCGCCGTCGCCTCCGGCAGGCCCAGCTCCTCACCCTGGTACAGGTAGGCGGAGCCCGGCAGGCCGAGCATGAGCAGGGTCGCCGCGCGTGCGCGTCGGAGGCCGAGCGCCCGGTCCGGCTGCGGGTCGTCGGCACCGACGCCGGCCTCGAGCTCCACGGGACCGTCGTACCCGTAGCGACTGGCGTGGCGCATCACGTCGTGGCTCGACAGCACCCAGGTCGTCGGGGCGCCGACCGCGTCGTTGGCCCGGAGGCTGACGTCGACGTTCTCGCGCACCGCGGACGCGTCCCACGGCAGGGAGAGGTACGCGAAGTTGAACGCCTGGTGCATCTCGTCGGACCGGACGATGCGCGCAGCACGCTCCGGAGGGAGCCAGGCCTCGGCGCAGAGGATGCGCTGCCCGTCGTACTCGTCGAGGATCCGCCGCCACTCCCGGAAGACGTCGTGGATGCCCTCCTGGTCCCACATCGGGGGCATCACGCCCTCCACCGGCTCGACGACGCCGTGCGTCGTGTGCGGCCAGTCCGGCAGCCCCGGTGCCTTGACGATGGCATCGCAGACGTCGACGCGGAAGCCGTCGACGCCTCGGTCGAGCCAGAACCGCAGCGTCGTCGCGAACTCCGCGTGCACGCGCTCGTCGTCCCAGTTCCAGTCCGGTTGCTCGGGGGCGAACAGGTGGAGGTACCACTGGCCGGGCGTCCCGTCGGACTCCGTGACCCGAGTCCAGGCCGGTCCCTCGAACATCGAGGTCCAGTCGTTCGGCGGGAGCTCGCCGTCCACCCCACGACCGTCCCGGAAGTGGAACATGCCGCGCTCGGGGCTGCCGGGACCGGCTGCGAGTGCCGCGACGAAGCGCTCGTGCCGGTCCGAGCAGTGGTTCGGGACCAGGTCGACGATCACGCGGAGCTGCAGCTCGTGTGCCCGGTCGATGAGGGCGTCGGCATCGGCGAGCGTGCCGTACATCGGGTCGACTGCGCGGTAGTCGGCGACGTCGTAGCCACCGTCGGCCTGCGGGGACGGGTAGAACGGCGACAACCAGACGGCATCCGCGCCGAGTTCGGCCACGTGGTCGAGTCGTCCCGTGATCCCCCGGAGGTCCCCGGTGCCGTCACCGTCCGCGTCCGCGAAGGACCGCGGGTAGACCTGGTAGATGACGGCGGTGCGCCACCAGTCGTGTTCCTCGCTGTGGATCATGCCCTGGGGACCTCTCGTGCGTAGAGCTCGGGACGGCGGTCCGCGAGCCAGTCGTTGTGCGGGCTCGTCGACTTGTCGCGGGCGAGCCCCGGGAAGACGTCGGCAGTGACGGACTCCGGTCCCCCGTGCCCGACGGTCTCCGCGGCGACCCAGCCGAACTGGTCGACGATGACACTGGCTTCGTTCCAGTCCTGGCCCCGCTCGGTGCCGGCGCGGTCGCAGCAGGCGATGAACACCCCGTTCGCCCGTGCCGCCGCCTGCGCCGCGATGACCTCGGCGACGCGGTCCCGTTCGGGGTGCGCACCGACCGGCCAGTTCGTCGGCACCGCGATCAGGTCGGCACCGGCCGACGCCAGGGCTCGCGGCATCTCCGGGAACTCCATGTCGTAGCAGACCAGGAGCCCGATCCGGCCGTGGACGGTCTCGACCACCGGAGGCAGGTCGTCGCCGGGGGCGAACACGAGCGTCTCGCGGTCCCAGAGGTGGGTCTTCCGGTAGACCGCGCGGACGCCGGACCCATCGACGAGTGCCACGCTGTTGCCGAGGGCCCCGGTCCCGTCGTCCTCGGCTTCGCAGAACCCGAGGACGACGACGGAGTCGGTGCCGGCGAGCAGCGCGGCCACGCGGTCGAACAGCGGGTCGGCCGCCGTGATCGCGACGGCGGCGGCCTCGGCGGCACCGCGGAACACGTACCCGCTCGTGACGAGCTCCGGCAGGACGAGCACGTCGACGTCGTCCTCGAGCGCCCGTTCGACAGCCGTGACGACCAGCTCGCTGTTGCCGACGAGGTCTCCCAGCACCGGCGCGAGCTGGTCGCACCGGATCCGCGCGACGCCGGTCACTTCACCGCCCCCTCGGTCAGACCCGTGATCAAGCGCCGCTGCAGGAGGACGTACGCGAGCACGATCGGGAGCGCCACGAGCACCGCGGCCGCAGCGGTCACGTCGGGTTGTGCGCCGTGCTGCGCCCCCGAGAAGAACGACAGGGACAGCGGAGCGGTCTGCACGGCCTCGTTCTGCGGCACGAGCACCAGCGCGAGCAGGAACTCGTTCCAGGTGAACAGGAACAGGATCGTCGCCAGGGTCGCCACGGCGGGCATCGCGACGGGCATCAGCACGCTGCTGAGGATCCGGAACCGGGACGCCCCGTCGATGCGCGCGGCTTCGAGGAGCTCGCCGGGCACGGACGCGAAGAACGACCGCATCCAGAACACCCCGAGCGGCACCGAGAGCCCGACCTGCGGCAGGATCAGCGCGCCGTAGGTGTCCACGAGACCCCAGCCCGCCAGCATCTGGTAGAGCGGCAGCACCGTGACCTCGTACGGCAGGACGAGGCCCACGAGGAGGAGCACCAGGATGAGCCGTCCACCGGGGACCCGCATGTGTGCGAGCGCGTAGCCGGCCAGGCACGCGATCGCCGCGGTCACGACCACGACGGTGATCGCGACGATCGCGCTGGAGACCAGCGCCGAGGCGAACCCGCCCTGCGTCCACGCCTCGGCGTAGTTGCCGAAGCCGACCCCGGTGCCGTCGGCGCCGTTCCCGCCGAGTGACGTCACGATCACGGACGCGAGGGGGAAGGCGGCGATGAGCGCCGCGACCACCAGGACTGCGTGGGTGAGCGTGGTCTCGCTGCGTGCGACCTTCACGAGGACAGCTCCTTCCGCTGTGTGCGTTCGGGCCGTTCCCGGAGCGCGAGCTGCACGATGCCGACGACCATCAGGATGAGGACGGTCAGGACGACGGCGAGCGCCGACGCCTGTCCGAGTGCCCGGTTCTGGAACGCGTCCTGGTAGACGAACACGCTCGGGACCGTCGTCGACGTGCCGGGACCCCCGCGCGTGGTGTTCCAGATCAGGTCGAAGTTCCGGAGCGCGAACGTGATGGTCAGGATGAGCGCGATCGAGATCTGCGGGCGCAGCGCCGGCAGTGTGACCGCGGTGAACTCCCGGAAGGCGCCCGCACCGTCGAGCCGTGCCGCCTCGTAGAGGGAGCGGTCGATGGTGGCGATCCCGGCGAGGAACAGCACCATGCACAGGCCGTACTCGACCCAGGTGCCGATGATGCCGATGGACGGCAGCGCGGTCCCGAAGTCCCCGAGCCAGCTGTGGGCCAGACCGCCGAGGCCGATCGCTCGGAGCACGTCGTTCAGCGGGCCGTCATCGGCGAGGATCCCGCGCCAGGCCACGGCGACGACGACGCTCGACAGGATCTGCGGCAGGAACAGCACGGCGCGGAAGACGGTGAGCCCGTGGATCCGGATGCGCGACATCAGGCCCGCGAGCAGCAGGCCGATGAGGACCGGCAGCGCGGCGTAGAACACGAGCAGGACCAGGGAGTGCCCGAGCGCCTGCCGGAGGTCCGGGTCGGAGAACACCGCGGCGTAGTTCGACCAGCCAGCCGGGGTGGCCACGCTGATGCCGTCCCAGTCGTAGAACGAGATGCGGACCGACTGGATGATCGGGACCACCACGAACACGACGAAGAACGCGAGCGCCGGTGCGACGTAGAGCAGGGAGCTCCAGCTCGGGCGCGAGGCCGCCGGGCGGCGCCGACGTGGCGCCGTCCGACGGGGGTCCTGCTCGATCAGCGTGGCCGCCATCTCAGCTGTGCGCCTTCGCCCAGGTCGCCTGGACGGTCTCGGTGAAGGCACTCGGCGTCGTCCTGCCGGCCATGACCTCCTGCAGCGCACCGCCCATCTTCGTGAGCATGTCGGTCGTGCTCCAGTCGTAGTAGCCGACCTGGGTGCCGGCCGCGATGGTGTCCTTCAGCGCGGTGAGTGTCTGCTCCTGCAGGGGGTCCTTCGAACTGACACCGTCGGTGACCACGGGGAGCCGACCGGTGTCGAGGATCCACTGTCCGGTCTCCGGGGTGTGCAGCATCGCGAGGAACGCGATCGCAGCGTCCTGGTGCTCGGACTTCGCGCTGACGTGCCAGGGCGATGCGGTCGCACCCACGCCACCGGAGGTCAGGGACCCGAGCCCGAAGCCGTCGGAGTCGAGCGATGCGCCGTTCCACGAGCCGCCGACGAAGAAGACGCCGTCGCCCTTCGCGAACCTGGCGATGGCGTCCTCGTTGCTCAGGCCGTCGTAGCCCGAGCCGAAGTAGCCCTTCTGTGCCCAGTCGCGCATCGTCTGCGCGGCCTCCTCGTTGCCGTCGGTCTCGAACGTCGCACCGGACTCGCCACCGATCCAGGTCGCGATGTCCTTCGGCTGCTGCTTCGTTGCGGCGATGTCGGAGAAGACGTGCGTCGCCGCGTACTGGTCGGAGTTGCCGAGCATGATCGGCTGTTCTCCGGCCTGCTCGGCCTTCGCCAGGTCCGTCTCGAGTTCGTCGATGGAGGTCGGCGGCTGGAGCCCGAGCGCGTCGAGCTTCTCCTTGTTGTAGTAGATGCCCTGGACCTCGCTGATCGGGGACATCCCGTAGAGGGTGCCGGACCCGAAGGCGGTGCCGGCGGCGTTCCACTTCGCCGGCCCGAGCGTGGACGCGCCGGTGCCGGTGGTCCAGCCGTAGACCTCCGCGACGTCGTCGAGGGGACGGACGAGCTTGCCCTTCACGAGTGCGCCGTCCACCGCGTAGCCGATGTTGCCCTGGAACACGTCGGGGGCGTTCGTCGAGTTGGCGGCATTCACGACCGTCGCGATGAGGTCGTCGAAGCTCTTGTACGTGATCTTCACGTCCACGTTCGGGTACTGCTTCTCGTACGCCGGGACGAGCTTCTGCATGAGGGGCTTCTCGGCGACGTCCGCCCACATGGTCAGGGTGGTGTCACCACCGTCCGCCACCGCCGCCGCGGTCACCTTCTTCGTGATGTCGGGCTGGTCGGCGCTCGCGCCCGAGCCGCCTGCGCCGGGCGCGGAGCAGCCGGCGAGGGCGACCGCGAGGCCGAGGACTGGGAGTGCGGCGAGGAGACCTCGCCGACGTGCACGTTGACTGGTCATGGTCACTTCCGGGTCGTGAGGAGCGTGTCGGGGGTCGCGGGTTCGTGCTGGTCGGGGCTCGTGGCGTCGGCGCGGTGCAGACGCTCCGTGCGCAGCGTCGCGGTCGCACGGTGGGCGGACATGCCCTCGCTCGCGGAGATGACGTCGACGGCGTCGGCGAGTGCCGGGGTGGCCTCCCTGGTCACCTGCTGGAACGTGAGCGGCTTGAGGAAACGGGACACGGAGAGGCCGGCGCTGTGCCGGGCGCCACCTGCGGTCGGGAGCGTGTGGTTCGTGCCGGCCATGCCCTTGTCCGAGTAGGCGACCGTGCTCCACGGGCCGATGAAGAGCGAGCCGTAGTTCGTGAGCCGGTCGTGGTACCAGGCGTCGTCCTCGGTCTGCACCTCGAGGTGCTCCGGGGCGAGCTCGTCCATCACCAGGGCGGCCGCTTCACGGTCGTCGACCAGGATGACCGAACCGTGGTCCCGCCAGGCCGGACCGCAGATGGCGTTCGTGGAGAGCGTCGGCAGCTGGCGCTCCACCTCGGCGACGACCGCCTCGCCGAGCGCCCGCGACGTGGTCACCAGGGCTGCCGGCGAGTTCGGGCCGTGCTCGGCCTGCCCGAGGAGGTCGGCCGCGACGAGCTCGGGGTCGGCCGTGTGGTCGGCGATGACGGCGACCTCCGACGGGCCGGCGAGCAGGTCGATCGCGACGGCACCGAACAGCTGTCGCTTGGCTTCGGCGACGAACGCGTTCCCCGCTCCGACGATCATGTCGACGGGTGCTTCGCCGAGCAGCCCGAACGCCATGGCGGCGAGCGCCTGGACGCCGCCGACGACGAAGAGCCGGTCGACACCGGAGACGAAGGCCGCGTACGCGACGGCGGCGTTCACCCCGCCGTCCGGCTGGGGCGGCGTGCAGGCGATGACGGTGGGGACCCCGGCGGCCTTCGCCACGCCGACGCTCATGAACGCGCTGGCCGTCAACGGGAAGCGCCCGGCGGGGAGGTACGCGCCGACGCTGCCGACCGGGACGTAGCGCTGCCCCACGGTCAGGCCGGGCAGGAGCTCGGCGGAGAAGTCGCTGAGGTGCTCGCGCTGCAGCCGGGCGAACTGCTGGGTGCGCTCGGCGCCGAGTTCGATGGCCGCGCGCAGGGCGGGGTCGAGGCGGTCGCCGGTGGCGGCGAGCTCGTCAGCGGTCAGCTCCACGACGTCCGCGTGGTCGAGTTGCAGGGCGAACCGGCGGACGGCGTCGACCCCGTCGCGCTCGATCTCGTCGAGCATCCCGCGGACGCGGTCGGCCACCGCGGGGTCCAACTGGGCTTCCGGCACGTCGACGCCCGGGGCCTTGACGAACGAGTACAGGTCGGCGTTGTCCGCCACGAAACGAGGGCTGAGCTTCATGCAGACGACCCTGCCGAACGTCGAGGGCAAGGACAAGGGTGAAACATCCACGGCAACCCATAGGGTAGCCCTATGACGCTCACCCAGCTGCGCGCGTTCCTCGTGATCACCGCGGCTGGTTCGTTCTCCGCCGCGGCCGCGCAGCTCGGGATGGCTCAGCCCTCAGTGTCCGAGCTGGTGAAGCGGCTCGAGGAGACGTACGGCGTCCGCCTGTTCACGCGGGGCAGCCGACGGCTGGTGCTCACCGCCGCCGGCGAGGCGCTCCTGCCGTTCGCGCAGCAGGCCGTCGACGCCGCCGACGGTGCGGACCGCACGCTCCGGGACGTCACGAGCCTGCAGGGCGGGGTCGCCACGTTCGGGCTGCTCCGGAACGCCAACTACTACTTCCTGTCCCGGCTGCTCGAGCGGTTCCACTCCCGCTACCCGGACGTCCGGCTCCGCGTGATCGGGCTCAACTCCGTCGAGGTCGCCGAGGCGGTCGCAGCCGGGGAGCTCGAGGCAGGGCTGGTCGTGCTGCCCATCGACGCCGACGGCCTCGAGGTGACCCCGCTCCGCCGCGACGACGTGCTCTACGCCTCGGCTGACCCGTCCCACACGGAGCGACCCGTCACGATCGAGGACCTGGCGGCCGCCGACCTGATCCTGTACGACGCGCACTACGGGTGGCGCGACCCGACGCGTCGGCAGCTCATGGAGCGGGCACAGTTCGCCGGGGTCTCCCTGCACGCCCGGATCGAGGTCGAGCACATCGACTCCGCACTCGACCTGGTGGCGCGCGGTGCCGGCGACACGATCGTGTCCGGTGCCGTGGCCGCCGCCCCGACGTTCCCGGCTGGAGTGCACACCGTCCGCTTCGCCGAGCCGCTCCACGACACGATCGCCCTCGTCCGACGCCAGGGCGTCCCGCTCTCGCCGGCGACACGCGAACTCGCCCGGCTGGCCCGACGCATGCTCCTCGAGCCCTGAGGACCTGCTCCGTGGGGATCACGGACCCGGCCGTCTGCTCGACGACGCGCCCGCCACGGAGCACGACGGTCGCCGTACCCAGCCGGGCGGCCTCGTCGTCGTTGTCGTCGCTGCGGCTCGGGGCCAGATGACGGATCTGCTCCGGAGCGATGACGGATCCGGCCGTCTCAGCCCGGGTTCCCTGGACCGGATCCGTCACCCCGCGGAACGGGGACTCGTTCCGCCCGCGATCTGACCCATGACGCGTGCGATGGGAAGCGGGATCGCGCGTGCCGGGCCAGAACGATCGACTGACCACGCGCGGAACGACCTGTCGCGGGAATCGGCGGCCTCGACCTCAGCTCTGACCGAGGTTCGTCACCAGGTTGATGGCGACCGCGATCAGGACCGTCCCGAAGAAGTACGACAGCAGCGCGTGCGGCAGGGCCTTCCGCCGGGTCGCGCTGTCGTCCGGTTCGACCTCGGGAGCCGCGTACGACATGCCGACCGTGAAGGCGAAGTAGGCGAAGTCGCTGTAGGTCGGGCGTGCGTCCTGCTTGACGTCGAACCCACCACCGCGGTGGTCGAGGAAGAACATCCGGGCGTACTTCAGCGCGTACACGGTGTTCACCAGCGCCCAGGCGACCATCACCCCGAGGACGCCCAGGACCACCGCCGCGACCGAGGCAGGGTCACGGGCGTGGCTCGCCTCCCCCAGGGCGAGGACCACCGCGGCGAGGCTCGCGAGACACGCCACGATGATGGCGTTGTCCGTGAGCCGCGAGTCGGACTCCTCCCGCGCCAGACGCTCCGTGCCGTCCGGGTCCTGCCGCCAGCACCGGCGCCACACCTGTGTCAGCGCGATGACCCCAGCCGTGCACCACGCCGCGAGCGGGCCGAGGGAGGGCGCCCCGAGGAACAGGCAGGCGACGCCGACGACGACGCCGATCGCGACGTAGGCCGAGGCGCGGCCCGGCGACAGTATCCGGTCGTTCATCACGCGTGCCGCGTCGATCGGTCACGCTGACGTCGGCACCGGAGCGGTCTCCGGGTGCAGGACGACCTTCGTCCAACCGTGGTCGCGGGCGTCGAAGTGCGCGTACGCCTCCGGCGCCTGGTCGAGCGGGAGCTCGTGGCTGACGATCCACGACGGCGTCGCCCGTCCACTCGCGATGAGGTCGCGGAGTGCCCGGTTGTACCGCTTGACCGGGCACTGCCCTGTCCCCATCGACTGCCCGCGGAACCAGAACTCACCGAAGTCGAACGCGACGGCACCGCGCTGGGCCAGGGCGTCAGGACCCCCGGGGTCCTGCGGGACGTACACGCCGACGACACCGATCGTGCCGGTGAAGCGCACCGAGCGCACCAGTTGGTTCAGGGTCGAGTTCGGGCGCTCCTCTCCGTCAGGATCGTGCGCCTGGTAGCCGACGCACTCGCACCCGTTGTCTGCTCCGAGCCCCATCGTCAGTTCGTTCACCGCCTCGACGGGATCGACCGCCGAGTCGTCGATCGGGATGGCTCCGATCTCCTCGACCTTCTGCAGCCGGTCGGGTTGTCGGTCGACGACCATGACCTTGCTCGCTCCTTTGAGGACCGCGGAGTACGCGGCCATGCACCCCACCGGTCCGGCGCCGTAGATGACCGTCTGGTCGCCCGGCTGCACGCGCGCGAGTTCAGTCGCGTGGTAGCCGGTGGGGAAGATGTCCGCCAGCATCACGTAGTCGGTCTGCTTCTCCTGCGCGTCCTCACCGAGACGCAGGCAGTTGAAGTCCGCCCACGGCACGCGGAGCAGCTCCGCCTGTCCGCCGGCCCAGGGCCCCATGTCGGCGAACCCGTACGCAGCGCCGGCCATCGCCCGTTCTGGCTGTGCGGTGAGGCAGTAGTTGGTGAAGCCCCGCTCGCAGTTCTTGCAGTGCCCGCAGGCGACGTTGAACGGCAGCACGACCCAGTCTCCGACCTGCACCTCGTCCACGGCGTCGCCCACCTCGATCACCTGCCCGAGGTTCTCGTGGCCGAACCACCGTCCGGTCTCGAAGTCGGTCCGTCCCTCGTACATGTGGAGGTCGGAACCGCAGATGTTGGTGGTCGTGATCCTGACCAGCGCGTCGGTCGGACGCTCGATGCGGGCGTCGGGGACGTCCTTGACACTGACCCTGCGCGGGCCGTCGTACACAACTGCTCTCATGACCGTGCCTTTCGTGCTGTTCGTGCTGTTCGTGCGTGATGGTGCGAGTGCTGCCGGTCGGCGTCCTCCGCCATCAGGAACCGGGCCGGAAGACGGCGCGGACGCACCCGTCCTCCTTCTGCTTGAACATCTCGTACCCACGAGGGCCCTCCTCGAGCGGCATGACGTGGGTCGCGAGGTGCTCGGTGCTGATCTCCCCGGCGGCGATCCGGTCGAGGATCATCGGGATGTAGCGGTGTCCGTGCTGCTGAGCACCACGGACCGTCAGGCCCTTGTTCATCACCGCGCCGAAGGGGAACTTGTCGACGAACCCGCCGAACACCCCGAGCGAGAACAGGCTGCCGCCCTTCCGGCAGGCGTAGATCGCCTCGCGCAGCGCCGTCGGCCGGTCCGTCTGCAGCCGGAGCTGCTGCTTGACCTGGTCGTACAGGTACTGCGGCCCCGTCCCGTGGGCCTCCATCCCCACTGCCTCGATGCAGACGTCGGGACCGCGGCCTCCGGTGCGCTCCTTGAGCTCCGCCAGCACGCTCTCGCTGCTGTAGTCGAGGGTCTCGGCACCGATGTGCTCCCGGACCTGCCGGAGGCGTTCGGGCAGTCGGTCGATGACGACGACCTGCTCGGCCCCGAGCAGCATGGCCGCCCGCGCCGCCATCTGGCCGACACCACCGGCACCCCACACCGCGACGGTGTCACCGGGTTGGATGCCCGCGAGGTCCGCCCCGGTCCACCCGGTCGGCGCCGCGTCCGACGCGAACAGCGCCGCGACGTCCGACACCCCGTCGGGCACCGGGAACGCCCCCTGGTCGGCGTACGGCACGCGGACGTACTCGGCGTGACTGCCCGCGAACCCGCCGAGCGCGTGACTGTAGGCGAAGCAGCCGCCGATCGGCGAGCCCCACATCGTCTCGGTCAGCCCCGGGTTCGGGTTGCCGTTGTCACAGAGCGAGAACAGCCCGTGCGTGCAGTACCAGCACTGTCCGCAGGCGATGAACGAGCAGACCACGACTCTGTCCCCCACCCGGTGCTTGCGGACCGCGGACCCGACCTCGACGACCTCGCCCATGAACTCGTGGCCGAGGACGTCCCCGGCACGCATCGTCGGGATGTACCCGCCGAGCAGGTGCAGGTCCGAGCCACAGGTGGTGCTGAGCCGCACCCGCAGGATGACGTCGTGGTCGTTGAGGATCGCCGGGTCCTCGACCGTCTCCACCGAGGTCTCGTTGACCCCGGTCCAACACAGTGCCTTCACAGTGTCCCCTCCTCGTTGCTCCGCGCCGTCGCCAGTTCCACGAGTGCTCCGGTCGGCGTGGCCGTTCGGCGGCCGTGGGGCACCGGGTCGACCCGGAGCACCTCGCCGACCTCGATCAGTTGCTTGGCTTCCCGCAACGCAGCGCGGAGCCGTCCGCGGTCGCGGTCGCCCGCTGCTGCTCGGGAGGCACCCTGCCGGAAGCGGGCGCGCAACTCGGTGCCCTTGTCGCCGGGCGCGATCCGGGCCTCCAGTTCGACGGCGTCACCGAACCGCGCGAGCGGCCCCGGCGTCCGTCCCGCCGGCAGGACGTCGTCGACGTCGCGGGCGACGGTGACGGTGACGGCGAGCCATCCCGACCGCGGAGCGGAGGCCGCTCCCGTCCCCGGCGCGGATCGTGGTCGGCGTCGTCGGGCGAGCACCACGGCGCTGGCTGCGGCGACGACCACCGCGGCGCCGACCAGCCGGGGCGTCATCGGGGTGCTCCGTGCTGACGGGTCCGGGTGACGGGTCCGGACCGAGCAGGTCCGGTCTGTGTGACGTGTTCCATCGCGGCCTCCTGAGTCGCTTCGATGCGGATCAACGAGACGGAGAACGGCTGAGACGGACATGCCGGGAAGGCACTCGCTCAGTGACGCTCCCGCCGGTCCAGGGTGCGACGTGACTCGGCCTCGTGTCCGCGACTTGTCCACGATGCGTCGCTGTGTTCCGCCGTCGGGACGAGCATGCGAGCAGCCGCAGGGCCGAACGACGGATCCGCTCCGGACGATGACGGATCCGGCCGTCTCAGCCCGGGTTTCCTGAACCGGATCCGTCAGTCCGCAGAGCGGGAACCCGTTCGGCGCGCGGTCCGACCCATGACGCGAGCGATGGGAAGCGCAATCGCGCGTCGGGGGTCAGAACGAACGACCCCCGACGCGCGGAACGACCTCCTCCGCGCGGAACGACTCACGACGCGCGGAACGACTCACGACACGCGGAAGCGCTCCGCTGCGCCCGCGCACGCGCCCGGCGTCAGCGCGGCAGCCGCGGCACCGCGTCGAGCAGCGCCCGCGTGTAGTCCGACTCCGGGGCTGCCAGCACCCGGGCGGTGTCGCCCTGCTCCACCATGCGCCCGCCACGGAGCACGACGGTCGCCGCACACAGCCGCGCGACGACGGCCAGGTCGTGCGAGACGAGCACGATCGTCATGCCGTGCTCCTCGGCGAGCCGCTCGAACAGCTCGAGCACCGCGACCCGCGTCGTCAGGTCGAGCGCGCTGACGGGTTCGTCGGCCACGAGCACCCGCGGCCCGGACACCACGGCACGGGCGATGGCGATGCGCTGGCGCTGGCCGCCCGAGAACTCGTGCGGGTAGCGACGACCGGCGTCGGCGTCGAGCCCGACGTCGCGCAGGGCTGCGGCGACGCGGTCGGTGGCCTCGGAGCCGGAGGCCACGCCGAGGGACCGGAGGGGCTCCCCCACGATGCGGTCGACGCGCTGCCGGGGGTCGAGGGACGAGTACGGGTCCTGGAACACCGGCTGCACGGCCGTGCGGAAGCGGTGCATGCCGGCGCGGTCCCGCCGGTCGAGCGCCGAGCCGTCGAAGGAGACCGTGCCCGAGTCGGGCGAGGCGAGCCCGAGGAGCATCCGGAGGACCGTGGTCTTGCCGGCGCCGGACTCCCCGACGATGCCGAGGTGCTGCCCGGGCTGGACGGCGAACGACACGTCGTCGAGGGCGAGCCCGGCGTGGCGCCCCGGGTACCGGAACGTCACGTCGTCGAGGGCGAGCAGGGCGGTCACCGGGGACCTCCTCGACCGCGGTCGAGCGCGTCCTGCAGGGTCCTGGCGCTGCCGACGAGCCGCTGCGTGTACGGGTGGCTCGGTGCGGCGATGACGTCCCGCACGGGTCCCTGCTCGACGGCACGACCGTGCTCGAGCACGAGCACCCGGTCGACCGTGCGTGCCACGACGGACAGGTCGTGGCTGATGAAGAGCATGCCCATGCCGCGGTCGGCGACGGCGCGGTCGAGCAGGTCGAGCACCTCCGCCTGCACGGTGACGTCGAGCGCCGTGGTGGGCTCGTCGGCGATGAGGACCCGCGGTCGACAGGCCAGTGCCATCGCGATCGCCACGCGCTGCCGCTGACCGCCGGAGAGCTCCCACGGGAACGCGCGGGACACCCGGTCGGGGTCCGGCAGGGCGACGTCGACGATCGCCTCGTGCACGGCGGAGCGCAGGGCCTCGCCCCGGAGCCCCCGGTGTCGCCGCAGCGGCTCGGCGATCTGGTCGCCCGCGCGCATGATCGGGTCGAGCGCGGTCATCGGCTCCTGGAACACGGGTGCGACCACAGCCCCGCGCACACCGCGGAGCGCTCGCTCGGACGTGCCGACCACCTCGACGTCGCCGACCCGGATGGACCCGGAGACCGACAGGGCGGACGGCAGCAGGCCCAGCACGGCGAGCGCGGTGAGCGACTTGCCGCTGCCGGACTCGCCGACGATGCCGAGGCGGCCGCCGTCCTCGACGGCGAACGAGACACCGTCGACGAGTGCCGCCCCGTCGGCGGTGGTGATGCGCAGGTCGGTGACCTCGATGGCGGGGCTCATCCGAGCCTCCTGTCCGTGTCGTCGGGGGTGGTCGCGACCGGCGCGACGGTCCCGACTCCGTCACCACCCACGGTCGTCCCGGCCGGGAGGCTCGGTGCGGCTCCGCGCGTCGCTCGCCGTCCACGGCGGGTCGGGTCCGCGACGTCGCGCAGGCCGTCCGCCAGCAGGTTCGCGCCGATGACCAGCGCGACGAGCGCGAGGCCGGGGGCCAGGACGCCCGCCGGCGCCTCGAAGGCCGTCTGCTGGGCGTCCTGGAGCATGCGGCCCCACGAGGCGTTCGGCGGCGGGGCGCCGAGGCCGAGGTAGGACAGGCTGGCCTCGGCGAGCACCGCGAGCCCGAACTGCAGCGCGAGGTTGACGGCGAGGGTCGGCCAGATGTTCGGCAGCACGTGCTCGGTGACCACGCGCGCCCACGACGTGCCGGAGGTCCTGGACGCGGTGACGTACTCCTGTCGGAGCACCCGCCGGGCCAGGATCCGGACCAGTCGGGCGACGACGGCGGTCATCACGAGGCCGATCGCGATGATCGCGGTGCCGAGGGAGGCGCCCCGGGCGGCGACGAGCAGCATCGCGACGAGCAGCGTCGGGAACGCGATCACGATGTCGAGGACGGCGGACAGCGTGTCGTCGAGCCAGGGGCGGGCGAACGCGGCGGCCAGACCGACGGCGGTGCCGAGGACGCCGCCGACCAGGACCGCACCGAGCCCGGTGGCCAGGGCGATCCGCGCGCCGATGAGCAGCTGGGTGGCGAGGTCGCGGCCGAGGGTGTCGGTGCCGAGCCAGTGCGCGCCGCCGGGCGGGGTCAACCGGCCGCCGGACGTGTCGTACAGCGAGTACGGCAGCCAGATCAGCGAGACGACCGCGGCGACGACGACCAGGCCGACGAGCACGATGCCCACGGTCAGGGACACCGACCGGCGGGCGCTCATCGGTTCCCCGAGACGCTCGAGCGCAGGCGCGGGTCGACGATGCGCTGCACGACGTCGGCGATGAACCCGATCACGAGCACGGCGACGGTGGACACCAGGAGCACGCCCTGGATGCTCGGGTAGTCGTGCTGCTCGATCCCGGTGATGAGCATGCTGCCGAGACCGGGCAGGGCGAAGACGCTCTCGACGACGACCGCGCCGAGGAACGTCGACGCGAGCTCGATGCCGAGGACCGCGATGACCGGGACGACCGCGGACCGGACACCGTGGCGCAGGAACGCCGACGCGGTGGACGCCCCGAGCGCCCGGGCCGTGCGGATGTGGTCGGCGCCGAGGACGTCGAGCACCGCGCTCCGGACGTAGCGGGCGATCGACGCGGTCATCACGACGGCCACGGTGATGATCGGCAGCGCCAGCGACTGCAGCGCGTCGCCCGGGTACGTCCAGTCGTCGCGGGGGAAGCCGCTCGAGGGCAGCAGTCCCCACTGCAGCGAGACGACCTGCACGAGCAGGATCCCGATCCAGAAGACGGGGACCGCGATGCCGAGCTGGGTGATGCCGGAGAGCAGCACCCCGTACCAGCGGTCGGCGCGGGCTGCCGCGACGAAGCCGACGACGCTGGCGACGACCACGGCGACGACGAACGCGATGAGCGTCAGCGGCACGGTGACGACCAGGCGCTGCGCGAGGTCCGGCAGCACCGGCAGGCCGCTCGTGAAGGACGTCCCGAGGTCGAGGTGCAGCATCTGGCCGAACCAGTGCACGAACTGCTGCGCCAGCGGCTGGTCGGAGCCGACCGCCCGCCGGGCCGCTGCGACCTGGTCCGGGGTGGCGTTCGCCGCGAGGAGGGCGTTCGCCGGGTCACCGGGCAGGATCCGCAGGAGCGCGAACACCACGACCAGGGACGCCGCGAGCGACAGCACGAGGATGCCGAGGCGGCGGAGGACGTACGCGGTCATGGGGTGCTGCGGATCCTGCCTGGTGGGTGTCGGTGCGGGGCCGGCGCGGTCGCCGTCCGCGACTAGGAGACGGTGATGCCGGAGACGGGGAACTGCGAGTTCAGCCCGTTCTTCCAGTATCCCGTGACGTCCTTGTCGGACACGACGATCTGCGGGTACAGGTACAGCCAGTCGCTCGCCGCGTCCTTGACGATCTGCTCGTTCGCCTGCTTGAGCAGCTCGGTCTGCTGGTCCTCGGACGTGGCCTGCTCGGCGTCCGCGATGTCCTGCTGCACGTCGGCGTTGTCGTACCCGAAGTAGAAGTCCGGGTCGCCGTAGAAGACGACGTCGCGGTCGTTGACGTGCTCCTGCAGCGTGGCCTCGAAGTCGTGCTGCTGGTACACCTTCGTGTACCACTCGTCGGCGCTGATCGTGTTGATGTCGACGGTCACGCCGACCTTCTTCAGTGCGCTCTGCAGGTACTGCGCGACCGCGGGGTGCGGGTCGTACGACGGGGTGTCGAGCGTGAACGTGAAGCCGTCGGCGTGGCCGGCCTGCGCGAGCAGGTCCTTCGCCTTGGCCGGGTCGTACGCGTTGACGCTCGTCAGGTCCTGGTACCACGGGTCGGTCGGCGGGACCATCGACCCGTTCACCGTGCCGTAGTCACCCCAGATCGCCTTGAGCAGGGCCTTCCGGTCGACCGCGGCCGAGATCGCCTGGCGGAGCTTCACGTCCGTGAACGGCCCCTTCGCGTCGTTGAACGCCAGGAGCTCCTTCGTGGTCGAGTCACCCTCGCTGACCGTGTACTTCGACGTGTCTGCCGTGAACCGGGAGAGCGCGTCCGGGGACTGGATGCTCGTGACGACGTCGACGCGGCCGCTGGCCAGGGCGTTCGAGAGCGTGGAGGCGCTGGTGAAGTAGTCGAACTCGACGCCGCCGTTCGCGGGCTTCTTGCCCCAGTAGCCCGCGAAGGGCTCGAGGGTGAGCGACGAACCGCGCTTGAAGGTGCCGAGCGTGTACGGCCCGGTGCCGTTCTCCTCGGTCTTGAGCTTCGTGGCGTCCGCGGGCACGATCCACACGTACGACAGGTTGTAGACGAACGAGATCGAGCGCTTCGACAGCGTCACCTCGACGGTGTCGTCGTCCGGCGTGGCGATCGACTTCACCACGGACAGGCTCGACTTCCGCGACGACTGCGAGTCCTCGGCGGTCACGCGCTCGATCGAGCTCTTGACGTCGGCGCTGGTCAGCGTGCCACCGTCGTGGAACTTGACGCCCTTGCGCAGCGTGAACGTGTAGGTCAGGCCGTCGGAGGACGCCTTGTACGCCGTCGCGAGCAGCGGAGTGACCTTGCCGTCGTCGCCGAGGCGGAACAGGCCCTCGTAGACGTTGTCCTGGAAGGCCTCGTTGACGCCCTGGCCACCGCCGTCGACGTTCGAGAGGTTGGTCGGCTCGTAGAGGGAGCCGATCGCGACGGTGGCGTCGGCGCCGGAGGACGAGCCGCCGTTCGAGGACGAGCAGCCGGCGAGGGCGAGGCTCAGGGCGATGCCGGATGCGACGAGCGCGGCTGCGGTGCGGGACTTCACGGGACTCCTGGTCGTTCGGGGTCGGGTTCGGGGTGTGGGTGTGGTGCTGGTGCTGGTTGTCGGTACCGGTCAGGCCTGGTGCGCGACGTACCGTTCGCCGGCGTGGACCGGCACGTGCAGGCGGTTCTGGAACGGCGGCAGCGGGCAGTTGTACTGGTCGCTGAACCCGCACGGCGGCACGAAGGCCTGGTTGAAGTCGAGGACGACGTCGGACTCCTCGCCCGTCGACGACCCGGCCGGACGCTCGACGAAGAGGAAGCGGCCAGTGCCGTAGGTGCGGTCGGCGTCGTCGGTGCTGCGGTTCGTCGGGTCGCCGAAGACCAGGAGCAGGGTGCCGTCGTCGTCGAAGGCGCTGAGTGTGTACGAGCGGCCGTCGATCGTCGCCGTGATGTCGCCGGGGACGACCAGGTCGCGCGTGGCACCGGCGGCGTCGCGGAGGTGCTCGTAGGGGATGGTGCGGCCGGGCTCGGCGGGCGTGAAGTGCGCCGTGATGCGCCAGGCCGGGTCGTACGGGAAGACCGGGACCTCGACGAACGACCGGTTCGCCGGGGACTCGGCGTCCCACAGGCGGTAGCCGTGCTCGGGCGCCCCGGTGTCGAGGTCCTTCCGGTGCACGGCGGTCGCGACGACGCTCGCGGGCTGGCCGTCGAGCACGGCGTCGAGGTCGGGCTCGGTGCCGTCCGGCAGCCACACCGTGGACACGAGTGCGAGGTCGCCCTGCGGGCCGGTCACCCGCTGGCGGCGGGCTTCGCGCCAGGCGTGCCAGGAGTCGGGGGCGTCGTTCGTCGTGGTCGCGTCGGTGATGCTCATCGAGATCGACAATCGCAGAGTGGCGTTCGGTATTCCCCTGCCGCGTCACACGGAGCAACACGTGTGGTCGTCGCGGACGGCCGGAGCGTCAGCCGCCGCGCCGCGGTCGGACCGTCGGGCCCGGCTCCACCGCCGGCGCGGCTCAGGACCAGCTGCCGTCGTCCCGCCCGAGGTGGTCGCGCCCGAGCTCGGTGACGGGCAGAGCACCGAGGCTCGTGAACCCGATGTCGAGCAGCACCGCCCGGGAGGCCCCCGATCCCCCGAGCGTCGCCATGCCCTCGATCACCGCGCAGAAGTACGCGCCGAGGGAGTCGGCGTCCGCGGCCGGATCGACTTCGCCGGCCTGTTGCGCGTCGACGATGCAGGCCGCGTAGTGCGCCCGCATCGTGTCGAACGCCGCTGCCACCGTCGAGGCCACCTGTGCGTCGGACGCCCCGAGCTCGACCGCGGCCTTCATGAACAGCGACGGTGCCGCCTGGGCTGCCCCGTGCGTCACGGCCACCTGCACGAGCTGCGTCCGGATGCGCGTGATCGGGTGGTCCGACCCGTGCCGGACGGCCTCGACCGCTTCCACCGCCTCTGCCGTGTCGCTGAGGAACGCGCGCATGAAGAGCTCCCGCTTGCCGCCGAACGCGTTGTACAGGCTCTGACGGGCGAGTCCCGTCGCCTCGAGCAGGGCGTCGAGCGAGGTGCCGGCGAACCCGGTCTCGGCGAACGCCTGGCGTGCGCGGGCGACGACGTCGGCCTCGTCGAAGGTGCGGGGTCTGGGCACGGGGCTCCTCAGGATTCTGGACTGATAGGTCCATAACGGCGTACGTTCTGGACCACGCAGTCAAAAACTACACGGAAGGACCATCATGGGCCACACACTGCAGGACAGGACGGCACTCGTGACCGGCGGGACGTCGGGGATCGGGCTGGCCGTCGTCCGACGGTTCGTCGAGGAGGGCGCCCACGTCGTCGTCACCGGGCGACGCCAGACGCAGCTCGACGAGGTCGCGGCGGAGTTCGGGGACGCGGTGACCGTCGTCCGGGCGGACGCGTCCGACAGCGCCGACGTGGCGACCCTCTTCGAGGCCGTCGCCGCACGGGGCAGAGGGCTCGACGCCGTGCACGTGAACGCCGGCGGCGGGGAGTTCAAGGCCCTGGCCGACGTGAGCGCCGAGGACGTCGACGCCGCCTTCGCGACGAACGTGCGCGGAGCGGCCCTCACGGTGCAGGGTTCGCTGCCGTTCCTCCACGACGGTGCCGCGATCGTCGTCACGGGCTCCACCTCAGCCTCGGGCACCGAGCCGGCGCTGGGCCTCTACGGTGCATCGAAGGCCGCCGTCACCACGATGACGCGCACCTGGGCGGCCGAGCTGGCCCCCCGGGGCATCCGCATCAACACGGTCACCCCCGGGCCGACCGAGACCCCCGGCCTGAAGGGCCTGTCCCCCGACGCCCCGGACGCGCTGCTCGAGCAGATCGCGGCCGGGATGCCGTTCGGTCGACTGCTCCGGCCGGAGGAGGTCGCGGCCGCCGTCCTGTTCCTGGTCTCCGACCAGAGCTCCGGCATGACCGGCAGCGAGCTCGTCGTCGACGGGGGCAGCAGGATCGCCTGACCCCGGGGCCACCGAGCGCTCGCCGTCGGCCGCACTGGGGTCACGGCGGGCCGCTCGGCTACGGCAGACTGCAGGGACCCGAAACCAGGAGTGTTCTTCATGTTCGTCGTCGCCATCGTCTTCCTCGTCGCCGCGCTCGTCGCGCTGTCCTTCCGGGGGCGGACCTACACGACCCCGGAGCGCCCGGCCACCCCCGGCCGCGAGGCCCGCCCCGCACTCACCACCCGTCGCCCGAACACGGTCGCCACCTGGACCGCCGTGAGCGCCGGCGTGCTGTTCGTCGGGTTCACCATCGCGAGCACCGTCTACGCGCAGGACACGGGCGAGTCGAAGGTGCAGGTCGACATCTCCGGCAACATCGTCGGGCAGACCACGGACTCCGGGTTCCACCTCAAGGCCCCGTGGGCGACGCTGCACACGTTCAACATCCGCAACCAGACCGTCACGTACATCAACTCGGTGAACGGCTCCGAGTCGGACAACAACGGCAACATCCGCTCCGGCCCCTTCGTCACCGTGCAGGACCAGGACGGTGTCTCCTCGAACGTCAGCCTGAACCTGCAGTACAGCATCGACGCCAAGTCGGTCACCGACATCTACCGGTCCTACAAGACCGAGGAGAACTTCAAGACGCAGTTCATCGGCAACTCCGTGCGCAGCGTCGTCCGCCAGGTGCCGAACGACTTCACCACCATCGAGCTGATCACCAAGCGCGGCTCGGTCGAGAAGTCGATGATCCAGGCGCTCGAGAAGCGCTGGAAGGGCTCCGGCGTGCACGTCGACAACTTCTCGCTGCAGGAGATCACGCCGCCGAAGGCCGTCACCGACTCGTACGCCGCGGCGCAGCAGGCCCAGATCCAGGTGACGAAGGAGCGCGCCCTGCTCGACGCCAAGAAGGTGCAGGCACAGCAACAGGTCGCCGAGGCACAGGGTCAGGCCGACGCGAACAAGGTGCTCAACGCGCAGCCGCTCTCCGACGCCGCGCTGAAGCAGCGCGAGATCGAGGCCCTGAAGAGCGCCGGCGACAACGGCTCGCTCATCGTGGTGCCGCAGGGCAGCGACAACATCCTCAGCCTGCCGGGGACGGACAGGGGCTCGTCGACCAAGTGACGGTCGGGGCCCGTCCCGGCCCGTTGACGGACAGGAGGCCCGTGGCGACGCCGCCACGAGCCTCCTGTCCGTCGTCCGGTCCCTGCTACAGGAAGTAGCGCAGCCAGATGTAGGGGAAGCAGAGCCCGACGGTGACGGCGGTCACGACGATGCCGTACTTCGTGAACTCCCAGAACGAGATGTGGTGACCGTTGCGCTTGGCGATGCCGATCATCACGACGTTGGCGCTCGCGCCGACCGCCGTCAGGTTGCCGCCGAGGTCCGCGCCGAGCGCCAGGGCCCACCAGAGCGGACGTGCCTCGGCGCCGCCGGACTGCACGATGTCGTTCGTGAGCGGCGCGAGGGTCGCGACGAACGGGATGTTGTCGACGATGCCGGAGAACAGCGCCGAACCGAACAGCAGGACGCCGGAGGCGCCGAAGTAGTTCTCCCCGACGGCGCCCTTCGCCGCCTGGCCGATCGTCTCGATGACCCCGAGGTTCACCAGCGACCCGACCATGATGAACAACCCGGCGAAGAACAGCAGCGTCTCCCACTCGACGTCGCCGAACACGCGCTTCGGCTCCAGGCGCGCGAGCAGGACCAGGAGCCCGGCCCCGAGCAGGGCGACGATGGCCGGTTCCAGCCCGGTGAACGTGGACGTCACGAAGCCGACGAGCACGAGGCCGACCACGACGAGCGAGCGTACGAGGAGGCCGCGGTCCCGGATCGCCTCCTTCTCGTCGAGGGCCATCACCCGTTCTGCACGTCCGGCGTCGTACGCGAAGGTCGACCGGAACAGGACGCGGCACAGCCCGACCAGCACGACGATGAGCACGACGATGATCGGCGCGAGCTGGACGATGAAGTCGTTGAAGCCGATGTCGCCACGACTGCCGATGATCAGGTTCGGCGGGTCGCCGATGAGGGTCGCGGTGCCGCCGATGTTCGATGCGAACACCTCGGCGAGCAGGAACGGGACGGGCGACTTCCCGAGGCGCTGCGCGACGAGCAGGGAGACCGGGGCGACCAGGAGGATCGTGGTGACGTTGTCGAGGAACGCCGACAGGACGGCGGTGATCACGATGAGCATCACCATGATGCGGAAGGGCCGGCCCTTCGCCGCCTTCGCCGACCAGATGGCGAGGTACTCGAAGAGGCCCGTCTGTCGCAGGATCCCGACGATGATCATCATCCCGAGCAGCAGGAACACGACGTTCCAGTCGATGCCCGTCTCCTCGGAGAAGAACACCGCGGCGTCGTCGGTCGCCCCGATGAGGACCATGAGTGCCGCACCGCCGAGTGCGACCAGCACCCGCGGCAGCTTCTCGGTCGCGATGAAGACGTAGGCGGCGACGAAGACCGCGATCGCCAGGACGATCTGGACCGTCACGAGCGCGCGTCCCAGCGTCCCACCAGGGCGTCGAGGAGCCCGGGGAGGGTCACGAACACGGGCTCGTCGCGGGACGGGTCGTGGACGAGCGCCACCTGCGTCCCGGCGTCCACCATCCGAGCAGCCACCTCGACCAACCCGGCGTCGGCCGGCACGACCAGCACCCGGCGCACCGCGACGGAGTCGTCGTCGACGAGGTCGCCGAGGGTGCGGCCCTCCATCCCGAGGCGCAGGTCCTCGACGCCGTCCGCGCCGAGCGTGTTGGCGAGGGACAGGTCGTCGAGCAGGTACCCCGGGAGCATGTACCGCGTCACGTCGATGCTCGACACCACCGCGGACGGGTGCCCGTCGTGCTCGGCGATGACGAGCCCGAGGAGGTCCTGGTCGGCGATCAACCGGATCGCGTCGAGGGCCGGGGTCGCCCGGTCGACGACGACCAGCGGTCCGGCGATGTCAGATGCGTGCATGGGGTGCTCCGTCCGGGGTGCGCGGGGGTCGCGCGCGGTCTCAGCCGGCGTCGCTCTGCCGACCGGGCAGCCGACTGCGGCGCGTCCGGCCATCCGTCGATCCAACCAGGGGGGCGCTCCGTCCATGTCCGGGTGGGACCGCGGGCGCCGTGTTAGGTTGTGCACAATTCAGTTGGCGCGTTGCCCTCGCTCCATCGTCCGCTCCCCTGGAAGGCAGCTGCCATGTCGTCTCGTCCCCGCACCACCCGCTCGACGAAGCCCCGGACCGTGGTGCGCATCCTGCTCGGCGCGGCCATCACCTGGGCCGGGATCAGCCACCTGACGGTCGCACGGCAGGAGTTCCGCGCGCAGGTGCCCGAGTTCGTGCCGCTCGACCCCGACGTCACCGTCCTGGCGTCGGGCATCGCGGAGATCTCCCTCGGCGCCGCGCTGGTGCTCCTGGTGCGCCGGCAGGCCACCGTCGGCTGGGTCGCGGCCGTGTTCTTCGCTGCCGTCTTCCCGGGGAACATCGCGCAGTGGATCCACCACCGCGACGGGTTCGGCCTGGACACCGACACCAAGCGGTTCGTCCGGCTGCTGTTCCAGCCCGCCCTGATCGCCGTCGCGCTGTGGGCGACGAACGCCCTGCGGACGGGACGCCGGAAGCGCTGACCGCCCGGGGGAGTTGTCCAGATTTCTGGACTGGTTCACGGATTCGTCACTGAGCCGGTGGTTGCGCTCCACCTCCCGTCCTTACCGTCACCGTGACACGCATGCGGACCCACCGCGGCGCGTGCACGACCGGAAGGCCCTCCCCCATGCATCTGTCCCGAAGCACGCGCATCGGCATCGTCGGCTCTGTCCTGACCCTCGCGGTGGTCGCCCTCACCGGCTGCTCCGCGAGCAGCAACGCCGCGACCAACGACGGCTCGGCCGCCTCTTCCTCGTCCGGCACCTGGGCCAAGTCGAAGGGCACGCTCGTGTTCGGCGCCGTCCCCGACCAGGCCGGCTCCGACGCGAACAACAAGCCGCTCGAGGAGTACATCGCCAAGGAGACCGGCTACCAGGTCGAGTACTACCCGACCGCGGACTACACGGCGCTCATCGCCGCCGCGGTCGCCGGCAAGGTCGACGTGATGTCCTCCGGCGGGCTGCAGTACGTGCAGGCCACGAACAAGGGCGCCGCGCTCGCACCGGTGGCCGCGACGCTCAGCTCCCCCGACGTGAAGGACCCCGGGTACTACTCCGAGGCCATCACCAAGGCCGGCTCGTCGGTCACCTCGCTGAAGCAGGCAAAGGGCAAGACCGTCTGCTTCGTCGACCCGAACTCCACCTCGGGCTTCCTGTTCGGGCTGTACCAGCTGAACAAGGCCGGGATCGACGTCACGACGTCGGGCACGGACGCGAGCGGGAACCCGAAGTTCGACGCGTTCACCGCGTACTTCGCCGGCGCTCACGACAAGTCCGAGCAGGCCGTGGCCTCCGGACAGTGCGACCTCGGGTTCGCCGAGGACTCGATCGCGGAGCCCGCGGCGAAGAAGGGCGACATCACGGTCCTCGGCAAGCAGTACGTGCCCGGCGGCCCGCTCTCGATCTCCACGAAGCTGCCGAAGGACGTGCAGACGAAGCTCGGTGACGTCCTGGCGGGCGCCTCGCCGGAGGCCATCAAGAAGGCCGGGATCACGATGACGGACGGCTTCACCGAGGGGTACTTCGGCGCCCAGGCCGAGGACGCCTCGTACTACAAGTCGATCCGCGACCTCTGCTCCACCATCCCGAGCGCCGACTGCGCCAAGTGACGCGCAGGACCTGGACGAGGGACTGACACCATGCAGCACACGACGACCTCCCCGGTGATCTCGGTGACCGGGGTCACGAAGGACTTCGGCACCACGAGGGCCCTCGACGGCATCGACCTGACCGTCGAGCAGGGGGAGGTCGTCGTGCTGCTCGGGCTGTCCGGCTCCGGCAAGTCGACGCTGCTGCGGCACGTCAACGGCCTCGAGTTCCCGACCTCCGGATCCGTCCGGGTGCTCGGCGAGGAGCTGACCACGCTCCGGTCGCGCGACCTGCGGACGATGCGCGGCCGGGTCGCGATGGTCTTCCAGCAGTTCGAGCTGGTCCCGGCACTGACGGTGCTCGAGAACGTCCTGACCGGAGCGCTGTCGCGCCTCCGGGGACCGCGGCTCGGCATCTGGTCGTACCCGCGGGCCGTCCGGACCGCGGCACTGACGCACCTGGACCGCGTGGGACTGCTCGAGAAGGCCTACCAGCGCGCCGACGAGCTCTCCGGCGGACAGCAGCAGCGCGTCGCCATCGCCCGGGCACTCATGCAGGACCCGGAGGTGCTGCTCGCCGACGAGCCCGTCGCGTCGCTCGACCCGGAGTCGAGCGCGCAGGTGATGCGGCTCATCCGGGAGATCGCCGCCGACGACGGGCTGACGGTCGTCTGCAGCCTGCACCAGGTCGACATCGCGCTCGGCTGGGGCGACCGGATCGTCGGGCTCCGGCACGGCGAGGTCGTCCTGGACCTGCCGACGGCCGGCATCAGCAAGGCCCAGGTGATGGAGGTCTACGGCCGTGTGAGCACGTCCTCCGCCGAGATGCGCGTCATCGAGACGGAGCTCGCCGACGTCGGCCTGCTCGACGCGGCGCGCGCAGCGGGCGACCGATGACGGCCGTCGGGGCCCCGCGCGTCAGCCGGGCCGTCGACGTCGACGCCCGTGCGCCGCGCCGACCGGTCGCGGTGCAGCGGATCGTCGCCGGCGTCGTGGTGCTGGCCATGGTCGCGTTCGGGGCGTGGTCGCTGTCCGAGCTCGACTTCGGCTGGAGCGCCGTCCCGACGAGCATCGCGAACGCCGCGCGGGTGTTCTCGCAGATGGACCCGATCAGCTTCCCCGCGCCCGGGGATCTGGTCTACCTCATCGGGCTCACCATCGGCATCGTCATCCTCGGCACCGTCGTCGCCGCGCTGATCTCGGTGCCGGTCGCCTGGATCGCCGCAGCGAACACGACGCCCGTCGGCTGGTCGCGCTGGGTCGGCCGGGCGATCGGCGCACTGACCCGTGCGGTGCCGGACGTCGTCATCGCGCTGGCGTTCTCCCTGACGTTCGCGCTCGGCAGTCCGCTGCCGGGCATCCTGGCGCTCGGGATCCACTCGATCGGGATGATCTCGAAGCTGTTCGCCGACGCCGTCGAGCAGATCGACGACGGGCCCCGGCTCGCGGTCAGGGCTGCCGGTGGCTCCCGCGCCCAGGAGTTCTGGTCCGGCGTCGTCCCGCAGGTGCTCCCGGCGTGGATCGCGATCGTCCTGCACCGGTTCGACATCAACCTCCGCGGTTCCGCGATCCTCGGGTACGCCGGGGTCGGCGGGCTCGGGTACGCGATGAAGATCGCGTTCGGGCAGTTCCCGACGGGCTACGGGCGGGGTCTCGGGATCGCGATCGTCATCTTCGCGCTCTGCGTCGTGCTCGAGGTCGTCTCGTCGACGATCCGCCGCAACCTGCTCGGCGTGGAGCCGTCCGGTCGCGGCCTCGGTGACCGGATCGTGCGCCGCGCGACCAGGAACCGACCGGCCCCGACCGGACGTGTCGCCGGCGGTGTCACCGTGGACTCGATGTCCCGTCGACCGTGGACGCCCCGTCGGGTGCGGAACACCGTGTGGTCGCTCGCGGCCGTCGCGCTCGTGGTCTCGAGCTGGTGGATGGCCGGTGTCGACTTCGACGACATCGCGTGGAACCAGGTGGTGCCCACGCTGCAGAGCTTCTGGCCGCCGAACCTCGGCAGCCACACGTTCGGCGAGTTCGCGCAGGCGCTGCTCGTGACCGTGCAGGTCGCCTTCGCCGCCGCGCTCCTCTCGCTCGTCCTGTCGCTCGTGGTCGGGTCGCTCGCGGCGCGCAACGTCGCGCCGAACGGTGCCGTCCGGAGCGTGTTCCGGGTCGTGCTCGTGGTGTTCCGCGGTGTGCCCGAGCTGGTGCTGGCGATCTTCCTGATCATGGTGACCGGGCTCGGGAACCAGGCCGGCGTCGTCGCGCTCGCCTTCGGTGGGATCGGGCTGCTCGGCAAGCTCGTCGCCGACTCCTTCGAGGGGGTGCCGTCCGGACCGGAGCAGGCCCTCACGGCCGCCGGGGCCACGCGGGGACAGCGGTACCTCGCCGCCACGCTCCCCCAGGGGCTGCCGTCGTTGGTGGGCAACTCGCTGTACCTCGTCGACACGAACATCCGCGCGGCGACCCTGCTCGGGATCGTCGGCGGTGGCGGCGTCGGCTTCTACCTGACGAACGCGTCCACCGTCCTGACGCTGCACGGTCAGGTGACGACGCTCGTGGCCATGGTGCTCGTCGCCGTGCTCGCGGTCGAGGGACTCGCGGCGTGGATGCGCCGGGTGTACCGATGAGCGGGCACGGCCTGCCGACGGCCGGAGGACTCCGGCTGACCGAGGAGCCAGCGGTCGGACCCGGCACCGCGATGACCGGCAGCACCCTCGGGCGCTGGGTCGAGATCGGCGACGACTGCCGGCTCACCGACAGTGACGTGGGCGACTACAGCTACTGCGACCGGCTCTGCGACATCGCGAACACCTCCGTCGGCCGGTTCGCGAACATCGCCAGCGCCGTGCGGATCGGCGCGACCGACCACCCGCTCGACCGGGCGACCCTGCACCACTTCATGTACCGCAGCAGCCACTACTGGGACGACGCGCAGGACGACGAGTCGTGGTTCGAGCAGCGCCGTGCCCGTCGGACCCGGATCGGGCACGACACCTGGATCGGGCACGGCGCCCTGGTCAAGCCCGAGGTGACCGTGGGCGACGGCGCCGTGGTGGCGTCGGGGGCCGTCGTGACGAAGGACGTGCCCGCGTACGCCGTCGTCGCCGGGGTGCCGGCACGGGTCATCCGGCTCCGACAGCCCCCGGAGACGGCCGAGCGGCTGCAGCGCCTGGCCTGGTGGGACTGGGACCACGCGATGCTCCGGGCCCGGCTCGGGGACTTCCGCACCCTGTCGGTCGACGCGTTCCTCGAGCGCTACGAGGCGTAGTCGGGCGCAGCGGGACCCGTCTGGTCGAGCATGGCGGCGCCCGCGTCCGGGTGCTCGACGTCCAGCTCGACCCGGTCGGCCCGGAACCGGGTCGTCCCCGCCTGCAACGGCGTGCCGTCGGGCAGGGCGTCGAGGGCGTGGACGACCAGCACCACCGTCCCCATCGGCAGCGCCATGTCCGACGACTCGGCGCCGCTCGCGATGCGCGCCCCGACCGTCGTGTGCGCACGGAGGTAGTCCTCGATGCCCACGGCCCGGAGCGCGGCGGTCATCGACCCGGTGCGGGCGAAGTGCTCGTCGATGCCGGCCACCCGCTCGGCGTCGAACCAGTGCGTGCCGCGGGAGATGGTGACGCCGTCGACGGACCGGGCCGACTCCATCAGCAGCGCTGGACGCCCGTCGAGTCGGAGCTGCTCGTCCACCTCGGCCGGCGGCACGGGCACCGTCCGGGACTCCAGCAACCGGCCGGACACGGCGGACCCGCGTCGGCCGAGGCTGTCGCTGAGGCGCGTCCGGAGGCCGATCCGGTGCACGATCACGGAGTGCTCGACGACGAAGGTGCCGCTGCCGCGACGGGAGCGGACCAGGTCCTCGGACGCGAGCGCCGCGACCGCCTGGCGGACGGTGTTCCGGTGCACGCCGAAGCGTTCGGCGAGCGTCCCCTCGGTCGGCAGCTTGGCCGCGGGCGGCAGCGACCCGTCGAAGATCTCGCGGCGGAGCTCGTCGGCGATGAGTCGCCAGGCCGAGTACCCGCTCGCCGATCGCCCCTGCACCGTCATGCGACCGCACTCTACCGTCGGCGGTGAACGGGCCAGTTCCCCGGATGTTCACCCGCTGTCGTGCTGCTCGTCGCCCCGTGCGGTCGTGCTGCTCGACCGGCAGCGCTACGGTCAAGTTATCCAGAAACACAGACAACTTGATCGGAGGACGTGATGTCCACGAACCCAGCAGCACCGGCGGCCGTCGTCGAGCGCCAGCGGTGGATGCGCGCACTCGCGCTCGCACCGACCGCCGCGCTCGACGCCGCGTGGCGACGGCTCGAACCGAAGCCCGACGTGCAGGCGATCCGCGGGCCGGAGACCGGACTCGTCATGGTCCGTGCCCGGGTCGACGCCGGCGGGGACCGCTTCAACATGGGCGAGGCGACGGTGAGCAGGGCGACGGTCCGGCTGCACGGTGCCCCGCTCGACGCCGACGTCGTCGGGACGTCGTACCTGCTCGGCACCGACCTCGAGCACGCGCGGCTCGCCGCCGTCTTCGACGGGTTGCTCGCCGACGCCGGCCTGCGGGAGCGCCTGCTCACCGAGGTGGTGGTCCCGCTCGAGGACGCCCAGGCCGAGCGCGACGAGGCCCGCCGGGTCGAGGCCCGCAGCACGCTGGTCGACTTCTTCACGATCTCGCGGGAGCACGCATGAGCACCACGACGCCCATCCCCGCCCCCGGGTTCGACGACCCCACCCGCGGCGCGCAGCGGGTGTTCCGCGCCGTCCTCGACGCGCTCGCCCACCCCGGGCGGCGGTACCCGCTGGCCGTGCCGCCGGAGGCACCCGAGGCGTTCGGCCCCGGGCTCGCCGCCGTCGCCCTCACGCTGTTCGACGAGGAGTGCTCGGTCTGGATCGCCGGCCCCGCCGGTGACGACCCGGAGCTCGCGGCCTGGCTGGCGTTCCACACCGGGGTGGCCAGGGCCACCCAGCCGGCCGAGGCCGACTTCGTCGTGGTGACCCGAGCCTCCCGTCCGGCCCTGGCCGACCTGGCCCAGGGCACCGACGTGGACCCGCACCGTTCCGCGACCCTCGTGCTCGACGTGCGCGAGCTCGACGGGCAGCTGCCGCTCACCGCGAGCGGCCCCGGCATCGACGGCAGCGTCGACGTCGACGCACCGTGGGCCGACGCCGCGTTCCTCGAGGAGTGGCGGCAGAACGGCGCGCGGTTCCCGCGCGGCGTGGACCTGCTGCTCGTCGAGCGCGACCACGTCGCCGCGCTCCCCAGGACCACGCGGCTCACCGCGTCCGACACCGCACAGGAGGCCTGATGTACGTCGCAGTCAAGGGCGGCGAGAAGGCGATCGCCAACGCCCACGCCCTGCTCGCCAAGGAGGGCCGGGGCGATCCCGAGACGCCCGTGATCACAGTCGACGCGGTCGCCGGCCAGCTCTCGGTGCTCGTGGCCCGCGTCATGAACGAGGGTTCGCTGTACGACCCCGAGCTCGCGGCCCGTGCCGTCCTGCAGGCGCAGGGTGACGTGCTCGAAGCCGTCACCCTCGTGCGGTCCTACCGCACCACGCTCCCCCGCCTCGGCTACACGCTGCCGCTCGACACGGCGTCGCTCCCCCCGCAGCGGCGGATCTCGGCGACCTTCAAGGACCTGCCCGGCGGGCAGCAGCTCGGCGTGACGTTCGACTACACGCACCGGCTGTTCTCGGACGCCGCGACGGACGGTCCGGAACCGACCGCGGCCGCGGCGGAGGAGTCCCGACCGATGCCGCGCGTGAACGACCTGCTCGGCGACGCGTCGCTCATCGAGTCGGAGCGGTCCCCGGACTCGACCGACCCGGAGCCGGCCGACCTGACGCGCGACCCGACGATGTTCCCGATGAGCCGGGCCGAACGGCTGCAGGCGCTGGCGCGGGGCGACGAGGGCTTCCTGCTGTCCCTCGGCTACTCCACGCAGCGCGGGTTCGGGCGCACGCACCCCTTCGCCGGCGAGGTCCGGGTCGGTGAGGTCGAGGTGGAGTTCGACGCCCCCGACCTCGGCTTCCCGGTGCCGCTCGGCCGGCTCGAGGTCACCGAGTGCCAGATGATCAACCAGTTCACCGGCAGTGCTGACAAGCCGGCCCAGTTCACCCGCGGCTACGGCCTGGCCTTCGGGCGGAGCGAGCGCAAGGCGATGTCGATGTCGCTGCTCGACCGGGCACTGCGCGCCGACGAGTTCGGCGAACGACGCGTCGCACCGGCGCAGGACGAGGAGTTCGTGGTGAGCCACAGCGACAACGTGCAGGCGACGGGCTTCGTCGAGCACCTCAAACTGCCCCACTACGTCGACTTCCAGGCGGAGCTCGGGCTGGTCCGGCGGCTCCGCGAGGAGCACGCGGCGGTGCCCGCATGAGCGGCGAGCTGGTGTACAACGTCGGGTACCTCGACGAGCAGACCAAGCGGATGATCCGCCGTGCCCTGCTGAAGGCCGTGGCGATCCCCGGGTTCCAGGTGCCGTTCGCCTCCCGCGAGGTCCCGATGCCCCGCGGCTGGGGAACGGGCGGCGTGCAGGTGACCGCGGCGGTCCTCGGCGAGGACGACGTCCTCAAGGTGATCGACCAGGGCGCCGACGACACCACCAACGCCGTGTCCATCCGGCAGTTCTTCGCCCGGGTGAGCGGCGCCGCGACCACGACCCGCACGGACGAGGCGACGGTGATCCAGACCCGGCACCGGATCCCGGAGACGCCGCTGCGGGACGGGCAGGTCATGGTCTACCAGGTGCCGATCCCCGAGCCGCTGCGGTTCCTGGAGCCGCGCGAGACCGAGACGCGGCGGATGCACGCGCTCGAGGAGTACGGCCTGGTCTACGTCAAGCTCTACGAGGACATCGCGCGGTACGGGCACATCGCCACCACGTACGCGTACCCGGTGATGGTCAACGGACGGTACCTGATGGACCCGTCCCCGACGCCGAGCTTCGACAACCCGAAGCTGCACCGGAGTCCGGCGCTGCACCTGTACGGCGCCGGCCGCGAGAAGCGCATCTACGCGGTGCCGCCCTTCACCGACGTCGTGAGCCTGGGGTTCGAGGACCACCCGTTCGAACCCCAGCGGTTCGAGCACCCGTGCGCGATCTGCGGGTCGACGGGCGTGTACCTCGACGAGATCATCACCGACGACGCGGGCGGCGTGCTGTTCGCCTGCTCGGACACCGACCACTGCGAGCGGACGGTCGCCGCGGGCGGCGGAGCCGCGACGACCGAGGAGGTCACCGCATGAGCGAACCACGTCCCCTGCTCCAGGTCCGGGGTGCCGGCCACCGCTACGGCGACCGGTACGGCTGCCGCGACGTCGACTTCGAGCTGTGGCCGGGCGAGGTGCTCGCCGTCGTCGGCGAGTCGGGCTCCGGCAAGTCCACGCTGCTCGGCACGCTGTCCCGTCGCCTGTCCCTGACCGAGGGCTCCATCCGCTACGGCACGGCCGACGGCGAGACCGTCGAGCTCGGTGACCTGAGCGAGACCGCGCTCCGCCGGCTCTGGCGGTCCGAGTGGGGCTTCGTCCACCAGGACGCCGCCGACGGCCTCCGCATGCACGTCAGCGCCGGCGGCAACGTCGGCGAACCGCTCATGGCGACGGGCTGGCGGCACTACGGACAGATCCGAGCCGCGGCCGCGGAGTGGCTCGAGCGCGTCGAGATCCCGGTGGACCGCATCGACGACACCCCGGCCACGTTCTCCGGCGGCATGCGCCAGCGCCTGCAGATCGCCAGGAACCTCGTGGTGTCGCCCCGACTGGTCTTCATGGACGAGCCGACCAGCGGGCTCGACGTGTCGGTGCAGGCCCGCCTGCTCGACCTGATCCGCTCCCTCGTCGCCGAGCTCGGGCTGGCCGTCGTGATCGTCACGCACGACCTCGCGGTCGCCCGGCTCATCTCCCACCGCACGCTCGTGATGCAGGGCGGCCGGGTCATCGAGTCCGGCCTGACCGACCGGGTGCTCGACGACCCGCAGGCCGCGTACACGCAGCTCCTCGTCTCCTCGATCCTCCAGGGGTGAACCGACCATGACCGATCCGATCCTCACCGTCTCCCAGGTCGAGAAGACCTTCACCATGCACCTGCAGGGCGGCCAGCGCATCGAGGTGCTCCGCGGCCTCAGCTTCCGCGTGCACCCGGGCGAGTGCGTCGTCCTCGGGGGCGCGTCCGGCGCCGGCAAGAGCTCCGTCCTGAAGATGGTCTACGGCAACTACGCCGTCGACCGAGGCAGCGTCCTGCTCGGCACCGCCCCGCCGCTGGACCTGGCCACCGCCGACCCACGGCAGGTCATCGCCGCCCGTCGCGACACGATGGGCTACGTCAGCCAGTTCCTCCGCTGCGTCCCCCGCGTCCCCGCGATCCAGGTGGTCGCCGAGCCGCTGCTCGAACGGGGCGTCGACCGCCTGGAGGCTCGTGACCGGGCCGCCACGCTGCTCACCCGGGTGCACATCCCGGAACGCCTGTGGTCGCTGCCGCCCGCCACCTTCTCCGGCGGCGAGCAGCAGCGCGTCAACATCGCGCGCGGCTTCATCGCGGACCTGCCGCTGCTGCTGCTCGACGAGCCGACCGCGTCCCTCGACGCACGGAACCGCGACGTCGTCGTGGAGCTGATCGCCGAGAAGCGGCGCACCGGCACGGCCATGCTCGGGATCTTCCACGACGCCGCGGTCCGGGACGCGGTCGCCGACCGCGTGGTCGACGTCGCGGTGTCCTCGCCGGCCGCGGCCCGGGAACTCGAGCAGGCCGACGCATGAGAGCAGCCGTCTACGCCGCACCGGGGACACCGTCGGTGCACCCCGGCGCTGCGCGGCTCCGCACCCTGGCGGAACAGTGGCTCGGGCGGAGCATCACCGGGGAACCCGTCGAGGCCGCGGCGCCGCTCGGGCACAGCCGGTCGTCGATCGACGCGATCACGCGGGACGCTCGACGCTACGGTTTCCACGGGACGCTCAAGGCCCCGTTCCGGCTCGCGCGGGGACACAGCCTCGACGAGCTCGACGGCGCCGTGGCCCGGTTCGCCGCACGTCGACCGCTCGTGGTGCTCCCCGCACTCACGCTGGCACGGATCGACGGCTTCTTCGCGCTGGTCCCCGGCGTCCCCGCCCCGCGGCTCGACGCCATCGCGAACGACGTGGTGATGCGGTTCGACCGGTTCCGGGCACCGCTCTCCGACGCGGACCGCGCCCGACGCGAGCAGGCCGCGCTCACCGAGCGGCAGCAGGAGCTGTTCGACGCCTACGGCTACCCGTACGTGCTCGAGGAGTTCCGGTTCCACCTGACCCTGACCGACCGCGTCCCCCCGGGGCAGCAGCCCGAGGTCGAGCGCATGCTCCGCAGCTGGTTCGACGAGGTGCTGGGACACGACGTCCCGCTCGACGCCCTCGCGGTGTTCGTCGAACCCGAGCCGGGCGCCCCGTTCGTCCTGCACGCCGCACACCGGCTCCACCCCACCCTCACCTCCCGCACCGCCGAAGCCCCAAGCAGCGAAGGACCACGATGACCCGCGAGACCGTCTTCACCAACACCCGCGTCGTGCTCGGCGACGAGACCGTGCTCGGCTCCGTCCTGGTCCGCGACGGCGTCATCGCCGACGTCGCGACCGGTCCGGCCGCGACCGTCGGGCTCGACCTCGACGGCGACCACCTGATGCCGGGTGTCGTCGAGCTGCACACCGACCACCTCGAGTACCACTTCAGCCCGCGGCCGGGGGTCTCCTGGGACCCGCTGCCCGCGGTGCTCGCGCACGACGCACAGCTCTCCGCAGCCGGCGCGACCACCGTGTTCGACGCGGTCCGCATCGGCTCGGAGCCCGACGGGCGCGACGGCGCCGCGGCTGCGGCGCACCGACTGGCCGGGGCCGTCGAGTCCGCGATGGGCGCAGGACTGCTCCGTGCCGAGCACGCCGTGCACCTGCGCTGCGAGGTGTCGTCCGCCGACTGCCTCGACGCCTTCCACGAGTTCGACGACGACCCGTTCGTGCGGTTGGCTTCACTCATGGACCACACGCCCGGACAGCGGCAGTACGCCGACGTCGAGGACTTCAAGCGCTACTACCTCGCCAAGCGCCGGGTGAGCGAGGCGGACTTCGAGCAGTACGTGCAGCTGCTCCACGAGCAGTCGGCCCTGCACGCCGACCGCAACCGACGGGCCATCGCTGCCCTGGCCGCCGAACGCGGCATCACCCTCGCCGCCCACGACGACGCGACGCCCGAGCACGTGGCCGAGTCCGTCTCCCTCGGTGTGCACATCTCGGAGTTCCCGACGACGGTCGTGGCCGCGCGCGCCGCGGTCGACCAGGGGCTGCACGTGGTGATGGGCGCACCGAACATCGTCCGGGGTGGCAGCCAGTCCGGCAACGTGGCGGCGTCGGAACTGCTCGACCTCGGCCTGCTCGACGTGCTCTCGTCCGACTACGTGCCGTCGAGCCCGCTGCACGCCGTGTTCCAGCTCGCGGCCGACGGCGTGATCAGCATGTCCGAGGGCGCCCGGCTCATCAGCACGAACCCGGCACGCGCGGTCGGGCTCGACGACCGCGGCGAGATCGCCGTCGGCAAGCGCGCGGACCTGGTCCGGGTCGCCACGCACGCGCTGCCCGCGGACGAGCGTCGTCCGAACGGTCGGAGCATGCCCGTCGTCCGCGGCGTCTACCGCAGCGGGGAACGCGTCTCGTGACGTCGACCCCGATCGGCCCGGGCGCGTTCGTCGCCGTCGTCGGCGCGAGCGGCGTCGGCAAGGACGCCCTCATCACCTACGCGCACGACCGGACGCCGGACACCGTCCGGTACCCGCGACGGACCGTCACGCGGCCGTCCGGTCCGGGTGAGGACCACGACCCGCTCGAGCCGGACGCCTTCGCCGCCGCGGCACGAGCGGGCGCGTTCGCCGTCCACTGGCACGCGCACGGGCTCGACTACGGCATCCCCGCGCAGGTCGACGACGACGTCCGAGCGGGCAGGACGGTCGTCGTGAACGTCTCCCGGGGTGTCCTCGAGGAGCTCGCGGAGCGCTACGACCGCCTCGTCGTGGTCCGGGTGACCGTGCCGGACGAGGTCCGCGCCGAGCGCCTCCGGTCCCGCCGTCGGGAGTCCGGCGACGCGGTCACCGCCCGGCTCCAGCGCCCCGATCCCGCCCCGGACCACCAGGTCGACGTGGAGATCCGCAACGACGGGCCCCTCGAGGTCGGTGGCGAGGCACTGCTCGCCACCGTCCTGCGGGCGCAGGCCGGTGCACGGTCCACTGCGTCCGGACAGGCACGATGAGCCCGCGGGTCGCGGTGGTCGGCCCCGGCGCGATCGGCACGACCATCGCTGCGGCACTGCACCAGGCCGGTCGAACGCCGGCCGTCGTCGGGCGGTCGGCGCGCGACGAGCTCCGCTTCCGCAGGGGCTCGGAGCGGGTCGTCGTGCCGGGTCCGGTCCGGACGGACCCCGACGCCGTCGACGGTCCGTCCGACCTGGTGTTCCTGGCGGTCAAGACCACCCAGGTGGCCGGTGCCGCTCCGCTGCTCGGGGCGTGCTGCGGTCCGGACACCGTCGTGTGCGTGCTGCAGAACGGCATCGAGCAGGTCGAGACGGTCGCCCCGCTCGTCCAGGGAGCAACCACCGTCCCCGCTGTGGTCTGGTTCCCGGCGGTCCGCCAGCCCGACGGCGAGGTGCTCCTCCGTGGACCCGCGCGGCTCACCCTGCCCACCGGGGCGGCGTCCGACCGTGCCGCCGCGGCGCTCGACGGGTCGTGGTGCACGGTCGAGACCACCGACGACTTCCACAGCACGGCGTGGCGCAAGCTGCTGCAGAACGCCGCCGCCGGGCTGATGGTCCTGACCGGTCGCCGCTCGGGCATGTACACCCGCGACGACGTCGCCGGCCTCGCCGCGGCCTACCTCCGCGAGTGCCTGGCCGTGGCTCGCGCCGACGGCGCCGCGCTCGACGACGCCGTGGTCGAGGAGATCCTCGACGGCTTCCGGACGCGGCCCGCCGACCTCGGGACGTCCATCCTCGCGGACCGCGTCGCCGGGCTCCCGCTCGAGTGGGACGCCAGGAACGGCGTCGTGCAGCGCCGCGCTCGAGTGCACGGGCTCCCGACGCCGGTGTCCGACGTCGTCGTGCCGCTCCTGGCCGCTGCGAGCGACGGGCCCGGGTGACCTCGCTGGCGGTCGAGCCCGGGTTCCCGGTCGTCAGCCACCGGCGGAGTCGAGTCCGCGCTCCCACCGTCCCAGCCACGGCAGGATCGCGGTCAGGTCGTCCGTGTCGAGGGCATCCGTGGCCCCGGCCCGAGCGGCTGCCCCCGCGTTCAGCGCGAGCGACACCGGGACGGCCCCGAAGAGCGGCAGGTCCGAGCGGCTGTCCCCGACGGCGCAGCACCGGTCCGGCGGCAGCCCCCGTGCCGCGGCGAGCGCCAGTGCCCGGTCGCGCTTGTCGTGCTCGTCGACGTGCTCCGCGACGGTCCCGTCGTACGACCCGTCAACCAGTCCGACGCGCGGTCCGCCGTTGGCCGTGACGCCGAACCGTCGGGCGAGCGCCGCACTCACCGGCTGCCAGGCGAGCGAGGCGAGGACCGGCTCGACGTCGCGCGCCACGCACCACGCGACGACGGCGTCGATGCCGGCGATCACGGGCAGGTCCTCGAGCCACCGGTGGATCGTCGCCGGGGTGGTCCCTCGCCAGCCCCTGGCGTCGATCTCGCTGACCTCCTGGTTGGACAGCTCGCCACTGGCGTACCGGGCCTCCGCCTGGTCGAGCTCGTGCTGGTGCCCGAGTCGTGCGGCGAGGAAGCTGCTGCTGGAGCCCGACGGCACGAGCGTGCCGTCGATGTCGACGAACAGGATGCCACGCGGGCTCACGCCGGTCGACCGCTCCGACGGGGGTCGAGCACGGGCCAGCCGGACGCGCGGGCGTGGGCGGCGAGCTGCCGGTCGGGGTTCACCACGACGGGGTGTCCGACCAGGGAGAGCAGCGGGATGTCGTGCCGGGAGTCCGAGTAGGCCCAGCACCCGGCGGGGTCCACGCCGCTCCGCTCGAGCAGCCGTCGCGCCGCGGCCGCCTTGTGCGTCCCGTGCAGGAACTCGCCGTCGGGGCGACCGGTGTAGATGCCGTCGTGCACCTCGAGGCCGCTGGCGAGCGCACCGGTCAGGCCCAGGCGCTCGGCGATGACCTCGGCGAGGAACGCCGGCGACGCGGTCACGAGCCACACCTGGTGCCCCTGGTCGAGGTGGTCCTGCGCCACCCGCGCCATCGCCGGCCAGACCGCGGCCTCGGTGTGACGGTCGTAGACCTGGTCGGCCAGCCGCGCCATGTCGGCGACCGGGACGCCCGTGAGCACCTCGAGCCCGCGGACCCGGGCGGAGGCGAGGTGCCGGTCGTTCTCGCCGCGGACCTTGAACCGCGCCTGCTTCCACACGGCCCCGACGATGTCCCGCACGGTGATGAGCCCGGCGGCCCGCAGCCCCCGCACGAGGTGGAACACGCTCGCGCCGTGGATGAGCGTGTTGTCCACGTCGAAGAACGCGACGACCGGGCTGCTCGCGTGCTCGTCCATGATCGGCTCAGGCTACGCGACTGGTCCGTCGGTCCCGCGGTTCGCCATGATGGACACCACCACGCGACCCGAAAGGCTCGACCATGCCGCTCGTGCACACCCGTTCCACCGAGATCGAGTACCTCGACGAGGGCCCGCGGACCGGCACACCCGTCGTGCTGGTGCACGGCTTCCCCGACCACCCGGGCACCTGGGACGACGTCGTCGCCGCGCTGCCCGACGGTCTCCGGGTCATCCGCCCGTTCCTCCGCGGGGTCGGGGGGACCCGCGTGGTCGACCCGGAGGCCCGGTCGGCGCAGGTCGCCGCGCTCGCGACGGACCTCCTGGACCTCCTCCACGAGCTCGACCTGGGACCCGTCGTCCTGGTGGGGCACGACTGGGGTGCCCGCACCTCGCACGCCCTGGCCGCACTGGCGCCCGAAGCCGTCTCGGGCCTGGTGACGATCGCCACGGCGTACGGGCCGTCCTCGCTGCTGCACGGCGAGGCGGCGCTCGACGAGGTCGCGGGGGCCTGGTACCGCTACTGGCTCTGCACGGAGACAGGAGCAGCGGCCTTCCGACAGGCGCCGGAGGACCTGGTCAGGTGGGCGTGGAAGCACTGGTCACCGTCGCTCCCGCTGTCCGCCGACGCGCTCGACCAGGTGCTCCGAGCGGTCGACACCGACGACTTCGCCGACCTCGTCGTCCACTACTACCGACACGGCACGGGCGAGGCGCCGGGCAGTCCCCGCTACGAGGCGGCCCAGGCCGTCCTCGACGCCTGGCCGGCGATCACCGTCCCGACCACGTTCCTCATCGGGCTGGAGGACGGCTGCGAGACACCGACGATGGCCCGCGCGAACGCGCCGTGGTTCCCAGCGGGCCGTCGCCTGGTCGAGCTCGACGGGGTCGGCCACTTCGTCCAGCGGGAGGACCCGCGTGCGGTGGCCGACGCGATCGCGCAGTACCTCTGAAGCACCCGCGGTGGCAGGCCGGCCTGTCCCACCGCACCACAGCCTCCCGGCTGTCAGCCCGGACCACCTGCTGCGGCCCGTCGTAACGATCTCTCATTCCGACGGAAACCAATCCGTAACACCCGCTGCTCAGACTGGCTGCATGTCCCCCATCACCGTCGCGGCGGTCTCGGCGAACTTCAGTCGTGACCTCGACCAGAACTACGCGCTCATCGAGCAGACGATCGCGGAGGCCCGCGCGCGGGGTGTCCAGTTCGTGGCGTTCCCCGAGGCCTCGATCGGCGGGTACCTCTCCTCGCTCGGGAACCACGGTGACACCGTGGCCACGACCAAGCGGTCGCTGCCACCGGCGGTCCGGCTGGACGGCCCGGAGATCCGGCGGGTGCAGGAGCTCGCCGGCGACATGCTCGTCGCGATCGGGTTCTGCGAGCTCGGCGACGACGGTGAGACGCGGTACAACGCGGCGGTCTGCCTCGACGGCGGCCAGGTGTACGGCTCGTACCGCAAGGTGCACCAGCCGCTCGGGGAACACATGTCGTACGCCGCCGGTGACTCCTACGCCGCCTTCGACACCCCGCTCGCCCGCGTCGGCCTGCAGATCTGCTACGACAAGGCGTTCCCCGAGGCGGCTCGCATGCTCGCGCTCGACGGCGCGGAGGTCATCGTGAGCCTCTCCGCCTGGCCCGCCGCGCGCACCGCCACGGCCGAGGACCTGCAGGAGGACCGCTGGACCTACCGGCACAACACCTTCGACGTCGCACGGGCGCTCGACAACCAGGTGTTCTGGATGGCGTCGAACCAGTCGGGCACCTTCGGGTCACTCCGCTACGTCGGCAACGCCAAGGTCGTCGACCCGGGTGGCAACGTGCTCGCGAACACGTTCCTCGACTCCGGGCTGGCGGTGGCCGAGATCGACATCGCCGAGACGTTCCGCGGCATGCGCGGCGGGATGTTCCACCTGCGGGACCGTCGGCCGGACCTCTACGGCCCGGTGAGCGAGTCCGACAGCGCGTCCGTCACCGGCTGGCAGGAGCTCGCACATGCCTGAGATGCAGTTCGCGGTCCGCTGGCCGGACGGCACCGAGGCCTCCTACTACTCACCGAGCCTCGTCATGCACGACTTCCTCGACGCGGGCTCCGCCTACCCGGTCGCCGAGTTCGTCCGTCGGGCCACCGAAGCGCTCGACATCGCCAGTGAACGCGTCCGCGCGAAGTACGGCTTCGCGTGCACGTCGGCGATGCACACGCAGGAGTCGATCGCGCTGGCCGCCACACGGACCCCGCTCGGGGACGTGACGGTCACCGCGCTCGAACCGCCCGTCGCAGGGGCACCCGCGTGATCCCGACCACGATCCGGGACGGCGACCACCACGAGGCGGTCGTCGTCGGCGGCGGGCAGGCGGGCCTGTCGGTCAGCCACGGCCTCGTCGAAGCGGGTGTGCGGCACGTCGTCATCGAGCGGGACTCCGTCGCGCACGAGTGGCGGGACGGGCGCTGGGACGCCTTCACCCTCGTCACCCCGAACTGGCACTGCCACCTCCCCGGGTACCCGTACGACGGCGACGACCCGGACGGCTTCATGACCCGCGACGAGACGCACGCCTGGGTGCGCCGCTACGCCGACACGTTCGACGCGCCGGTCGCCGAGGGCGTCACCGTGCAACTCGTGACCCGGCGTCCCGACGGGGTGTTCGTCGTCACCACCTCCGCGGGCACGATCACGGCGGACACCGTGACGGCGGCGACGGGCGGCTACCACCGCCCCGTCGTGCCGACGTGGGCCACCGAGGTGCCGGCACACGTGCACCAGGTCCACTCGCACGAGTACCGCAACGCCGCAGCACTGCCAGGAGGCCCGGTGCTGGTCATCGGGACCGGCCAGTCCGGCACGCAGATCGCCGAGGACCTGCACCTCGAGGGCCGCCAGGTGCACCTCGCCGTCGGTCGGGCGCCGCGGGTCGCCCGGTTCCACCGCGGCAGGGACTGCATGACGTGGCTCGCCGAGATGGGCGTCTACGACATCCCGATCGCCACGCGGGGGCTCGCCAAGCGGGAGTCCACCAACCACTACGTCACCGGGCGCGACGGCGGACGGGACGTCGACCTGCGCGCCTTCGCCCGCGAGGGCATGGGACTGCACGGCCGCGCCACGGGCATCGAGGACGGCGTCGTGCACTTCGACGACACCCTCGCGGCGAACCTCGCGCACGCGGACTCGGTGGCCGACTCCATCAAGGACGACATCGACGCGTACATCGCCCGCGAGGGCATCGACGCTCCCGCCGAGGCCCGGTACGTGCCCGTGTGGCAGCCGGAGCCCGGACCGTCGGCGCTGCGCCTCGACGAGGTCGCGACCATCATCTGGGCCATCGGGTTCCGCGCGGACTGGTCCTGGCTCGGTGCACTCGACGTCCTCGACCCCGAGGGGCTCCCCCTGCAGGACCGGGGCGAGACCAGCGTCCCCGGGTTCCGGTTCATCGGGCTGCCGTGGATGCACACCTGGGGCTCCGGCCGCTTCCACGCCGTCGCGCGGGACGCCGAGCACGTCGCGGCCGGGATCGCGCGGACCGTCAGGACGTCGCCGGTCCGGACGGCGGTCCCCGAGCCGGCGCCCTGACCCGGCCACGGCCTACGCTGGGGCCGTGACCACCGTGACGATGGCAGCCGTCGCCGCGCACTTCGGGCGGGACGTCAGCCGCACGCTCGCGAAGCTCCCCGGGATCATCGAGCAGGGCCGCGAGCGCGGCGTCGACCTCCTGGTGCTGCCCGACGCCACCATCGGCGGCTACCTCCTCGACCTGCACCACCCGGCGTCCGCCGCCGACGGCATCCCCGAGGCCATCGACCTCGACGGCCCAGAGGTCCGTGCGGTCGCCGCGATGGCTGGCGACATGACCGTGGCGTTCGGGATCTCCGAGCGAGGTGTCGTCGACGGGGTGCCCGTCCGGTACAACACCGCGGTGTGCGTCACCGGCAACGGGGTCCTCGGCACCCACCGCAAGGTGCACCTCCCCCTCGGCGAGTCCGAGGCGTACGTCGCGGGCGACTCGTTCCGGGCCTTCGACACCCCGGCCGGCCGCATCGGGATGCTCATCGACTTCGACAAGACCTTCCCGGAGTCCGCCAGGACCCTGGCGCTCGACGGAGCCGCGGTCATCGCGTGTCTCAGCGCCTGGCCGGCCAGCGTCACCGACCGCTCGGACCGCATCCGGACGGACCGCCAGGCGCACCTGTTCGACCTCTACGACTGCGCCCGCGCCGCGGAGAACCAGGTGTTCGTCGTCTCCTCGAACCAGACCGGCGTGCTCGGGGACCTCCGCTTCCTCGGGCAGGCGAAGATCGTCGACCCCGGCGGGGAGATCATCGCGAAGACCTGGGCGAAGGGCGGGATGGCGGTCGCCGAGGTGGACGTCGACGCGACGATCGCGCGGGCCCGGCGGTCGCTCGACCACGCGGCGCAGCGGGTCACCGGCGCGTACCGGCTGCGCTGAGAGCCGGGCGACGGCACGGAGCGGGCGAGGCGTCACCGGCCGTCATCCGGCCGCCACCAGGGCCAGAAACCAGAACGTCATCGACGAAACGCATCGTTGTTCCAGGTGAAACCAGTCCGAAACGGGCCTCGACACAGACTTGGACCACCGCCAGGAGCACCCGCCGGGCGGCACATCCGACGCTGAGCCCTGGGAGCACCCGATGACCGATGCAACGACCGCCGAGACGCTGGACCACGACACCCTGGTCGCGGAGAACGCGGAGAAGTCCCGCAACGAGATCGCGCACCCGTCCCTGCCGAAGGGCAGCAACATCTACGGCTCGACGAAGGTCTTCCCCGACTACACCGCGACGCCGGACCAGTACTACTTCCAGCTCGTCCACGGCATCGCGCACGAGTCCTCGGTGTCGTTCGTCGCCGTGCTGCAGGCCACGCGGGCCCTCCGCAAGGGCTTCACGAGCGTCCTCTACTTCTACGGCCCCGGCGCGATGAACTGCATCGCGAACCGCGGCTTCCCGACCACGGGGTCCGACGGGTTCCCGGGCGAGAACAACATCAACAACGCCCTCGAGACCTTCATCGCCGAGGGCGGCACGGTGTTCTGCTGCCGGTTCGGCCTGGCGCTGCACGGCAACCGCGAGGAGGACCTCATCGCGGGCGTGACCCCGTGTCACCCGCTGGACGTCCAGGACGCCGTCATCCACTACGCCCGCAAGGGCGCGATCATCAACAGCACCTACATGGTCTGACCCGTGACGATCACGAACAACGGGGCCGTCGGTCACCGCGTCGCCCTCTCGCTGCTCGGGGTCCGCGTCGCCGCCCCCGTGCACCGCGAGGGCGGCGCCGGCCCCTCGGACGACGGCCACGTCCTGTTCGAGGGCCTGCAGGCCGCACTGCCCGTCAACGCGACCAGCCCGTACACCGTCGCCGACGGCAAGCTCATGCTCGACGGCGCCGACCTCGGCCTGTCGGTCGAACCGGTGTCGCGCCCGCGCTTCTACGACATGGCGACGGCCGACGGCACCCCGTACGAGCAGATCGCCCGGCTGCACGGCGCTTCGGTCCTGGCGACGACCGTCGTGCAGACCTGCATGCGGTACGACGAGACAGAACGCTGCCGCTTCTGCTCGATCGAGGAGTCCCTGCGTGCGGGCAGCACGATCGCGGTCAAGACGCCGGCGATGCTCGCCGAGGTCGCCGAGGCAGCGGTCCGGCTCGACGGCGTCACGCAGATGGTGATGACGACCGGCACGTCGAAGGGGCGCGACCGCGGCGCCACACACCTGGCCCGCTGCGTCCGCGCGATCAAGGAGCGCGTCCCCGAGCTCGGCGTCCAGGTGCAGTGCGAGCCACCGGCGGACCTGTCGACGATCACCGACCTGTACCAGGCGGGTGCGCGGAGCATCGGCATCCACGTCGAGTCGATGGACGACGACGTCCGGCGCCGCTGGACACCCGGCAAGGCCCGGGTCCCGCTCGACGAGTACCGCGCCGCCTGGCGTGAGGCGGTCCGGGTGTTCGGCTGGAACCAGGTCTCGACCTACCTGATCGTCGGCATGGGCGAGGACCCGGACGAGCTGGTCGCGTCCGCCGCGGAGCTCATCGACATGGGCGTCTACCCGTTCATCGTGCCGTTCCGTCCCATCCGCGGGACGCTCGCGGTCGACGTCGACGGCGCCACCACCCCGGCGCGCGACGTCATGCACGACGTCACCCGTCGCGTCTCCGACCTCCTCCTCGCCGCCGGGATGCGCGGCGCCGACCAGGCCGCCGGCTGCGCCGCGTGCGGAGCCTGCTCGGTCCTCAGCACGACGGGAGCCTGACGTGCCGGTCTTCGACGTCCCCGCCCTGACGGGTCCCGCACCGGTCCGACCGGGTCCGACCGCCGACCCCGCCTGGGTGGTCGGCATCGCGGACAGCCGCGAGGTCGCCGAGCACCGCCGGCTCCGTCGCGACGCGTTCGTCGACGAGCAGGGGCTCTTCGCCGGCAGCGACCACGACGACCTCGACGACGACCACCGCACCGTGGTGCTCGTCGCGCGCGCCACCGACGGCAGCGGGACGGTGCTCGGCGGCGTCCGCATCGCCCCCGCCACGATCCGGGACACGGGGTGGTGGACCGGCAGCCGGCTCGTCGTCGCGCCGACCGCGCGCAACGTCTCCGGGATCGGGCCCGCCCTCGTCCGAGCGGCCTGCGCCCTCGCGGAACAGCGCGGGGTCCTCCGCTTCGACGCCGTCGTGCAGGAGCACGCGGCCGTCCTGTTCCGACGGATCGGCTGGCACGTCACCGGCACCGACGTCATCGGTGGGGTGCCGCACCTGCGGATGCGCTGGCCGATCGACCGGTACCAGCGGCTCGTCGACACCACCAAGGCACACCTCGCCGGGCTCTTCGGCGACGACCAGCCCGGGGGCCAAGGGTGGGTCGGCGACGACGGCGCCCCGGTCAGCGGCACCGACGTGGTGGCGGCCTGCGACGCGATCCTGCCGAGCATGGTCGAACGGGACCCCGAGTGGGCCGGGTGGTGCGGCGTCCTCGTCAACGTCAACGACCTCTCCGCCATGGGCGCGACCCCGACGGCACTCCTCGACGCCGTCGCCGGCCGCGACGCGTCCTTCGTCGCCAGGGTCGTCCGCGGACTCCGCCGGGCAGCCGACGCCTGGGGCGTGCCGATCATCGGCGGCCACACGCAGCTCGGCGTCCCCGCAGCACTGTCGGTCACCGCGCTCGGTCGCACCACCGACCCGGTGCCGGGTGGCGGCGGACGGGCCGGACAGCGTCTGACGCTCACAGCCGACCTGACCGGAGGATGGCGCACCGGACACCGCGGTGCGCAGTGGAACAGCACCGAGGGACGCGACCGGGCAGCCCTGCGCGACCTCGCCGAGACGGTCGCCCGAGCACGACCCGACGCGGCGAAGGACGTCAGCATGGCCGGCATCGTCGGGACCGCCGGCATGCTCGCCGAGGCGTCCGGCTGCGGGGCCGTCCTCGACGTGGTCGACGTCCCGACCCCGCGGCTCGCCACCACCGCCGACTGGCTCGGCTGCTTCCCCGGCTTCGCCATGCTCACCGCCGACGACCCCGGCGCCGGTCGGATGCGCTCGGCCGCCGCCGTCACCGCCGAGTGCGGCGAACTCACCGCCACCCCCGGCGTCCGGCTGCGGTGGCCCGACGGCGAGGAGACCGTCGCGGTCACCGGCTCGGTCACCGGCCTCGGCCCCGCCACGGGGACCACCGCGCTCGCCGGCTGACCGCGCGCCGCCGATGCGCATCGCCCTGCTCACCTACTCCACGAAGCCCCGCGGCGGGGTGGTCCACACGCTCGCGCTCGCCGAGGCCCTCGCCGCGTCCGGCCACGACGTGACCGTCGGCACGCTCGGCCGAGGCGGGGACGAGGTGTTCTTCCGTGCCGTCGACCCGAGGGTGACCATGCAGGTCGTCCCGTTCCCCGACGCATCCCCCGACGAGACCGTCGGGGAACGCATCGTCCGGTCGATCGAGGCGCTCCGTGCCGGACTCGACCTGTCCGGCTTCGACGTCGTCCACGCGCAGGACTGCATCTCGTCGAACGCCTGCGCGGGCGCCGTCCGCACCGTCCACCACCTCGACACGTTCACGACCGCGCAGCTCGTCGCCTGCCACGACCGGGCCGTCCGCGAACCGGCCGCCCTGGTCTGCGTGTCCCGATCGGTCGCCGCCGAGGTCACGGCGTCCTACGACCGGTCGGCCACCGTCATCCCGAACGGCGTCGACGCCGCCCGGTTCACCGATGCCGCCGCCGGCACCCCGACGGCCGTGGCAGCCCGGGCAGCGTGGACCGACCGACTCGGCCGGTACGTCCTCGCCGTCGGCGGCATCGAACCGCGCAAGGGCACCATCGACCTGCTCCGCGCCTACGACCTCCTCCGGACCCGCGGCCACGACGACGTCACGCTCGTCCTCGCCGGCGGCGAGACCCTGTTCGACTACCGGCCCTACCGCGCCGAGTTCGACGCCGTGGTCCGGGACCGCGGGGTCCCGGTGACGGAACTCGGCGTCGTCGACGACCCGAGCCTCCCGGCCCTGGTCGCCAGCGCAGCCGCCTTCTCCTTCGTCTCCACCAAGGAGGGCTTCGGCCTGGCGGCCATGGAGGCGCTCGCCGCCGGCGTCCCGGTCGTCGCGCGGGACCTCCCCGTCCTCCGCGAGGTGTTCGGCGACACCGTCGCCTTCGCCGCGGACGTCGACGGCATCGCCGACGCGCTCGGGTCCGCGCTGCGCGACCCGGTCGACCCACTGTCGGGACGAGCGCTCGCAGCGAGCTACTCGTGGACCGCCGCCGCAGCCGCGCACGTCGAGCTGTACGGTCGGCTCCTCGACCGCTCCGGCGGTGTACCGATCGGCCGCGTGCGATCCGACGCGGTCCCCGCCTGATGCGCGTCTCGATCTCGCGGGCCTTCACCGCACTCGCGGCGGAGGACCCGGACCGGCTCGCCGTCGACGACGGCGTCACCCGGCTGGACCGTCGGGCGCTCGAGGACCGGTCGAACCGGCTCGCCTGGCTCCTCCTGGAGGCCGGGGTCACCCCCGACGCGTTCGTGACGGTCATCGGGTCCAACAGCGTGGACACCGTGGTCGCCACCGTCGCGGCGTGGAAGGCCGGCGCGACGCCCCAGCCGCTGTCACCCCGACTGCCGCCGCACGACCGCGACGCCGTGCTGGACCTCGTCCGACCGGCACTGGTCCTGACCGATCAGCCGATGGCGCGGCACCGGTCGATGCCCCTCACCGGCTGTGGTTCCGGGGCCGGGGACGTCGCCGTGCTCCCGGACGCCGCCGCGCGGTCCTGGAAGGCGCCGACCTCCAGCGGGAGCACCGGCACCCCCAAGGTCGTCGTCGCGGCGGCCTCGGCCCACGTCGACCGGGAGGGCCGGGTCGCTGCGTTCGTCCCCCGGCACGCGACGCAGCTCGTCGCCGGTCCGCTGCACCACGCGGCGCCCTTCGTCTACGCGATGCGCGGCCTGATGACCGGGCACGAGCTCGTCCTGCTCCCCCGGTTCGACGCCCGAGCCTGGCTGGCGGCCGTCGAGCGACACCGGGTCACGTGGAGCATGCTCGTGCCGACGATGATGTCGCGCGTCACCGCGCTCGGTCCGGACCGCCTGGAGAGCGCCGACGTGTCCTCGCTCGAGTCGGTCCTGCACATCGGGTCCACCTGCCCGCCGCACGTGAAACGTGCCTGGATCGACTGGCTCGGCCCCGACCGGGTCGTCGAGGTGTACTCCGGCACCGAGTCGAACGGGCTGACGATGATCACCGGTCGGGAGTGGGTGGAGCGGCCAGGCTCCGTCGGGCGGGCGGCAGGAGGCTCCTCCGTCCGCGTCCTCCGACCGGACGACACCCTCGCCGGACCGGGCGAGATCGGACGCATCGAGTTCACCCGACCGGGGCCCGCCACCTACCGGTACCTCGGCCGACCGGAGCCCGCCGCGGACGAGTGGCACGGGCTCGGGGACATGGGCCACCTCGACGACGAGGGTTACCTGTACCTGGCCGACCGCGCCGACGACCGGATCGTCTCCGGCGGCGTCGACGTCTGGCCGGCCGCGATCGAGTCCGCGCTCGAGGCCCACCCCGCCGTCCGGTCGTGCGTCGTCGTCGGGGTGCCGGACGACGACCTCGGCGAGCGGGTCCGCGCGGTCGTCGACGTCGGGGAGCACGACCTCGCCGAGAACGACCTCACCCGCTGGGCCGCCGAGCGCCTGGACCCCGAGCGGCGGCCTCGCGAATGGGTCATCGTCCGCGAACCGCTGCGCGACGACACCGGGAAGGTCCGCCGCGCCCGCTATCGAGGTGCGGTGGACGACCAGGCACCGCCATCGCCATCGCCACCGCCACCGCCACCGCCACCGCCACCGAGAGAACCGTGAGGAACACCATGACCACACCTGCCCCGACCAACGTCCTCGACGTGACCGTCGTGGACTCGAACCGAGCGCCCTGGGACCTCTTCGTCGTCCCGCAGACCGGCGCCGAGATCCCCAGCAAGGCGCTGGTCAGCGACCCGGACACGGGTATGCAGGTCTTCAAGATGCGCTACCCCGCGGGCTTCGTCAACAAGTGGCACACCCACTCGCACGCCCACGGCATGTACGTCCTCGACGGCGTCCTCCACACGCACCAGGGCGACCATGGCCCCGGCTCGTTCGTGTGGTTCCCGGAGGGCGGCTGGATGGAACACGGCGCCACCGAACACGGCGACGTCACCTTCCTGTTCATCACGAACAAGCCGTTCGACATCGCCTACGAAGAGGACGCGGTCCACCCGTACCCGCCGCACCTGACCTGAGCGCGCGGACGCCGGATCAGCCCTGGACGGTCGGCCGCGGTGCAGCGACCGTGGAAGCGGCCTCCGCGGACCGGGCCAGGAGCCGCTGCCCGAACCGGGTCATGTAGCCGCCGTAGGACAGCGTCGCGGCTGCGGCACCAGCACCGACCCACGACCACGCGAGCGGCCACGCCGAACCGTCGGCGAGCACGGCGACCACGCCGGCGAGCCCCACGAGGGTGGTCCACGTCGCGATCCAGGTGTCGATCGACCGGTGGAACACGCGCGCCATCGGGTAGAAGTGCAGCCCGACGATGACCGCGATGGTCGGCACGATGAACCGGTCGAGGCCGTTCGCCCCGAGGACCCCGACCGCGACCCCGATGAGCAGCCCCTCGGCGCCGAACACCGCCCCGAAGAGCGCGCCGTTCGGCTTCCGCGCCTGGTCCGACGCGCTGAGCACGGTGGACATGCGTCGGCCGGCGACGAGGAGCCGGACCGCCTGTACGAGGAACAGGACCGCCGCCACGGCGCTGACCACCATGACCACCGTCGCGACCGGCGTCGGCCACCCGGTGAAGGTGTCGCTCGCCCACCAGAGCGAGAACACGGCCATCAGGACCAGCCCCGACGCGACACCGGTGGCCAGGGCTCGGGCTGGACGCGTCTCGTCGCTCATGGTCGCGATCCTAGGGCCCACCCGTGCCGGACGGGAGGCTCGTGACGGCGCCGCCACGAGCCTCCCGTCCGTCGATCAGTCAGGGACCAGGAACGGTCACCCGGACCGCGCTGATGCGCCCGGCGCGCGTCTGCGCGGTGGTGGCCGGGTCGTAGCTGTCGGCGGTGGCCAGGTAGAGGGTGCGCCCGTCGGGGCCACCGAGGGCGCAGTCGATCGCGCAGCGTCCCGGTGCGTCGATGCGGTCCGTGACCTCGCCGCCCTCGACCACGCGGAGGAACTCGCCGGTGTCGACCGAGCACACCCAGACGGCGCCCTCGGCGTCGACGGTGCTGCCGTCCGGCGTCACGCCTGCCGGCAGCGCCGCCCACTCGCGGCGGCCGGTCAGGGAGCCGTCGGCCTCGATGTCGAACGCGGTCAGGCGGCCGCCCCAGGTCTCGCTGACGACCAGCGTGCGGGTGCCCGGCAGCACGCTCGCGCTGTTCGGGAAGACCAGACCGTCGGCAGCCAGGCGGGCCGAACCGTCGGGCTCGACGACGTAGAGCGGGCCGGGGCGGAGCTCCTCGCCGGCGTACAGGTCGTACCCGAAGGCACCGACGTAGGTCCGGCCGGTCGCGGCGTCGACGACCAGGTCGTTGATGAGGGACGACTCGATCGGTGCCAGGTCGGCGTACACGCTCTGTGAGCCGTCGGGCTGGACGGCGACGATGGTGCGGGCCTCCATCGCGCTGACGATCAGGCGGCCGTCCTGCAGCCAGCCGAGGCCCGACGACTGGCCGTCGACCGTCGTCTCGAGGCGGGGACCGGCGTCCGAGGCGGGGTCGAGCGAGAAGACCTCACCGGTGTGCATGTCCGAGTACCAGAGCCGGCCGTCGTGCCAGCGGTTGCCCTCGGGGAAGCGGATGCCGGTGACGACGTCGGTCGCGGTCGTGGAGTCCAGGGTGATGTGCACGCGATCAGCCTGCCAGGCGGGCCAGGGCGTCGTCCGGGTGACGACGCCGGCTGGGGTCGGGGCGCGGCGACCGCCTGCCGGGCGGGAGACCCGGTGGACGCTCAGCGGTCGGAGCGCGCCGTCTCCGTCACGTCGAAGTTCTGGTCGAACACGTCGTCCGGGTCGAACCGCGCCTTCAGCGTGCGGAGCCGCGCGAGTGTCCGCGGCGGGAAGGCCTCGGCGACCGCCTCGGCCCGGTGGTCGCTCTCGAAGCTGAGGTACATGCCGTCCATGCGCTCGTGCACCGGCTCCCACGCCCGGTCGAACGCCGGGCCGCCGTCCACCGACACGGCCGTGACCGAGAAGTTCTGGTGGCGGTGCGCGTAGGCGGTGGCATCCGGATCGAGGTCGTTGACCGCTCCCCCGACGGACCGGATCTGGACCATCTCCGCACCGCCAGCCCTGAGCAGCACGGCGATCCGCGCGGACAGGTCGTCGTCGAGGTGGACGGCCAGGCCGGTGTGGGCCGCTGCGCGCTGCTGCCCGGTGTGCGGAGCGCCGCTGGTGAGCGGGACCGCCGAGTACGGCACGACCATCGACCGCTGGCCCGCGGTGCCCGTCAGCCGGACGAATCGCTCCAACTCCGGGACCGCCGCACCGAGGTCGTCGCCGGCGTACACCACGGTCGCCTGGGCGAACGGCCTCGGCCCGGCGCCGAGGTAGAGGAACGCGGAGACCTCCCTCGCGGCTACCTGACGCGTCAGGTATTCCGTCTCGCCGGAGAATCGTCGGACGGGGAGGCTCGGTGGGGGCCCGCCCGCGTCCCGCGACGGCGCAGCGTGGCGAGGGTGCCCCCGGCCAGGGCAGGCGCCCGGACGGGCGCTCAACTTGTGCTCTGGGAACCTCCTGCGGCGGCCCGACCGGCTTCTCCGAGCTGCACAGACAGTCGCCAGCCACTCGGCGCGGGCAAGCAGCGCCCTGAAACGCTGCCCACCGTGCGGAGGGGTCCGGCCGGATGCGCCGTACCGACTCCGTCGACAAACCTCCGCACGCAGTTCAGAGGTCAAGCAACTCGAGGAACCTCGTCGGGCGAGCAGCGAGAGCCACTTGCGGCAGACGAGATAGAGCGGATTCGCAGCGGGCCGAATGCCCTCTCGATGACGTCCTGAGGGGCGGACGATTCCTCCCCGTCACGTCTGGGCCGATGCTCCGACACGCTACCGGGCACGACTCAGGCGACTGGCGGTGCCCTACGATTTCGACATGGCGCAGACGGGTGACTGGCACATCGACAGGCTCGAGCTAACCAACTTTCGTGGCTTCGAGCACCTCAATATTGACTTCCACCCGTCCCTGACCGTACTGGTCGGCGTGAATGGTGTCGGCAAGACCGCCGTTCTCGACGCCGTCGCGATCATGCTCGGATCCATCGTTCGAGAGTTCGGCGGAGACACACGAGGGTTCGCGCATTCAGACGTACGAGAAACCGCCCGCGACCTGCTCTCTCAAGGCGGGGTGGCGTCGATGGACGCGGTCTACCCGGTTTCTGCCCTGGTAGAGGCGACTGTTGCGGGGGCCGAGCTATGGTGGAGCCGCAGTCGCCAGCGGGCGAGCGGCCGGACGACTTGGGCGGACCGGAACGGCGCGGTCGGAGACATTGCCCGAGCGACATGGGAGCGCGCTCAAGCCGAAGCTGGTCCTACCCAGCCGTTGCCGATTCTCGCGCTCTACGGAGTCGAGCGGTTGCTCGGTGTCAGAAAGGCGTCGGGATCGATTACCCGAGCAAGGTCGAGCGCGTACGACGCAGCACTGACCGGAAAGTCCGATCTGACGCGCCTCTCGGCGTACCTGCGTGCACTGACACTCGCGGAGTTCGCCGCGGAGCGACGCGGAGGGGACGCCGAGGCCGCTACTGAGCAGATCCGGGCGATCACGATCGCAGCGGATCGCGTCCTAGAAGGAACGGGCTGGCATCGGCCCGAATGGAGCCCCGTCGTCGAGGAATTGACTCTCACGCACGACGACCAGAGCGTCCTTCCGCTGTCGCTCCTTTCGAGTGGCATCAAGATCGCGGTGGGACTCGTCGTCGACCTTGTCAGCCGACTGGCTCGAGCGAACCCTCACCTCGGAGCAGAGCAGCTCCTCGAATCGGCCCTAGGCATCGTCTTGATCGACGAAGTCGACCTGCATCTCCACCCGACCTGGCAGCAGCGCATCGTTCCCCAGCTGCGAACTGCATTCCCACGCGTGCAGTTCATTGTAACGACACATAGCCCTCAGGTGCTATCGACGGTGGACGCCGAGCACATCCGCATAATCGACGGCCAGACCATTCGTCGCGTCGACTACTCGGCCGGCCTACGCAGCGACATTGTGATGGAAAAGGTGCTTGGCACGCAGGCCGAGCCAAACCTAGAAGTGAACAAGACTCTCGCCAAGTACATGGACCTCGTCGAGAATGGCGCGGGACAGGAAGCTCCCGCGGTGCGTCTCCGCCAGCAGCTCGACGAGGAACTCGGCGGAGTTTCGAACGTCCCGAAACTCTCCCGCGCCGACGCCAGCATGACTTTCTACGGTCTTGGAGACTGATGCGCCGGATCACAGCTCACAGGCCACCCAAGGAGTTCGCTGAACTCCGAGCAGCTCGCGAGGAGTACGACCAATTCTCGTCGGAACGCGCCATCCGACGAGTGCTATGGGAGCAACAGGGCGGGCGCTGTGCATACTGCGAACGCAGACTCCGACACTGGGACCGCGACGATCACCAGACCCGGATCGAGCACTTCCACCCGCAGAACGGAAATGTGTGGTCCTCCGTCTGCAAGCTTCGAAGCGGCGCGGCCACGCAAACTAAGGCTTCCACGACCTGGAAGAACTTCTTGCTTTGCTGTAACGGCGAGGAACCCCTCGACAAGTCTTTCCATCGTTGTGACGTCACGAAATACAACACCGACATCTGCGAGACCTTCAGGAATCCTCGAGACTGGGACGGCGACCGCCTCGTTGACATCAAGCGCTCAGGGAAGGCCGTCGCACGACCGGGAATGCCGGCCGGCGCACAAGATGTGCTCGACTCCGTGGTGCGCGTGAATGCTCCCGAGCTCGTCGAAGTTCGGAAAAGGGTTCTTGGGGATCTCGAGATCGTGGTACGGGCTTTCTGGAATGGTTCAGCTGCGCAACGTGCTCTCGTCGCCAGCAGGCTTCGTGAGCAGGCGGAAACCGTCGAGTACGCGACGACGTACTTGACGCTCGCCGCGCGGTTCGAACCTTCCACCTGACCGCCACTCGCGATCAGGTCGGGTGGGTCTGCGCTGTTGACCGGGTTCCTCGCGGTCCACGACGGCTGGCTGCCGTTTGCGAACATTCGACGGTAAAAAGGCATGGTGAAGCGGGCACGCCGGTAGCGCTCAATGTTTCGACACCATGGGGTCGTGTCGTGCGTTGGGGCCGCGCGCAACGGATGCAAGTATGGGCGGCTCCCACGGTCGCCTCACGCGTGGGACCGGCTACTCCTTCGAGAGCCGGACGATGGTGGTGCTGCCCGCGATGCTCACTGGGAAGCTGATCTCGTCGTCCTCGTACGTGAACACTTTGGTCGCGTCGGTCGATGCCAGGAGCGCCGTGTCGGTGGCTGCCGTGTCTCGCGTCGACGTCCAGGTGTACGGCGATGTGTCGTCAGTTGGTGCGGTGAAGGTCCCAACCCAGAACAAGGACGTGGTGTCGCCACTGTCCGTGACGAAGTTCGCCGTGACGGTGCCGCCGGAGATGTTCGCGGCCATCCAGCCGTCGTCGCTCGCGGAGTTGTTCTGCTTCCAGGCTCCCGCTAGATCAGGGACCTTCACCGGTTCCGGTGTTGGGGTGGCTGAAGCTGCCTTGGTGGAGTCGACGGCTGCCTCGGTTGGCGCGTTGCTGGCATCTGCAGCGCTGCAGCCCGTCAGTGCGAGAACCGTCGCGAGCGCGAGGGGACCGAGGAGACGGTTCATTTGAAGTACCCCGAGACGCCGACGGCGAAAGTGTCGCAGGGTTCGTCGTAGAGGTCATGGCTGAAGGAGACGGTCGCGTCCGCTTCGATGTCGCCTGTCTCGGTGGCGTAGTCGATGGTTGACGTCGACAGGGCGTCTCCGTTGAAGCAGTACACACCGACGGAGTACGGACCGGCGAGCGGCTTCCCCGTCTTGTTCACCGCGCCGCCGATGATCGACGTTCCGTTGTTGTCCGCCTGCGTGACGTTGAGTGGGGCGGTGTTGTACGAGGAGACGTCTGCCGGCATGGTCGACGCCTTGAAGTCGTACTGCACTCCGGATGCGGGAATCGACGAGACGTCCTCGAAGTAGATGTAGCCGAAGCCGGCCTCGCCCGGCTTCACCTGCGCCGGTATCGTGCCTTGACTCGAGCCACTGGCGACCAACTTGCCGCCGACCGACGCGGTGCCGGTGAAATCGACGTGCGAGATCGGCGACGACGTGTTGTTCCGGAACGCGAAGGGCAGCATGCCGCTCCCGATGCTGTCGGAGTCGAGTGGCGCGGTGGCGACGACGGACACCTTGCCGGCTGCGCCGGCATCGACCTTCGGCGTCGCGTTGCCTGCAAGGTACCCGCCAGCGTTGAACGGGAGGGCCGCTACAGCCGTCGGGGTGGGAGTCGGTGAGGCCGTCGGGGACTCGCTGACGGCTCCTGCAGCGACATTGGAGGTGGACGACGTGCTGCAACCGGCCAGGAGGAGCAGGGCTGCCCCTCCGAGCGCGGCCGAAGCGAACGTCTGCTTCGAGATCATGGTGAGGCGGATTCCTTCATTGAGCGTCTGTCGAAACTGTGGTTCCGCTCAACGTAGCTGCTAGGCGACTGCATGCGACGCCCCTCGTGTCATCGACGGAACAACGGCGGATGTCCGCACAATTCGTCTTCCGTCGAGTTGAGCCTCGTGCTCATGGTCGATCAAATGGTCGTATCGGCCCTCTCCGCGTCGTCGCTCGTGCTGGCCACGTCTGCCGACCGAGGCTCAGCCACCAGCGCTGCCGCATTGGTCCGCGATCAGTCCCGCCGACCCGGTACGCGTCGAACAGGACCTCGAATGACCAGCAGAGGAGCAGGCGCAGGCGGTGGCCTCGGCTCTCGCCCAGTACTCCAGGCAGAACGGGGTTCACGTCCGACCGCATTTTCGGGGCGCCACTCCTGGCCCCGAAAAGTCCCCAGTCGAGCACCGAAAACTCGGTTCACCCGGCAGCTCCGCCTCCAGGATTCGAACCCAGACCTAACGGCACCAAAGGCCGTCGTGCTGCCATTACACCAAGGCGGAACGCGCCCGGGGGCGCCCGTCCATCTTCCCATGCGTCGGACGGTGGGCGTGCGCCGAGGTCCGTGCGCCGCAGTGGCCGTGCGCAGCCCGACCGGCCATGATGGACGGATGCCGGACCAGGACGAAGTCGATCGGATCGTCGCGGCCTGGGGACGGCAGCGGGACGACCTCGACTTCGCGCCGCTGCAGGTGCTCTCCCGTGTGGACCGGCTCGCGCGACACCTCGACCGGGCACGGCGGGCGGCGTTCGACGCGAGCGGCATGGAGCCGTGGGAGTTCGACGTGCTGTCGGCACTCCGGCGCGCGGGTGACCCGTTCGAGCTCAGCCCGAAGACCCTGCTGCAGCAGACCCTGGTGTCGAGCGGCACGATGACGAATCGGGTAGACCGGCTCACGGCGCGCGGGCTCGTCGCTCGCCGGACCGACCCGAAGGACGGCCGCGGCATCCTCGTGTCCCTGACCGACGCTGGTCGGACGGCCGTGGACTCCGCGATCGCGGACCTGCTGCAGGCCGAGCGGGACATCCTGACCGTGGTGTCCGGCGGCGAACAGGACCAGCTCGCGGGACTGCTCCGTCGGCTGATCCTCGGCCTCGGCGACTGACGAGCCCCCGGCCCGACGCCATCGCGCTTCGTCCGATCGGACCAACGAGCAGCCCTCCTTTCAGCCGACCGGGCGATGCCCAGGGAGTCCGCCCGACCGGACGATGGACGAGTGACCAGCCCCCGCTCCTTCCTCCGCCGCTACCCGTACGTCGTCGCCCTCGTCGCGGTGCTCGTCCTCGTCCTCGGCGGCCTGACCGTGGCGGTGACCGCGATCAGCACGGCCCCGGGTCGAGCGTCTGCCGCTGAACAGCGCTGCACCGCGGATGACCTCGCCGGCCGATGGTCCTCCGGTCAGCTGCATCTCGACGCCCGATCGGTCCGCACCGGGGCGACGGTGCTCGCCGTGCGCGGGGACGAGCCGACGCAGACCGGCAGCACGATGAAGCTCGTCACGGCCTCGGCAGCGTTGACGGCCCTCGGCGCGGACCACCGCTTCACCACCCGGGTGGTCAGCGGGGCATCCCCCGACGCCGTCGTCCTGGTCGGTGGCGGGGACCCGACACTCAGCCGACTGCCCTCCGGTCAGGACGGCGTCTACCCGGGCGCCCCGCACCTCGACGACCTGGCACGGCAGGTCCGCGCGGCGCACCCCGGCCCGATCCGGCTCGTGCAGGTCGACACGGCCCTGTTCGACGGACCCGCGTGGCACCCGAGCTGGACGGAGAGCGCCCGCACGAGCGGCAGCGTCTCGAACATCACCGCGCTCATGGTCGACGGCGACCGGGACGACCCGACCGAGGCCTACTCACTCCGGAGCGACACCGCGGTCGCACGGGCGGCGACGTCCTTCGCGGCGCTGCTCGGCCCCGACGTGCGGGTCGAGACCGCTTCCGTCGCGGTGCCGAAGGCGGCGACGACGCTCGGGTCCGTCCGGTCGGCGACGGTGTCGGAGCTCGTCGGGACGTTGCTCACCCACTCGGACGACACGCTCGCCGAGGTCCTCGCCCGGCACGTCGCCGTCGCCGAGGGCACCGGTCGCTCGTTCGACGCGATCCAGGCCGGCACGACCTCTGCGCTCCGGCACGCCGGCGTCCCGACGAGCGGTCTGCGCCTGGTCGACGGCTCCGGGCTCAGCGGGGACAACCGCGTGCCGGCGTCGTTCCTCACGCAGCTGATGCGGGTCGTGGTGCAGCACCGGGACGGCCTCGCGCCGGTCGACGCCGGCCTGGCGGTCGCGGGGAAGACCGGCACGCTCGCGGAACACGGGCGCTTCACCGGCCCCGCGAGTGACGCCCGGGGGCACGTCCGCGGCAAGACCGGCACCCTCGACGACATGTTCGGGCTGACCGGGGTCACGGACGAGGTCGGGGGTGACCGCATCGTCTTCACGGTCTTCGCCGAGGGCACCGGTGACGCCGAGGCACGTCAGGAGATCGACCGGCTGGCCGCCTCCCTGTGGCGCTGCGGCGGCGATGCCCCGGCTCTCCACTGAGCACGCGCACGACCGCCCGAAGACGCACGACGACGCACGAGCAGGACCCGCTACACCCCGAGCTGCTCCGCGATCTCGAGCCAGCGTTCCTCGAGCTGCTCGATCTCGGCCTCGAGCGCGCCGAGCTTCGCCTGCAGCTCCCCCAGCCCGGCGTAGTCCGACTGGTCGTGCGCCGCGAACAGGTCGAGCATGGTCTGCCGGTCAACCCCCAACCGGGCGATCCTGCGGTCGAGCGCCGACATCTCCTTCTCCACCGTCCGTCGCTCCGACCCCGACAACCCGGACGCAGCAGCAGCGGACCCGGCCCCGTGCCCTGCACCCGACCCCGAGGCGGCGGCGCCGGACCCCGACCCGGCCGTGTCGGGCCTCCCGGCCGTGGCGGCGGCAGCCGCAGACGCGGTCCCACCACCGGTGCCGGCCGCGCGCAGCCGCATGTACTCGTCGACGCCGCCCGGCAGGTGCCGGAGGTGACCGCCGAGGACGGCGTACTGCTGGTCGGTGACCCGCTCGAGCAGGTACCGGTCGTGCGAGACGACGAGCAGGGTGCCGGGCCAGGTGTCGAGGAGGTCCTCCATCGCGGCGAGCATGTCCGTGTCGAGGTCGTTCGTCGGCTCGTCGAGGATGAGCAGGTTCGGCTCGTCGAGCAGGATGAGCATGAGCTGCAGGCGGCGCTTCTGCCCACCGGACAGGTCCTTCACCGGGGTGGAGAGCTGCTCGGCCGTGAAGCCCAGGCGCTCCAGGAGCTGCGACGGGGTCATCTCCTTGCCGTCGGCGACGTAGCTGGTCTTCTTGCGGGCGACGACCTCGCGGACGCGGTCGTTCGCGAACTGCGCCAGGTCCGCGAGCTGCTGGTCGAGCACCGCCACCTGGACGGTCTTGCCGGTCTTCACCCGGCCCGCGGTCGGCTGGAGGCGCCCCGCGATGAGCGCGAGCAGCGTCGACTTGCCCGCACCGTTCGGCCCCAGGATCCCGGTCCGCTCACCCGGGGCGATGCGCCACTCGATGCTGCGGATGGTCGGCTCGTCGGCGCCCGGGAAGGTCAGGCCGACGTCGAGCAGGTCCACGACGTCCTTGCCGAGTCGCGCCGTCGCGGTCTTCGCCAGCGCGACGCCGTCGCGGATCGGCGGGATGTCGTCGATCAGGGCGTTCGCCGCGTCGATGCGGAACTTCGGCTTGCTCGTGCGGGCCGGCGCACCGCGGCGCAGCCATGCGAGCTCCTTGCGCGCCAGGTTCTGCCGACGCTGCTCGCTCGTGGCCGCCTGCCGGTCACGCTCGACGCGCTGCAGGATGTAGGCCGCGTAGCCACCCTCGAAGGGCTCGACGATGCCGTCGTGGACCTCCCACGTGTCGGTCGACACCGCGTCGAGGAACCACCGGTCGTGCGTCACGACGACGAGGCCGCCCTGGTTCGCCGGCCAGCGCCGGTTGATGTGCTCCGCCAGCCACTGGATGCCCTCGACGTCCAGGTGGTTGGTCGGTTCGTCGAGGAACAGCACGTCCCAGTCGCCGACCAGCAGCCGGGCGAGCGCCACCCGCCGACGCTGTCCACCCGACAGGTCGTCGACCGTGACGTCCCACGGGATGTCCGACACGAGTCCGCCGATCACGTCGCGGATCTTCGGGTCGCCCGCCCACTCGTGCTCCGCGCGGTCGCCGACGACCACGCTGCCGACGGTCTCGCCCGAAGGCAGCTCGTCGCGCTGGTCGAGCGAGCCCACGGTCACCCCACGGCGGTGCGTCACACGGCCGGTGTCCGGGTCGAGGCGCTTCGACAGCAGGCTCAGGAGCGTCGACTTGCCGTCGCCGTTCCGGCCGACCACGCCGATGCGGTCACCCTCGTCGATGCCGATGGTGACGCTGTCGAAGACGGTACGGGTGGGGAACTCGAGATGCAGGTTCTCGGCGCCGAGGAGATGTGCCACCCGTCAAGGGTAGGTGGTGCAGGGGCGGGGTCGGCGCGAGGGCGGGGTCGGTCTGCGCGGACTCCGGCTTGTGCGGGCTGCGGCTGGTGCGAGGTTGCCCACACCGTGCGAGGTCGTGCCCCCGCACGGGGCGACCAAGCTCGCACCGGGCGACTGTGCGCGCACCGTGCGGCCCACACGTGGTCCTGCCCGCCAGCCGGGAGGCTCGGCTCAGCTCCCCGACGCCGGCTCGCCTCCGTCTCGCGGGTGCGCTGCGAGGAAGGCGCGCAGACGGCGACGCTGACGGACGGCTGAGGCCACTCCGACCACCCAGAGGACCGCGAGGCCGAGATGGACGGCCCCGGTCCACTCCCCCCAGCCCACGGCCACCTGCCCGATCGAGAAGGGCAGCAGTCCGCTGATGAGAAAGAGCGTCCATCCGGTCTGGCTGATGCGCGTCACGGCGAGACGACGGAGGCTCGACCTGCGGGCCGGGTCCTCCTGCGCGCGGCCACGGACCACGTCGTTGATCGCCCGTCGTTGCGCTCGAGGCAGCTCCTGGGTCGGCTCCCGCCACGACCAACGGGTGCCACCGCGCCGGATGAGCACGACGACGCCGACCGCCCAGACCACCACCGCGACGACGAATGCAGCGATGCCGATGACCCCTCGAACGGTCGACACCGAGGTGGTCGCGGACCGATCGACGTCGCCCGGCAAGACCGTCGCGGTCACCCATCCGGCGGCGAGGCCCAGGATCACGAGGGCGACGGTAGCCCAGAGCAAGAGACGGACTCGACCACGATCTGGCCGTCGGGGCTCACCGTCCTCGGTGAGGTTGCCGTCGAGGCGGCGGTCGATCGCGTCCCACTGCTCGTCGCTGACGATGTCGGTGGCGTAGGTGGTCTCGGTGGTCATGGGCAGGTCAGAGCGACGAGGCGGTGTCGCCCTCGCCCGCAGCTTCCTTCGCGCGCTTGAGCCGGGCCTTGGCCTCCCAGAACTCGATCTCGCGGTCGAGTTCGGCGAGCTCCTGCTCGGTCGTCGTCACGCGGCGGTCGCCGTGCGCTGCTCGTGCGTGCCCGAGGGTGGGGTGTCGGTCCTCGTGGCGGTTCGGCTCGATGTACCGGCCGTGGTTGCGGGGACCGGGAGCCCAGTCGTGTCCGATCGCGAACCACACGACGCTGCCGACGACGGGCACCAGCACGACGAGGATGACCCACGCGATCTTCGGCAGCCCGCGGATCTGGTCGTCCGTCTTCGTGAGGATGTCGATCAGTGCGAACACCAACAGCACGATGGTGACCCCGGACAACAGCACGCTCATGACGTCGAATCCTATGGATCAGCGGTGAACGACGCCACGCTCCCCTTCGCGGGGTGCGGTTCCCCGCGGCGAGCCCTGCGGAGTTCTCAGGAACGCAGGCCCCGGCGGCGGAGGTAGCGCTCGGCGAGCCGGAGATCCCGCCATGCCACCAGCAGCAGCACGAATCACAGGACCGTCACCCCGGCCCAGACCGGCCACAGGCCGCCCATGCCGACCATGCCGACCGTGCTGCTCGCGAACGCCATGGTGACCCCAGCCTGGAACCGGACGTCTCGTCCCTCGGCTCGCAGGATCGCGACCGCGTCGACCACCGTCACGCGGTCGTCAGGCGCTTCGGCGCGGCCGTTGACGGCTCGGTGGACGGCCTGCCGCTCACGTGGTGTGAGCGGCGCCACGACGACGTCGGCATCGACGGGGGCAGCACGGTGGCTCCGTCGAAGGGCCAGGACACGGGCCAGCCGAACGGCGCCGACCACCACGGCGAGGAGCAGGAAGACGACGGCCATCAGCATCCGAGTGGCAGCGGGAACCGGCAGGGCGAGCGTCACCCCGACCAGCCCGAGCACGGCCGTCGTGGCCAGGACCACGGCGCTCGCTGCTCGGAGTCGATCCCGGCCGAGCGGGAGCGCCAGGACCTGGTCCGCGAGGCCCGCCGCCGCAGCCCAGCGCGCGGTCGCGGCTTCCACGGCGTCGGTGTTCGTCTGTGCGCCGGGGACCCCGTGTTCGGCGGTCGCTCCGTGATCGACGGTCACAGGGACGCGACCCACTCGTCGGAACCGTCGGCGAACCGCTGGTGCTTCCAGATCGGGGTGCGCTCCTTCACCACGTCGATGAGCGCGGCGCAGGCGGTGAAGGCGTCCGCCCGGTGTGATGACGACACGGCCGCGGCGAGTGCGATGTCCCCGACGACGAGCGCCCCCACGCGGTGCAGGACCGCGACGCGCACCCCGGGGTGGTCGGCGGCGATCGTCCGGGCGACCTCGGCGATGACGCTGCCGGCGCTCGGGTGCTGTTCGTAGTTGAGTGCGGTGACGCCCTTGCCGCCGTCGTGGTCACGCACCACGCCAGCGAAGGTCACGACGGCGCCGTCCTGGTCCGTGGCGACGACCGCGGCGACCTCGTCCACGGAGATCACCCGGTCGACGACGTCGGCGACGACCACGCGGTCGGCAGCACCATCGCCCGCGGTCACGACGCGCTCCGGGGGGCGTGACCCTCGCCGTGCAGCTGGGCGAGGAGGTGGTCGAGGAGTCCGTCGAGGACGTCGAGCCCGTCGGACATCCCACCGCGGGACCCGGGCAGCGTGATGACGAACGCGCCGCCCGCGATGCCGGCGACCCCGCGACTCAGCAGTGCGGTGGGCCCAGCGCCGGCGAGGCCCCGGCGCCGGATCTCCTCGACGATCCCGGGGAGCTGCAGGTCGAGCAGCGGTGCCACGGCCTCGGGCGTGCGGTCGGTGGGCGTGACGCCGGTGCCGCCGGTGGTGATGACCACGCGGGCCTCCGCGAGGAGCTCGCTCGTGACGGTCTCGGCGACCGGACCGCCGTCGGCGACGATGACCGGCTCGGGGACCGCGAAGTCGTGGTCGCGGAGCCAGGCCGCGATGACGGGGCCCGTGCGGTCGAGGGCGGGGTCGGCCGCTGCCTGGGTGGACACGACGACGACCGCGGCTCGGCCTCTGCTGAGCAGGTTCATCGTGCGCTCCAGTCCCCGGACCGGCCGCCGTGCTTCTCGAGCACGCGGACGTCCGTGATCGTGGCGGTGCGGTCGACCGCCTTGACCATGTCGTACACCGTGAGGGCGCCGACGCTCGCGCCCGTCAGGGCCTCCATCTCGACGCCGGTGCGCGACGTGGTGCGGACGGAGACCTCGACGACCACGCGGTCACCGGCGCCGGTGATGTCGACCTGGACGCCGGCGATGGGAAGCGGATGGCACAGCGGGATGAGGTCCGAGGTCTTCTTCACCGCCATGATCGCCGCGATCCGGGCGGTGCCGATGACCTCGCCCTTGGGCAACGAGCCGTCGAGGATGCGCTCGACGACGTCCGGACGGGTGACGAGCGTCGCCGTGGCCGTGGCCGAGCGGTCGGTGACGTCCTTCGCGGAGACGTCGACCATGTGGGCGCTGCCGTCCGCACGGACGTGGGACAGGTCGTCGGACGCCGCCCTGGAGGCGGTGGTGTCGTCGGTCATCGGAGGCTCCAGACGGTCAGGTGGTCGCCGGGTTCCACGGCCGCGGTGCCGACGGGCACGTGCACCAGGTGGGTGGCGTCGGCGTAGTGGGCGAGGAGGTGCGAGGACGGACCGCCGACGAAGTGCACGGCGCCGTCCTGGACGCGGCCGCGCCGGACCTGGTGCTTGCCCTCCGGCGACACGGCGGCTTCCGCCGCCGGCAGCACCTGTGACGTCCGCGACTCGGGCATCCGGGCGGCGCGGGCGAGCAGCGGGCGGAGGAAGACCTCGAACGAGACCAGCGCCGACACCGGGTTGCCCGGGAAGGAGACGACCGGCACGGGCCGCCCGGCGATCGACACGGTGCCGGAGGCCTGCGGACCACCCGGTTGCATCGCCACCGGGGTCACGGCGAGACCGCGGGGCTCGAGCGCCTGGCGGACGACCTCGTACGCCCCGGCACTGATCCCGCCGGTCGTGAGCACGAGGTCCGCCCAGTCCCCCACGGCGGCGTCGAGTGCGGCGAGGAAGCGCGGTTCGTCGTCGGGCACGCGCGCGATCCGGGACTCGACCCCGACCTCGGCGAGCGCCGCCCGCAGTGCGATGCCGTTGGCGTCGTTGATGGCGGCACCGGTGTCAGCAGCGTCACCGGCGCCACCAGCATCTGAGAGTCCGGACAACTCGGAGCCGGTCGACACGACGAGCACCCGTGGCCGTCGGACCAGCTCGACCCGCGCGACGCCAGCAGCGGCGAGCGCCCCGAGCACGGCCGGTGTCAACGCCGCCCCTACCGCGACGACCGGTGCCCCGAGTGCCAGGTCGGACCCGGTGGTGCGCAGGAAGGTCCCCGGAGCCAGATCAGCGGGCACGTCCACGGTGGTCAGGCTCAGCGCCGCGGGGAACGCGCCGGGCTCGGTGGCCTCGACCGGGAACACGGCGTCCGCGCCGTCGGGGATGCGCGCACCGGTCATGATCGGGGCCGCGGTGCCGGGATCGAGCGGCACCGGGACGACGCCGGCCGGGATCGGCTCCACGACGCGCAGCGTCGAGCCGGCGTCGGCGGCGCGGACCGCGAAGCCGTCCATCTGGCTGTTGTCGAACGGTGGGAGCGGCATCGGTGAGCCGACGGCCCGTCCGACCACGCGGTACCCGTGTCCCGCGCCGGTGTCGGCAGCGAGGTCGTCCACGAGCACGGCCTCCAGGCTGTCGTCCCCGACCACGTCTGCCAGCGTGTGCAGCGCGGGTGCGACGAGGGCTTCCAGCTCGCGCTGGTGCTGACCGATCGTTCGCACGGCTGCCTCCGAAGGACTCGATGCAGCCCACGCGGGCTGCCTGTCAGTAGCGTAACCAGCGCGCTCGGCGCACCCCTGACGATCCGGAGGACCTGTGGAGAACGACGTGACCGCGAACATCGGTGTGATCGGAGGCTCCGGCCTCTACGAGCTCTTCGCACCGGGCACCGCAGACGAGATCGACGTCCCGACGCCGTTCGGGGCGACCTCGTCCCCCATCACGGTCGGCACGATGGCGGGGAAGCGCGTCGCCTTCCTGACGCGGCACGGGCGGGAGCACTCCGTCGCGCCGCACCGCATCAACCACCGCGCGAACCTGTGGGCGCTCCGCTCCCTCGGCGTCCGAGCGATCGTGTCGTCGAGCGCCGTCGGCGGCCTGCACCCCGACTACGCACCCGGCACGTTCGTCGTGACCGACCAGCTCATCGACCGCACCTGGGGCCGATCGGACACGTTCTTCGAGGACGCCGTGCAGCACCTCTCCTTCGCCGACCCCTTCGACCCGGTGCTCCGCCGGGCAGCGGTCGACGCGGTCGCGGGCCTCGACGTCCCGTTCCGCCCGACCGGCACGTGCGTCGTCATCCAGGGCCCCCGCTTCTCCACCCGCGCGGAGTCGGTCTGGCTGCGCGAGGCCGGCGGCCACACGATCAACATGACGATGACGCCCGAGGTGCCGCTCGCGGCGGAGCTCGGCATCGGGACCGTGAACCTGTCGTTCGTCACCGACGCCGACGCCGGGTTGGCGCCGACGGAGGACGAGGCCGCAGCAGCGTCGGAGGCCCCGGTCTCGCACGCGATGGTGATGGAGCGGCTCGCCCACGCGAACGAGGTCATCGTCCGCGCCATCGGATCGATCGTCGCCGCGGTCCCCGACGACTACGCACCGCGCGAGCTCGTCCCCGCGGCGGCCAGCGCGAGCATCATGGCGGTCAGCGCGTGAGCCGCCTGCTGGTCACGGGCGGTGCGGGCTTCATCGGTTCCGCGATCGTCCGTCGTGCCCTCGCCGACGGCCACGAGGTGCGCGTGCTCGACTCCCTCCGCACCGACGTGCACGGGGGCGTCGACGGTGGTGTCGCTGCGGTCGCGGCCGACCACCAGGCGCGCGGCGTCGAGTTCATCCAGGGCGACGTGCGCGACCGGGTGGCGCTCGAGGCCGCCCTCGACGGCATCGACGTCGTCTGCCACCAGGCCGCGAAGGTCGGGCTCGGCGTCGACTTCCAGGACGCCCCCGACTACGTCTCGAGCAACGACGCCGGCACCGCGTGCGTCCTGGCAGGGATGGACCGGCTCCACATCCTCCGACTGGTCGTCGCGAGCTCGATGGTCGTCTACGGCGAGGGTGCTTACGCCACCTCGACCGGCTCACCGATGCGACCGCCAGCCCGCCGCCGCGAGGACCTCGACGCCGGGCGCTTCGACCCGATCGGTCCGGATGGGCAGCCGCTCGTCCCCGGGCTGATCGACGAGTCCGCCGCGCTCGACCCGCGGAACGTCTACGCGCAGACGAAGGTCGCGCAGGAGCACCTGGCCTCCTCGTGGGCGCGGGCGACCGGCGGCCGGGCGATCGCGCTCCGCTACCACAACGTCTACGGACCGGGCATGCCGGCGAACACGCCCTACGCGGGGGTCGCATCGCTGTTCCGCAGTGCGATCGCCCGCGGCGAGGCCCCCCGGGTCTTCGAGGACGGCGCCCAGCGTCGCGACTTCGTGCACGTGGACGACGTCGCCGGGGCGAACCTGGCCTCCATCGGCGCGACCGAGACCATGCCTGCCGACTCCTTCCGGGCGTACAACGTGGGGTCGGGCACGGTGCACACGATCGGCGACATGGCCGCGGCGATCGCCGGGACCGCGGGGTTCGAGCCCGTCGTGACCGGGGAGTACCGGCTCGGCGACGTGCGGCACGTCACGGCGTCGTCGGCGCGCATCGCGGACGAACTCGGATGGCGCGCAGAGGTCGACTTCGAGCGCGGGATGCGGGAGTTCGCGGACGCGCCGCTCCGGGCAGCGGTGGGCTGACCGGGCGGTCGACGTCGATCGTCGGTGCTGACCGGTCACGGTCCGGCGCTGCCGAGTGGTCACGGTCCGGCGCTGCCGAGTGGTCCCGACACCCCGTGTGCCGACGGCCGACCGGTCACGAATCGTCGTTCGCCGGGCGCCCAACCGACGGTTCGCGACCGCTCGACGAACCTGAGCGGGGCGTCGCGACCGCTCGACGAACCTGAGCGGGGCGTCGCGACCACTCGGCGCGACCCTCAGGAGCGCCTCCACCTGGGGCACGCACGACCCCGGCCGCTTTGCGCGTCCCCCGGAGACGGGGTGGGGTGGACCGGGCATTCGCAGCCACGATCGGGTTGCCTGGTGTGCATGGCAACGTCGACCAACCGAAACAGCTCCTCGCACCGAATGGTGGGCATGAAGGTCGACGTCATCCTCCCCTGTCTCGACGAGGCCGACGCCTTGCCGTCGGTCATCGGCCGCCTGCCCGAGGGATATCGTGCGATCGTCGTCGACAACGGGTCGACCGATGGTTCCGCTGACATCGCTCGTGCGCTAGGCGCGACGGTCGTCACCGAGTCCCGCCGCGGCTTCGGCTCGGCCTGTGCCGCCGGGGTCGCTGCCGCCACCGCCGACTTCGTCGCCTTCTGCGACGCCGACGCCTCCATGGACCCCGCCGAACTCCCGCCGCTCGTCGACCGCGTCGCCTCCGGCCGCGTCGACCTGGCACTCGGCCGCCGCGTCCCGACCACCCGTGGCGCCTGGGCCCCACACGCCCGCTTCGCCAACCGCGTCCTCGCCGTGCTCATGCGCCGCGCGACCGGCTACCGCCTCCGCGACCTCGGCCCGATGCGCGTCATGCGCCGTGAGGACCTCGTCGCCCTCGACCTGCAGGACCGCCGCAGCGGCTACCCGCTCGAGATGGTCCTGGCCGCGCACGCCGCGGGCTGGCTCGTCGACGAGTCCGACATCGGCTACGCCCAGCGCGTCGGCGACAGCAAGGTCACCGGCACCCTCCGCGGCACCGTCAACGCGGTGAAGGACATGACGCGTCTGCTCCGGAAGTACCGCCGGGAGGCCCGGACCACCACCGTCACGCCGGCTCGTCTCCGGCAGACGGTCGGCTCCTCGGCCCCCAGCACCGACCGCACGCCGGCAGCGGAGGTCCGCTCGTGACCGCCGACAGCACGACACCGGTCCCGCTGACCGTCGTCGTCATCGCGAAGGAATGCCTGCCCGGCAAGGTCAAGACCCGCCTGACCCCGGCGCTCTCCCCCGAGGCCGCTGCCCGGGTCGCCGCCGCCAGCCTCGACGACACGCTCAGGACCGTCAGCGCCCTGCCCGTCGAGCGGCGCGTGCTGTTCTTCGACGGCGCCGTGGTGCCCGACGCGGCCGCGGGCTTCGACGTGCTCCCCCAGCCCGGCGGTGGGCTCGACGATCGCCTCGGGCTCCTCTTCGACACGATGACCGGTCCGACCCTCCTCGTCGGCATGGACACCCCGCAGCTCTCCGCCGCCGACCTCGCCCCGGTCCTCGACGCCCCTGACCGCGACGCCTGGTTCGGCCCAGCGGAGGACGGCGGCTTCTGGTCCCTGTCCCTCGGACGGCCCGACGGCGCACTCCTCCGTGGCGTGCCGATGTCCCAGGACGACACCGGTGCCGTCCAGCTCGCACGCCTCACCGACGCCGGTCTCGACGTCGGCACCCTCACCACCCTGCTCGACGTGGACACGGTCCCGGACGCCCAGCGCGTCGCCGACCTCGCCCCCACGTCCGCGTTCGCCACGGCCCTGCACGCCGAACCGGTGGACGCCTCCGTCACGACTGGAGCCCTCCGATGAGCGACACCACCCAGACCGCGGTCACCTTCGGCACCGGCGGCGACGAGCCCTACGCCCGCGCGCTCCGCACCGACGGCCGCCTGCGACTCACCGACCTCGGCCGCCCGGACGCCGACGTCACCATGGACGTCGGCCGCTGGAACGCCGCGGCGGACCGGGTCGACCGCTCCCTGCTCGAGGACGTCGACGGCCCCGTGATCGACATCGGCTGCGGCCCCGGGCGGATGCTCGTCGCCGCGATGGCGCTCGGGATCCCGGCGCTCGGCGTCGACGTGTCCCCCGAGGCCGTGGCGATCGCGACCCGCTCCGGCGGCCGCGCCGTCCAGGGCTCGGTCTTCGACACCGTGCCGGACGAGGGGCGCTGGGACACCGCGCTCGTCCTCGACGGCAACATCGGCATCGGCGGGGACCCCGTCGCCCTGCTCGCACGCTGTCGGGACATCGTCCGCGTCGGCGGCCGTGTGGTCGTCGAGACGCACACCGACCGCACCGCCGACCGGACCTACCTGGCGCGCGTCGTCGACACCGACGGCCACGCCAGCGCCGAGTTCCCCTGGGCCGAGGTCGGCCTCGACGCCGTGCGCCGGCACGCGGCCGACGTCGGGCTCGTCGCCCGGTCGAGCTGGACCGCGGCCGGCCGGAGCTTCTGCGAGCTCGTGGCCTGATCACCCTCGCGGCGCGTTGTTTTGCACAGTGCAAGACAACGCGCTACGGTGGTGGTTCCAGTCGACGACGTCGGAGTCGTCGCACCGGTGACTCCTCGCGCGTCGCACCACCCCGAGGAGTCCCCATGACGCAGCACACCTCCCCGTTCGGCGGCGCCTTCGTGTCCGGCACCGAGCAGCGCGACGAGCGCGGCACCTTCACGGGCTCGCGCTCGACCGACACCGTCGGCACCTACACGGGCGTCCCGGTCACCGGGCGTCTCGGACGCTTCGTCGACGTGCAGTCCGTCCGCCCGGGCACCGCCACCGCCGCGAACCGGACCGTCACCGGTTCGTTCCGCACCGCGACCGGGTCGTTCCGCACCGCCTGAGGCCCGTCCCTGAGCGTGTCCACGCGGACGATGCCAGGATGGGCGCATGAACGACCGCGCCGGCACCCCCGCGACCGCAGACGACCTCGTCGACCTCGACGAACTCGTCTCCGCTTACTACAACCGTGTCCCGGACGTGTCCGTGCCCGAGCAGAAGGTGGTGTTCGGCACGTCCGGGCATCGTGGCTCCTCGCTCGACACCGCGTTCAACGACACCCACATCGCCGCCATCACGCAGGCGATCGTGGAGTACCGGCGCTCCCAGGGCACCGACGGCCCGCTCTTCATCGGCCGTGACACCCACGCCCTCTCCGGGCCCGCCGAGCGCACGGCGCTCGAGGTCCTCGCCGCGAACGACGTGCACGTGCTCGCCGACAGCGACAACGGCTACGTGCCCACCCCCGCGCTGAGCCACGCGATCATCCGCTACAACCGCGCGGGCAACACCGACACGGCGGACGGCATCGTCATCACGCCGAGCCACAACCCGCCCCGCGACGGCGGCTTCAAGTACAACCCCCCGCACGGCGGCCCCGCGGACAGCGATGCCACCTCGTGGATCGCGAACCGCGCGAACGCGATCATCGAGGGCGGCAACGCCGACGTGCAGCGGAGCGAGCACGCGACGCCCGACCGCTACGACTTCCTGCACACCTACGTCGCCGACCTCGAGAACATCATCGACATCGACGCCATCAAGCGCGCCGGTGTGAAGATCGGCGCCGACCCGCTCGGTGGGGCCTCGCTGCCGTACTGGAACGCGATCCGCGACCACTACGGCCTCGACCTGACCGTCGTGAACCCGGACGTCGACCCGACCTGGTCCTTCATGACGCTCGACTGGGACGGCAAGATCCGGATGGACCCGTCGAGCCCCTCCGCGATGGCCTCCGTGCTCGCGCACAAGGACGAGTTCGACGTGCTCACCGGCAACGACGCCGACTCCGACCGCCACGGCATCGTCACGCCCGACGGCGGCCTGATGAACCCGAACCACTACCTCGCCGTGGCGATCGAGTACCTCTACGCGCACCGTCCCCTGTGGCGCGACGACGCCGCCATCGGCAAGACCCTCGTGTCCTCGAGCATCATCGACCGCGTCGCCGAGTCCCTGGGCCGCCGTCTGTGGGAGGTCCCGGTCGGCTTCAAGTGGTTCGTGCCCGGTCTGATCGACGGCTCCGTGGCCTTCGGCGGCGAGGAGTCGGCCGGCGCCTCGTTCCTCCGCACCGACGGCACCGCGTGGACCACCGACAAGGACGGCATCATCCTGGCGCTCCTGGCGTCGGAGATCGTCGCGGTCACCGGCAAGACCCCGTCGCAGCTCTACACCGAGCTCACCGAGCGCTTCGGCGCCCCGGTCTACCAGCGTGTGGACGCCGCGGCCTCGAAGGAGCAGAAGGCCCGCCTGTCGAAGCTCGACGGCGACGCCATCACCGCCGAGACCCTGGCCGGCGACCCGATCACCGCGAAGCTGTCGAAGGCCCCCGGCAACGACGCGGCCGTCGGCGGCGTCAAGGTCGTCACGGACAAGGCGTGGTTCGCCGCCCGCCCGTCCGGCACCGAGGACGTCTACAAGATCTACGCCGAGAGCTTCGTGTCGCAGGAGCACCTCGAGCAGGTCCAGCGCGAGGCCAAGGAGATCGTGGACGCCGCCCTCGGCGCCTAGCGGTCCCCGGTCGGCGGCGGAGGGTCAGTCCTCCGCCGCCACCATCGCCAGTTCGCAGAACATCGCGTCCGCCCACGAGAACCACGGCCGCGAGAACTGTGTCGGGTCGTCGACGTCGAACGACTCGTGCATGTCCCCGGTGCCCGCGTCCGTCGCGACGAGCACGTCGAGGAGCTCGCGGCGCCGCGATGCCGACCCCGACACCAGCCCCTCCACCGCGAGCGCGATCGGCCACACCCGATGCGGCAGCGTGTGTGGGCTGCCGATGCCCGCGGCCACGGACCCCGAGAACCAGAACGGGTTCGCCGCCGAGAGCACGAACGACCTGGTCGCCGCCCACACGGTGTCGTCGATGACCGAGGGCGCCGACAGGGGCAACGACAGCAGCGACGGCGTGTTCGCGTCGTCCATCAGCAGCACCCCGCCGAGCCCGTCGACCTCGTACGCGTAGACGTCCCTGCCGTCCGGCCCCGGGACGACACCGTGGCGCGCGACCCCTGCCGTGATCTCCGTCCGGAGCACGTCGGCCGCGTCGGCGAGTGCCCCGTCGGACCAGGCCGCCCGAGCCAGCTCGGCGACGGCCAGGAGCGCCTGGGCAGCGAACAGGTTCGCCGGGACGTTGTAGCCGTACGTGCAGGCGTCGTCCGACGGTCGGAAGCCGCACCACGTCATGCCGGTCGGACCGACCGGGGTGCCTCGGCCGTCGCGGGCCAGGGTCTCGGTGGGGATCGCTCCCGCACGGACGAACCGGTAGGCGGATGCGTCGTGGTCCTGCTCCGCCCGCCACTGCGCCACGATCGTGCGGAACACCCGGTGGGCGCGCTCGTCGAGGACGTCGGTCGTGCCGGTGCTGCGCCACAGCGCGTGCGCGAAGGTCACCGGGTAGGCCAGGCTGTCGACCTCGTACTTCTGCTCCCACACGAGCGGGTCGGCGTTCAGGTCGTCCTCGTCCCAGTGCATCCCGTTCGGCTCCCGGTTGAAGGAGTTGGCGTACGGGTCGTGGTCGACCAGCCGGAACTGCCGCCGCACGACGGACCACAGCAGGTCGGCGAGCGCCGGGCTCTCCCCGACCAGTCGCAGGTACGGCGTCATCTGCGTCGTGGAGTCACGCAGCCACATCGCGGGGATGTCCCCGGTGATCACGAAGGCCCCGTCGTCGTCGAGGGAGATGGTCTCCCGCAGCGTCCGTGCGAGCGCCCGCTCCACGCGGTCCCCGACGTCGGTGCCGACCGACGCGCGGACGCGGTCGGCGGCGGCGCGGAGCGTGGACAGGATCTCGTCGTCGAGGTGCGTCGTCGTCACCCGACCACCGTAGCGACACCGCGGGCGTAGCCTCGGGCGATCGGGGGCCGTGCGACGACGGACATCGCTGTGCCGCTCCCGTGTGGATCCCTGCCGATCCACTCAGGAAGCCACTCCTGGACGACTGACTGGTTGCGGCAGATGTAACTTTGCAGACAGCGCAATTTTCTGACCACAGCGCCTCGGTACCGGGAGACCCTGCACATGACCCAGACGGCGACCGCCCCCGCGGGAACCACCACGGCGTCCAACGTCGTGATGAACCACCGACAGATCCTGCTCGTGATCTACGGCCTCATGGCCGGCATGTTCCTCGGTGCGCTCGACCAGACGATCGTCGGCACGGCGATCCGCACCATCGGCGACGACCTGCACGGGCTCGACCAGCAGGCCTGGGTGACGACGGCCTACCTGATCGCGTCCACGATCACGACCCCGATCTACGGCAAGCTCTCCGACATCTTCGGACGACGCCCGCTGTTCCTCACTGCGATCGGCATCTTCATCCTCGGCTCCTTCCTGGCGTCGTTCTCGAGCTCGATGCTCATGCTCGCCGGGTTCCGCGCGCTGCAGGGCCTCGGAGCCGGTGGCCTGATGTCGCTCCCGCTCGCGATCATGGGCGACATGCTCGCTCCCCGCGAGCGTGCGAAGTACCAGGGCTACTTCCTCGCCGTGTTCGGCATCTCCAGCGTCATCGGCCCGTTGGTCGGCGGCCTGTTCGCAGGCGCCAACCAGATCCTCTTCGTGTCCGGCTGGCGCTGGGTCTTCCTGATCAACGTGCCGGTCGGCGTCATCGCCCTGTTCATGGTCCTGACGTTCCTGCACCTGCCGAAGTTCGGTGACCGTGGCAAGCCGCGCATCGACTGGTGGGGCGCCACGCTCGTCATCACCACCCTCGTGCCGCTGCTCCTCATCGCCGAGCAGGGCCGCGAGTGGGGCTGGGCCTCCCCCGGCGCCATCGCCTGCTACGCGATCGGTGCGCTGGGGCTGATCGGGTTCATCATCGTCGAGCGCGCGATGGGCGACGACGCGATCCTGCCGCTGAAGCTCTTCGGGTCGCACGTCTTCTCGATGGCCGCGATCCTGTCCGTGCTCGTCGGGTTCGGCATGTTCGGCGCGATGCTGACCATCCCGCTGTACCTGCAGATCGTGAAGGGCGTGACCCCGACCGAGTCCGGCTTCGCGATGCTCCCGATGGTCATCGGTCTGATGATCTCCTCGATCGCGTCCGGCCAGATCGTCTCCCGCACGGGCAAGTACCGCATCTTCCCGGTCACCGGCACCGCGTTCACGGCCGTCGGCTTCACCGTGCTGACCTTCCTCACCGCGGACAGCTCCCTCGTGTTCCTGATGACGGGCATGTTCCTCATCGGGCTCGGCCTCGGCCAGCTCATGCAGACGCTGACCCTCGCCGCGCAGGGGTCGGTCAGCCCGCGGGACATCGGCGTCGCGACCAGTTCCGCGACGTTCTTCCGCCAGATCGGCGGCACGATGGGCACGGCCGTGCTGCTCTCGGTGCTGTTCACGCTCATGCCGACGAACATCACCACGGCCATGCAGAACAAGGCCGACCTGTCGAGTGCGCTGAACGCCGCCCTGACCCCGTCCGTCGCGAACGCCCGTGAGAACAAGGGCGTGATGGACAACATCTGGACCAAGATCGTCGACCCGGTCAAGCAGAACGTGCAGGACGGCCTCGACAAGGGCGCCGTCCAGGCCAAGCAGGCCGCCGACGACGCCGTGACGAAGCAGGTCACCGCCGCCGTGCAGCAGCAGGTCGCCGCGGGCACCGTCCCGGCTGCGGCAGCGCAGTCCGTCATCTCGGAGCAGGTCGCCGCTGCGACGCCTGCTGCCGAGCGCCAGGCACTGCAGACCGCAGCCAGCCGCGCGAACGCCGAGGTCGGCGACGGTGGCACCCTGCAGATCGACTACGCGAACGCCGCCCAGCGGGGGAACGTCGTCGACGAGGTCACCCCGACCCTCATCAAGCAGCTGAAGAACGGCGACTCCGCCGCGAACTCGTCCTCGAGCTCCGCGACGAGCGACACCTCGTTCCTCAACGGTGCCGACAAGCGCCTGACCCGTCCGTTCCTGGTCGGCTTCAGCAACTCGACGGTGACGGTGTACCTCGTCGGGCTCGGCGTGGTCCTCATCGCGTTCGTCCTGACGTGGTTCTTCCGCGTGCCGCCGCTGCGCAAGACCTCGGCGCTGCAGGAACAGGCGGACACCGCCCGTGCCGCGGCTTCCGGTGGTGGCCGGAACGGTGACGGCGACGACGACCGCCTGACGGTCGACGCCCAGCAGGCCGCCGCAGGCTCGGGGGCACTCGTGTCGCCGGACACCGGGTCGATGCACGTGGTCCCGACCTCGCCGGACGTCCCCGCGCAGCCGCGGTCCGCCCGCTCCGTCGACGGCGGCGGCGTCTCGGTGCTGCCCCGACCGAGCGACGCCCGGGCACCCCTGCCCGATGCGCCCACGCACGGCGCCCACTCGGCCGCCGCGCCGGTCGACGAGCCCGCCACCACGACGGGCGCCATCCGGACCCAGCACGCGGCGCACGCCGCCGGGTCGGACGCCGACCGCCCGGTCAGCGGGACCGATGCTGCCCAGCCGGGCACGGCCTCCCGTCCGGACGAAAGCGACCACCACGGCCGTCACTCGGCCGAGTAGCCGCACCGGAGCACGACCCAGAACGACGAAGCCGCTGTCAGACGACAGCGGCTTCGTCGTTCCGCGTCCGCCCTCGCCCGTCTCGACCGCCTCCACCGGGCGTCCGGGATCGCCGCGTAGCCTCGCGCGCATGGCTCTTGACGTCCGCAACGACACCGACCAGCAGCAGTACTCCCTCGTCGAGGACGGCGAGGTCATCGGCTTCGCCGCGTACGAGGCCGACGCCGATGAGATCCGCTTCGTGCACACCGAGGTCGAGCCCGCGCACCGCGGCGGCGGCCATGCGTCCATCCTCGTGCAGCACGCGCTGGACGACGTGCGTTCGGGCTCCTCGCTCCGCGTCGTGCCGCAGTGCAGCTACGTCGCGGCGTGGATCGAACGCCACCCGGACTACCAGGAGCTCACCACACGCTGACGGGCGCCGCGTCCCGTCGCGGGAGCAGCAACCGTCGCCTCGGCAACAGCGACGCGACGTCGTCTGCTCCCTCGGCGCGCGAGCTCACCCGCCCGCGCTCCCTCGCTCAGTACGGGCGGTCGTGCGTCCCGGTGCTGCCGAGGTGCCGTCCGGCCGGGCGCACCGCGGGCACGCGGATCAGCACGATGCCGCTGAGCAGGTCGTGGTCGTCTCCGGCAGGCGTCGGGGCCTCCTTCGGGAGGCGCGACTGCCGTTCGTACTCGGCCTGCGTCTCGTGACGGGTCGGCGCGAAGACCTCGTCCATCATCGATGCGATGCCGCCGGATCCCCCGCTGTTGGTGGCCTTGTTCGACAGGTCGATCCACCCCAGGCGATCGGCGATCCACGTCACGAGGACCGCTGCGGCCATCGCCCCCAGGAGGATCATCCAGTTCACGGCAGTGACGCTACGTGACCGAATGCCGCTCCGGATCAGCCGCGCGGAGGATGTTCGCGATCCGCCATCCTCCGATCGGGCTGACGTCGTGCCCGTGGCTCAGGGAACGCGCTCGAGCCACTCCGCCGTCGCGAACTTCGTCTCCACGAGCTCCCGCGCCTTGGCCCGCTCCTCCTCGGTGACCGCGCCGGGCGTAGCGCTGTACCGCTTCGTGAACGTGGCGATGAGCGAGTCGATGATCTCCGCCCGTGAGAGGCCCGTCTGTGACCGCAGCGGGTCGACGCGCTTGGCGGCGGAGGTGGTCCCCTTGTCGCTCATCTTCTCGCGACCGATGCGCAGGACCTCGACCATCTTCTCGCCGTCCATGTCGTAGCTCATGGTGGCGTGGTGCAGCAGGGCGCCGGTCCCGAGGCGCTTCTGTGCTGCCCCGCCGATCTTGCCCTTGGCGGAGGTGATGTCGTTGAGCGGCTGGTAGAACGCGTCGATGCCGAGGGCCTTCAGCGCCTCGATCACCCACTCGTCCAGGAACGCGTACGAGTCGGCGAACGTCATGCCCTGCACGAGGGCGGTCGGCACGTAGAGCGAGTACGAGATGATCGCGCCGGCGTCCATGAACATCGCGCCGCCGCCGGAGATCCGCCGGACGACCTGCACGCCGTACTTCTCGGCGCCGGCGGGGTCGACCTCGTTCTTCAAGGACTGGAAGCTGCCGATGACGACCGCGGGCTGGTCCCACTCCCAGATGCGCAGGGTGGGACCGCGGCGGCCGGCCCCCACCTCTTCCGTCAGGACCTGATCGAGCGCCAGGTGCTCGTTCGGGCTGATCGGGCCCTCGTGGACGACCTGCCAGTCGTAGTCGTTCCAGGTCGAGGCGCGCGACAGGGCGCGGCGGACGGCGACCCCGACGGACTCGGGGGTGAAGCCGAGCAGCACGGCGTCCTCGGGCAGCGCCGCGCGGACGGCGGCAGCGACACCGGCCGAGTCGGTCGTCGCGGGCAGGCCGTTCACGGCCGCGTCGATCAGCGGGAGCGCATCGTCCGGTTCGAGGAAGAAGTCCCCCGCCAGGCGGAACTCCTGGATGGTGTCGTCGACGACCTCCAGGTCGACGACGACGAGCTTGCCACCTGGGACCTTGTACTCACCATGCACGTCGTCAGCCTAATCCTGCGGTCGCCGCCACAGGCCGGACGGGCGTCGTCAATCCACCACCCGGTCGAGCCACTCGACCAGGTGTCCGATGACCTCGTCCCGGTTCGTCTCGTTGTAGACCTCGTGCCGCGCGCCCTCGTACACCTGGACGGTCACGTCCGACAGCCGTCCGCGCCGTCGGTACGCCTGCGCCAGGCGCTGCACCGACCCCGGGCCGCCGAGCGGGTCGTCGGACCCGACCTGCAGGAGCATCGGCAGGTCGTGCGGGATGCCGCGCCGCGGGACGCCGAGCAGGCGGAGGGTGTCCGCGAGGCCGAACAGCCCGATGACGTCGGCCTCGACCGCGAGCGGGTCGACCCCCATCGCGTCGATGACCGCCCGGTCGCGGGTCAGCCACTCGAACCGGGTCGGCCCGAGTGCCGCATGCCGCTTGTTGAGGTCGCCGCCGTTCATCGAGCCCGGCATCCGGTACGCGGAGCCCGAGAGGACGACGCCCTCGTACGACTCGCTCGACGTGTTCACGATCCGCTGCGCCATGAGCGACCCCCAGGAGTGTCCGAGGAGCACGAGCGGCAGGCCGGGGCTGTCAGCGCGCGCGACGGAGCTCATCTGCTCGACCGCGGCGATCGCGGCGCGGAGCCCGCCCGGTCCTAGTCGTCCGAGCTTCGAGCGGTCGTCCTCCCACTGGAGGATGCCGGTGCGGCCGTGTCCGCGGTGGTCGTTCGCGACGACGGTGTAGCCCGATCGGACGAGGTCCTGCGCGAGCGGCTCGTACCGCAGGGAGTGCTCGCCGACGCCGTGGGCGAGCTGGACGATGCCCTTCGGTCGGCCGGCACGCCAGGTGGAGTAGACGATCTCGACGCCGTGCGCGTCGACGAACGAGGAGTCGCCGCGAGCAGCTGAGAACCTGGGCACGTGAGCATCTTCGCAGATGCTCGAACCTGTTCACCGCCCGTTCACCCGGCCGCGGCGCACCGGGCCTAGCGTCTCGCCCATGGACGTCCTCGTCACCGTCGTACTGGTGATCGTGGTGGCTCTCGTGTTCGACTTCACGAACGGCTTCCACGACACCGCGAACGCCATGGCCACCTCGGTCGCCACGGGAGCCCTCAAGCCCCGCACCGCTGTCATCATCTCCGCCGTCCTCAACCTGGTGGGCGCGTTCCTGTCCACCGAGGTGGCGAAGACCGTCTCGCAGGGCATCATCCGCGAGGGCCAGGACGGCATCCACATCTCCCCCACGATGATCTTCGCCGGGTTGGTCGGCGCTGTGCTCTGGAACCTCGGCACGTGGTACTTCGGCCTGCCGTCGTCCTCCACGCACGCGCTGTTCGGCGGGCTCATCGGCGCCTCGATCATCGGTGCCGGCCTGAACTCGGTCGACTGGGCCACCGTCGTCTCGAAGGTCGTGCTGCCCGCGCTGCTCTCCCCGGTCATCGCCGGGCTGATCGCGCTGGCCGCCACCTACCTGGCGTACACGATCACGAAGAACGCGACGACCCACGGCGCCGCGACCGGCTTCCGGCACGGGCAGACGATCTCGGCCTCGCTGGTGTCGCTCGCGCACGGCACGAACGACGCGCAGAAGACCATGGGCGTCATCACGCTGACCCTCATCGCCGCGAACTACCAGCAGGCGGGCACCGGCCCCGAGATCTGGGTGATCCTGGCCTGCGGCCTGGCGATCGCGCTCGGCACGTACATGGGCGGCTGGCGCATCATGCAGACCGTCGGCAAGAAGATCTCCGACGTGCAGAGCCCCCAGGGATTCGCGGCGGAGACCAGCTCGGCCGCCACGATCCTGGTGTCCTCGCACCTCGGCTTCGCACTCTCCACCACCCACGTCACGAGCGGCTCCGTCATCGGCTCCGGCCTCGGCAAGAAGCTCGCGGACGTGCACTGGGGCGTCGTCGGGCGCATCGTCATCGCCTGGGTGATCACGCTCCCGTCGGCTGCGGTGGTCGGTGGCCTGGCCACCTGGCTGGCCTCGACGTCGACGGTCGGGCTCGTGATCGTCGCGGTCCTGGCCCTCGCCGGCGGACTGACCTTCTACACCCTGGCCCGTCGCAAGCCGATCTCGGCGAGCGACGTCAACGAGGGCACCACGGAGCGCGAGCCCGTGGCTGCCGAGAGCTGAGAGGCACGCTGATGACCATCGACTTCTCCGCCATCGCCACCGTCGCAGGCGTCGGGTTCGTGTCGGCCGTGGGGGTCGTCCTGGTGTACACACTCGGCCTCCGACTGCTCGGGGTCGGTCAACCGGCCGATGCGGGCGGCGAGCGGACGCAGTACCGCGACGAGACGCCTCGGAGCGGGACGACGCCGCCGATCGCCCTCGCCGGCGCCGGGCTCTGCTTCGCGGTGTGCGTCGCCGCGGTCCTCTACGGCATCTGGATGACGATCCCCCAGTTCCACTGACCCGTGCGACGCCGGTGTCTCACGAAGACGCCGGCGTCCCGCGTACACACCCCCGTCTCGCAGCGAGCACACCCCCGCCTGGGATGATCGCCCCGTGACCCATCACCGCCTCGAGGCCTCCCCCACCACCGCCGTCGACGTCTTCACCGCCGAGCGCTCCCCCGTGCTGACGACCACCGCCGGGGACACCGTCACGGTCCACACGCTGAGCGCGGCCGGCTACACCGAACGCCAGCAGGAACCGGGCGTCGACGTCCCGACGCTGATCGACCCGCGCCGGGGCCACTGCCTGGTCGGCCCGATCGCGGTGGAGGGCGCCCGGCCCGGCCAGGTCCTCGCGGTCCACTTCGACGACCTCGTGCCCGATGACTGGGGCTACACCGGCTCGGGTGGCGTCGACACCGAGTTGAACCGGGCACTCGGACTGGCGGACCCGTCCACGCGTGGCCCGCTCCTCTGGGACGTCGACGTCGCAGCGGGCACCGCACACAACCAACTCGGGCTGGGGGTCCGCACCGCGCCGTTCCTCGGGGTCGTCGGCCTGCCACCGGAGCCCACCGGCGAGCACTCCACCATCCCGCCGCGCCCGGTCGGCGGCGGCAACATCGACTGCCGCGAGCTCGTGGCCGGCGCGACGCTGTACCTGCCCGTCACGGTCCCCGAGGCGCTGCTCTTCGTCGGCGACGGCCACGCGGCCCAGGGCGACGGCGAGGTCTCGGGCACCGCGGTCGAGTGCGGCATGACGACGACGATGACACTGTCGCTCCTGGACACCGCACCGGTCGAGGGCATCCACGCCGACACCCCGGCCGGCCGCATCACGTTCGGCTTCGACGCCGACCTGAACGCCGCCACGGCGACCGCGCTCGACCGGATGGTCGACTGGATCGCCGGCACGCACGACATCACCCGCGCCGAGGCACTCGCCATGGCCAGCGTCGCCGTCAGCATGCGCGTCACCCAGGTCGCGAACCGCACCTGGGGCGTGCACGCCCTGCTCCCGCACGACGCGATCCTCACGTAGTCAGCCCCAGCACCGGACTGGAGGCTCGGCGCAGGTTCCCGACGTCGGGAACCTGC
>NZ_JADKRX010000004.1:0-269976 GCF_015350975.1 Curtobacterium sp. VKM Ac-1395
CACCAGTTCCCCCTCGAAGCCTTCCAAGAAGCCCTCGACCTCGTCGGCGACTCCGCCGGCGCCTCCGTCAAGGTCTCCATCATTCCCTCGATGACCAGCTGACCCCGCTCATCCCGAGGCCCCCGACTCCGGGCGGTGGTGGTCGTCCCGCCACCGCCCGGTGCTGTCCCCGTGACGCGCGTTGCTCGGCGCTGCGCTGCGCGGTGCTGCGTCGCGCGTCAGAGGTCGCGGAGCCGCCGCCCGGACGCCCGGTCGTTCCACTCGGTGCGCTCGGTCCCGCGCGCCGAGTGGTGCTGGCCGTCGTGCCCCGTCGGCAGGTCGCAGTGCCAGCGGTCGAACGTCGACGGACACGCCCGGGTCGCTGACGCGCGCGTCTCGGCTGATGGTGCTCGGTCCTGCATGGTGCCCTTCGGTCGTCCCCCTCCATACAGACGTACGGACCACGGGTTTCGTCACGGATCGCATGCCACGACCCTTCCCGACGACCAGTCACCAGCGCTGAGGTGCATGCTCATGTCGAGGAACATCGCCCGAGCAGCCGGGAACGAGACCCGCGACCGGAGGTGCCGATGAACGACGACGTCTCGCTCGTCGACGCCGAGGACGCCACCCTCGTCGTCCGGGCTGCCGACGGCGACGTCCGCGCGTTCGAGGTCCTCGCCCGCCGCCACGGTCCCCTGCTGCGGGTCTTCGCCGCGAAGATGCTCCGCTCGAACGACGAGTCCGACGACGTCGTGCAGGAGTCGTTCCTGATCGGGTGGCGGCAGCTGAGCGACCTCGAGACCCCCGCGCGCTTCCGCCCGTGGATGATGCAGATCGTCACGCGGAAGGCCCTCGACCGCATCCGGTCACGGCGACACCACGACGACGTCGACACGGTCGACCCGCCCGCCCACGCCGTCCACTCGCCGGAGCGTATCGTCGAGGCGCGGCTGCAGCTCGATGCCGTGTGGCAGGCGCTGGACACGCTCCCCGATGACCAGCGCCGGTGCTGGTTGCTGCGAGAGGCATCCGGCTACAGCTACCAGGAGATCGCCGAGGCACTCGAGCTGCCGGTCTCGACGGTCCGCGGGCTCCTCGCCCGCGCACGACGGTTCTTGCTCCAGGAGATGGAGGCGTGGCGATGACGAACGACGACGCTGCCATGCCCGAGGACGACCTCGTCGACGGCCACACGATGGAGGAGCTCGGCGCCTACCTCGACCGCGACCGGACCCCCCGCGACCCGAGCATCGAGGGCTCCCCCGCCTGCCGCCTGGCGCTCTCCGGCATGCAGCGCCTCCGTGAGCTCTCGTGGGACGCGATGCAGCACCGCGCGGAGGACGACCCCGACCGGGACTCCGCCTGGATCAGCGGCCTGCTCGACACCATCCGCAACGAGGTCCGCTCCGGTCGGGACGTCCCCGTGGAGCACCCGGACCCCCGGCTCCGCCTGACCATGACCGAGGCCTCGGTCCGCGGGCTCGTCCGTCGCGCCGGCGACACCATGGGCGGTGTCGTGATGGGTCGCTGCACCCTCCACGGCGACGTCACCGAGCCCGGCACGCCGATCCGGGTCGAGGTGACGGCGAGCATCGCGTACGGCCTGGCCGCCGACGTCACGGCTGACCGACTGCGGGCCCGCATCGCCGAGGTGCTCGGTCGGCACACCGAGATCGTCATCGACCGTATCGACGTCGTGTTCGACGACGTCCACGTCCCGTGACCGAGGAGCCGAGGGTGCACGACGACCAGGAACTCTCCCGACGCCTCACCGCGCTGATCCGCTCGACCCCCGGCGTCGACGAGGTCTACCCGGCGCAGCCGATCCTCGAGGCCGCCGCCGATGCGGTCGCCGTGAAGCTCGCGCTCCGGCAGCCGGACGTGCTGGTGGACATCGACCGCGACCACGGCTCGATGACCGTCACCGCCGGCATCGCGGCGAACGACACCCGCCCGGCGCCGGACACCGTCCGCGCGGTCGGCGAGCGCATCCGCGACGCCTTGGCCCAGCGGCACGCCGACGGCGCCGAGGCCCGCGAACCGGACCTGATCACGGTCACGATCCGGTTGGTCGAGGGCCTCGACGCCAGCTGACGGTCAGACGCGCGTCGACCCGTCCGTTCTCGGTGGGGTCACTTGCCGGCCCCGGCGGTGAGGCCGGCGACGAGCTGACGGCGGGCGAGCAGGTAGAGCACCAGGAGCGGCAGTGCCGACAGGACGACGGCGGCGAGCGTCGCCGGCACGTTGACGCTGAACTGTCCCTGGAAGTTCCACAGTGCGAGCGGGAGCACCCGGCGGTCGTCGCTCTGGGTGAGCACCAGCGGCAGGAGGAACCCGTTCCACACCTGGAGCGCGTCGTAGATCGCCACGGTCGCGATCGAGGACCGCGACAGCGGCAGGACGAGGCGCCAGAAGACCTGCCACTGGCCGGCACCGTCCACACGCATCGCCTCGAACAGCTCGCCCGGGATGTCCCGGATGAAGTTGACCAGGATCAGCACGGTGATCGGGATCGCGAAGGCGATGGACGGCAGGATGATCGCCGGGAGCGTGTCGTACAGCCCGACCCGACCGAGGATGAAGAACAGCGGGATGATCGTGGCCTGCAGCGGGATCGCCAGTCCGAGCAGGAAGAGCGAGTACGTGCTCCGGACCACCCACCGGCGCGAGCGGACGATCGCGTACGCCGCCAGCAGGCACACCATGGTCGTGACGACGACCGTGGACAGCGTGACCACGACGCTGTTGAGGAAGTACGTGCCGAAGCCGCTCTGCAGCACCAGCAGGTAGCTGTCGAACGTGGCGTCGGTCGGCGGCGCGAGCGGGTTCCGCGTGTAGTACGAGCCCTGCGCCGTCAGGCTCGTGACGAGCACGTAGTAGATCGGCAGCAGGACCACGGCGAGCCAGATCCACGCGGCGACACCGCCGACGACGTTGGGCCGCTGCCCCTGGCGACGCCGGCGCGGTCGCCGTCGTTCGGTGTCCGGCCGAGGGCCGTTCGGGTCGGTCGACCGCTCGTCGAGGGTTGCCGTTGACATCAGGCGCCTTCCTGCTCACTGGACATGCGGTTGAAGCCGCTGAAGCGGGTCAACGCGAGGGCGATCACCAGGCCGATGACGACGAGGACCACCGCGAGGACACTCGCACCACCGAGGTCGCTGGCCGAGAACCCGGTCAGGTACATGTCGAGCGGGAGGATCCGCGTCGCGTACCCGGGGCCGCCCTGGGTCAGCACGTAGACGATGTCGAAGTACGTCAGCGAGCCGACGATCATCAGCGTCGACGACGTGATCACGGTGTTCTTCAGCTGCGGCAGCGTGATGCTGAAGAACTGGCGCACGCGTCCGGCACCGTCGATCTCCGAGGCCTCGTAGAGCGACGCCGGGATCTGGCGGGCGCCGGCCTGGTAGAGCAGCGAGTGGAACGGGATGAACTGCCAGGCGATGACGAAGATCACCACGTAGAGCGCCGTCGCCGGGTTGCCGAGCCAGTCCCGGGCGAGTGCCGGGATGTCGAACGCGTGACCGACGCCGTAGTTCGGGTCGAGCAGCGCCTTGTAGGCGATCGCGATCGCTGCCGACGACAGGATCAGCGGCAGGAAGTAGAGCGCGGCGAGGAGTGCGCGGTAGCGCTGCTTCCCGGAGACGAACACGCCGACCAGGATGCTCATCGGCGTCTGGATCACCCAGGACACGACGATGACCTGCAGCGTGAGCCAGAGGGCGTGGTACGTGAGGGGGTCGCCGAGCTCACGCACCCAGTTGCTGACCCCGTTGAACACCGGATCGGTGAGGCCGTTCCACGACGTGAAGCTCAGGCCGAGCGCGATCACCAGGGGGATGATCGCGAAGGCGAGGAACAACACGAGTGCGGGGACGACGAACCAGCTGCTGGGTGCGGAGGCGTCCATGACGACCCCACCGTTCCGTGTCTTCATGCGATCACTTGCCGATGGTCTTGTTCATGGCGTCCGAGAACTGCTTCGGTGTCGAGGAGCCGTTGAAGAGCAGGTCGAGCTGCGTCCAGAACTCGGTGGACGCGGCGGGGCTCAGCGCGAGGTCCCACGACTGCTGGAACGACGGCGCGTCCGTGATCATCTGTTCGACCTGCTTGGAGAAGTCGCCCTTGAGCTTGGGCGCGACGCCCTGCACCGGCGGGATCTGCCCCTGGTCGATCATCGTCTTCACGTAGGAGTCGTTCCAGACGTTCGACGTGACGTAGTCCAGCGCGGCCTTGGTCTGCTTCGGCGACGCCTTCGAGGACACCGACCAGTAGACGGACGGGTTGCCGGCGATGGACTTCGGGTCGCCCTTGCCGCCCTCGACGGCGGGGAACGGAGCGATCTCGAGCTTGCCGTCCTTGACGAAGTCCTTGTCGATGCCGCTGATGCCCGAGTACGCCCACGTGCCCTGCAGGAGGAAGCCCGCACGACCCGTCACCATGAGCGCCAGGTCCGCGTTCGTGTCGGCGGACACCGAGGCGTAGCCGTTGGCGTACCCGCCGGCCTTGATGAGCTGCTGGATCATCGTCGTGGCCTTGATGACCGCGGGGTCGGACCAGGCGTCCGGCTTGCCGTCGAGGATGGCCTGGAACGGCTGCGGTCCACCGATCCGGTCGACGAGGTACTCGATCCACATCAGGTACGGCCACTTGCTCTGTCCACCGAGGGAGATCGGTGCCTGCCCGGCTGCCTTGAGCTTCTTCACGTCGGTGAGCAGGTCGTCCCAGGTCGCCGGCGCTTCGCTGATGCCGGCCTTCGCGAGCACGTCCTTGTTCATGTACAGCACGACCGGCGCCGTGGACGAGGCCGGGATCGCGTAGGTCTTGCCGTCGATCTTCCCGGTGTCCGCGATCGAGGGGACGATCTTGTCGGTGAAGTCCTTCTCACCGGCGAGGTCCTTGCTGATGTCCTTGACCAGCCCGGCCTTGACGTACGACTTCAGCGTGCCGCCGCCCCAGTTGTAGACGAGCGTCGGGGCCTGGGGTGAGTTCACCGCAGTCCGGATCTTGTCCTTGAAGTCGTTCGTCCCGAAGTAGTCGGCCGTGATCTCCTGCTCGGGGTGGGACTTGTTCCACTCCGCGATCGACGGCTGGATGTTCGGCTTGTCCGCCGTGGTCGACCAGGCGCTGATCGCGCCGTTCGACGCGGCGCCGCCACCGGCGCTGCAGGCGGCGAGGGCGATGGTCACGCCGACGGCGACCACCGCGGCGGCAGCACGCGTCTTCACGCGACCGCGGGCGATCTTCCGCGACGATGCGGGGATCTTCATGGTGTGCTCCTTCTGGAGGCTCGGGTTGGTGGTGCAGGGTCGGTGACGGCTCGGAGCCTGGTCACGTCAGGGGACGCCGCATGGCTCGGCCACGCGGGTCGGGCTCACGCAGTGCGCTGCCCCGGGAGGACGACGGCCTTCAGGGTCGCCGGCTGCGTCGCTGCGGCGAGCGCGGCTTCGACCTCGTCGAGGCCGAACCGACCCGTGACGAGCGCGTCGACGTCGACCCGCCCCGACTCGATGAGCCGGATCGCGGTGGGCCAGGTGTTCGCGTAGCGGAAGACCCCGGTCACGACGAGCTCGCGGTTCTGGATGCGGGACACGGGCAGACGCAGGTCGTCCGCCCCCATGCCGACGAGGACGACGGTCCCCGCGGGTGCGACCGCGTGGATGCCGGCGCGGACGGCGGGTTCGGCGCCGGAGGCGTCGATGAAGGCGTCGACCTCGTAGCCGGCTTCAGCGATGTCGGTGGCCATCGGGTCGACGACGTCCGTCGCTCCGAACCGCAGGGCGACCGCTCGGCGCTCGGCCACCGGGTCGCTGACGATGATGCGGGTGGCGCCGAAGGCACGGGCGACCTGCGCGGCGACGATGCCGATGGGACCGGCGCCGGCGATGAGCACGGTGGAGCCCGGGGCGGTGCCGGCCTTCTGGTTCGCCCAGATGCCGACACTCAGCGGTTCGCACAGCGCAGCCGCCTCGATCGACATCGAGTCCGGGATCGGGTGGGCGTAGTCGGCCTGGATGGCGGCGTACTCCGCGAAGGCGCCGTCGACCGGCGGGGTCGCGTAGAACTCCATGGACGTGCACAGGTTGTAGCGCCCGTGCTTGCACTGGTCGCAGTGTCGGCAGGCACGCTGCGGTTCGATCGAGACCCGCTCACCGATCCGGTCGTCAGGGACGTCCGCGCCGACGGCGACGACCGTCCCCGCGGACTCGTGCCCGAGGACGAGCGGCTGCTCCACCACGAAGGAGCCGATGCGTCCCTCGTGGAAGTAGTGCACGTCCGATCCGCAGACGCCGACGGCCTCGATGCGCACGAGCACCTGGTCGGCTTCGAGGGTCGGCACCTGGACCTGCTCGAGACGGACGTCGCCCACCCCGTGCAGCACGCTGGCCTGCATCGTTGCTCCGGTTGTTGCGTTCATGGCGTTCTCCCTGGCCGCGTCGTCGTGGCCGTCGCTGCTTGCGGATCGAGCGTCCGAAAGTGGTAACGGTTCCAACTCTGCGCACTGCTCCAGCGTGATGTCAAGTCTGTCCGCAGTAGAACGCTCCGTTTTCGGCCAGGGGCGGCGCAGAATTGACACGGATGCAGCGCACGTCTATGGTCCAGAACCTGGAACCGTTTCCAATTGTATTCCGCGGAACCGTCGTCCGCCCGGTGACGGGGCGCCCATCGGAGACATCCCCACGACAGATCGGCCATCCTCGACGGATGGCCTCCACACGGAGACCGGGAGGAGGAGCCCATGACCGACTCGAACCCGCGGCGCAAACCCGTGAACGCGACAATGCGCGAGGTCGCCGAGGCCGCCGGCGTGGGCATGGGCACCGTGTCCCGGGTCTTCTCCAACGAGGGCGCGGTCTCCGCGACGACCCGGGCGAAGGTGGAGGCCGCGGCCGCGCGGTTGCACTACCGCCCGAGCGCGCTCGCCCGGGGCCTGAAGCGACAGTCCACGAACAACGTCGGGCTGATCGTGACCGACATCTCGAACAACTTCTACGGCGAGTTCGCGCAGGGGGTGCTCGCCAGCGCCAAGGAACTCGGACGTCACGTCATCCTCTGCGCCTCCGGGGAGGACCCCGCGACCGAGCGCGAGTACGTCGACCTGCTCGTCGAACAACGCGTCGACGGCATCATCGCCTTCCCGACCGGGGCCAACCTCGACGCCTGGGACACGGCCCGCCGGATCGGCATCAACGTCCTGTTCGCCGACCGCGCCGTCGCCGGGGTCGATGTGCCGTCCATCCTCGTCGACAACCTCGGTGGCGCCCGACGGCTGACGGAGTACCTCCTCGCGCTCGGCCACGAGCGCATCGGGTACCTCGGTGGCCCGTCCGAGTTGACCACCGGCAGCCAGCGCGAGGCCGGCTACCGACTCGCGCACGAGCAGGCCGGCGTCCCGGTCCACGACGAGCTCGTGGTCCGCACCCGGTTCACCCGCGACACCGCCTACGCGAGCGCCACCCGGCTGCTCAACTCCGCGGTGCCGCCGACGGCGCTCCTCGCCGCCAACAACATCCTCGGAGAAGCAGCACTGGGCGCGATCCGCGACCGGGGCCTCCGCGTGCCGGACGACATGTCGATGGTGATGTTCGACGACGTGCCGTGGGCACGCCTGGTCGACCCGCCGATCACCGTCGCCGCGCAGCCCGCGTACGCGATGGGGGTCTCGGCCGCACGGATGGTCCTGACCGAGGGCGCTGGCGCGTCGTCGCAGACCGTCCCCGTCGAGGTCGTCATCCGCCGCAGCGCTGCACCGAGGCACATCGACTCTCCCGTACCCGGGAGCTGATCAGCGGGCGATCCCGCAGGACATCCCACGATGCAGTGGGAGGAAGAGTGAGCAATGGAACGCGGCATCTACTTCGACGGTTGGTACCCGAACGAGCACAACTACCACCCGAGCATGCCGCCACGTCGACTGACGATGGCGGACGACTTCGTCGAGATGGGCGGGACCGTCCTCGTGTGGGCCGGACTCGGTGGCGGCGTCATCAGCCTGCCGTACCTCGAGGACGAGGCCTTCGGCGTCGTGCCGCAGCGCTTCCGCCAGCACGGCTACGTGAACGAGTCCGAGTTCATCGCCTATGCGAAGCAGCACGGCATCGACCTCTTCGGCATCGTCTTCGAGGCACAGGCGTGGGAGTTCCCGGCCGAGGTCGAGGACGGGGTCGTCCTCGCGCAGAACCAGCTCCGCGGCGTCGGCGAGGTCACCACGGTCGGCCTCCGCGAGTTCTCCACCGACACCGGCCCGGCCGACTGGAAGCCCTTCCGGCACTACTTCCCGGACGGCCTCGTGAACAGCGACGGCGACCAGGTGACCGACCTGTGGGAAGAGGTCGTCTCCCGCGACCTCGAGGGCCGACCGCTCCACGCCCACTGGGTCGAGGTCGACGGCAAGGGCCAGTCCTGCTACCTCGCCGACCGGAACAACCCGGTGTGGCGCGAGTACCTCAAGGCGATCATCCGCATCCAGATCGACGCCGGGGCGCCCGGCGTGCAGCTCGACGAGACCGACGTCCCGCTCCTCGCGCTCCGCTACGGGGGCTGCTACTGCAAGGACTGCGTCAAGGGGTTCCGCTCGTACCTGCAGACGCTCGACACCGTCCCGGACGAACTCGTCGGCGTCGACCTCGGCAGCTTCGACTACCGGCAGTGGCTCCTCGACCAGGGCCACCGCACGGGGACGGCACCGCAGACCTACCCGCTCTACGCCGAGTACTGCCGGTTCCTGCAGATCGCGATCACCGAGACGTTCCACGAGGTCGCGTCCTACGTGAAGGAGTACGCGGCGGAGCAGGACAGGACGGTGCGCGTCGCGGGCAACTTCTACGACGTCGCCCCGTTCTACGAGGCGATGGTCGACGACGTGGACGTGCTCGTCACGGAGATGCGCGAGACCAAGTACCAGCAGCCCTGGTACTACCGCCACGGCGTGGGCATGGCCAAGGGCCGACCGCTGGTCGCCGTGGAGAACCCGTACGGCGGCGTCACCGCCGAGCTCCTCGCCGAGGTCAAGCGCGGCCGCGCCCACGACCTGTTCCGACTGTCGATCCTCGAGGCGAACGCGATGGGGGCGAACATGTCGCTGCCCTACGGCTCGTGGCTCGGGACCGAGGTGAAGGACTCGTACTGGGTCCCGAAGGAGCTCGCCGTCGCGACCGGGCAGACCCTCGTCGCCCTCGACCCCGTCACCACCAACGTGTCGGCGCACTCCGTCGCGGTGGTCTACTCCGTCCCGAGCGTGATGCGCGCGATGATGGATTCGGACATGTTCAGCGACGACGGCCGCTGGTTCGAGCCGGCGGAGGCCCCGGACGCCCGTCCGGAGTCGTACTGGGACACCATCGAGCTGCTGAGCCGCTCGGGCCGGACCTTCGACGCGATCGTCCTGCCCGACGAGGGGCTGCGTGCCGACACCACGGACGCCGACACCTTCGCCGCGTACGCCACGGTGATCGTGCCCGACGCGTGGGACATCAGCCAGCGCCAGCACCGAGCCCTCGTCGACCACCTCGACCGCGGCGGCCGGGTCGTCGTCGTCGGTGCCTACGGCACGGAGCTCGCCGACGGTGCCGCACAGGAGCTCCTCGCCCATGCCGGCACCACCCACGTCGAGACGACCGACGCCGTCCTCGAGCACACCCCGCGCGACGTCCTCGGTGCCTTCACGGAGCACACGGCCGTGAGCGTGCACCGGCTCGAGGACGGGTCCCGCGCCGTGCACGTGGTGAACTTCGACCACGACGCCGACGCCGACCGCGTCACGCCGCTCACCGACTTCGCCCTCGGGCTGCCGGGCGACGACGGGACGGCGGGGACCGCCCCGACCAACGCCACCCTGCACCGCCCCGGCACCGCGCCCGAGCAGCTCCCCGTCACCCTCGACGCCGACGGCGTGCCGTGGGTGACCATCCCGACCATCGACCTCTACGCGGCGGTGCACCTTGCCTGACCACACTGCGGACCCCCGACACCCCTGGGCAGCCGCGCCGATCCTCCTGGGCCCGAACCAACCCGCGCACCGGCCGTACCTCGGCGGTGCCGGCATCGCGGCGTTCCGCGGGACGCCGTGGACGGGTGCCGACCCGCACACCCCGGAGGACTTCGTCGGCTCCACCACGTCGGTCCACGGCTCCGCGACGGTCGGCCTGACCGTCCTGGAGCCCGGCCTGACGCTCAAGGAGGCCGTCGCCGCCGACCCCGAGGGGTTCCTCGGCCCGGACCACGTGGCGACGTACGGCGCGGACCCGATGCTGCTCGTCAAGCTCCTCGACACCGGCGAGCGCCTGTTCGTGCACCTGCACCCGTCGGACGACTTCGCCGTGGCGCACCTCGACGAGCGCCGCGGCAAGACCGAGGCGTGGGCGATCGTCGCGGTCGCCGAGGGCGTCGACGCGTACGCCGCGGTCGGCTTCACCCGCGAGGTCTCGACCGAGGAGGCGACCGCCTGGTTCGACGGGCAGGACGTCGACGGGATGCTCGCGGCCATGCACCGGGTCCCGCTCACGGTGGGGAGCACCCTGCTCGTCCCGGCGGGGGTCCCGCACGCCATCGGCCCGGGCATCACCCTGGTCGAGCTGCAGCAACCGACCGACCTGTCGATCCTGCTCGAGCACCAGGGCTACGGCGACCTGACGGTCGAGGACGCCACGCTCGGGCTCGACCTGTCGACGGCGCTCGGGGCGCTCGACCGTCGGCGCTGGGACCCCCGGGACGTCGAGGCGCTCGCGGTCGGACCCCGCCCCGTCCGACCGTCGACCGTGCAGCTGTTCCCGTCCGCTGCCGACCGGTTCTTCCGTGCCGAGCGGATCACCGTCACCGGGGTCGTCCCGCTCGACGCCGCGTACGGCATCGTCATCGTGCTCGACGGGGCGCTCCGGATCAGCCACCGCGAGGGGGCCCTGGACGTCACTGCGGGCGACACGGTCCTGGTGCCGTTCGGCATCGGCCCGGTCGAGCTCGACGGCTCGGGCACGATCATCCGCGCGATGCCGCCAGCACCCTGACCGCGGACGAGCGGGCCCTGCTGCACGACCGGCAGGGGCCCGCTCGACGGCGGGGAGCATCTGGTGCCCCTGGAGGGACTCGAACCCCCAACCATTTCCTTAGGACGGAACTGCTCTTCCATTGAGCTACAGAGGCCGGCCCCTCCACTCTAGCGGGACCCGACCTGGGACCCGAGCCCCCGGTACGGCTCCAGGAACGCGGTCAGCTCCGCCACGTACGACTCCGGCTGCTCGACCGGCGCGAAGTGCCCTCCCCGCCCGGGTTCGGAGCGGTACACGAGGTTCGTCGTCCGCTCGAGCCACTCCCGCGGTGCCGTCACGAGGTCGCCCGGGTACAGCGAGAACCCCGACGGCGTCTCGACCCGGCGGGCCATCTGCTCGGGCGGGACAGCGGCGTTCGCGTGGTACATCCGCATCGCCGAGCCGATCGTGCCGGTGGCCCAGTACTCGGTGACGAGCGCCAGGACCTGGTCCCGCGTGTACACCGACCACAGGTCCCCGTCGCAGTCGCTCCACGACCGGAGCTTCTCGACGATCCACGCCAGCAGCCCCGAGGGCGAGTCGTTCAGGCCCACCGCGACGGTCTGCGGCTTGGTCCGGTGCAGCATCGCGTAGGCGCCCTCGGTGTCGCGCCACCGCGTGGTGGCCTGCACGAAGTCCTGCTCGGCGGGTGACAGCGACGCAACGTCGATGCCGGGCCAGGGCAGCCCGCCGTCGATGCGGTGGACGGCCACGACCCGGTCCGGGTGGTCGAGTGCCAGGTACCGGACGACGTGCGTGCCGATGTCCCCGCCGGCGACCGCGAAGCGCTCGTACCCGAGCTCCGTCATGAGCGGCGCCCAGAGCGCGGCGACCTGGCGGGCATCGAGTGGCGTCGCCGGCACGTCCGAGAACCCGTACCCGGGCATGTCCGGCACGATGACGTCGAACCCGGCAGCGGTCAGCAGCGGCAGGACGGTCCGGTAGCGCCACGACGAGTCCGGCCAGCCGTGCGCGAGCAGCAACGGCAGCCCGTCGCCCGCGTCCGCTCGCTGGTGCAGCACGTTGATGCCCAGCCCGTCGACCTGCACCACACGGCTCGGCAGCGCGGCGAGCGCGTCCCGGTGCGCGCCGAAGTCGAAGCCGTCCGCCCAGTACGTCGCCAGGTCACGGACCTCGTCCACGTCGACGCCGAGCGACCACCCGGTGCCCTGCGGTGCGTCCGGCCAGCGGGTGGCGCGCAGCCGCGCCCGCAGGTCGTCGATGGTCGCGTCGTCGATCCACATCCGGGTCATGCCCGCACGCTACGCACATCCGCCGACACCACTCCCGCCGGTCGCGACCGCCCACCCGTCGTCGGGATCGGGCGAGCCCGACTTCCTCCCGCGCCGTGACGGATCCGGTTCGGGAAACACGGGCGGAGACGTCCGGATCCGTCATCGCGGAGAACGAGAACAGCCGTACCCGCGCAACACGGTCGTCCCCGTCCATGGTCGACGACACGGCAGCGGCCGCCGACACAGCCAGCGACCGCCGGGCACGACCACCCACCAGACGGGAGGCTCCCCACCGGCCCGCCCCGAGCCTCCCGTCCGGCAGACTGACGCCATGACCGACGCAGGCGCCACGCCCCCGACCGGCACGACGCCCCACGACCGGCAGATCGGCCGGCGGGACCTCACCGAGTGGCGCTCCCACGCCGGTCAGCGGCTGGCGTCCCGGCACCAGGGGCTCGCGCAGCGGATCGGTGCGCGCCGAGCGCTCGTCGCGACCCTCGCCGTCGGCGGTGGCATCGCCGTCGCAGCCACTGCCGGCGCCGCGTACATCTACGACGGCGTGACCGGCCGCGACGGGATCGAGAGCCTCGACGGGCCGGCCCTGGCGCGGGCGAAGACGCTCCGCTCCCCCGCCGTCAACGGTGCCGCGGCCGCGATCGCCCACGTGTTGGGCCCGGTCGCGATGCCGGTGCTGACCATCGGGTCGGCGGTGGCGTTCGCCGTCCGGGACCGCCGCGCGAGCCCGGTGACCCTGCTCGTCGCCGCGGGTGCCGGGTCGCTCGCGATGACCCTGCTCGGCAAGGACCTCATCAAGCGCAACCGACCGCACCGCCGCGACGCGATCCCGCCGTTCGAGAAGTCGCCGTCGTTCCCGTCCGGGCACACTCTCAACACGACGACGATCCTCGGCGTGCTCGCCTACCTGCTGGCGCTCCGGCAGGAACGGAACGGCCCGCAGGTCGCCCTCGTCGGCGCAGCGGTCGGCACGACCGTGACGGTCGGGCTGTCCCGGGTGCTGCTCGGCGCGCACTGGTTCACGGACGTCGCCGTCGGCTGGGTGACCGGCGCCGGCTGGCTGTCGATGATCATCACCAGCCACCGCCTGTACCTCAGCACGCAGGACGACGACACCGTCGCCGAGTGACCCGGCACGTCCCCGGGGTGGTTCGCGACACCGGCCGGTGCGCCCGCCCGTAGGCTCCAGGACGTGACCGTCGAGGAGCTCCTGCACACCGTCGCCGGAGTCCTGGCACTCGTCGCGATCGCCTCGCTCACGCTGGTCCTCGCCCGGGCAGCGGACCCCTGGGCTCCGGCCCTGGCGATCCTCCGCGGCGCGCTGCAGCTCGCCGCGATCAGCCTGGTGCTCAGCGGGGTCATCCGGTCGCCCCTGCTCATCGCCCTCGCGCTGACCGTGATGTTCAGCGTCGCGGCCATCACGGCCGCCAGACGGCTCGGACCTGTCAGGGCGGCGATCGTGCCGGTCGCGGTGACCATGGCCGCCGGGATCCTGGTCAGCTGCGCCGTGGTGTTCGGCACCGGAGCGCTGACCCTGTCCCCGCGGTACGCGCTCGCGATCGGCGGGATCGTGATCGGCAACGCGATGACGATCGCGAGCGTGGCTGGACGCCGCTTCCACGAACTCGTCGACGACCGCTGGGAGGAGGTCGAGGGCTGGTTCGCCCTCGGCGCCGCGCCCCGCCGTGCGACCGAACAGCTGGTCCGCCGAGCCGTGACGGCCGCGCTCGTCCCCACCGTCGACCAGACGAAGACCACGGGCCTCGTCACGTTGCCCGGCGCTTTCGTCGGCGCGGTCTTCGGCGGGGTCTCACCGCTCGAGGCAGGCCGGTTCCAGATCGTCGTCCTCGCCGCGATCATGACCACTGGCAGCATCACCGCCGTCCTGTTGACCCGGTGGCTCGCTCCCGTCACGACCCGGCCGGTGCCCGCCCGTTGAGTCGACCCGACACGAGCGGTGGGGTCCGTCGTGCTTCGACGAGGTCACCGCTGGTGGTGACGGCGACCACGCGGACGTCCCACCGCTCGACCGCCTCGAGCAGGACGCTCCGACCGCCGGCCAGGACGGCGGTCGCGAGGACGTCGACCTCGACGAGGTCGCTGCCGATGACGGTGACCTGCCGGTACTCGCTCGTCGCGTCGGTCCGCCAGACGTGCTCACCACGGTGGCTGGTCCCCGACGTCGCGACCGCTCGTGCGCTGCCGTCGAGTGCGACGGTGGTGAGCAGTCGTGCTGGATCGTCCGGGTGGCTGATGCCGACTCTCCAGGGCGTCGCCGGTGAACCGCCCGCGGTCAGCACGTCGCCACCGGCGTTGCAGCACCACCGTTCGATGTCGGCACCGACGAGCACGGCGCCGGCGGCTTCGATCGCCGCTGCCTTCACGATCCCCGCGAGGTCCACGGTGCCGTCCCGCCGGTGCGGGTCGAAGGCGCCAGCAGTGGCGTTCCGCCACCGGACCGCCTCGGCGTACCAGTGCTTGTGCTCGGCGGACGCGCGGGTCAGCGGGAGGCGCCCGTCGGCGATGCGGGACGCCGGCGAGTCCGGACGGTACCGGCTGAACTCGGTGTCGAACGCCGTGAACCGGGCCTCGACGTCGGCGAGCACGTCGCTGCCGGGATCGGCGCCATCGATCCGCAGCGACACCACGGTCCCCATCGTCCTGAACACGTGGTCCACCGCGTCAACGTGCCTGGTCGAGCGCCGACTGGAGCGACTGGAGGTAGCCCTCGGACGTGTACGTCGCGCCGGAGACGGTGTCGATCTCGGCGGACTGCGCGGACAGGGCCTCCTGTCGGAGCACCGGTGCCGCCTGCGCGCTGATCTGCACGGACCGGCCGTCACGGTCCGTGAGCTGCAGCGGAGTCACGTCGGTGATCTTCCCGCCGGCGACGGTGACCTGCACCTGCACGTTCCCGAACTGGGTGGCCGCGGCGGTCCCGGTGTACGTGCCGTCCTTCAGGGCACCGCTGGTCGAACTCGACCCGGTCCCGGTCCCGGTCCCGGTCCCTGTACCGGTCCCGCTCCCGGTTCCGCTCTCGGTCCCGCCCGCCGTTCCCCCGGCGTCCGACGTGCCCGTCCCGCCCGCGGCGGAGACGGCGTCGCGGTGCACGACCGCGGACTCCACGCCCACACTGAGGATGCCGATCGAGACCAGGACCCCGCCGATGACGATGCGTGCCCTCACCAGTCGAACCGCTCTCGGTGCAGGTGCGTCGCCGGGAGTCCGGCACGGAGGGCGTCCTGCTCGACCAGGTCGCTCCACCGTCCGGGCCCGCAGACGTACAGGTCTGACTGGCGCAGGTCCGGGAACACCGACGCCGCCGAGACGCCGCGCGCGGTGTCCGAGCTCGAGAGCCACCCACCCGTGCCGCTCCCCCGCGGCCCGATGCTCGTGAACACGCGGTACCCACGCGCCTGCGCCAGGTCGATCACCTCCTGCCACAGGGACGTCTCGCGTGGCGATCGCCCGCGCAGCAGGACGGTGACGGCTCCGGCGGGAGCGTCGAGGTGCTCCAGGAACGCCCGGACGGGCGTGACTCCGATCCCGGACGCGGCGACGGCCACCCGCGTCGACGTGCGCACCCGGTCCGTGAACACCCCGTACGGGCCAGCGAACGAGACCCGGGTCCCCGGCTGGAGACTCCCGAGCTGGGCGCTGCCGCGACCGAGCGCCCGGACGGTGACCCGCATGCCGTCGGCGGTCGGCGCGGCGGACAGGGAGATCGGGTGCGCGTGCCACCAGGTCGCACCGGTCCAGAACCGCCACATGAAGAACTGGCCGCCGCGCGCCTGCAACTCCGTCAGGGCTCGACCGCGCAGGTACAGGGAGACCACGTCCGCACCGATCCGCTCGACCCCGACGACGACGACGCGGTGCCGCAGGGACCTGACCATCGGCAGCCCGAACCGGAACACGGCGACGGAGGCGAAGGCGACGACGTACAGCACCACCCAGTACACGCGCTCCCAGCTGCCCTGCGCCAGCACCTGTCCCTGGGAGAGCTGGTGCGGGATCGCGAGGCCGACCGCGACGTAGGAGAGCAGGTGGACGCCGTGCCACACCTCGTACGGGAGCACCTTCCGGACAGCGACGACGGACGTCCAGACGACCGCGACGAACCCGGCCAGGGCGAGGACCGCCAGCAGGACGTCGGACGTGCTCCACAACGCGACGGCCTCTGCGACGACGTTCTCGTGCGACTCGACCGCGTAGCCGACGACGAGCAGTCCGGCGTGGGTGAGGAGCAGGTACAGCGCAGGCCTGCCGAGCTTGCCGTGCTGCACCATCGCCGCGTCGTGCCCGACGAGACGGTCGATGAACGGGACGCGAGCGGCGAGGACGAGCATCACGAGGACCAGGTCGGTCCCGACCATGCCGGCCACGATGCCCGCAGCCACGAGGACCTGTCCGACACCGGAGAGGTCGACCGGTCCAGCGCTCAACCAGAGCGTGACCGCCATCGCTGCCGAGCCCCAGACCGCGACGCCGAGCACGTCGACGGCGGCCTGTCGGCGTCGAGCCCGGCCACGCAGTTCCGGCTCGGACAGCATGCGCTGCCGGTAGCTGCTCTCGGGACCGGTCGGTGGCGTCACCACCGACCGTCGGTTCGTCGTCGTGCTCATCCGTCAGTCCTGACGCTGGGCGGCTGGACCGGCCGTCGGACCACTCTTGGTCGGGTGGTGACCCCATTGACGGTCAGGCATCTGTGGACGCACTGTGGTCCGGCAATGGGTCCGCTGACCGCCCGCCGATCCGGTAGATCGACCCGGCACGGCGTCCAGGGGGACCGCGTTCCGGACGGGAGGCTCGTGGCGGCCTGACACCGGGCCTCCCGTCCGCAGCGTGGCTACGCGGCCACCAGGTACTCGTCCCAGTCCGGCTCCGTGCGCTCCATCCCGCGGACCACCCAGCTCGACCCGTGCGGGGCCTTCGGGCGGAACCGCAGGTTCCAGCCCATCTCCCGCGGGGTGCGGTCGCCCTTGGCGTTGTTGCACGCCAGGCAGCAGGCGACGAGGTTCTCCCACGAGTCCGCACCGCCGCGCGACTTCGGCTGGACGTGGTCGATCGTGGTTGCGTGCCGGTCGCAGTAGGCGCAGCGGTTCGCGTCACGCCGCAGGACCCCGCGCCGCGACACCGGCACGAGCCTGGCGTGCGGGATGCGCACGTACCGGGTGAGGATGATGACGGACGGACGGTCGTAGCTCGAGGTCGACCCGGTGACCGGGTGCTCGACGTCGGCGGCGACGATGGCGGCCTTCTGGTTCATGACCAGCACGAGGGCCCGCCGGAACGAGATGACCGCGAGGGGCTCGTAACCGGCGTTGAGGACGAGAGTGCGCATGGGTTCCCTTCCGACGTGCCTGGACGGCTTCCAGGCGATGCGGGGCTACGGATCGAACGGCGTCGGACGAGTGGCCACGACCGGGGCCCGGAACGAAGAAGAGCACCGCCCGCAGGGGCAGTGCTCTCGGTCATCCCAGGGCGTGCAGGTGCACGCGGGTCGTGGTCGACCGTATGTCCACGAGCGCGCGCCGACCCATGGTGCGGGTCGTGCGTGCCGTTGACATGAGGTCTCCAGTCCAGGCCGTGTCGGGCCGATGCGCTCAGGCTAAACCAGAAACCGGCCCAGCACGAGGAGTGCTGGACCGGTTCACGGAACGTTCAGGGCGAGCGCGGGTCAGACCCCGAAGCGGACGATGTGGTACTCGCTCGTCCAGATCGGTCGGATCGACACGGCACCGCCGGGCTTGGGGGCGTCCATGATCATGCCGTTGCCCATGTAGAAGCCGTCGTGGGCCTCGCTGTTGAAGATGACCACGTCACCGGGCTGGGCCTCGGACGTGGGGATCGTCGTGCCGGCAGCGTCCTGCAGCGGCACCGAGTGCGCCAGGTTGATGCCGTACTGGGCGTACACGAACATGACGTAGCCCGAGCAGTCGAAGCCGGCCGGGGTGGCGCCGCCGAAGACGTACGGGGTGCCGATGTACTGCTTCGCGGTGGCGACCACGGCGGGCAGCGAGAACGGGGTGTTCGCGGCCGGGGCGGCAGCGGCGGCGGGGACAGCTGCGGCGGCCGTGCCCGCGGTCGTGCCCGCAGTGGTGCTGGTCTTCGACGACGCGAGGTAGTCGGTCGCCGTCGGACCGGTGTACGACGCGTACTGCTTCGCGGCGGCGGCGCGGGCGGCTTCGACGTCGGCGGCGTGCTTGCGGGCGTCGAGCGTCGCGGTCGACGTGGCGGAGAAGCCGTCGCGGCTGGTGTCGGCCAGGACCGCGGCGTCGGAGACCGTCAGCTGCTGGCTCTCGGTGGTGCGGACCGCCTGCTGTGCGGCCGCGGCGTCCGACGCTCCGGTCTGCTGCGTGGCGGCGAAGGCGGCGGGGACGGCCATCGTGCCGAACATGCCGGCGGCGACGGCGAGCACGACCGGGGCCATGAACTTGCGCTTGCGCGAGCTCGCCGTCGGCTTCGCCTGGGTCGAGGCGACGGCGGTCGGACGCACGAGCGGCGCACTGCGGACCGGGGTCACGGCGCGACGGCGGGTGGGGGTCTCGGCGGCACGGGCTGCACGCCGGGTCAGCGGTGCGTCGGCCGCGTCGAGGTGGCCGGTGTTCGGGAGGCCTGCGTTGGTGGGGACTGCGTTCGTCGGGTTCGTGGACATGTCGTCCGCGGCGGAACCGGTCTGCGTCAAGGGTGTGGTCTCCGGCGTCTCGTCATCACCCGCACGGGTTCGGGCTCGTACGTGCGCAACCCCATCCGTTCGTCATCGTCTCCGATCGAGGCAGGAGACGGGTTCGAGAGACGTCCTGCCACGGGTCCCCAGATCGGCATCAGCCCGGGGACTCGTCGAGTGTACGGGGACGCCGTTACCTTGTCGAGACGAAAACGCCCTTTGGTAACAGATCGGTGACGAAGCCCTGGTCAGAGGGCAGAACGTCACGCAGCGTCGATGTAGACGTGCTGGGCGACCTCGGACGGCAGCTCGATGCCGGCGTCCTCGCCCTCGACGCGCACGGACACGTACGCTCCGGCGCGCTGCACGCTGGCGAGCCGACCGGGCATGACCCCGGCGGAGCGCAGCTGGTGCAGGAGCTCGGGCTCGAACTGGACGGGCTCGCCGAGTCGACGGATGACCCCGGTGGCCACGGCGTCGGTGCCCTCTGTTGCGGCGACGATGTTGCGGACGCCGTCGAGGAACCCGCCGGCGTCCGGCCCGCCGATCTCGGCCAGGCCGGGGATCGGGTTGCCGTACGGCGACTCGGTCGGGTTGCCGAGCATCTCGAGCAGGCGGACCTCGACCTGCTCGCTCATCACGTGCTCCCACCGGCAGGCCTCGTCGTGGACGAATGCCCAGTCGAGTCCGATGACGTCAGCGAGCAGGCGCTCCGCGAGACGGTGCTTGCGCATGACGTGGGTGGCGCGGGAGCGGCCCTCGTCAGTGAGTTCGAGGTGTCGGTCGCCGGAGACCACGACGAGTCCGTCGCGCTCCATCCGGGCGATGGTCTGCGAGACCGTGGGACCGGAGTGCCCGAGCCGTTCGGAGATGCGCGCACGCAGCGGCACGATCCCCTCTTCTTCGAGGTCGAGGATCGTCCGGAGGTACATCTCCGTGGTGTCGACGAGATCGGTCACGGATCCGCCTCTCCTGTCAGAACTGAGCGGGACCCACACTACTTCCTCGGGCTGACAAGCAACGACGGGGCGGGCGGCGGACGACCCGTCGGTAGGATCGGCCCATGGCAGACATCGTCATCCCGGCCGAATTCCTCCCGACCGACGGACGCTTCGGCTGCGGCCCGTCGAAGATCCGCGGTGCCCAGCTCGAGTCCCTCGTGACACGCGGCGCGACGATCCTCGGGACGTCCCACCGCCAGAAGCCCGTGAAGGACCTCGTCGGCTCCGTGCGCGAGGGCCTCGCCACCATGTTCGACCTGCCCGACGGCTACGAGGTCGTCCTCGGCAACGGCGGGTCGACCGCGTTCTGGGACGCCGCCGCGTTCGGCCTGATCGAGCAGCGCGCCGAGAACCTGTCCTTCGGTGAGTTCGGGTCGAAGTTCGCCAAGGCCGCAGCGGCCCCGTGGCTCCAGGCCCCGCACGTCGTCGAGGCCCCGGGCGGTTCGCGTTCCGAGCTCGAGATCGTCGAGGGCGTCGACGTCTACGCCTACCCGCACAACGAGACCTCGACCGGTGTCATGGCGCCCGTCGTCCGCGCCCAGGGCGACCCGGGCGCGCTGACCGTCGTCGACGCCACGAGCGCCGCGGGCGGGGTGTCCTTCGACGCCAGCGCCACGGACGTCTACTACTTCGCGCCGCAGAAGAACTTCGCGTCCGACGGCGGGCTCTGGCTCGCGCTGTTCTCCCCCGCGGCCATCGAGCGCGTCGCCCGCATCGCCGCGTCCGACCGGTACATCCCGGAGTTCCTCTCGCTGCAGAACGCGGTCGACAACTCCCGGCTGAACCAGACGCTCAACACCCCGGCGTTGACCACGCTGCTGCTCCTCGAGGACCAGATCTCGTGGATCAACGGCTCCGGCGGTCTAGCGTGGGCGGACACCCGGACGAAGACCTCGTCCTCGACGCTGTACGACTGGGCCGAGTCGGTCGACTGGGCGTCGCCGTTCGTGTCCGACCCGTCGCACCGCTCGCAGGTCGTCGCCACGATCGACCTCGACGACAGCATCGACGCCGCCGCCGTGGCCGCGGTGCTCCGCCAGAACGGCATCGTCGACACCGAGCCGTACCGGAAGCTCGGGCGCAACCAACTCCGCGTCGCGACCTTCACGGCGATCGACCCCGACGACGTGCAGCAGCTCGTCCGGGCGATCACCTACGTGGTCGGCGCCCTGGCGGACTGACCCGAGACACCCCTGCACCGGGAAACGGACACGGCACCACGGAGATCCGTGGTGCCGTGTCCGTTTCCCGGCGCAGTGCGTGCAGTGCGTGCGGTGCGCCGGCGTCTCAGCGCTGTTCGTCGAGCTCGTCGACGTCGACGAGCTCGATCTCGTCGTCGTCCGACTCGGCGAGGTCGTCCTCGTCGTCGTCGAAGTCGTCGTCGTCATCGTCGTCCGACTCGTCGTCATCCGACTCGTCGTCGTCCGACTCGTCGTCGTCCGACTCGTCGTCATCCGACTCGTCGTCGTCCGACTCGTCAGCGTCGTCGAAGTCCTCGTCCGACTCGTCGTCGTCATCGGAGTCGTCGTCATCGGAGTCCTCGTCATCGACGTCGGCCTCGTCGACGCCCTCCTGCGCCGCGCGGTAGTCGGCGAGCCGCTCCGACCACGGCACCCACTCGGGCGCGAGCAGCGAGCCGTCGCCCGGCATCAGCTCGACCTCGAGCACGGAGGGGTCCTCGCCCTCGACGTGCGCGACGCTGACGGTCCAGCGCCAGCCCGGGTAGCCCGCCATGCGGTTGGCGAACAGCACGGAGACGACCCCGTCGCCCTCGTCGGTGGTGCCCGCGAAGGACCCGACGGTCGACTCCTCGGTGACCTCGAGCAGGGCCGTGCGCGCGAGAGCGGTCAGGTCGGTGTGGTCGGTCGTCATGGTCATGCGTCCAATTGGTCTGCGACGTGCCGCAGGATCGCGGCGATGCGTGTGCCGTTCTTCGGGTAGCGACCGTGGTGCAGGTCACCGCTGATCCGGTCGAGCTCCTTCACGAGGTCCTCGACGATGACGGCCATGTCGTCCGCCGAGCGGCGGGACATCTTCGCCAGCGACGGCTTCGGGTCGAGCAGCCGCACGGAGAGGGCCTGGGACCCCTTGTTGCCCTGCACGACGCCGTACTCGAGTCGTGCACCGGCCTTGACGGTGGTCGTGCCGTCGGGCAGGGACGAGGCATGCAGGAAGACGTTGTCACCATCGTCGCCGGTGATGAACCCGAACCCCTTCTGGTCGTCGTAGAACTTGACCTTGCCGGTGGGCATGCGCGGAACTCCTCGATAGGTGGGCGGCCGTGGTGCGGATATCCTGGGTGGATGGCCAAGCCGACCCGATCACCCGGGGACACGCGGAACATCGCGGAACCCCCGGCGACGTTCAATCGTACCGAACGCACGCTCGCGTTCATGATCGGCGGCATCGTCCTCTTCACGATCGTCTGCTTCGCGGTGATGATCATCGGCTGGCTGACGCTCAAGGAGATCCCCGGCGACGGCATCTGGCCGGTCGCCCTGGGCGTGCTCTACTTCGGACCGCCCATCGCGATGGTCCTGATCTTCGCGCTCCTGGCGGTCACCTGGACCCGCAAGGCCCGCTCCCACAAGAACGAGGTCCGCTGACGTCCGCTCCGGACGCCACGCGGAGGACGATGACGACCACCGCCGACCTCGCCGCACGCCTGCGGACGATGCCGGACCACGACCTCGAGCGACTGATCGTCGCCCGAGGCCTCCCCACCGCCGTGCTCGGCGAGACGGGCCCCCAGAGCATCACGGACTTCTTCGACCTCGCCGAGGCCTTCCGTGCCGACGCCGCGGTCGACGCCGCCGTCGAACGACTCCCCCGACGCACCCTCCTCGCGCTCCGTGACGGCACGACCGGCCCGGACCTCGACCCCGCGGTCGCGCTGGGCCTCGCCGACGAGGACGGCCGCGTCGACGACGCAGTCGCCCTGCGCGTGGCCGCCCACCCCGACCTGGTGGACCAGTCAGAGCAGACGGGAGGCCCGGGTGAGGCCCGCCCCGCCGCTGCGGTCCCCGACACGGCCGACCCCGCCACGCAGCGCACCACCGGCGCGGAGCACGCGTTCGCGACGATGACCGTCCTCGCCGAACTGCTGCGCGCGGTCGACGACGGCGCCGTCCGCGAGCTCGTCAAGGGCGGCATCGGCTCCCCGCTCGCCCGGGCGCTCGCGGAACGTTCCAGCGCCGACGCCGAGGTGGTGCCCGGGCGCCTGGGACTGCTCGAACGGATCCACTTCACCACGACCGACGACGGCACCTGGACGCTGACCGACGCCGGTCGTGCGTGGCTGACCACCCCGTGGCCGTCCCGGTGGACCGACCTGGTGACCCGCTGGCACGACGGCCTCGACCCGGCCGTCCGCGAGGTCCTCGACGTCGCCGGGGACGACTGGCGGGACCTCGTCGTCCTCGGCCGCTGGGCGTACCCGGCCGGGGCCCGCTGGCTCGACGCGACCCTGCTCGACGTCGCCGGCACCGCGGACGCCCTCGGCCTGACCGTCGAGGGCCGCGTCACCGAGACCGGCCGCACGCTCCTCGGTGACGACGAGCCCGCAGCCGTCCGCGCCGCCGAGGCCGACCTGCCGCAGACCGTCGAGGGCGTCTACCTGCAGCACGACCTGACGATCATCGCGCCGGGCCCGCTCGCCCCCGCGGCGGACGCCGAACTCCGCACCGTCGCCGATCTCGAGGCCCCCGGGCTCGCCGCGCGCTACCGCGTGTCCGAGGAGACACTCCGGCGGGCCCTGCGCGCCGGCAACTCCCAGCAGGACGTGATGGACCTGTTCGAGCGCATCGGCGTCACCGGCGTGCCCCAGCCGCTGGCGTACCTCGTCGACCAGGTCGCCGCCCGTGACGGCAGCATCGTGGTGGACCGCGGTGAGGGCGGCATCGGTGCCGTGGTCCGCGGGACCGCCGACCAGCTCGACCTGATCGGGGTGGACGCCGAGCTGCGACAGCTGGCGTGGGAGCGCCCCGAGCTGACCACCCTGGTGACCCGCTACCCGGCGCACGTGGTGCACGCGGCGCTGGAGGACCAGCGGTACCCGGCCGTGCTGCAACCCGGGGCCCGCCCGGAGACGCACCACGGGCCTCCCGGCCGTCGCCGTGCACCGGGCCGCAGCCCGGAAGCCGCAGCGCACGCCGTCGTGGAACGCCTCCGTGTCACGACCGAACGCGGCGCTGCCGAACCGGAGCAGGAGTGGCTCGGACGGCAGATCGACCTGGCCGTCCGCGGTCGCACGCCGATCCGCGTGACGGTCCGCATGCCGGACGGCAGTGAGCGGCCGTTCTCGATCGTCCCGACCTCCGTCGCCGCCGGCCGCATCCGCGGGAAGGACACCACGGCCGACGTGGAACGCACGCTGCCGCTGTCGCTCGTCGTGTCCGTCGACAGCGAAGCCTGACCCGGCCGTGCACGGCTAGGCTGGAAGGCCATGAACGGACCGCTGATCGTCCAGAGCGACCGCACCGTCCTGCTCGAGGTCGCGCACCCCGATGCCGAGGACGCGCGCCACGAGCTCGCCGCCTTCGCCGAGCTCGAACGCGCCCCCGAGCACGTGCACACCTACCGGGTCACCAGGCTCGGCCTGTGGAACGCGCGCGCAGCAGGACACGACGCCGAGAGCATGATCGGCACCCTCGAGCGCTTCGCGAAGTTCCCCGTCCCGCAGAGCGTCACCGTCGACATCCGTGACACCGTCGCCCGCTACGGGCGGCTCGTCATCCGGCGTGAAGACCCGGCGGACGCCCCCGTCATCGCGATCTCCCCGACCGAGGAGCTCGAACGCCAGCCCCGGCTGCTGCTCACGGCGACCGACCCGTCGGTGCTCGCCGAGGTCGTCCGGTCCAAGCGCATCAAGCCGCTGCTCGGCGACAAGCGCTCCGACACCGCGATCGAGCTGCAGCAGTGGGCTCGTGGGCAGGTCAAGCAGGAGCTCGTGAAGATCGGCTGGCCGGCCGAGGACCTCGCCGGCTACACGCCCGGGCAGCCCCACGCGATCGACCTCGACAACTCCGAGTGGGACCTGCGCCCGTACCAGCAGGACGCCGTCCAGAGCTTCTTCGCGCAGGGCTCCGGCGTCGTCGTGCTGCCCTGTGGCGCCGGCAAGACGCTCGTCGGTGCCGGGGCGATGGCCACGGTGAAGGCGACCACGCTCATCCTCGTCACGAACACCGTCTCCGCGCGGCAGTGGCGGTCCGAGCTGCTCCGCCGGACCTCCCTGACCGAGGAGGAGATCGGCGAGTACTCCGGCAGCGTCAAGGAGATCCGTCCGGTCACGATCGCGACGTACCAGATCCTCACCGCCCGCCGGAAGGGCGAGTACACGCACCTGTCGCTGCTCGACGCCCTCGACTGGGGCCTCGTGGTCTACGACGAGGTCCACCTGCTGCCGGCGCCGGTCTTCAAGCTGACCGCGGACCTGCAGGCCCGTCGCCGCCTGGGCCTCACGGCCACGCTCGTGCGCGAGGACGGGCGTGAAGGCGACGTCTTCTCCCTCATCGGCCCGAAGCGGTACGACGCCCCGTGGAAGGAGATCGAGGCCCAGGGCTACATCTCCCCCGCCGAGTGCTACGAGGTCCGCGTGGACCTGCCGCACGAGGACCGCCTGGAGTACGCGGCGTCGAGCGACGACGAGCGCTACCGCCTCGCCGCGACGTCCCCCGCCAAGACCCCCGTCGTCCGCGAGCTCATCGAGAAGCACCGTGGCGAGCAGATCCTGGTCATCGGGCAGTACATCGACCAGCTCGACGCCCTGGCACAGTCCCTGGACGCCGCCGAGATCACCGGTGCGACGCCCGTCGACGAGCGCGAGCGGCTGTACCAGTCGTTCCGCGACGGCGACATCGACGTGCTCGTCGTGTCGAAGGTCGCGAACTTCTCCGTGGACCTGCCCGACGCGACCGTGGCGATCCAGGTCTCCGGCTCGTTCGGGTCCCGGCAGGAAGAAGCGCAGCGTCTCGGCCGACTCCTCCGTCCGAACAAGGACGGCCTGCCCGCGTCGTTCTACACGCTCGTGACGCGGGACACCGTCGACCAGGACTTCGCCCAGAACCGGCAGCGGTTCCTGGCCGAGCAGGGGTACTCGTACACGATCCTCGACGCGGACCAGGTCCAGGGGGCGCCCCATGCGCTCTCAGGAAACGCTTAGACAACAGTCAGATGATAGGGGCATGACCGATGGCCCCAAGATCCTGATCGTCGACGACGAGCCGAACATCCGCGACCTCCTCACGACCTCGCTGCGCTTCGCCGGGTTCGCCGTCCGAGCGGTCGGCAACGGGGCACAGGCGATCTCCGCCGTGCTGGAGGAAGAGCCCGACCTGATCATCCTCGACGTCATGCTGCCGGACATGAACGGCTTCGGCGTCACCAAGCGCCTCCGGTCCTCCGGCTACACCTCGCCGATCCTGTTCCTGACGGCGAAGGACGACACCGAGGACAAGATCACCGGCCTCACCGTCGGCGGCGACGACTACGTCACCAAGCCGTTCTCGCTCGACGAGATCGTCGCCCGCATCAAGGCGATCCTGCGTCGCACGATGAACGACGAAGAGGACGCCATCATCCGGGCCGGCGAGCTCACGATGGACCAGGACACCCACGAGGTCACGATCGGCGACGCGCAGATCGAGCTCTCCCCCACCGAGTTCAAGCTGCTGCGCTACCTGATGCTCAACCCGAACCGCGTGCTGTCGAAGGCGCAGATCCTCGACCACGTGTGGGAGTACGACTTCAACGGCGACGCCGGCATCGTCGAGTCCTACATCTCGTACCTGCGTCGCAAGCTCGACCAGTACTCCACCGAGCCGATCATCCAGACCAAGCGCGGGTTCGGCTACATGCTCAAGGCCTCGAAGGCCTCCTAGTTCCAGGCTGTTCACGGCGGTCACCGGGTTTCGCCCGGTGGCCGCCGTCTATCGTGAGGGCAGCATGCACTCCAGAATGAACCGCTGGTGGGACGGCATCTCCCTGCGAACCAAGATCACCGGCATCACGGTGCTCCTGGTGGCGCTCGGGCTGCTCGTCGCCGGCCTCGGCACGATGACCGTGCTGTCGAACTACCTGGTCTCCCGCCTGGACACCCAGGTCAGCACGACGAGCTCGCAGCTCGAGGGCCAGAACGTCAGCGACGGGGAGCAGTACTGCAAGCTGTCGGTCGTCCTCGAGAAGAGCTCGTACGTCGCCGCGTACGACAGCGACGGCAAGCAGATCTGCGACACCCAGTCGACGTCGCAGCCGGACATCTCCCGGATGCGGTTCTCCGGTGCCGCAGCAGCGGGCAAGCCGTTCAGCCTCTACGACAAGCAGCACAACCACGAGTGGCGAGCGCAGGTCATCCCGGCGAACCTGCAGAACCTGTCGACCGGCGCCACCGAGACCGGCTACGTGCTCGTCGCCGTGTCGAGCGCCGACACCGACCAGACCATCGCCCGCTTCACGTTCATCTTCCTGGGGTTCGGCGCCTCGGTCATCCTGCTCGGGGCCATGCTCACCCGGCTGCTCGTCACCGCGACCTTCGACCCGCTCCGCGACGTCGAGGACACCGCCGCCCGCTTCGCCGCGGGGGACTTCAACCAGCGCCTCGACGCCGACACCCCGAACACCGAGGTCGGCCGGCTGAACCGCTCCCTGAACGCCATGCTCGAGCGGATCGACAGCGCCTTCGAGGACCGCGAACGCACCATCGCGCAGATGCGCCGCTTCGTCGGTGACGCCTCCCACGAGCTCCGCACGCCGCTGGTGTCCCTCCGCGGGTACGCCGAGCTGTACCGCATGGGCGCCCTCCGCAAGGAGGAAGACGTCGCCCAGGCGATGGAGCGCATCGAGAAGGAGGCCAAGCGCATGGGACTCCTCGTGCAGGACCTCCTCCAGCTCGCCCGCATCGACGAGTCCAAGCCGCTCGAGCTCGGGCCGGTCGACCTCGTCGCCATCGCGCGTGACTCGGCGCTCGACACGATGGCGTCGAACCCCGACCGCGAGATCCAGGTGCTCGTCGAGGACGTGCCCCAGGCTGTCCGGGCTCCCTCGGCCTTCGGCCCCGCAGCCACGCCTGCCCCCGATGCCGTCCCGACATCGCCGTCAGCTGCGACCAACACCACCGGCCCGATCGCCTTCTCCCGCCAGACCATCGCGCGCCTCCGTGCTCGTCGTGGCCGCGCGATGGACGTCGAGTCGGAGTCGCAGCCCGGCACCGAGACCACCCCGATGCCCACCGTGGTGCTGCCGAAGCGCCCGCCGATCGTCCTGGCCGAGGAGAACAAGATCCGCCAGGTCGTGACGAACCTGATGGGCAACGCGATGCGCTTCACCGCGCACGACGACCCCATCGAGATCGGCATCGGCGTGGACGACGACCGGGGCATGGCGCACATCGACGTCATCGACCACGGCGAGGGCATCCCGCCGCAGCTCCGCGACAAGATCTTCCAGCGGTTCTGGCGTGCCGACACCTCCCGCGCGCGCGACACCGGCGGCTCGGGCCTCGGGCTCGCCATCGTGTCGGGCATCGTCGCCGCGCACCAGGGATCGGTCGAGGTCATCGACACCGTGGGCGGTGGCGCCACCTTCCGCATCTGGCTCCCCCTGCTCCCCCGCGACTACACCCCCGCCCCGCTCCCCACCCCCGAGTCCTGACCCGGGCCCGCCGCCACGGCCGCGCCCCCGGGGCGCCGGTGCCCCGCCCCCGCGAGTCCTGACCCCCGGGTCCAGGCCCCGCGAGTCCTGACCCCCGGGTCCAGGCCCCGCGACCGGTCGCAACACCCCGCTCAGTTCCGCCGAGTGGGCGAAGAACGTCGTTCGACGGGCGCTCATCCGACGTGCTCTGACCAGTCGACGGATGTCCGTCGGGGAGTCTCGACCACTCGAGGCCGCGGCTTCACCGACAGCGCGTCCTCCTCACGCCGCGAATCGACGAACCGTGGCCAGTCGCTGCTCGAACGCCTGACGGAGTCGCTCGAACACGACAGCCGGCCGGTGCGCATCCGCCGACGTCGCGTGGATGGCGATCCAGTCGTTGACGGTGAAGCCGTTGTCGCGCCGCTGGTCGTGGTGGAACGCGTCGCGCTCCCGGTGGTGGTCCCCGTCGTACTCGAACGCGATGCGGTGATCCGGCCACGCCATGTCCACGCGACCGAGCAACCGGCCGTCCGGGTCACGAACTTCGACGTTCAGCTCCGGCTCCGGGAACCCGGCGTCCACGATCGCCAACCGGAACCAGGTCTCCATCGCCGACTCCGATCCCACTCGGACCAGGTCGACCGCCGTCCGCGCGGCCACCGCAGATCGGGACCCCGGAACGATCGCGCCGAACAGGTCTGCCATTGTCGTCGTCAGGTCGCTCCGCCCCACGAAGTGGTCTCCGACCGCGACGAGGGCACGGGTCCCCAGCAGCGGAACGCACTGCGCCCACGTGTCCTCGGGTGTGGACAGCCATCGCCCCGCCACCTCGATGACTCCAGACGCCGAGAGACGGTGGCCATGGACCCGTGCCCGCCGCATCCGAGGGCCCGTCCCGCTCGTCGAGACGTGCACGGTCTGCTCGCGCTGCACTGCCAGCGGCAGAGGTGCTCCCCAGAGCCGGGCAGCGGTCGTGTGGCTGAAGAACTGATCCGGACGCATCACGAGCGACAGCGCTTCGACGAAGGACTCGAAGTCGTCACCGCCCGCCGCCACTCGGACTCCGTGGACCGGTGCGGCCAGGTCGGAGCGACGGAGGCGCTCGGCGTTCACGCCCATCCCGACAGCGTCAGCGACCCGGAAGGGTCGGTGCGAGAGGGCATCGGGAAGCGGTTGCAGGCGAGGCATCCCACATCCTCCGGCGGGCGGGGCCGAACGCGACCCACGCCGGACCGGACTGTGGAGAACGTGCTGGCCCGAGCCTCCTGTGCGGAACCGCGTCGTCCCGGATCCCGCCCTGGCGGCGCTTCCACAGGTCACGACACACCGGCGGTGACCTGCCCACTGGTCCGAACTGGTCGTTTGAAGCGAGCCCAAGCGACGTTCTGCGGCCGCTCGGCGGACGTGAGCGGGGTGTTGTGACCGGTCGGACTGGACTCACACACGCGCGTGCGACGCGCACGCACCGCACGCCCCGGGACGCACGGGCGCACCCGCGCACGCACGCACCGCCCGCCCCCGGACGCCCGCCCCCGGACGCAGGAAGGCCCCCGCACGCTGAGCGTGCGGGGGCCTTCCGTGGCGCTGGGACTAGAAGTCCATGCCACCGGTCGGGTCGCCGGCCGGAGCGGCCGCGGCGCGCTCGGGCTTCTCGGCGACGACGACCTCGGTCGTCAGGAACAGACCGGCGATCGACGCAGCGTTCTGCAGCGCCGAGCGCGTGACCTTGGCCGGGTCGATGATGCCCGCGGCGATGAGGTCGACGTACTCGCCGGTCGCGGCGTTGAGGCCCCAACCAGCTTCGAGCTCGCGGACCTTGGCGGCCACGACACCAGGCTCGAGACCGGCGTTGAGCGCGATCTGCTTGAGCGGTGCGTCGATGGCGACGCGGACGATGTTCGCGCCGGTCGCCTCGTCGCCCTCGAGCTCGAGGGAGTCGAGCGCGACCTTGCCGGCCTGGATGAGGGCGACGCCACCACCGGCGACGATGCCCTCTTCGACGGCAGCCTTCGCGTTGCGGACGGCGTCCTCGATACGGTGCTTGCGCTCCTTGAGCTCGACCTCGGTCGCGGCACCCGCCTTGATGACGGCGACGCCACCGGCGAGCTTGGCGAGGCGCTCCTGGAGCTTCTCGCGGTCGTAGTCGGAGTCGGTGGCCTCGATCTCGGAGCGGATCTGGCGCACGCGGCCGGCGATCTGCTCGGTGTCGCCAGCGCCCTCGACGATCGTGGTCTCGTCCTTGGTGATGACGACCTTGCGGGCACGACCGAGGAGGTCGAGCGTCGCGTTCTCGAGCTTGAGGCCGACCTCTTCGGAGATGACCTGGCCACCGGTCAGGATCGCGATGTCCTGGAGCATGGCCTTGCGACGGTCACCGAAGCCCGGGGCCTTGACGGCGACGGACTTGAAGATGCCGCGGATCTTGTTCACGACGAGCGTGGCCAGGGCCTCGCCGTCGACGTCCTCGGCGATGATGAGGAGCTGCTTGCCGGCCTGGATGACCTTGTCGACGACCGGCAGGAGGTCCTTGATGTTCGAGATCTTCGAGTTGACGATCAGGATGTAGGCGTCCTCGAAGACGGCTTCCTGGCGCTCGGGGTCGGTCACGAAGTACTGCGACAGGTAGCCCTTGTCGAAGCGCATGCCCTCGGTCAGCTCGAGCTCGGTGCCGAAGGTGTTCGACTCCTCGACGGTGACGACACCTTCCTTGCCGACCTTGTCGATGGCCTCGGCGATGAGCGCGCCGATGGTCGGGTCCGCAGCCGAGATCGACGCGGTTGCGGCGATCTGGTCCTTGGTCTCGATCTCCTTGGCGTTCGCGAGCAGCTGGTCCGAGACGGCCGCGACGGCCTTCTCGATGCCGCGCTTCAGCGAGACGGGGTCGGCACCGGCGGCGACGTTGCGGAGGCCTTCGCGGACGAGGGCCTGGGCGAGCACGGTCGCGGTGGTCGTACCGTCACCGGCGACGTCGTCGGTCTTCTTGGCGACCTCCTTGACGAGCTCGGCACCGATCTTCTCGTACGGGTCGTCGAGCTCGATCTCCTTGGCGATGGAGACACCGTCGTTCGTGATCGTGGGGGCGCCCCACTTCTTCTCGAGGACGACGTTGCGGCCGCGCGGGCCGAGCGTCACCTTCACGGCGTCGGCCAGCTGGTTCAGGCCGCGCTCGAGGCCACGGCGGGCCTCCTCGTCGAAAGCAATGATCTTAGCCATGTGAGTTCTCGTCCCTCCCGGACGTCGTGGGGTCTTCTGGCACTCAGCGTCACCGAGTGCCAGAGCCGATTCTGGCACTCGACCCCTGAGAGTGCAACACGCGCCACACCTTCCGGAACCACGGACCCACCAACCCGCGGACGCCGGCCGGGAGCGCACGCAGCACGCCCCGCACACGACGAACGCGCCGCCCCGACGGGGACGGCGCGTTCGCGGTGGTTCGCTGACTATGCCGGACGCACCGACTCGGCCTGCGGGCCCTTGGACCCCGTGCCGACGTCGAACGTCACTGCCTGGCCCTCCTCGAGGACCTTGTAGCCGTTCATGTCGATGGCCGAGTAGTGGACGAACACGTCCTGGCCCCCTCCATCGACGGTGATGAAGCCGAAGCCCTTTTCAGCGTTGAACCACTTGACGGTTCCGTTGGCCATGATCTGTTGCTCCCTGCGGTACAGCTGTAGCGATCAACGGCATCGTTCGGGTGATGCCGCGGGTCCGAGTGCGTGCACGCCTCACCCGGGTGTTCCTGGCGTCCGTCCCGAAGCGGGACGTCATTCCGAGCACTCCGGTGACCACTTGTGACTCTAATCAGGAACGGCGTCCGGACAAGGGCTGTCACGCACATTCCGCGCTGATTCCTCATGAACTCAACGTGCCGGAAACACCGTCGTCACATTGACCCCGCGGAATGCGGATCAATCACCGCGAAAGCACCCGGTCAGCCGCGGTAGTCCGCCCCGAGCACCACGCTGACGTCGGCGTTCGGGAACGCCGCCGACTGCTGCACGGCCGTCACCCCGAGCGACGCCGCGATGCCCTGCGCGACCGCCGCCTGCGACGCCTGCTGGTAGTACACGATCGTCGCGGTCGCCCCCGTCGTGCCGGCGTCCCCGGTCGACGTGACCTTCCACCCGGCGGTCGTCAGCTTCGTGGACGCGTTCGCGGCGAGCCCGCTCGTGGTCGTCCCGTTCAGCACGACCACGGTCGTGGCGCCCTGGTCCGTCGGTGCGGCCGCCGCGGGCGACGAGGCGTCACCGGCACCAGCGCCGGCGTCCGGACCGCTCGATCCGCCTGCGGACGGCGAGGCGGACGAGGTCGCCGACGACGACGCGGACGACGACGGCGACGAGCTGCTGCCGCCTCCGGTGAACGAGTAGCTGCCGTTCAGCAGCGCGAGCACGAGCACCCCGATGCCGACGAGCACCCCGGTCGCGAGCGCAGCCCAGGCGAACGCGATCCAGCCGCGGCCACGACGGTGCACACCACGGTGCGCTCCGACTCGTGGCCCGTCGGTCACGTCGTCGAAGCGGTCATGGGAGAATCTCGTCATCGTTCCTCTTCGGTTCGGTGGGCGTCGGCGGGTGCGACGAAGCTGCGAGCAGCGCGTGCACTCGTCCGCGTTCGCCGCAGACGCTGGAGTCGACCGACGAGCTGCGGGTCGTACGCGAGCGCCGCCGGTGTGTCGATCACCCGGTTGAGCACCTGGTAGTAGCGGGCCGGGGACATGTCGAACTCCACCCGGATCTCCGCTTCCTTCGTCCGGTCGTGCCGCGCGCGGTCGTGCTCGAAGGCGAGCACGTGCTTCGCGAGCTCACTGAGCTCGTCCGCGGGGATGGTGGTCACGACGGTCCGATCACATTCGGGCAACGGGTCTCGCACATCGTAGGGGTGCGGCGGATGGTCACCCTGGCATGGCGCTGGACTGTCGTGGATTCACCCTCAGGACCGTCACAGCGACGGGTCGCGGAACCACCGGGTGGCGGTGCCGAACGCGTCGCAGACGGCCAGGGCCACGCCGTCGAGGGACACCGTCGCGAAGCACGCCGGGTCCGCCGGGTCGATCCCGTCGGGCAGCGTGGAGGCCACCCCGGCGAGGATCCCGGTGCGTTCGAGCGCGACCCAGTGCACGCCGCGCTCGGTGACGCGGTCGACGAACCGCTGCCGGTCGGCGCCCGGCACGTAGACGAGGGTGCCGGCCGTCAGCACGACGGGCTCGCAGTCCGCGGGCAGCGCGTCGAGGGCGCGGTCCAGGTCGTCCGGTACACGGCCGGTGATCCGGACGGGAGGCTCGGCCAGCGTCACGCGCGCTGCCTCGCGCATCAGGGCGGTCCGGTCCGTCGCCTCGGGCGGGACGGCCTGCACCAGCCGTTCGAAGGCCCCGGGGATCCGCAGGTCGACGGGGTGCGGGTCGAGCGCCACGCGCCCGGCGACCCGGATCGCGGCGGCCGACGGCGACGGCACGGTTCCCCACGCGTCCGCGGTCAGCCGGAGCGACGGCCCCGCGGGCGCGGTGTGCATCCGCACGAGCTCGGATCGCGCCCCACTGTGCCCATCGTGCACCCGGAGGTCGAGCGTCACCCGGTCCGGGAACGAGCACAGGCTCGCCGCGGCACCGACGTCGACCAGGCCGAGCGGCCGTGCGACGGCCGCGGCGAGCGCCGCGACCACCGGCACCAGCGGACCGAGCCGTCGCGGGTCGTTGGCCTGCACCGTCGCGGTGGCGAGGGCCGCGACCAACGCGGGGCGGGCCTCCTGTCCGAGTGCGCGGAGCGCGGCCGGGTCCGACGGGTCGGCACCCAGGCCGCGGGCGACCGCGAAGACCAGCTCGGGCTGCCGCTGGGTCGGCGGCACCGTGTCGAGGAGCGCGACCAGGTCGTCGTCGAGCGACCGCGCCCAGGCGGCGTAGGACGGCGAGACGTCCGCGATCCGGTCCGCGTAGGCGGCGTAGCGCTCCCGCGTCGACGGCGGTGGAGTGGTCACGCGCCGGGGCGGTACATGCCGACGTGGGTGATGCCGGCCTCGGCGTACGGTGCCCCGAAGCGGACGAAGCCGTGCCGTTCGTAGAGCGCGGCGACGTACTCCTGGGCGTGCAGGACGACCGGCTCGTGCCCGTGCTCGGCGAGGACGGCGCCGACGAGCCGGCTCGCGATGCCGGTGCCTCGGTGGTCGGGGTGGGTGGCGACACGGCCGACGACCCACGCCGGGGCTGCCGCGTCCGCCGGGTGCTGCTCGTCCGGGGCGGGTCGGATCAGGCGGAGGTACCCCACCGCATCGGCCTCGGTTCCGAACCACCAGTGCTCGGTGTCGGGCTCGCGGTCACGGCCGTCGAAGTCCTCGGCCGAGACGTGTTGTTCGAGCGCGAACACCCGGTTCCGCAACCGCACGATGCCGTACAGTTCGTCCGTCGTCAGGCGGTCCCAGCGGGTGCGGTGCACGGAATGTCTGGACATCGCGGCGAGTTTACTGAAGTGGCCGACACCCACGGCTGGAAAGCAGGAGGAACCCATGGCACACAACGTCGAGAAGTCAGACGCCGAGTGGCGCGAGGAGCTCTCCCCCGAGCAGTACGCCGTGCTGCGGCAGGCCGGCACGGAGCGTCCCTGGACCGGTGAGCTCCTGGACGAGGAGCGCGCCGGCATCTACACCTGTGCGGCGTGCAACGCGGAGCTGTTCAAGAGCGGCACGAAGTTCGACTCCGGCTGCGGCTGGCCGTCGTTCTACGAGTCGGTCGACCCCCAGGCCGTCACGCTCATCGAGGACCGTTCGCTCGGCATGGCCCGCACCGAGGTCCGTTGCGCGAACTGCGGCTCGCACCTCGGGCACGTGTTCCCGGACGGCTTCGGCACCCCGACCGGTGACCGGTACTGCATGAACTCGCTGTCGCTGAACTTCTCCGCGCAGGGCGAGTGACCCGGACGCCCTCGTTGGTACGATGAGGGCGTCAGCCAGCATGGCGCAATTGGTAGCGCACCGTACTTGTAATACGGGGGTTGCGGGTTCAAGTCCCGCTGCTGGCCCGAAAAGCCCCGATCAGGAACCGTTTCTAGGAGTTCCGGATCGGGGCTTTCCCGTTGCACCCCGCACTTACCCCGCGGATTGACGTTCAGTCAGTCAGCTTCGACAGAGCTTGCGCGGCTCGCTCGCTGCCGGTGTTCCGGCCCATGTACCTGTCCTGCGTCATCGAGGGGTTCTTGTGCCCCAGGTACTCGGCGACGTCCCTGGCGGACAGCCCTGAACCGTCGAGCAGCGTCGCGACTGTCTTTCGGAACGCGTGCAGCTTCACCCCGGCGAACCCGATACGGTCTCGAGCATCCCGCGAGTCGGCCTGCGTGTTGTTCGGGTCACGCAGGTTTCCGAGGGGCGACGGGAAGACCAGCTCTCCGTCGCCTCGCGATGCCGCTCGTCGTCGGAGCATCGCGTCGACGTGTTCGGGAATCGCGATCCGCCTGTCCGACCCCTGAGTCTTGCCATGGTCCTGGCGCAGTAAGCCGGCCCCGGGGATGCGTACTACCGTCGAGTGGATATGTACGGCCCCCGGGTGCACGTCATCCCAGACCATCGCGCACGCCTCCCCTACCCGGCACCCCGTACCCGCCATGAAACGAAGCAGGTCGGGCAGGTCCAACTGACGCAGGCGTGCATCCAGGTCCGCACGGACAAAGAGATCCTGTAGCTGCTCAGCACTTAGGGCAGTGGCTCCGTCCCGCCGCTGAGAGACGCGCTCAAGCTCCCGGACGGCGTTCGTGCGCGCGGCGTCGTTGCGGACGGCGAACCCGAGCATCCCGCTCAGGACGGCGCGACACATCCTCGCCGAGGCGGGGCCGTGGTTCATGATCACCTGGTCCATGAACCGCTGCAGCCGCTCAGGAGTGGCTTCGAGGACCGCCAACTCACCGAGCGCCGGGAGGATGATCCTGTCGAGAGTCCGTTCGCCGACGCGCTCCACCCGAACGCCCGTGGGCGCGCTGATGCGGCGCGCTGGGTGTCGGCTGCTCTCCACGCGCTGTAGCCCTGCACGACAAGACCCCCTCGGGTTCCTTCGGGAACCCGAGGGGGTCTTTCGTTTCAGGACTTCTCGACGCGGGCGATCCGCGCGATGAGCCTGTCGGAGATCGATTCGACCTTCTCGCGATTGTTCCCGAATCCGTCGTAGAAGTCGTAGTAGCCGTCGTTGTGCTCGTAGTCAGCGGCGTTCACGCTTCCGTGAAAAGACATGCCACTGACGCCATCGTTGATCTTGTACGTGTACTTCACTTTTACGCCTTTCTCGACGTGCTCGATCCTCCGAAGGTACAGTCCGACCATGACGTACGCCATCGAGCACGAGAACGAGCGGCCCCACGAGGCGGACGGACCCTACCGGACAGGCGTGTACAAGACGATCGCCGAGGCAAAGGCGGCCGGTGAGCGCACCGCGAAGCATGAGGGACTGACCGGCGTCGTCATTCGAGACCGCGGCGACACCGTGAGCATCTTCGCCGGCAACCTCGTCTCCGAGCTCGTCGACGGCGTCTGGCACGACCGCGGCATCTTCGACGTGCAGAACTGGTGGCCGAAGCTCGACGACGACACCCGGGCCTGGCTGCTCGAGCACGCCGACGAGCAGGTCCCGACCGAGACCCTGCACCGCATCGTTGCGGTCGGTGGCATCGTGCCCGGTACCCAGTGGGAAGGACAAGGGGACTACGACTTCCGGCTCCCGTACGAAGCAGCGGAGTGGATCAAGCAGCGGGCATGACGCGACGCGGCGCGCCCACGAACGACGCGAGAAAGCCAGTTACATTCAATGTTGAAGCCCGATCAAACATAGCCCACCAGCGCTACAGCAGGTCATGCATCCAATATTCGAGGTTTGGATCCTCATAATCATCCTCGAGATACGCAAACCCTGCACCTTCGAATGCCCTCTTGCTTTGCAGATTGCGATGATCAATGCGTGCAAAAGCCCCGCACCCCGAATCAGCTGCATCGCGGGCGGCGCGAAGATATTCCAGGGTCTGCCGTAGGAGTTCCGCTCCCACCCCTTGGCCCTTGAAACGGACGTCCCTTGCGATGGTCATGACGAGCAACTGTTCGCCACCGTCTGTCCACCCAAAGCGCGAGACGCCAGCCAGGGTGCCCGCTGAGTAGAGCAGCAAAGCCATCTCATCAGACGGCAAAGGCAGGCTCATGCTCCGGACGGCAGACTGAACTGAAAGCTGCCATGGCTGAGGGTGGAGCTTTTCCCGCCTGATCCGATCCCACTCGGCTTGAGCAGGCTCTGCGCAAGTGAACCCGTTGAAATCCTTCAGATGCTCTTGCCTAGCGTCCTGCCAGTCGAGGTCAGTTAGCGGCACGCGACGCGAGCCAACGCTCGATCACATCTTTTTCGACCGCCTTCAGCGTCTTCCGCGCGACCGTGGCGTGATAATCCGCGGCGTATTCCGAGCGCTCGTCATCTGTCAGGCCGTCACTGCCGACGTCCTGGCTGCGTGCTTCGGGGCGAACCAGCGTCAGGGGAGGGAGCATGGGTTGATGTTAACTCACCGCCCGTGGGTTGGCACTCACCCTGACCGGGGGGTCGCGCAATATAAGGGACGCTACGGCTTCAGCTCGATGCCGAACGGCTCGCCGCCACACCCAAGCCGACCGCCGGGTCGTTCGCTCACCCCACTCCACGAGGACCGCGTCCGGTGTCATCGCCAGCGTGTGGCCCTCAACGCGGTCCAGGCGGCTCGGGAACTGCACCAACGAACGCACGGGCATCGGCGGATTCAACGGCCGCTCATCGACTCCACGTGCGTCTTTGGGTACGCTGAACGGTTCCTCTGGCGACCAACGATCGCGACGACGGCTACCTATGCGCAGATCGTGACCGGAACCACCGTCAATCACCGGGGCGACCCTCCCCCCGGTGCACTCACGCTGACCGCTAGCGTGCTGCCCCTCGCGGTGCGCGCGAGTCTGGGGAATCTGGCCCGCACTCACCCCGCAGAATGGGACGCATCCAGAGACATCTACCGGAACTCCGTGACAGGACAACGCCCCGGTCAGAGCAGGTTCCGCTAGCCGCGGGTATCTACCGGAAGACGCGTAGGGGTAATACGGGGGTTGCGGGTTCAAGTCCCGCTGCTGGCCCCAAGTCCGTCGGCAGCTCCGGCCTCACCTCCGGATGGTGAGTCCTGCTCCGTCGCGCACGACCTCGCCGTCCGGGATCCACACGACGACCCGGTCGAGCCGTACCCGGTCGAACGAGGACCGCTGCGTCTCCAGCAGCGACTGCACCTCGGGCGGCAGTGGGAAGCGCCGGTCCGTCCCCACGACGATCGCCACGAACGGTGCGTCGACCACGTCCCGCACGCCGCGCGACCCGACGTACTGGTCGTAGTCGCTCGGCGTGATCGCCCCGAAGAAGATCCGCCCGCCGCCCACCCCTTCGTGCCGGAGCAGCGGCAGCAGTCGTGCGACGCCGGTGGAGCGGGTCTCCCAGACGGTCTTCGCCAGCGGTGCGCTGCCGACCACGGCCGCGACGACGAGGAGCGACGCCGCGGCCGCCGTGAGCCGCCGCGGCGGGAGGGCGGCCAGTCGCGCGAAGCCGATGGCGGCGAGCAGCACGATGAACGGCATCCACGCCGAGTAGTACGTGGGCAGGGCGATCTTCGCCGCCACCGCGTAGAACACCCCGAGCAGGACGAGCGGCACGGCCACGAACACGACGAGGCGCCCCGGACGGACCACGAGCGCCAGCAGCACCCCGATCCCGAGCACGACCAACACCGGGGTGCCGACGCCGTGCACGAGGTACCAGGCATTGGCCCACCAGGGGGCGAACTGGTACGTCCGCCCGTCGATCTGTGCGAGGTGTCCGTTGCGGTTCTGCCCCTCCTGGAACTCGAGCATGTAGGTGACGGCAGAGCGGATGCCCATCGGGGCGTACAGCGCGACGACGGTCACCACGAACACCGCGAGCCACACCGCCCCGCCGACCACGAGCGCGCGCCAGCGGCGGAACAGCACCGGGGCGAGCAGGAACGCTGGCAGGAGCACGAGCGTCGACGCCTTCGAGGTGACCGACGCGGCCATCAGCACCGCGGACAGGGGCAACCACCACCCTCGGTCGGTCCGCATCCACATCCAGATCGCGAACAGCGCGGTGAGGGCGAAGAACACCATCACCGGGTCGAGCAGCGCGACGCGGTCGATCCGCGCGCCGGCGCCCCCGCGCGGTGTCAGCGTCCAGAGGGCCGCGGCGCCGTAGCCGGCCCAGAAGCCGATCTCGACGCGCAGCCAGAGGAACAGCACGCCGGCACCGAGCACGACCAGCACACCGACGAGCACCCGGGGCGCGGTGGCCCCGTCGCCGAACACGAGCTGGGCCAGGCCGAACAGGTACTTCGCCGTGGGCGGGTGCTCGCGGTTCTGGTCGAACGCCCCGTGCACGTAGGCCAGGCCGGCCTTGACGTACGTCGCCTCGTCCCCACCGACGTTCTCCGCACCGATCCGCCAGAAGCACTGGTACGCGGTGGCGACGGCGAGGAGCACGAGTGCGACGACGCGGACCCCGGCCCGCTGGGAGGGGCCCTGGAGGTCGCGGGTCTGCACCCCGAGATCCTACGGGAGCGAAGCGAAGGCCCGGGCGACGATGTCGCTCGGGCCTTCGGCGCAGGTGGAACACGGATCAGGGGGCGTTCCGGCGCTCGGCGCGGTAACCAGCCGGCCGTACCAGGATGATGACACTGCGCCGAGGCGCTTGTGAAGAGGTCCCAGCCGACCTCGCGGCTTCCCGCACTGATCCCGCAGCCGGCGTCCAGCGACGGCTGCGGGATCGGTGGTGGCGGGTCAGCGGCCGCCGGCGATCTTCCGCTCGCGCTGCGCGACACCGGCGGTGCCGTACGGGTAGTCGTCGATGCGCGGTGCGCTGGCGTCCGTGAGCGCCTGGAGCTCGGCCTCGTCGAGCACCAGGTCGGCCGCGCCGAGGTTGTCGGCGAGCTGGTCGAGCGTGCGCACGCCGAGGATGACGCTCGTGACGGCGGGACGCGCGAGCAGCCAGGCGAGGGCGACCTGCGAGCGCGAGGCGTCGTGCGCGTCCGCCACTCCGGAGAGGACGTCGAGCACCTCCCACGTGCGCTCGTCGTCGTTCCGAGCGCGCCAGGCTTCCATGCCGCGCTCCGGGTTCTCGCCGAGGCGGGTCGCACCGGTCGGGGCCTCGTCGCGCTGGTACTTGCCGGACAGCCAGCCGCCGGCGAGCGGGGACCAGGGCAGCAGGCCGATGCCGGCGTCGAGGCAGGCGGGCACGACCTCGTGTTCGATGTCGCGGACGAGCAGGTTGTACTGCGGCTGCAGGGTCACGGGCGGTGCGAAGTGGTGGGCCTTCGCCTCGTACACGGCCTTGGTGACCTGGTAACCGAGGTAGTTGGAGAACCCGTAGGAGCCGATCTTGCCCGCGGAGACGGCGTCGTCGAGGAAGCGCAGGGTCTCCTCGATCGGGGTCAGGGCGTCCCACGCGTGCATCTGGTACAGGTCGATGTGCTCGACCCCGAGGCGGTCCAGCGAGGCGTCGAGCGCCACGCGGAGGTGCCGGCGCGAGAGCCCGAGGTCGTTCGGGCCGTCGCCCTGCGGGAAGCGGCCCTTCGTGGCGAGGACCACCTGGGCGGCCTCGGTCGGGTGGGACGAGAGCCAGCGCCCGATGATGCGCTCCGACTCGTTGCCGGAGTACACGTCGGCCGTGTCGACCAGGGTGCCGCCGGCCGCGACGAACGCGTCGAGGATGGCGTGGGAGGTGGGTTCGTCGGCTTCGCTGCCGAAGGTCATGGTGCCGAGGGTCAGGGTGGACACCGCTGTCCCGCTGTTCCCGAGGGTTCTGTGTTCCATGGCGCGGACGCTACGCCCGCGTGCCCCGCAGTCGAGAGGGCCTGGCAGTACCCGTCACAGCCCCTGTCCGAGGAACGCGATCGCCGCCTCGCGGAACGGCCGCGACGTCGGAGCATTGAAGTGGTTCCGCCCCGGGATCTCGAAGAACGACGCGTTCGGCGCGGCCTCGGCCAGCCGCACGGCGCTGTCCCGGATGCCGTCCTCGCTGCCGGCCGCCATCAGGATCGGCTGCGCGGGGGCGTTCGCCGGCGTCGGTTCGATGCTGTTCCGCATGCCCTCGACCATCGCCACGAGTGCCCCGAGGTCGTTCCCGTCGACACCGGCCGCCATCGTCAGGTAGCCGTTCGTCACGCGGTCCTCGACCGGGGTGCCGTCGGTGATGAACGCCCGCGCCTGGTCGACCCGCACGCGCCGCATCGGGTCGGCGTCCGGGATCCCACCGAAGACGGCCCGGCTGATCCGGTCCGGCAGACGTTCGGCGGTGTGCCACCCGACACGCGCGCCGAGGGAGTACCCGAGGAACGCGACGTCGTCGAGCAGGTACGTGTCGATCACCGCGATGACGTCCGCGACGAGCAGGTCCATCGAGTACGCACTCGGTTCGTGCGGCTTCGACGACGCCCCGTGTCCACGCTGGTCGAGGGCGACGACGCGGTACCCGGCCCGGACGAGGTCGCGGGTCCACCCGGACGCATGCCAGTTCAGCACGGCCCCGGAGGCGAACCCGTGGACGGCGACGACGACGGGGGCGTCCTGGTCGCCGAAGTCGTACGTGGCGATGGAGCGGCCGTCGGGCGACATCACGGCGCGGGGTCGGGGAGCGGCGGGGACGAGTGAGATGGCCTCTCAGGGTATCGGGGCACTGTGGACCGCATGGACGGCTACGGCGGCGATCAGATCCGGGCGGCTGAGCGGCCCCACCTCGACGCGGGCGAACCCCTCATGCAGCGGGCGGCCGACGGCCTGGCCGCCATCGTCGGCGCACTGCTCGACGACCCGGCCGAACGGCCGGGCGACGGCCCCGGCACGGTCCTGCTCCTCGTCGGCAGCGGCGACAACGGCGGCGACGCCCTCTTCGCCGGCGCGCGGCTCGCAGCCGCCGGCCGGACCGTCGAGGTGGTCCGGGTCGGCAGTCGGGTCCACGAGTCGGGGATGGCCGCCGCCCTGGAGGCCGGGTGCAGCCTCCTGGGTGGACCGTCCGACTCCGGGACGGGCGCGTCCACTGCCGGCGCCGCGGACGTCCTGCGGGCTGCGGTGCCGTCGGACGCCGACCGTCTGGCGGAGCTGACGACCGAGGCGGCGCTCCGCGCCGACCTGGTTCTCGACGGGATCCTCGGCATCGGGGTGTCCGGGGCGTCCGCGCTCCGCTCCCCCGCGCGGGAGTGCGTCCACGCGATCCGCGAGCTCGCGCGCGACCAGCGGGCGCCCTTCGTCGTCGCGGTGGACGTGCCGAGCGGCATCGACGTCGACACCGGCGGGATCGCGGACGACCACGTCCTGCACGCCGACGTCACCGTGACGTTCGGTGGGGTGAAGGCCGGGCTGCTGCGCGGTCCGGCCGCGACCCTCGCCGGACGGATCGAGCTCGTCGACGTCGGGATCGCGGCCGACCTCGCGGCGATGGAGCCGCTCATCCGGACCTGACCGCGGGTCAGATGCCGCCGGCGTCCACACCGTCCTCGACGTCACCGCGGGCCTCGAGCCAGGTGTCGACGAAGTGGCGGTAGTTCGCCGCGATGAGGCCTTCTGCCGCCTCGGTGTCGAGGCCCTCGTGCACCACGTCCTCGAGCGGCTCCTCCCAGTTGCTCCGGCCGATCGCGAACCCGACGAAGCCGTCGACCGGTGCCGCGGTGCGCAGCCAGTGGTCGAGCTGCTCCTCGGGGGCGTCGCGGCCGAGGACGATGCACTGCACCGAGTCGCGGCCGTCACGGCGGGCGGTCGCGACGACGCGCTCGGCGTCCTCGGAGCGGTCGAGGCCCTCGAGCTTCCAGACGTCGGCCTCGACCCCGTGGTCCTGCAGGTACTCGAGCACCTGCACGACGAGGTCCGGGCGGAGGTCGAGGTCGTAGTCCTCGACCGATGCCTTCTGCTCGTCGGTGCCGGGGACGAGCAGTTCGACGAGGAACGGGCGGCCGGCGTCGCGCAGGGCCGTGGCGACCTCGGCGAGGTCCGACGCCTGCTGCGCCCGGGGCTCGGCGTCGTACGCGGGGTTGTCGCGGACGAGCACCTTCACCCAGTCCGGGTCGAAGGAGTCGACGTGCGCCATCCAGTCGTCGCCGTACTCGAGCTCGAACCACTCGCGCCCCGACCGCTCGATCGGCATCGCGAGCTGCAGGCCGGCCTCCTTGACCAGACGGGCGACGTCGGCACCGTAGAGCTCGTCGACGAGCACGCCCGTCCGCTCGCGGGACGCACCGGCGGCGAGCGCCGTCAGGACCCCGCGGTAGACGAGCTGCTTGCCGGCGCGCACCCGTGCGGACTCGGCCTCGTCGGCCGGTTCACCGCCGGACTCGTCGTAGGTGTGCTCGAGCAGCGACGAGCGCTGGTCCATCGCGAGCAGGAACAGGGGGTGACGTTCATCGAGCTTCGGCATGGTCCCGTCCTACTCCCCGTTCCGTCAGCGCCGCCTCGGTCCGTCCGTGCTGACTCGTTCCGTCAGTACTGACTCGTTCCGTCAGTGCTTCGCGACGTACCGCTCGGGCTCGGGCAGCCCGTGCGCGGCGCGGATGCTCCGGCTGAGGCCCTCGATCGCGATCAGCGCGTCGACGACCAGGTCCGGGGTCACGGGGAACGGCATGTTGTGGATGGTCTCGCTCTCCACCGTGGCGGCGTCGGCGACCGCGCGGAGCACGTCGGTGTCCTCGACCGTGAGCCCGATCTCGGTGAGCGTGTTCGGCAGACCGACCCGGGTCGTGAAGACGACGAAGTCCTCGATCTCCGCTGCGGGCGCCCCTTCCATCACGAGCTGCGCGAGCGTGCCGATGTTGACCTTCTGCCCGTGCGCCAGGCCGTGCGCCTGCGGGGCCGCGGTCAGGCCGTTGTGGATCGCGTGCGCGGCCGCCAGCCCACCGGACTCGAACCCGAGGCCGGACAGCAGGGTGTTCGCCTCGACGACCTTCTCCAGCGCGGGGGTGACGACCTTCGCCTTCACGGCCTCGATCGCCTGCAGGGCGTTGTCGTGCAGCAGGTCCCAGGACAGCTGCGCCAGGGCGACGCCCGTCTCGGTCTGACGTCCGCCCGCCATCGTGTCGGCGTTCGCGCGCTTGGCGGCCCGGGCCTCGACCCAGGTGGCCAGGGCGTCACCGATGCCGGCGACGAGGAACTGGACCGGGGCATTCGCGACGAGCTGCGTGTCGATGAGCACGAGGTCCGGGTTGTGCGGGAAGAAGCGGTACTCGATGAACTCGCCCTCCTCGGAGTAGATCACCGCGAGCGCCGAGGTCGGGGCGTCGGTCGAGGCCGCGGTCGGCACGCTCGCCCACCGGACGTCGGCCAGGTGCCCGGAGGCCTTGGCGGCGTCGATCGCCGACCCGCCGCCGAGGCCCACCACGACGTCGGACCCGGTGGCACGGATGCGCTCGACCAGCGCGTCCACGGCTGCCGGCGTCGCGAACCGGCCGAAGCCGACACGCTCGACGGGGAGCCCGGCGGCCTCGAAGCTCTCGGTGACGGCGGACTCGACGATGCCCCACACGACGTCGTCGGCGACGATGAGCGGACGGGAGCCGACCGGGGCGACGAACTCCCCGACGCGGGTGATCGCACCGCGTCCCTGCACGTAGCGGGCGGGGCTCATCACGGTGGTGATGGGGGTGGCCATGGCTGTTCCTTCCGTCGTGGGCGCCCGTCGTTGTGCGACAGGTGTCGGCTGGTCCCGACACGGCCGACGGTACGCCGCGCACCACAACGCCCGGTGATCCGTACATTCGTCAGCATGACGTTCAACGACGACTCCCGACTGCAGGGCGGCAAGGTCAAGCGCCGCGGACGGACGACGACCGCTGTGGCCGGTGGCGGGGTCGGGGTCGCGGTCCTGGTGTTCCTCATCGCGCAGTTCACCGGCTTCGACCTCAGCGGCGTCGTCGGTGGCGACGGCGGACTCACCCAGATCCAGGGCGGCGGAGCGACGGCCGAACCGGTGACCGAGTGCCGCACCGGCCGCGACGCGAACGCCGACGTCGACTGCCGCATGGAGGGCGCCGCCGAGTCCCTCGACGCCTACTGGACGGCGGAGAGCCGGCAGCTCGGCGTCTCCTACACGACCCCGGACTTCTACCTGTTCGACGGCTCGACGGACACCGCGTGCGGCACGGCCTCGGCGTCGACGGGCCCGTTCTACTGCCCGCCGGACCGCGCGCTCTACCTCGACACCGCGTTCTACGACGACCTGCAGTCGAAGTACGGCTCCTCGGGCGGTCCGCTCGCGCAGATGTACGTCGTCGCCCACGAGTGGGGCCACCACGTGCAGCAGCTCCAGGGCACCTTCGCCGACACCGACCGCAGCGGCACCGGGGCGTCCTCAGGCAGCGTCCGCGTCGAACTGCAGGCCGACTGCTACGCCGGCGCGTGGGTGGGGAACGCCGCGTCGACGGAGTCCGCCAACGGCCAGACCTTCTTCGAGCCGTTCACCCGCGCGCAGATCGCGGACGCCCTGTCGGCCGCCAGCGCCGTGGGCGACGACAGCATCCAGGAGCGCTCGAGCGGACACGTCGACCCGGACTCCTTCACGCACGGGTCGAGCGAGCAGCGGCAGCGCTGGTTCGAGCGCGGCTACGAGCAGGGCGCGCTGACCTGCGACACGCTCAGCATCCCCGGCTCGTCCCTCTAGCCCCGCTCACCGGGCGGGAACGCCTGGAGGCCCGTCACCCGGCCGCCGGACCGGTCGCAGACCGTCGTGGGCCGACCGGTCGCAACTCCCCGCTCACATCCGCCGACCGGTCGTAGACCGTCAGCCGGGGCGGCGCGCGGCGACGGCCTCTGGCCGCTCGGCGCGCATCCGACGGGGTGTCGTGACCGCTCGGCGAGCCCCGCTCACCGGGCGGGACCGCCTGGAGGCCCGTCACCCGGCCGCCGGACCGGCACCGGGCCTCCAGGCGGTCGCGTCCACCGCGGCACACGGTCCACCGAGCGGTCAGGACTCCCCGCTCACGTCCGCCGACGGGTCACCGATCGTCGGTCGCATCGACGCGGAGCGACGGTCAGTGGCCGCTCGGCATGCACCACGCGGGGTGTCGTGACCGGTCAGGAAGCGGAGGCTGAGGCGGAAGCCGACGCCGACGCCGACGGGGTGGGCGTGGGGGTCGGCGTCTGCTCGCCGGACCCGGCCACGGTGATCACGAACGTGCGGAACTCCTCGTTCGTGAACGGCTGCGAGTACTCGTACTGCTGCCCGTTCACGAGGACGAGCGGCGTTCCCGGGAAGTCCTTCAGGGATGACCCGGCGATGTCCCCGCCCGACACCGCCGTGGTGCGCTCGTCGACCCACTTGCCGTAGCGCTGGTCGTCGATGCACTTCGCGATCGTCGACTTCGCCTCGATGCCGCGGACCCCGCCGACGACCTTCTTCAGCTGCGCGTCGGTGAGCCCGGGGGTGTTCTCCTCCGGCTGGGCGGCGAAGAGCGCCCGGTTGACGGCGAAGAACTGGTCCGGCGAGGACTGCGCGACGCAGGCGGCGGCGTTGGCCGCGCGGAGCGAGTACTTCGTGCCCTGCGAGCGGTTGGCGAGGATGGCGATCGGGTGGATGTCCACCGTGGCCACCCCTGACTCGACCAGGCCCTCGATGTAGTCGCTGTTCGCCTTCTCGAACTGGCCGCAGAACGGGCAGAGGTAGTCGACGTACATGGTGATCCGGACCGGCTCCGCACCGGCCGAGGCGCTGGTCGACGCGCTCGGCGACGAGGACGCGCTCGAACCGGTCTCGGACACGGGCGTCATGCCCTGGGCGATCGTGATCCCGCCCTGGGGCATCGACGACGGACCGGGGCCAGCCGGCTTGGTGGAGTCGAGGAGGACGAGCGTCACGACCGTCGCCGCGGCGAGCAGGACGACGCCGAGGCCGACCTGCAGCCCGAGGCGGACTCCGCGCTGGCGTCGCTTCTGCTGGAGACGGGCCTTGGCGGCGCGTTCCCGGGCGGCTGCTCGGCGCTGGTTCCGCTCGGCGCGGGCATCACCCTCGGGGCGGTTCGTCATGACGAAGGGTTCCTCCTGATCAGGGCCCGCTCGCGCTCACCCCCGCAGGCGGACAGACCCGTCGATCGTAGTGGGGCGCTCTGGGAACCGCCCAATCAGCCCTGGGAGTGTGCCGATGAGCCCCGAAAGGGTGGCGCGGGGGTCTGTACTCGTGCTTGTATGAGCCCGATGGTCGACGACGACCATCCGGGGCCCTCACGGGCGTACCGCTTCACTCGGATCGTCCGGCACGTACCTGCCGGTGGAGAAAGGACCGAACGCTCATGGCGTCCGTCACCTATGACAAGGCAACCCGTCTGTACCCCGGAGGCAACCGCCCCGCGGTGGACTCCCTCGACCTGGACGTCGCTGACGGCGAGTTCCTCGTCCTCGTCGGCCCGTCGGGCTGTGGCAAGTCGACCTCGCTCCGCATGCTCGCGGGGCTCGAGGAGGTGAACTCCGGCGCGATCCGCATCGGCGACCGCGACGTCACCGACGTCCCGCCGAAGGACCGCGACATCGCGATGGTCTTCCAGAACTACGCGCTGTACCCGCACATGACCGTCGCCGAGAACATGGGCTTCGCGCTCAAGATCGCCGGCGTCGGCAAGGAAGAGCGCGCCACCCGCGTGCAGGAAGCCGCCAAGCTCCTCGACCTCGAGCAGTACCTCGGCCGCAAGCCGAAGGCGCTCTCCGGTGGTCAGCGTCAGCGCGTCGCGATGGGCCGTGCGATCGTCCGTCAGCCGCAGGTGTTCCTCATGGACGAGCCGCTGTCGAACCTCGACGCCAAGCTCCGCGTCCAGACGCGCACCCAGATCGCGTCGCTGCAGCGTCGTCTCGGCGTCACGACCGTCTACGTCACGCACGACCAGACCGAGGCGCTGACCATGGGCGACCGCATCGCGGTGCTCAAGGACGGCATCCTGCAGCAGGTCGGCACCCCGCGTGACCTCTACGAGAAGCCGAACAACGTCTTCGTCGCCGGCTTCATCGGTTCGCCCGCGATGAACCTGCTCCCCGCCAACGTGCTCGAAGGCGGCATCAGCTTCGGTTCGCTCAACCACCCGGTCGACCGCGACACGCTCGGCAACGCGCGCTCGAAGCAGATCACCGTGGGCGTCCGTCCCGAAGACGTCGTCGTCTCGCACGGTGGCGAAGGCCTCCCGGTCACGGTCGACGTCATCGAAGAGCTCGGCGCCGACGGCTACCTCTACGGTCACGCTGACGTCAACGGCACGCGCACCGACATCGTCACCCGCGTCGACGGCCGCAACCACCCGTCGATCGGCGACACGATCGTCATCAGCCCGAAGCAGGGCCACGTCCACATGTTCGACTCCGAGTCGGGCGACCGCCTCGACGACAAGGCCGTCATCAGCGCCTGATCCACAGCACCACCCCGGGAGCCCGCGCCCGCCTCACAAGGGCGGGTGGCGGGCTCCCGTCGTTCCGTCCCCGGGACGCACGCAGACCCGATGACGCGCACCGTGCCTCCCGTCCGAGCACCCGAAGGAACCACCGTGCCCGACTCGTTGTCCATCACCGCAGCCACCGTCGACCCCGGACTGCTCGACCTGCCGTGGGACCTGCCGCTCGACGCCTGGCCCGACGACACGATCGTCGCGCTGCCGAAGGGCATCTCGCGGCACCTGGTCCGCTTCGTGCACCTCAGCGGGTACGTCGTCGCGGTGAAGGAGACCGGCGAGGAGATCGCCCGCTCCGAGTACGAGATGCTCCGCACCCTGCAGCGGATGGACGTCCCGTGCGTGGACCCGGTCGCCGTCATCACGAACCGCGTCAGCGCGGACGGCGAGCCCCTGCACCCCGCGCTCGTCACCCGGCACCTCCGCTTCTCGCTCCCCTACCGGGCGCTGTACTCACAGACGCTCCGGCCGGAGACCGCCACGCGACTCGTCGACGCCCTCGCGCTGCTGCTGGTCCGGCTGCACATCATCGGCTTCTACTGGGGCGACGTCTCCCTGTCGAACACGTTGTTCCGCCGCGACGCCGGCTCGTTCGCCGCCTACCTCGTCGACGCGGAGACCGGCAAGCTCTACCCGGGCGGCCTGTCGAACGGGCAGCGCGAGAACGACCTCGAGGTCGCGCGCGTGAACATCGCCGGCGAGCTCCTCGACCTCGAAGCCGGCGGCCGGCTCGACGAGAACGCCGACGCCGTGGACGTCTCGAACCGGATCGTCGCCCAGTACCGGACGCTCTGGAAGGAGCTCACCGGCACCGAGCAGTTCGACGCCAAGGAACGCTGGCGCATCAACGACCGCGTCGAACGCCTCAACGCGCTGGGCTTCGACATCGAGGAGCTCTCGATCAACACGGCCGCCGGCGGTGACCAGGTGCGCATCCAGCCGAAGGTCGTCGACGCCGGGCACCACCAGCGACGCCTGCTCCGCCTCACCGGGCTCGACGCCGGCGAGAACCAGGCCCGACGCCTGCTCAACGACCTCGACGCCTACCGCGCGCGGAACGGTCGCGGGGAGCTCGACGAGGAGATGGTCGCGCACGAGTGGGTCTCCCGCGTCTTCGAGCCCGTCGTCCGGGCGATCCCGCGTGACCTCCGCGGTCGGCTCGAACCCGCCGAGGTCTTCCACGAGCTGCTCGAGCACCGCTGGTTCATGTCGCAGCAGGAGGAGCGCTCCGTCTCCCTGCCCGAGGCCACGACCGCGTACATCAACGACGTGCTCCGCCACCGCCGTGACGAGCGTCTGCTGATCAACCCGCCGACGTCCTCCATCACCGTGCCGATCCCGCTCGTCGACGCCGACGGTGACGTGGACGAGGACGACGAGGCCGAGGACTGGCGCGCCACCGTCTGACCGGTCACGACACCCCGCTCAGGTCCGTCGACCGGCCACACGTCGTCGTCCGGAGCGTCGCGCAGCGACGGCGCGTGCCCACTCGGCGGAACGCCGACGGGGAGTCCTGACCACGCGGCGCTGCGCGCGCGGGGTCTCGTGACCACTCGGCGGTGCGCCCGCGGAGAGTCCTGACCAGTCGGCCCGGCGCAGTGCGATGCGACCGCCTGGAGGCCCGGCGCCGGTCCCGCAGACCGGCACCGGGCCTCCAGGCGGTCGCGTCACCGGAAGCTGGCTGCTGACCGGTCACGACACCCCGCTCAGGTCAGCCGACCGGTCACACGTCGTCGTCCGGAGCGTCGCGCAGCGACGGCGCGCGACCACTCGGCGGAACGCCGACGGGGAGTCGCGACCACTCGACCCCACCCCTCCACCCCCAACATGGGATCGCACTCCGTGTCGCCTCACCCGACGGGGTGACGACACGAAGTGCGATCTGAAGGGGCTGGCGCGCCGCGCCTAGCCGTTGCGACGGCGGCGGGCGACCTCCCACAGGGTGACGCTCGCGGCGATGCCGGCGTTGAGGGACTCCGTGGCGGACGAGATCGGGATGGAGACGATCGCGTCGCAGGTCTCGGTGACCAGGCGGGACAGGCCCTTGCCCTCGGAACCGACCACGATCACGATCGGGCGGTCGGCGAGCTGCAGGGCGTCGAGCTCCACGTCCCCGTCACCGTCGAGCCCGAGCACGAAGAGGCCCATCGACTTCAGCGACTTCAGCGTCTGCGTCAGGTTCGGGGCCATCGCGACGGGGGTGCGGGCAGCGGCACCGGCGGAGGTCTTCCACGCCGAGGCCGTCACGCCGACCGACCGACGCTGCGGCACGATGACGCCGTGACCGCCGAACGCCGCGGTGGAGCGGATGATCGCGCCGAGGTTGCGGGGGTCGGTGATGCCGTCGAGGGCGACCAGCAGCGGGACCTGGTCGCGGGAGAACGCACGCTCGACGATGTCCTCGGCCACGGAGTACTCGTACGCGGGGACCTTGAGCGCGACGCCCTGGTGCACGCTGTCGTGCCCGGTGATGCGGTCGAGCTCGGGGCGCATCATCTCGATGATCGGCACACCGCGGTGGTTCGCCAGCGTCAGGATCTCCTTGACGCGGTCGTCGACCTCGATGCGGGTGGCGACGTAGAGCGTCGTCGACGGGGTCTTGGTGCGGAGGGCCTCGAGCACCGAGTTGCGGCCGGTGACCAGCTCGGAGTCGTCGGTCTTGCGCTGCGGCGGACGACCGGTGCGACCCTGGGGCGTGCTGGACGCGCCGTGCCGACCGCGGGCGGCCTCGAAGCGGTCCTTCGCGGCCTTCCGCTTGCCGGCGGGGTGGTACGGGCGGTCCTCGGCCTTGGGCGTGGGCTTGCGGCCTTCGAGCGCCTGGGCGCCCTGGCCGCCGGAGCCGACCTGCTTGTTGCCCTTGCGCCCGGAGCGCACGGCACCGGGTCGGCCCTTCTTGTTCCCCGAGACGTTCTTCATGGTCTGCTCCTTCAGCGCCGCGTGAGCGACTTCGGTGCCGCTCGTGGCGGCGGTGCGTCGCTAGGCGATGCTCCAACGTGGTCCGGACGAGGTGTCCTCGATCGTGATGCCCGCAGCGGCGAGGTCGTCGCGCACGCGGTCGGCTGTGGCGAAGTCCCGCGCGGCCCTGGCGTCCGAACGCTCCTGCACGAGGCGTTCGACGAGGGCGGCGAGCGGTGCGGCAGAGGTGTCCTGACCGGCGCCGGACCAGTGAGACGCTCGCGGGTCGATGCCGAGCACCTCCACCATCGCAGCCACCTGATGGTACGCGGTCCCGAGCGCATCCGCATCGTCCGTGTCGAGCGCGGCGTTCCCGGCGCGGACGGTCTCGTGCAGGACGGCCAGGGCCTGGGGCACCGCGAGGTCGTCGTCCATCGCGTCGGCGAAGGCCTCGGGCACCCCGGGGGCGTCCCGCAGCGAGACGCCTTCGAGTCGCGTGGCTGCCCGGTCGAGGAACCCGGCGATGCGGTCGAGCGCGGCCTCGGCCTCGGCCAGGGAGCCGTCGCTGTGGTCGATCGTCGAGCGGTAGTGGGCAGCGCCGAGGGCGTAGCGCACGACGACGGCGGGCGCGGATGCGAGCAGGTCGGCTGCGAACACGGAGTTGCCGAGCGACTTCGACATCTTCTGGCCGCCGACCGACACCAGGCCGTTGTGCAGCCAGTACGACGCGAACGGGTCGCCGGCTGCCGTCGACTGCGCCAGTTCGTTCTCGTGGTGCGGGAAGCGCAGGTCGAGGCCGCCGCCGTGGATGTCGAACGCCGGGCCCAGGTAGCGCCGGGACATCGCGGAGCACTCGATGTGCCACCCGGGGCGACCGGCACCCCACGGGGAGTCCCACGACGCGGTGGCGGGCTCGCCGGCCTTGGCGCCCTTCCAGAGGGCGAAGTCGCGGGCGTCGCGCTTGCCGCGGGGGTCGGCGTCGGTGGCGTCGACCATGTCCTCGCGGCGCTGCCGGGTCAGCTCGCCGTACGACGCCCAGCTGCCGGTGTCGAAGTAGACGTCACCGGAGTCGTCGGCCGCGGGGTAGGCGTGGCCCCGTTCGACGAGCCGCGCGATGATGTCCTGCATCTCCGGGATGCTGGCGGTGGCACGGGGTTCGTAGGTCGGCGGGAGGATGCCGAGCGCGGCGTACCCGGCGCTGAACTCGAGCTCGACGCGGTACGCCCGCGCCCACCAGGGCTCGTCGGTGCCGGCGGCCAGGTCGAGCACCTTGTCGTCGATGTCCGTGACGTTGCGGACGAGCGTCACGCGGTAGCCACGGTGCGTCAGCCAGCGGCGCCAGATGTCGTACACCAGGGCGGAACGCAGGTGTCCGACGTGCGGCGACGACTGCACCGTCGGACCGCAGACGTACATGCTGACCTGTCCGTCGACCAGGGGGACGAGGTCGACGACGTCTGCGGCACGGGAGTCGTAGAGGCGAACGGTCACGGCACAACCCTAATCGGCGGGGCGCTGGGGTTTCAGGCCCGGTGGACGACTGCCGTCGCGATCGCGGCCAGCCCCTCGCCACGACCGGTGAACCCGAGGCCGTCCGTCGTCGTGCCGGAGACCGCGACGGGGGCACCGACGACGGAGGCGAGCGCGTCCTGCATCTCGTCGCGCCGGGCACCGATCCGCGGGCGGTTGCCGATGACCTGCACGGTGACGCGCTCGGGGCGCAGGCCCACGGACGCCAGTGCCTCGACCGCGCCGCGGACGAAGACGTCCCCGGTGGCGCCGGCGTAGGCGGGGTCGGACGTGCCGAACCGGCTGCCGATGTCACCGAGCCCGCCGGCGGAGAGCAGCGCGTCACACACCGCGTGCGCGACCGCGTCACCGTCGCTGTGACCGGCCAGGCCGGGATCACCGGGGAAGTCGAGCAGGCCGACCCGGCACGGCGCAGCGGCGTCGAACGCGTGCACGTCCATGCCGAGCCCGACCCGGAACGCAGACCCGTCGGACGAAGCACCAGGACCAGAACCGGGACCAGGACCAGGCCCAGGCCCAGGCCCAGGACCAGGACCAGCACCAGCACCAGCGGCGACGACCGCCTCGGCCCGCCGCAGGTCCCACGCCGTCGTGATCTTGAACGCGTCCGCATCCCCGGGCACGAACCGCACGGTGCCGCCGGCGGCCTGGAACACCCCGGCGTCGTCGGTCTCGGACTGCCTCGACGCCGCGTAGGCCGCCCGCAGCTCGGACACCGGGAAGCCCTGCGGGGTCTGCACCCCGACGAGCGACGAGCGGTCGACGGTCTCGACCACGACGTCACCCGACACGCGCTTGACGGTGTCCGTGACCGGCAGCGCCGGGATGATCCCGCACCCGTGCTGCGCCACCGCGTCGAAGACGGCCTCGAACTGCGACGCCGGCGTCAGGCAACGGGCGGCGTCGTGCACGAGCACCCACTGCACCGACGACGGCAGCGCGGCGAGCCCGGCCTGCACGGACGCGTGCCGGTCGACCCCGCCGGTGACGACCGCCGTGTACCCGGAGGCGACCCCGGCGACGTCATGGACGACCTCGCGGCACCGCTCCAGCAGGGCGGCGGGCGCGACGACGACCACGAACACGGGCTCGGCGAGCGTGAACAGCGGGTCGAGCGCCCGCGCCAGCATCACCCGTCCGGCGACGGGCACGAACGCCTTCGCCGTGCCGAGGCCGAGTCGTGTGCCGGACCCTGCCGCAACGACGACGACCGCCCGGACTGGATCAGTCCGGGCGGTCGTCGTGGAGTGCTGTGTCACTGCGACGTCAGGTCATCGCGTCGTCAGGACGCGAGGACCTCGTCGAGGACGGTCGATGCCTTGTCCTCGTCCGTCTTCTCAGCGAGCGCGAGCTCGGAGATCAGGATCTGACGGGCCTTGGCGAGCATCCGCTTCTCACCCGCCGAGAGACCACGGTCCTGGTCGCGGCGCCACAGGTCGCGAACGACCTCCGACACCTTGATGACGTCACCGGAAGCGAGCTTCTCGAGGTTCGCCTTGTAGCGGCGAGACCAGTTGGTGGGCTCTTCCGTGAACGGTGCACGCAGCACTTCGAAGACCTTGTCGAGGCCTTCCTTGCCGATCACATCGCGGACGCCGACCAGGTCGACATTGTCTGCCGGCACCTCGATCGTGAGGTCACCCTGCGTGACACGCAGTTTCAGGTAGACCTTTTCCTCGCCCTTGATGACTCGCGTCTTGACTTCAGAGATGGTTGCCGCCCCGTGATGGGGATAGACGACGGTCTCGCCGACCTCGAATTGCATGTATCAAGCTCCGTTCCGCAACGCACAGTTTACCACAAGGGGTTCTCGGGTAAGAGGCCCCGAACGGCGAGCACTGCGGGTCCCCGGTAGGATGGACGGGCGTCGGGCCGATCGGCCGACGCATCGTGATCTTCGGAGGAATCTCTTGCGAGCTCGGGTACTCGTGTCCGTCGCCGTTGCGGCAACCATCGCGATCGGGGCCACCGGCTGCGCGTTCTTCACGCCGCAGGACACCAAGACGATCAAGCAGATCACCGACGGGGTGAACGTCACCGCCGGCAAGATCGATGTCCGCAACGCGCTGCTCATCTCGGACAGCGGTGACGACGCCCGCTTCGTCGGCACGCTCGTCAACAACAGCGACTCGGACGACATCACCGTCTCGATGGAGCTCGCCGGCGACACCCAGACCGTCGAGGTCCCGGCCAACAGCCGCGTCGACCTCGCCCAGTCGTCGACCGGCACGGATGAGTCCGAGTCGAGCGTCCAGACGGGCGAGGACACCCAGGGCACGCAGGTCGTCGACTCCAGGGAAGTCGTGTTCTCCGACGCGAAGGCGACGCCCGGCTCGCTCGTGAAGGTCTACTTCTCCTCCCCCGGCACCGAGGGCGTCTCGGCGAGCGTCCCCGTGCTCACCAGTGCACAGGAGGAGTACCAGACCCTCGCGCCGAGCCCCAGCCCCAGCTCGACCCCGTCGGCCACCTCGACGTCCCCGTCCGACAGCGGCGCGAAGTCGGACGGCGAATCCGCCGTCCCCGGCACGCAGCCGACCGACTCGCAGACCGACTCGTCCGAGGGCGACAACGGCACCAACTGACGCTGACGGGTCCGGCGCACGCCGCGCTCGCACCGCAACGCACTGGAGGCCCGGTGCCGGTCCCTGGGACCGGCACCGGGCCTCCAGTGCGTTGCGTCGTCCTGCGGACTCAGGCCTCGATGCGGTACCCGAGACCGCGGACGGTCACCAGGACCTCGGGGGCCGACGGCACCCGCTCGATCTTCGAGCGGATGCGCTTGATGTGCACGTCGAGGGTCTTCGTGTCGCCGAAGTAGTCGGAGCCCCACACGCGGTCGATGAGCTGCCCGCGGGTCAGCACGCGGCCGGCGTTGCGGAGCAGCAGCTCGAGGAGCTCGAACTCCTTGAGGGGCATCGGGGTCTCGGAGCCGTCGACCGACACCGTGTGGCGTTCGACGTCCATCCGGATGCCACCGACCTGCAGGATGCCGCTCTCGGCCGGGTCGTCCTCGGTGCGACGACGGAGGACCGCCCGCATCCGCGCGAGGAGCTCCCGCGTCGAGTACGGCTTCGTGACGTAGTCGTCGGCGCCGAGCTCCAGCCCGACGACGATGTCCACCTCCGAGTCCTTCGCGGTGAGCATGATGATGGGCGCGTTCGACCTGGTGCGGATCTGCCGGCAGACCTCGGTGCCGGACAGGCCCGGCAGCATGAGGTCCAGGAGCACGAGGTCGGGGTTCTCCGCGTCGAACTTCGACAGCGCGGTCACGCCGTCCGCGGCGACGGCGGTCTCGTACCCCTCGCGCTGGAGCAGGAACTCCAGGGGTTCGCTCAGGGCCGGCTCGTCGTCGACGATGAGGATCTTGGTCACGATGGCTGCTCTTCCAGTTGCTCTTCGAGTGCTGAGGTCAGTTCGGTGTCCGCCTCGGGCAGGCGGATCGTGAAGGTCGAGCCCTTGCCGGGCTGCGACCACACGCGCACGTCACCACCGTGGTTGCCGATGACGTGCTTGACGATCGCGAGCCCGAGGCCGGTGCCTCCGGTGGCGCGCGATCGTGCGGGGTCGACGCGGTAGAAGCGTTCGAACACCCGGTCGAGGTCCGCCTCGGGGATGCCGACGCCCTGGTCGGTCACCGCGATCTCGACGAACCCCTTGCTGCTCCGGACACCGACGCCCACGCGGGTGTTGTCCGGGGAGTACTTGACGGCGTTGGCGATGAGGTTCGACACCGCCACCTGCAGGAGCGCCGGGCTGCCCATCACCCGGAGCTTCGACTTCTTCGCGCGGACCAGCTCGATGCCCCTGGCCCGTGCGACGACCTCGTTGCCGTCGATCGCCGCCTGCACGACCTTGTCGATGGAGGTCTCCTCGCTGGCCTCGAGCGTGTCCACGGACTGCAGTCGGGACAGCTCGATGATGTCCTTCGTCAGGGCACCGAGCCGCTCGGCCTCGGTGAGGAGCTGTCCCGCGAACTTCCGCACGTGCACCGGGTCGTCGGAGGCGGCGAGGAGCGTCTCCGAGAGCAGGCCGATCGCGCCGATCGGGGTCTTCAGCTCGTGCGAGATGTTCGCGACGAAGTCCCGACGGACCTCGTCGATGCGCCGGGACTCGGTGAGGTCGTCCGCGGTCACGAGCACGTAGCGGTTCCCGAGCTGGGCGGCCCGGAAGCTGAGGTAGCCGACCAGTTCGCCACGACGGCCGCGCGGGAGCTCCATGTCCTCCGAGCCCATCTCGCCGCTCGCACGGACGCGGTCGACCAGGTCGAGGAGTTCCCGGTGCACGAGTCGTCGGCGGACGACCAGACCGACGGTGAGTGCCTGCGGTGAGGCGGCGACCACCGTGTTCGACGGGTCGACCACCACGGCCGGGTTGTGCATGGTGGCGATGACCGCCGCGACGCCGTCCGGCAGGGTGCGCTCGGCGACGTCGGCTGCCCGTGCCGTGCGCTCGGCGGTGATGATCAGTCCGACGACTCCCGCGCCGAACACCCCGCCGAGGAGCATCGACAGTGGCACGAGCCACGCGTTGTCCATGCCGTCAGTGTAGGAGTGGTCATGCGCGGTTCCGACACCGTTCACCGCCGTTCGCTGGCCTTCACGCGCAGGATCGCGAAGCGTTCAGTCCCAGGTCACCGTTCGTTCACCTGGGCTGACGACACTCCACCGGTACGCATCAGAGAGGTCTTCCCCCATGCGCGAAGTGTTCCAGCAGGAGCTCCAGGACGTCCAAGAGCGTCTGACCGAGATCGCCGGGCTCGTCGAGTCCGCCATCACCCGAGCCACGGAGGCGTTCACCGAGTCGGACGTCGCCCTCGCCGAAGAGGTGATCGCCGACGACGCGAAGATCGACGAGGCAGCACAGAACCTCGACGAGGTCGCCATCGACATCCTGGCGCGCCAGGCCCCCGTCGCCCGCGACCTCCGCGTCGTGGTGACCGCCCTCCGGGTCAGCTCGTCGCTCGAGCGCATGGGCGACATGGCCGAGCACATCGCCCAGCTCGCCCGCCAGCGCTTCCCCGAGAAGGTCGTCCCGAAGGGCCTCCGCGGCACCTTCAAGAAGATGGGCCAGCACGACGTCGCGATGGCGCAGAAGCTGACGCGCCTGCTCGCCACCGAGGACATCCAGCTCGCCGAGGAGATCCGCGACGAGGACGACGCCGTCGACGAGCTGCACGCCAGCGTCTTCGACTTCGTGCTCGGCGAGGCCTGGAAGGGCGGCCCGGTCGACACCGTCGACGCCACCCTCGCGTCCCGCTACCACGAGCGCTTCGCCGACCACGCCGTCTCGATCGCGAAGAAGGTGCAGTACCTGGCGACGGGCGACTGGGCCGGCGCGAGCTCCAGCACCACCGTCTGAGGCACCTCGAGGAACGGCCGGCCCCGCGGGGTCGGCCGTTCCTGCGTCCGACGGAGCCGGGCCCGTCTGGGAGGATCGACGACATGGCCCAGGTCGCGATCATCGTCAACGGCATGCCCGCCTCGGGCAAGAGCACCATCGGCACGGCACTCGCCGAGGTCCTCGGCTGCCCGTTCCTGTCGAAGGACCGGGTCAAGGAACCGCTGGCGGACGTCGTCGGCCCGATGATCGCGTCGCGCCCGCTCGGCGGCATCGCGATGGACACCGTCTGGGCGATGGCCGGGGCGGTCGAGAACGGGGTCGTCGTCGACGCCGTCTGGCTGCGGTCGCGTGACCGCGCCTTCCTGGAGGCCGGGCTCGCCTCCGCAGGGTCGCCGCGCGCCGTCGAGGTCTGGTGCCACGTCGACGCGGAGACCGCCAGGGAGCGGCTGGCGGACCGGTACGACCCCGGTTCGCCGGTGCGGCACGAGGTGCACGGCGACCTGGCGGACGTCCTGGCGTTCTGGGACGAGCACGGCGCCGACGCCGGTCCGACCGGGCTGCTCCCCGTCGTCACGGTCGACACCACGAAGCCGTACGACGTCGGTCAGCTCGTGCAGGAGATCGCCGCGCACTTCGGCTGACACACCACCGAGCCGTCGAACGAACGAACGCCCCGCCTGACCCAGGCGGGGCGTTCGTCGTCGTGTCGGCGTGTGGCTACTTCTTCGCGCCCTGGGCAGCGACCGCGGCGGCACCGGCAGCGGCGGCCTCGGGGTCGAGGTAGCGCGAGGGCCCGGTCGGACGGTGCTCGTCGTCGAGCTCGTACACGAGCGGGATGCCCGTCGGGATGTTCAGCCCGGCGATGTCGTCGTCGGAGATGCCGTCGAGGTGCTTCACGAGCGCCCGCAGCGAGTTGCCGTGCGCGGTCACCAGGACGGTCTTGCCCGCGGCGAGGTCCTTCGTGATGTCCGACTCCCAGTACGGCAGCAGGCGGTCGATCACGAGCTTCAGCGACTCGGTGCGGGGCAGGTCCGCGCCGAGGTCGGCGTAGCGGCGGTCACCGTGCTGGGACCACTCGGCGTCGTCGGCGATGGGGGGCGGCGGGACGTCGAACGAGCGGCGCCACTCCATGAACTTGACCTCGCCGTACTCCTCGAGCGTCTGGGCCTTGTCCTTGCCCTGCAGGTCGCCGTAGTGGCGCTCGTTGAGACGCCAGTCGCGCTTCACGGGGAGCCAGGCGAGGTCGGCCTCGAGCAGGGCGATGTCCGCGGTCTGGATCGCCCGGGTCAGGAGCGAGGTGTACAGGACGTCGGGGACGATGCCGGACTCGGCGATGAGCTCGCCGGCGCGCTTCGCCTCCTTCTCGCCCAGCTCGGAGAGCCGGACGTCGACCCAACCGGTGAACAGGTTCTTCTGGTTCCAGTCACTGTTGCCGTGACGGAGCAGGACGAGCGTGGAGGTCATGCTCCGATCCTACCGAGCGTCGCCGTCCCCGTACCCTGGTCGCATGCCCATCGGGAACGTCACGCGCGGCACGACCGGGTACAACCGGCTCCGTCGCGTCGACCGGTGGATCGCGACGCTCCCGGCACTCCGGCGGAGCACCGACCCCCTGGTCGCGGACGTCGGCTACGGCGCGAGCCCGACGACCACCCTGGAGCTCCGGGACCGTCTGGTGTCCGTCCGGCCGGACGTCGAGGTCACCGGCATCGAGATCGAGCCGTCCCGCGTGGCCCTGGCGAACGCCGGCACCCGCGACGGCGTGACGTTCCGGCTCGGTGGCTTCGAGACCCCGACGCCCGACGGTCGGCGGCCCGCGGTGATCCGGGCGTTCAACGTGCTGCGGCAGTACGACGAGTCCGAGGTCGTGGCCTCGTGGCGGGTCATGCAGGACCGTCTGCAGCCGGGCGGGGCGCTCGTGGAGGGCACCTGCAACGAGGTCGGCCGGGTGGCGTCCTGGGTGACGCTCGACGAGCACGAGCCGCGGACCTTCACGGTGTCCCTGCGGCTGGCCGACCTCGACGTGCCGAGCATCGTCGCGGAACGCCTGCCGAAGGCGCTCATCCACCGCAACGTCCCCGGGGAGCGCGTGCACGCGTTCCTGCGCGACCTGGACCTGGCGTGGGCCGTCGCCGCACCGCTCGGCACGTACGGGCCCAGGCAGCGCTGGCTCGCCGCGGTCGCCGGCATGCGGGACCGCGGGTGGCCGGTGCTGCACGGCCCGACGCGGTGGCGGCTCGGGGAGCTCAGCGTCCCGTGGTCAGCGGTCGCGCCCGCCTGAGGGCAGGCCCGACGGGCCCGACGGGCAGGCCCGACGGGGCCGACAGGGCCCGCAGGACACCGGTGTTCGTGCGCCGCGCCGCGGACGTCCTCGGCGCCACTGCTGAACACCGGTGTTTCGGGGGGCGGCGGCGGGGGCTAGGAGCGCTTGACCGCGCCGAGCCGGGGCAGCCGCGGCACGTTCGCCGTCGCACCCGCGCCCGGCGGGACGATGGTCTCCTGCGCTGCCGTCACGACGACGTCGTCCGCGGTGAGGGTGAGGACGGCGGTCGGGTCGAGCGAGCGCTTCACGATGGCGAGCCCGACGGGGCCGAGCTCGTGGTGCACGGCCGACGCGGCGAGCCGACCGACCTCGGTGCCGTCGAGCGTGACCGGGGTGCCGGGAGCGGGCAGCACGGCGTCCGAGCCGTCGAGGTGCAGCATCACGACCCGACGCGGCGGGTGCCCGAGGTTGTGGACCTTGGCGACGGTCTCCTGCCCGCGGTAGCAGCCCTTGCTCAGGTGCACGGCGGAGCGGAGCCAGTCGAGTTCGTGCGGGATCGTCCGCTCGTCGACGTCGCGGAGCGAGGGGCGCCAGGCGGCGATGCGCAGGGCCTCCACCGCGAGGAGCCCCGCGGCGGGCCGGTCGGACGCGGCCAGGGCGGCAGCGGCGTCCGAGGTGAGCACCGCGATCCGCAGCGTCCAGTCGGAGCCGGGGTGGGCCTCCAGGCTGGCGTAGCCCCACCCGCCGGGCGCGACGACGCTCCACGGGTCGACCCACTCGACGACTGCGTCGGTGACGGCGCCCGTGTCGGTGAAGGACCCGACGGTGACGAACTCGGCGCTGCGGTCGGCGACCTCGACCCGGAGCATGAACCGCATCGACGTCAGCCACGCAGCGAGCGGGGCGGCGTCGGCGGGCTCGGTGAGGAGCCAGGTGGTCTCGCCGTCGTCCACGACGCGGGCGGCGTGCTCGACCCGACCCGAGGCGTCCAGCACGAGCGTCTCGGTGCTGACACTCGGCGCCAGGCCGAGGAGCAGCTGCGACGTGATCGAGTTGAGCCAGGACAGGCGGTCGGGACCGGTGACGGTGACCACACCCAGGCCGAGCTCGACCACGGCGGTGCCACGCTCCAGCAGCCGCTGCTCGCCCAGGGGGTTGCCGAAGTGGGCGGCCGGGCCCTCCGCGGACGCGACGAAGCCGTCACGCGCGGCGAAGACGGCCATCAGTCGACCTTCGCGAGCTGCCCCGAGGCGTGCGAGGTGAGTCCCTGGCCGAGCGCGGCGATGTCCCACGCCCAGAAGAGCTTGCCCTCGACCAGCCCGTACAGGCGGGTGGCCGCGGAGTACTCCTTGGCGTTGGCCGAGCGCATCACGGCGTCGGTGGCGAGGTCGATGCGGCCCTTGCGGACCTGCCCGACGTAGAGCTCGTTGACGCCGGTGGGGTGGATGATCATGGCCTCGACGTCGAAGCCGTCGTTCGCGTTGCGGAGCGCCTCGACGCTCTGCGTGGTCGTGAACGGCGCGTTCCCCTCGCCCATGAGCATCGCCGGGCCGCGGTCACCCGGCTCGGACGGACGGTCCAGGCGCCAGTAGCCCATCTCGGCGGCCAGCGGCGTGTGCTGCTCGTCGAGGAGCCACGTGGTGGACGTGTAGTTGAGGTACGGCAGGCCGTCGTGGCTGAAGCTCACGCGCTGGCCGAACTCGTACGAGCGGACCTCTGGTTCCTCGTCGTCGCCGGACGGTTCGCCGATCGGGTACTCGACCACGCCGGTGCCCTCCCAGACGCCGACGAGCCAGGAGAGCGGGACGAGTTCAGCGGCCAGGCCCTCCGGCAGTTCGATCAACGCTGACCCTTGAACAGCTTCACGACGACGGTCACCGAGATGAACGCGATCGCGAGCGACGCCAGGCCGAGGAGGCCCACGTAGAAGAGCTCGAGCGCAAGCAGCGAATCCATGCCAGGAGTCTACGCGGCCAGGCTCAACGTGCCAGGAGCACCACGGCGGTCACGAGCACGACGACGAACGAACCCGAGGACGCGATGCTGATCCGCTCGACCAGGCCGTCCTTGGTCGCGGTGATGAGCTGCAGCACGAAGCTGACCATCACCGACGCCACGAACACGAGCAGCAGCCACGCGAAGGAGTCCCGCTCGCTCAGCGTCAGGACGAGCACGGCTCCGACGATCGTCAGCAGCCAGACGGGCAGCACCGACGTCAGCTGCAGGCGGCGCTGGTCGGCGGGCGGGACGGGCTCGGTCACGTCCCCATCATGACAGGCGCGGTCAGGGCGGCGTGTCGAGCATCACTAGGATGTCTCCACGACGTCTTCCCGCTCTGGAGGTCCTGTGGCACAGCTCCTGGTACTCACTTCGGCTGCGCCCGGCGACGTCCTGCCGGCCCTCGGCCTCCTGAGCCACCGGATCCGCCACGTGCCGGCGGAGGCCTCGCACCTGGTCAACGCCCCACAGAGCGACCTGATGTTCGTGGACGCCCGCACCGATCTGGTCAGTGCGAAGGCCCTGTGCAAGATCCTCGCCACGTCCGGCTCGACGACGCCCATCGTGCTCGTCGTGACCGAGGGTGGCCTGACCGCGGTCACGAGCGAGTGGAACGTCGACGACGTCGTGCTCGAGACCGCCGGCCCCGCCGAGGTCGACGCCCGCATCCGCCTGAGCTCCGGCCGGGCCGCCAAGAACCAGACGGGCTCGAAGATCCAGGCCTCCGGGGTCGTCATCGACGAGGCCAGCTACTCGGCCAAGGTCCGCGGCAAGCCGCTCGACCTCACCTTCAAGGAGTTCGAGCTCCTGCGGTTCTTCGCCACGCACCCGTCGCGGGTGTTCACGCGCGAACAGCTCCTCAGCGAGGTCTGGGGCTACGACTACTTCGGTGGCACCCGCACGGTCGACGTGCACGTCCGTCGCCTGCGCGCCAAGCTCGGCGACCTCGAGTCGCTCATCGGCACCGTCCGCAACGTCGGGTACCGCTTCAACGTGTACGAGGACGAAGCCGACCGCCTGATGGGGCAGTAGTCGTGCCCGACCTTGGTGCCTTCGTCGTCCCCGACGAGCCGCCGCCCTTCTCCGACCAGACCCTGGTCGACGTGCGCGCCGGCCGTGCCGTCGTGCTCGAGGAGCCCGACGGGGTCGCAGCCGGACCCGACGGGGTCGCAGCCGGACCCGACGGGGTCGCGGTCGTGCGTGAGGGCGAGCTGGAACTCGTCGTCCGCCGGGAGGCCCGTGGCCATGGCACCGGGACTCGTCTCGTCGAGCGGGCGCTCGCGCTGGGCGGCGGGGCCGCACCGCGGCTGGCCTGGGCGCACGGCGACAGCCCGGCGGCGCGGGCCATCGCCACCCGGTACGGCTGGGCCCCCACGAGGACCCTGCTGCAGCTCCGCGCGCCGGTGCCGACCACCGGGGCAGAACTCGGCCTCCCGACCGGGTCCACCCTGGCCGCCTTCCGGCCGGGCACCGACGAGGCGGACTGGCTCGCGCTGAACGCCGCGGCCTTCGCGTCCCACCCGGAGCAGGGGTCGATGACGATGGACGACCTGCTCGCGCGTGAGGCCGAGCCGTGGTTCGACCCCGCTGACCTGGTGCTGCTGCGGGACGCCTCCGGCGGGCTCGCGGGGTCGTGCTGGCTCAAGGTCGAGGACGGCATCGGCGAGTTCTACGCCGTCGCCGTGCGCCCGGACCTGCAGGGACAGGGTCTCGGGGGCGTGCTCATGCGCGCGGGGTCTGCCCGGTTGGTCGGACGGGGACTCGCCGCCCAGGCGCTCTACGTCGAGGGCGACAACGAGCCCGCGCTGGCGCTGTACCGACGGTCCGGGTTCACGCAGCACGCGATCGACGTGCAGTACGCCGCGCCGGCCTGACCTCCTCCACAGCAGCCCCGTTCACCGCGCGTTCCCACAGGCACGCCCTCCGGCCCTCCGACCGCAGCACGCGGGTGGCAGGATGTGGGCATGGACACCGAACCGCAGCTCGACGGCGACTCCGTCTCGAACGACCTCGACGACTTCGACGAGGTCGTCGAGGTCGAGCACGAGTCCCTGCCGTCGGACCGCTACTTCGACCGCGAGATCAGCTGGCTCCGGTTCAACCAGCGGGTCCTCGAACTGGGTGAGGACCGCACGGTCCCGCTGCTCGAGCGCGCCAACTTCCTGGCGATCTTCGCGTCGAACCTCGACGAGTTCTTCATGGTCCGCGTCGCCGGTCTCAAGCGCCGCATCGACACCGGCATCGCCGTCCCGACGAACGTCGGCCGCGCACCGAGCGACGTCCTCCGGGACATCGCCAAGAAGGCCCACGAGCTGCAGGACCGCCACGCGCAGGCCTTCATCGGCTCGCTGAAGCCCGACCTCGACGCCGCCGGCCTGCACATCGAGCACTGGTCCGACCTGGGGGAGGACGACCGCGCCCGCATGCGCGAGTACTTCGCCGAGCAGATCTTCCCCGTCCTGATGCCCCTCGCGGTGGACCCGGCACACCCGTTCCCGTACATCTCCGGCCTGTCGCTGAACCTCGCGGTGCGCGTGCGCAACCCGAAGTCGCAGCGGCAGGAGTTCGCGCGGCTCAAGGTCCCGCAGAACTTCTCGCGACTGATCAAGCTGCCGGACGACAACTCCGGGCGCATGCGCTTCATCCCGCTCGAGGACCTCATCGCCAACCACCTCGGCGACCTGTTCCCGGGGATGGAGGTCCTCGAGCACCACGTCTTCCGCGTCACCAGGAACGAGGACGTCGAGATCGAGGAGGACGAAGCCGAGAACCTCATCCAGGCCCTCGAGCGCGAGCTGCTGCGTCGCCGCTTCGGTCCGCCCATCCGCCTCGAGATCACCGAGGACATGGACCCGGTGACGCTCGACCTGCTCGTCCGGGAGCTCGACATCACGGAACAAGAGGTCTACCGGCTGCCGTCCCCGCTGGACCTCGGCTGCCTGTTCGAGATCTCGAAGATCAACCGGCCCGACCTGCACTACCCGAAGCACGTGCCGACCACCCCCGTGCAGTTCCAGCCGGGCGAACCGAACACCAAGCCCGACCTGTTCCGTGCCATCGCGGCCAGGGACGTCCTCGTGCACCACCCGTACGAGTCCTTCGCCACGAGCGTGCAGGCCTTCCTCGAGCAGGCGGCCGCCGACCCGAACGTGCTCGCGATCAAGCAGACGCTGTACCGCACGTCGGGCGACTCCCCCATCGTGGAAGCCCTCATCGACGCCGCCGCTGCGGGCAAGCAGGTGCTCGCGCTGGTCGAGATCAAGGCGCGCTTCGACGAGCAGAACAACATCACCTGGGCCCGCAAGCTCGAGAAGGCCGGCGTGCACGTGGTCTACGGCCTGGTCGGGCTGAAGACGCACTCCAAGCTCGTGCTCGTCATCCGACAAGAGGGCGGCACGCTCAAGCACTACAGCCACATCGGCACGGGCAACTACAACCCGAAGACCTCGCGCATCTACGAGGACATGGGGCTGTTCACGGCGGACGACGTCGTGGGCAAGGACCTCACCCGCCTGTTCAACGAGCTCTCCGGGTACGCGATCGAGAAGAAGTTCAAGCGGCTGCTGGTCGCTCCGCTGCACCTGCGGAAGGGCCTGCTCAAGCGCATCCAGGTCGAGGCCGACAACGCCCGCGCTGGACTGCCCTCAGGCATCCGGATCAAGGTCAACTCGATGGTCGACGAGCAGATCATCGACGCCCTCTACCTGGCCAGCCAGGCCGGCGTGCCGATCGACGTCCTGGTGCGCGGCATCTGCTCGCTCAAGCCCGGGCTCGAGGGCGTCAGCGAGACGATCCGCGTGCGCAGCGTCGTCGGGCGGTACCTCGAGCACTCCCGCGCGTTCGCCTTCCACAACGACGGCGACCCGTTCGTGTTCATCGGCAGCGCCGACATGATGCACCGCAACCTCGACCGCCGCGTCGAGGCCCTGGTGCGCCTGTCCGACCCGGCCCACGTGAACGAGGTCACCGAGGTCTTCGACCTGGCGATGGCCGAGACCACCAGCTCGTGGCACCTCGAGTCCGACGGCGAGTGGACCCGCCACTCCACGGACCAGGACGGCCACCCGTTCGACGACGTGCAGAATGTGATCATGCGGAAGATCTCGGCGCGGAAGCGCTCCACGCGGTGAGCGGCACCTCCGCAGGCCCCGTCCTCGCGGCGGGGGCAGTGGTGTGGCGCGAGCAGGACGGGGAGCCGCTCGTGCTCCTGGTCCACCGTGAGTACCACAAGGACGTCTCCTTCCCCAAGGGCAAGGTCGACCCGGGCGAAGCGGTCCCCACGGCCGCCGTCCGCGAAGTCCTCGAGGAGACCGGCCACCGCGTCCACCTCGGCGCCCCGCTCGGCACCGCGGAGTACGTCCTGCCGAACGGCCGCGACAAGGTCGTGCAGTACTGGGCGGCCCGGGTGTCCTCGAAGGAACTCGAGCGCGCCGGCACGTTCCGTCCGAACCACGAGGTCGCCGCGATCGAGTGGGTGACGATCGACGACGCCCGCGCCCGGCTCACCTACGCCCGCGACGTCGAGATCCTCGAGCGCTTCGCCGAGCGTGTCGACACCGGCCAGCACCGCACCTTCGCGCTCATCGCCCTGCGGCACGCCAAGACCACGCCGGGCTCCGACTGGCACGGCCCCGACGCCTCCCGGCCGCTCCTGGCCGTCGGTCGTGCGCAGGCGAAGGCCGCTGCGGCACCGATCGCCGCGTTCGGCCCGAAGAAGATCATCAGCAGCACGGCCGCACGGTGCCTGGCGACCGTCGAGCCCCTCTCCGACCGGGTCAAGCTCGGCGTCTCGAGCACGCCCGACATCAGCCAGGACGCCCACGAGCAGGGCTCCGCCGACGTCAAGGGCGTCGTGCGCAAGCGCCTCGCGAAGGGCAAGTCCGCCGTGTTCTGCTCGCACGGCCCGGTGCTGCCCGACATCGTCGCGCGGATCGCCACGGACACCACCGACGACACCGACCGCTTCGACCTGCGCCGTGCCGCGATGCTGTCGGTCGGCGACTTCGCCGTGCTGCACATCGCCGACGACACGCTCGTCGCCGTCGAGACGCACCGCAACACCGTCACGGCGTAGCGCGACGCCCCGGGCGCACCTGCGCTGCAGCGCCCGCGTCACGACCAGGACCCAGACCCGGACTTGGACCCAGACCCAGACCCAGACCCGGTCCCGGTCCCGGTCCCGGAACCGACCCCGGCACCGGCCCCGTCACCCGGTGTCACCGCGCGCCCGAGCCAGCGCCAGCCTCCCGTCCGCCGCCGGGCACGCTGTTCCCGATCCTGCCCCCGGAACCGCCCCCGTGCTCGCGTTCCGCGCCGCGTCACCCCCTCGTTCACCTCCCGTTCACCGGCGGGCGTCATCCCGGTCACTTCGCGTCCCTACAGTCGCTCGCGGGTCGGCACCGGCCCACGGGACTGAACAGCGGTCCCACCTGCACTCCACATTCCCCGAAGGGACCCCTGTGAACATCAAGCGAATCGGTTCGATCGCAGCAATCGCGATCGCCGGCGCAGTCGTGCTCTCCTCGTGCGCGGCGAACGAAGGCGGCGCGGGCAGCACCTCGTCGGCTTCCGCCTCGGGTGTCGACTACTCGAAGCTCTCCGGCACCCTCACCGCGTCGGGCTCCTCCGCGCAGCAGACCGCCGAGACCGTCTGGGGCACCGGCTTCCAGGACCAGGCCTCCGGCGTCACGGTCAACTACTCGCCGGACGGCTCCGGCGCCGGCCGCAAGAACTTCATCTCCGGCGCGGCGGACTTCGCCGGCTCGGACGCAGCGCTCTCCGACGAGGAGCTCGCCGGCACCTTCGCGAACTGCGCGGCGGACTCCAAGGCCATCGACATCCCGGTCTACATCTCCCCGATCGCCATCGCCTTCAAGGTCGACGGCGTCAAGGACCTGACGCTCGACGCCAAGACCATCGCGGGCATCTTCTCCGGCAAGATCACGAAGTGGGACGACTCCCAGATCGCCGACCTGAACAAGGACGCGAAGCTGCCGAGCGCGAACATCACCGTCGTGCACCGCTCGGACGACTCGGGCACCACGCAGAACTTCTCCGAGTACCTGTCGGCGAACGCTGGTGACGTCTGGACCGAGGCGCCCAGCCAGACCTTCCCGTACCAGGTCGGCGACGGCGCTGCGAAGGGCTCCGGTGTGGCCTCGGCCATGCAGGGCGCGACCAACGCGATCACCTACATCGACGACTCCGGTGCGGGCGACCTCGACAAGGCCAAGCTCATGGTCGGCGACAAGGCCACCGAGCTCTCCGCTGACGGCGCTGCCAAGGTCGTCGCGGACTCCGAGACGGTCTCCGGCCGCGAGACGAACGACCTCGCGATCGACATCAACCGCAAGGACACCGCCGAGGGCGCCTGGCCGCTCGTGCTCGTCTCCTACGCCATAGCGTGCCAGGAGTACAAGGACGCCGACAAGGCCGACCTGGTCAAGTCGTACCTGACCTACGTCGTGTCGGACGACGCCCAGAAGGCCGCCGCGACGGAGGCCAAGTCGGCCGCCCTCTCGTCGGACCTCGGCAAGAAGGCCGCTGACGCGGTCGCCTCGATCAAGTAACAACTCCTCACCGAGAGCCCGGGTGCCGGTCCTCCCACGGACCGGCACCCGGGCACTTCCCCGTCTCCCGACAGGAGTCCCACGCCCCATGACCTCCGCACCCGTCCAGCAAGGCGCTTCCCTCGCCCCGGCGAAGGCCAAGTCCGTCGTCCGTGTCGGCGACCGTGTCTTCTCCGCCGCCTCCGTCATCTCCGGCGGCCTCATCCTGGTCGTGCTCGCGCTGGTCGCCGCCTTCCTCGTCTGGCAGAGCATCCCCGCCTTCTCCGCCAAGGTCGGCGAGCTGCCCAACCAGGCGGCGAACTTCTGGGACTACGTCGGACCGCTCGTCTTCGGCACCATCTGGTCGGCGCTCCTGGCGCTCGTCATGGCGGTCCCGCTCGCGCTCGGGATCGCGCTCTTCATCTCGCACTTCGCACCGCGGCGAATCGCACCGCTGCTCGGCTACGTCATCGACCTGCTCGCCGCGGTCCCGTCGGTCGTCTACGGCCTGTGGGGCATCGTGGTGCTGTCGCAGTTCGTCAAGCCCTTCTACGCGTTCCTCAACGAGTACTTCGGCTGGATCCCGCTGTTCTCCGGGCAGGTGTCCGGCACCGGTCGCACGATCCTCACGGCGGCGATCGTCCTCGCCGTCATGACGATCCCGATCATGACGGCGATCATGCGCGAGATCTTCCTGCAGGCGCCGACCCTCAACGAAGAGGCCGCGCTCGCCCTCGGCGCCACGCGCTGGGAGATGATCCGCCTGTCGGTCCTGCCGTTCGCCAAGTCCGGGATCGTGTCCGCGATCATGCTCGGCCTCGGCCGTGCGCTCGGCGAGACGATGGCGATCGCCCTCGTGCTGTCGGTGTCGACGAACATCTCGTTCAAGCTGCTCACGTCCCTCAACCCGTCGACCATCGCTGCGAACATCGCCCTGCAGTTCGCCGAGGCGTCCGGAACGGCCCTGAACGCGCTCATCGCGTCCGGTCTGATCCTGTTCGTCATCACCCTGGTCATCAACATGCTCGCGCGCTACATCGTGCGCCGACGCGTCAGCTGAGAGGTCGCACCCCGATGTCCCTCGCAATCCGTCCGACCGGCGGCAACGTCTTCGCCAACGGCAAGCTGCACACCTCCGTCCCGTGGCTGCTCCTCGCCGGCAGCTGGGTCGCCCTGGCCCTCGTCTTCGCCCTGCTCAACGCCGGCGGCGCCGTCAAGGACTTCAACGTCGTCGCCGCGGTCTTCCTCGGCACGGTCCTGTTCGACGTCCTCATCGTGGTCGTCTCCCGGATCGTCGAGGGGGGCCGCAAGGCAGTCGACCGCCTGGTCACGTCGCTCGTCATCACGGCGTTCGTCATCGCCGTGCTCCCGCTGGTGTCGCTGCTCTGGACAGTCCTCGCGGACGGCCTGGCCCGGTTCGACGTCGCGTTCTTCTCGTACTCGATGCGCGGGGTCATCTCCGTCGGTGGCGGTGCCCTGCACGCCCTGATCGGCACGCTCGAGATCACCCTGTTCGCGGCCGTCATCAGTGTCCCGATCGGCCTGCTCACCTCGATCTACCTCGTCGAGTACGGCCGTGGGGCCCTGGCCCGCGGCATCACGTTCTTCGTCGACGTCATGACGGGCATCCCCTCGATCGTCGCCGGCCTGTTCGCCTACTCGCTGTTCGCGCTGTTCCTCGGCCCGGGCGCACGGTTCGGCCTGGTCGGCTCCATCGCCCTCGCGGTCCTGATGATCCCGATCATCGTGCGCTCCACCGAAGAGGTCCTGAAGATCGTGCCGATGGAACTCCGCGAGGCCTCGTACGCCCTCGGTGTCCCGAAGTGGCTGACGATCGTCAAGGTCGTGCTCCCCACCTCGCTCGCCGGCATCACGACGGGCGTCATGCTCGCCATCGCCCGCGTCATCGGTGAGACCGCTCCCCTGCTGGTGACGGCCGGCTACACGTCGAGCATGAACTACGACCTGTTCGGCAACCCGATGATGACCCTGCCGGTGTTCGCGTACACGCAGTACTCGCAGCAGGGCGCCAACCCGGTGCCGTTCGTCGACCGGGCCTGGACCGCAGCACTGGTCCTGATCCTCATCGTGATGCTGCTGAACCTGCTCGCCCGGTTCATCACGCGTCTCTTCGCCCCCAAGCTCTCCCGCTAGCCCCCCGGAAGGTCACACTGTGTCCAAGCGCATCGAGGTCGACGGCCTCAACGTCTACTACTCGAAGTTCAAGGCGGTCGAGGGCGTCGACATGACGATCGAGCCCCGCACCGTCACCGCCTTCATCGGCCCGTCCGGCTGCGGCAAGTCCACGTTCCTCCGCACGCTCAACCGCATGCACGAGGTCATCCCCGGCGCCTACGTCGAGGGCTCGGTCAAGGTGGACGGCGACGACCTGTACGCCCCCGGCGTGGACCCGGTCATCGTCCGACGCCAGGTCGGCATGGTGTTCCAGCGCCCGAACCCGTTCCCGACGATGTCCATCAAGGACAACGTGCTGGCCGGCGTGAAGCTCAACAACAAGCGGGTCAGCCGCTCGGAGGCCGACGACATCGTCGAGCGGTCCCTGCAGGGCGCGAACCTGTGGAACGAGGTCAAGGACCGCCTCGACAAGCCCGGCATGGGCCTGTCCGGTGGTCAGCAGCAGCGTCTCTGCATCGCCCGTGCCATCGCCGTCCAACCGGACGTCCTGCTCATGGACGAGCCGTGCTCCGCGCTCGACCCGATCTCGACCCTCGCCATCGAGGACCTGATCGGTGAGCTCAAGAAGGACTTCACGATCGTGATCGTGACCCACAACATGCAGCAGGCCTCGCGCGTCAGCGACAAGACCGCGTTCTTCAACATCGCGGGCACCGGCAAGCCCGGTCACCTCATCGAGTACGACGACACCGCGACGATCTTCTCGAACCCGTCCGTCAAGTCGACCGAGGACTACGTCTCCGGCCGCTTCGGTTGATCGGCAGCGCGTCCGTCGCCTGAGACGCAACGCAGAAGAGGCCCGGTCCACGTCCCACAGGACGGCATCGGGCCTCTTCGCGTTGTTCCGCCGGCTACGCGGACGTGGTCGGGACCGCGACGATCGGCGTCGTCGTCGGCTGCTTCGACCCACCGGCCGGCTCGACGGTGATGCCCACGGTGGCGCCCTGCGACTTCGAGCCGCTCAGCACCGCCGAGCGGACTCCGCCGTCGACGTCGTTCATCAGGCCAGCGGACTCGATGGTGCCGCCCGACTCCGCAGAACCGATGTACCAGAGCTCGTAGGTCTTGTCCTTCGGCGCGGCCTTCACGCCGTCGAGGATGACGGCCGACTTGCCGAGCTGGTCGGACCAGACGACCGTGGCCGTCCCGCCGCCCTTGACCGACGACGTGCTCCGAGCGAAGTCCGGGGACGCGTAGATCTGGTCGAGGCCGGAAGCTGCCTGCGAGCTCGTCGGCCCGGGGTTCGAGCCACCGTCGAAGAGCACACCACCAGCGCCGAGACCGACGCCGAGGAAGACGACACCCACCGCAGCTGCGGCGGTGAGGAACCCAGCGGGACGCTGGAACCAGCGACGGTGTGCGGCAGCACTGGCCGACCCGCCGGCGGAGGCGAGGTCCGTGACGGGGGCGATCGGGGCCTCCTGGACGGGTTCCTGCTCCTCGGCACGGGCGTGAGCCGGTCCGGCCGACGCCTGCGGCGTGGTCTGGATCGCGGCCATCAGCGATACCTTGAGGGACGCCGGCGGCTCGATCGGCTCGACCGCGTAGGCCAGTGCCCTGGCGGTCTCGGAGAGGGAGTCGGCCTCGGCGCGGAGTTCGGGGAAGGCCGCGAGGGCCTCTTCGATGTCGTGGCGCTCCGCGTCGCTGAGGGCGTCGAGCGCATAGGAGCCGGTCAGGAGCGCGGGGTCGTCGTGTCGTTGGGTCATGACGTCACCCCCATCTCGTCGCGTAGACGGATCATCCCGTCGCGGAGACGGGTCTTCACGGTGCCGATCGGCACTCCGAGTTGTTCGGCCATCTCGCTGTGCGAGTAGCCGCCGTAGTAGGCCAGCTGGACTGCCTGGCGCTGGAACTCCGTCAGGCGGCCGAGGGCACGGCTGACGCGTTCGTGTTCGATGCGGATCTCGACCGATTCCGACACCTGGTCGAACCCGGACTCGAAGTCGCGGATGCCGATCTTGGTGTCGCGGTCGCGGGAGGACTGTGCGGCCCGGACCCGGTCGACGGCGCGGCGGTGCGCCATGGTCAGCACCCAGCTGGCGGCACTGCCGCGCTTGGTGTCGAACTTGGCGGCCTGCTGCCAGACCTCGAGGAAGACCTCTTGTGCCACTTCCTCGGACTGGGCGCGGTCCTTGAGGAGCCGCGTGATCAGGCCGAGGACGCGACCCGAGAGTTCGTCGTAGAGCTCGGAGAAGGCCTGTTGGTCGCCTTGGGCGACACGGAGGAGGAGGAGATCCGGCGACGCGGGTGCTGGCTCATCCGAGCTCCAACTGTCCGTGTCGCGTTCCACGAGGGCAAGCATTGCAGGTTTTCCTCCTTCCGGTGTCGTGCGTTCGTGCGGCGTTCAGGTTGCTTCGTTCAGGTTGCTTCGTTCAGGTTGTGACGAGGGCCTGCACGACCCGCAGGGAATTGACCAGCCGGTGGAGCCGGACCGCGTCGCACAGGACCTCGCCGTGTGACGTTCCGTGAAGTCGGTCACGCTGATGATTCGGCACCCTCGCCCTGTCGGATTGGCCCGGGTGGCTGCGGTTTCCCGCAAGCCGTCCGTGGCGCGCCCGGGAACCGGTCTGTCCACCGTGAGTGAACAGGGCAGCGCGCACAGGCTGCGTCTCCTACAATTGACATCGCCGGGCCGCAGCAAGCCCCGGGCTCCAAAATTCGCCGCTTCGAGCGGCCTCGCGCCGAGAGGCGCTTCTGCGGCCCGGTCTTTCTCTGCCCTCTCGCGGGTCGCGTTCGGCGTGCTTGCACGCCGAACCTGCCGTTCCTGCCTGGAGGCTCGGCTGCTGTCCGGCGGGTCGGTCCGGTCTGACGCGTGCTCAGTCCAGGGCGTCGCGGCGCCAGAGTGCCGCTGCCGCCGACAGGTCCTCGGCGAGCTCGGCCAGGCGGAAGGCACGGACGGTCAACACGCTCGCGCGCTCCTCGGCCGTGACGTCGGAGTCGTCCGCGACGCTCGTGGCTCCCGCTGCGGCGAGACGGCAGAAGGCGGCACCGCGGTCGAGTGCCACCGCGAAGTCGCCCGTGTAGAGCCCGTGCAGGATGCTGTCCGCGAGCGCGAGGATCTCTGCGGGACCCGTCGGGGCCTCGGCGCCGGCGACGGCCTGGTCGATCGTGCGGATGCGTTCCGTGCCGCGGGTGAAGAGGTAGGCGACCTCGTCCGGGTTCTGCCGGATCACCGTGCGCATGAGGTAGATCCGCCACAGGGTGCCCGGCAGGGTGTGCGGCCCCACGCGTGCCCAGAGCTCGGCGACGGCTTCGATCCCGTGCACGTCGGTGTACGTCACGAGGCGCTCGACCACGGCGGGGTCCGGGTCCTGCCGCACGCGGTGGAGCAGCGCGTTGGCGGTCTCGTGCGCGACGCGGTTGACCAGCGCGGGGTCCTCGCCGCCCTTGATGGCAGCGAACTCGGCGTCGGTGAAGTGGACTGGACGGTGGTGATCGCGAGGCACCCGGGAAGTGTAGGCGGCGCCGGTGACACGGGCATCCCGTCGCCCGATACCCTGGTGGACGAGGGCCTCTAGCTCAGTTGGTAGAGCACCGGACTTTTAATCCGAGGGTCGTGGGTTCGAGCCCCACGGGGCCCACCTGCCGATGAGATCGCACTTCGAGTCGCGTCCCGGGTCAGCGAGGCGACACGAAGTGCGATCTCACGTGGGTCGGGGCGGCTCGGCGCAATGTGTCCCAGGGGTGCCGGAAAGGTCGCAGACCGCGGCACGGTTGAACTCGGCCTCGACGCGACATAGCGTGGATCGAGTCCTCTGAGAGGAGGCCGCGATGACCACCGAGCCGCACGCCCCCCGCGCAGCGACCACCCCCGCGCCACAGCGGCCCCTGGTGTCGGTCGCCGGGCAGGACACCGACTCGGCGATCACGTCCCTCGCCGGCATGTACGCCGGCAAGGCCTGGTACTCCCGCCCGGTCGACGAGAGCTTCTGGTACCGCTACGTCGGTGTCGGCGACGACCAGCTCAGCATCCGACGCTCGCAGATGCACGGGTACCTCCGCGGTGACGTGGCCGTCGAGGGCGAGGTCGTCGTGCAGTGGCTCGAACGTGGGCGGGCGCGGGTCGACGTCGGGCGCGACGAGGTCAGGATGCAGCCTGGCGTCCCGACGATGTTCCCCGTCGAGCGCCGCTTCGAGATGGAGTACGAGGACTGGGACCAGCGCCTGGTGCACGTCGACCGCAGTCTGCTCCTCGACGTCGCCTCCGAACGCTGGCTCGTCGACGGCACGCTGTCGTTCGACCGTGCCGCGCCGCAGGATCCCGCAGCGGTCGCCCGCTGGCGGACCGCGGTGTCCGGTGCCGTGCACACGCTCCGCGAGGACGGCCAGGCCTCGCTCGCCTGGCACGAAGCCCGACGCGACGTCGCCCGCGCGCTGCTGGCCCTGTACCCGCTGGAGGCCGATCTCCTCGGCGCCGACTCCGGCGACCCCGCCCACCGACGACTCCGCGGTGCGGTCGAGTACATCCACGAGCACGTGCACGAGCCACTCACCGTCGCCGACATCGCCCGGGCCGCAGGGCTGAGCGTCCGCGGCACCCAGGACGCCTTCCAACGGACGCTCGACACGACGCCGATGGCCTACGTGCGGGACGTCCGACTGAGTCGCGCGCACGAGGAGCTGCAGTCGCTCGACCCGCGGTCGTCGTCCGTGGCCGAGGTCGCCCGGCGCTGGGGGTTCGCGCACATGGGTCGGTTCTCCTCGACCTACGCCACCCGGTTCGGGGAGTACCCCCGCCAGACGCTGCGACAGTGACGCACTGACCCTGCCATCGTCGCGGGGTACAACCCGTCCCCAGCGTTCTCATGGTGAACCCACTGCGCACACCGGCCGATCCACAGCAGGCAGGTGGGTCCACGCCGTTAGTGTCGTTCCCGGATCCACTGCTCGTGGGTCGACCGCACCACCAGGAACGAAACGAACGGGGTACACCGTGATCGAGCACATCGACGCCACGCACACCAGCACCACCGGGGAAGCGCGCCGCATCGTCGAGCTCGCCGCAGCGACGAACACCACCATGAGCGACCGGCTCCTGCTGGACACCCTCCGCCGCAGGGCACAGGTCACCACCCGGCACATCCGCACGGACTTCGTCGAGGTCGCCACGGGCTCGAGCGTCCTCGGGTACGTGTGCCGGCAGCGCAAGCAGTTCCTCGCCCTGCGCGGGGACGACCCCGCGTGGGCCCAGGAGATCGGCCGGTACGCCACTGAGTCGCTCGCGGTCGAGGCCCTCCGCATGCGTCGCGCCTGACGCGCCACACTCGACTCCACTGACCACGAACGAAGGCCCCGCCGGCTGACCGGCGGGGCCTTCGTTCGTCCAGCAGAGCGCCGACCGGCGGGCTCAGGACCAGACGCGGTGGATCCCCCACGAGCCGGTCCAGGTCTCGTCGGGCTCGAGCCAACGCAGGCCCTCGCCCGAGTTCAGGGCGTCGGCAGGCGCGGTCATCGGCTCGACCGCGACCGCGAGGCCCTTGCCGTCGCCCCGGGGGAACTCGCGGGAGGTGAAGACCTGCACGTACGGGAAGGACGCGTCCTGCCACAGCTCGACGCCGTCGCCCTCCGGCCCGTGGATCGTCGTCCGACGGATGCCGTCGCTGCCGGGGGTGACGTCGGTGTAGGCGGTGTCGAGGTCCGAGTCCCCGGCACGACGGCCGGCGCGGAGGTCCTGGTCGGTGCCCTCGACGGGCTGCGTGCCGTTCGGGATCTTGCGGTCGTCGACGGTGAACGCGGTGGCGGCGTCGAGCGTGACGACGAGGTCCTCTGCCGGGGTGACGCCGGCGCGGAGGTACGGGTGGGCGCCGACGGCGAACGGTGCCCGCACGTCGGAGCGGTTCGTGATCACGTGCGTGATGCGGATGCCGTCGTCGACGAGCTCGTGGTGCACGCGGGTCTCGAGGGTGAAGGGCCATCCGTGCTGCGGGTGGATCGTGGCCTGCTGCAGGACGGACGACTCGGTCTGGTCCACCACGCGGTACGGCGAGAACCGGAGCAGCCCGTGCGAGGCGTTGCCGTACTTCGGCTCGGAGACGTCCAGCTGCTGCGCTGCACCGTCGAGGTGCCAGACGCCGCCCGCGACGCGGTTCGGCCACGGGACCAGGACGATGCCGTTCGCACCGGCGGGCGCCTGGGACGCCGGGAACGGCTCGGTGAGGTCGAACCCGGCGACGGTGAGCTGGCGGATGCCGGCGGCGACCTCGGTCACGACGGCCTCGACGACCCCGTCCGGGCCGGCGTGACGGAGGTGGTACTGGCCTCCGGTGGGTGCTGCGGTCATGCGCTGTGGTTCCTTCCCGGTGCGGTGTCGTCGGCGACGACGACCTGGACCCCGGCGGCTCGTACGTGCTCGACGAGGTCCGACGGGGCCTCCGCCGTCACGATGACGTCGATGTCGTCGAGGCCGCGGACGACCCCGAGGTGCGCACGGCCGAACTTCGAGCCGTCCACCACCACGACCGTACGCCGGGCCGTCGCGGCGAGCATCCGCTTCGCTTCGGTCTCGGGCAGGTTCACGTTCGTCAGGCCGTGCTCGACGTCGACACCCGTGCCCCCGAGGAACACCACGTCGGCGATGATCATCGGCAGGACCGTGCCGTTGAACGGAGCCACGAGCGAGTGCTGCAGGGGACGGAGCGTGCCGCCCGTGACGACCACCGTGAACCGCGGCACCGCGCGCTCGAGGGCCAGGGCCGTGGTGAGGGAGTTCGTGACGACGGTGACGTCGACCAGGTCCTCGCGGGCGACGAGTGCCTCGGCGACGGCTGCCGGTGTCGTGCCGACGTCGAGCACCACGCACTCCCCGGACCGCACGAGCGCCGCGGCGGCGCGGCCGATCGCTGCCTTGGCCGCCCGGTGCTCGACGGCGGTCTCCTCGAACGGCCGCTCCGGTGACCCGACCCCGGGGCGGACCGCACCGCCGTGCACCCGCCTGACCCGGGCCTCCCGGTCGAGGACGGCGAGGTCCTGCCGGACCGTCACCTCGCTGGTGCCGAGCGCTGCGGCGAGCGCCGCGGTCCGGACCAGGCCGGGGGCGCCGTCGACGATGGCGACGATGCGGTCCTGCCGCAGGGGCGCCGGCATCGTGCCGGCGAGGAAGAGGTCGTCGTCGCTCACGGGGACAGTTTCGTCTGCTTCCGATCACTTTCGCAATCCTTCGTTCGTTCGCTAGGCTGTCCGGGTGATCACCAAGCGCGCGACGAAGCTCGCGGACGGCCGCGACCTCATCTACTTCGACGATGCGGACACGCAGCTGCCCGCCGAACGGCACATCGACGAGCGCACGCTCGACCCGCGGCCGGAGACGGCACGGATGCGCCAGGACGTCCTCACCGGCGAGTGGGTCTCGATCGCGAGTGCCCGGCAGAACCGCGTGTTCCTGCCCCCGGCCGACCAGGACCCGCTCGCTCCGCAGACCGCGGCGAACCCGTCGGAGGTCCCGAGTCGGTACGACGTCGCCGTGTTCGAGAACCGGTCCCCGTCGTTCGGACCCGCCCTCGACGCCGACGACGCCCCCGAGTCGCTCGCGTCCCTGTCGGACGTCGGACTGAACCGCCAGCTGCGCTCGGTCGGCCGGTGCGAAGTCGTCTGCTTCTCCCCCGAGACCGCCGGCTCGTTCGCGTCCATCTCCGAGTCCCGCGCCCGCACCGTGGTCGAGGCCTGGGCGGACCGCACCGCCGCACTCTCCGCGATGCCCGGCATCCAGCAGGTGTTCCCGTTCGAGAACCGCGGCGAGGCGATCGGCGTCACGCTGCACCACCCGCACGGGCAGATCTACGCCTACCCCTACGTCACCCCGCGCACGCAACGGCTGCTGGCATCGATCGAACGGTTCGGTCCGGACCTGTTCGAGCAGCACCTGGCGAACGAGCGCGCGTCCGAGCGGGTCGTCCTCGCCGGGGAGCACTTCACCGCCTTCGTGCCGTTCGCCGCGCGCTGGCCCATCGAGATCCACCTGCTGCCGCACCGCCACGTGCCGGACTTCGCCGGGCTGACCGACGCCGAGAAGGACGAGCTCGCGCACATGCACCTGCGCCTGACCCGCGGGCTCGACGCGCTCTACGGCGACCCGACCCCGTACATCGCCGCCTGGCACCAGGCGCCGGTGCACACCGGACGTGACACCGTCCGGCTGATGCTGCAGATCACGTCACCGCGTCGGTCGGCGGACAAGCTGAAGTTCCTGGCCGGCAGTGAAGCCGCCATGGGCGCATGGATCGGGGACCTCGTCCCCGAGAAGGCGGCCGAGTTCATCCGAGGAGGGATCGAACGAGCATGACGTTCCAGCAGGTGTTCGGGCACGAGCCGACGGTGCGGTACTCCGCCCCCGGCCGCGTGAACCTGATCGGTGAGCACACCGACTACAACGAGGGCTACGTCCTCCCCTTCGCGATCGACCGCCGCACCACGGCGTCGATCGCGCCGCGTGCGGACCGCCTGCTGCGGGTCGCCTCGGCGTTCGACCCGGAGACCGTCTTGTCGCTGTCGCTCGACGAGCTGTCGCCCGACGCGATGGACGGCTGGTCGGCGTACGTGTTCGGCATCGCCTGGGCACTGCAGGAACAGGGTGCCGACCTCTCCCGGGCAACCGGCCTCGACATCTACATCGACTCGGACGTCCCCGTCGGCGCCGGCCTGTCCTCGAGCGCCGCGATCGAGTGCGGCGTCGCGCTGGCCTTCAACGACCTGTGGGAGCTCGGCCTCGACCGCAAGCAGCTCGCCCGCGTGGGGCAGTACTCCGAGAACCACGCGGTCGGTGCGCCGACGGGGATCATGGACCAGTCCGCGTCGCTGCTCGGCGAGCAGGATGCCGTCGTGTTCCTCGACTGCCGCACGCTCGACACCGCGGTGGTCGACATGGCGCTGCAGGCCGAGGGGCTCGAGGTCCTGGTGGTCGACACCCGCGTCGAGCACGCACACGCCACCGGTGGCTACGCCGCACGTCGGGCATCGTGCGAGAAGGGGGCGCAGGTCCTCGGGGTCGAGGCCCTGCGCGACGTCGCGGTGGACGACCTGCCGCGGGCGCAGGAACTGCTGGACGACGAGACCTTCCGCCGCGTGCGGCACATCGTGACCGAGGACCAGCGCGTCCTCGACACCGTCCGCACCCTCCGCGAGCAGGGCGCCCGAGCGATCGGCGACCTGCTCGTCGCGTCGCACGAGTCCATGCGCGACGACTTCGAGATCTCCGTGCCGGAGCTCGACCTGGCCGTCGCGACCGCGATGGCGAACGGGGCCGTCGGCGCGCGGATGACCGGTGGCGGGTTCGGCGGGTCGGCGATCGCGGTGGTCGACCGGGAGGCCCGTGAGACGATCGCGACGGCCGTCACCGCCGCCTTCGCGGACGCGGGGTTCCGCGAGCCGACCGTGTTCACGGTGCACGCGGCGCAGGGCGCGCGGCGCGACAGCTGACGCGGGCGCGTCGACCGGCACCGACGTCGCCCGCCGCGCGGCGCCGGCGCCGCGGCGCTGCAGCCGGCGCTGCCGTCACGCGGCGTCGCCTGGCGTCGCACAGCCGAAACCGGCTCGCGCCACGAACTTCCGTGGCGCGAGCCGGTTTCCGTTGTGCGGCGCCGGTCCGCGCCGCGGCTCCCGCGCCGCGGCCCGCCTGCCGGGGTCGGCACGAGCCTCCAGGCCGAGCCTCGGGTGGGCGGACGTCGTGCGGCTTGCCGACGCCGCGCGATGTCCGCAGAGGTGAGACTCGGCGGAGCGGCAGCGCAGCGCCGCGCGGCGCAGCGACCGCTCAGCGCGTCATGTGGCCCATCGTGATCGTCGTGCCGCTGAGGGGGAAGGCGTGGACCGGCAGCACCTGGTGCTGGATCTGGTCCATCACGACGTGGCTCTCCCACACCCCGTAGACCAGGACCGCGGCGACGACGAGCACCGGGAGCGCGACGACGGCGGCGACCCGGAACCTGCGGCCGAGGCGCTCGCGACCCCATCGCGCGAGCGTGGGCGGCACGACGACGCCGAGCACGCCGACGAGCACGATGAGCGTGACGGCGAGGGGTGACGGGTGGCCGAGGGCCTCGACCGTCGCTGGCGGGGCGGCGACGACGACCCCGGACGCGTCGGTCCAGTGGCCGTCCGCGTCGACCCCGCCGTAGCCGGCGCTCGCGCTCCACGTGCCGAGCACCCCGAGCACGAACAGGCTGACGATCGTGGCGACGACGACCATCCACCCGCGCAGCTTGGAGCGCCGCTCCTCGACGGCCATCACCGGCACGGCGACCACGTTCTCCCCCATGGGGTGAACGTAGCGCCGCGCCGGCGTGACGGCAACGCCTCGGCGCGACGCCAACGCGTCGGTTACTACTTCAGCCGGCGCTCCGCGGCCTCGACGACGTTCTTCATGAGCATCGCCCGGGTCATCGGTCCGACGCCACCGGGGACCGGCGACATGAAGCCGGCGACGGACGCGACCGCGGGGTCGACGTCGCCGTGCAGCTTGGCCTTCCCCGTCTCGTCGTCCACGACGCGGGTGATGCCCACGTCGATGACCGCGGCGCCCGGCTGGACCCAGTCGGGCTTGACCAGTCCGGCGACCCCGGCGGCAGCGACGACGATGTCCGCACGGCGGCACTCGGCGGCGACGTCGGCGGTCAGGGAGTGGGTGAGGGTGGCGGTGGCCTCGAGCCGGGTGAGCAGCAGGCCGAGCGGGCGCCCGACCGTCAGACCCTGGCCGATGATCGTGACGTGCCTGCCGCGGATCGGGATGTCGTACGCGCGGAGCATCTCGACGATCCCCCGAGGCGTGCACGGCAGGGGTGCATCGATCGTGCCGGCACCACCGGGGACGGCGAGCACGAGCTCCCCGAGGTTCGTCGGGTGCAGGCCGTCGGCGTCCTTCGACGGGTCCATCAGCTCGAGCATGGGCGTCGGGTCGATGCCCTCCGGCAGCGGGAGCTGCACGATGAACGCCGTGACGCGAGGGTCGTCGTTCATCTGCAGGATCGCGGCGCGGATGTCGGCGGCCGAGGCGGTCGCGGGCAGGTCGAGGCGGATCGACTCGATGCCGATCTGCGCCGAGTCACGGTGCTTGCCGGCGACGTACGACAGCGAGCCGGCGTTCTCACCGACCAGGATCGTGCCGAGGCCCGGGTGGATGCCGCGCTCGTGCAGACGGTCGACGCGGACGCGGAGCTCCTCGAGCGTGCGGGCGGCGAGAGCGGTGCCGTCGATGCGCACGGCCGAGTCCTCCCCTGCCCACCGAGCGGTGGGCAGGGGAGCCACCGCGGTGGGCTGGGGAGCCGCCGTGCCGCTCACGCGTACAGCGGGAACGCGTCGGTCAGTGCCTTGACCCGCGCCGAGAGCGCCGCCACGTCCGGGTTCGGCATGAGCGTCAGCGCGATGATGTCCGCGACCTCGGTGAACTCGGCGTCGCCGAACCCACGCGTGGCCAGGGCCGAGGTGCCGATGCGGACACCCGAGGTGACCATCGGCGGGCGCGGGTCGAACGGCACCGAGTTGCGGTTCACGGTGATGCCGACCTCGTGCAGGAGGTCCTCGGCCTGCTTGCCGTCGACCTCGGACTCGCGCAGGTCGACGAGCACCAGGTGCACGTCGGTGCCACCGGTCAGGACGTCGACCCCGGCGGCCTTGGCGTCGTCAGCGGTCAGGCGGGACGCGAGAGCCTGGGCGCCGCGGATGGTGCGCTCCTGGCGGTCCTTGAACTCCGGCGTGCCGGCGAGCAGGAACGCGGTGGCCTTCGCCGCGATGACGTGCATCAGCGGACCACCCTGCTGGCCCGGGAACACGGCGGAGTTCAGCTTCTTGAACAGCGTCTCGTCGTTCGACAGGATCAGGCCCGAGCGCGGACCGGCGAGGGTCTTGTGCACGGTCGTGGACACGACGTGGGCGTGCGGGACGGGCGACGGGTGCAGACCGGCGGCGACGAGGCCGGCGAAGTGCGCCATGTCGACCCAGAGCTTGGCGCCGACCTCGTCCGCGATCTCCCGGAACTTCGCGAAGTCGAGCTGCCGCGGGTACGCCGACCAGCCGGCGATGATGACCTTCGGCTGGTGCTCGACGGCCTTGGCGCGGATGTCGTCGTAGTCGACCTCGAACGTGGTGGGGTCGACGCCGTACGAGACGGCGTTGTAGATGCGCCCGGAGAAGTTGAGCTTCATGCCGTGGGTCAGGTGGCCGCCGTGAGCGAGCTCGAGCCCCAGGATGGTGTCGCCGGCGGAGGCGATGGCGTGCAGGACCGCGGCGTTCGCCGTGGCGCCGGAGTGCGGCTGGACGTTGGCGTAGGCGGCGCCGAACAGGGACTTGGCGCGCTCGATGGCGAGCGACTCGGCGATGTCGACGTACTCGCAGCCGCCGTAGTAGCGCTTGCCCGGGTAACCCTCGGCGTACTTGTTCGTGAGCACGGACCCGACGGACTCGAGCACGGCGCGGGGCACGAAGTTCTCGGAGGCGATCATCTCGAGGGTGTCGCGCTGGCGGCCGAGTTCCTGCTGCAGGACGGCGGCGATCTCGGGGTCGACCTCGCTGAGCGGGGCGTTGAACGCAGCGCGAGCAGCGGCGGCGTCGGAGGCAGCGGGTTCCGCCGCGGCGCCGGACGTCTCGGACACGAACGGGGGCAGATCGGTGATGGACACGGGTCTCCTTGGTGACGAGCCGAACGAGCCGGCGGCGAGGATCGGTCGGCGTGGCCCAGGCGGACGGCCACGCACCGTGTCGAGTGTCGCTCCCTGATGGTGACCCATCCGACGCCAGTCGCGACACCACGATCGTACCGAGCCGCCCGGCCTGTGTCACCCTGGTTGCATGCCCCTGTCGTTCCCGTCCGTCGACGAGCGCGCCGACACCGACGCCGACCTCGACACCCGCGCCAGCGTGCGCCCCGACGTGCCGTGGGTGACCGTGGTGTGGGACGACCCGGTCAACCTGATGTCGTACGTGACCTACGTCTTCCAGACCTACTTCGGGTTCCCGCGTCCCACGGCGGAGCAGCTCATGCACCAGGTGGACGCCGAGGGCCGCGCGATCGTCGCGACGGGCAACCGGGAGCAGATGGAGCTCCACGTCGAGGCGATGCACGGCTACGGCCTGCAGGCCACCGTCGACCGGGCAGCCGGCGAGTGATCCCCTTCGTGCGCCGCTCCGACGGCATCCACCTCGGCCTGGCGTCCGGCGAGCGTTCGGTGCTCACGAGCCTGGTCGAGCAGCTGCAGCAGATCCTCGACGGGGACCTCGACTCCGACCCCGTGACCCTGCGGATGTTCCCGGACGCCTACCCCGGTGACCGCCAGGCGAGTTCCGAGTTCCGGCGCTACACCCGCGACGACCTCCGCACCGGCAAGGCGACGAACGCCGACACCGTGCACGCGTGGCTCACCGGAGGCCGCGACGGTGCCCTGACCGCCGAGGACGAGCAGTCCTGGCTCCGCTGCCTGACCGACCTGCGGCTCACGATCGCGGACCGGCTCGGCATCGTGGACGCCGACACCGAGGCCGCCAGCAGCACCGCCGTCGACGGTGTCGGGCTGCGGGACGTCTACGACTGGCTCGGCTACCTGCAGGAGCACCTCGTCACGACGATGACCGCCCCGCGGTGACGCTCACCTTCCGCGCGTCCACCACCGCCGACCTGGAGGCCCTGCTCGCCTTCACGACGTCGGAACCCGTCGCGTGGACCGGTCCGGACCGGTACCGGGACGAGGCGGCGGCGCACAACCTCCGCCCGGCGTGGTCGTGGCTCGCGCTGCGCGACGGCGTCCCCGTCGGACGGGCGATCTGGTGGGGCGGCGCCGACGCCCACGTCCCCGCCACCCTCGACGACGTGCTCGTGCCCGGGGCGCGCGACGAGCAGGACCGCGTCACGATCGCCGCGGGGCTCCTCCGTGCCGGGGCAGCGTCCTTCGGTGCGACCCCCGAGTGGATCGTCGACGTCGCGGTCGACTGGCGCGACGACCCGGCAGCCGTGGCGTCGGTGGCCTGGCGGGCAGCGGCGGCGAGCGCTGCCGGACTCCCGCGGACGACCGAGCGGATCAGCGTCGCGTGGACACCGGACGCCGACGTGCCAGCGCCCCGCCGGGACCTGACCTTCCGGACCGGTGACGACGACGAGTTCCTCGACCTGTTCGCCCGGGTCACCGTCGGGAGCCTCGACGACCACACCCGCGCGACCGTCGCCCGGCTCGGCGCCAGGGGCACCGCGGCGGACGACCTCGAGTTCTACGCCTCGTTGCCCGGACGCCGCGAGGACTGGCGGATCGCGGTCGGTGCCGACGGTGTCACGCGCGGGTTCGTCCTGGCCACCCGGACGGCCTACGACGCCGCCGTCAGCTACATCGGCGTCCTCCCGCAGCACCGCGGGAACGGGGTCGTCGACGCACTGCTCGCCGAGGCGCTGCGCGTGCACCACGCGGCAGGCGAACCCCGGGTGGTGGGGACGACGGACGCGGCGAACACCCCGATGTGGCGGGCGTTCGAGCGGGCCGGGTTCGGCGTGACGAAGCGGCGAATCGTCTTCGACCACTGATCGACAGGATGCCTTGCAAGTTCACCTGTCGGAGTAGTACCGTCGCGGTATGACCTCCACGGACCCGTCCGACCTCGCCAGTGACCTGCTGGCGCTCCACGGCCGCATCCGCAGGACGACCCTGGTGGGCAAGGCCGACGAGGTCACCGCCTCCCAGTCCGCCGCCCTCGGTCGCCTGGTCCGCGACGGTGCCACGACCACCGCTGACCTCGCCCGGGCCGAGGGCGTCCGCCCACAGTCCATGGGCGCCACGATCCAGGTGCTCGTCGACCTCGGCTTCGTCGACCGCGAGCAGGACCCCACCGACGGTCGTCGCACGATCGTCACCGCCACCGATGCCGGCCGCGCCGCCCGTGAGGACTCCCTCCGTGCCCGCACCCGCACACTCGCCGAGCGCCTCGCGGCGCTCGACCCGGACGACCGCGCGGTCCTCGCGCGGTCGTTCGCCATCCTCCGACCCCTCGTCGAGTCGTGACCAGCCAGGAGGCCCGTGGTGCGTCGCGGACGCACGCCGGGCCTCCTGGCTGGTCGCGTCCCGGCCACCGCACCAAGGCAGGCCACCACGTCCACCTCCACCGCTCCCGTCCCGACGTCCGCTGACCACGGATCCGGCAGCGGCTTCGGCCCGAAGCTGCTGATCCCGGTCCTGGTCGGGCCGCTGTTGAACCCGATCAACACGACGATGGTGTCGGTCGCCCTCGCGCCGATCTCCCGTGATCTGGGCATCGGAGCGTCGCAGGCGATCTGGCTCGTCGCGGCGCTGTACCTGGCGAGTGCCGTGGCGCAGCCGACGATGGGGAAGCTGGCGGACCGGTTCGGCCCGAAGAAGGTGTTCATGGCGGGGCTCGTCGTGGTGGGGATCGCGGGACTCGTGCCCGAGGTGCTGACCGGCTTCGGCGGAGCGGTCTTCGCCCGCGTGCTGATCGGCATCGGGACCTCGTCCGCGTACCCGGCGGCGCTGACGACCCTGCGGCACCACTCCGCGCGCATCGGGAAGCCGACGCCGCCGCTGGTCCTCGGTGCGCTCTCGATCACGTCGCTGGTGTCCGCGGCGGCCGGCCCTCCGCTCGGCGGCGCGCTCATCGCCGGGTTCGGCTGGCACGCGATCTTCCTGGTGAACGTGCCGCTCGCGGTCTTCGGGCTCGTGGTCGCCGGGCTCTGGCTGCCGTCGGACCGACTGCGTCCGCGGTACGACGCCGACGTGCCGGTCCTGACGGCGCTCGACCCGTTCGGCATGGTGCTCATGACGGGCACGGTGTCGGCGCTGCTCGTGTTCCTGCTCGACATCCAGGCGGGCCTGTGGTGGCTGCTCGGCGTCGCGGTCGTGCTGCTCGTCGCCCTGGTGCTCTGGGAGCTGCGCGCCACCCGGCCGTTCGTCGACGTGCGGATGCTCGCGCGGAACGGGGCCCTGACCCGCACCTACCTGCGACTGTTCCTCGTCTACATGCTCGCGTACACGATGACGTACGGGTTCTCGCAGTGGGTGCAGGACGTCGCGGGGTACTCCAGCGACCAGGCCGGCTCCCTCCAGCTGCCGGCGGCGGTGGTCGCCGGGCTCGCATCGGTCCTCGTCGCCCGGCGGACCACGGTGCGCGGGCCCCTCGTCATCGCGGCGACGGTGCCCGCCCTCGGCGGACTGCTGCTGCTCGGGCTGCACACCGGGTCGTCGATCGTGCTGCTGGCCCTCGCGCCGGCGCTGTTCGGGATCCCGCAGGCGCTGGCGTCCGTGTCGAACCAGGCGGCGCTGTACCGGATCGTGCCGCCGGAGTCGATCGGCACGGCCGCTGGGCTGTCCCGCACGAGCGTGTACATCGGGGCGATCGCGGCGTCCTCGCTCATCGGCGGGGTGTTCGGGCAGGCTCCGACGACGCCGGACCTGCACGTGCTCGGGTGGGTGATCGTCGGCATCGCGGTGGTGCTGAGCGCGCTGACGATCGGCGACCGGGCGCTGCGGCGTGGGGCGGAGGCGTAGGGCCGGACCAGTTGTCCACAGGGGCTGCGTGACGGGGCGGGGCGAGCCTCCTGGCCGGTAGCCTGAACCGGTGACCGACCCGAGCGACGCGACCCCCACGCACTGGACCCTGACCCTGGTCTGCGACGACCAGCCCGGGATCGTGCACGCCGTGTCCGGGGCCGTCGTGCAGGCCCATGGCAACATCACCGAGTCGCAGCAGTTCTCGAGCCACGACACCAACACGTTCTTCATGCGCCTGCAGGTGATGGCGCCGGTCGACCGCACGACGTTCGAGCAGGCCATCGCCCCCGTGGTCGAGCGCTACGCCATGCGCGTCCAGCTCGACGTCGTCGGCCGACCGATGCGCACGCTCGTGCTCGTCTCCAAGGCCGGGCACTGCCTCAACGACCTGCTCTACCGGCAGCGCGGCGGGCAGCTCGCGATCGACGTGCCCCTCGTGCTGTCGAACCACACCGACCTGTCCGAACTGGCCGCGTTCTACTCCGTGCCGTTCGAGCACCGTCCCGTCACCGACGCCGACAGCAAGGCGGCGATGGAGCAGCGAATCCTCGACGCGGTGCAGGAACACGACATCGAACTCGTCGTCCTGGCGCGGTACATGCAGATCCTCTCCCCCGAGCTCTGCGCCGCACTGCGCGGTCGGGCGGTCAACATCCACCACTCGTTCCTGCCCGGCTTCAAGGGCGCCAACCCCTACCGGCAGGCGCACGCCCGGGGCGTGAAGCTCATCGGGGCGACCGCGCACTTCGTCACGAGCGACCTCGACGAAGGCCCGATCATCGAGCAGAACGTCGTGCGGGTCGACCACACGAAGGAACCGGCCGAGCTCGTCTCGATCGGCCAGGACGAAGAGTCACGCACCCTCACCCAGGCCGTGCGCTGGATCGCGGAGGACCGGGTCCTCCTCGACGGCGCCCGCACCATCATCTTCAAGTAGGCACCAGCATGAGCAACGTCCCGCGATCCCCGATGGACTGGGACGCGACGCCCGACCCGTCGGCGCCGCGCAGTCCTCGCCGTGTCGACGGCTGGAGCGTGCTGCGCGGGCTGGTCTGCGCGTTCGGGCTGCTGTCGCTGGCGTACTGGGGCTACATCGCGTGGCCGTTCCCGATGCCGGCCGTGCTGTTCATCGTCGGTGCGCCGCTGTTCGCCGCGGTGGTCTGGTACTTCTTCCGGTCGCCACGCTCCCCGATCGAGACCGACGTCGTCGGCAAGACCATCGTCGAGGTCGCGTTGATCGTGGCCGCCGGGGGCGCCTGGATCTCGATCGGGCATCCGGTCGTCGGGCTGGTCTTCGTCGTGGTGGCCGCGGTGTCCGGCGTGGTCGCGTCGCGGCGGGAGGCCCGGTGAGCGACGGGGCGGGGTGCGGGTCCGGCTCTGCCTCCGGGACCGGTTCCGGTCCGGTCGGTCCGGAGGCTCCGAGCACCCTGGTCCGTGCTGCTCAGGTCGTCGACGTGGCCGGGTCCACGGCCGACGGGTGGGTGCTCCTCCGCGGGGACACGATCCACGCGATCGGCGCCGGGCCCGATGCTCCGACAGCCGATGACGTGGTCGACCTCGGCGACGCGGTCCTGACGCCCGGGTTCGTCGACCTGCACGGGCACGGCGGGGCGGCCGTCGCGTACGAGGACGCCTCCGTCGGCCCCGCACTCGCGATGCACCGCGCGCACGGCACCACCCGGTCGGTCCTGTCGCTCGTGGCGAACCCGGTCGACGTCCTCGCGGCGTCACTCGGGCGGATCCGCCAGGTGATGGCCACCGACCCGCTCGTGCTCGGCGTCCACCTCGAGGGGCCGTTCCTGTCCCCGCACAACAAGGGCGCCCACAACGAGCAGTTCCTGATCGACCCGACCCCCGCCGACGTCGATGCCCTGCTGTCGGCCGGCGAGGGCGTCATCCGGCAGATCACCATCGCGCCCGAGCTGCCCGGCGCGCTCGACGCCGTCCGTCGGTTCGTCGACGCCGGGGTCGTCGTCGCGGTCGGTCACACCGTCGGCACGTACGACCAGGCCCGTGCCGCGTTCGACGCCGGCGCGACGATGCTGACGCACGCGTTCAACGCCATGCCGGGGCTCCACCACCGGGCGCCCGGGCCGATCGGCGCCGCCGTGGCCGACGACCGCGTGTCGCTCGAGCTCATCCTCGACGCCGTCCACGTGCACCCGGTCGTCGCGGACACCCTGTTCCGCGCTGCCCCCGGCCGCGTGGCGCTGATCACCGACGCCATGGGTGCTGCCGGAGCCGCCGACGGCGAGTACCGCCTCGGGTCGCTCGACGTCACCGTGACCGACGGTGTCGCGCACGTCGCCGGCACGGACACGATCGCGGGGTCGACGCTCACCCAGGACGTGGCGCTGCGGAACGCCGTCGCGCTCGCCGGGCGGTCCCTGCCCGAGGCCGTGGCGGCGCTGACGAGCGTGCCTGCTCGTGCGCTCGGGCTCGGCGACCGGCTGGGTCGTCTCGCGCCGGGGTTCGCCGCCGACCTGGTGGCGCTGTCGCCGGCGCTCGAGGTCCAGCGGGTGTGGGGAGCCGGACGGCCGCTCGACTGACGGGCGGTGCGCGTAGCGTGCTCGACATGCCGCGGAACCTGCTCTGGACCGACCACCTCCAGGTGTGGGGCGGGTTCGTGTTGGCGATCGGTGGCGTGGCCGCGCTGATCTGGCCCGCGTCGGACTCGACCTCGACGAGGCTCGCCGTCCTCGCGATCCTGGTCGGTCTGCTGGCGGAACTGGCCACCGTGCTGCGCGTGCGCCGCCGGATCCGGTCACGGTGGCAGGACACGAGGTCGGGCCGGCGTCGATGAACGTCGCCGAGGTCGTCGCGCTGCTGACGCCGATGTTCCGCGAGATGCTGCACGACGACGAACTCGCGTCGCTCCGGTTCGGCATCGTGCCGATGGACGACTTCGACGGACCTCACCAACTTCGCGACGACGATCCCGTCCGCTCGCACCGTGCGGTCGTGCGGTGGCAGATCCTCGGGGAGCGCGGATGGTCCCGCGGCCTGGACGCCGACGACGATCCGGTCACGCTCGTCCGCGGCGTCCAGAGCGACCTGCAGGACTTCATCTCCGAGAGCGACTTCGGGTGGGGGCAGCTCCGCGGTCCGCGCGACCTGATCTGACGCAGGTGGTCCGGGCCACGTGTCAGCGCACGCTAGTCCGGCGGAGCACGACGGCGGCCCCGACCCCGAGCGCAGTGACGAGCGCCGTCGCTGCGGCGACCGTCACCGCGTCGGGCTCGAGGAGCGCCTGTCCCCGCTCGGCCTGCCACCACAGCAGCCCCACGAGTGCGACGGCAGCACCGCCCGCGACGCGGAGCAGATCACGCCGGGTGCGCTCGTCGAGACGAGTGAACCGGAGGAGCACCCAGGCCAGCACCGGGAGCGCCTGGATCATGTGCAGCCCGACGAAGTGTGCGATCCGCAGGTCCCCGTGGTGCAGGCTCCAGTCGGTGAAGGGCATGCCCGCGCCGCCGTCCGGCGCTCCGACCGTGTGTGCGCCGGTGGTGGTCGAGGTGAATCCGTTGCCGAGCATGGGGACCGCCTCGACCATGCCGACCACGCAGAGCCCGAGCCCCCAGCGGATCCCGGCAGCGACGCCGAGGTCCAGACCACGGGTCCGGAGAGCGAGGACGGCGATGACGATCGTCGCGATGAAGACCGCAGAGACGCTCACCCCACCGGAGGCGTAGGCAGCGGCGTCGAACGGTGCGCCGGTGTTGAAGTGGCTGGTGGTGCCCCGCACGACCTGCACGTCGATCCAGACCACCTCCACCGCGAGGGCGAGCACGACGACCGACGCGAGGACGGTCAGGGTCCGCCGGTGTCCGTGGACGGCACGGAGCATCCAGCGGAGCGTGAGCAGGTAGAGCGTGATCGCGATCGCGAACTTCGTCGGCTTCACCCAGGCGGGCTCGCCGCCGATCTCCTGCGCGTCGAGTGCGAGGGCGACCATGCTCGCCAGGAGCGTCACGGCGCTGACTGCGGTCGCGACCCCGAGCACCGTCCTGGCAGGCGCCGACGCCGCCCGGTCGGGAGTACGTGGCGGCCGTGCGTCGATGCGGCCCTGGAGCCGACTGGTGATCGAGGTCATGGACCCATGGTCGAGCGGTGTCCTCGTCGGCACATCGTCCTTCCGGGCGCGACGACATCGTCCTGTGGGACACCCCGCTGCACGTCCGCACGACCGGTGTGGTGGCGGGCTGCCGGTTGCTAGCGTTCACCACGGAGAGGACGACGATGAGCGAAGCACGTCCCGAGCGACCTCGGCAGCTCGAGCGGCTGTGGGCCGTCCCGGTCGTGCTCGGTGCCGCAGCCGCCGTGATCACGTCGTGGGGGGCGCCCCTCGCGGTCGCCCTGATCATGGTCGCACTCCTGCCGTGGGCCGCGGAGCAGGCACGGCGGCCGTTGCCCGAGTGGCTGTTCGCAGTCCTCGCGATCGCACCGGTCGTCGCTGCGACCGTCGTCGTGGACCTCAACGCCGCGATGTTCCTCGTGACCTCGGCGCTGTCGCAGCTCGTCGGCCGTCGGTCCAGCAGGAGGCGCATCGCCGCCACGGCCGTGGTCGGCGTCGTCGCACCGTTCGTCCCGGTGCTGGCGGGGTGGTCCTTCAACGTGGGTGGCGTGTACTTCGCGATCGGCAACCTCCTCGCGATCGTCGTCGGTGTGCTGCTGGCACACACGCGGTCGCTCGCCGCGGACCTCCGTGCTGCAGACGCGCGGCTGGCCGTGGCACGGGCGCAGGAGGAACGCACCCGTCTCGCTCGCGACGTGCACGACCTGGTGGCGCACTCGCTCACGGTCGTGGTGCTGCAGATCGGCGGTGCGCGGCGGATCCTCCGCACCGACGGCGACGCTGCTGAGGCGGCGCTGTCCCAGGCGGAGCTCGTCTGCCGCGAGAGCCTCGACGGTGTCCGTGAGGTCGTCGGACTGCTCCGGACCGACGGCGATGACGCCCTGCAGCCCCAGAGCCTCGACCACCTCGTCGAGACCTACCGGGTCGCCGGCGTCCCGATCGACCTCGACCTCCGGACCGACCTCGACACCCTCCCGATCATCGCGAGGAGCACCCTGGCCCGCGTGGTCCAGGAGGCCCTGGCAAACGCCGCTCGGTACCGGTCACCGGGCAGCGCGATCGACGTCGTCGTCCAGCGTGACCGCGACGTGGTCGTCGGCCGCGTGACCAACGACCGCCCGCGCACGCCTCAGGCGCCCAGCACCGGCGGGTACGGGCTCCCCGGCCTCCGCGAGCAGGTCGAAGGTGCGGGTGGCGGGATCGAGAGCGGCCCTGTCGGCGACCGCTGGGTGGTCGAGTGCCGACTCCCGATCGACGCTCCTCGCCCCGCGGCGGTGTCCTCGTGACCATCCGCATCGTCCTCGCCGACGACCAGGCGATGATCCGCTCCGGGCTGGCGCTCGTGCTGCGTTCCGAGCCCGACCTGGAGATCGTCGAGGAGTGCGCCGACGGTCACGCGCTCGTGCGAGCCGTGACCATGTCGGTGCCGGACCTCGTCCTCACCGACATCCGCATGCCCGGCGTCGACGGCGTCGAGGCCACCCGACGCATCCGGGATCTGGCCGAGGGACCACCCGTGCTCGCGCTGACGACCTTCGACGACGACGACGTCCTGTGGCCGACGCTGGACGCCGGTGCGAACGGCTTCGTGCTCAAGGACAGCGCCGCCGAGGCCCTGGTCGACGCAGTCCGCGTGGTCGCCGGCGGCGGCACCTGGATCGACCCGCGGGTGCTCCCCCGGGTCGTCGCGCGTGCGGTCGCGCAGCCGCAGGTCTCTGCCGACAGCGCCCGTGCCCTCGCGTCACTCACACCGCGCGAACGCGACGTCCTCGACCTCGTGTGCGACGGTGCCAGCAACGCCGAGGTCGCTGCCGCCCTCGACACCGCTGAGCGCACCGTGAAGTCCCACGTCTCGGCGATCCTCGCGAAGCTCGGCGCCCGTGACCGTGCCGGCGCCATCGTCATCGCCCACCGAGCGGGTTGGCGTCGAGGCTGACCGCTCAGGCGCCGCCGCGCACGAAGTCCAGCGCCTGACGGACTGTCTCCTCGAGCGGCCGGGTGCTGTCGACCACGAGCCGGTCGTCCGTCCGCGGCTCGTACTCCGCGCGGACCCGCTCGACCTCGTCCCACGTCGGCAGCACGAACCCGGGCAGGTCGTTCTCCCGCTCCTCCACCCGTCGTCGGTGCTCCACGAGGTCCGGGCACACGACCTCGACCACGCGGAGCGCCACACCGGCAGACGCGGCCGTCGACACCCACCCGGCCCGGGCAGCCTCGACGCCCGACACCGCGTCGGCGACGACCGACAACCCGCGGCGGAGGTCGGGGACGGCGAGCGCGTGCATGACCGAGTAGGCCGCGATTCCCGACTGTGACCGGGGGATGCCGTACTTCCACATCGCGGCCTCGATGGCGTCCACCCGCAGGCTCGGCGCGGAGAGCGCGTCGGCGAGCGCCGAGGACAACGTCGACTTGCCGGAGCCGGGCAACCCGCAGACCTGGACGAGCACGGGGTCCACCGCCTAGCTGGCCTGGGCGACCGGGAAGTCGGCGTGGCGCAGGCCCGGACAGAACTCGGGCGTCGGGTGCTCGGAGATGCGGATGACCTCGTCGAGTCGTTCCCGCGCGGCTTCGAGCTCCGCCACCTGCGCGGTGATCCGCTCCCGCTCGGACGCGAGGATCGCGAAGTCCTCCGGGGTGGCGTGACCAGCATCGACGCTCGGCAGCAGCTGCGCGATGGTGCGACTCGCGAGGCCGGCGGCGTAGAGCTGCTGCACGAGCTGCACCCGCTCCACGGCAGCCTCGCGGTAGAGACGCTGCCCGTTCACGGAGCGGTCGGCCGTGAGCAGCCCCTGCTCTTCGTAGTAGCGGAGCGAGCGGACGCTCACCTTGGCTCGCGCGGCCAGGTCCCCGATGCGCACGACTTCTCCGATCCGGGTTGCCCCTGACACCGACGTGAGGTCTTAGCGTACGTCCGCTGCCGTCGGGAGTCGCCCGGGCACGGAAGGGAACACCATGGAGATCGCAGGATCCGTCGCACTCGTCACCGGCTCGAACCGGGGCATCGGCCGCCGCTTCGCCGAGGAGCTGCTGGCACGCGGCGCCACGAAGGTCTACGCCACCGCACGCCGCCCGGAGAGCGTGCAGATCGACGGCGTGGAGGTGCTCCCGCTCGACATCACGGACCAGTCCTCGGTCGACGCGGTGGCCCTCGCCGCGCCGGACGTCACGCTCCTGGTCAACAACGCGGGCATCACGGCGGAGGGCTCGCTGGTCAGCGGATCACTGGAGGAGGCCCACCGGGTGATGGACACCAACCACTGGGGGACGCTGTCGATGATCCGCGCGTTCGCCCCGGTCATCGAGGGCAACGGCGGCGGGGCGATCGTGAACGTCCTGTCGGCGCTGTCGTGGTTCGCAGCGCCGGGCCACGGCGGGTACGCCGCCGCGAAGGCCGCCGCGTGGAACATGACGAACGCGGTCCGACTGGAGCTGGCCGGCCGGGGCATCAGCGTGCAGGGGCTGCACCTCGGCGCGGCCGACACCGAGATGATGGCCGACTACGACGGCCCGAAGGCGGACCCGGCGGACATCGCCCGGGCGTCGCTCGACGGCGTCGCGCGCGGTGCGGCCGAGGTCGTCGCCGACGAGTGGAGCGCGATGGTGAAGGCCTCGCTCGCAGCGGAGCCCGAGCGGCTCTACGCCCAGCTCGGCTGAGCGTCCCGCGGACGCGGACGCGGACGCAACCGCGACCGGCCACAGCGCCGACGACGACGACGGGCAGCCCGAGGGGCCACCCGCCGTCGTCGTGCCCGCGTCTCAGCGGTCCTGCGGCCGGTCCTCCGGAGCCGTGGCCCAGGTCGTGTCCGGCGTCGCGCCGACCCGGAGCGAGAGCAGCCCGCCGCGGTTGACGAACGAGGACGGCACCCACGACTGCGTCAGCGTCCGTCCTCCCAGCCGTGCGCCCTGCACGTAGGGGTCCGTGCCCGAGGACCGGATGACGATCCGCTGCCCGCTCGCCCGCCGGATGTCGACCGTGCTGAACGTCGGGCTCCCGATGAGCATCTCGGCCCGCCCCGGCGTCTGCGGGTACAGGCCGATCGAGGCGAAGACGTACCAGGCGCTCATCGTGCCGAGGTCGTCGTTGCCGGGCAGACCGCCCGGGCCGGTGCCGTACGCGTCGTCGACGACCTGGCGCACGGTCTCCTGCGTCTTCCACGGCTGTCCGAGCGCGTTGTACATCCACGGCGTGTGGATGTCGGGCTCGTTGGTCGGGTCGAACTTCGTCGCGTCGCCACCGGTCACCGCGAACGCACCGGACGCGTCGTGGAAGAACGTGTCGAGTCGGGCGACGGCCGCGGCGTCACCGCCCAGGGCGGACGACAGCCCCTGGACGTCCTGGGGCACGAGCCACGTGTACTGCGCGCTGGTGCCCTGGGCGAAGCCGACACCGGTCGAGGGCGCCCAGTCCGGCGTCCACGACCCGTCTGCCTGGCGCGCGGCCTGGTACCCGACGGCCGGGTTGAACGTGTTCTCCCAGTAGTCGCCGCGAGCGGAGAACATCCGCGCGTCGGACCGCAGCCCCAGCGAGGAGGCCCAGTACCCGAGGGCGCTGTCGGAGATCGAGTCCTCGAGGGTCTCGGCGGCCCCGCCCCAGCAGTGGCAGTCGTCGTTCGCCGCGTACTGGCGCTGCAGGTACTGGTCGAGCCCGGGTCGCTGCGCGAGGCACTGCCCCGGGCACCCGATGTCGCTGAGGGCGTCGGCGTTCTGCACCGTGGCCTGGTGCCGCAGCGACTGGTACGCCGCACGGACGTCGAAGTTCCGGACCCCCATGGCGTACCAGGTGGCGAGCGTCGCCGCGGAGGGGTCACCGGTCATCACGTGGGTCGGCGCTCCGAGGTGCAGCCACCGGTCCCAGACGCCACCGTTCTGCTGGGCGAACCGCAGCATCGACTGGGCCATGTCCCCGGCGACGTCCGGCCGCAGCAGCGCCAGCAGCTGGATCTGCGCCCGGTACTGGTCCCACCCGGAGTAGGTGCCGTAGACGGCGCGGTGCCCGCGGTCGATGCGGTGCACTCGCATGTCCGGCCCGAGGTACCGTCCGTCGCGGTCGTTCAGCGTGTTCGGCTGCATGAGCGCGTGGTAGACGGACGTGTACAGCTGCGTGGTCCGGTCCGCCGTGCCACCACCGACGCGGATGCGCGACAGTTCACGGTTCCAGGAGGCTCGGGTCGCCGCCGCCACGCTGTCCACCGTCGCGTGCTTCCGCACCTCGCCGTCGCGGTTCGCGACGGCGCCCGCGGCACTGACGTACGAGATGCCGATGCGGGCGTGCACCGTCGCACCGCGACGCGCGTCGAACCCGACCCATGCGCCGGAGCCGCGTCCGGCACGGTCGGCCCCGGTCAGGTAGCCCTCCCCACCGGAGACGCGCGTGCCTCCCGGCTGGACCGTGTCGTCCTTCCAGGTGCCGGTGCTCGAGAACGCCCGGTCGAAGGTTGCGGTGAAGAACAGACGGTAGTAGCTGCGGCGGTCGGGGTTCGTCGCGCCGCCGCCGTTGGCGCGGCGGCTGCAGAAGCCGCCGGTGAGGACGCTGCCGCTGACGGTGCGGGTGCGGGGGTCGACGCTGGTGGTGGCGTCCTCGCTGCCGTTGATCGAGTTCGAGGTGCGGAAGAGCAGGTTGGCGGCCTTCCCGGCGGGGAAGGCGAACTCGCCGATGCCGGCGCGAGTCGTGACCGCGAGGTCCGTCCGGACGCCGTTGTCGAGCTGGACGCCGTAGCGGCCGGGGCTCGCGGACTCCTGGTCGTGGGAGTAGCCCGCGGCGTACACCGCGTCGGTGGTGTCGGCGGACGGCGAGGTCGTCACGGCCGTCGTGACCGGCATGATCGGCACGTCGCCGGCGGCGCCGGGTGCACAGCCGGCGCCGTTGAGGTGCGTCAGGCTCAGGCCACGGAGCCGGTTGACGTCGTACGAGTAGCCGTTCGCGACGGGGGTCGAGGTCTGGTCGCCGGCGGTGCCGGTCGGGCTCCACTGCATCATCCCGAACGGCGCGGTCGCACCCGGCCAGGTGTTGCCGTCGTGGCTGGTCCCGATGAACGGGTCGACGGACGCGGCGGGGTCGGTGACCGGCCGGGAGGCCGTGGTCACCGCCGATGTGCCGGTCGCGGTGGCCGCCGTGGCCGGGGCCGCGACCACCCCCGTGCCGAGCAGTGCGGCGATCGTGGCCGCCGCGGCGAGCGGGACCGGACGGAGGAGCGGGCGGCGTTGCACGCGAGAACGAGTCACGTCCGCGACGCTAGCCCCCTCGGTCGGGGGCCGTGCACCGGGTCACCGATCGGTCGCGCGGAGTTCACGTCGGGTTCCCGTCCGCGGTCGTCGTCAGCGGCGGTCGTCATCAGCGGCGCGGTCGTCGTCGTCGGCGCGGTCGTCGTCAGCGACCGGCGTGCTCGGCCGTCCGGTCCACGAAGGCGCGGACCCGGGCTCGGAACACCGGGTCGGCAGCGGCCCCACGGACCTGTACGACGTGCAGACGACGGTCCGAGCGGCGGAGCGCGGGCCCGACGAAGACGCCTTCCTCGACGTCCGCTGCGGTCGCTGCCCAGAGGACGGCACGGGCACCGTCCTCCACCGTGCGGGCGGCGAGCCGGGCGATCGACCCCGCGAGCGTCGCGACCAGGGTCTCCGCCTGGCCGTTCATGCCCGTCGCGGCGATGCCCGGGTGCGCGATCACCGACCGGACCGCCGACCCGGACGCACGGAGGCGCTCGCCGAGGTCGACCGCGATGGCTGCCGCCGCGGTCTTCGAGGCGGTGTACGCGGCGAACTGGCGGTGGGCGCGAGGGTCGTCGATCGCCTCGAGGTCCGGCACGCGGGCGGTGCGCTGCGAGAGGTTGGAGCCGACCAGGACGATCCGCGGGGACGGTCCGCCGAGCACGGGGAGCATCTCCTCGGCCAGGACTGCCGGGCCGACGACGTTGGTGGCCCAGGTCCGTTCGACACCGTCCACGCCGAGCGCGAACCGTGGCGCACTGATCCCCGCGTTGTTGACCAGGGCGTGCACCACGAGGCCGTCCTCGGCGAGGCGCCGGGCGAAGGCCCTGACGGAGGCGACGGACGCGGTGTCGACGATCCAGGCCTCCAGGCCGGCGGGCAGGACGCGTGCTGCCTTCTCGAGGTCGCGGACGCCGGCGACGACGTGCGCCCCGGCTGCGGCGAGCCGGGTGGCGACGGCGAGCCCGAGGCCGCCGGTGGCCCCGGTGACCACCACGGTCCGTTCGTGCTGATCGGGCATCTGGTCGGGTTCCCATGTGAAGGACGGCATCGGTGCTCCTGTCTTGGCATGTCGAGGCGAATCGGATGATTCATCCGGAACGGTAGCACAAGCGGATACACTGTCCGTATGGTCGACCTCGCCCGCCCGGACTCCCTCCGCTCCGACGCCCTGCGCAACCGTGCAGCGCTGCTCACCGTGGCGCGCGAGCACCTCGACCGGGGCGAACCCGCCCAGCTGAACACGGTCGCGCGGGAGGCCGGCGTGGGGGTGGGCACCGCCTACCGGCACTTCCCCACACAGCAGCACCTGCTCGAGGCACTCGCGATCGACGCGTTCGAGGCCATGCTCGACCGGGTCCGGGACGCGGTCGCGGTGCCCGAGGTCGAAGCGGCGGTCCGCGGCGTGGTCACCGAGGCCTTCCGGGGACTCGTGGGCGACCCGGCGCTCGGCGACCTGCTGACGGGCGGGACGTTCTCGTGCGCCGACACGGCCGCGCTGGCCGGGGACCTCGTCGACTCGATCGGCGCCCTCCTGGAGCGGGGCGCTGCAGCCGGTGTCGTGCGGTCCGACGTGCGGCCCGACGACCTCCGTCGACTCGTCTGTGGGATGCGTCAGGCGGCGACGGCCGGCGGGGTCCAGGTCGACGATCCGGACCGGTACGTCGAGATCCTGCTCGCTGGGCTCCGACCCCTGCGAGGATGAGGCGCATGAGCGTCATGGTCTCCCTCTTCGATGCACGCCGCACCCGCACCAGCGAGAAGTACACGGCCTTCCCGCCGGACGTGCTGCCCATGTTCGTCGCGGAGATGGACAGCATGCTCGCCGAGCCCGTGCGGGACGCCCTCGCCGCCGCCGTCAGCGCGGGCGACACCGGGTACGTCGGGCACGGTCGGGCGCTCCCCGAGGCCTTCACCGCGTTCGCGTCCGGCCGGTGGGGCTGGCACGTCGACCCCGACCTGGTCCGCACGACCACGGACGTCTCGGTCGCCGCCGTGGAGACGCTGCGCCGGGTCATCGAGCCCGGCGGCCAGGTCGTCGTCATGCCGCCCGTGTACGCGCCGTTCTGGGAGTACGTGTCCGAGGCCGGCGGCACCGCGACCGAGGTGCCGCTCGTCGCGCCCGCTGGCCCGGCCGACCCGTTCGACACGACGGCCGGGTGGCGGATCGACCTCGACGGTGTCGCGCAGGCGTTCGCCGACGGCGCCAGGACCGTCCTGCTGTGCAACCCGCACAACCCGCTCGGGCTCGTGCACGACCGCGAGTCGCTCGCCGCACTGGCCCGGCTGGCCGCGGAGTGGGACGCCGTGGTGGTCTCCGACGAGATCCACGCACCGTTGGTCCACGCCGACGCCACGTTCACGCCGTTCCTCGACTCCTGCCCCGAAGCCGCGGCGATCGGCGTCGCCCTGACGAGTGCGAGCAAGGCGTGGAACCTGGCGGGCACCAAGTGCGCGCTGATGGTCGGCGCGTCAGACCGGGCTCGTGGCTGGTTCGACGGGATGCCGGGCGAGGTCGTCGAGCGCACCGGGATCCTCGGGTACACCGCGAGCGTCGCCGCGTTCAGCGAGGGCGGGCCGTGGCTGGCGTCGCTGCTGGCCGAGCTCGCCGCGAACCGACGGATCCTGGCGGAGGAGCTCGGCGAGGTGCTGCCCGGGGTGGGCTACCGGCAGCCGCAGGCGTCGTACCTGGCGTGGCTCGACCTGCGCGCGCTGCCGTGGGGCGACGACCCCGCCCTGCGACTCGTGGACCAGGCCAAGGTGGCGCTGTCGAACGGGCGGGACTTCGGGCGGCAGGGCGTGGGGCACGCGCGGCTCAACTTCGGCTGCTCCGAGGACACGCTGCGCGAGGGCCTGGCGCGCCTGGCGAGCGCCCGCTGACGGCGGCCCCTACTCGAACCGCTGCCAGGACGGCTTGTTCGCGTACGTGTAGCGGTAGTAGTCGGCGAGCCGCAGCCCGGCGGCCGCTTCCTCGTCGACGACGACGGTCGCGTGCTCGTGCAGCTGCAGCGCCGACCCGGGCACGAAGGACGACAGGGGCCCCTCGACCGCGGCGGCCACGGCGTCGGCCTTCGACGAGCCCTGGGCAACGAGGACGAGCTGGCGGGCCTCGAGGATCGTGCCGAGGCCCTGCGTCATGCAGTGCGTCGGGACCTGGTCGAGCGAGTCGAAGAAGCGGGCGTTGGCCTCGCGCGTCGAGGGCGCGAGGGTCTTGATGCGGGTGCGCGAGGCGAACGAGGACGTCGGCTCGTTGAACCCGATGTGGCCGTTCGCGCCGATGCCGAGGATCTGCACGTCGATGCCGCCGGCAGCCCGGATCGCACCGTCGTACTCCTTGGCGGCGAACTCGATGTCGTCGGCGCGGCCGTCGGGCACGCGGACCCGCGACGGGTCGAAGCCGAGCGGACCGACGACGTCGCGAGCGATGACGCTCGCGTACGACTCGGGGTGCTCGAGGGGGATGCCGACGTACTCGTCGAGGGCGAACCCGCGCGCCTGGGCGAACGAGACCTCCCCGGCGGCGACACGGCGCTGCAGGTCGGCGTAGATGCCCTGGGGACTCGACCCCGTGGCGAGTCCGACGACGGCGGACGGCTTCTCGGCGACGACCGACGCGATCTTGGCCGCGGCGACGCGACCGACCTCCGCCGGCGTGGGCAGGATGATGATCTCCACGGATCACACCCTACTGGTCATGACCAGTCCGCGGCAGTGTGTTGCGCAACACGGGACCAGGTCGGGACACCGACTCAGGACGCGTCGAGCGCCACCAGCTCCGGCGTGGACCCGAGCGCCCGCAGCGCCCCGCGGAGCGACCACGCGGACACGGCCACGATGAGCACCGCGAGCACCAGGACGACGATGCCGGCCGACCCGGCGACGGCCTCGAGCGCACCGAGCAGCACCCCCACGCTGACCCCGAGCGCGTGCACGAGCACGGTCGCCGGCAGAGCGGTCTGCTGGACGCGGGCGAACCGTACCAGCGCTCGGCGGTCCGCGGGATCGACCGATGCGGCGTTCCCGGCGGCGATCGTCTGGTGGACACGGGCCAGCTGCTCCGGGTCGACCTCGGACGGCGCCACGCGTCGACGATCAGCCATCGTCCACAGCACGAGCTCGACGGCCACGACCAGGTACGCCACGAGCGCCGCGGTCCCGACGAGCACCACGACCGAGACGACCGGCGAGGTCATCCCGCGCACGAGCCCGACGACGACCGCCACGACGAGCCCGAGGGCGACGAGGCCGAGCGACACGAACAGCACACGTCGCCGCCGCGGCGTCACCGCACGCGCGACCCCGGCGACCGCGAGTCGCCACCCCGCGGCCCAGACACCGTGGTCGGACCGCACCTCGAGCGCCCTGTCGCCGCGTGCCATGCCCTGAGCGTAACCACGCCTGGGTACCGTGGCCGCATGCCCACGCCCGACTTCGTCCTGTCCCTCCGCGAGAAGATCGGCACGGACCTGCTCTGGCTGACCGGGGTCACCGCCGTCGTGACCCGCGGTGAGGGCGACGCCCGCGAGCTCCTGGTCGTCCGCCGCGCGGACACCGGCGCGCTGACCCCGGTGACCGGGATCGTCGACCCGGGCGAGGAACCGGCCGTCGCCGCGGAACGCGAGGTGCTCGAGGAAGCCGACGTCGTCGCTGTGGCCGAACGCCTGGTCTGGGTGCAGGCGCTGCCGGAGATGACCTACCCGAACGGCGACCGGGCGCAGTACCTCGACCTGGTCTTCGCGTGCCGCTGGGTGTCCGGGCACCCAGCCCCCGCCGACGGGGAGAACACCGAGGCGTTCTGGGCTCCCGTCACCGACCTGCCCCCGATGTCAGCGGACATGCGACGGCGCGTCGACGCCGGTCTGGCCGACGAACAGCAGGCGCGTTTCCAGCGCTGACCGCACCGCCTGCCGGCCGGGAGGCTCGTGGCGGCCCCGCCACGGGCCTCCTGTCCGGCGAGACTCGGCTGGGCGGACGTCGCGCGCCTTCGAGACCGCGCGATCTGTCCACCAGACCGAGACTCGCCCCGTCGGCCCGGCGGGCCGGCGGGCCGGCGGGCCGGCCGCTGGGCTACGCGAGCGGGGCGACCGCGACCGGCGCGCCGAGCAGGCGCACCGCGACCGCCTGGCCGGCGGTCCGGCGGTCGCCGACCTCGTGCTGGACGGTGACGACGGTGTCGTCGTCGAGGCGGACGGTCGTGCGCCGGATCGAGCCGAGGAAGCTCGACGAGACGACGGTGCCGGTGACGCCCTCGAGCGCGAAGGCGATGTCCTCCGGTCGGACGATGGCGAGCACGGGGCCGTCGGCCACCCGGGTGGCGAGGGCCGGCACGCGGAACCCGTACACGAAGACGTCACCGCCGCGCAGGTCGCCGCGCATCCGGTTCGACTGCCCGACGAAGTCCGCCGTGAACGCCGACGACGGGGAGCGGTACAGCTCCTCGGGCGTGCCGATCTGCTCCACGTCGCCCGCGTTCATCACGGCGATGCGGTCGGAGACGGCGAGCGCCTCCTCCTGGTCGTGGGTGACGAAGACGGTCGTGATGCCGAGGTCGGACTGGATGCGACGGATCTCCTCGCGGAGGGACACCCGCACCTTCGCGTCGAGCGCCGAGAGCGGCTCGTCGAGGAGCAGCACACGGGGACGGGTGACGAGGGCACGTGCGAGGGCCACGCGCTGCTGCTGGCCGCCCGAGAGCTGGTGCGGGAAGCGGTCGGCGAAGTCGGCGAGGTGCACCATGTCGAGCGCGTCGACGACCCGGGACCGCCGCTCGGACGACGGCACCTTGCGCATCTCGAGGCCGAACGCCACGTTCTGCCGCACGGTCATGTGCGGGAACAGCGAGTACTGCTGGAACACCATCCCCATGTCGCGCTTGTTCGCGGGGACGCTCGCGACGTCCACGCCGTCGATGCGGATGGCGCCGGCGTCGACGGCCTCGAGCCCGGCGAGCGCCCGGAGCGCGGTGGTCTTGCCGCAGCCGGACGGGCCGAGGAGCGAGAGGAACTCCCCCGGTTCGACCCGGAGCGACAGTCCGGCGAGGGCACGGTGCGTGCCGTAGCGCTTCTCGACGGCCTGCAGTTCGACGGCGGCGCCGGTCGCGACGAGCGACGCGGGGGCGGCCGGGGCGGTGACGGTCATGCGGACTCCTTGGTGCGGGAGCGTCCGGCACGCGTGCGGCGCCGTCCGATCCGGCCGATGGCGACGAGCAGCACGAAGCCGAACAGCAGTGCACCGAGCGAGAAGATCGCGGCCACGTAGGGGTCGGTCTGCTGCACGAGCACGAGTGCGGTCTGGAAGGTGGTGCGGGAGAGGAAGGAGGCGAGGGTGTACTCGCCGAGGACGACGGTGATCGCGAGGAAGCAGGCGGCGAGGACGCCACGGCGGAGGTTCGGCAGGAGCACGCGCCACGTGACGGTCCACCACGAGGCGCCGAGCGACCTGGCTGCCTCGGACAGCGTCGTCAGGTCGGTCGCGGTGATCGCGGCGGCGATCGGGCGGAAGGCGAAGGGCAGTGAGACGATGCCGATCGCGAAGGCCAGGGTCCACGCGCCCGACCCGGCGATCCGCGAGACCACCTGGTAGACGGGCACGAACCCGACGACGAGCACCACCGCGGGGACGGTGATCGGCACGATGCAGACGAACTCGAGCAGCCGACGGAGCCGTGGGTACCGCAATGCGGTGATGAGCTGCGCGGGCAGGAGCACCAGCAGGATGATCGCCACGGTGATCACGGCGATGACGAGCGACGCCCCGAGTCCGTCGAACACCGGCTGGTACGTCGCACGGTTGACCGGGTCGGCGAGCGCGGCGTAGTGCGCGCCCGTCAGGCTGCCGTCGGTGCCCTGCCGGAACGTGAACTGCACCAGGGCCAGGAGCGGCACCGCGAAGACGAGGCCGACGAGCACCAGGACGACCGTGGCGGTGACCCGTGACGGGGCGGCGCCGAAGCGGCGGAGGCGAGCCGGGCCTCCTGGCCGTGTCGACCCGGCCACCGGCGCGGAGGGAGCAGCGGCGCTCATCGCTGCCACCTGGCGGCCCGGCGCTGCAGGAGCGCGTAGGCACTCATCACGACGGCCATCACGACGACCATGCCGAGGGCGAGCACCCCGGCGACGTTCTGCAGTCCGATGATCGTCTCGCTGGTGAGCTGCTGCCGGATCGTCAACGGGACGATGCCGCCCTGCGAGATGAGCGCCGCGGCCGTGGCGAACGACGAGAACCCGTTCGCGAACAGCAGGAGCAGCGATCCCCAGAACGCCGGGGCGAGCACGGGGAGCGCGATCCGGCGCCAGTAGGTGGCCCGGGAGGCACCGAGGGTGGCGGCGGCCTCGCCCCACTGGGTCTTCACGCCCTCGAACGCCGGCATGAAGGTGAGGACCATGAGCGGCACCTGGAAGTAGAGGTACGGGATCACGAGCCCGGGGACCGTGTAGAGGAAGGCCCCGTTCGCGTTGACGTCCCAGTGGAACGTCGTGATGAGCCAGGTCGTGACGAGGCCCTGCGCGCCGATCGTGGCGATGAACGCGAACGCGAGCATCACCCCGCCGAACTGTGCGAGAACGCTGGCGACCGAGTCGATCATCGACCGGACCAGGCCGTCGGGCCGGAGCGCGGAGAGCGCCCAGCAGACGACCGCGCCGACCACGGCGCCGATGACCGCGGAGACCGCGGAGAGCGCACCCGATGCCCCGAAGGCGCGGAGGATGCTCGGGTCGGTGAACGCGGCGAGGTTCGCCAGGGTCGGACGTCCGGCTACGTCGAAGAACCCGCTGCCGACCGCGATGAGGGCGGGGACGGCGAGGAACAGGACGACGTAGACGCCGAACGGGGCGAGGCCGAGCCAGGCGAGGCCGGGCCGACGACGACGGGGTCCGACGGCACCCCGGGGGCTGGTAGGGGTGCTCGTGCCGGTGTCGCGGCGGGGCGCATCGGCACCGGTGGACGCGGGGGCCGGCGGCGCAGCCGGTGCCGATGCGGTGGTCATGCTGGTCAGGACCCCATCGTGGCGGACCACTTGGCAGCGAGGACCTTCGCGGCCGCGGTCACCTGGTCGTCGCTCAGCTCGACGTAGTCCTTCGGGGCGCCGCCGGCAGCGTCGAGGGCGTCCTGGTCGACCTTGCCGGACTTCTCCATCGCGGCGAGCGTGGCGGGGAACGCACCGGCCTGCAGGTACAGGTTCTGCGCCGTCGGGCTGGCGATGTACTCCTGCCACAGGCGGGCCGCGGCGGGGTGCGGGGCGTCCTTGTTGATGGCCTGCGCGTAGTACGAGCCGAGCGCGTCGCCCTTCGGCACGACCGTCTTCCAGTTCTTGTTCCCGCTGGCACCGGCAGCCGGGCCCCAGGCGAGGTTGTTGTACGACCACTGCACGACGACGGGCGTCTCACCCGAGGCGACCGTCGCCTGCGTCGGCAGCACGTTCTGCCAGTTGCCGGCGGACTTGAGCTTGCCGAAGTAGTCGACGCCCTTCGTGACGTCGTCGGCCGAGCCACCGTTCTCCAGCGCCGCGAGGTAGACCGCGCTCGCGGCCTGGTTCGCCTGGGTCGGGTCGCCCGCGATCGAGACCTTGCCCTTGTACTGCGGGTCGAGCAGGTCGTCCAGGTCCTTCGGCGCCGTCGTGATCTTGCTCGAGTCGTAGCCGATCGACATCAGGCCCGTGTAGTCACGGGTCCAGGCGCCCTTCTCGTCCTTCAGCGTGGTCGGGATGTCGTCCCAGTTCGCCACCTTGTAGTCCGTCAGCAGACCGAGGTTCTGCTGCAGCACCGCGTTGCCGAGGTCGAGAACGTCGGGGGCGGTGTCCTGGCCCTGCTGCGACTTCACCGCGGCGACCTCGTCGGCGCTCGAGCCGTTCGGGTTGGCCGAGGAGACCGTGATGCCGTACTGCTTCTGGAAGCCGTCGATGATCTTGCCGTAGTTGGCCCAGGTCGGCGGGAGGGCGATGACGTTGAGCTTGCCCTCGGCCTTCGCGGCCTTCACGAGGGCGTCCATGCCGCCGGCGCTCTCGGCGCTCGTGGCGGTCTTCCAGTCGGTGTCACTCGTGCTGCCGGCGCCGCCGGTCGATGCGGAACTCGTGGCGGAGCAGCCGGCGAGGGTGACGACGGCCGCTGCGGCCAGCGCGAGGCCGGCCATGGTGCGCTTGTACTGCACGGTGGTGCCTTTCGGGTGCTCAGGGGTGAGCCCGAGGGATCGGGTTCGTCGACGATCGTGGGCGCGGTCGGTTTCCGGCGGCTGCTCCGACGGTGAACGGTGGCGGAACAGCGCGTGCGGTTGTACGGTTCTGTCCACTTCTTCATGCCGGCGCGGGCAGCGCTGGCAGCGCTCGGACCAGCCTGGAGGCTCGGATGCAGTTCACGACGACGGTCCTGCAGGCGCGGAAGACGGCGACAGGACTCCCCGTGCCGTCCGACGTCATCGAGGCGCTGGGGTCGGGGAAACGCCCCGCCGTGGTGGTCACGCTGGACGGGGGCTACACCTACCGCTCGACGGTCGGCGTGATGAACGAGCAGTTCCTGGTGCCCCTGTCCGCCGAACACCGCGAGGGGTCAGGCGTCGCCGCCGGGGACTCCGTCGTGGTGACCCTCACGCTCGACACCCTGCCGCGGTCGGTCGACGTGCCCGAGGACCTGTCGGCGGCGTTCGCCGAGGCCGGGGTCCGTGCGGCGTTCGACACGCTGTCGGCCTCGCGGCAGCGCGCGCTGGTCGACCCGGTGACGCAGGCGAAGGCCCCGGAGACCCGTGCGCGCCGGGTGGCGAAGGCAGTGGAGTCGCTCCGGGGGTAGGGAGCGCGGGTCCTGGCCCCCTCGTTCCCTCGCCCCCTCGCCCCCTCGCCTTCGCGGGTCCTTTCGCGCGGAGCGAGTGGTTCCGCGCGGAGGAGGTCGTTCGTTCCGACCGCCTCCGCACGGAAGGACTTCCCATCGCGGACGTCGTGGGAAGGAACGCGCGCCCGTCGTCGCGCCGCGGGTCGAGGACCGAGGGGCCCGAGGGTCAGGCGCCGAACTCGACCAGGACGCGCGGGATCTCGTTCAGCAGCTCGCTCGCCAGGTACCCCATGGGTCCGACCTGCACGGCGAGGCGGTCGCCGGCGGCAGCGTGCACCTGAGTTGCCCACACGGTGGCCTGTGCGACGTCGGCACCGCGGGCGAGCAACCCGGTGATGGCGCCGGAGAGGACGTCGCCGCTCCCGCTGGTCCCGAGTCCGCCGGCCCCGGTGCCCTTCGCCCACGCGCGGCCGTCCGGCGCGGCGACGACCCCGCCGAGCGACACGACGGCACCGTAGCGTTCGGCGATCTCGGCCGCGTCGGTGTGGTCGTCGGAGGTGTCGTGCCCGAGGAGGCGCTCGGCCTCTCCCGAGTTGGGCGTCATCACCAGACGCCCGCGGAGCGGTGCGAGCTCGTCGACGAGGTCGGACGCGACCCCGAGCGCGAAGGCGTCGAGCACGACGACGGTCTCGTCCCCGACGGCGGCGGCGAGTCCGGCCACGAGGTCGCGGCTGCCCTCGGGCTCGTCCAGGCCGGGTCCGACGAGCACGGCGTCCGCGCTGCCGAGGTCGTCCGTCAAGCTCTGGATCGCGCCGACGGCGACGTGGCCGTCCTCGTCCTCGTCGAGTGGTTGGACGCCCGACTCCGGCAACGCGACGGCGACGTGCAGGGCGACGCTGCGGGCCACGGCGAGCGTCAGTCGTCCACCGCCGACGCGCAGGGCCGCGGTGGCGGAGAGCATCGCGGCGCCGGGGGTCTTCGCGGCGCCGCCGATGACGAGCACCTGGCCGCGGCCGTACTTGCTGCCGCCGGTGTCGGGCAGCGACCACTCGCGGAGCAGGTTCGGGGTGACCGGGGTGGGATCAGACATGGACGTCGTCCTTCCGTCCTTCGTGCTCGGTGACCTCTGCCGCCGGGTCCTCCTCGAGGTGCCCGGTGCCCGAGAACTCCTCGAGCGTCCACGGACCACCGACAGCGTCACGGCGGAGTCGGGTCAGCGAGGCGTTGGCGACCGTGTGTGTCGCCGCGAAGTCCATGAGGGCGGTCTCGTCGAGGTCGAGGCAGACCGCGACGACGAGCATGACGACGGCGTCGTGTGCAGCGACCACGAGCCGCTCGGCTCCGTCGATGCGGTCGACGTCGGAGAGCACGGAGCGCAGCCGGAGCATGACGTCGACCCAGGACTCCCCGCCGGCCGGCCGATGGTAGTACTTCCCCAGCCACTGGCGACGCTGTTCCTCGTCGGGGTGCAGGTTCTGGGCACCGGTGCGGGTGAGGCGGTCGAGCACGCCGAGCTCCCGGTCACGCAGCCGTTCGTCGACCCGCTTCGTCGGTTCCGCCAGGCCGCCGGCCTCGAGCGCGATGCCGATCGTCTGCTGTGCCCGGCGGTAGGGCGAGACCCACAGCGCGACGGGCACGTCGTCGACGCCACGTTCGGCGAGTTCGGACCCGAGGGCCCGCGACTGTTCCTCGCCGAGCGGGCTCAGCGGCACGTCGGCGTCACGGTGGTCGACCTCGATGACGTCCGCGCCGGCGGCCTCCGCTCGACCGGCTGCGACGTTCGCGGTGGACTCCCCGTGGCGGACGAGCCAGATCTCGGTGACTGCCATGCCGCCACGCTAGGCCGTGTCGGCTCAGGCCGCAGCCAGGATCGCGCTCGGGCCGGGGCGGACCGCGCACGGGAGACCGGCAGCGCGAAGACGGTGGACGAGGGACGCGGGCTCGTGGAGGTCCCGCCACTCGGTCCGGACGACCCGGCGGACGTCGGGCACCGTGAGCAGGGCCTCCTGCCGCCGTTTCTCGTCGAGGAAGACCTCGGTCGGTGACCGCCCGGCGAGGTACCGCGCCTGTGTGTACTTCGCCCGGCCGTCGACCTCGACCACCACGCCCTGTTCCGGGAACCAGAAGTCGACGATGATCCGCCGACCGTCCACGACGAACTCCTGCTGCAGGACCGGCTCCGGCAGGCCGAGCTCGCGGAAGACGACCCGAGCGAACGACTCCGCCACGGACCCAGATCGTCCGTCGGCCAGGTCGAACACGAGCTCAGCGACTCGACGTCCGCGTGCACTCGGATGGGTGTCGAGTGCCCACCGGAGGTCCGTCAGTGTGGCCCCGTTCCGCAGCGCCGAGTCCGTCAGCACCACGGCGGCGCGGACGTCCCCGGTCAGGGCGACGTCGACGACCGTGCGCGGGACGGTCGTGACGAGGGCGGATCCGCTCCGGAAGGACTCGGTCGGGTGGAGGGACCGCGTGTGCAGGACGAGGCCCGTGGTTCGGCTGCGGTAGCGGGACCTGGGTACGGTCACGTGGACCTCGTCGGGCCACCCGTGCAGCGAGGGGAGCCCGAGGAGGGCGGCCGCTGACAGGTGGGAGGCGGTCGCCGGTTCCCCGAGCCGTGCCAGACGCGCGTGGACGCGGGTGACGTGACGGGTGCGAGGCCCGGCGGCGTCCCATTCGGCGGCTCGGACGAAGGCGTTCGGGCCGACGCGGACGAGTCGGTCCGGCCCCTCGCGGGCTGTCCGGCGGCGCATCGCCGAACCGGTCCGCCCGGCTTCTCGTGTCGGTGTGGCGCGGTGGATGGGGAGTGGTCTGTCCATGACGACCACGATGCCCACTCCCACCAGCACCAGGCGGGCCGACGGCGGGTCTGGGGACGAGCCTCCCGTCCGCCCCCCTGTGGAGGAGATCCCCTTCCTTCCCAGACCACCCGCGATGCACAGCGAGAACGCGCACAGGGGGTCGGAACGAACGACCTCCTACGCGCGTTTCGACCCCCCACACGCGAAACAACCCCCCACGCGCGAAACGACCTCACTCCCCACCCCCACACGACGCCGGACGGACGCACCCGAGCCCGTCCGGCGTCGCGGCCCTACGCCCGCTGCACCCGCAGCGTGACGATCTCGAACGGGCGGAGCGTCAGCGACACCGGCGAGCCCGCGTCCCACGTCGCCCCGAGCGGCCGCTCGAGCAGGTCCACCTGGGTCACCGAGCCGACGGCGAACCCGAAGTCCACGCCGACGCCGGTCGCCCGACCGCCGAGCGCCTCGTACAACCGGACGATGACGTCCCCCGATCGGTCCTCCGCGAGCTTGACGGCCTCGACGAACACCTGCGGCGAGGACACCACGACGAGGGGCTCCACCACAGCCGTCCCGGGAGCCGACCGCACCGGCAGGTTCAGCCGGTAGCCGGAGTCCGCGGCGTCGAGCACCGACACACCCACGCGCAGCACCGTGCGGAACACGTGGTGCCCCTGGTCGGCGTGCGGGTCCGGGAACGTCGGGCCACGCAGCAGCGACTCGCGCACGAGCGTCGTCGTGCCGCCGTCCGGCCGGGTCGCTCTCGTGATGTCGTGCCCGTAGGTGGAGTCGTTCGCCACGGCGACGCCGAAGCCGGGCTCCGCGACGTGCACCCAGCGGTGCGCCGAGGTCTCGAAGCGGGCGAAGTCCCACGAGGTGTTCTGGTGGGTCGGCCGGTCGATGTGGCCGAACTGGATCTCGCTCGAGGCCTGGTCGGCCTTGAGGTCGAGCGGGAACGCCAGCTTCAGGAGCTTCTGCTGCTCGTGCCAGTCCACCTCGGTCTCCACGACGAGCTCCGGCTCGCCCTCGACGGCGGAGTACCGCGTGGTGACGGTGGATCCTCCGGTCGGACGGACCACCACGAGGGCGTCTCCGTCGATCGTCACGGAGGTCGCGGCCAGGGGCTTCCCGTTGCGCTGGTAGGCGCGGTCGATGTCCCACGCCTCCCACTGGTTCGGGGTGTCCCGGAAGACCGTGTACTCGGCAGCGGCTGATCCGGGGGCGATCGCGTCACGCCCGGACGCGCGCTCGACGAACGACACCACGTGGCCGGCGCCGTCGATGGTCGCCAGGACCACGCCGGTGTCGAAGACGAAGCCGTCACCGGACCGGACGGGAGGCACCGCTCGCGCTGGCACGCCGACGGAACCTCCCAGCGCGGTCACGTCGCCGGCCGTGACGGGCGCGGCGTTGAACTGGACGACGGATCCGCCGTCGTCGCCGCCGGCGAGCGCCGTCGTCGCGGTCCCGATCAGGCCGTTGAGCACCGTGGCCACGCGGGCGTACTGCTCCTCGGCGTTCTCGTAGACCCAGGCGATCGAGGACCCCGGCAGGATGTCGTGGAACTGCTGGAGCAGCACCGTGTGCCAGGCCTCCTCGAGCTCGTCGTACGGGTAGTCGGCGCCGAGTCGGACCGCAGCCGTGGCAGCCCAGAGCTCGGCCTCGCGGAGCAGGTGCTCCGAGCGGCGGTTGCCCTGCTTCGTGCGGATCTGCGACGTGTAGGTGCCGCGGTGGAACTCGAGGTACATCTCCCCCGACCAGACACCGGGCGTCGGGAGCTCCTGCTCGAGCTGTTCGAACACCTGGGCGGGCGTGCCGAGCGTCACGCGGGGTGAGCCGTCGAGGTCGTGCTGCCGGTGGGCGGCGCCGACCATCTCGCGGGTGGGTCCACCACCGCCGTCGCCGAAGCCGTAGAGCAGCATCGACGTGTTCGCGGTGCCGCGCTCCTTGTTCTGGCGCTCCCCGCGGTGCAGGTCGGCGGGCGAGACGTCGGAGTTGTACGTGTCCGCCGGGGGCAGGTGGGTCAGGACGCGGGAGCCGTCGATGCCCTCCCAGTGGAAGGACGTGTGCGGGATGACGTTCGTCTCGTTCCACGACGGCTTCTGCGTGACGAACCACTTCGACCCGCTGGCGCGGATGATCTGCGGCAGGGCGCCGGTGTACCCGAACGAGTCGGGGAGCCATGCCTCGGGGGTGTCGATGCCGAACTCCTCGAGGAAGAAGCGCTTGCCGGCGACGAACTGCCGCGCCAGGGCCTCCCCTCCGGGCAGGTTGGTGTCCGACTCGACCCACATGCCGCCGACCGGGATCCACCGGCCCTCGGCGACGCGCTCCTTGATCCGGGCGAAGACGGAGGGGTACTCGTCGCGGATCCAGGCGTACTGCTGTGCCGACGAGCACGCGAACGTGAAGTCGGGGTCGCGGTCCATCAGGTCGAGCACGTTCGAGAACGTCCTGGCGCACTTGCGCTTCGTCTCGCGCACGGGCCACAGCCAGGCGGAGTCGATGTGCGCGTGTCCGACGGCGATCGCGTGGTGCGCGGCTGCCGAGGCGGGCACGGCCAGCACGGGTTCGAGCACCGACCGTGCCGCCGCGGCCGAACCGGCGACGTCGTCGGGGTCGAGCGCGTCGGCCGCCCGCTCGAGCGCGCGGAGGATGTCCGCGCCCCGGGTGCCGTCGGTGGGCAGCTCCGCCATCAGGCCGCGGAGGACCCAGAGGTCCTGCTGCAGCTCCCACACGGTGTCGTCACGCTCGACGACCTCCAGCGCCGCCAACCGGTAGATCGGCTCGTCCCCGGCGGTCGAGCGCGACCCGAGTGGCGTCGCCCCCTGGAAGTCGTCGCCGCCGATGTCCGGGTTCGCGCCGGCCTCGACGTAGAGCTCGAACGACTCCCCCGGACCCACCTCGAGCGGGACGGCGTTGTTCCGCGGCTCGATGGCCTTGATCGTCGTGCCGTCGGGGCGGTACGCGAGCCCCTCGGCCTGGAAGCCCGGGTGCCGCTTCGTGAAGCCGAGGTCGACGAACAGCTCCGCCACGGTGCCCTCGGCGGTCCCGAAGTCGTCCGGCACGGTCCCGGTCACTCGGAACCACGTCGTGCCCCACGGCCGACCACCCCACGGGGAGCCGACCGTGAACGGGGTGAACGACTGCGTCACCGCCGAGTCGAACGGCACCGGTTCGCCCGGGACCTCCCAGGCCTCGATGGTGACCGGGGCCGAGCGCCGGTGGACCGCGGGGTCGACCCGGTCCCGGACGAGACGGGCGATGCGGGCGTGGACGAGCGGTTCGTCATGGTGCATGGAGATGGGTTCCTTCCCAGCGGTGGAGTCCGGTCAGCCCTTGATGCCGCCGGCGAGGGCGTTGCCCCCGCCGAGGCCGCGGGACACGACCACGTAGAGCGCGATGACCGGTACGGAGTAGACGATGGAGAACGCGGCGAGCTGCCCGTAGGCGACGGCGCCGTTCTGCCCGAAGAAGTTGAAGATGCTCACCGCGGCGGGCACCTTGTCGGGCGAGAGCAGCAGGACGAACGGGACGAAGAAGTTCCCCCACGCCTGGATGAACACGAAGATGAACACGACGGCGATGCCCGGGCGCATCAGCGGGATGACGATCCGCGTCAGCGTGGTGAACATGGACGCACCGTCGGTCCAGGCCGCTTCCTCGAGCGAGATCGGGACCGAGTCCATGAAGTTCTTCGCCATCCAGATCGCCATCGGCAGGCTGGTCGCGGCGAGGAAGAAGATGCAGCCGTAGATGTTGTCGATGAGGTTGAGCGACACGAACAGCGCGTAGACGGGCACCATCATCGCGGTGATCGGCAGGCCGGTCCCGAACAGGATGCTGTACAGGAACGGCTTGTTCACGCGCATCTTGTACCGGGACAGCGGGTACGCCGCCAGGAGCGCGACGACCACGGTGACGACGGCGGTGCCCCCGGACAGCAGCAGGCTGTTGGCGAGCGGGATGAACGACAGCTCGGGCGTCAGCACCTTGGCGAAGTTGTCGAGCGTGAACTGCGACGGGATCTTCACGGACAGCGATGCCTGGGCGTCGAGCGAAGCGAACACCAGCCAGAGCAGCGGGACCGCGAAGCACGCGGCGATGACGAGCAGGACGACGTTCGCCGTCCACCGCATGGTGCGACCGCGCGGCGACGTCATGTGCAGCGCGCCCGGGGCGGTCACCGAGCGGGTGACGTTGGACACGGGACGGTCAGGAGCGGTGATAGCCATGGTCAGTCCACCTCCGGCTTCAGGGCCTTGATGTAGATGATCGAGAAGACCGCTCCCACCACGAGCAGGATGGTCGCGATCGCCGTCCCGAAGCCGAGCTGCGAGAACTTGAACGCCTCTTGGTAGGCGAGGATCGGCAGGGTCGATGAGTTCGTCCCCGGTCCGCCACCGGTCATCACGTAGATGAGCGTGAACACCGACAGGGTCTGCAGCGTCGTCAGCATCAGGTTGGTGGAGATGCTCCGGCGGATCACCGGCAGCGTGATGTAGACGAGTCGCTGCCAGCCGGTCGCGCCGTCGACCTCGGCCGACTCGGTGATCTCCTCGGGGACCTCCTGCACGGCGGCCGAGTAGACGAGCATCGAGAAGGCCGTCCCACGCCAGATGTTGGCGAGGATGATCGCCAGCATCGGGTACGTGTAGAGCCAGTTCGCGCCGCTGATCCCGAACACCGACAGGAACGAGTTCAGCGTGCCCTCGTCGTTGAAGAAGGCGTAGGCCGCGAACGAGGCGACGATCTCCGGCAGGACCCAGGCCGCGACGACGAAGGTGCCGACGATCGACCGGACGACCTTGTTGGCCGAACGCATGAGCAGCGCGAGGCCGAGCCCGAGGACGTTCTGCCCGACGACCGCCGAGGCGAACAGGAAGACGATCGTCAGGATGACGGACTTCGGGAAGTCCGGGTCCTGGAACAGCTCGACGTAGTTCTTGAACCCGACGAACTGCTGGTCGGCAGCGCCGGCGCCGGTGAGCGCCGAGTTGGTGAACGACCCGTAGAACGACGAGATGACGGGGCCGAGCAGGAAGACGATGAGGAGGACGACGGCCGGCAGCAGGGGCACGGCTCGGGTGGCGTTGCGCAGCGGTCGCCGCTTGCGCGGGACCGGCGGATCGGTGCGCTTGGGCGCACCGGGCGCCGACAGGGTCGGCGCGAGGGGGGTGGTGGACACGCTGGTTGCCTTCCGGGTGCGGAGAGGGTTCCGAAGGTGGGGAGAGAGCGGTCGGGAGGCGCGGTGCGGGACGGCACCGCGCCTCCAGGCCGTCAGATGGTCCGGCTGCGTCAGCCCGAGACGGTGTGGTCCTTGCCGACCGTCTGGACGACGGCGTCGTCGTACGCGGCGGCGGCCTGCTTCGGTGACTGCTGCCCGGTCATCACGGACTCCATGGCGACCTGGACGGCGTTGGAGATCTGCGAGTAGTCGCTCGTCGCCGGGCGGAAGTTGGTGTGTTCCACCAGTCCGGAGAAGAACTTGAACGTCGGGTTGGCGTCCGTGTAGGCGGAGTCCTCAGCGACGTCCTTGCGGACCGCGATCTGGCTGTTCTCGGTGTCGTACTTCAGCGAGCCGTCCTTGTTGAGGAACGTCGTGATGAAGTCGAACGCGGCCTGCGGGTTCTTCGACTTGCTGCCGACGGCCAGCGTCCAACCGCCCGACATGCTGTTGTAGCCCGGAGCCTGGCCGTTCTGCGTCGGCATCGCTGCCTGACCCATCACGTCGTTCCACTCCGGCCACGGGGCGGTGCCGCTCTTCAGCCAGGTGCCCGACTGCCACGAGCCGTCGAGGTCGATCGCGAGCTTGCCCTTCGGCAGCCAGGTCTGGGCGATCGTGGTGCCGACGTTCGTGTCGAGCGCCTGCTGCGGGGTCGGGCCGAGGTCGCCCTGGTACACGTCCTTGATGAACTGGAGCGAGTCCTCGAACTGCTTCGAGCCGGTGACCCACTTCTTGTCCTTGTACAGCGTGTTGCCCGAGCCGTCCGCGCCGTACAGGAGCATCTCGAAGCCCTGCATGGTCGACGCTTCGCCCTGGGCCTTGCCGGAGTAGACGTTGAACGGGATGGTGTCCGGGGACTTCTGCTTGATGGTCTTCGCGGCGGCGAGCACGTCGTCCCAGGTCTTGGGCTGCCACGGGACCGGCAGGCCGACCTTCTTGAAGATGTCCTTGTTGTACCAGAGGGCCCGGGTGTCGGTGCCCATCGGGACGCCGTAGGTCTTGCCGTCCACGCCCTCGCCGGCCTGCTTGGCGTTGTCGAAGAACTGGTCCCAGTCCTTCCACTTCGCCGTGTACTTGTCCAGCGGCAGGAGGTACCCGGCCTGGGCGTCGGCCTTGACGAGGAAGGTGTCCTCGTACATGACGTCGGGTGCGGTCGCCGGCGCCTTGTTCATCAGCGCGAGCTTCGTGTAGTAGTCGTTGCCCTGGGCCTGGATCGGGACCAGCGTGACGTTCTTGCCCGGGTTGGCCTTCTCGTACTGCTTCTTGACGACCTTCATCTGGGCGTCGAGCTGCTGGAAGGCGCCGAACTTCTGGTAGGCGATCTTGATGGTGTCACTCGAGGCGGACCCCGAGCTCGAGCAGCCTGCGAGACCCACTGCGGCGACTGCCACGGCTGCGAGTCCAGCGATGATGCGGGTGCGTTTCATCGGTGCTCCTTTGCACGGATTCGCGGGCTACAGTGCCCGCGCTGCGCAGTTAGTCCACCGTATTGACTTAACCCCTGTCAAGACCTGCCGCGTCACGGTTCGGGCGCAGTGTCCGACCACCCCGCGATGGGCGTCGCCCCACCGCGGACCGTGATCCCGCCGCTCGCGGTGACGTCCACCAGCAGGATGCTCGGCCGCCCGACGTGCCGCCCCTGCCGGATCACGACGCGGTCCCCAGCCCGCGCACGCCCGATCGCCCGCAGGTAGGCGCCCGTCGACGCTGCAGCCGAACCGGTCGCCGGGTCCTCGGTGATGCGGCCGACGGGGAACAGGTTCCGCGCCTCGTACTCCCCCGGCCGGGTCGGGTGCAGCACGGTCACCGTCCCGGTCCAGCCGCGCTCGCGCTTGAGGTCGGCCAGCGCCACGGGGTCGAAGCGGAACTGGTGGAAGAGCTCGCGGTCCTCGAGCACGACGACCGGGTTCCAGTTGCCGGCGTAGGACTCGAGCACGGGGTACCCGTCCGCGACGTCGTCCGGGGTGAGTCCGAGGAGCGCCAGCAGCCGCGCGGGGTCGAACTCGCGCAGGTCCGGCTCGACGCTCGTCATCGCGACCTGCACGGCGCCGTGCTCGTCCAGGGCCGTGTCGAGGGCGACGTCCCCCGCGGCGGTCACGAACACCCGCGGTCCGACGCCGTCACGCTCGGCGAGCACCACCGCGAGGGCCACGGTCGCGTGCCCGCAGAACGGGACCTCGGCGGCCGGCGAGAAGTACCGCACGAGGACGCGGTCGTCGGTCACCCCGGTGACGAACACGGTCTCCGCGTACCCGACCCGCTCGGCGATCGCGAGCATGTCCGCGTCCGAGAGCGCCGCGGCGTCGAGCACCACCCCGGCGGGGTTCCCGCCGTCCGGTCCGGCAGCGAAGGCGGTGTACCGGAGCACGTCGGGTTCCATGTCCCGACGCTAGCGGAGCGCTCGAGGACCCTCGCGGTCCACTCCACGGTCCGTGGCCCGCATCGAGGGAGCAGACGGGAGGCTCGGTGCCAGCTGGCACCGAGCCTCCCGTCCGTCCGTGGTCGCGTCAGAACTGCGTGGTGCCCCGCGCGGCGCTGGTCGCCGGGATCGTCGACGTGGTCGTCGGCAAGGCACGGGGGACCGAAGCGACGGTCTGAGCACCGGACCGAGACGGACCGGCGGCGGTCAGAACGCGGCGAGTGCGTCGCGGACCATGCGGAGCCCCTGCGCTTCGAACGTCTCGTCGTCGACGGCGAAGGCCCACACAGCGGTACCGACCGCCTCGCGGAGCTGCAGCCAGCGCCACGTGTCCGGCTCGCGAGGATCGTCGCCGTAGCCCGCGAAGAAGGCCTGCTCGAGTGACGGGTCGCTCTGCCAGTGCAGGACCGCGAGCCGCGTGAGGTCGAACGCCGGCGGACGGAAGGCGAAACGCCCGAAGTCGATGGCGTGCAGGCGACCGTCGTGCACGATCCAGTTGCGCGGGTGCCAGTCGCCGTGCGTCGGCACCACCGTCACGGGGCCCGGGGTGAACGTCTGCAGCAGTGACCGGGCTCGTGCCGCGCTGTCAGGGGCGATGCGGTGCGGGGTGTCGAGGGCAGCGAGCACCTTCGCCTGTTCGGCGGCCAGGAAGTACTCGTCGATCCTGGCCGTCTGGTCGTGCAACCGCCGCAGGACCGTGCCGGCCTGACGATGCAGGTCAGCCGAGGTCTCGTCGGGCGTCGTAAGTGCGAGATGCCCAGGGATGCGGTCGAGGACCAACACCCGGGCATCGACGTCCGCCGCGACCATCCGCGACGTGTCGCCTCGACGGACGAGTGCGCCGGTCCACTCCTGGTGCGCCGCGAGTTCTCGGGCGAAGTGCGTGTTCTGCGGGCCGCAGGCCTTCACGGTGTACTCGCGATTGCCGCTCCGGACATGGAACACCCGGGTGTCGAGCAGCCCCCATGAGTCGTCGGAGACCACGGACGCCGCTGGGAGCACCCGTCGGACGAAGGCGACCTGCGCGTCGGTCAGCCCGCTCTCGCTCCACTGCATGTGTCGAATCTACGGACGATACGTGCTCGCTCGAGCATGGTCGGCGTGTGTGTCGATGTCTGACGAGCAGCGGTTTTCGTTCTCCGGCGTGACGGATCCGGTTCGCGGATCCCGGGGCGAGCCGACCAGATCCGTCACGGCGCGAATCAAATTCGGCCCAGCTACCAGGCGGCGGGTTCCGGGCTCAGACCGAGAAGGACGGGAGGCTCGGGGGCCGCTGGCCCCGAGCCTCCCGTCCGTCCGGGGGCGTGTCAGAACTGCGTGGTGCCCCGCAGGGCGCGCGGCCGCCCGTCCGGGTCCACCGCGAGCCGCGCCGCCGGGGCGGCCCACAGGCGCTGCAGCGCGGACACCGGCTCCGGCTCGTGCTGCCGGATGCGCCCGGGGGGACGGGGGCCCGGTTGGCCGTCCTCGTACCAGTGGTCGAGCGCCCGGGCATGGGACCGCCAGAGCGCGAGGAGCTCGGCTCCCGAGCCGTCCAGCCGCGGGTCGTCCGGGGTGGTCGCGAGGTGTTCTGCCCAGAGCTCGTGTCGGAGGTCCCGCGCGAGCGACCCGTCCCCTGCAGAACTGTCGACCACGGCGCAGGTGAGCTCGCTGTCGGAGGTCCAGGAGCGCCGGTTGAAGTTGTCCGAGCCGATCGTGAACCAGGCGTCGTCGACGATGCAGACCTTCGCGTGGATGTAGATCGGGCGGCCGGACTCGTGCTCCAGGTCGAACACCCCCACGCGGTCGGGGGCCGAGCGACGGAGGGTCGTGATCGCGTCGATCTGCCCGAGGCGGCTCGGCGGCCCGCCGAGCACGCCGTCGGAGTTCGGGTACCGGGGCACGAGGATGACCACGCGGAGCTCGGGGTTCCGCTCGAGCGCCTCGGCGATGCCGGTGGCGACCTCGCGGGACCAGAGGTACTGGTCCTCGATGGTGATGAGGTCCCGGGCCGTGCGGAAGGCCTTGCCGTACGCGCGCGCGATGCTCCGCTCGCCCTGTGGCGCGAACGGGAACGGCGGGCGCTTCACGCCGTAGGTGCGGAGGAGCTGCACCGCGTGGTCCCCGGCCGGCGGCGGCGCGGGCGTGCGCTCGGGCAGCGGCTCGGGGCGGCGCGGCATCCGGACGAGGCGCTGCAGGAGCATCCGGTACGGCAGGCTGCGGTCGAGCGGGTGCGGGTCGTCCCACCGTTCGGCGAACACGGCGAGGACGTCGGCGACGACCGGGCCGCGGAGCTCCATCGAGGCGTCGTGCCACGCCGGCTGCTTGCCGTAGCGGGAGTCGATCGAGACCGGCTGCGGGTCGCCCTCGTGCGCGGCGTCGTCGCGGCGGCTGTGGCACAGGTCGATGCCACCGACGTAGGCGACGTCCCGCGCGGGGTCGTCCCGGTGCTGGATGACGAAGAACTTCTGGTGGTGGGAGCCGAACACACGGACGCGCTGGTCGAGGAGGACCTCGCCGCCGGCGTCGTTGATCTTCCGCCCCAGCAGTTCGTTCGCCCGGGAGCTGAGCGACGCCGAGATGCGCTCGCCGTGGGAGCGCCAGATGAGCCCGCGGACCTCGACCCCTGCGCGTGCCCGGTCGGCCAGCAGGTCGCCGATCGTGGGGCCGTCGGGCAGCAGGCGCTCGTCGGCGTCACCGCGCCAGTCGGTGAACCACACGCGGTCACCGGGCTCGAGCGCGGTCAGCTCGGCGTGGATGCGCTCGAAGTACGGCGCCCCGTGCACCAGTGGGCGGACGAGGTTGCCCTCGGACCAGGCGGGGGTGTCACCGGCACCGGCGTGGACCTCGGTGGCGGTGTTGCCGCGCTCGTCGCGGGACAGGAACCAGTGACGCGGGTCGATGGGCACGGTCGAACACTACGGGCAGCGCTTCCCGAGGACCCCGGGCGTGCGCGAGAATCGCCCCATGAACGCTGAACACGAGGACAGGCCGCGCGTGGTCGCGGTGAGCAGGGACGGCGACCACCGGTTCAGCAAGCCGGTCGTGCAGGAGCTCACCCTCGTCGAGGGCTGGGGCGTCGAGGGCGACGCCCACGCCGGCACCACCGTGCAGCACCGCTCACGGGTGGCGCGGGACCCCTCGCAGCCGAACCTCCGTCAGGTGCACCTGATCCACGCCGAGCTGTTCGACGAGGTGGCCGAGGCCGGCTACGCGGTCGCGCCGGGGGAGCTCGGCGAGAACGTCACGACGCGCGGCATCGACCTGCTCGGCCTGCCGGAGGGGACTCTGCTGCACCTCGGCGACGACGCCTGCGTCCGCGTCACGGGCCTGCGCAACCCGTGCCAGCAGATCAACGGCTTCGAGCCGGGGCTCCTGCGCGAGGTGCTGGGCAAGGTGGACGACGGGGTCGTCGAGCGCAAGGGTGGCGTGATGAGCGTCGTGGTGTCGGGCGGGGTCGTCCGGCACGGCGACGCGGTCCGCGTCGAGCTCCCGGAGGGGGAGCAGACGCCGCTGCAGCCGGTGTGACCCCCTGACGGACGGGAGGCTCGGTGCCAGCTGGCACCGCGCCTCCCGTCCAGCTCTTGACAGCAGCCGCTTGTAAGTGTTTGATCAGTCACATGCCCGCCACCGGAACCAGCCCCCGCTCCACCGCCGAGGCGCAGCGTGCCCGGATCACCGCGGCGGCCGTCCGGGTCTTCTCGGAGAAGGGCTACCACGCCACCCCCGTCGCGGACGTCGCGACCGAGGCCGGCGTCTCGCCGGCGTACGTCTTCCGGCTCTTCCCCGGCAAGCTCGGGGTGTTCGTCGCTGCGGTCGAGGACACCTACGAACGCGTCGCCGAGGCGCTCGCCGCGGCCGGCGAGTCCAGCGCCGAGTCCGACCCGACCGCTCGACTGGCATCCATGACGAACGCGTACATCGCGCTCGTCGAGGACCGCGACCTCATCATGATGCAGGCGCACGCGCAGAGCGCCAGCAGCGTGCCCGAGATCCGCGACGCCGTGCGCAGCGGACTCGGCGAGGTCGTCCGTGCCGTCGAGCGGGCCTCGGGGGCGGCGCCCGCCGACGTCCAGCGCTTCGTGGCGTACGGGCAGCTGTGTCACCTCATCGTGCAGACGGACCTGTCGGCCGTCGGTGCGTCGTGGGCGCAGTCGATCACGGCCGGCATCCGGCACCGCTGAGCAGCCCCGCTCCTCGCCTTTCTCTTCATGTCCGCAGTTGTGACTGTTCAATCAGTAACCAAAGGAATCGAGATCACCATGAACGACACCACCACCCACGTCGTCCTGCCGGGCATCGTCGAGCCGGCCGGGCTCCTGGTCGAGGAGACCCCTGTCGCGGCGCCTGGAGCGGGGGAGATGCTCGTCACCGTCGAGGTGACCGGCATCTCCTACGCCGAGCGGGCGATGCGACGCGGCCGCTACTTCATGCAGCCCGCGTTCCCCTTCACACCCGGGTACGACCTCGTCGGCACGGTCACCGCGGTCGGCCCGGGCGTCGACCCCGCGATGACCGGGCGGCGCGTGGCGAGCCTGACGAAGACGGGCGCCTGGACCGGACGCGCGGTCGTCGCCGAGCGCGACTCGGTCCTCGTGCCGGACGGTGTCGCGTCCGAGGACGCCGAGGCCGTCACGGTGAACGGCGTCACCGCGTGGCAGATGCTCCACCGTGCCGCGCGGGTGCGTCCGGGGCAGACGATCCTGGTGTTCGGGGCGAACGGCGGCGTCGGCGGTGTGCTCATCCAGCTCGCCCGGCACCACGGCGTCCGCGTGATCGCCGCTGCGTCCCCGCGGCACCACGAGGCCCTGCGACGGGACGGCGTCGACGCCGTGGACTACGCCGACCCCGAGCTCGAAGCCCGGGTGCGCGCGCTCGCTCCGGCCGGGGTCGACGCCGTCTTCGACAACATCGGCGGTGCCACGACGCAGACCGCTCGGTCCCTGCTCGCCCGCGGAGGCGTGCTGGTCTCGTACGCGATCATCGACGCGGTGAGCGGGACGGGCAGCCTGTGGCCGCCGTTCCTGTCCCACGTCGGCCGCATCGCGTTCTGGAACGCGCTGCCCGGTCAGCGCGCGGTGTTCTACGACCTGTGGAGCGGACACAGCCGCACGCCGAAGCGGTTCCGCGCGCACCTCGAGGAGGACCTCGGGCGGGTGCTGGAGCTCGTGCGCGACGGGGTCGTCACGCCGAGGATCGCCGCCCGGTTCCCGCTGACCGAGATCGTGCAGGCGATGGAGCTCGCGGAGTCGCGGATGCTCGACGGCAAGGTGGTCCTGCTGCCCTGACGTGGGCCGCGCCGCGACTCCGGTCGGTCAGAGCTCGACGGTGCCGTTCTCGATCGGGTCCTTGTCCGGGTTCCGCGTGACCGCGGCCCGAGCGGTCTTCGCGATGTACGCGACGGTGCTGCTGGGCCCCTCCCAGTACTCGGCGGAGTCCGCTTCGACCTTGATCAGTGCCAGACCCGCCGTGTCGAGCCCGTCCGGGAACCAGGCCTGCAGGGGCTTCACCCACAGTTCCTCGGCCTTCTGGCGGTCGTGGACGACGCTCGCGCGGCCGGCCAGCGACGTCCACGAGTGGCCCTTCGTGTCCGAGAACGACACGTTCACCTCGGGGTGGATGCCGATCTGCTCGGCCTTGGCGGAGTCGTCGTAGGCGAAGAACCACAGGTCGCCGTCGAACTCGGCCTCCTGCAGCGCCATCGGGCGGCTGACGTGCTTGCCGTCGGTGGTCATCGTGGTGAGCATCGCGACCTTCGCGTCGTTCATCAGGTCGGCGATGTGGTGCTGGTCGCTGGGGGTGGTGTCGGACATGGGTGTGCTCCTCGTCGAGAGACCGGGTGGTGCTCGTGACGCTACGCGCGGGCGGTCGGGAGGCTCGGTGTCGGTGCGTCGCGCGGCTTGCCGCGGCGCACCGTCGTCGCGAACGGGCTGCGGCGTGGAGCCCCGTGGCGACCCGCCGCTCGGTACGGTGATCGACATGGCCACCTTCACGCCCCCGCCCACCGACGCCATGCGTGCGAAGCTCCTGCTCGCAGCACGCGAGGAGTTCGCAGCGGTCGGCATCACCGGCGCCCGGATCGAACGCATCGCCGCGTCGTCCTCGAGCAACAAGGCGCAGATCTTCCACTACTTCGGCAGCAAGGAGGGCCTGTTCGACGCGCTCTACGCCCAGACGCTCGCGGAGACGCTCGCGCTCGTGCCCCTCGACGCCGGGGACCTGCCCGAGTACGCCGGGCGGCTGCACGACGCCACGGTGCAGCGGCCGTGGGCGCAGCGCCTGGTGACCTGGTACCGACTGGAGCGCGGTGACGCAGCCCCGATGGAGGCCGTCGTCGCGGGCAACGCCGAGGCGGTCGCCGAGATCGAACGGGCGCAGCGCGCGGGGGTCCTGCCGCGGACCCTCCGTCCGGCCGTGCTGCTCGGGCTCGTGGTGCACCTGGCGGCGTTCTGGAGCGAGACCAGCCCCGAGTTCGACGCCCTGGTCACCGCGATGATGCCGGCCCGACGTCGGCAGGTCGTGGTGGACGCGGTCGCGGCGCTCGTGCGGCGCTGACCACCTCCCGGCCCGGCGCGCCCGCGTCCTTCGGCGCTGACTGCGTCCGGACCGCTCAGCTCGCGTCCTGGCCATGGCGGGACCGCACGATCCCGACCGTCACGAGTGCGGCCGCCACGAGCGTCAGCACGACGCCGGCGACCTGCACGCCCGACTCGAACTGCGCCAGCCGCGTGCTCGTCCAGACGGTCGTCGCGATGCTCCCGCTGACCATGGCAGCCAGCACCGCTCCCGAGGCCGCGATCCCGACCCCTGTCGCCAGCTCGCTCGCCGTGTCCACGAGCGCGGCGCCCATCGAGGTCCGGTCGGCGGGCAGCCCGCGGAGGACGTCGTTGCCGGCCACCACGCCGACGACCCGCATGCCGGCGGCGACGAGCACGAGTGCGGCGGCCACCCACCCGTAGCCGAGGTGCCCGAAGGCGGCGAACACCCCGAGCCCGAGGACGACGGCCACCGAGCTGGACGCTGCCGCCCGACGGAGCCCGACCCGCTGCACGAACGGCCCGACGAACCGGCCGCTGGCGAGCAGCACCACGACCTGCGGCAGCATCCCGACGGCGGCGGCCGCCGGTGACCAGCCCCAGCTGAACTGCAGCTGCAGCGTCACGAGGTAGGACAGCCCCGCGACGGCGAGTCCCGCGCCGGCCTTGAACGCCAGTCCGCTCGTCACCAGCGGCCGAGCGACGAGTGCGAGGTCGAGCAGCGGGTGCCGGGCCGACCGTTCACGCAGGACGAACGCGACAGCTGCCACCACGGTCGTCGCAGCTACCGCCCACGTCTGCCACGACCAGCCGAGGTCGACCGCGAGCGTCGGCGTCACGAGGGCCCCGGCGATGGTCGCGGTCCCGAGGACGGCGCCCGCGAGGTCGATCGGGGCCCGGTGGAGTCCCTCTGCGGTGTCGGGGCCGATGCCGGTCCGGATCCCGACGAACGCGACCAGGGCGATGGGGGCGTTCGCGAGCAGGAGCACCTGCCACGGCGCCACGGCGAGCACCAGGCCGCCGATGGTCGGGCCGATCGCCAGGCCGACCAGTCCCGCCGTCGAGATGACGGTGAGGGCGCGGACGCGCAGGTCCTCGGTGTCGAAGAGCCGGAACGCGAGCGCCATCGACCCCGGGGTGGTCATCGCGGCGGCGACGCCCATCACAGCGCGGAGGGCGATGAGCTCCGGGGTGGTCGTGACGACCACGGTCGCGAGGCTCGCCACCCCGAGCAGCACGAGCCCGACCAGCATGACGCGGCGGCGGCCCACCCGGTCGGCGACGGCGCCGAACAGCAGCATCAGCCCGCCGAAGACGACGGAGTAGGCGCCGGTGACCCACTGCAGCCCGGTGGTGGTGGCGTGGAGTTCACGGCCGATGGTCGGCAGCGCCACGTTGAGCAGCGAGTTGTCGAGCATCTCGAACAGGAACACGGCGGACAGGCCGGCGAGGGCGAGCCACGCCTCGCGGAGCGAACTCGGCGCGAGGCGACGGAGCGTGGGGACGGACATGAGCGCACTCCTTCAGGTGAAGAAGTGGCGACTCGAGCGAGTCACGTGCGCGCGCCCGGCGCACGTGGCGCGGGCTTTTTCCCTCTGCGCACACCGTAGATGACGACGGGGGCCGGCAGCAAGCACGGCTGCGGGGTCCGCGATGGCGCGGAACACCGGACGGGAGGCTCCCCACCGGGCCGGTGGGGAGCCTCCCGTCCGGTGGGTGGCCGACCGCGGAACGCCTCAGGACGCCTTGCGGCGTCGGGGGCTCGCGGATCGCGGCGGGGCCGCGCGGAGGCGGTCGCCGACCTTGCCGAGGACGGCCGCGAGGGAGTCGACCTCGTCCGTGGTGAGCGACTCGAAGAGCAGGCCGCGGACGACGGCGATGTGCCCGGGGAAGACGGTGGCGAGGACGGCGCGGCCGGCCTCGGTGATCGTGACGACGACACGGCGTTCGTCCTGGGGTGCGGTCGATCGGCTGACGAGTCCGCGCTGGTCGAGCAGCTGTGCCTGGTACGTCAGGCCGCTGCGGCTGTAGACGACGCCGTCCGCAAGGTCGGTCATGCTGCGGCTGCCGGTTGGGTCGTCGCCGAGCCGCGCGAGCAGCTGGAACTGCACGTAGCTCAGGCCGCCGGCGTCGCGGAGCTGCTGCTCGACCGCGGGACGGAGGAGTGCGCTGACCTCGGTGAAGGCGAAGTACGCGGCGAGCTCCGTCGGGGAGAGTCCGGGCTGGGGTTCGACCATGGTCCGATCCTACCGTTGCTTCGAGTTCGAAGCAGTGCTACCGTGAGCAGCAGTTGCTTCGAACTCGAAGCACATGATGAGAGGCATCACCATGAAGGCAGTCCGTTTCCTCGAGGTCGGTGGACCCGAGGTCCTGCAGTACGTCGACGTCGAGCAGCCCCAGCCGGCCGCCGGCCAGGTGCGGATCCGCGTCGCGGCGTCCGCGTTCAGCTCCGCCGACACCGGCATGCGAGCGGGCGTCCTGCCCATCCCGGTGACGCTCCCGCACGTGCCTGGCTACGACGTGTCCGGCACCGTCGATGCACTCGGCGACGGCGTCCAGGGCTTCGCGGCTGGCGATGCCGTCATCGCGTTCCTGCCGATGGGCGAGGACGGCGGCGCGGCGGAGTACGTCGTGGCGCCCGCGGACGTGCTGGTCCACGCGCCGACCAGCATCCCGCTGGCCGATGCGGCGGCGCTGCCGTCGGTGGCCCTCACCGCGCAGCAGGCGTTGTTCGACGACGGCGGGCTGCAGGCCGGGCAGCGAGTGTTCATCGTCGGTGCGGGCGGTGTCGTCGGCAAGTACGCGGTGCGCCTGGCGAAGCGCGCAGGCGCCTACGTCATCGCCACGGCGAGCCCCCGGAGCGCCGACGCTGTCCGCGCTGCGGGTGCGGACGAGGTCGTCGACCACACGGTGTCGTCCCTGCGGGAGGCCGTGGCCGAGCCGGTCGACCTGCTCCTGAACCTGGCGCCGATCGAGCCGGCGGAGTTCGCCGCCCTGGTCGAGCTGGTCCGCTCGGGTGGAGTCGTCGTCAGCACCACCGCGTGGATGCCCGCGCCGGACGATGCTGAACGCGGGGTGCGGTCCGTCGTCGTGTTCGTGCGGAGCGACGTCGCGCAACTCGCAGAACTGGTGCGGTTGGTCGACGCGGGGGAGCTGCGGGTGGAGGTCTCGCGGCGGATCCCGTTGGCCGAGCTGCCGGCACTGCACGCCGAGGCTGCCGATGGCCCGGTCAGCGGGAAGGTGATCGTGCTCCCGGAAGCGGTGTGACGGAGAGGACCTGATCGGGCAGATCGGTCTCGGGGCGGTCCGGCTCGGGGCGCTGGCGGACGGCGCGCACGGCGATCCAGGTGCTCCAGACCGACCCGGTCACCGCCGCTGCCGCGATGGCCACGACGAGCGGCTCGCTGTCCCACTGGCCGAGCAGACATCTGATGACCCCGGCGACGGCCATCACCGCGGCGGTCGTGAGCATCGGGACGAGGGCTGCCTGGTGCGCTCGCTGCCATGCGTCAGGGTCTCGGAGGGTGGCCGCGGTGCGGATGCCGAGCCAGCGGTTGCGGGGGACGACGCCACGGGCAGGGAGCACGACGCTGAGGGCGACCAGCACAGCTGCGGCGATCTCGACGACGATCATCGGGGCCGCTGGGGGGCCGGCGACGACATCGGGCTCGTCGTCTCGAGGGCGTCTGGCGCGTCGGGCGGTGGCGTGTTCCCGGCGAGATGCGCTGCGGTGGTTGCGATCCACAGCGCTGCCAGGGCAACGAGTCCGACGATGCCCGGGCCGGCAACGACGAACGCCACGACGAGTGTCACGAGTCCCGCGAGCATGAGCGCCACCGGGAGTCCGCGGCACCTGGTCGTTCCTTGCTGACTGGTCATGCCGCACCCCTCCTCGATCACCATCCGGCCAGACTCATCCTGCCGGTAGCGTGTGACATACGCAACAGCGATTCAGGGGGACCGGGAGCGACGATCGGAAGCGGGCCGACACGACTGACGGTTGAGCCGTGCCGGCCCGGACCGCGCCGGCGTCAGCTGAGGCTCTCGAAGACCATCGTGGCCTGGATGCGGTCGCCGCCACCGAGGCCCTTGCTCCCGCTGCTCGCCGTGGTGATCGTGTGGAGCCGGTAGCCCTTCGCCGCCTGCTCGTTGATGGTCTGCTCGAGGGACGTCAGGTTGCCCGAACCGGTCCCGAGGAACTTCTCCTTGAGGATCACCTGGAGGACGACGTACTGCATGGGGAGCTCCTTCTGAGGTCATCGGCGAACCGGACGTCGCCTCGGCCAGTGTCTGACGCGCAGCCACCCACGCCGTAGCCCCCGTTCGCGCTGCGGCGGGTCAGGCGACCACATCTCGCGCTGTGTCCGTCTCGGGAGCCGGCATCGAGACGCGGGGCGAGACGGACTGGAGGCTCCCCACGAGCTGGCGCCGAGCCTTCAGTCCGCTGCCGCGTCAGCGTCCTACGTCGGCGGCCGACCGCAGCGTCCGCTCGGCGTCGTCGAGGTAGTCGGCCAGCAGTGCAGACGCCGCCGATCGGTCGTCGGCCCGCAGCGCGTCGACGATCGCCTCGTTCCGCTCGACGAACCCGGCGTGGAAGGACCCGGGGTCGTCCGTGGTGAGGAACGCGAGCCGCATCTCGGCGAGCAGTCCGTCCATCAGGCCCCAGATCCGTTCGCTCGGGACAGCTCGGACGAGTGCCGCGTGGAAGCGGATGTCGGCGGTGCCGACGGCACGCCAGTCGCCGGCGGCCGCAGCGGCGCGCGCCTCGGACACGGCGGACGCGGCGTCGGCGAGGGCGGGGGAGGACGGCGTGCACGCCCAGACGGCAGCCGATTCGAGCACGCGTCGGGCGGCGTAGAGGTCGACGACGTCGGCGGCCGAGAGTCGACGGACGAACACCCCGCGGTTGAAGACGTGCTCGACGAGTCGGTCGCGGGCGAGGAGTCGGAAGGCCTCGCGCAGCGTGTTCCGGGAGACCCCGAGCTGGTCGCTCAGGCGTTCCTCGGACAGCTGCGCGCCCGGGGCGAAGTCGCCGGACGCGATCATCGTGCGCAGCCGGGTCGCGGAGGACTCGGCGCCGCTGACGGTTCGGCTCATGCCCCGATCCTGACACGGGCGGGGGGCAACTCCTCCACAGGCAGCGTGTGTGACCGCCGTGTTACAAGTCGCGGAAGGGTCTTGTGATTGTTGAACAATGCAGTCCAGACTGTCCCGCATGTTCGTCCTCATCGGCGTCGCCGTCGTCATCGTCGGCTTCGCACTGCGCGTCAACGCGCTGCTCGTCGTCACCGTCGCGGGGATCGTCACCGCGGCCATCGGCGGGATCGGTCCCGTCGGCATCCTCACCGCGTTCGGCGACGGCTTCGCCTCCAGTCGCAGCGTCACGACCTTCGCGCTCGTGCTGCCGGTCATCGGCCTGATCGAGCGCTACGGCCTGCAGGATCAGGCCAAGCGACTCATCGCGAAGCTCGACAAGCTGACCACCGGGCGCCTGCTCGCCGGGTACCTCGCGATCCGGCAGGTCACCGCCGCCGTCGGCCTGACGAGCATCGGCGGCCCGGCGCAGACGGTGCGCCCGCTCGTGTACCCGATGGCCGAGGGCGCCGCCATCAAGAAGTACGGCAGCGTGGACGACCCGATGCGCGAGAAGATCAAGGGCTTCTCCGCGTCCTCGGACACCGTCGGCGTGTTCTTCGGTGAGGACGTCTTCGTCGCGGTCGGCTCGATCCTCCTCATCACCACCTTCGTCGACGCGACCTATGACCTGGCGCTCGAGCCCATCGACCTCGCGCTCTGGGCGATCCCGACGGGCATCGCCGCACTGCTGGTGCACGGTATCCGGCTGCTGCTCTTCGACCGCAAGCTCGACCGGATGGCGGCGGACATGCGCGGCGCCTCGACCACCACGGGGGTGGCAGCGTGATCACCAGCGAATGGCTCTACTGGCTCATCGGCGCGTTCTTCATCGCGGTCGCGGTGCTCATCGTCACGGACCGGGAGCACGCCAAGCGCCTCGGCAACGCGGCCTTCTGGGGCATCCTCGGCATCTCCTTCTTCTACGGCACCTTCGTCGCCGCCAAGACGGCACCCTCGTGGGTCCTCGGCATCGCCGTCCTGGTGATGGTGGCGCTGGCCGGCCTCGGCTTCACCGGCACCAAGGCCAGGGGCGGCCGGCCGAGCCGCACCCGCGTGGCGAGCATCCCGGGTGCGGGCGTCGGCGCGGAGACCGGCCCGGCGGAACCCACCGGGGCCATGGCCCGGCAGTCGAGCGACAGCACGAGCGTGCTCGCGACGACCTCTCCCGAGGAACGTGCGTCCTTCGCGACGCGCTTCGGCAACCGGCTCTTCATCCCCGCACTGGTCGTCCCGGTGGTCGCCGTCCTGGTCGCCACGCTCGGCCCGCTCGTCACGATCGGCGGCACGCCGTTGCTCGCCGAGGGCAGTGCGACCCTGACCGGACTCGGCATCGGATCGGTCCTGGCCGTGGTCGTCGCGGTGTTCGTCCTGCGTCCGCCGAAGATCGCCACACCGATCCGCGAGGGCGGCCGACTCCTGCAGGCCATCGGCTGGGCAGCGCTGCTCCCGCAGATGCTCTCCACGCTCGGCATCGTGTTCACGCAGGCCGGGGTCGGCGACGCGGTCGGCACCATCATCAAGACGATCCTGCCGAGCGGTTCGCTGCTCGCCGCGGTCGTCGTCTACTGCCTCGGCATGGCGCTGTTCACCGTCATCATGGGCAACGCGTTCGCCGCGTTCCCGATCATGACCGCCGCGATCGGCTGGCCGGTCCTGGTGCAGGGCTTCGACGGCAACCCGGCGGCCATCTTCGCGATCGGCATGCTCGCCGGCTTCTGCGGCACCCTCGTCACCCCGATGGCGGCGAACTTCAACCTCGTCCCCGCCGCGCTGCTCGAGATGCGGGACAAGTACGGCCCGATCAAGGCCCAGATCCCGACCGCCGCCATCCTGCTCGTCGTCAACATGGGAGTCATGTACGTTGTCGCCTTCTGACCCCACCCGGGCCGCCTGGGCCGCGGGCTTCGCCGCCGTGGCCGCGGACAACATCACCCGCGAGTACCCCTACGCGTCGCAGCACACGACGTCCGGCCCGGACGACCGAGCCCTGCCCGTCGAGCTGCACCCGGCCTTCGCCACCTCCTACGACTGGCACTCGTCGGTGCACATGCACTGGCTCGCCGCCCGCTTGGTCGCGTTCGGCCTGCCAGCCAGCCAGGAGGCCCCGATCACCACGATCCTGCAGGCCCACCTGTCCGCGGACCACCTGGCGACCGAGGCGGCCTACCTCCGCAGCGCGTCGCACTTCGAGCGCCCTTACGGGTGGGCCTGGGTCATGCGCCTGGCGGCGGAGGTCACGTCGTCGCCGGTGCCCGCCATCCGTGCGCTCGGGCCCGGGTTCGTGCCCGTGGTCGACGCCGTCGAGGACCTCGTCACCCGCTGGGTCGACGGTGCCGCCCACCCCGTCCGGCACGGGGTGCACTCGAACTCCGCGTTCGGGCTGCAGCTCGTGCTCGAGGCCGCCCGGTCGCTCGGGCGGGACGACCTCGCCGCGGCGTGCGAGCGCGCTGCGCGTGACTGGTTCGGCGCGGACACCGCGTGGCCCTTCGCGTGGGAGCGCAGCGGGCACGACTTCCTCTCGGCAGGCCTGGCCGAGGCCGACCTCATGCGCGCGGTCCTGCCTCCGGCGGAGTTCGCCCCGTGGGTCCGAGCCTTCTGCTGCGAGGTGCGCGCCGGCGACGACATCCTGCAGTCGACGGTGGTCCGCGACGAGAACGACCCGCAGCAGGTGCACCTGTTCGGGCTCGACCTGTCCCGTGCCGGCGCTGCCCGTCGGGTCGCGGACGCCCTGCGTGCTGCGGGTACGTCGACCGACGACCTCGCGGACCTGCTCGACGACGCGGCGGAGCGGCTGCTCGTGTCCGGGCTCGCCGCGAGCGTCGGCGAGGAGTACTACTCGACGCACTGGTTGGCGAGCTTCGCCTGGGACGCGATGGAGGCCCGCGAACACTCCCTGCGGTGACGGCTGTTCCTCTGGTGTTCGCAGAGACAACATCGGCTGTCAAGCCCCTGCGCTCGTTGTCGTGAACAACTACGTTCTGTGGACAGCCGAGATCCGGCTCGACACCGCAGGGATCCGGTGTCGATCGTCACGTCAGGGAGTGACAGCCATGCAGAAACGAACCACCACCAGAGCGACACTCGCCGCTGTCGTCCTCGGCGCAGCACTCGTCGCCGTCCCGCTCGGATCGACGTCCGTCGCGGAGGCCGGCACCCCGGCACCCGTCGGTGACGTCGGGCCCTTCAAGCAGACGTTCCGCGAGGACTTCAGCACCGCGGCCGCGGCGAACGGTCAGTTCGCCAGGACCTACGCGAACTCCTGGCAGCCCTACCCGGACGGCACCTCGGGGATCTACTCCTCGAGCACGCAGGTCAGCGCCCGCGACGGCTACATGGACGTCAAGCTCGACGGCGCGCGCGGGGCCGCCGGGACCTTCGGCACGCCGAACGGTGCCTGGTCGCACGTCGGCGGGAAGTTCTCGGTCCGGGCGAAGGCCGAGGGCGGGACGGGCAACGGTGCGGCCTTCATGCTGTGGCCGTCGTCGAACGTCTGGTCCGACGGCGAGATCGACTACCCGGAGGGCAACTTCGAGAGCACGCCGATGGCGTTCCAGCACTCGATGACGCCGGGATGGGAAGCCCACTCGACGAGCATCAGCACCGGGGTGTCCTGGCGCCAGTGGCACACCTACTCGGTCGAGTGGATCCCCGGGAAGTCCGTGACCTACCTGGTCGACGGCAGGGTCATCCGGACCGTGACGGTGGACGTGCCGACGACGCCGCACCGGTACATGTTCCAGGTCGGGAACTGGGGCGGCAACGGACACCTCGACATCGACTGGGTCAGCACGTACGCCTACGTCGGCTGAGCTGGGTCACACGACCCGGAAGCGGACCGTGTCGCCCGGCCGGAGCTGGGCGGCACGGTCGACCGATGCGGGTGTGAGGACGGCGACGACCGGGTACCCGCCGGTCACGGGGTGGTCGGCGAGGAACAGCACGGGGAAGCCGTCCGGCGGGACCTGGAGCGATCCGGTCTCGACGCCCTCGCTCGGGAGCTCGTGCGTGACTGCGCGGACGAGGGGCTCCGCCGCGGTGGTCCGGACGCCGACACGGTCGCTGTCCGGGCTCACGCAGTGGTCCTGCCCCGTGAGGGTCGTGCGCCACGCAGGCGTGAACCAGTCGTCACGCGGACCCGGGACGACGTCGAGCACGACGGACTCCCACGGCCAGGGCTCGAGCGGCGGCGCGACGGCGTCGACCACGGGCCAGCCGTCGGCCTCGGTGCCGATCGGGAGCGCATCGCCGGCCTGCAGCGGAGCGGGACCGAGCTGCGCGAGCGAGTCCCACGACCGGCTGCCGAGCACCGGCTCGACGACGAACCCGCCACGGACGGCGACGTACGAGCGCAGGCCGGTGTCGGGGACGCCGAGGTGCACGGTGTCGCCGGGACCGAGCAGCAGGACCTCGTTCGCGGCCGCGCCGTGAACGCTGCCGTCAGCCCGCTCGACCTCGACCGCGCAGGCCGCTCCGGTGACGGCGGCGACCACGTGCGCGTCGGATCGGAGCGAGACGGAGCCGAGCAGGGCCTCCAGGACGGCTGCGCCGGGACGGTTGCCGACCATCCGGTTGGCGAGCGCCGCGGAACCTCGGTCGGCTGCGCCGGCCGCGCCGAGTCCCATGTCGCTGAAGCCCGGGCGGCCGAGGTCCTGGGTCGTGACGCCGAAGCCGATGCGCTCGACGGTGAGCGTGTTCACGTGCCACTCGTGTCGACGAAGCGGATGCGTGTGCCGGCGGGTGCGAGCGCCGGTGGGTCGCGGTCGAGTGACCACATCGGGACGTCGGTGCGCCCGATGAGCTGCCAGCCGCCGGGGGAGGTGCGCGGGTAGACGGCGCTGAACTCCCCGGCGAGGGCGACGGCGCCGCTCGGGACGGCGGTGCGTGCGGTGCTGCGGCGGGGCAGGTCCAGCGAGGGGGCGGTTCCGGTCAGGTAGCTGAAGCCGGGAGCGAAGCCGCAGAAGGCGCTCGTCCAGATCTGGCCGGTGTGCCAGGCGACGAGGTCGGCGGGGGTCATGCCGATGAGGTCGGCCACGGCGGTGAGGTCGTCGCCGTCGTAGGTGACGGGGATCACGACGGCTGCGGCTGCGTCAGCGTCCGCGGCTGCGTCTGTGGCCGTCTCGGCTCGTGCTGCGGTGCTGGTGGCGGACGGCGTGATGCCTGCCAGGTCGCCGCGCAGGCGGGCGGCGTCCGTGCGGGTGCGGTCGTAGCGGAACAGGAGCGTGCGGGCGCCGGACACGACCTCGGTGACTCCGGGGGGTCGGTGGCCGAGGCCGGCGCGGAAGGCGACCGTGTCCTGCAGCGTGTCGAAGGTGGCGAGCAGGGCGCTGCTGCCGGCGGGGCGCAGGTCGAGCGTCATGCGGGCGTCTGGTCTGTTGCCGCTCCGGGCGCGGGCGCGGGCGCGGGCGCGGTTGCGGCTCCGGCTCCGGTGAACGGGGCGATGGTGATGTCCTGCTCGGTCAGCAGCCGGCGGATCGCCCGGGCCATCGCGACGGCGTCGGGGGAGTCGCCGTGGACGCAGACCGAGTCCGCGCGGACGGAGACCTCGGACCCGTCGACGGCGGTCGCGACGCCGTCGGTCACCATGCGGAGGACGCGCTGGGCCACCTGCTCGGGATCGTGCAGGACGGACCCGGGCGTGCTCCGCGACACGAGGGAGCCGTCGGGTTCGTAGGCGCGGTCGGCGAAGGCCTCGCTGACGGCGCGGAGTCCGTGGCGCTCGGCTGCGCGCAGGAGCTCGGAGTCGGGCAGGGCGAGCACGGCGAGGGACGGGTCGACGTCGGCGATCGCGCGGACGACGGCCTCGGCCTGGACCGGGTCGGCGCAGGCGGTGTTGTAGAGCGCCCCGTGGGGCTTGACGTACGTGACCCGGGTGCCGGCGACGCGGGCGGTGGCGGTCATGGCGCCGAGTTGGTACACGACGTCGGCGTGGAGTTCGTCCGGCGTGACGTGCATCGGGCGCCGGCCGAAGCCCGCCAGGTCGCGGTGTGCGACGTGTGCGCCGACGGCGACGCCGCGCTCGGCAGCGGCGCGGCAGGTGGCGAGCATGATCGTCGGGTCGCCGGCGTGGAAGCCGCAGGCGATGTTCGCGCTCGAGACGACGTCGAGCATCGCGGCGTCGTCACCCATGCTCCAGGCGCCGTAGCCCTCGCCGAGGTCGCTGTTGAGGTCGATCGTCGTCACGGGTGCTCCCTGTCGTCGCCGGGTTGTTCAACAATCTAGTCCGGGGACGGCGGGGAGGCCAGTGCGGGGCGGTGCGCGTCGGCAGCGCCGTGCCGGAGCTGCACCGCGACGGACGGGAGGCTCGGTGCCAGCTGGCACCGAGCCTCCCGTCCGGGACGCGGCTACGTCGTGAGCACCGCCGCGACCTCCGGGATGCGGTCGATGTACCCGCGCACCAGGTCGCGGGCGATCGTAACGCTGTCCACGAGGGGGTGGAGCGCGAAGGCCTTGAGCGCCTCGTCCTTCGACCCGGTCATGGCGGCGGCGATGGTGTGGCGCTCGACGGCCTTGACCTGGGACATCAGCCCGATCTGGTGCAGGTCGGGCTGGTCGGTGGACATCGGGTGGACGCCGTTCGCGTCGACCATCGTCGGGACCTCGACCACGGCGTCCCGGGGGAGCCCGGCGATCGTGCCGTTGTTCCTGACGTTGAGGATCATCGTCTGGCGCTCGTTGCGGCTGATCGCGGCCATGACCCCGAGGGCGACGCCCGCGTAGCCCTGGTGCGACGGGTCGGTCTCGCGCTCCTTGGCGTCGACCGGCTCGTCCTGCGTGCCGCCCTTCGCCTCGGCCATGTAGGACGCGCTGCGCCGGGCGACGGTCTCGCGCCACAGGTCGGCCACGCCGTCACCGGCGGCGGTGGCCCGGTCGTAGAAGGCGGACTGGCTCTCGGCGAGGAAGTCGCCGCGGGTCTTGCCGGAGCCGATGATGGAGCGCACGGCGTCGCGGTTGAAGTAGTAGTAGTACAGGTACTCGTTCGGGATGGCACCGAGGCTGCGGATCCAGTCGAGCCCGAAGACGTGGCCCTCCTCCATGGCACCGAGACGTCCGTCGTCCGCCATCAGCTCGGGGAGCACGTCGCGGCCGTCGTACATCACGCGGCGCATCCACCCGAGGTGGTTCAGGCCGACGTAGTCCATCTGGACCCGGGTGTGGTCGAGGCCGAGCATGCCGGCGACCCGGCGCCCGAGGCCGGACGGGGTGTCGCAGATGCCGAGCACGCGGTCGCCGAGGACGGTCTGCATGGCCTCGGTGATGATGCCGGCGGGGTTCGTGAAGTTCATCACGTAGGCGTTGGGTGCGAGGTCGCGGATGACCTTCGCGGCCTCGACCATGACGGGGACGGTGCGGATGGCGTACGCGAGCCCGCCGGGGCCGGTGGTCTCCTGTCCGAGGACGTCGAGGTCGAGCGCGACGTGCTCGTCGCAGCGTCGTCCCTCGAGCCCGCCGACGCGGAGTGCGGCGAAGACGTAGTCACTGCCCTCCACCGCGCGGTGCAGGTCGGTCGTCGGCTTCAGGACCGGGGCGTCGGGGAAGTCGGCCGCGAGCTCGGTGAGGATCGCCACCATCGCGTGCAGGCGGACCTCGTCGACGTCGTACAGCGCGACCTCCTCGACCCGGGGGGAACCGGTGTCGCGGAGGAGTGCCTGGTAGACGTACGGCGTGCGGAACCCGCCGCCTCCGAGGATGCAGAGCTTCATGTGATGACGACCTCTCCGCCGGCGTTCCGGCTGTGTGCGAGTGTTTCGTCGGGGGCGCCGGTCGTCGTGATCAGCGTGTCGACGTCGGTGAGGGAGCAGAGCCGCAGGGCCCCGCTCCCCGGGAACTTGGTCTCGGACGCGAGCAGCACCACACGATCGGCGGCCGCGATCATGGACTGCTTGATGGGGGCCTCGACCGCCATGTTGTCCACCACGTGTCCGTTGGCGCGGACACCGGTGCAGGACAGGAACAGCAGGTCGGCGCTGACCTGCTCGAGCGCGGCCTCGGCGAGCGAACCGACGAGCGTGCGGTAGTTGCGTCGGACGACCCCGCCGAGCAGCACGAGCCGCACGGCCTCGTCGTCGCGGAGCACGTCGAACACCGCGAGGTTCGTGGTGATGACGGTGATGTCCCGGCCGCGGAGCAGCTCGGCGATCTGCGGCGTGGTCGTGCCGATGTCGAGGATGACAACCTGGCCGTCGGTGACCATCGCGGCGGCGGCCTCGGCCATGCGGCGCTTGAGGTCGAGGTCACCGGCCTGCTCGAACGGGGTCTCGACGGCCTCGTCCGGGTCGGTGTCGTCCTGCGCCGTGGCTCGCGGGGGGAGGACCGCGCCACCCCACGTGCGGACGAGCTCGCCGTTGCGGTCGAGCATCTCGAGGTCGCGGCGGATCGTCGCCGGGCTGACCGCGAGGGCCTCTGCGAGTTCCTGCACGGAGGCAGCACCGTCAGCCCGGAGTGCCCGGATGATGCGGTTCTGCCGGTCGCGCAGGATCATGGCGTCACAGTAACGCAGTTCGAGCAGAAACAAGCAAGATCGCGCAAGCGGAAGTCGCACTCAAGCAGACTTAACAAATCTGGCGCAACCGGGTAACGTCCTCGCAACACGAAGCACGCAGGCTTGAGCACCACCACCGGATCCGTCCCAGGTCGAGCACACCTGCGCAGCACTGATCCGCGATGACGAGGAGACTGCCGTGACCGAGGCGCATGCCGAGCCACGACCCACCGGACACACCGGCGGGCAGGCCGACGAGACCACTCGCGGCACCCTCCTGTTCGCCGGGGACGTCTACTGCGACGTCGTCTTCTCCGGGGTCACTGCTCCCGAGCAGGGCGCCGAGGTGTTCGCCGACGCGTTCGCCATCACCCCGGGCGGCGTCGCGAACCGTGCGGTCGCCGCTGCCCGAGCCGGTGCCCCGACGATGCTCGCGAGCTGCCTCGGCGACGACGTCCTCGGCCGCCACGTGTACGACGTGCTGACCGCCGAGCCGTTCCTCGACACCTCCCTGCTCGAGCTGGTGCACGGTCACCAGAGCGCCGTGTCGGTGGCACTGACCGGGCCCGACGACCGCAGCTTCATCACCTACGAGGAGCACCTCGGCCCGACCGTCGTGCCGGACGACATCGGCCCGGTGGCCGCGACGCACGTCGGCATCGCCAAGCCGCTGCCCGCCTGGGTCGCTCGGCTCCGCGCGGCCGGCACCACGGTCGTCGGCGGGGTCGGGTGGGACCACACCGGCGAGTGGAGCGGCGGGGTGCTCGACCGTCTGGCCGAGATCGACGTCTTCGTGCCGAACGACGTCGAGGCCATGCGGTACACCCGGACGGACTCGGCGCTCGCCGCGGCGAAGGTGCTCGCCGAGCGTGTGCCGCTCGCGGTCGTCACCCGTGGGCCCGACGGCGTCGTGGCGGTCGACTCCGCCAACGGCGTGGTCGTCACTGCCGACACGGTCCGTGTCGACGCCGTCGACCCGACCGGGGCCGGCGACGTGTTCGTGGCGTCGTTCATGGCCGGTGTGCACCACGGCTGGGACCTCGAGACGCGGCTGCGGTTCGCTGCCGCCAGCGCGGCCTTCGCCGTCACCGGACTCGGGGGAGCGGCGAGCGCGCCGCACCCGGACGAGCTCCGCGTCTTCCTCGACCAGCGCGCCGCCCCGGGCGACTGGTCCTTCCTCGCCGACGTCCCCAGCGCCGACAACTGACCCGAACACCCACCCCTTCGCAGAACTGGACCCACCATGAAGCACATCAGCAAGGCGTCGATGCTCATCGGCGTCGCAGCGGCGGTCGCCCTCGGCCTCACCGCCTGCACGCCCGGCGGGTCCGCCGCCCCCGCCGCCTCCCAGAGCCTCGGCCCGGTGTCGAAGGACGTGGGCTCGGCGAAGACCACGCTGACCGTCTGGGACCAGAACACGGACACCGGCATCAACGACGCGCAGCAGGTCCTCAACGACGCGTTCGAGAAGGCCCACCCGAACATCACGGTGAAGCGGGTCTCGCGCTCCTTCGCCGACCTGAAGACCACGCTGAAGCTCGCCCTCTCCGGGGACAACCCGCCGGACGTCGTGCAGGCGAACCAGGGCTACCCGGACATGGGCGCGTTCGTGAAGGCCGGGTTCCTGCGCCCCGTCGACGACTACGCCGAGCTCTACGGCTGGGACGACTACTACCCGTCGAGCCTGCTGAAGCTGAACTCGTTCTCCTCGGACGGGACGACCTGGCAGGGGGACCAGCTGTACGGCGTCTCGCAGACCGGTGAGCTGGTGGGCCTGTACTACAACAAGGAGGTCCTCAAGGCGGCTGGGATCGACAGCCCGCCCACCACCGTGGCCGAGCTGACCGAGGACATGCAGAAGGTCAAGGCCGCGGGCACCCTGCCGCTCAGCTACGGCGACGTCGAGAAGAGCCCCGGCATCCACCTCTACGGCCTGGTGCTCTCCGCCCTCGCCGGGCGCGAGCCCGTCAACGACCTGGTCGCCGGCAAGTCCGGCAGCTGGACCGGCGACGACGAGGTCGAGGCCGCCAGCACGATCAGCGGCTGGGTGAAGGACGGCTACGTCACCGAGGGCGCGAACGGCGTCTCGCGTGACGACGCCGTCAGCGCGTTCGGCTCCGGCAAGTCGGCCTTCCTCATCACGGGCACCTGGTACCAGGCCACCCTCGAGGCCGCCAGCAAGGCGAAGGACATCGGGTTCACGGCGCTGACGCCGACCGGGGCCTCGACCCCGGTGACGATGGGCGGCGAGGGCCTCGCCTGGGCCATCACGTCGAAGACGAAGAACGCGGACGCCGCAGCCGCGTACGTCGACTTCGTCACGAACGCGAAGGCCGCCACGACCCTGGTCGACCAGGGCAACCTGCCGACCGTGGTGCCGGACACCGACACCCCCGCCGAGGGCACGATCGCCGGTGACATCACGAGCAACTACAAGACGATCTCCAGTGCCAACGCCCTCACGCCGTACCTCGACTACGCCACCCCGACCTTCTACGACACCATCACCGCGGCCATGCAGGACCTCGTCGCGGGCAAGGCCACACCGGAGCAGTACACGAAGACGCTGCAGACCGACTACACCGGCTTCGTCAAGAAGTGAGGACCGCCTCGTGACCCAGTTGACCGGGACCCGGGCGGGTGCTGCGCCGAGCAGCGCCCGCCCGGCCCCCCGCCGGCGCCGCCGCAGCCTGGTGCCGTACCTCTACGTCCTGCCGGCGTTCGTCGTGTTCGCGGTGTTCCTCGGGGTGCCGTTCCTGCAGAGCATCCAGTACTCGTTCTACGACTGGGACGGGCTCTCGCCGGCGACCTGGGCGGGCTTCGCCAACTACGCCGGCGTCGTCACCGACCCGCAGCTCCGCGCGTCGTTCGGGCACGCACTCGTGCTGATGGTGTTCTACGCCGCGATCCCCGTGGTGGTGGCGCTGTTCCTCACCGCGCTGATCTCCCGGGCGAACGGCCTGCGCGGGATGTCGTTCTTCCGCACGGTGCTGTTCCTGCCGCAGGTCATCGCCTCGGTCGTCGTCGCGACGATCTGGGTGTCGATCTACTCCGCCGACGGGTTGCTCAACGACGGCCTGCGCCTGGTCGGCCTCGGGCAGTTCGCCCAGGTCTGGCTCGGCGGGTACGACACAGCCCTGCCCGCGATCGGCTTCGTCGGCACGTGGCTGAACGTCGGCCTGTGCCTGGTGCTGTTCCTCTCCGGAGTGGGCAACATCCACCCGAGCCTGTTCGAGGCCGCCCGCATCGACGGTGCCGGTGCGGCGCGCGAGTTCTTCTCGATCACCCTGCCGTCGCTCCGCGGGCAGATCGCGGCGGCCCTGACGCTCACGGTCGTCTCGGCGCTGAAGACCTTCGACCTGGTCTACGTCACCACCAGCGGCGGACCCGGCAACTCGACGTCCGTCCCGGCGTTCGAGGCCTACAACCGGGCGTTCCAGACCGGGCAGGTCGGCTCGGCAGCGGCGGTCGCCGTCTCGCTCACCGTCGTCATCATGATCGTCACGGCCCTGATCGGTCGTCTGCAGCCGAAGGACGTCGCATGAGGCTCTCCGTCCGCGAGAAGACCGTCAACTACGTCATCCTGACGCTCTTCGCCCTGTTCGCGATCATCCCGCTCATCGGGGTGCTGCTGTCCTCGGTCACCCCGTCGGCGCAGAACTCGGGCGGGTTCAGCCTGCCGACGAAGATCGACCTCGGGAACTTCGGTGCCGCGTGGACGCAGGGGCACTTCGCCACCTACATGTTCTCCAGCGTCCTGGTCACCGTGTCGGTGGTCGTCCTGACCACGATCCTCGCCGTGTTCGCCGGCTTCGCGTTCGGCCGGCTCGACTTCTTCGGCAGCAACGTCCTGTTCTTCGTGATGCTCGCCGGCCTGATGCTCCCGGCCGAGGCCTTCATCATCCCGCTCTACTTCAACCTGCGGTCCGTCGGCCTCACGGACACCTACTCCAGTCTGGTCCTGCCGCAGACCGCGCAGTCCCTGGCCTTCGGCATCTTCTGGATGCGCAGCCAGTTCCGCAGCTTCCCCGGCGAGGTCATCGAGGCCGCCCGCCTCGACGGCGCCCGTGACGTCCGCCTGCTCTGGCAGGTCATGGTCCCCGCGGCGATCGCCCCGATCATGACGATGTCCCTGCTCATCACCATGTGGACGTGGAACGAGTTCCTGCTGCCCCTGGTGCTCATCACGAGCGAGGACCACCGCACGGCCCCCCTCGGCCTCGCGTTCTTCAAGGGCGCGCACCTGACGGACTACTCGTTGCTCTCCGCCGCCGGGGTGATCGTCGCCCTGCCGATCGTCGTCCTCTACTTCTTCCTGCAGAAGCGGTTCATCTCCGGCATGCTCGGCGGCTTCGCCGACCGGTGACCCCGGAACGGACGGGAGGCTCCCCACCAGCTGGTGGTGACCCTCCCGTCCGTCGTCGGGTCGCGTCGGGCGCGATCCGCTAGGAGAGCTCGATCGTGCTGCTGTAGATGCGCTTCACGCCGGGGGCAGCGAGGACCTGGCCGAGCGGGGAGGCGCCCTCGGGGGTGCCACGCCAGGCGGCGTAGGCGTCGTGGTCGGCGGTGGTGGTCCAGTGCTCGACGACCACGAGGTGCGTGGGGTCGGCGTCGTCGACCAGGACCTCGAGCGACTCGCAGCCGTGGTGCTGGCGGGTCTGCGCGAGCGTCTCGCGGACCGTCGTCTCGACCTCCTCGGGTGAGGCGTCGCTCCGGAGTTGAAGATCGAGGAGGACCGTCGTCGTCATGCTGCACCGTTTCTGTCGTTCTGGGACGCACGTCGGAGGACGCGCTTCCCCTCCAACTCTGCCCGTCCCGCCGGTGTTCCGTCCCAGGGGGGTGTCCCGGTCGGTGTCGGGGGCGCGGTGTCGCGGTGTCGCGGGCGGGAGACGGCCTGAGCGACGAAGTCGTTGTCGCACGACCTCGACGATGTCGTGCCCGAGGTCGCCGGTGTCGGTGTGCGGGCGCGACGCGACACCGTCGGTGTCGTACGACATCGACGGTGTCGTCCCGTGCGCGCTGCGGGGATGCGTGCGCATGGTCCGACGCGGCGGGCGTCGATCGACTCGTGCGGTGTCGGAACCTGCGTGCGGCGGGGATGCGTCCGCATGGTCCGACACGGCGGGCGTCGATCGACTCGTGCGGTGTCGGAACCTGCGTGCGGCGGGGACACCGAGACACGGGGACGCGGGGACACGGGGACGGGGGAGTTCGGTCGGGACCGTGACGGATCTGGTCGGGGGAACTCGGGGGACGCGAACCGGATCCGTCAGGCGGCGGGAGCGGAACCGTCAGACGGCAGCGGCAGCGAGCAGGGACTCCGCGTCGTGCCGGGCAGCGGCGACGGCAGCGGCGTCCAGACCGCAGGCGCGCAGGCAGGTCGTGACGATCGCGACGCGGTCCTCGTCCTCGACCCGACCGGCACGCCGGAGCTGGATGACGGTCTCGGCGAGCTGGATGAGCACGGCGCCGAGCTGCGTCGGGGTGAGTGCCACGTCTGGGGTGGCGGCGCGGGAGCCGAGTCGGCCGTAGGTGTCCTGCAGCTCCTGGCGCTCGACGCGGAACCCGTCGTACCGCTCGCCCTGCACCTCGGGCAGCAGGTACAGCGTCCCGATGTTGTGCGGCGTGCGCACGAGCGTGTCCACGTCGATGAGCACCAGCGCGGCGAGGGCACCCGCGGCGCTCGTCGACCCCGGCACGCGCTGCTCGAGGTCACGGACGACGTCGAGCGAGGGACGGACGGACGTCGTCAGCAGCTCGACGAGCATGTCGTCCTTGCCCGCGAAGTGGTAGTACAGCGACGCCTGCCGGACCCCGACGCGCTCGGCGATCGCGCGGGTCGAGGTCGCGCTGAACCCGTTCTCGACGAACAGCGCCGCCGCAGCGTCGAGGATCTGGTCGCGGGGGCTCAGCTCCGGGCTCGTGTCCGGCACGGCGCGGGGACGTCCGACGCGGGACGGTCGGTCGTCGGAGGGCATGGCCCCATCCTCCCAGGCCACCGTGGTCAGCCCTGCTCCCGGTAGGCACGCCAGCCGCCGTGGTGGGTGATGTCCTCGGCGCCGACGACCGCCAGGGGCTCGACGAGGAAGCCCGTGACGTCGGAGCCGTCCTCGAGCGTGACGGTGCCGATCGCCATCGGTGAGGGCAGCGCAGCGACGAAGGTCGCGAAGCCGGCGGCGGGCAGGCGCCAGACCTCACCGACGATCGAGCCGGTGGCGGGCCCCCTGCCGGACCCGACCGGGCCCGCGCGGACCAGCCCCGGCTTGGGCGGCACCGTGTCGAGGGCGTACAGCCGGTAGTCGGAGGCGGTGCGGGCCTCCCGGACGAACGATCCGCCCGACGCGACCAGCTGGCCGTTCAGCGGTTGGTCGCGGAGGTGCGCTCCCACCACCAACAGGTCGACCGTGGGGGCGAGGAACGCGGAGGCGAGCGCCGCGAGCCGGCGGTCCGTGAACGCGGGACCGGTCAGCATGACGCCGAACGGCAGCCCGTCGACTAAGCCCGCGGGCACCGCGAGCGAGGCCATGTCGAGCAGGTTCGCGAAGTTCGTGTACCGCCCCATCCGGCTGTTCGCACCGATCGGGTCCGCGGCGACCTCGGCGAGGGTCGGGTGCCAGGTGGTGGTCGGCGTCAGGAGCGCGGTCGTGCCCTCGAGCACCGCGCGACCCGCTGCCCCGAGGGCGTCGAGCCGGGCCATGTCGGCGAACAGCTCCGACGCGCTGGGTCGGGCCCCGCCGAGCACGATCGACGCGACGGACGGGTCGAGGTCCTCGCCGACGAGGTCCCGGTGCGCCTCGATGTGGGCGCCGACGGCCGCGTGCCGCTCGGCGACGAACGCCCCGTCGTAGAGCAGCGCCGCGGCGTCGAGGAGCGGGGCGATGTCGACCTCGACGACCTCGTGCCCGAGTGCGCGGAAGCGGTCGACGGCGGCGGCGAACGCGCTGGCCCACCCGTCCGCGAGCCCCTCGAGCTGGGACGGCAGCGGGACGGCGATGCGCGGGAGCGTCGGGAGTGCGGCGTGGGCGCGGTCCTCGCGGGCGAGCGGGTCGATGCCGTCCGGCCCGGTCATCAGCTCGGCGGCGGTCCTGGCGAGCCCGAGCGACGCCGCGAACACCGTGACGCAGTCCTGCGACCGGCAGGCCGGCACGACGCCGGTGTTCGGCACGAGCCCCTTCGTCGGCTTGACCCCGACGAGGTTGCCGAGCGCTGCCGGCACCCGACCGGAGCCGGCGGTGTCGGTGCCGAGCGCGAAGTCGACGATCCCGAGCGCGACGGCCGTGGCGGACCCGCTCGACGATCCGCCGGAGATCCTGGTCGGGTCCCAGGCGTTCCGGACGGCGCCGAAGGGGGAGCGGGTGCCGACCAGGCCGGTGGCGAACTGGTCGAGGTTCGTCTTGCCGACGACGACCGCACCGGCCGCCCGCAGTCGGGCGACCGCGGTGGCGTCGGCCGTGGGCTCGTACGCGTACGACCTGGCGCCGGCCGTCGTGGGCAGGCCGGCGACGTCGATGTTGTCCTTCACGGCGAACAGCAGCCCGGCGAGGGGGAGCGACGGGTCGACGCGGGAGGCCTCGGCGAGCACGTCGGCGCGGTCACGCAGGGTGATCCACACCTCGGGGCGGTCGACCGCCGCGATCCGGTCGAAGGCGTCGTGGACGCGGTCAGCCGCGGTGCTCAAGGTGCTCACGGTGCCTGCAGCGTTCGCGCTGACACCGCTGACACCGCCGACACCGCCGACACCGCTGCCGGCGCTCATGCCGGTGCCCCGATCGCGGCGAGGACCTGGCCCGGCGCGACCTGCTCGCCCGGTGTGACGTAGACCTCCAGGACGTGTCCGTCCACGGGTGCGTGCACCATCGACTCCATCTTCATCGCCTCCACGGCCAACAGCTTCTGTCCTGCGTCCACCCGGTCGCCCGGTCGGACGTCCACCTGCCACACCGTCGAGGTGAACGGTGCGGTGACGGCCGTCGACCCCTCGGGCACGGTCACCGCGTCGGGCACGACCACGGTCGGTTCGTCGCGGACGTCGAACTCGCCCGAGGCCCGCCACCGGTCCTTCTCCTCGCCGAACGCCCGGGCCTGCTGTGCCCGGAACGCCGCGATCGAGTCCGCGTTGTCCCCGAGGAACCGGTCGTACGACGCGATCGAGAACTCGCCGTCGACGGTCTCGAAGTCCCCGCGGCCGGCGTCGGTCTCGGCCCGCAGCTCGAGGAGCTCCTCGGCACCGACGGGGTACCACTCGATCCGGTCGAAGAACCGGAGCGCCCAGGGGTCCTCCTGGAACAGCCCGCCGCGGCGGAAGCGGTTCCAGATCTGCACGGTGCGGCCGACGAACTGGTAGCCGCCGGGGCCCTCCATCCCGTAGATGCAGAGGTACGCGCCACCGATGCCGACGGAGTTCTCGGCCGTCCAGGTGCGCGCCGGGTTGTACTTCGTGGTGACGAGTCGGTGGCGGGGGTCGAGCGGGGTGGCGACCGGGGCGCCGAGGTACACGTCGCCGAGACCGAGCACCAGGTAGCTCGCGTCGAACACCGTGCGGAAGACGTCGTCCACGGAGTCCAATCCGTTGATGCGCCGGATGAACTCGATGTTCCAGGGCGTCCACGGGGCGTCGTTCCGCACGCCGTTCATGTACCGCTCGATCGCCAGCCGGGTCGCGGGGTCGTCCCACGACAGCGGCAGCTTCACGGTGCGCGACGGCACGACGAGCTGGTCCGTCGGCGGGATCTCGTCCTCGAGCTCGCGGAGCAGCCCGGCCACGTCGCGCGCCTTAAGCACGGACGCGTCGGTGTGCACCTGCAGCGAGCGGATGCCCGGCGTGATGTCGAGGACGCCCTTCGGCGTGTGCTCCTGCAGCTTCGTCATGAGCGCGTGGACCCGCATCCGCAGCGCGATGTCGAGCGTCATGTCGCCGTACTCGACCAGGACGTTGTCGTCGCCGTCGCGGCGGTACGCCACGCTCGGTCGGGTCGGGGTCGCGTCCAGGCGCGCCAGCACCCCGTCGTCGCCGTCACCGCCGGTGCGCCCGTCGCGTCCGGTGCGCGGGACCGTCCTGGAGGCTCGGTTCGCGATGAGCGCGGCGGCGTCGGTCTCGCGGACGGGGACGAAGCGGACGGTGTCGCCCGGGCGCAGTTGGCCCAGCTTCCACAGGTCGCCGCTGGCCACCACCGCGGGGCAGACGAACCCGCCGAGGGACGGCCCGTCCGGTCCGAGGATGATCGGGGTGTCGCCGGTGAAGTCGATCGCGCCGACCGCGTACGGGGTGTCGTGGATGTTCGAGGGGTGCAGGCCGGCCTCGCCGCCGTCCGTCCGCGCCCAGCCCGGCCGGGGGCCGATGAGCCGGACGCCCGTCCGTGCGGAGTTGTGGTGCACCCCGTAGTCGGTGGCGTAGAACACGTCGAGGTCCGCCCGGGTGAAGAAGTCCGGTGCCGCGTGCGGGCCCTCGGTGACCGCGATCTCCCACGCGTCCGTCAGTGCCGTGCGGTGCTCGGCCGGGGTCGGGCCGCCGACGAGTCCGAGCCGCGTGCCGGCGGGGAAGGCCGGGTGCGGGGCGTCGGAGTCGGGGGAGCCGGGACGGAGCACGTCGCCGGCGAGCAGGGCCCGGCCCGCGTGGCCACCGAAGCCGCCCAGCGTGAACGTGGCCGCGGAGCCGAGGTAGGTCGGCACGTCGAAGCCCCCGCGCACGGCGAGGTAGCTCCGGAGTCCCGGGCCGGGAGCAGTCCCGAGGGCGAGCGTCTGTCCGGCGGCGACCTCGACCGGCTCCCACAGCGCGACGGGCTCGCCGTCGAGGGTCAGCGGCACGGGTGCCCCGGTGACGGCGACGACCGCCGCGGCGGAGAACCGGAGCGTGGGGCCGGTCGCGGTGACCTCGAGCGCGGGGGCGCCGTCCGGGTTGCCGACCGCCCGGTTCGCCTCGGCGAAGGACGCGGCGTCGAACGGGCCGCTCGGCGGGACCCCGACCTGCCAGTAGCCGAGCCGACCGGGCAGGTCCTGCACGGTCGTCATCGTCCCGGGCACCACGACGTCGATGCGCGGGTCCGGGTCCTCGGTCGTGTCGAGTGTGGACGTCGAGTGCGTCGCCGTGCGGAGCTCGAGGTCGTCGGTGAGCGTGCGGAGGAGCCCCGCGTTCGTGACGATGCCGTCGATGCGGGTCTCGGCGAGGGCGTCCCGGAGCCGGTCGAGGGCGTCGTCGCGGGTCTCCCCGGTCGCGATCACCTTCGCCAGCATCGGGTCGTAGAACGCCGACACCTCGGAGCCGGTCTCGACCCAGCCGTCGACGCGGATGCCGGTCGCGGTGCCGTCGTCGGTCGAGGTGGCGGGGAAGACGGCCTGCGTGACCAGGCCGCTCGACGGCAGCGAGCCCTTGGCCGGGTCCTCGGCGTAGACGCGGGCCTCGACGGCGTGCCCGGTCGGGGTCCAGCGGCGGTCGAACACGTCGTCGGGGATGCCGGCAGCGCCGTCGCGGGCCAGCCGGAGCATCAGCTCGACCAGGTCGACGCCGTAGACCTCCTCGGTGACCGGGTGCTCGACCTGCAGGCGGGTGTTCACCTCGAGGAACGACGCTTCCTCGCGCACCGGGTCGTAGACGAACTCGACCGTGCCGGCGCTGCGGTACCCGATGCTCGCCGCGAGCCGACGGGCGGACTCGTGGAGAGCCTCCCGGACGTGGTCCGGCAGTGCCGGGGCCGGAGCCTCCTCGATGACCTTCTGGTTCCTGCGCTGCAGCGAGCAGTCGCGGTCGCCGATGACGGCGACCCGGCCCTCGCCGTCGCCGAAGAGCTGCACCTCGACGTGGCGGGCCGGTCGGACCAGGCGTTCGAGGAAGATGCCGGCGGCGCCGAAGGCGGCTGCTGCGGTGCGTTCGACGCTCGCGTAGGCCTCGCGCACCTCGTCGAGCGTGGCGCAGGCCTGCATGCCGATCCCGCCGCCGCCCCCGGTGGCCTTGAGCATGACGGGCAGGCCGATGCGGTCGGCGGCGGTGACGGCGTCCTCGGCTGAGGCGAGCAGCCCGGTGCCGGCGAGCATCGGGACCCCGGCCGCGGCGGCGAGCTCGCGGGCGGTGTGCTTGGCGCCGAACGCCACGATCTGGTCCGCGGTCGGGCCGACGAAGCGGATGCCGGCCGCGGCGCAGGCCTGCGCGAACGCGGTGTTCTCGGACAGGAACCCGTAGCCGGGGTGGACCAGGCCGGCGCCGGAGTCGAGTGCTGCCTGGACGACCGCGTCGATGCGCAGGTACGACTCGCGGGCGGGGGCCGGGCCGAGGCGGACGGCGACGTCGGCCTCGCGGACGTGGCCGGCGGCGCGGTCGGCGTCGGAGTACACGGCGACCGTGCGCATGCCGAGCGCCTTGGCGGACCGGATCACCCGGCGGGCGATCTCCCCGCGGTTGGCGACGAGGACGGTGTCGGTGCTGAGGGCGGGACGCCCGTCGGGCGTCGGTGCCGGCGTCGCGCCGGTGTCGAGGGCGGTCATGGCTGCACCACGATCATCCGGAGGGGCGTGCAGGAGAAGTCGTTGCAGGGGTTGTTCATCTGCGGGCAGTTCGACACGATCACGAGCACGTCACGCTCCGCCCGGACCGCCACGCGCTTGCCGGGGGCGCTCATGCCGTCGACGATGCCGAGGGCGCCGTCCGCCTCGACCGGGACGTTCATGAACCAGTTGAGGTTCGAGACCAGGTCGCGGACGCCGAGGCCGTGTCGGGCCGCCTCGGCGAGGAAGTTCTCCCTGCAGCCGTGCTGGTACGCCGTGTGGTGCCCGTAGCGGAGCGTGTTCGACTCCTTCGAGCAGGCGCCGCCGATGGTGTCCTGGCGGTCGATCTCGTTGCCGACGACGGTCATCAGCGGCCGGCCCTCGTTCGACATCAGGACCGTGCCGGTGCGGACGTAGGCGTTGCCCTGCGCGACGAGGGTGTCGGGGACGCTGTACCGCTCGTCGGGGTCGTGCGCGTCGTAGACCAGGCAGTCGGCGCTCTGGTTGCCGCCGACGTCGACGATCGTGAGCACCTCGCCGGCCCGCACGACGGCGGACCACGGCGCGAGCGGCGCGACCCGGTCGTCACGGACGACCGTGCCGGGCACGAGCGACTCGCTCCAGTCGAGGACGGCGTCGGGCGCGTGCACGGCGCCGACGGGGACGGTGGAGGTGATGGTGTCGGTCATCGTCTCAGCCTCGTGCTTCCGCGTGGTCGATGGAGTTCAGGTAGGCGCGGGTCAGCTCCGGCGTCGCGGTGAAGCGCTCGTCGGCCGCCGTGGTCGGTTCCCCGCGCCAGGCGTGCACGCGCAGGGGCCCCACGACGTAGTCCGGCCGCGGGTCGAGCGGGTGCGCGACGTTCGCGATGAGGACCAGCAGCGGGAGCTCTGCGACGAGCGTGACGTGGCGCCCGGGCCCTGCCGACCCGACCGGCTCCAGCGCGCCCTCGGGGTCGACCCGCACGCCCTGGAAGAAGGAGATGCTCGGCGGCAGGTCGCGCTTGGTGAGCCCGTGCTTGGCGGCGGCCTTCGCCAGCAGCGACCGGCCGCTCGGGGACGGCCCCTCGGGGGCGGCGTCGCCGTACTTCGCGGTGTTCCAGGCGTCGGTCGAGGTGCCGCAGAACGCGTCGTGTCGGCCGGAGGTGTCCTCCACGATCGTGGCGAGGGCCCGACCGTCCCCGCTCAGCAGCGGCGACCCGGCGCCGAGGTACGCCTGCCACGGGATCTTCTGCGTGTCCGCGACGTTGAGGCGTTCCCACGGCTCGAGCGCGTTGTACACGACCGTGTTCGCGCAGGCGTCCCCGGTCGGGTCGTCGAGGCGGATGCGGGAGCCGCGGGCGAGGACCCGGTGCGTGTACCCGCCGGGAGCCACCGTCTCGGCCCAGACCAGGTCGGCGGGGTCGACGCCCTCGGGGACGAACGGGGACGTCGACGCCGGCAGCCAGGGCATGTACTCCGACTGCGACCCGGCCTGCGCGCGGGCGTCGGAGCGCGAGGCGGTCACGCTGTCGGTCTGGTGGAGGTCACGCATGGGGGTCCTTCGTGGTGGAGCGGGTGGGGCGGGGTGGTGCCGGTGCGGCGCCGGGGCGCCGGGGCGCCGGGGCGCCGGGGCGCCGGGGCGCCGGGGCGCCGGGGCGCCGCGGCAGGTCAGGCCTCGGCGGCGGCGGGCACGGCGGTCGGCACGGCGGCCGTGGTCGGGACGTGCGCGAGCGTGAGCGGTCCGTGTGCCCGGTGCCGCCACGACGACCAGGCCCAACCGACGAGCAGGACGCCGCCGATGAACAGCAGCGCGCTGTACTGCAGCCACCAGGAGTTGCCGGTGAGGTCGTAGATCTCCGGGCGGGGCCAGATGAGGTTCACCGCCATGCCGATCTGGAACGCGACGGCCAGGGCGTTCAGCGGGATGCCCCACCGGCCGAGCGTGAAGAGCGGCTTGCCGTCCTCGTCGACACCGGTCGGGAAGCCTCCGCGCCGCAGCCGGATGCGCTGCACCAGCAAGGGCCCGGTCACCCCGAGGTAGGCCAGGTAGAGCATCGCGATGCACAGGCTCGACAGGGCGGTGAAGATCGCGGACTGCCCGATGTTGACCGCGAGGGCGAGTCCGGCGCCGACACCGACGACGATCGATGCGGCGATCGGGGTGCCGGTACGCGGGGAGACCTTCGCGAGCGTGCGGTGGAACGGCAGCGCTCCCTCGCGGGCCATCGAGAAGACCATGCGGGCACCGGCGGTCTGCACGGCCAGGGTGCACGCGAACACGGCGACGGCGACTGTGCAGAGCAGGAGTCGACCGGCCACCTCGCCGAGCGTCGACGTGATCACCCACGCCAGCCCCTGCGTGGCGAGCTTGCCGTCGGTCAGGCTCGGGGCTGCGACGAGTGCGCCGATGATGAGCAGCCCGCCGCCGAGCCCGGACACCGTCAGCGCACGGACGATCGTCTTCGGGGTCGTCCGGCGCGGGTTGTGGGTCTCCTCGGCCAGTTCGCCCGCGGAGTCGAAGCCGACCATCACGTACGCGGCCATCAGCGAGGACGCCAGGAACGCGAAGACGTACGGCTCGGTGCTCGAGGACCCGACGCTGGTGAACACGACGCTCGCGCTGCGGTGGGGGAGCAGGAACAGCGCTCCGATGAGCACGACGACGCCGATGATCTCGATGAGCACGCCGAAGCTCGTCACGCGGGCCATCAGCCGGACGCTCGTGATGTTGACCACGGTGGTCACGACGAGCATCACGAGGCCGAGCACCACGGCGTTCGCGGCACCCGTCGCGGACGCCAGCGAGGGGTCGGCTCCGGCCCCGCCGACGATCTGGAAGCCGCTCCAGATCGCGGGCAGCACGGCCTGCACGGCGATGGCGGCGACCGCGACGGTGAGGGTCTGGCCGATGATCATCGTCCAGCCGGTGAACCAGCCGAACCGGGACCCGGCCAGGCGGCTCGACCACTGGAAGATCGCCCCGGAGATCGGCCACCGGGCGGCGAGCTGCGCGAAGTTCAGTGCGACCAGCAGCTGGCCGCCGAAGACGAGCGGCCACGCCCAGAAGAACGCGGCACCACCGAGCCCGAAGCCGAGTCCGAAGAGCTGGAACACCGTGGTCAGGATGGACACGAAGGAGAAGCCGGCCGCGAAGGAGGAGAACGAGCCGACCCCGCGGTGCAGTTCCTGTTCGTAGCCGATCCGAGCGGTGTCCTGGGTGTCGGGGCCGGCGGAGCCGGTCGACGTGGTGGCGCGCGGTGCGTGGAGCGGAGCTTCTGGAGAGCGCATGGCTTCAGACCTTTCGCGGAGTACCTGTCGGGTGACAGGTAGTGCGACCAAGTGTCGTGCTGGGCTGTGTCGTCGCCGTTGCCCGGCTGTTTCGGGCACGTGACACGGACGGCCCGCGTGTGAACTTCTCGCGTCGGCGGCCTCCACGGGCGACTTGACGTGCCTGTCCTACATACGTAGAGTCAGTGATGTGGAACCCCTGCAACGCATCACGGCCCCGACGGTCGACGTCCTCACGGCCCTGCTCGAGAACGACGGCCCCGTGTGGGGCCTGCTCGTCGTCAAGGAGACGGGACGCCCGACCGGCACCGTCTACCCGATCCTGGAACGCCTCGAGGAACGGGGGTGGGTCGATTCCTCGTGGGACGACGACCCCGACCACCGCGGCCCCCGACGCCGTCTCTACGCCTTCACCCCGGACGGCCGTGCGGCAGCCCAGGACCTCCGCCGGTCGTGGGTCCGCACCGAGCGGCCGTCCCGTGCCACCGGTGCCACCGGCCCCGCTCGTGCCACCCGCGTCGGGACGGTGGTGACCGCATGAGCCTCCACGAGCACGTCCTCGCGCTCGCCGTGGCCTGGTCACCGGCAGACCAGCGCACCACCCGCCGCGAGCAGTGGGCCGCCGACGTGCGGGACGCCCACGAGCTCGGCCTCCGCCCCGGCCAGGTCGCCCGCGGCGCGCTGCTCACCACGATCGTGCGACGCACCGCCCGGCGCCCGGGCGACGGACCGGTCGCCCCGGTCATCGTCGTGGCTGCCGCGGTCGTCTCCGTCCTCGTCGCCGTCGCGTTCGAGATGCGCCTCGGCGGGCACTTCGGGTCCGGTCAGTGGGGCTGGTACGGGTTCATCGCGGTCGACGCCCTGCTCGGGTCCGTCCTGCCGGCGCTCGCCGTCGCGGCGGTGCTGGTCGTCCGTGGCACGCGTCGAGCGGCCGTCACGGCCCCGGTCACGGCGCTCCTCGTCCTCGCAGCGGTCGTCGTCGGCACGGCACCCGTGTGGCTCGGCCCGACGCTCGTCCCCGGGGACTGGATCCTGCCGACCGCGGGTCTCGCCGCGTTCCTGCTCTGCACCGCCGGCCCTGGTGCCCGCTGGGCAGCGATCGTCCTGCCGACGCTGCTGTCCGTCGTGACGCACCAGTTCGCCGGTCGGATCACGGTCACGTGGCTGCCGTTCGTGGACCACCTCCCCGCACTGCTGGCGCTCGTCGTCGGCACCCTCCTCGTCCTCAGCTCGCCTCGTCAGGAAGCCTCCGTCGCATGAAGAACCGCATCGTCTACATCACCGCGATCGGGACGGGCGCGGTCGTCCTGACCGCCGCCGTCTGCGTGGTCGGGGGCTTCCTCAGCGGGTCGGTCGACGCCGCCGAGATGCCAGCCAGACCGTCGTCGCTCGTACTCCCCACGGGGCCGGCGCTGCTCACCGCGGCCGCCGGGCCGATCGACCTCGAGCTCACCGTCGACGGGCCACGGGTCGTCACGCAGGTCCACGACGAGGGCGAGCTGCAGACCGTCGGCGGCGACCGCCTGCACGCCGGACTCGCAGCGGACCGGGTGCTCACGTCGGGATCGGTGTCGGGCGGCGAGGCCGAGGACACCCACCACGCCTACGGGATGCTCGTCGGGCAGGCCGGCGCCGACGTGACCGCGGTGACGGTCGACGCGGACGGGCAGCGGACCGCAGCCGTGCTGCGGGACGGCCAGTGGGCGGCGGTCTGGACCGTCCGCCACGTCGACGACCTGCCGACGGACGCGACCGTCCGGTACACGACGCGGGACGGTGCGGAGCACCGCGTCTCGACGACTGCCGTCGACGACCTGCGTCCGTCCGACGGGTAGCGCTGGTCGCCGGGGTGGCGCGGTGACGGACGGGAGGCACGGTGCGGGCGGGCACCGAGCCTCCCGTCCGTCACCTGGTCCGGTCCCGGGGTCGCACGGCGGAGGGCCCCGCGACCGAGGTCGCGGGGCCCTCCGGTGAGCGTGTCAGCTCACTTGACCTTCGTGGTGATGGTCGGGCTGGTGCTGCCCGCGATCCACTTGGTCGGGGCGAAGGCCGCGTGCAGCTCGTGCGTGCCCTTGCCGAGCGGGATCGTGGCCGTGGCCGTCCCACCGTGGACCGAGAAGGACTTGAGGGTCTTGGAGCCCTCGTAGACCTTCGTGGTGCCGTTCACCGTCAGCCCGGGGGCCGTCACGGTGACGGTCGCCTTGCCGTTGCTGTAGGTGACCTTGGTGGTCGAGGTCGCCCGGACGACGGTGACCGTGGTGGCGGTCGTCGTCGCGGAGTCGGCTCCGGTCCAGTCGGAGTCGCTCGTGAAGGCCGCACTGATGGCGTGCGTGCCGACGGTGAGCTTCGCCGGGAGGGTGATGACGGCCTTGCCGCCGACCACCTTCGCGGTGCCGAGGGGCGTCGTGCCGTCCGTGAAGGCGACCTGGCCCGAGGTGGCGCCGATGCCGTCGCCGATGGTGGCGGTGACCTGCACGGGCTTGACCGCACCGTAGGGCTGCTTGGCGGCGGAGACCGACAGGGTCGTCGTCGTCGCCGGGGTGCTGGCGTCGAGCGTGAACGCGTCGACCGTGGAGCCGATCGGCGCCGGGTCGGCCGAGGCCGTCGGCTTCAGGGTCACGCCGCAGCTGTCGACCTTGCCGTGCTGCACGGCCGAGTTGAGGGTGGTGCAGTCGCTGGCGCGGACCGTGGTGACGGCGAGGTTGTCGTCCGTGACGCCGACCTTGACGTAGGTGCGGACGTGCTCCTGGTTCTCGACCGAGTTGGCGAAGTGACGCTGGCCGGTCGGGTCGAGCGGGTCCGGACCGTAGCTGCCCTGGGTGGAGTCCGGGGTGGTCAGGTCGTAGTACTTCGAGCCCGACGCAGAGTTCGCGGTCAGGTAGATGACACCACCGGGGCCGGCGAAGACCTCGTCAGCGCCCGGCTGCTCGTCCGGGTTGGCCTTCTTGCCGTTCTTGATCGCGTAGCTGCGCGAGTAGGAGTGGTCGTGGCCCTGCAGGACGATGTCGACGCCCATGTCGGAGAACGCACGCGTGAAGTCGAACCGGCGCTGCTGGTTGTCCTTGTCGTTCGCGTGGTCGGCCGGCGAGTAGATCGAGTGGTGGTAGACCAGCGCGGTCCACTTCGCGTCGTCACCGTGGCGGGTGATCACGTCGCGGACGTAGTTCACGTGCGCTGCGTCCGAGCCGCCCGAGTAGGCGTTCGAGTTGATGTCGATGAACAGGACGCCCTTGTACATGTACCAGTAGTCGCCGCCCGAGTTCGTGGTGGTGTTGCCACCCGGGTAGAAGTCCGGCACCTTGAGCGAGTTCGGCAGCTGGTTGTGCTGCTCGTACGACTTGCCACCGACGTCGTGGTTGCCGATGGTGGAGGCCCACGGGTAGCGCTTCAGCACGTCGCTGCTGTCGGCGAACGCGCCCCACTGGTACTCGTTGTTCGCGTTCTCGACCTGGTCGCCGCCGGAGACGAGGAGCTCGGCGTCCTTCTCCTTGGTCGTCGCGTACTCCAGGGTGTCGGCCCAGCCGGCACCGTCGTCGTCGACGAAGCCCGACGAACCGATCTGCGGGTCACCGAAGAACAGGAAGTCGAAGTCGCCGCTGAAGCTCTTCGTGGTGAACGTGTACGGGGTCGACCAGGCGGAGCCGTCCGCGGCACCGACGTGGTACGTGTACGTCGTGTTCGGCTCGAGGCCGTCGATGACCGCGTGCGCGTTGACGTAGCCGGCCTCGTTGGTGATGCCCGCGATGGTCTTCGTGCTGCTGTCGGTCGTGCTGGTGTCGGCCGCGGTGTTCGCGGTCGCCGATGCACCGATGGTCTTCTTCGCGTCGGTGAAGACGCCGCCGGTCATCGAGTCGGTCTTCTGGATCTCGACCGACTGGGCGACGTTGGTCGGGAAGTACCAGGACGCGATGCGCTGGCTCTCGGTCGCGCCGACGCCGAGCAGGATGTGGATCGGGCCGCCGGTGGAGATGTTCGTGGTCGGCGTGTTCGTGGCCGCGGTGGCGGTGCTGGTGCCCATGAAGGAGGCACCCGCGAGGAGCGCCGCCCCGAGGACTGCGCCGCCGACGCGGAGGGTGGTGGATCTGCGCCGGGTGCTGGCGCCAGACAGGAGACTCATGGAGGGTCCGTTCTCGTGGACAGGGATGTGTGCTGCACGGAAGACTCTGCATTCGCCTGGCAACGCCTTGGTGAACGCTGTGTGTCCATCCGTTCCGGGTTGGAAGCTGTTCAGCCGATCAACCCGCCGCGAGCCGTTCCACGAACCAGATCATCCCCATCACGAACACCCCGGCGGTCACGATCCCGGTCACCCAGAGCGACGCCCGGTGGGCCTTCCGACGCAGCAGTGAGAGCGGCGGGAACACGATCACGATGATCGCGAGCTGCACGGCCTCGATGCCGACGTTGAAGATGAGCAGCGACACGAGCAGCTGCCAGGAGAACGCCTCGTGGATCCCGAGCGCCCCGGCGAACCCGAGTCCGTGGATGAGTCCGAACGCGAACACGACCGCCAAGCGCGTCCACCCGGCACGGTCCAGGGCGAACCGACCACCGTCGGGCACGATCAGCTCGTCCGCGTGGGAGCGCCGCCGGAACAGCCGCCAGAGGTACCAGCCGGCGACGGCTGCGATCGACAGGGCGATGAGCGGCTCGACCACGATCGACGGTGGGCTCACGACCCCGAGCGCCGCCAGGATGAACGTGATCGAGTGCGCGATGGTGAACGCCGACGCGGTGAACACGACCTCGCGCAGGCGGCGTGACCCCGCGATGAGCGCGACGAGGAACAGGATGTGGTCGATCCCCGTCAGCAGGTGCTCGGCGCCGAGCTGGAAGAACTCCCAGAACCGGGCACCGGCGGACTGCTCGGTCGAGAACGAGGGTCGGTCGGCGTCGAGCGTCGCGGAGCCCTCCTGCGCGTCCACGGCGTAGGTGACGATCGTCTTGGTGTCCTTCACGAACGTCTCGGAGTCCGGGAACAGTGTCGAGGTGACCACGTGCCCGGCGACCGTGTGCGCCGACGTCGTCGGGCAGCGGAAGTCGGCGACGACCTCGGCGTACGGCACCTCGTCCTGCATGTCGACGTGCATCGGCTGCTGGAGGGTGCCCCGGCACTCGCGGCCCCCGGAGGTCACGGAGAACCGGTCGAGGACGTAGTCGGCCATCGTGTCCCGGTGCTGCTCGGCGATCCGGGTCATGGCGGGGAAGTCCCCGTCGTCCCACGCTGCCTGGCCCTGCCGGTAGAACGCGTCGGCGTGCTCGCTGGTGCCGACGGAGACGAGCATCAGGTCGTACTCCAGGCCCAGCCGTGCCCGTACGACCCCGGAGTCCTCCGAGGTCACGTGGGCGTAGACGACCGAGCTGAATCCGTGCGCCGAGGCGGGTGCGGCACCGCCCACGAGCGCGACCAGGACGGTGCCGAGGAGGACGAGCGCGCCGAGGACCGTGGCGGCCACACGGGCCAGGACTGCGGTGGTGCGGGGGGAGCGGCGTCGGGACGCCGTGCGGGGGGTTCCGGGGATCACCGGCCAGACGATCTCCACCCCTGGCGACCGGCAGGGAAACAGCAGGTGACCAGCAGCTGGACAGAGTTCGGACAGGTGCCCATGACGGACGACGCGGCACCCGGGCCGTGGTTCCATGGTCGCGATCCGCCCGCCGACCCGCCCTTGGAGCCCTCCGTGACCAGCCTCGTCTCCCGCACGACGTCCCTGCTGGCGGCCGTCGCGGTGCTCGGTGCCGGGGCACTGCTCCTCGCCGGGTGCTCGTCCGCGTCCGAGGGCACGGCCGAGCCCCGCGCGACCAACACCGCGGGCACGCTCGACGCCGGGTTCTGGGACGCGAGCCGCCCGCCGGCGCCGGAGTCCACCGTCAGTCCGTCACCCGGGTCGTGGAAGGGCGTGCACCCGCCGTCGGGCTACCGCGTCGTCCTGCTGTCCGCGGGGGACGTGGACGCGGACGGCGACGGCGAGACCGCCGCGTCCGCACCGACGCAGGCGCTGATCGGGGCCGTCGACGCCTGGGCCGACACCGAGGGCGTCACCCTGACCCGGGTCCAGCCCCGGGGGAGTGAGAACGTGCTCGACGCCGTCGCCACCGCGGTTGGCAAGCACGCCGACCTGGTCATCAGCGTCGGCAACGACATGGTCGACCCGATCGCCGCGATGTCCCCGAGCGCGTTGCACCAGCAGTTCCTGGTGCTCGGGGCCGAGATCGCCGAGCCCACCTCGAACGTCACCGCCGCCGACTGGACCGGCGCGGGCTACCGCGGCGAGGGACTCGGCACCGCGAGCCACCACGACCCCGCGAGCTTCACCGAGGAGCGCGCCGGACGGGCACTCCGCGCGGGCGTCGCCGCCGTGCTGCACGGCTACAACGGCACCGTCGTCTGGGTCGCGTGAGCCCCGACCACCGTTGTGCGGACAGCGACCACCGTTCTGCGGACACTCGCGGACCGGGTGCGGTGCGCCGGACGTATCCTGACGACGGAAGCAACGACGATTCCGGCCGAGCCTCGCACGGTCCGAACCGACGTGTCCGGGTGCGAGACGCAACCTCCTGACCCGAGCGACATGACAGAACACATCATCGAGTACGTCGCCCGTGACCGAACGGGCATCACCGCCGTCATCACCACGACCGGCGTCATCGACGTGGACACCGTGATCCACAACATCAGCTCGGGGCACTCCGGCTACGTCGTCCGCGCGGGCGAGTGGCGTCGTGCCCCCGTCCGCAGCCTCTCCGTGCTGGGCGGTGCCTACCTGTTCGCGAACTGGGACGGCTCCAAGCGCAACAACCTGCACGACGTCGCGTTCCAGGCGCCGACGCGTCCGGCCCGTCCGCAGGGCCCCGGCGGGTTCGTCGCCGCGCTGACGACGGCGCTCGCGATCGTCTTCGGCCGGGACCGCCGCAGCGCCTGACCTGACCTCATCTGACCAACCCGGTCCCGGTCGCGGTCTCGGTCCCGGCCGCCCCGCCCCGCCCCGTCTCGGCTCCGCTCGGCAGACGGGTTCACGATGCGCGCGCTGACGGATCTGGTCGGCTCGACCCGAGATCCGCCGACCGGATCCGTCATCGGCCCGATTGAACGTCGGTCCGGCCGGCCCCGGACGGGAGGCATGGGTCGCCCCCGCCACGAGCCTGCTGTCCGCGTCGCCGACCGGGACACATGGGTCGCGCCCGGCCTCGCGCCTCCCGTCCGCGTCGCCGGACGGGAGGTACGGGTCGCCCCGGCCCCGAGCCTCCGGTTCGCGTCGCCGACCGGGAGGTGCGGGTCGACCCCGCCATGAGCCTCCGGTTCGCGTCGCCGACCGGTCACGACGCCCCGCTCACGTCCGCCTAGCGGTCACCGGCTGTCGTTCGGAGCACGCGGAGCCGACGGCTCCTGACCGCTCGCGGAACCCCGCCGGGGTGTCGTGACCACTCGTCGCCGGCTGTCGTACGCGCTCGTGCGCGCTCCCGCGCGCCCCGCACCGTGCGGGGTCCTGCGGCTGGTGCGAGGCTGATCACCCCGTGCGCCGCATCAACCGCGCACGGAGTGGCCGACCTCGCACCAGGACGCGACCGCGCCCGCAACCGCGCCCGCGTGCCGCCTACCGCGTGACGCCGTCGAGGTCGTCGACCCCGGCGGCGACCGCCGCGGCACGGCGTGCACGCATCGACGGAGCGGCGACGGCCGCGAGGACCGCCAGCACGGCGACCCCGGTGCACGCCCAGAAGCCGATCGTGAACGCGTCGTCGGTGGGGAGCCCCTGCGCCGTGCTGTGCGAGGTGATCAGCGCGGCGATGACGGCGGTGCCGACGCTCGAGCCGATCGTCCGGACGACGGTGTTGGCGCTGATGGCCTCGCCGGTCTGGTTCGCGGGGACGCTCTCGATGATGGCGTTCGAGCACGCGGCCAGGGCCAGGCCGATGCCGATGCCGGTGAAGACGCCGGAGACGACGACCTGCCAGAGCTCACCGTGGGCGATCGCGGGCAGCAGGAACGCGACGACGATCGAGATGCCACCGAGCAGCATCGGCGGCTTCGGCCCGATGCGACGCACCAGGATGCCGGCGATCGGTCCGGCGATGACCATCATGACGACGGTCGGCAGCAGGAAGAGCCCGGCCTGGGTGACGTCCTTGCCGAAGCCGTAGCCCAGCGCGCTCGGCAGCTGCAGCAGGGTCGGGACGAGCACGAACGTGCCGAACATCGCGAAGCCGAACACCAGTGCGACCAGGTGCGCGGTCCACACCCCGCGCACGGCGAAGAGCCGGACGTCGATCAGCGGCTCGGTGACGCGGAGCTCGACGAGCACGAACGCGACGAGCGCCACGGCACCGAGAGCCAGCAGCCCGACGGTCTTGGCGTCGCCCCAGCCCCAGGTCTCGCCCTCGCTGACGGCGAGCAGGATCGCGACGAGGGACACCGCGAGCACGCCCGTGCCGAGCATGTCGAGGCGGCCGGGCTTGCGCACCGGGGACTCGGGCATGCCGAACACGGCACCGAGCAGCGCGATCACGACGAGCACGGCGGGCAGCCAGAACAGCCAGTGCCACGACAGGTGCTCGACGATCGGCCCGGCGGCGACGATGCCGACGCCGGCGCCGATGCCGAAGATCGCGGAGAGCAGGCCGATCGTGACGCTGACCTTCTCCTTGGGGAGCTCGTCGCGGACGATGCCGATCGAGAGCGGCATCACGGCTCCGGCTGCGCCCTGCAGTGCCCGGGCGACGATGAGGGTGCCGAGGTTCGGCGCGAGGGCGGCGAGCACGGCCCCGACGAGCAGGATCGTGAGCACCACGATGAGCACCTTGCGCTTGCCGACCATGTCCCCGAGGCGACCGAGGATCGGCGTGAGCACCGACGCCGACAGCAGGTAGGCGGTGAGCACCCAGCTCGTGGCGCTCGTCGACGCGCCGAGGTCCCTGCCGATCGTCGACAGCGCCGGAGCGACGAGGGACTGCAGGACCGCGAACGACAGGCCGCCGAGCGACAGGTAGACGATGATCGCCGTGCTGTTCGGACGACGGCCGTCCGTGGTCGGGTGGGAGCCGGTACGGGGGCTCGCCATGGTCTCGGTCATCGTGCTCCGTCTGGTCGATGTAAACAGTTGCTGACTCGACGAGGGTACGCGGTCCGGCGCTGATGTCAACAACTGCTTACATGCCGTCGCGGACCGCTACGCTTCGACCATGAGCAAGGACGCCACGGCCACCCGGCTGCTCCTCGTGCAGGCCGCCCGGCGCCGGTTCGCGTTCGACGGCTACCGCGCCACGACCGTGCGCGACATCGCCGCGGACGCCGGGGTCAACGTCGCGCTGATCAACCGGTACTTCGTGTCGAAGGAGGGGCTCTTCCGCGCCTGCCTCGACCGCGCGGTGCGCGACCTCGACCCGGGGGAGGACGCCACCGGGCACCTCGACCGAGCCCTCCGCGGACTCATCGGACACGTCCTCCGCTCACCCACCGACGAGGACTCGATGCAGCTCATGCTGCTCCTGCGGTCCTCGGGCGACGAGGGCGTCGACACGATCCGCCGCGAGACCCTGCACCGCTACGCGGAACGCCTGGCGCAGTCGGTCGGCGACCAGGTCACCGAGGACCTGCTCATCCGCGCCGAGATCGCGCTGTCGGTCGTGCTCGGCATGACGATGCTGCGGACCGCCACGCGGGTCGAGCCCCTCGCCTCCGCCTCGGAGGACGCCGTCGCCGGCCCGCTGGACGACGCGCTCCGCGCGCTCCTGACCGGACCCACTGCCTGACGGGAGGCCCGTGGCGGGGCCCACACGAGCCTCCCGTCCGGTGGTCAGCACCGCACTCGCTGTCCGTCCGGCCCACCGGGACCGAGTACCGTCCTGCATGGACCGTCCGACGCCGACCGGCAGGGAGCACGCCTCGTGACAACCACCCGCGAGCACCGCCTCGTCGACACGTTCGTCGCCCTGACGGACACCCTCGTCGACGACTACGACGTCGTCGACCTGCTGCAGACCCTCGTGGACCGCGCCGTCGAGATCTTCGACGCGGCGGCGGCGGGGATCCTGCTGCTGAACCAGGACCACGAACTCGAGGTGCTGGCGTCGACCAGCGAACGGTCGAGCTTCGTCGGGTTGCTCCAGCTCAACGCCGGCGACGGCCCCTGCATCGAGTGCTTCACGACCGGCGAGCCCGTGTCCGCCGAGGACCCGGCCGAGATGCGCCGGCGCTGGCCGGTGTTCGCGGCGGCGTCCGCCGAAGCCGGCTTCTCCTCGGTGCACGCGATCCCGATGCGGCTGCGCGACACGGTGCTCGGCTCGCTCAACCTGTTCCGCGAGGACGAGGGGGCGCTCAGCCCTGACGACGCCCTCGCCGCCCAGGCCCTCACCGACGTCGCGACGATCAGCATCCTGCAGCAGCGGACGCTCGAGCAGGCGAGCGTCACCCAGGCCCAGCTGCAGCGCGCCCTCGACAGCCGCGTCGTGATCGAGCAGGCCAAGGGCTTCATCGCGCACACGCACCACGTCGACATGCAGGCGGCGTTCGCGATGCTCCGGCAGCACGCCCGAGCCAACCGCGAACCGCTCGTCGACGTCGCCCGCGCGGTCACGGAACGCCGCTTGACGCTGTCCTGACAGACGGGGCTCCCGCTCCACTACGCTCGGGACCAGTGGCCCCGGACCCCGGCTGCGGTACTGCCCGACCGGAGGACCCTCAATGAGCGAGATCATCACGACCGGACCACGTCCCGGCACCAGCGGCACGTCCAGCTACACGGCGCTGCTCGCCCGGATCAAGGACGAAGGCCTGCTCGGCCGCCGCACCGGCTGGTACTGGGGACTCATCGTCGTCCTCGTCGCCCTGCTGGCGCTCGCCGGAGCCGCGTTCGCCGTGCTCGGCGACTCGTGGTGGCAGCTCGTCATCGCCGGCGTGCTCGGCCTGCTCTTCACGCAGTTCGCCTTCCTGGCGCACGAAGCGGCCCACCGCCAGGTGTTCGCCTCGCACACGTGGAACGACCGCGCTGCCCGCTACGGCGGCACGCTCCTGACCGGGATCAGCTACGCCTGGTGGACCGGCAAGCACACCCGGCACCACGCCAACCCGAACACGGTCGGCAAGGACCCGGACATCTCCTTCGACGCGATCTCCTTCCGCCCCGAGGACGCCGCCAGCCGCACCGGCTTCCTGCGCGTGCTCGTCCGGGTGCAGGGCTGGGCCTTCTTCCCGATGCTGCTCATCGAGGGCGTCAACCTGCACTGGCAGTCGATCCGCACCTACACGAGCCGCGGTCCGGTCAAGGGCCGCTGGTCCGAGGCCTCGGTGTTCGCGGTCCGCTTCGCGCTCTACCTCGGCGTCGTCTTCTGGTTCCTGCCGCTCGGCATGGCGTTCGCGTTCCTCGGCGTGCAGCTCGCCGTGTTCGGTTTCTGCATGGGCATCGCCTTCGCGCCGAACCACAAGGGCATGCCGATCATCGAGCCCGGTCGCCGCGTGGACTTCTTCTCACGCCAGGTCCTGACCTCCCGCGACATCACCGGCGGGCGCTGGGTCGAGTACTTCATGGGCGGCCTCAACCACCAGGTCGAGCACCACCTGTTCCCGAACATGGCCCGACCGAACCTGCGGGCCGCGCGGGTCATCGTGCGCGACTACTGCAAGACGCAGGGCGTGCCGTTCACCGAGACGACGCTCGTGCAGTCGTACGCGATCGTCGTGCGCTACCTCAACGAGGTCGGGCTGGCGGCGGCGGACCCGTTCGCGTGCCCGATGGTCGAGCGGCTGCGCTGAGCCTCAGGCGCGCCCGCGGTTGCGGCGGCGGATCTCCTTCGGCGCCCGGCCTGCCTGGAACGACCGCGCCGGGTCGACGACGAAGCCCTGCCGCAGCGCCTCGCGGCCGATGAGCATCCGGAAGCCCATCTGGTCGCGGTTGCTCAGGGTGACCTCGGCCTCCACCGTGCGGCCGGCGAGCTCGATCGCGGTCAGGACGACGATGCGCTCCTGTGCGTGACCCGACGAGCTCCGGACGACGCGGCGGTCGTGGACGTCGCACTCGACGGTCGCCTGGTCGGCGTCCGAGTCCTGCCAGGGATGCACGGAGAACCGCACCCGGTCACCCGGCAGCTCCTCGAGGTCGAACGCGTGCAGTGCCGATGTCCGTGCGCCCGTGTCGAGCTTCACCTTGATCCACGGGATGTCCAGGTCCGGCAGCGCGGCCCACTCGCGCCAGCCCGAGACGATCGGCGTGCGCCGTGTGGGCTTCGGGTCGTCGGCCATGCGCCCATCCTGGCAGGGCAGCACCCGCGGCGCGTCGATCGCGGCCTGCGGCATGCCCGCGGGGCGGTTCGTCTGCCAGCATGGAGCGTCGCCGTCGCCACCCCCGAACCCGCGGAGCCTCCCGATGAAACTCGCCATCCTCTCGCGCGCCCCGCAGGCGTACTCGACGCAGCGACTCCGCGCGGCAGCACTGGACCGCGGCCACGAGGTCAAGGTGCTCAACACCCTGCGCTTCGCCATCGACCTGACCGGGGACGCGCCCGACCTGCAGTACCGCGGCAAGCTGCTGTCCGACTACGACGCCGTCCTGCCGCGCATCGGCAACTCGATCACGTACTACGGCACCGCGGTGGTCCGGCAGTTCGAGCAGATGGACGTCTACACGCCGAACACCGCGAACGGCATCACGAACTCGCGCGACAAGCTCCGGGCCAACCAGATCCTCTCGCGGCACGACATCGGCATGCCGGCGACGACGTTCGTCGCCGGTCGGGCCGACGTCCGCGGGGCCATCGAGCGGGTCGGGGGAGCACCCGTCGTCATCAAGCTGCTCGAGGGCACCCAGGGCATCGGCGTGATCCTGGCGCCAGAGGCGAAGGTCGCCGAGTCGATCGTCGAGACGCTGCACTCCACGAAGCAGAACGTGCTCATCCAGCGCTTCATCGCGGAGAGCCGCGGGAAGGACATCCGCGCGCTCGTCGTCGGCGACCGGGTCGTGGCCGCCATGCGCCGGAGCGCCAGCGGCGACGAGTTCCGGTCGAACGTGCACCGCGGCGGCACGGTGGAGCAGGTCACGCTCACGCCGGAGTACGAAGAGGCGGCGGTCCGTTCCGCGCAGATCATGGGGCTCCGCGTCGCCGGCGTGGACATGCTCGAGGGCAACGACGGCCCCCTGGTGATGGAGGTCAACTCGTCCCCGGGGCTCGAGGGCATCGAGCGCGCCACCGGCCTCGACATCGCCGGCGCGGTCATCGACTTCATCGCGAACCAGGTCGCCTTCCCCGAGATCGACGTCCGCCAGCGCCTGTCGGTGTCGACCGGCTACGGCGTCGCGGAGCTCCTCGTGCACACGAACGCGGACCTGGTCGGCAAGACGATCCACGAGTCCGGCCTCGGCGACCGCGACATCACCGTGCTCACGCTGCACCGCGGCTCGACGGTGATCCCGAACCCCCGCGGCACGGTCACCCTCGAACCGGGCGACCGGCTGCTCTGCTTCGGCAAGCTCGAGGAGATGCGCTCGATGATCCCCGAGCGCCGCAAGCGCCGCGCGAAGCTCCGGAAGCTCCCGAAGGAGCCGCTGCTGGAACCGTGACGCCAGCGGCGTCCGTGACGACGGGCGGGAAGCGCCCCCCAGTGCCCGCTTCCCGCCCGTCATCGGTCATCAGAGGTCGCAGACCGAGGTGGGCAGGTTCTTGTCGGAACTCACCCACACCGAGTCGACGTGCGCCCCGTCGTTGTCGAGTTGGAACGAGACCAGGCCGTCGGGCAGTTCCAGGTCCCACCTCGACCACGCGCCGCTCGCCGTGGAGACCTTCTCCTGCAAGGACGGGTACGCCGCGTGCAGTGCGTCGGAGCTCGATCCGACGCCGATGCCCGCCGGTGTCGTGGGCCCGGCCGTCGTCGTCCGGGGCCGGTCCCCCTCGGCCCCGATGAGCACACCCGTCACCCGGTCGTCGTCGTCGGTGATCCGCAGCGTCGGGCTCCCGTCGCGTGCCCAGGTCCCCGGCGCCGTGCAGCTGCTCGGTGTCGCGGGCACCAGCCGGTACGCCTGTTCGAGGTCGTCGCTCTCGGCCTCCGTGGTGCCGCCGAGGGCGACCGGGCCGACCTCGTTGCCGGAGATGATCCACGTGGATGGGTCGTCGAGTGCGAACGCGCCCTTCGTGGGCGTGACAGAGGGCGTCGCCGAGGGTGTCGGCGCGGGGTCGGGCGTCTCCTCGACGGGTGCCGCCGCGGGGGTACTCGGTGCTGCCGGTTCCGTCGGGCTCGGCGTGGAGGTGGGTGCTGGTGCGGCGGCGAACGGCTGCGGGATCATGCCGAGGGCGACGCCGCCGCTGGTGGCGCCGAGGCCGAGGAGTGCGATCACGCCGATGGCGATCCCGGTGCGACGGCCGCGCCGGCGGGGTGCCGGCTTCCGGTCCTCCGCGCGGTCGAGCACGCTCTGCTTCATCGTGACGAGCATGCGCTGCAGGTCGTCTCCGGTGGGGGGCTCAGTGTTCATCGTGCATCACCGCCTTCTTCAGTCGGGCTCGGGATCGGGAGACGCGCTGGGTGACGGCGCCGACGCTGAGGCCGAGGATCTCTGCGGCTTCGGCGTAGGAGTGGCCCTCGAGGAGGCAGAGCTCGCAGATCCGTCGGTCGACGGGTGCCAGGGCGGCGATCTCGTCGCGGACCCAGCGCAGGCGCTCGCGGGCCTCGGCGGCGTCCGCGCGGGCCGGCAGGTCCTCCGGCAGTTCGTCACCGGCGCCCTTCGCCAGGCGTCGCGCCTGGTTGCGGGCGTGGTTCCGGCAGACGACCAGCAGCCACGGCAGCAGCGCGCTGGTGGCGAGGTCGATCGTCGCCGCCTTCTGCCAGAGCGTCAGGAACGTGTCCTGCACGAGTTCCTCGACGTCCTGTCGGCGTTCGGCCTGTGCCCATGCGTAGCGGGTCAGGGTGGGTGCGAAGCGGTCGAACGCATTGGCGAGTGCCGTACGGTCCCCGTCCGCGAGCCGCCGCGTCAGTGTCGCGTCGGCTTGGGTGTCGTCGTCCACGGTTGCCCCCTCTCACCTGAAGAAGTGTCCGGTACCGCCCGATCCTGACGAGCCGTCACACCCATCGGCGTGTCGCACGGGTGCGCCAGTGCAGGAGCACGGTCCGCCAGTGCAGGATCGAGGGGTGAACCAACTCCCCGAGGTCCTCCGGTCACCCCTGCACGTCGCACCGATGGCGGGCGGGCCGTCGACGCCGGCGCTCGTGATCGCCGCGGCCCGGTCCGGTCAGTTCGCGTCCCTGGCCGCCGGGCACCGCACCGCCGAGGAGCTCGCCGCCGAGATCGCCGAGGTCCGCACGCGCACCGACCGGTTCGGCGTCAACGTCTTCGTGCCGAACCCGGTCCCGATCAGCGACGCCGACTACGACCGGTACCGCACGTCCCTCGGCGTCCCCGACCTGCCCGACAAGCGCGAGGACGACGACGCCTGGTCCGACAAGCTCGCGCTGCTCCTCGACGACCCGGTACCCGTCGTCTCCTTCACGTTCGGGCTGCCGTCGGCCCAGACCGTCGCGGACCTCCGCCGCCGGGGCACGGTGACGGTCCAGTCGGTCACCAACCCGGTCGACGCCGCGGCAGCAGCCGACCGGGGGATCGACGTCCTGGTCGTGCAGGGCGAGGCCGCCGGTGGACACTCCGCCGTCCTCGACCCCGAGCAGTCGCCCGTGTGGGAACCCCTGCCCGACCTGGTGCGCGCGGTCCTGGCGCGGGTCGACCTGCCCGTGGTCGCCGCCGGCGGCATCGGCGGACCTGACGACGTCGAGGCCGTCCGGCTCGCCGGCGCCTCCGCTGCGATGATCGGCACGCTCGTCCTCCGCACCGACGAGGCCGGTACCGGAGCGACCCACCGCGAGGCCCTCGTCGACCCCGTCTTCGACCGCACGGCGCTCACCCGCGCCTTCACCGGACGACCGGCACGCGCGCTCGTCAACCGCTTCGTCCGCGAGCACGAGGACGCACCGCTCGGCTACCCGGCACTGCATCACCTGACCCGGCCAATCCGCGCCGCGGCCGCCGTCGACGGTGATGCGCACGCGCTGCACCTGTGGGCCGGCCGGTCCTGGCGGGCCGCGTCGGACGGTCCGCTCGCAGACACCCTGGAGGCCCTGCTCACGTGACTCGCGCCGGTCACCTGATGCGAGCCTCCCGTCCGTCGCCCCGGCCCTGTGCACCGGCGAGTGGCTGTCCACAGGCCAACCGGGCTGTGCGCGCGCCCGTCGCAGGCGCACTACGCTCGGATGCGGCCCGCGTCGCAACGTTGCGGTGGTCCGCGGACCACTCAGTTCTGGCGTTCAGGAGGACCCCGTGACCGAATCCGCACCCGTCGACCCCACGACGACCGAAGGCTGGAAGACGCTCGCCGGCATCGCCGACGGCTTCTCCCCGGACCTGCGAGGGTGGTTCGACACCGACCCCGGCCGTGCCGAGTCGTACACCTTCCAGGCAGGTGACCTCACCGTCGACCTGTCGAAGGGCCTCGTGACGAAGGAGATCCTCGACGCCCTGCTGCAGCTCGCCGAGGACACCGGCGTCGCCGAGCGCTACCAGGCGATGATCTCCGGCGAGCACATCAACGTGACCGAGGACCGCGCCGTCCTGCACACCGCGCTGCGCCGTCCGGCCACCGGCGAGCTCGTCCCCGCGAAGCCCTTCGTCGTCGACGGCCAGGACGTCGACGCCGACGTTCACGCCACGCTCGACAAGGTCTACGCATTCGCCGAGCAGGTCCGCTCGGGCGCGTGGAAGGGCGTCACCGGCAAGCGCATCCAGACCGTCGTGAACATCGGCATCGGTGGCTCGGACCTCGGCCCGGTCATGGTGTACGAGGCCCTCAAGCCCTACGTGCAGGCCGGCATCGAAGCCCGCTTCGTGTCGAACATCGACCCGACCGACATCTACGAGAAGACGGCGGACCTCGACCCCGAGACCACGCTGTTCATCGTCGCGTCGAAGACCTTCGGCACCCTCGAGACCCTGACGAACGCCCGTCTGGCGCGCCAGTGGCTGTGGGAGCGGCTCGAGCTGACGGACGCGTCGGACGACGACAAGACCGCCGCGGTGGCCAAGCACTTCGTCGCCGTCTCCACCGCGCTCGACAAGGTCGCCGCGTTCGGCATCGACCCCGAGAACGCATTCGGCTTCTGGGACTGGGTCGGCGGCCGCTACTCCGTCGACTCGGCCATCGGCACCTCGGTGATCGTCGCCGTCGGCAAGGAGAACTGGCAGGACTTCCTCGCCGGGTTCCACACCATCGACGAGCACATGCGCACCACCCCGCTCGCGTCGAACGTGCCCGTCCTCATGGGCCTGCTCAACGTCTGGTACTCGAACTTCCTCGGTGCCCAGAGCCACGCGGTCCTGCCGTACACGCAGTACCTGCACCGCTTCGCCGCGTACCTGCAGCAGCTCACGATGGAGTCGAACGGCAAGCGCGTCCGCTGGGACGGCACCCCCGTCACGACGGACACCGGCGAGGTCTTCTGGGGCGAGCCCGGCACGAACGGCCAGCACGCGTTCTACCAGCTCATCCACCAGGGCACGCGCCTGATCCCGGCCGACTTCATCGCCGTCGCGAACCCGGCCCGTCCGCTCAAGGACGAGACCGGCGACGGCAAGGCGGTCGAGCCCGGCCAGGACGTCCACAACCTGTTCCTCGCGAACTTCTTCGCGCAGACCAAGGCGCTGGCGTTCGGCAAGACGGCTGACGAGGTCCGCGCCGAGGGCACCACCGACGAGTCGATCATCGCTGCCCGCACGTTCACGGGCAACAAGCCGTCGACGTCGATCCTGGCGCCGGCCCTGACCCCGAGCGTCGTCGGTCAGCTCATCGCGCTGTACGAGCACATCGTCTTCACCGAGGGCACCATCTGGGGCATCGACTCCTTCGACCAGTGGGGTGTGGAGCTCGGCAAGCAGCTGGCGCTCCAGATCGCCCCCGCGGTCGACGGCGACCAGTCGGTCCTCGAGACCCAGGACTCCTCGACCAAGGCGCTCATCGCCAAGTACCTGGAGCTCCGCAAGTAGCACCCGGCGCACCACGACACCCCGTCGCCCTCGTGGCGGCGGGGTGTCGTCGTGTCGGGGGCCAGCCGTGCCCCGCGGTGAGATCGCACTTCGTGTCGGATCCCGGCGTGCGGAGGCGACACGAAGTGCGATCTCACCGGGCGGGGAGTCTCGAGGCCCGGGTCCCGGGCGTCGTGTCCCGGGTCCCGGGTCCCGGGTCCCGGGTTCGGGGTCCCGTGTCCCGGGTTCGGTGAGTGGTCACGACACACCGACTGTGCGTCGTCGAGCGGTCGCGCGCCGTCTCGTACGAGCCGTCCCACCGACAGCGTGCGACCGTTCAGCGGGTCGGAGGTGGCTCGCCCGAGGTCAGCGTCGGAGCGGGTCGAGGTTCATCGTCGTGCCCTCGAAGAGGTACTGCTGGTCGCCGTACACCGTCAGGGACGGGTTCAGCCAGACGAGGTCCGACACCGACAGGCCGAACCGCGCTGCCACGTCGCCGATGAGGTCATCCGGAGCGACGACGTAGGACGCCGGCGCCCCGCTGGCGGTCGTCGACGGCACCGTGCCCGTGGCGTTCGGAGCGGCTCCGCTGTCCGTCGGGTGCACGTTGGTCGTCCTGGCCGGGACCGACCACGACAGCGGTGTCACGGCGAGCACCTTGCCCGGCCCGATCTCGACCGGCAGGGCGGCGTCCGGGGTCGCGGACGAGTACGTCACGAGCGCACCGAGGAAGGACGGGTCGTGGCCAGCCTGCGCCATCGGCACGGAGACCGTCGGGCCGGGGGTGGTCGTCGCTCCGCCGAGCTGTTGGTCACCGTCACCGATGTGGCTCATGCCGTCCCCGACCGCGGGTGTGACGCGGAGGAACGAGGCCGACACCGGGACAGGCAGCGTCGAGGTGAAGCCCGAGTACTGCACGGCGAACCGGTCGTCCTGGTCGGCCACCACTCGGAAGTGGAAGTGCACGCTGCCCTTCGGCGACGCGACGTCCCCTTCGCTGACGACGGTCCCGGGCGGGATCGACGACATGGTCGGCGCGGGGCGTGGTGCCTCGGTCGGGGCAGCCGTCGGCGGTCGAGGCGACGCGGACTCCCGGAGCAGGTCGGCTTCGGTCTGTCCGGCCGCATCGGTGTCGGCGGTCGCACTCGGCGTCGACGTCGGCGTCGCACTGGTCGACCGCGACGGTGCCGGCAGCGCGTCCTGACCGCCCCGCAGCAGTGAACACCCGCCCACGGTCGTGGTGAGTGCGAGTGCCGCCGCGACGGCTGCGATCCTGGTGGTCCTGGTGTGCACGTTCCCCCTCGTCCGGGATCGTAGCGGACGTGCCCGCGGCGCTGGCGGGCGATCCGGACACTGCGTCGGAGGACACATCGGGTCGTTCCGGAACGACGGGAGGCCCGGCTCGCGACCCGACGTGGGGAACGCGAGCCGGGCCTCCCGGTCGTCTGCTTGCCTCAGCTGACGCGGTCGCGCCGGCGGCGGCCGAGCAGCCGCAGGACGAAGCCGAGCCCGAGCGCAGCGAGTGCGGCGGACAGCCATCCACCGAGCTCAGCGCCGGTGAACGCCAGCTCGCGGTCCTGCGCGCTGATCGGGGACGGGATCGTCGCGGGGGAGGCGTCGGAGGGTGCCGCGCCGAGCGAACCGCTCGACGTGGTGGAGCCAGGCACCGTCTGCGAGCCGGCATCGACACCCGTCCCGCTCTCGTGGTCTCCGTCCTCGACGCTGCTCTCGGGGACCAGGGTCACGAGCATGCTGCTGCCCTCTGACGTGTTGCCCGTCTCGTCGACGGCGACCACGGTGAGCAGGTGCGCGCCGGGGTCGAGCGGGAGCGTCGTGCGGAAGGCGAAGCGTCCGTCCTGGTCGGCGACGCCGCGGCCGATCTCACGCCCGTCCTCGTCGCTGACGATGACGGTCGAGCCCGGTTCAGCGGTGCCGCGGACGATGCCCGTGCCGTCGACGATGTCGTCGAAGTGCTCCAGCGCGGGAGCTGCCGGGGCCGTGGTGTCGACGTCGACGGTGGTCTTCGTGGGGGCGGAGGCGTTGCCGGCGTTGTCCTCGGCGATGATCTCGAGGTCGTGCTTGCCGTCCGTCAGGGGTTCGTCGAGCTCGACGGTCCAGTTGCCGTTCTCGTCGGCGGTGTCACGGCCGAGTTCCTCCCCGTTCTCGTCGCGGATGAGGACGACGGTGCCGGGTTCGGCGGTGCCGGTGATCGGGCCGGTGCCGTCGGCGAGGTCGGCGGGGCTGGTGACCTTCGGTGCGTCGGGTGCTTTCGTGTCGATGTCGACGGTGGTGTCTGTCGGGTCGGAGGCGTTGCCGGCCTTGTCCTCAGCGACGATCTCGAGGTCGTGGGACCCGTCCGTGAGGGGCTGGTCGAGTTCGACGGTCCAGTTGCCGTTCTCGTCGGCTTCGTCCTGGCCGATGACGTTGCCGTCCTCGTCGCGGATCACGACGATGGTGCCGGGCTCAGCGGTGCCGGTGATGGGTCCCTGTCCGTCGGCGAGGTCCGTCGGGCTGGTGACCTTCGGAGCGTCGGGTGCCTTCGTGTCCACGTCGACCGTGGTCTTCGTCGGGTCGGAGCTGTTCCCGGCCGTGTCCTCGGCGATGACTTCGAGGTCGTGCTTGCCGTCTTCGAGGGGTTCGTCGAGTTCGACGGACCAGTCGCCGTTGTCGTTCGCGGTGTCGCGGCCGATCTCGTTGCCGGTCTCGCCGCGGATGATGACGGTCGCGCCGGGTTCGGCGGTGCCGGTGATGGGGCCGGTGCCGTCGGCGAGGTCGGCGGGGCTGGTGACCTTCGGTGCGTCGGGTGCCTTCGTGTCGATGTCGACGGTGGTGTCTGTCGGGTCGGAGGTGTTGCCGGCGTCGTCCTGCGCGATGACTCCGAGGTCGTGCTTGCCGTCCGTGAGGGGATCGTCGAGCGTGACGGACCAGTCACCGTTCTCGTCGGCTTCGCCTTCGCCAATGACGTTGCCGTTCTCGTCGCGGATGATGATGGTCGCGCCGGGTTCGGCGGTGCCGGTGATCGGACCGGTGCCGTCGGCGAGGTCGGACGGGCTCGTCACGACGGGGGCGTTGGGCGCCTCGGTGTCGACGTCGACCGTGGTCGGAGTGGGTGCTGACTTGTTGCCCGCGTCGTCCTGTCCGATGACTTCGAGGTCGTGGGCGCCGTCCTTCAATGGCTCGTCGAGCGTGACGGTCCAGTCGCCGTTCTCGTCGGCTTCGCCTTCGCCAATGACGTTGCCGTTCTCGTCGCGGACGATGACGGTCGCGCCGGGCTCTGCGGTGCCGGTGATGGGGCCGGTGCCGTCGGCGAGGTCCGACGGGCTCGTCACGACGGGCGCGTCGGGCGCCTTCGTGTCGACGTCGACGGTGGTGTCTGTCGGGTCGGAGGTGTTCCCGGCCTTGTCCTGGGCGATGACCTCGAGGTCGTGCTTGCCTTCGTCGAGGGGTTCATCGAGTTCGACGGTCCAGTTGCCGTTCTCGTCGGCCTGGTCGCTCCCGATGACGTCGCCGTTCTCGTCGCGAATCACGACCACCGTGCCCGGCTCTGCTGTGCCGGTGATGGGGCCCTTCCCGTCTGCGAGGTCGGCCGGGCTGGTCACGACGGGCGCGTTGGGCGCCTTTGTGTCGATGTCGACGGTTGTGTCTGTCGGCGTGGAGGTGTTCCCCGCCTTGTCGGACGCGACGACTTCGAGGTCGTGCTTGCCTTCGTCGAGGGGTTCGTCGAGTTCGACGGTCCAGTTGCCGTTCTCGTCGGCCTGGTCGCTCCCGATGACGTCGCCGTTCTCGTCGCGGATGATGACGGTCGCGCCGGGTTCGGCGGTGCCGGTGATGGGGCCCTTCCCGTCCGCGAGGTCGGCAGGGCTGGTCACCTTGGGTGCGTCAGGTGCCTTCGTGTCCACGTCCACTGCGGTCTTCGTGGGGTCGGACGCGTTCCCGGCCTTGTCGGAAGCGACGACTTCGAGGTCGTGCTTGCCCTCGCCGAGCGGCTCGTCGAGTTCGACGGTCCAGTTGCCGTTCTCGTCGGCCTGGTCGCTCCCGATGACGTCGCCGTTCTCGTCGCGAATCACGACCACCGTTCCCGGCTCTGCTGTGCCGGTGATCGGACCCTTCCCGTCTGCGAGGTCGGCCGGGCTGGTCACGACGGGCGCGTCGGGTGCCTTCGTGTCGACGTCAACTGTGGTGTCGGTCGGCTTCGAGGTGTTGCCGGCCTTGTCCGAGGCGACGACTTCGAGGTCGTGCTTGCCCTCGCCGAGGGGCTCGTCGAGTTCGATGGACCAGTCCCCGTTCTCGTCCGCTTCGTCCTGGCCGATGACGTCCCCGTCTTCGTCGCGGATGACCACGACGGTGCCGGGCTCTGCGGTGCCGCTGATCGGGCCCTGGCCGTCGGACAGGTCCGACGGGCTGGTCACCTTGGGGGAGTCAGGCGCTTTCGTATCGACGTCGACGGTGGTGTCGGTTGGCGTGGAGGTGTTCCCGGCCTTGTCGGAGGCGACGACTTCGAGGTCGTGCTTGCCCTCGCCGAGCGGCTCGTCGAGTTCGATGCTCCAGTTGCCGTCCTTGTCGGCTTCGTCCTGCCCGATGACGTTGCCGTCCTCGTCCCGGATCACGATCGTGGCCCCGGGCTCGGCGGTGCCGGTGATCGGTCCGGTGCCGTCGGCCAGGTCCGACGGGCTGGTGACGACGGGTGCGTCCGGGGCGTCCGCATCGACGTCGACGGTGATCGGCGTCGGCGCGGAGACGTTGCCGCTCGCGTCGGATGCGACGAGCTCGAGGCTGTGCGCGCCGTCGACGAGCGGCTCGTCGAGCACGATCTCGAACAGTCCCTCAGGTCCTGCCTCGCCACGGCCGATCTCGTCGCCGTCCTCGTTGCGGACGATCACGGTCGCGCCGGGCTCGGCGGAGCCGGTGAAGGGACCGGTGCCGTCAGTCAGGGACTCGGGCGTGGTGCTGATGGGCGCGTCGGGTGCGGTGACGTCCGGCGCGACGACGGTGACCGGCGACGGGCCGGACTCGTTGCCGGCATCGTCCCGGGCGACGACGACGAGCTCGTGGGGGCCTTCGTCGAGTGGTGCGTCGAGACGGACAGCGAACTCGCCGTCGCCGTCTGCTCGGTCCTGCCCCAGGGGCCGCCCGTCCTGGTCCCGGATGACCACGAGGGCGCCCGGTTCCGCGGTGCCGACGACGGGCCCGGTCGGCGACGCGAGCTCCTGTCGGTCGACGGTGGGGGCGTCGGGCGCGGTCGTGTCGAGGACGGTCGCCGTCGCAGCGGTGGCGGGGGAGACGTTGCCGACGGCATCCGCGGCGACGACGTCGAGCTCGGTCGTGCCCACAGGGAGCGGCTCGTCGAGCTGCACGGAGAAGGACCCGTCGGCCTCTGCCGTGGCCCTGCCGAGTTCGTTGCCGTCTCGGTCGCGGACGATGACCGTGGAGCGCGGTTCGGCGGACCCGGTGATGGGGCCGGTCGGGTCGGTGAGGGTTCCGGGGTCGTCGACGACCGGAGCGTCGGGGGCGGTCGCGTCGACGTCGAGGGTCGCGACGGTCGGCGTCGCCGTCATGCCGTTGCGGTGCTGCAGGGCGGTGACGGTCACCGGACCCTCGGGCAGGGCCTCGGTGACGGGGAACATCCACGTGCCGTCGTCCTCGACCGGCACGGTGACGAGGGGCTGGTCACCCACGGTCAGGTCGATGGTCCCGCCGGGGACGCCACGTCCACGGATGACCGGTGTCGGGCCGACCTTCGTCGACGGCTCGTTGATGACGGCAGCGGTGAGGGCGACCGTGATGACGAGGGTGGTGGAGGTCTGCGTGCTGGTGTTCTCGAAGCCGGACTCCGGGTTGGGCACGAAGGATCCGACGAGCGTGATCTGGTCACCGGGCATCGCATCGGCGTCGACCTTGAAGGGCACGCGGATGTGGGAGAAGTTGGCGCCTCCGGTGTTGAGCGCGTGCGGGTTGGCGTTGACGCAGGTGTTCGTCTTGCGGTCAGCACTGTAGGTACAGCCGACGACGTTGGCCGTCCCCACGTTGGAGACCGCCCACGGGAGCCTCGCCGGGAAGGTGGCCGGCCCGGTGATCGTCCACTGGATGTCGAGCTTCCGGTTGGGCACCGCGACGCTTCCGCGGTTCTTGATGTTCAGCGAGGAGTTGTCGTCGACCTGTTGTCCGGGCAGCGCGGTCGCGGTGCCCCCGCCCTCTGCGACCAGGTTCACGGAAGTCGCGGCGGGGGCCACATCCGGAGCCGCGGCAACCGGTGCCGGCGCGGAAGCAGGAGCAGGAGCAGGAGCCGGATCAAGACCCACGGTCGGCTCGGGCTGCGGGTCCTCCGCCGCAGCCGTGGGCTCCGGGGTCGGTGCGACCTCCTCGACGAGCTCGGCGTCCTCACCAGCCAGCGCGGGCTCCGGCGTCTCATCGCTCGCAGGCAGTTCCGACGCCGCGTCCGTCGGCGTCGTGTCGTCCTCGATGGGCGGCGCTTCGACCGTGGCCTCCGTCGCGGCGGCCACGTCGGGCACGGCCAACGGTGCGAAGGCGAGCAGGAGCGCGGCGGCGGTGGTGGCTCTGGTGCGCGGGGGCATTCGGTCTCCGATCCTCGGGTGTGAGCATCAGCATACGAAATATCAATAACGAACGCAATGCTTCACTCCCGGGAAACGGACCGCCGAACGCTTCCGGATCGCGCATCCAGGCCAGATGCGGAAGTATGTATCGGTGACGATCATGACGGAACGGCCGGTCGACGAGTCGACGACCACTGAAACCGAGCGGCCCGGCAACGCGACGGCGAGGCACGACAACGTCGCGCTGCTCTCGGTGGCGACCACGGTGGCCGAGCGTGTGACGACCTCGGCGGACATCGAGGAGAAGCTCCGCGGGGTGCTCCGACGCCTGCGTCTGCCGATGGGTCTGCTCGAGCGGGTGGCCGGTGTCAAGGAGCGTCGCAACTGGGGCGAGGGGCAGTCCTTCCAGGACGCCGCCATCGACGCCGGACGCCGTGCCATGGCCGAGGCGGGCATCAAGCCCGAGGACGTCGGCCTGCTCATCAACACCTCGGTGACCCGTCCCCACCTCGAACCCTCCGTCGCCGTGCGTCTGCACCACGGACTCGGGCTGCCGTCGTCGGCGATCAACTTCGACATCGCGAACGCCTGCCTCGGGTTCGTCAACGCCATGAGCGTCGCCGCGGGCATGATCGACTCCGGTCAGATCAAGTACGCGCTCGTGGTCGACGGCGAGGACGCCGACCAGGTGCAGCTCAACACGATCGAGCGCCTGAACCAGGGCGGCCGGAACCGCAAGGACTTCATGAGCGAGTTCGCCAGCCTGACGCTCGGCTCCGGTGCTGCCGCTGCCGTGCTCGGCCCGGCGGACATGCACCCGGGTGGACACCGGATCGTGGGCGGCGTCACCCGCGCGGCGACCCAGTGGTACGACCTCTGTGTCGGCAGCGTCGACGGCATGTTCACGGACGCCAAGATGCTGCTCAAGGGCGGCATGGAGCTCGTCGTCGCGGCCTGGAACGAGGCCCGTGCCCACTTCGACTGGGCGGACATGGACCGCTACGTCCTGCACCAGGTCTCGGACGTGCACACCAACGCCTTCGTCGAGGCCATCGGCGTCCCGCGCGAGAAGGTCCCCACCACGTACGAGCGCTTCGGCAACGTCGGCCCGGCGTCGATCCCGATCACCCTGGCGGACGAGGTCGCGAGCGGACGCATCCGCCCCGGCGACCGCGTCTTCCTCGGCGGGGTCGGCTCCGGCATCAACACGGCGATGATGGAACTCCGCTGGTGACATCGGGGCTGCCCCGCGTCGCCGCGAGCACTGCTCCGGCGACGCAGCCGCCCTCGCTGCCCGGCCTCGACCCCGCGTGGTCGCGCCTGGTCACGGTGCCAGCAGACCGCTCGGTCCGGCCGGGAGGCTCGGATCACGCCGAGCGCACCTGGCACGTCCTCGACACGGCCGCGTCCCTGGCTGCGCTGGGGGTGGAACCGGTCGGCACGCTGCTGTGCGTGCACGGCAACCCGACGTGGTCGTACCTGTGGCGGTCGGTGCTCCGCACCTCGCTCGACGTCGCCGCCGCGGGCGGTCCGGCCTGGCGCGTGGTCGCCGTCGACCAGCTCGACATGGGCTTCTCGGAGCGCACCGGGGTCCTCCGCGGCCTGCCGCAGCGCGTCGCGGACCTCGGTGCGCTGACGGACGAGCTCGGGCTGACCGGACCCGTGGTCACCCTCGGCCACGACTGGGGTGGGGTCGTCTCCCTCGGTTGGGCCGTGGACCACCCGGACCTCGTGGTCGGTGTGACCACGTGCAACACGGCCGTGCACCAGCCCGACGACGCTCCCGTCCCGGCGCCCCTGCGCCTGGCGCTCCGCCCGCAGGTGCTCGGTCGCGGCACGGTCGTCACGCCCGCCTTCCTCGAGACGACGCTGGCGATCGCCCACCCGAAGCTCGACCGGGCCGTGGCGGACGGCTTCCGCGCTCCCTACCGAGGCGCTGCCCGGCGTGGCGGCATCGGCGGCTTCGTCGCCGACATCCCCCTCGGCGCCGCACACCCGAGTGCCCGCGAGCTCGACCGGATCGCGTCCGGCGTGGCCGCGCTCGACGTCCCCGCACTGCTGCTCTGGGGGCCGCGGGACCCGGTGTTCCTGGAGCGCTACCTCGACGACCTGGTCGACCGGCTGCCGCACGCCGACGTACACCGCTTCGAGGGCGCCGGGCACCTGCTTCCGGAGGATGCCGACGTCGCCGGCACGATGTTCGACTGGTTGGGCGACCGCCTGCCGGAGGGCCACGTGCCCGCCGGGGACGAGCCGAGCCTCCCGTCCGGTCCTGACGCGCCTTCCCGACCCCTGTGGGCGGCACTGGACGCCCTCCGCGACTCGGACGAGGCCGCCCTCGTCGAGATGGCGGCGCCGGGCGGCACCCGGACGATCAGCTGGCGGCTGCTGTCGCGACGCGTCGACGAGGTCGCAGCCGGTCTGCTCGACGTCGGGGTCCGACCGGGTGACCGCGTCTCGCTGCTCGTGACGCCCGGAGCCGACCTGACAGCTGCGCTGTACGCCTCGATCAGGATCGGCGCGACCGTGGTCGTGGCGGACGCGGGACTCGGGCTGCGCGGCCTCACGCGTGCCGTGAAGGGCGCCCGGCCGGACTGGGTCATCGGGGCGCTGCCCGGACTGGCCGCGGCCCGAGCGCTCGGGTGGCCCGGTCGACGGATCGCGACGCTCGCGCTGCCGGCTCCGGCACGCGCGGCGCTCCGGGTGGAGCACACGCTCGCCGGGGTGGCGCGCCGTGGTGCCCGTCGTCTCGCCGCAGGCACCGCGTTGCCGGACGCCCCGCCGTCGGACACCCCGGCTGCCGTGCTCTTCACGTCCGGGTCGACCGGTCCGGCGAAGGGCGTCGTCTACACGCACGCGCAGCTCGGGGCCGTCCGCGACGTGCTCTCGGCGCAGTACGGCATCGGCGTCGGCACGGGGCTCGTCGCCGGCTTCGCCCCGTTCGCGCTGCTCGGACCCGCGCTCGGAGCCCGGTCGGTCGCACCGGACATGGACGTCACCGCGCCGCGCACGCTCACCGCGTCGGCCGTCGCCGCGTCCGTCGTCGCTGCGGACGCGACCGTGGTGTTCCTGTCGCCGGCCGCGCTCGCGAACGTGGTCGCCACCGCGGGTGCGCTCGACGCCTCCGAGCAGGCGGCGCTCGCTCGCGTGCGGCTGTTCCTGTCGGCGGGCGCTCCCGTGTCGGCGGCGTTGCTGACCGCGGCGACCGAGCTCATGCCGAACGCCAGCGCCCACACCCCCTACGGCATGACCGAGGGGCTGCTCATGACCGACGTCGACCTGCCCGCGATCCGTGCGGCTGCCTCGGTCGTCGACGGTGACGGTGGCGGCGACGGTGCTGGCGCCGGCGGGGTCTGCGTCGGCCGGCCCGCGGCGTCCGTGCAGGTGCGCATCGCCCCGCTGTCCGCCTCCGGGTCGCCGACCGGTGACCTCACCGACGAGCCCGACGTCACCGGGGAGATCGTCGTCGCCGCGCCGCACGTGCGCCAGGCCTACGACCGGCTGTGGCGGACGAACCGGGCGTCACGCCTCGGGCTGACCGACCCGCGCGGCCACCGCACGGGCGACGTCGGCCACCTGGACGCCTCCGGGCAGCTCTGGGTCGAGGGCCGGTTGCAGCACGTCGTCACGACGCCGTCCGGGGTGCTGACGCCCGTCGGGCCCGAGCAGCGCATCGAACGCGTGCAGGGCGTGGGACGGGTCGGCGTCGCCGGCATAGGACCCAGCGGCACCCAGCAGGTCGTCGCGGTCGTCGAGACCGTGCCGGCAGCGCGGAAGCCGGGCCTGGCGCCGTCGGACCTCGCCGCAGCCGTGCGTGCCGCAGCAGGGATCTCGGTGGCCGCCGTGCTCGTCGTGCCGGTGCTGCCGACGGACATCCGCCACAACTCGAAGGTCGACCGCACCCGTCTGGCGCGCTGGGCGACGTCGGTGCTCAGCGGCGGGCGGATGGTGCGGCCGTGAGGGTCCTCGTCACGGGGGCGAGTGGGTTCCTCGGTCGTGCCGTCGCCGCCGCCGTGCGGGACGCCGGCCACGAGGTCCGGACGTTCCAGCGGCGACCGTCGGGGGTCGACGGCGTCTCGGACTCGCTCGGGACGATGACCGACGCGGCTGCGGTCGCGCGGGCGGTGGACGGCGTGGAGGCGGTCATGCACCTCGCCGCGAAGGTCTCGCTCGCCGGCGACCCCGCCGACTTCGAGCGGGTGAACGTCGAGGGCACGCGGACGCTCCTCGCGGCAGCGCGATCGGCCGGGGTGTCCCGGTTCGTGTTCGTGTCGTCACCCTCGGTCGCGCACACCGGGTCGTCGATCTCCGGCGACGGTGCCGCACCGGCGTCGCCGGCACACGCCCGCGGGGACTACGCCCGGACGAAGGCTGCCGCCGAACTGCTCGCCCTGGCCGCCGACGCCCCCGGGTTCGCCGTCGTGGCCGTCCGACCGCACCTGGTGTGGGGCCCGGGGGACACGCAGCTCGTCGGACGGATCGTCGACCGTGCCGCACGAGGGCGACTCCCGCTGCTCGACAGCGGCGCCGCGCTCATCGACTCCTGCTACGTGCACAACGCCGCCTCCGCGATGGTCGCCGCGCTCGACCGTGCCGACGCCGACGAGGTCCACGGCAACGCCTACGTCGTGACGAACGGGGAGCCCCGGCCGGTCGCGGACCTGCTCGACGGCATCTGCCGGGCGTCCGGCGTGCCGACCCCGGGATGGCACGTCCCCGCCGGTGTCGCCCGCGCGGCCGGGTCCTTCGTCGAGGCCGTGTGGCGCGTCCGTCCGGGTGCGGACGAGCCGCCGATGACGCGTTTCCTCGCCGAGCAGCTGTCGACGTCGCACTGGTTCGACCAGCGGCGCACCCGGCGGGACCTCCGGTGGGAGCCCAGCGTGTCGATCGACGAGGGGCTGCGCCGGCTCGCTGGCTGACGTCCCGCGCCGCTGCGCGCGTGCTGTGCTGCCGTCCTGTGCCACGCGGTCGTCGCGTCCGTAGTGTCGGGGACATGACAACCACCGTCCTCGTCGCCGGCGCCACCGGAGACCTCGGGGGCCGCATCGTCGGCTCACTCCTCGACCACGACACCCGGGTCCGCGTGCTCACGCGCCCGGGCAGCTCCTCCGCCACCGAGCAGTACGGCGGCACCGACCGCGTCGAGGTCGTCACCGCGGCGTACACCGACCACGCGGCCCTCGTGGCGGCGCTGACGGACGTCGAGGTCGTCGTCTCCGCGGTCAGTGGCACGCGCTCGGTGATCGTCGACGCGCAGACGGCGCTGCTCGCCGCCGCGGTCGAGGCCGGCGTGCCGCGCTTCATCCCGTCCGACTACTCCGCCGACTACCGGTCCATCACCCCGGGGACGAACCGGAACTTCGAGCTGCGCCGCGAGTTCGCCGCCACCCTCGACGCCGCACCGATCCGCGCCACGTCGGTCCTCAACGGCGCGTTCGCCGACATGCTCACCGGGCAGGCGCCCATGATCCTGTTCGACCGTCGCCGCGTGCTGTTCTGGTCCTCGGCCGACCAGGTCCTCGACTTCACCACGAAGGACGACGTCGCACGCGTGACCGCCGCGGCAGCCCTCGACCCGAACGCCCCGCGGGTCGTCGAGGTCGCTGGGGACCAGGTCACCGCCCGGTCCGTCGCCGACACGATGTCGCGCCTGACGGGCATGCCCTTCCGTCTGCAGTGGGCGGGCACGGCGACGACGCTCTCGGGCATGGCGAAGGTCGGGCGCCGCCTGTCGAAGGACCCGGACGAGCCCTTCCCGGCGTGGCAGGGGATGCAGTACTTCGTGAGCATGTTCAGCGGCGAGGCCGAGCTCCACCACGTGGACAACGACCGCTACGGTCCCCACACATGGACGACGGTCGAGGACGTCCTGGCAGCGCACGTCGCGGCCTGACCGTCCGGCGTCGCCGAGACGCCGGCGTTGGGCCTGCCGAGGTGCACAAAACACCGGTGTTTCGCGGAGGCGCCGCGGAAAGTCGCGGCGTCGTGCCTAGGCGCCGGTGTTTTGCCCCCGGACCGCGACGTCCCGCCGCAAGACGCCGGTGTCTTGCAACCGGACGCGGGCGTCGGGCGTCGGCGGTACGGTCGTCGCATGGACAGGTCCGAGGTCATCGCTGCCGCCGCAGCCGCGCACGCCGCCCGCATCGCCGCTGCCGGCGGTGACGACTCCGCCGCGCGGGACCGCGCCGAGTCGGCAGCGTCAGCGCCGCAGGACCACAGCCGCGTGGACGAGGCCGACCGGGCCGCCGACCGCACCGAGGGGGTCCTCTCCGACTGGCGCCGGATGGGCACCCGCCGCGGGGTGTCCCCGGACGCCCAGGTCCGGGCAGCGTGGTCCGTCGGTGGCGTCCCCGACCCGGGCCCCGGCCGAGCGCTGGCGAACGTGCTGCTCTCCACGGCAGGCCACGCGGGTCGGGTCGCCGATGCCGCGCGCCGCAACGAACGCCTGAGCGGCGCCGCCCGCACGGCCGCACGCCGCACCGTCCGGCGGTACACGGACCACGGCGCCGAGATGTCGACCCTCGGGGACGTCCTGCGCGACCAGCAGCCCGACGCCGAGTAGGGCACACCGCGCAGCCGGCTCCGGACCGCACCCCGGGAACGACGGGAGGCCCAGTGCCAGCTGGCACCGGGCCTCCCGTCCGAAAGTGGCAGACGCTACGGGCGCAGGAGCACCTTGCCGACGCGACCGGCGGTGTCCGAGGCGCGGACCGCGTCGCGGACGTCCTCGAACACGAAGGTCTCGGCGACGGGGAGCGTCAGCGAGCCGTCCAGCACGCGCTGGATGAGCTCACCGAAGAGCTGCTGCTTCGTGTCGGCGGGCATGGTCCGCGACACGACGCTGCCCCAGAAGCCCTTGACCGTGACCTGCTTGAAGATCACGGCACCGGACGGGATCTCCATCGTCGGCGACGCCATGGCGCCGAAGACGACGAGCGTGCCGTTCTCGGCGAGTGTCGAGACGATGTCGGCTGCGGCCTTCCCGCCGACGGACTCGACGCCCGCGACGATCGGGGCGCCACCGGTGATCGCCGTGACCTGGTCCTGCCAGTCCTCGGCGTCCGTGGCGACGATGCGCTCGATGCCCTGTTCGCGGAGCTCGTCGACACCGGCGGCGCGACGCACCAGCCCGACGACGTTGATGCCCCGCGCTGCGGCGAGCTGCGCGACCATGCGGCCGACGGCGCCGTTCGCGGCGTTCTGGATGAGCCAGTCGCCCTCGTGCAGGTCGAGGGAGTGCAGCAGGCTGATGGCGCTGAACGGCATCGAGACGAGCTGGGCAGCGGACTCGTCGGTCATGGCCTCGGGCACGGGGATGAGCCCGGCCGCGTCGGCGACGTAGTACTCGGCCCACACGCCGAAGGTCCCACCGGCGACGCGCTGACCGACGGAGAGGGCCGTGACGCCCTCGCCGAGGGCCTCGACGACGCCGAGCGCCTCGGTGCCGGACTGGGCGGGCAGCTCGGGCTTGAAGCCGTAGGTGCCGCGGACGGTCCACAGGTCGTGGTTGTGGATCGGGGAGAGGACCGTGCGGACCAGGACCTGGCCGGCGGCGGGCTGGGGGACCGGGCGCTCGGCGACGGTCAGGACGTCGGCGGGCTCGGCGAAGGTCTCGTGGACGACGGCGCGCATGGTGGAGTCGGTCATGGGTCAGTCCTCCGAGACGGTGATGGTGACGTCGATGTTGCCGCGCGTCGCGTTCGAGTACGGGCACACCTGGTGGGCGGCGTCCGCGAGGGCCTGGGCCTGGTCGTGGTCCATGCCCGGGATGACGACCTCGAGCATGACGGCGAGCTGGAAGCCGCCCTGGCCGTTCGGGCCGATCTGCACGCGACCGCCGACGGACGAGTCGGTGACCTTGACCTTCTGCGAGCGGGCGACGCCCTGCAGTGCGGAGTGGAAGCACGCGGCGTAGCCGGCGGCGAAGAGCTGCTCGGGGTTGGCGCCGTTGCCGGAGCCGCCCATGTCCTTCGGGATCGCCATGTCGAGGTCGACGCGGCCGTCGCTGGTGGCGACGTGGCCGTTCCGGCCCTCTCCGGTGGAGATGGCTTCTGCGGTGTAGAGGACGTCCATGGTGGAGGTTCCTTTCCTTCGTGGGGTCAGTGGTCCGTCGGCGCCGGGGCGGGCGCAGCGGCGGCGTGCATCGTCTCGGTCAGACGGTGCAGGGTCTGGATGAGCTCGGCGGCGGCACGCTCGTCGGGCAGCCCCGTGCCGGCGGCGATCCGCCCGGGGATGTCGGCGAGCTCGCCCCGGAGGGCACGCCCGCGCTCGCCGGTGGTCACGGTGACGACGCGCTCGTCCGCGCTGCGGCGCTCACGGCGCACCAGGTCCGACTGCTCCATGCGGCGCAGCAGCGGCGACAGGGTGCCGGAGTCGAGCTGCAGGTGCTCCCCGAGGCCCGAGACGGTCTGGTCGCCCTCCACCCACAGGGTGACGAGGACGAGGTACTGCGGGTAGGTCAGCCCCCAGGGCTCGAGCATGGAGCGGTAGGCCTGCGTGGTGGCGCGGGTCGCTGCGTAGAGGGAGAAGCACACCATCTCGTCGGTCACGGGCATGACTCCACCGTCGCACACAACCGGGTTGCGCACAACCTTTCCGTGCGCCTGCTGAGCGGTCGCGCAGCGAGGCCGTTAGGCTGACGGGACCAACGATGACCAGCAACCACCCAGCCTCGGCACGAACGACGACCCCGCGAGTCGGCTCGTCGACGTCCCACGGCAAGACGATCCTGATCGGCGAGCACGCCGTGGTGTACGGCGCACCCGCCCTCGTGCTCCCGGTCAACGACGTCCGGGTCACGGCCACGGTCACGCCCACCCCGGGCAGCAGCGGGCACGGGCTCGAGTCCGCGGTGCACACCGGTCCGCTCGACCTGGCCCCCGCCGCGGTCCTGCCCACGGTCACGGCGGTCACCGCCACCCTGCGCCACCTCGGCGTCACGGACCAGCACTTCCACGTGCGGGTCGACAGCGACGTGCCCACCGCCCGCGGCATGGGCTCGAGCGCAGCCGTCGCCGCCGCGGTCACGGCCGCCGTCGCCGACGCCCTCGGGGTGACGCTCGACGCGCAGACCCACCACGACCTGATCCAGGAGTGCGAGCGCGTCGCCCACGGTCGGCCGTCCGGACTCGACGCCCGCGGGGTCGTCGCGGACGTGCCCGTCTGGTTCGAGGACGGCCACGTCGAGCCCGTCGACGTCACCGGGGAGTTCGTCTTCGTCGTCGCCGACACCGGCGTGCCCGGCCACACCCGCGGCGCCGTCGCCGCCGTCCGCGAGCACCACGACCGGGCCCCCGCCGAGGTCGATGCGGTGATCGGACAGATCGGCGACCTGGCCCGACGCGCACGGGGGACACTGGTCGACGGCGATGCCCAGGCGCTCGGTGCCACCATGGACGCCGCGCACGCACTGCTGACCACCCTCGACGTGTCGAGCGACGACCTCGACCGCCTCGTCGGCGCCGCCCGCAGCGCGGACGCCCTCGGCGCGAAGCTCACGGGCGGTGGACGGGGCGGCTGCGTCCTCACACTCGCCGCCGACGGCGACCACGCGGTCCGGATCGCCGACGCGCTCCGTGCCGCCGGTGCCACCGCCACCTGGACCACTCGGATCGGAGACCGTGCCTGATGACCGCCACCGCCGTCGCGCACCCCAACATCGCCCTCGTGAAGTACTGGGGCAAGGCGGACGCCGACCTCGCGCTGCCCGCGACGGGCAGCGTCTCGATGGGCCTCGACGTCTTCCCGACGACGACCTCCGTCACCCTGCAGGACAGCCAGGAGGCCCGTGATGCGTTCGTCCTGAACGGTCGCGTCGTCGAGGACGGTCCCCTGACACGCGTCGAGCGGTTCCTCGACCTGGTCCGGGAGCTCGCGGGGAGCGACGCGCGCGCGTCCGTCGAGTCGACGAACACGGTGCCGACGGGTGCCGGCCTGGCCTCGAGCGCCTCCGGCTTCGCGGCGCTCGCCACCGCGGCGGCGGCCGCCTACGGCCTCGACCTGTCCGAGCGTGACCTGTCCCGGCTCGCGCGACGCGGATCGGGGTCTGCGACGCGGTCCATCCCCGGCGGGGTGTCCGTCTGGCACGCGGGCGACGACCAGGGCTCGTTCGCCGAGACGATCCCGGCGCCGCCGATGGCCATGGTCGTCGTGACGATCAACCACGGCCCGAAGGAGATCGGCTCGCGCGAGGCCATGCGCCGCACGATCGCGACGTCGCCGTTCTACCCGGCGTGGGTGACCTCGACGACCACGACCGTCACCGACATGCTCGACGCCTGCGCCGCGGGGGACTTCACCCGCGTGGGCGAGCTCACCGAGAGCAACGCGCTCCGCATGCACGCCACGATCGAGGGCTCGTTCCCGCCCATCCGCTACCTCACGGCCCGCAGCGTCGCAGTGTTCGACGCCGTCGCCGAGCTTCGCGCGTCGGGTCTCGAGGCGTACGCCACCGCCGACGCCGGACCGAACGTCGTCGTGCTCACGAAGCCCGAGGACCGGGGCGCCGTGGCGTCTGCGCTCGGGCACCTGGGCGACGTCATCGAGTCCGGCACGGGACCCGCCGCACGTGTGGTCCGCTCCGAAGGAACGGGGAGCCAGCCCGTCCAGAAGGAGACCGCCGAGTGATCGAGTTCCGCGCCCACGGCAAGTTGTTCGTTGCCGGAGAGTACGCCGTCGTCGAGCCCGGGCAGCCGTCCGTGCTCATCGCCCTCGACCGCGCCATCACGGCCACCGTCGCCGAGGGCCACGGCGCCGGCAGCGTGCACTCCGAGGAGTACGGACACCTGCCGCTGACGTGGACCCGCGCCGAGGACGGCCTGGCGCTCGACCGCGAGCACCACCCCTACGACTACGTGATGGCGACGATCGACCTCGTCGAGAAGCTCCGTGCCGAGCTCGGGATCGAACCGCGCTTCCACGACCTGCGCATCATGAGCCAGCTCGACGACGCCAGCGGGCGCAAGTTCGGCCTCGGGTCGTCCGCCGCCGTGACCGTCGCGACCGTCGGTGCCCTCGACCGCTTCTACGGCCTCGGGCTGACCCAGCGCCAGCGCTTCCAGACGGCCCTGCTCGCCACCATCCGGGTGAACCCCCGCGCGTCCGGTGGTGACCTCGCCGCGAGCACCTTCGGCGGGTGGCTCCGCTACAGCGCCCCGGACCGCGAGCGCCTCGCCGAGCACCTCGAGACCCGCACCGTGTCCGAGATCCTGCACGACGCCGACGCGTGGGAGGGCTTCGACGTCGAACGCCTGCCCGAGCCCGAGGACCTGCGGCTGCTCGTCGGCTGGACCGGCTCGCCGGCGTCCACCACGAAGCTCGTCGGTGCCGTGCGTCGGCACCGCAACGGCGGCTACGCGACGTTCCTCGACGACAGCCGCAGCTGCGTCGACGACCTGACGACGGGCCTCCAGACCGGCGACGCCGAGCGCACGCTCGACGCGCTCCGCCGCGCCCGCGGACTCATGCAGCGACTCGGCGACTCCGTCGGGTCGAGCATCGAGACCGACCGCCTGACCACGCTCTGCGACGTCGTCGAGCGAGCGGGCGGGGCGGCCAAGCCGTCCGGTGCCGGCGGCGGCGACTGCGGCATCGCGCTCGTCCCCGCGGACGGCGACATCCCGAGCATCCTCCGCGAGTGGGAGGCCCACGACATCCGGCACCTCACCATCGCCGTGCAACCCCCGGAAGGCCCCCTCGATGCACACCGCTGACAAGACCACCACCCAGACCCCGATCCCGACCCGCTGGGTCGGACCGATCCGGGTCAGCGGCAACGCGGTCGAGGGTGAGCACGAGGTCCCGCTCGCCACGTACGAGTCGCCGCTGTGGCCCTCCGTCGGCCGCGGTGCCCGCATCTCCCGCATGGTCGAGGGCGGCATCGTCGCGACGGTCGTCGACGAGCGGATGACCCGCTCGGTCGTCGTGCGGGCTTCGAGCGCCGCTGCCGCGCACATGGCCACGGGTCGGATCCTGGCGCGCCAGGCCGAGCTCGAGCAGGTCGTCGTCGGGCAGAGCCGGTTCGCCAAGCTCATCGAGGTGCACCCGGAGATCGTCGGGGACCTGCTGTTCCTGCGCTTCGCGTTCACCACGGGCGACGCCTCGGGCCACAACATGGTGACGCAGGCCGCGGACACGCTGCTGCCGACGATCCTGGCCTGGGAGCCGGAGCTGTCGTACGTGTCGATCTCGGGCAACTTCTGCTCCGACAAGAAGGCCACGGCGGTGAACGGCATCCGCGGGCGCGGGCGGCACACGATCGCCGAGATCGTCCTGCCCGGCATGGTCGTCGAGCGCTTCCTGAAGTCCTCCACCGAGCGGATCGTGGAGCTGAACACCGCGAAGAACCTGGTCGGGTCGACGATCGCCGGGGCCCTGCGCTCCGCGAACGCCCACTACGCGAACATGCTCCTCGGCTTCTACCTGGCCACCGGGCAGGACGCCGCCAACATCGTCGAGGGCTCGCAGGGCATCACCTTCGCCGAGGCCCGTGGCGACGACCTGTACTTCTCCTGCTCGCTGCCGCACCTCATCGTCGGCACGGTGGGCAACGGCAAGGGCAACGACCTGCCCGTCGTCGAGGACGCCCTGGTGCGCCTCGGCTGCCGTGAGGACCGCGAGCCCGGCCTCAACGCACGACGACTCGCCGGCCTCTGCGCCGCGACCGTGCTCTGCGGCGAGCTGTCCCTGCTCGCCGCGCAGACCAACCCCGGTGAACTCATGGCGGCGCACGTCGCGATGGAACGTGCCGGATCGACGAAGGGCGGCGACGCAGCATGAGCGCCATCGGCATCCACGACCTGGCGGTCGCGACGGGGCACCACGTGCTCGAACTGGACGACCTGGCCGAACGGCTCGGCGTCGACCCCGCGAAGTACCACGTCGGCATCGGGCAGGACGCCTTCAGCGTGCCGGCACCCGACGAGGACATCGTGACGATGGGCGCCGCCGCGGCCAAGCAGGTCATCGACCGGCACGGCTCCGACGGCATCCGCACGGTGCTCTTCGCCACCGAGTCCGGCATCGACCAGTCCAAGGCCGCCGGCGTCTTCGTGCACGGGCTGCTCGGCCTGCCGCAGGCCGTCCGCGTCGTCGAGCTGAAGCAGGCCTGCTACGGCGGGGCCGCGGCGCTCCAGCTCGCGCTCGGCATCATCGCGCGGAACCCCGACGAGCGCGTGCTCGTCATCGCGGCCGACGTCGCCCGCTACGACGTCGACACCGCCGCCGAGCCCACGCAGGGCGCCGGGGCGGTCGCGGTCCTGGTGTCCGCCGACCCCGACCTGATCGAGATCGAGCCGCTGTCCGGGCTGTTCACCGCCGACGTCGACGACTTCTGGCGGCCGAACGACCGCTCCACCGCGCTCGTCGACGGGCGGCTGTCCGTGAGCGCCTACGTCGACGCCTTCATCGGCGCGTGGGACGACCTCGCCGCGCGGGGCGGCCCGGCCTACGAGACGATCGACCGCTTCGTGCACCACCAGCCCTTCACGAAGATGGCGCTCAAGGCCCACCGCAAGCTCACCCAGCACGTGGGCGTGCCGTTCGACGAGACCGAGCTGCAGACCGGCTTCACGTACAACCGGCAGGTCGGCAACACGTACACGGCGTCGCTCTGGATCGCGCTCGCGGCGGTGCTCGACCTCGACGACGACCTCGACGGCACCCGCATCGGGATGTTCAGCTACGGCTCGGGCAGCGTCGGGGAGCTCATCACCGGGGTCGTGCGTCCCGGGTACCGCGAGCACCGTCGCCAGGGAGCGGTCCGTGCGGACCTCGATGCCCGCGTGCCGCTGACCGTCGACGCCTACCGCGCGCTGCACGCCGACGGCGCGGCGACGAGCGGGGACGTCGACCGTCCGCGCGTGACGGCGGCCCCGTTCCGGTTCGCCGGCGTCCTCGGCGGCGCACGGCACTACGAGGCGACCACCCCCGCGGCCTGAGCCGCGGGTCTGGAGCACCCCGAGCCTCCCGTATCGTTGTCATGACGAGTGCGAGGGGATGACGATGCATGACCAGGTCCGCGACCTCGTCGCGTCGCTCCCGCCGGCCCCGCGCCTGTCGGACGTGGTCGACGCCGTCGCGGGACGCGTCGGCAAACCCGTCCGGGTCGTCGACGTCGACGGACCGGGCTGGGGCGGCCTGACCGCCCTCGTGGCGCAGCACGACCACGAGGCGATGGTCCTGGTGCCGACCACCGCCCCGCCGCTGTACCGGATGCACTGCGTGCTGCACGAGCTCGGGCACCTGGTCCGCGGGGACACCGGTGCCCCGCCGACGACGCAGCTCGGCTTCGACAGCTGGGTCTCCGGCGGGCACGTCTGCCAGCGGTCCCTCGACGACCGGCCGGACCTGGTCGGCGCCGGCGGTGCGGACGAGCACTTCGCCGAGGCGTTCGCGTACGACCTCGCGCAGGTGCTGCTCGCCGGCACCGTCGACGCCGACGAGCGGACCTACGGGTAGTGGTCGCCCTGCACGCCGCCACGTTCTGGTGCGCGGCACTGATCTTCCTGCTGCGCGCACGGCACGTGTGGCGGAACCCCCAGGGGCGTGCGACCTGGGCGGCCACGGGCGTCGGCGCGGTCGGGCTCCTGACGCTCGGGAGCGTCGTGCCCCAGCGGGACCTCGACGCGCTGCTGGGCGGCACGAACGTCATCAACCTCGCGCAGAACCTGCTCGCCGCCACCGCGTTCTGGCTGATGCTCCGCGCGAGCACGCAGGACCTGCCCGAACGGCCCCTGCTCGCGCGGCCGCTGTCGATCGTCGTGATGCTCGCCGCGTTCACGGTGCCGTTCCTGTTCATCCAGGACCGCGGCGGCACGGTGTTCACGTTCCTCATCGACGAGCTGCACCAGACGCCGACCTGGCTGTACGGGACGATCTACATGTGCGTCGTGGGGGCGCTCGCGGCGTCGACCCTGGTGCGCGGTGTCCTGCGGAGCCCCGGGGCGCTCGTGGTGTTCCGCGTCGGGCTGGTGCTCGTGCTGGTGGCGAGCGTCGACGAGCTGCTCTCGATGGCGGCCGACCACTTCGGGCTGTTCGACGAGCCGACCCGGGTGGTGCTCCGCTTCCTCTTCGACCCGCCCTTCTACGTGGGGATCGTGCTCATCGTGGCCGCCATGGCGTCCCTGACCATGCGGCGGTGGAGCCGCGACGCCGAGTACGTCCGCCACGGCCGTCGGCTGGAGCGCATCGCCCGTCGGCACGGTCTGCGCGGCCGGGGCCGGCGCGGGGACCCGCGCGTGCGGGCCTACGACCTGGTGATCGCGATCCGCGACGCCGAGGTGCAGGGGCAGACGCTGAGTCCGGCCGAGGCGGGGCAGGTGCGGTCGGTGGAGTCCGTGCTGGCGCGGAGCCTGGTCGGATGAGCGGGGCGCAGCGGTGACGGCGCTCGGCGTGCTCGGGCTGGTGCTCGTGCTGCTCGTGCTGCTGGGCCTGCTCGTCGTCGTCCGGCTCGTCGTGGGGCGGGTCGTGCTGCCCGGACGGGAGCACTGGACGCCGGTGCTCGCCGTGGACACCGGGTCGATCACGCTGCCGTCGTCGGACGAGACCAGGAGCGTGGGGACGTTCGGGCTGTGGCACGGCGGGGGTGCGGGCGCCGGGCACAGCGTGGCCGGGCGCACCGTAGCCGGGCACACGGTCGTCGGGTCGGTGCTCGAGGTCGACGAGGTGCGCGGGACCGTCCGCCGCGCCGTGCTGGACTCCGTCGGGGACCGTCCCACCGAGGTCCGCTGGACGGGCCACATGCTGCGTGACCCCTCGGTGCTCCGCACCCCGTGGAACGAGGTCGACATCCCGACGGCGTTGGGCCCCGCGCCCGCGTGGCAGATCTCGCCGCCGGCCGCCGGTGCGGCCGGTGCGGCCGGTGCCGTCGGCGCCGCCGTCTCCGTTCCGCCCGGCGCCTCCCGCACTTGGGCGGTCCACGTGCACGGCATCCGCACCACCCGGGTCACCGCGCTCCGCACCGTCCCCGCGGTGACGGCCCTCGGCTGGACCTCGCTCGTGCCGTCGTTCCGCGGCGACGGCGAAGCCCCGTCGGACACCCCGGCCTCGCACCTCGGCGCGCGGGAGTGGCCGGACGTCGAGGCCGCCCTCGACCACGCCGTCACCCACGGCGCCGAACGCCTCGTCCTGGTCGGATGGTCGATGGGCGCGACGATCACCCGCGAGCTCCTCGTGCACTCGGCGCACCGGGCACGCATCGCCGGGATCGTCCTGGTCGCACCGGCGCTCGACTGGGCGACGACGGTGCAGACGGCCGCTGCACGCTCCGGGCTGCCCGGCCCCGTCGTCCGCCTGGCGCTCGGGACCATGGCGGCGCCCGGGCTCTGCCGGCTGGTCGGGCTCCGGGCACCGGTCGACGTCCGGGTACTGTCGTGGGTACGGGACCCGACCGCCCCGCCGCTCGACCACCTGCCGCCGACGCTCGTCGTGCACTCGCCGGGGGACCCGACCGTGCCGTTCCGGCTCAGCGAGCAGTTCGCGGCGCAGCACCCCGGGACCGTCACGCTCGCGGTCAGCGAGCCGACCGGACACGGCTGGGAGCGGAACCGTGACGCGGCCTGGTTCGACGCGCAGGTCACCGGGTGGGGCGCCGCGCTCGACTGATGCGTGCGCTCCGGCGGCCCGGCGCCGACAGGCGGTTTCCGGATCGCGCGGTGACGGATCCGGTCGGCGATGCCCGGGGATCGTGAACCGGATCCTGCACCGCGCGATCTCGGATCCCACGGTCGGCAGCGCAGACCCGGCGCCCCAGACCCGGCGCCCCAGACCCGGCGCCCCAGACCCGGCGCCCCAGACCCGGCGCCCCAGACCCGGCGCTCCAGACCCGGCGCTCCCGTACCGCCGACGTCCCCGACGCCGTCCAGACGGGGTGCACGCTGCGCCCCGGCGCCGCGCACGCCACCCGGACGCCGGCTTACGACCGGGGGAGTAGACAGACGCATGGGACAGCTCATCTACGCCGGCGAGACACTCGACCTGCACATCGACGACCGGGCCCTGACGCACCTGCAGATCGTCATCGTCAACCTGCTCCGGCGCGACCACCGTTTCGTGTTCTCGTGGAAGGACGACGTCACCCACGGGGACGGTCGCAGCAGCATCTGGCTGCACCCGAACGTCAGCCTGCACTTCAGCTTCGCTGGTGGTCGCACGCCGTCGATCAACCGGTCGTGGCTCGAACAGCTCTACGCGTCGGCGTCGTCCGGGTCCGGACTCGTGCTCACGCCGGAGCCGGTCGACACCAGTGTGGGCGACGACTCACCGTGGTCGCGCGCCGTGGCGCCGGGCTCCGACGAGTCGTAGCGTCCTACCATCATGAAGTTTCTTCGTCAACGGGTTCCGCGCCATCAGGACCATCGCGTACGGTGGCCCCATCGCCCGATGCGCGGACCTGCGCCGGCTCAGGGCGCCGCGTGGGCCTCGGGAGACCTGGATCAGGGGGTTCCCGCGCGTATCGAGTGATGAGGTCGTCGTCCCCGGCAGAGGATTCGGGTTCCGAACCCGGGGGCGGCGACCACCTCACGATCTCGGCAGCCCGCCGTCGCCGCGGTGCTCAGTAGACGTCGCGCACGTACCGCTTCGCCCGGCGCAGGTCGGCCAGGTAGTCCACTGCGTCGTCGGCCCCACGACCGCGCTCCGTCGCGATGACGTCGAGCAGCGCAGCCTCGACGTCCTTCGCCATGCGGGACGCGTCGCCGCACACCGTGAAGGTCGCGCCGTCCTCGAGCCAGGCGTACAGCTCCCGTGACTGCTCGCGCATCCGCGTCTGCACGTAGACCTTCTCGGCCTGGTCGCGTGAGAACGCCAGGTCGAGGCGGGTCAGCACGCCGTCGGCCTGCAGCGCGGACAGCTCGTCCGCGTAGACGAAGTCCGTGTCGCGGTGCTGGTCACCGAAGAACAGCCAGTTGCGGCCCGTCGCACCGCTCGCGGCACGCTCGTGCAGGAACCCGCGGAACGGCGCGATGCCCGTGCCCGGCCCGACCATGACGAGCGGGGCGTCACCGTCCGCCGGCACACCGAACGCCGCGTTCGGCTGCAGGTACACGCCGACCTCGTCGCCGACCTGGACCCGGTCGGCCAGGTGTGTCGACGCCACCCCGGAGTGCTTCCGGTGGTCGTCGCCATACCGTACGGACGCCACGGTCAGGTGGATCCGGTCCGGGTGCGCGAGCGGGCTCGACGAGATCGAGTACTGGCGCGCCTGCAGCGGCCGGAGGAACGGCAGCAGCTCGTCGAGGCCCGGCGCCGTGTCACCGGCGTCGCGGAGCAGGTCGAGCACGTCGCGCCCCCAGAGCCAGCGGTCGAGCTCCTGCTTGTCGCCGTGCGCGACCACCGCCGCGAGCTCGCTGGCGGGTGCCCGCTGCACGAGGTCGGCGATCAGGTCCTTCGACGGCGTCCGGACCTCGCGGTCCGTGCGCAGCAGCTCGCGGACCGACCGGCCGTCGAACGTCTCGTCGCCCGTGGCACCGAGGTGCTCGAGCAGGTGGTCCACCAGGGTGTCGTCGTTCACGGGCACCACGGCCAGCGCGTCGCCGGCGGCGTACGTGATGCCGCTGTCGCCGAGGTCGAACTCGTAGTGCCGGATCTCCTTCGCGCTGCGCGGGTCGGAGAGCAGACGGTTCTCCACCAGGCGCGCCGGGTACGGGTTGCGCTTGGTCCACTGGGACCCCGGACGGGAGGCCCGGGTCGACCCCGCCCCGCCGGCCGCGGTCGTGCCCGTGGTCACCGTCCCGGTCGCGCCGGTGCCGCCGGTCGCGCCGGTCTCAGCGGCGATCCGGTCGAGGACGGCGGCGGTCCAGAGGGCGGCCGGGTCCTCGTAGTCGACGTCGCAGTCGACGCGGTCGTGGACCCGGGTGGCGCCGAGCTGCTCGAACCGGGTGTCGAGGAGCTTGCCGGCCTGGCAGAACTCGTCGTAGCTCGTGTCGCCGAGCCCGAGGACGGCGTACTGCAGGCCCTCGAGGCGGGGCACGGTGCTCGCCTGGACCGCGTCCCAGAACAGGCCGGCGTTGTCGGGCATCTCGCCCTCGCCGTACGTCGAGGTGACGACGAGCACGTGCGACATCCCGGCGAGCTGCTCCGGCGTGACGTCGTCGAGCGCTCGTGCCCGGCCGCCGAGCCCGCGGGCGGTCGCCCCGGCCACGAGCTGGTCGGCGAGGGCCTCCGCGGTGCCGGTCTGCGTGCCGAACAGCACGTCGACGGTGGTCGTCGGCGTGCTCGGGGCCGTGGCGGTGCCGGCGGCGGCGATGCCCGCGATGAACCCGGCGAGCCAGGACTCCTGCGCGGCCGAGAACGGGGCGTCGACCGGGATCAGCTGACCGGTCGGGGGCAGGACGCTCACGCGGTCACCGCCTCGGCCGGGGCCTGCGGGGCGCGGCGGGCGATGTCCTCGAGTGCCGCGGTCGCGAGGAGCTCGTCGAAGCGGGCCTCGTGCAGGCGTCCGTCGTTCTTGGCGTTCTGGTGCATGATCCAGCCCGTGGTGCCGGGTGCGTCCATGCTGCGGTTGTTCCGCTGCGTGAGCGCACGCTTGTGGTCGTCGAGGCGCTTCACCGCGATGAGCGTCGCGAGCTGGTCGTCCGTGAAGCGCTCGAGCGTGCCGCGGAGGTACTTCACGACGCGCTGCTTGACGAAGAAGTCCTCGGTGAGCACCAGGTTCCGCACGGCCTCGAGCACCCGGGGGTCGGCGGGACCGACGGCGCCGGGCACGCGCTCGAGCGCCAGGTCCTGGGCGACGCCGAGCACCGTGTACGACGACAGGAGCGAGAACAGGTCGCCGCCCTGGTCGCCGAGCGCGGGGGCCCGGCCGCCGAGCACCGTGCGGCGGTCCCGGTAGTCGAGCTTGAACGCGCGGAGCTTGTCCGTCGCGGTCGAGACGGCGAGCTCGTCGAGCAGCTCGTTCCGGGTCGAACCGGTCAGGATCGCGTCAGCGTCCTGGGTGAGCAGGAGCGCCCGGGGCATGCCGACGAAGACGTGCGTCCGCGTGGTCTCCCAGTCCGCGAGCAGGCGGGCGGCGAGCTCGGAGCCCGTCGCCTCGAGGTGCCACGTCAGGAGCAGGCGGGCGGCGTCCTCGTGGAAGGCGCCGCGCGCGGTGTCGAGCACCGGGAAGACCAGGAGCGAGTCGGTGCTGGCGCGCTCGGCCACCCGGCCGGTCGGGTCGTACTGGTACAGGAACCCGCCGGACATGCCGTTGCCGAGGCCCTTGCCGAAGCCGCCGAGGTTGAACACGGCACCGCCGGTCATGTACTCGCAGCCGAAGTCGCCGACGCCCTCGACCACGGCGGTCGCGCCGGAGTTCCGGACAGCGAAGCGGTCGCCCGCCTCGCCCTGCACGAAGGTCCTGCCGCCCGTCGCGCCGAACAGCGCGAAGTTGCCGACCAGGACGTTGCCGCCGCGCTCGGAGCTGCCGCCACCGGGCGCACGGACGACGATGCGCCCGCCGCTCTGGCTCTTGCCGACGCCGTCGTTCGCGGTGCCGGTGTGGTCGAGCGTCACGCCGTCGTTGTTGAACACGCCGTAGGACTGCCCGGCGGAGCCGCTCGTGCGGATCGTCACGGCACCGTCGACGAGCCGACGACGTCCGCGGTCGTCGGTCGACACCGCGGGGGCACCCTGCAGGGCGTCGGCCCCGAGCTCGTGGTTGAGGACGCGCTCCAGGTCGATGCCGAGCTGGCCGCCGACGGACTTGTCCGCGTTGCCGAGGAGCACGCCGTCGATCGTCACGCTGTGCTCGTGCCGGACGAGCAGGGCCTCGCGGACCCGCTCGATGAGCGCGTCGTCGGTGGCGTAGTCCTTCTCCAGGTACTCCGGGTCCGTGACGACCTTCTCGGGCACCTGCGTGAGCAGCGCCCGGACGTCGAGCCGCCCGACGCTGGCCGGGTGGTCGAGGAGCTGGAGCAGGTCGGTGCGGCCACGGGCCTCGCGCAGGGAGCGCAGGCCGAGGCGGGCGAGGATCTGCCGGACGTCGTGGGCGATGTTCAGCAGGTACTGCGCGAGCGCGCGGGGGTCGCCCTCGAACGCCTCGGCGTTCGTGGTCAGGCCCGCCGGGCACTTCACGTTGCAGTTCTTCGCCATCACGCAGCCGAGCATCATCAGCGCGGTGGTGCCGAACTCGAACGAGTCCCCGCCGAGCAGCGCCGAGGTGACGACGTCGCTGCCGGTCTGGTGCGCACCCGAGCAGCGGAGGACGACCTTCTGGCGCAGCCCGTTCGCGACGAGGGCCTGGTGCACCTCGGCCACGCCGATCTCCGCGGAGCGGCCGGCGTACTTCAGGCTCGTGACGGCCGCGGCCCCCGTGCCGCCGGTGTTCCCGGCGACGTTGATGACGTCGGCGCCGGCCTTCGCGACACCCACGGCGATCGTGCCGATGCCCTCGGAGGACACCAGCTTCACGATCACCCGGACGCGCGCGGCCTTGCAGTCGTGGATGAGCTGCGCGAGGTCCTCGATCGAGTACGTGTCGTGGTGCGGCGGCGGCGAGATGAGCTCGACGCCGGGGGTGCCACCACGTGCGGCGGCGATGTCGACCGTGACCTTCGCGGCGGGCAGCTGGCCGCCCTCGCCGGGCTTCGCGCCCTGGCCGATCTTGATCTCCAGCTCCTCGAGCATCGGGTCGGCGAGGTAGCCCGCCCAGATGCCGAACCGGCCGGAGGCGAACTGCTTGATGCGGGAGCCGCGGATGGTGCCGTAGCGGGTGTGGTGCTCGCCGCCCTCGCCGCTGTTCGACATCCCGCCGACCATGTTCGTGCCGTGCGCGACGGCCTCGTGCGCGGTCGCGACGAGGGCGCCGTGGCTCATCGCCCCGGACGCCAGGGTCCTGGTGACCTCGTGTGCCGGCTGCACCTCGTCGAGCTCGACGCTGGCCGGGGCGCTCTCGAGCAGCCCGAGCAGGTCCACGGCGGAGCCGGTGGCGCGGAGCGTCACCTGGTCGGCGTCGACGGAGTCGACGTCCACCTGGCCGGGGAAGAGCAGGCCGAGCCCGTCCGCGAGGGCCTGGTGGCGCAGTGCACCCAGCGACGCCGTCGACGTGAGCTCCAGGCGGAACCGGGCCGGGCCTCCCGACCGGCTGTCGTCAGCAGACGGACGCGAGCCGAGCAGGCCGCGCACCGTGACGCTGCTGTTGCCGGTCAGCGAGAACCGGCCGAGCTCACGCGCGAAGTCCTCGGCGTCGTCGATGCCGGTGACGTCCGCGGGGAGGGCGAGCACGTCGCGGAGCGCGGAGGGGCGACGGGAGCGCTCCTCGTGCGTGGTCTGCAGGAACGTGCGGTAGCCGGGGGTGATGCGGAAGGCGTCGATCTCGGCCGTGCTGAGCCGGTCGTAGCCGGTGTTCCGGTACGCCGCGTCGGTGATGCCGAAGGCGTCGTCGAGCTGGCCGAGCGTCAGCAGGCGGAGGGCCTCAGAGTCACCGGCGCGCTCGAAGGACGGGCGCTCCTCGGTCATGCCGCCGAAGCCGCGGACGGACGCCACGCCGAACGAGTGCCCGGCACCGTCCGAGCGCTCCTTGAACAGGCCGAGCAGCGGCACCTGGGCGTCGCCCTGCACGGCGACGGCGCGCTCGTGCCAGTCGGTCGCCGCCTGCGCGATGCGGGTGAAGCCGACGCCGCCGACCGGGGCCTGCATGTGCGGGAAGACGCGGGCGAACAGGTCGTCACGGGTGTCGAGGTAGTTCGGCTCGAAGAACTCGCCGCCGATGTAGCTCTCGGCGGTGCACAGGCCGACGCGGCCCATCGTCTTCGCGAGGGCCTTCTCCGCGGCCTTCCGGAACTGCTTCAGTGCGAGGTCCGTCGCGGTCAGCTCGCCGGCCGGCGCGGGGGCTGCAGGGTACTTCTCCTCGGCACGCAGGCGCGCGCTCAGGCTGTAGACCGCCGCGGCACCGAAGCCGAGGGCCGTCGCCACGTGGTGCGACGACGGCAGCTGCCCGGACTCCGCGACCACGGAGACCCGCAGCCGCAGCCCGGTCTCGATGAGGCGCTGGTTCACGGCCGCGACCGCGAGGATCACGGGCAGGGGCGCGCGGGTGGAGGACACCTCGCGGTCCGTGACGACCGCGATGCCGCCGGTGCGCTCGGCGAAGCGGACGACGTCCTCGGCGAGCTGCAGCACGGCGGCGCGCATGGCGTCGGCGTTGGCCTGCTCGTCGTCGCGGACGGGGGTGTAGAGCATGTCGAAGCGCTCGAGCGGCACGACGTCCTGGTCGCGCAGTCGGACCATGTCGAGGTGACCGAGGATCGGCGACTCCACGACGAGTTGCCGGGTCGTCGCGCCGGTGCCGTGGCCCGGGTCGGTGGCGCTGCCGGTGCCGTCCGGCTTGCTGCCGAGGGTCACGCGCATGCTCATGCCGTCGGCCTCGCGGATCGAGTCCAGCGGCGGGTTCGTGACCTGGGCGAAGCGCTGCGAGAAGTACTTCGCCATGCCGCCCTCGGTGTCGCTGAGCGCGTTGATGGCGTTGCCGTAGCCCATCGCCGAGATCCGCTCCGAGCCGTTCTGCAGCATCGGGTCGAGCATGAACCGGAAGCTCTCCTGGTTCAGCGAGTACGCCACGTAGCGGCCCTGGAGCGACAGGTCGCCGTCATAGCCGAGGGTGTTCGTGGTGCGGTCGTAGTCCGGCGCGGGCAGGTCGTCGAGGTTCACCCGGGCCGCGTCGAGGAGGGTCTCGTAGTCGCGGCGGGCAGCGAGCATCGACAGGACCTCGCCGGTGCGCATCAGCGAACCGGTGCGGTGGTCGACGACGAGCATGCCGCCGGCCTCGATCCGGCCGCGGTGCACGACCTCGTCGTCGGGGAACGTCACCTGGCCGGACTCCGACGACACCATGAGGTACTCGGACGTCTGCACCGTGCGCAGCGGCCGCAGCCCGAGGCGGTCGAGCCGGGCGCCCACGACGTCGCCGTCGCTGAAGATCACCGCGGCGGGTCCGTCGTTCTTCTCCTCGTACAGCGAGAAGTACTCGAGCATCGCGCGGACGTCGGGCGTCAGGGTGCGGTCGTTCTCCCACGCCGGCGGCATGAGGGTGACCACGGCCTCGACGATCTCGAGCCCGTCGTCGAACACGCGGCTCTGCAGCGTCTGGTCGAGGCGGCTCGAGTCGGACTGGCCGGGCGGGCGCACGATGCTGCGGGTGCGGGCACGCGCCAGCGCCTCGTCGGACAGCCGGTTCTTCCGGTCGGTGTTCAGCTCGCCGTTGTGCGCCATCAGGCGGAACGGCTGCGCCATCGTCGGGTGCGGCTCGGTGTTCGTCGAGAAGCGGGTGTGGAAGTACAGCGTGTGGACCGAGTGCCGGGGGTCACGGAGGTCCGTGAAGTACCCGATGACCTCGCCGGAGTTCAGGCGGCCCTTGAGGACCTGCGTGCGCGCGCTCAGCGACAGCGGCGACAGGGCGGCGTGCTCCAGGTGCTGCTCGGCTGCCTGACCGTAGGAGACGGCCTCGATGGCGAGCAGCGCCCGGTTCGCGGCGGCGTCGACCTCGGCGCGGGACCAGGCCTCGGGGGCGCGGAAGACCCACTGCACGATCGGGAGCTGGTACTGCTCGGCCTCGGGGCGCGCCACCGTGTGGTCGACGGGGACGTCGCGGACCAGGAGGAGCTCGAAGCCCTCGGTGGTGACGGCGTCCGCGACGGTGCGTTCCGCCGCGGCGCGCTCGGTCGGGTCGGTCGGGACGAAGCAGTTCGCGACGCCGAAGTGGCCGGCGCGGAGCGGCTCGCCGGTGAGCGCGCTGAAGAACTCCACCGACAGGTCGATGCTCACGCCCGCGCCGTCGCCGACGCCCTCGGAGGACTTGCCACCGCGGTGCGGGATCGCACAGAGCGCCTCGTCGCCCTTGCGGATGACGTCGTGGCTCGGGGTCCCGTCGAGACGGGTGATGAAGCCGACGCCACAGGCGGAGGATTCGCGGGCAGGGTCGTACAGACCGAAGGGAGAGGGGTTCACGAGCGTGTCCATGTGGAGCGGGTGCCAGCAGCGGACGACGGAGGCTGCAACGGTGGAGCGCTCGCCGCGGGCAGACCGGTGGGTGGCAGTCGGGCCCTGTGGGGGTGGTGCGGTGAGCCGATGCTACGGGCTGGTATACCGCGGGCGCAACACCGTCGGGTGGGCGGTGGCGCGTCGTGGCTGGTGGCGTTCGGCGCGGACGGGTCGGGCGTTGCTGGTGCCGTTCGGCGCCGGCGGGTCGGCCGTGCCTGGTGCCGTTCGGCGCCGCACAGCAGGAACCGGTCCGAACCGCGGACGTGCGCGGTTCGGACCGGTTCCGGTGGTGCAGCGACAGCGGGCTACTCGGCGCCCTCGTCCTCTTCCTGGTTGAAGTGCGAGCCGTCCTCGGTGAAGCCGGCTGCGACGCCCTCGGGGTGGTCGGGGATGGTGCCGTCCTCGCCGAGACCGCCGGGCTTCTCGGTGCCCTCGGGGTCCGGCGTGCTGTCGTGCGCGTGGGTGTCGGATGCGTTGCTGTCGGTCATGCGCTGCTCCTTCGCAGATGGTGAGCGGCGGACGTACGGTCCGTGTCTCGGGATCGCCACGGTACTCACGCTCCTGGAGCACTTGGTGCGAGCTTGCGCACCCCGTGCGAGCTCCTGTGGCCGCACGGGGTGCAGGACCTCGCACGGCGCGGGAGAACCCGCACGGTGCGAGCGCGGACGGCTGGTCCCGGGCAGCTCAGGCGTAGCGCCGAGCCGCCCGGAGCGCGGCGTCGGTGTACGAGCCGCCGAACAGCACCACGTGCAGCAGCAGCGGCGCGAGCTGGTGCAGCTCGACGCGCTCCTGCCACCCGGGCGCCAGGCGGGACTCGGCGTCGTAGGCAGCGACGACCGTCTCGAGTCGGGGGAGCCCGAACAGTGCCAGCAGCGCGAGGTCGGTCTCCGCGTGGCCACCGTGCGGGTTCGCGTCGATGAGCACGGCGCCCGTCGGCTCGGAGCTGTCCCGCGGCCAGAGCACGTTCCCCGCCCAGAGGTCGCCGTGCAGCCGCGCGGGGCCGTCCCCGACGAGCGCCGGCTGCGGGGAGCCGAGCGAACCGTCCTCGAGCCGGGCGCACACACGCTCGAACACGGCGGCCTCGGACCCGTCGTACCCGCCGGCGTCGACGATGCGCGACACGTAGTCGCGGATCCGGTACTCCGCGAAGAACTCGCCCCAGGTCTCCGGAGCCTCGGACGCGGGCACGAACGGCGTGCGGGAGCGCCCCATCCGCATCGGCCCGTTCGCCGGGAACCCGGGTGACGGCGCTCCCCAGTGCGCGGCGCCGGCGGCGTGGGTGTGGGCCAGCGACCGGCCGAACCGTTCCGCCTGGGCCGCTGTCGGTGCGGTGTCGGAGACGAACTCGAGCTCGAGCACCGTCGGTCGCGGACGACCGAGCACCCGGGCGATGCGGGTGCCCCCCGCGTCCTCGGCCTCGGCGAGCCACTCGAGCCCCGCGGCCTCGGCGGCGGCCTCGTTCGGGTCGGTGAAGGTCTTGACGTAGGTCTCGGGCATCACCCCATCCAACCCGTCGGCCTTGCGGACGGTCAGACCGCGTCGACGAGCGCCCGCGCCAACGGGTGCCACGCCCGCGAGGACGGCCCGCTCAACACCAGCGTCCGCTCGAGCCGGGGGAGGGTCGGCACCATGACGAGGTCCGCCGGCAGCATCACGCGGCCGAGCGTCGGCACGATCGAGACGCCCTCGCCCCGTTGGATCATCCCGAACATCGTGCTCATCTCCCGCACCCGGTGGGCGTAGCGGAAGGGCTGCCCGGCGATCTCGTGCATCCGTTGGATCTGGTACTCGCACCCGCCGCCGCCCGCGACGAGTCCGTCCTCGTGCAGGTCGTCGAGCGTCAGCGCGGTCGCGTCGGCGAGGGGGTGGTCCCGGCGCACCACGGCCGCCATCTCGTCGGTCGCCACGACGACTCCGCCGTCCGGCACCACAGTTGGGTCGACGAGGACGGCTGCGTCGACCGTGCCGGCCTCGAGCCACTCGGGCATCTCGTCGTCGTCCCCCTCGTAGACCTGGACGTCGACGTCCGGCAGGGTCACCGCCCACAGCTCGCGGAGCCGCGGCAGCAGGCCCTGGCAGACCGTGGGGACGGCGGCGAGGCGCACGGTGCCGCGCGCTGTGCCGGGCCGGACCACAGCCTCCAGGGCGTCGACGGAGGCGAGCACGCTGCGGGCGTGACCGAGCAGGCGTTCACCCAGCGGGGTGGGTGCGGTGGGACCGCCCCGGCGGAGGACGGCACCGCCCACCTCGCGCTCCAGGCCTGCGACGGCGTGCGAGACGGCCGACTGCCCGACGCCGAGGGCGGCGGCGGCGGCGGTGAACGAGCCGGAGTCGACGGTCCCGACCAGGGCGCGGAGCTGGGCGATGGTGATGTTCATGCGTCTCCCTCATGGGAGCATGAGGCGGATGCGTTTGCCTCATGCCGAGCAGTGGCTCGACACTAGCGGCATGAACGCCTTCCTGTTCGTCCTGGTCGCACTCACCTGGGGCTCGAGCTTCCTCTTCATGAAGATCGGGCTCGAGGGCCTGTCGCCGCAGCAGGTCGCGCTCGGACGCGTGCTGCTCGGGGCGCTGACGCTCCTGGTGATCATGGTCGTGACGCGGCGGAAGTGGCCGCGGTCGCTGGCGCTGTGGGGGCACCTGCTCGTGCTCGCGGTGTTCCTGAACGCGGTGCCGTCGAGCCTGGTGGCGTGGGCGGAGCAGAGCGTGCCGAGCGGCCTGGCGAGCATCTACAACGCGACGACGCCGATCATGGTGCTGCTCGCGCTGCCCCTGCTGCTGCCGGCCGAACGGCTGCGCGGTCGGCAGCTCGTCGGCGTGCTGGTGGGGATCCTCGGGGTGCTGGTCCTCGTCGGGCCGTGGGGCCTCATCGGTGACCCGGCCGTGCTCGCCACGGTGCCCGGCCAGCTCGCGCTGCTCGGCATGACCGCCTGCTACGGGTTCGGCCTGGCCTACATGCGCCGGTTCGTCGCCGGCAGTGGGTACGACGCGATCACCCTGACGACGGTCCAGCTGACGCTGGGCGCGGCGCTGCTGCTCGTGGTCGCGCCCGTCACGGCGACCGGCGCGATGCACCTGGACTGGAGGATCGTGGCTGCGATGCTCGCACTCGGTTGCCTCGGCACGGGGCTGGCCTACATGTGGAACACCGGACTCGTGCAGGCCTGGGGCGCTGCGCGCGCGTCCACGGTGACGTACCTGACGCCGGTGGTCGGGGTGGTGCTCGGCGTGCTCGTGCTGGGGGAGCGGGTGCGGTGGAACGAGCCGGTCGGGGGCATCGTGATCCTGGTGGGGATCGCGCTGGCGTCGGGGGTGTTCGGGCGGCGGCGCCGCGCGGCCGTCCCCGACGGGGCGGACGAGCGTCCTGTCACGGTTCCGCACGAGGCCCGGGACGGCGCACGCGGCGCTTGACGGCAGGGGGCGCCGGCCGGAGCCTCCACCCCGCGCGCCCAACGGTCACGACACCCCGCTCACCTTCGCCGAGCGGTCGCTGGTCGTCGGCCGGCGGCCCCGGATCCGACGGTCAGCGCCCGCTCGCCGAACCGCCGACGGGGTGTCGTGACCGTTCGCGGGCGCTGAAGTGGCGGACGGCGGACGCCGGACTCCGGACGCCGGGCCGACGGGAACGCGGAAGGGCACGTCGACGGATCGACGTGCCCTTCCGTTCGCTGCTCGGGGTCAGCGGGTGCGGGTCGTCCCGAGACGGGGCAGGACGATGCCGAGGACGATCATCGCGACGGCGAGGAACGCGTGCAGCACGTTGTCGGCGCTGTTCAGCGGCACGAAGTTCGCGCCGCTCGTCATGCCGGCGGTGAACAGGCCGAAGACGAACAGCACGGCGTAGACGATGCCGCCGACGAGCAGGTAGAGGCGCGAGCCGCTGGCGGTGCGGGACGCGACGAGCCCGACGATGCCGAAGAGCAGGTGCACGATGTTGTGCAGGATCGACACCTGGAACAGGCCGAGCAGCAGGGCCATCGACCCGTGGCCGGCGAAGGACATCGTGCCCATGTCCATGGTCAGGCCCGGGATGAACCCGGCGATGCCGACGATGAGGAAGACGACACCGAAGAGCAGTGCGCCGCGCTGCGTCCAGGTCGAGCCTGCGGTGGTGCGGGGAGATGCTGCGTTGCTGGTCACGATCGGACCTCTCGTCGGGGCGCGGGTGCCCGCGCGGCCTTCACCGTAGGCGGACGGTCCGGGACAGGTTCGCCCCAGTTCGGGGGTGCCTCCGTCGCAGCGGCGGGCCGGTCCGGCGGTCAGGCAGCCTGGCCGTCATTCGCTCCGGCGGTCAGCCGCTCCGCCGGTCAGCCGATCCGCTCGACCGTGACGTGCCAGCCGAGGTCCGAGGCGCGGCGCTCGAGCTCGGACGCGTTCGACCGGCAGAGCGATCCCGAGCCGTCCGGGTAGTACCGGCGGATCGCGGACTCCGGCACGAAGCGCCCGCCGAGGGGGTCGGACCCGAGGTCGCGTACCTGCCACCAGCGCTCGGTGGCCTGTTCGAGCGCGGCGTCGAAGGGGACCTCCACGTCGACGATCTTCAGGCGGTCGTAGCCGGCGTCGTCGAGCTCGGACAACAGGTCGTCGAGGTAGTCGACGCTCGACAGGGTGCCGTGCACGACGACGTTCTCACCGTCGCGCAGGGACCGGCGGCGCAGGGTGTCCGCGACGGCCGTCGACTCGGCGTGCACGAAGCCCGCCAGCTCACGTGGCTGCACAGGGCGGCCGTCGACGAGCACCTGGCCGGTCCACCCGTCGAGCAGCCCGTCCGCCGCGGCGCGTTCGAGCAGGGCGTCCTTGAAGTCGTCGGCGTCGACGTGGCGGTAGGCGTCGAGCTCCGGCATCCGCGCCAGGGCCGTCGACTTGCCGGCGCCGGGCGGACCGGCGGTGACGACGACCGCCAGGGTGCCGTCATCGCTCGGGGTCGGCGTCCGGTCGGCGTGCGCGGCGAGCAGCTCCTCGTGCAGGCGCAGGCGCTCGGCCGTGTAGAGGAAGCCGTCCGGGGCGTACCGCAGTCGGCTGCTCGCCGCGGGGTCGTCCGACCAGGGGTCGTCGAGACAGGCCTGCCGCAGGAACGCGGCGAGCTGGTCGGCGGTGCGGTCGCGGAGCGGACGGTCGTTCGTGTCGGCGTCGGTCACGGGCGGCGGACCCGGCCCTGGCGCCCGGCGATCGCCCGGCGGACCGTCTCGTACTCGCCCTCGCTGATCAGGCCGTCCTGGAACGCGGCGGCGAGCTCCTTCGCGGTGCCGGTCTGGGCCGCGGCGCTGTCGTAGCCGGAGTCACGCGCCGGTGTCCGGTGGGTCATCGCCATCGTCGAGAGCTCGCGCACCATCGTGTCGGAGTCGATCAGGCCGGCCTGGCGCTGGGAGATGACCTCGCGCGGGGACGGCCGCGACGCCGTGAGCGCTCGCCGGGTCAGGCGGCGGGAGACCTCGGGCTGCGAGATGCCGGCGAGCCGGGCGATGTCCCGCTGGGAGACCCCGAGGTCGGCGAGGTCGAAGATGCCGCGACGGAGCTCCATCTCGGCGAGGTGCTGCTGTTCGCGGCTGTGCAGGACGCTGAGCACGGCGGCCCGCACCGACGCAGTGTCGCCGTCCATCCGCGCGGCCAGGGCGTCCACGAGCGACTCGACGTCGTGCCGAGGCCGTCGTCCGGCTCGGGGCCGAGGGTCCATGTCCGTCATCGTCACTCCGTTCCCGCGGTGCCGATCGTACCGCCGGCGAGCGCCTGCGATCGTCCGCCGGTGAGCCCCGATCGTCTCGTCGTCGAGCGTCTCCGTAGGATCGGGGCATGGGCGGTGACGGCGTCGACGTGTGGCTCGACTCCTGGCAGGTCGACGAGGACCACTTCGAGGTGTCGCTCGGCGAGCAGGTCGACTGGGACACCGTGAACATGGACGCGTCCTGGTTGTCGCGGCTGTTCGTCGACCGGGCGATCCCGTGGACCCGCGACACCTACGCGGACGCGACCCGAGCGCCGGAGGACCCGTCCTGGCACCGGGTGCAGGGCCGGGTGTCCGGCATCGAGCAGGTCACGGTCGCCTTCGTCGCGTCGGATGACCCGGCGGACCCCGGCCTCGTTCCCGTCCCCGGGACCGCGGTGGTGCAGGCGGTGACCTCCCTCTGGGACCGTCCCGCCCAGCCGGACGTGCTGGTCGGGTTCGTCGTCCGCGTGGAGTGATCGCTCCGTCGGCGGGACGTCTGTTCGTCCGGAGGGCGCATCGGGCTCATCGAGGACGCATGGGCCCTTCCCGGGAAGCGGAAAGGGTCCTAGGGTTTACAGCGTTGTAAACGGAGCGTCGATCAGGACACTCCGCACACCCGGCCGACCCCGGCCCGATGGACGACGTCGTCCACGAGGAGTTCCCTGTTGCGTCCCTTCTCCGTCCGATCCCGGGGGCGGCAGCGCGCCGTCGCCGCTGCCGTCGTGGGCACGACCGTGCTGGGCCTGCTCGGCCTCGCCGCGCTCCCGGCCACGGCCGACACCGCCGCCGCTCGCACCGTCCAGTCCGGCCAGGCCCGCTTCGAGGTGCTCTCCCCGACGCTGATCCGCACCGAGTACGCCGGGGACAGCCGGTTCACCGACGGCAGCACCTTCAACGTCATCGGCCGCGACGACTTCACGCCGACCACGTTCACGAAGACCGAGCGGGACGGCTGGCTGACGCTGGACACCGGGTCGATGACCGTCCGGTACAAGGAGGGGTCGGGGGCGTTCACCCAGGACACCCTGCAGACCACCCTGACCCTGCCGTCCGGGCAGCGGGTCGCCGGGACGCCGTGGGTGTCCACGCCGACCCCGTCCTGCGCGATCGGGTCGCTGTGCGAGGCCGAGACGCTCGGGCTCACGGGGCTGTCGCTCGCGACGGACCACGCCGGCTTCACCGGTGCCGGGTTCGCCGCGGGCTTCGAGTCGGTCGGCAACGCCATGACCTTCACGACGACCGCTGCGACGGCCGGTTCGTACGACCTGGCCCTCCGCTACGCGAACTCGCAGGGCGGCGACGGCAAGGTCGCCACCCGCACGCTGAGCGTCACGGTGGACGGCGGTGCCCCGAGGACGATCAGCCTGGCTCCCGGTGCGGACTGGGACGACTGGAGGACCACGGCCGCCACGGCGGTCGACCTGCCCGCCGGGACCCACACGGTGCGCATCGAGCGCGCCGCGGGTGACTCCGGCCAGGTCAACGTCGACAGCCTCGCCCTCGTGACGACGGGTGCCGCGTACCCGGCTCCGACCACGACCGTCGCCGGGCAGGACTGCGCGTTCGGCGCGGTCTGCCAGGCCGAGGACGCCACGCTCACCGCCCCCGCCACCGCGGCGACGAACCACAACGGCTTCGCCGGTGACGGCTTCGTCGCCGGGTTCGAGCGTGCGGGCGCCGCGATGACCACCCACGTCACCGGCGTGCCGGCCGCCGGCGACTACACGCTGCAGGTCCGCTACGCCAACGGCGGCACCGCCACACCGACCCTGACCGCGGCCCCGGCCGGACAGGCCACGACGACGGCGACCCTGCCGCCGACGAGTGGCTGGGACTACTGGAACACCGTGCAGGTGCCGGTGCACCTCGCAGCCGGCGCGAACGACGTCGTGCTCGGCTGCCCGACCGTCGCGGCGAACTGCAACGTCAACTTCGACACCGTCGCCGCGGTCGACCCCGCGTCGCCGGTCCTCGCCGCGCACGCCCCGCTCGGTGGCTACCGTCGCGACCTCGACACCGCCAACGGGTCGGTGAAGACGAACCCGGGCCTGCTCTACCAGGACGGGTGGTCGCTCCTGGACGACAGCGCGTCGGCCGGGTACGACCAGGCGACGGACACCGTCACGCCCGCGGGCGACCACGGCGGGAAGCAGTACCAGGACGGCTACGTCTTCGGCTACGGCACGGGCTACCGCCACGCCCTGCAGGAGCTCGCCGTGCTGACCGGCCCGACGAAGCTGCTGCCCCGCTGGGCGTACGGCGTCTGGTACTCCGAGTACTACGACCGCTCGCAGGCGGACTACCTCGCGATCGCGAAGCAGTTCAAGGACGAGCAGGTCCCCGTCGACGTGATGGCGATCGACACGGACTACAAGGTCGGCAGCCCGACGAACGAGGGCGACAGCAAGTGGGACGGCTGGTCGGTCGACCCGGCCCGGATCCCGGACATGACGAGCCTGCTCGCCGACTGGCACGCCGAGGGCATCCACAACACGCTCAACATCCACCCGTCGATCTCGGGCAGTGACCCCCGGTTCGCCCAGGCGCAGGCCACGGCGAAGGGCAAGCTGACCAAGGGCGACGGCGACCGCTGGCTGTTCGACTGGTCCGACCCCGACCAGCTCAAGGCCTACTTCGACCTGCACACGGCGATGCAGCCGAAGGGCGTCGACATGTGGTGGCTCGACTGGTGCTGCAGTGAGGTCTCGAAGTACTCGGCCAACGGCGTCACCCCCGACGCCTTCATCAACCAGCAGTACGCGAAGGCCACCAACGAGGCCCTCGGTGGCCGCGGACTCGCGTTCTCGCGGGCGTACGGGTCGCTGACCGCGGGCGGCTACGGCAACCCGCAGCCCGTGCCGACCGGCCCCTGGGCGGACAAGCGCACCACCGTGCACTTCACCGGCGACACCACGTCGTCGTGGGACATGCTGCTCGCCGAGGTCGGCTACACACCCGGTGAGTCAGCGGCGACCGGCCTCGCGTCGATCAGCCACGACATCGGCGGCCACAACGGTGCCCAGTACGGGATCACCGGCGCCGAGCCGGGGACGACCCAGCTGCCCGAGGACCTCTACGCCCGCTGGGTGCAGCTCGGGACCTTCCAGCCGATCGACCGCCTGCACAGCAACCACAGCGACCGGCTCCCGTGGCAGTACCCGGCTGCGGCGAACGCCTCCGCGAAGCAGTTCCTCGACCTCCGTGAGGACCTGCTCCCGCTGACGTACACGCTCGCCGCCCAGGCGACCGCGACCGGCACCCCGATCCTGCAGCCGCTCTACCTGCAGTACCCCGAGGCACAGCAGTCGTACGCCATGGCCGGCTCTGAGTACCTGTACGGGCCGGACGTCCTCGTCGCCCCGGTCACGACCGCGAACGACTCCTCGGGGAAGGCCACCCGTTCGGTGTGGTTCCCGGCCGGCAGCTCCTGGACCGACTGGTTCACGGGGGAGACCCACCAGGGCGGCACGACCGCGCAGGTGACGACCGGACTCGACGCGATGCCGGTGTTCGTGAAGAGCGGCGGGATCGTCCCGACCCGCTCCCACCACGTCGCGAACGACGGCTCCGGACCGCTCGACGCCGTGACCCTCCGGGTCGCGACCGGGGCGAACGGCGCCTTCGCGCTGCACGAGGACGCCGGCGAGGACACCGCGACCGGCGGGACCGGTGCGAGCGCGGCCGCGGACACCACCACGACGGCGGACGCGACGAGCCGGGCGGCGGCGGGCAGTGCCTCCACCGCGGTGCGGTACACACAGCAGCACGCCGGTGGCCAGCTCGCCATCGCGCCGGCCGACGGGTCGTTCGCCGGTCAGGTGCGGGACCGCAGCTGGACCGCGACCTTCACCGACACCGATCGTCCGACCACGGTCACCGTCGACGGCCGGGCTGTCCCGCAGACCGGCTGGACCTACGACGCCGACGCGCGCACCCTGACGGTGCCGGTCGCCGAGCGGTCCGTGACGAAGCGCACGGTCGTGCGGTTCTCCACCGCGGCCGCGGTGACCCCGACGCTGCAGGTCGCCGACCCGCGGGTCGAGGCCGGCGCGACGCAGACCGTCACGGGCAGCGGGTTCCCCGCCTCGAGCGACGTGGTGCTCGCGACGCAGCCCGACGTCGGTGGCGTGACCGTGCGGTCCGACGCGGACGGCGCGTTCTCGGCCGACCTGCCGGTGGCGACCACGGCCTCCGGGCGGGTGGGGGTGACGGCGTCGGTGGACGGTGCCGTCGTGGCCCGCGCCGCCTTCACGGTGACGGCGGCTGGTCCCGCTCCGACGGCCCCGGCGAGCGGGACTCCCGGTGCCGGACCCACCTCGGGTGCGGGGGCGCCCGGCCCTGGAGGCGGTGGTGCCGCTGACGGCGCCGGTTCCGGTCCGGCAGGGGCCGGGTCCGGGACGGGGGCCGAGCGTCCGGGTGGGGCGCTCGCGTTCACCGGCGCGGACCTGGTGCCGATGGGGCTGCTCGCCGCGGCGCTGCTGGCTGCCGGAGGGCTGCTGCTGACGCGGCGGCTCCGTCGGGGACGGTCGCGCGGCTGAGGCGTGCGCTGTGACGGCGGGCGGTGTGACGGAGGACGTCGCGCCGCCCGCTGCTCGTGCACCGCCGGCCGTCCCGCACCGTGCGCGACCGTCCGGCTGGTGCGAGCATGACCACGCCGTGCGGACCCCTGCGCGCGCACCGGGTGTGCAACCTCGCACCAGGGGGCTCGGGGGCGCAGTTCAGCGCTCCGTGGACGCGCGCAGTCCCCGGTCGACGAAGTTGATCATCCACGCGAAGCTCGTGTCGACGTCAGTGCCCATGCGGAAGCCGTCCGAGGCCTCGATCGTGGCGAACCCGTGCAGCACGCTCCGGAGCATGCGGATCGCGTGCACCTCGTCGGCCGGGTCGAGGCGGTACCCGCGGAGGGCGGCCGCGAAGGACGCGAGGCTGCGCTCGAGCGCGGTGGCCAGCGGGTCCTCGGGTCCGGTCGGACGTGTGCCGACGGTCGCGGCGTACCGGCCCGGGTGCCGCTGCACGTACCGTCGGACGGTCTGCGCGGCTGCCCCGAGGGCGTCCACGCCCGCGAGTCCCTGCATGGCCTCGCGGAGTTCGTCGCCGAGCTCGTTCGCCGCGAGGACCGCGACCCGGCGGGTCAGGTCGGGCAGCCCGTCGACGTGCTTGTAGAGCGAGGGGGACCGCACGCCGAGGCGTTCGGCGACGACGCTCATGCTGAGCTGCGCGAGACCGATCTCGTCGGCGAGCGTCGCGGCGGCGTCGGTGACGGTCGCCGGGTCGAGGCCGGCCCTAGGCACGGGGACCCCTGGTGCCCGTGGTGTCCGCGGCGCCGGCACCCACGGTCCGGCGGAGGAACGGCAGCAGCAGGGCCACCACCTGGTCGGGCGTCTCGGTGTGGGGGTAGTGCCCGGCGCCGTCGATGACCGCCAGTTCGCCGAGGCCCTCGGCCAGGTCGCCGATGACCCGGAGTCCCTCGGCGCGCGGGTCCGCCCAGTCGGGGTCGGCACTGCCCTCGACGACGAGCACGGGGCAGCGCACGTCGGCGAGGTGGGCGCCGGCGTCGGCGGGGGAGGTCTTGGTCATGGCGCGGAGTGCGGCCATGCGCTCCGGCTGCTGCAGGGTGGTCTCGATGCGGGCGCGCTCCTGGGTCCAGTCGACGGGCTTCGTCGGGACGGCGACGTCGAGGTAGGCCATCCAGCCGGCCAGGCTGCCGGTCGTCATGACCTTCGCGAGCTGCAGGGTGCCGGCGCGGTGGTGCTTGTTGCGCAGGAGCCCGACGAGGTCGACGCCCTGCTTCCGGGTGAACGGGGCGAGCTCGACGATGCCGACGACCACGTCGGGAGCGGTCGCCGCGGCGATGGTGGCGGCACCGCCGCTGATGGACTGCCCGACGACGACGGCCGGCCCTCCCAGGTGACGGACGACGGCGACGAGGTCGCGGGCGATGTCCGTGCGCTGGTACGACGGCCACGTGGCGCTCGAGTCGCCGCAGCCGCGGATGTCGACGTTCGCGACCCGGTAGCCGGCGGCGACGAGCTGCGGGACGACGAACCGGTACGCGTGGCGGCTGTCGCCCATGCCGTGCGCGAGGACCACGAGCGGGCCGGCACCGGTGACGTCCACCGCGATGGTCCCGTCGTCGGTGGTGATGTGTTCGAGCATGTCGGCCTCCTGGCTAATGGTTGTAGCCAAAAGCTACGACCATTAGCCAGCGATGTCAACACCTCGTCCGTAGGCTGGCCCGATGACGTCACCGGCGCGCCTGCTCTTCGCCTCGTCGCACCCCGGGCCCACGGTCACGGTCACGGTGCTCGCCGCGGTCATCGCCGCCGCGGTCGGCCACCCGGTGTGGCTCGTGGTGCTGGTCGCGCTGACGGTGGTCGCCGGGCAGCTGTCGATCGGCCTGGCGAACGACTGGATCGACGCCGACCGCGACCGGGCCGTCGGCCGCTCGGACAAGCCGGTCGCCCGCGGTCTCATCCGCAAGGAGACGGTCCGGGACGCCGCCGTCGTCACCGCCGGCATCGCCGTCGTCCTCTCCCTGTTCCTCGGACCGGTCGCCGCCGTCGCGCACCTGGTGCTGGTGGCCGCCGGGTGGGCATACGACGCCGGCCTGAAGCGCTCGGTCTGGTCCGTGGCACCGTTCGTCGTCGCGTTCGGGCTGCTGCCGGTGGTCGCCGTGTCCGCCGGTGCCGACGCGCAGCTCCCCGCCGCGTGGGCGATCGCGACCGGCGCGGTGTTCGGCGTCGCGATCCACTGCACGAACGTCCTGCCCGACCTGGTCGACGACGAGGCGACGGGTGTGCGCGGCTTCCCGCACCGGCTCGGTCTGCACGCCGCGGGCGTGGTCGCGTTCGCGTCGCTCGTGGTCGCCGCCGGACTCGTCCTCGTCGGTCAGCTCGGCGGGGACGACCCGGTGCGTGGCCTCGGCGTCGTGCTCGCGGTCACCGGCACGGTCGTGGTCGTCGTGCTCGCCGTCGTCGGCGTCCGTCTCGTGCTCACCGGGCCACCGACCCGCGTGCTGTTCCGGCTGGTCATCGTGTCGTCGCTGGTGCTCGTCGTCGAGCTGGGACTCGCGGGGGCGCGGCTCGTCGCCTGAGGGGCTTCAGGCCCACCGCATCGCGTACAGGCGCGCCAGCAGGTCGGCGGTCGGGAGGCCCAAGGCCGTCCGCAACAGCGCCTCACGAGCCAGCACGGCCGGCCCCACGGCACGGCTACCGACGGCCATGTTGGCCTCGGCCTGACGCGCGGCCCGCCGGGCGACCGCCTGTCGGCGGCGGGCGTAGCCGGGCCACGGGCCGGCGCTGCCCGTGCGGACACCGGCCGTCAGCAGGGGAGCGAGGTCGGCGGCGTCGAGCCAGCCGAGGTTCATGCCCTGCCCGCCGATCGGGCTGATCTCGTGCGCGGCGTCGCCGATGAGGACGACGCGGCCGATCCCCACGCGGAGCGCCTCGCGGCGACGGACCCGGAAGCCGCTGAGCATCGAGCAGGTGTCGGGGTCGACCGCGGCTCCCGTGCGCTCGCGGACGGTCCGGGCGAGCGTGCCCGCGTCCACCTCGTCGTCCGCCGGGGTCCCACGCCCGACAAGCGCGACGTAGCGACGGCGGCCGTCGGGCAGCGGGAACGACTCCACGACGCCATCGGGTCCGACGTCGACCAGCCCCGTCGAGCGGGCGGACACGGGCTCGGGGTCGGCGAAGTCGCCCATCACGTAGCGGTCGGGGTAGTCGCGGCCGACGGTGTCGATCCCGAGCAGGTCCCGCACGGTGCTGCGGGCGCCGTCGGCACCGACGACGAACCCCGCGCGCAGGGCGATCGGTGCGCCGTCGGGGCCGGTGCCCTCGACGTCGACGTGGTCCCGGTGGCGGTGCAGCGCGGTGACGCTCGTGCCCGTCCGGAGGGCGTCCGGCGACCAGGCCGCGAGCCGGTCCCGCAGGATGCCCTCGGTCCGGTGCTGGTCGAGGGTGGCGACGTACGGGTGCGTGGCCGACGCCCGCGCGAACGACAGCGTGCCGAGGGTCCGGCCGCGACTCCGGGCGATGCCGTGGCGCACGAGCGTGGCCTCGGCGAGGACCGGCACGTCGGCGCCGATCGCGGCGAAGGCGTCGAGGGAGGGTGCGTGGATGCCGATCGCCCGCGAGCCCCACGGGGTGGTGTCCCGCCGCTCCCACACCTGCACGTCGAGCCCCGACTGCGCGAGCAGCGCCGCGAGGAACACCCCGACCGGGCCGCCGCCCACCACCAGGACGTCCGTGGACGACCCGGCCACGTCCTGGGTCACTCGGCCACCTGCGCGGCTGCGCGCTCCGCTGCCAGCAGGCGCCGAGCCTCCCGGAAGCGGCGGCGGAGCCGTTCGATCGGGACCTCGACGGCGTAGGCCGCACCGACGGCGACCAGGATCGCGGTGCCGAGCAGCCAGATCCAGGCGGACGCACCGGCGATGCCGGACACCACGGTGCCGAGCAGGGCGATGACCAGTGGGTGCCAGAGGTACGCGGCGTACGAGACGCGGCGACCGAACCAGGCCACCGGGCGCCACGAGAGCGCCACGGACACCGGCGTCCGCACGGAGACCAGACCGCCGATCAGCAGCGCGGAGACGACACCGGTGGCGGGGAGCAGCAGGCCGAACGTCCAGGCGTGCTGGCCCCAGTCGTCGCCGATCGCGACCTGCACGGCCACCAGGAGCCCGAGACCGACCCAGGTGCCCACGTGCCCGGCGATCCCGGCCGCCCACGTCCGCACCCGCTCGTCGTCGAGGAGCAGCGCGAGCAGGCAGCCCGTCGCAAGCGGGACCAGGCCGAGCACGGGGGAGAAGTAGACGTCCGGCGTCGCTCCGCCACCCGGGGTGCGGTAGCTCGCCCACGAGGCGACGGACGCGCCGACGACCACGACGCCGAGACCCACGGTGAGCGCTCGACGGTGGGCGCGGACCGCGAACAGCAGCACCAGCACGGGTGGCCAGACGAGGTAGAACTGCTCCTCCATCGACAGGCTCCACGTGTGCCCGAAGACGCCCTGGGTGGTGTCCCAGAACGAGCGGAAGAGGTTGCCGGTGTAGGTCAGGGCGATGAGGGCGGCCTCGCCGGCGGAGAACGAGGCGCCCTTGTAGTCGCCGACCCACGACCACAGCGCGATGCCCGCGGCGACCATCACCAGGAGGGCCGGGTACAGGCGGAGCAGGCGCTTCAGCCAGAAGCTGCCGAGGCGGATCCGGCCGGTGCGTCGCTGTTCGCCGAGGAGCAGCGACGTGATGAGGAAGCCGGAGAGCACGAAGAAGACCTGGACGCCGATGAAGCCGCCCTCGAAGCCGGCCACGTGCAGGTGGTAGAGCATGACGACGAGGATCGCGACGGTGCGGAGCCCGTCGAGCGCGGTGGCGCGGTGCGCGAGGGGGCCGGCGGCTGCGGTCGCTGCGGTGTTGGTCGCCGTGCCGGCGGGCGCGGGTGTCGCTGTGCTTGCGGTCGTGCCGGCGGTCGTGGCTTGCGCGAGCGTGCTCGTCGACACGTCGCCTCCTCGTCAGGGGTCGGGTTCCTGACCTGCCAGGATGCTCCGTCAGCCCAAGAGCGACCTCAAGATCGACCTGTACGTCCGTTCGGCGACGGTGCCACGAGGGCCGTCAGGGCGTCGAGGCGTTCCCGGGTGAGGGCCTGCAGGGAGCGGTCCTCGCCCGGTGCGATCCACTGCTGGAACGACAGGTGGAACACCGTGACGGTCATCTCGGCTGCGAGCGTGGCCCCGGGTTCCCCGATGCCCCGCTCCTGGAGTGCCTCGCCGATGCGGACCGTGAGCGTCGCCAGCTTGCCGAGTTCGCGCTCGCGGAGGGACGGTTCGGCCTCGATGATCGGCTGGCGCATCCGCGACCAGGCACGGCGCTCGTCGGTGAAGAGGGCTGCCGTGCCCTCGAGTGCCCGGCTGACGAGCTCGAGCGTGGGGGTGCTGTCCGGCGCGGCCACGATCGGGTCGAGGAACATCGCGACGAAGTCCTCCTGTCCGGCGAACAGGACCTCGCGCTTGTCGTCGAAGTGCCGGAAGAAGGTGCGCTCCGTGACCTCGGCAGCGGCGGCGATCTCAGCGACGGTGGTGCGCTCGAACCCCTGCTCCGCGAAGAGGTGCAGGGACACGCTCTGCAGGCGCTCGCGGGTGCCGGGTTGCCAACGTGCCATGGGGAGAGTCTACTGATGACAGTGCATGACATCGGGTGCTACGGTGATGTCAGTCGGTGACATCGGCTGTCGCCGGCCGATCTCGGCTGTTCCCCGCTGCTCGTCCTGGAAGGACACACCATGCACGTATTCGTCACCGGAGCCTCCGGCTGGATCGGCTCCGCCACCGTCGACGAGCTCGTCGCCGCCGGCCACCGCGTCACCGGACTCGTCCGCTCGGACGCCTCCGCCGCTGCCGTCACCGCCGCCGGTGCCACACCGCTCCGCGGGGACCTCGACGACCTCGACGCCATCCGCCGCGGGGCGTCGGACGCCGACGCCGTCGTGCACCTCGCCAACAAGCACGACTGGGCGAACGCAGCCGCGACGAACGCCGCCGAGCGTGCCACGGTCGAGACCATCGGCACCGCGCTCGTCGGCACGGACCGCCCCTTCGTCGTGGCCTCGGGCATCGCCGGGCTCGCGCAGGACCGACCGGCCGTCGAGACCGACGTCTCGCCGTTCAGCGGCCCCGAGGCCATGCGCGGCGGCAGCGAGAACCGCGCCCTCGACTTCGTCGGCCAGGGCGTCCGGACCGTCGCCGCACGCTTCGCCCCGACCGTGCACGGCGTGGGCGACCACGGCTTCATCGCGCTCATCACCGCCGCCGCGACCACGCACGGGGTGTCCGCCTACGTCGGGGAGGGCACCAACTCCTGGTCCGCCGTGCACCGGTCCGACGCTGCGCGGCTCGTCCGGCTCGGGCTCGAGCAGGCGCCCGCCGGCACCCGCATGCACGCGTCGGCGGAGACCGCGATCCCGACGCGGGCGATCGCCGAGGCCATCGGGGACGCCCTCGGGCTCCCCGTCACCTCGGTCGACCCGGCCGACGCCGTCGCCCACTTCGGGTTCATCGGGCAGTTCTTCGCGATGGAGATGTCGGGCTCGTCCGCCGCGACGCGGGAACTCCTGGGGTGGGAGCCGACCGGCCCCACGCTCCTCGAGGACATCGCCGCGGGCGCCTACGCCGCTGCCGCGCGGTAACCGCCGCGCGGTAACCGCCGCGCGGTAACCGCCGCGCGGCCCGGCTGGGTCGTGGGCGGGTGCGGGTGCGGCCGGGCGGTGGCCGCCCGGTGGCTGCCCCGGTGCGAGGTTGCCCACACGGTGCGGGTCCCTCGCGCTGCACCGGGTGCACGAACGCGCACCGGCCGGAAGAACGCGCACGGTGCGAGCGCCACGAGCCATCCACCGGACGGGAGGCTCGTGGCAGCCCGGCACCGAGCCGCCCGTCCGCCGCGTGGCGGGGAGCGCACGCCGCTTCCGACTCGGAACGACAAACCCGAGGTCGTACGACAGCGATCGTGTCGTCCGTCACGTTCGACCCAGCGCCTCGCGACTCGGAACGACAAAGCCGAGGTCGTACGACAGCGATCGTGTCGTTCGAAGTCGAGATGCTCGGCGCAGCGCGTCCGCGCTACTCGGCCTTCTGCATCTGCCAGGGCTCGGGCTCGCGGTCGCCGTTCGGGCGCACCGGGCGGACGTCCCCGACGATCGGGATGGAGCGCTTCCGCATGAACCACAGGTAGCGCACGAAGAAGTGGGACAGCGTCGACAGGCGGTTGCCGTTGCCGAGCAGCGACGCGATGTGCACCGCGACCCAGGCGGCCCACGCGACGGGCCCGACCATCGTGATGCCGCCGCGGAGCTGAGCCACCGCGGCGTTCGTCCCGATCGTGGCCATCGTGCCCTTGTCGTGGTACTTGAGGTGCTCGGTCGGCTTGCCCTCGAGCGTGCGGACGATCTGCTTGGCGATGTGCTTGCCGCCCTGCAGTGCCGGCTGGGCGAGCTGCGCGAGGGCGTCGTCCTGCGCGGCGATGTCACCGGCGGCCCAGATGCCCTCGACCCCCTTCACGCTGAGGTCGTCGTTCACCTGGATGCGCCCGCCGTGCGTCTGCGGCATGCCCCAGTTGGCAACTTCCTTGTGCGCGGCGACGCCCGTGGCCCAGATGACCTGCGACGCCGGGATGAACTCGCCGTCCGCGGTCATGACGCCGTCGCGGCGGACCTCGGAGACGCCGGTGTTCAGGCGCAGGATGACCCCGCGCTTGCGGAGCACCTTCGCCGCGTACCGACGGAGTCGCGGCGCGAAGGGCTTCAGCAGCTCACCGCTCCGGTGCACGAGCGTGATGGTGATGTTCCCGCGGACGATCTCCGGGTAGGCGCCCTCGAGCGCCTGGTCGCGCAGCTCGGCGAGCGCGCCGGCCATCTCGACGCCGGTCGCGCCGCCGCCGACGATGACGATCCGGATCTCGTCCGGGCCCTGGTTGGCTGCCGCTTCCTCCAACCGGGTGAAGAGCTCGTCGCGGATGCGCAGGGCCTGCGACCGGGAGTACATCGAGTACGCGTACTCGTAGGCGCCCGGGGTGCCGAAGTAGCTCGTGTTGACGCCGTTCGCGAGGACCAGGTGGTCGTAGTGCAGGTCCTCCCCGTCGGACATCTCGGCGATCTTCTCGTCCGGTCGGATGTTCGTGAGGAGTCCGTGGCGGAACTCGGCGTTGTCCTGCCGCGCACGGAGGCTGCGGAGGAAGTAGGTCACGTCCCCGGCGTTCAGGCCGCCCGTCGCCACCTGGTACATGAGGGGCTGGAACATGTTGTAGACGTGGCGGTCGACGAGGGTGACGCGGACCGGGGCGTCGGCGAGTTCGCGCATGGCGGCGATCCCGGCGAACCCACCGCCGACGATGACGACGTGCGGGCGAGGGTCCTGCGGCATGGTGAGCTCCGTGGGTGATGCGGTCAACGGCAACCACAACGGTACGCCGCTTCCGGCATCCTCCGGTCCACCCCTGCGGGTGCCAGATCGGAGGATGGGCGCCGTGCCGTCAGTCAGCTCGGGGCGCGTAGGTGCTCACGACGTTGCCGCGGCTCGTCACGGTGCTCTCGACCAGTCGGAGGCGCGTGGGCGGGTCGGTCGGTTCGAAGAGCTTCCGACCGCTGCCGGCGATCGCCGGGTGCACCATGAGCTGCAGTTCGTCGAGGAGCCCCGCGAAGAGCAGGCTGCGCACGAGCGTCACACTGCCGCAGACCGCGATGGCACCGCCGTCCCGCTCCTTGAGCTCCCGCACGAAGGCGTGCACGTCGCCGGTGATGCGGGAGCTGTTCTCCCACGTCAGGTCGTCGCCGAGCGTGGTCGAGGCCACGTGCTTCTCGATCGGGTTGATCCACTGGCCGAACGGGTCCTCGGGGTGGGCGGGCCACCACTCAGACCACTCCGTGTAGCTGTTCCGCCCGAGGAGCACCGTGTCGGTCCGGGCCATGAAGGTCCCCATGCCCGCGCCGAGCTCGTCGTCGAAGCTGTCGTACTGGAACTTGAAGGGGTCCTGCACCACGCCGTCGACCGACGTGAACAGGCCCGCTGTCACCGTGCGCATGACCGGAGGTTAGTGCGCCGGGCGCCGTCGCGACACCCCCGGGTCGTCCACCGGGCGACTGCGAGCCACGACTGCGTACTGTCGAGGTGTGCGCGCACTGGTGGAGACGGTCTCGGTGGACGGGATGCCCGTCCGGCTCCGCACGATCGCGCCGGCCGGCCGACGGCACGACGCCCTCGAGCCGACCGTCGTCCTGGTGCACGGCATCGGGATGTCGCATCGCTCGTTCGGCCGGTCGCAGATCGCCCTGGCCCGGGAACACCGCACCATCACCGTCGACCTGCCCGGCTTCGGCGGCCTGCCCGGCACCGGACGCCGGCTCGAGATCACCGAGCTCGCTGACCTCGTCATGCGGGCGGTCCGCTCCCGCGGCGTGCACGAGAGCATCCTGGTCGGCCAGTCGATGGGGGCGCAGGTCGTCGTCGAAGCCGCCATCCGCCATCCGGAGGAGGTCGACTCGGTCGTCCTCGTCGGACCGGTCATCGACGACCACCGGAGGACCCTGCTGCAGCAGGCGCTCTCGCTCGGGGTCGACGGGTTCTTCGAGACGGCGCGGATGAACGCCGTCCTCGTGACGGACTACCTCCGGAGCCTCCGCCAGTACCGCTGGCAGCTCCGGCCGATGATGCGGTACCCGATGCGCGAGGCCGTCGGGCGGTTGCGCGTGCCGGTCCTCGTCGTGCGTGGGCACCGGGACCCCATCGCCAGGAGCGCCTGGACCGCGCGGCTCGCCCAGGTCGCCGAGCGCGGGGCGCTCGCCGAACTCCGGGGGGCGCACCACGTGCAGGAGCACGAGCCGGGCGCCTTCGCGGAGCTCGTCGACGAGTTCCGCCGGATGCAGGCGTTGGAGGCGACCCCATGAGCGGCGGGCAGGTCCACGCGGCCCGGGCCGAGCCTCCTGTCCGGGTGGGACTGGTGCGACGGGCGTGGTGGGCGGTCCTCGACTGGTGCTACGCGATCCGCTGGCAGGTGCAGAGCTTCGGACCGACCACGGCCGACGACTACCGGGACGGTGACGGTCAGCCCGTCGTCGTGATCCCCGGGGTCTACGAGACCTGGCACTTCATGCGGCCGCTCATGGACGCCCTGCACGACCGGGGACACCCCGTGCACGTGCTCGCGTCGTTGCGGCACAACCTCCGGCCGGTCCCGATCTCCGCAGCAGAGGTGATGTCCTCCATCGAGGAGCTCGACCTGCGGAACGTGCTGCTCGTGACGCACAGCAAGGGCGGGTTGATCGGCAAGTACGCGATGGCGCACCTGGACCACGACGGGCGACTCGACCGGATGGTCGCGGTGTCCACCCCGTTCGGCGGTTCCGTCTACGCGAACCTCGCGCCGGTGCCGCACCTACGCGCGTTCCGTGCGGCGGACCCGGTGCTCGCCGGGCTGGCGCGGGAGCTCGACGCGAACCGGCGGATCACGTCGGTGTACGGGGTGTTCGACACGCTCATCCCCGGGGGCAGCGCGCTCGCCGGGGCCACGAACGTGCGGGTGCCCGTCGGGGGCCACTTCCGGATCCTCGGCGACGCCCGGGCCCGCGACGCCGTGCTCGAGGCGGCCGCGCCGCGCTGACCCGCACGGGCTGGGGCGGCCTGTCCGTGAGCGAGCCGACGGCCCGGTGCGGGGTGGACCACCCCGTGCCCGGTCGTGGCGGCGCACCAGGTGTGGGAGCTCGCACCGGTCGAGCGACCGCGCACGGTGCGGGATCAGCGCCGGGCGACGCTCGCGCGCTCGACGATCCGGTGCGGGATCACGACGGTCGACGGGGGAGCGTCGCGGTCCGCGATCCGTGCCGTCAGCAGGTCGAGGGCAGCGTCGGCGAAGGCCCGTCGGTCGAACGACACCGTGGTCAGGGCGGGGATCGCGAACGCCGCACCGTCGACGTCGTCGAACCCGACCACGCTCACCTGGTCCGGCACGCTGATGCCCCGTGCCGCCAGGACGTGCAGCACGCCGAACGCGATCGAGTCCGTGAACGCGAAGACGGCGTCGGGCAGCGGGTGGGTGTCCAGCCAGACGCCGAAGGCCCCGGCTGCGTCGGCCGTCGACCACCCGGGGAGCGGCACCCGGAGCGCGGGGTCGGGGGTGAGGCCGGCGTCGCGCAGGGCGGCGTCGTGTCCGTTGACCCGCCGCTCGCTCGTGGCGGTGACCTGGGCGCCGTCAGCAGCGGGCTCCGGGGCGCCGACCACCGCGATCCGCCGGTGTCCGTGGTCGAGCAGGTAGGTCGTGACCTCGTGCGCTGCGGCACTGCTGTCGACGTGGACCTGGTCGACGTGCTCCGGCTCGACCTCGCCGATGACCACGGTCGGGGGCAGTCCGACGGTCGACGCGAGCACGCTCGCGCTGAGCGACACCGGGTTGAGGACCAGCCCGTCCACCAGGTGCGCCCGGGCACGGGACACGAGCTGCCGTTCCCGCTCGGGGTCGGCGGCGGTCTGGTCGAGCTGGACGACCCAGTCACGGTCGCGGGCGAGTTCCACGAACCACCGCGCGAGTTCGGCGGAGTAGGCACTGCTCATCTCGGGCAACGTCAGCGCGATCGCACCCGATCGGCCGTTGCGCAGTCCCCGGGCGGACAGGTTCGGGACGTAGTCGAGCTGCTCCAGCGCCTGCTCGACCCGCTCGCGGGTGTCGGGCCGCACGACGACGCCGCCGTTGATGACGTTGGAGACGGTCTTCGGGGAGACCCCGGCGAGGGCTGCCACGTCCCGCACGGTCGCTCGCATGGAGCAACCGTAGCGCGGCGGTGGTCAGGGGCGGCGGTACCGGTGGACGTGCGTGACGTACGGCACCGGGACGGTCGCCCGTCCGGCGGTCTCGGGCGCTCCGTCGAGCAGGTCCTCGACCTGCCGCAGCAGCGCCCGGCGCTCGTCGTCCGGCATCACGATGACGTAGCTCCGCGAGGCGATCATGTCGAGGAAGTCGGCGCGCGACTGCTCGTTGACCCAGGCGAAGGTCTCGTGGGCACCGTCCGTGAAGGGCTCGCCCACGAACGGTCGGTCGTACTGCATGATCCGCGACTCCGGTCGCATGATCAGCGCGCCGAGGTCCGCCGACCAGGCGATGGACTCGTCCCGGATGTTCCACACCAGACCGAGGACTCCGCCCGGTCGGAGGATGCGCGCCGCTTCGAGCGCGCCCGCCGTCGGGTCGACCCAGTGCCACGACTGGGCGAAGGTCACGAGGTCCGCGCTGCCGTCCTCGAGCGGGACGGCCTCGCCGGTCCCCTCGAGCGCCCGAACGCCCGGCAGCACGTCGGTCAGCCGCGCTCGCATCGCGGCATCCGGATCGACCGCCACCACCTCCGCTGCCCGGGGGAGCAGTGTCCTGGTGAACTTGCCCGTCCCGGCGCCGACGTCGACTGCCAGCGTCACGGGATCCGGCGCGAGCCACTCCGCGACCGCCGAGGGGTAGCCGGGGCGTCCGCGCTCGTAGGCGTCGGCGGCGGCGCCGAACGAGCGTGCGTGCTGCTCGAAGGTCATGCGCCCACCCTGCCACGCGGTGTCGGTGGGCAGTGTGGCCGGCCCACTGCCGGACGGGAGGCTCGGGGCGGGCTGGTCCCGGGCCTCCCGTCCGGTGGCGGTGCGCCGACCCGGTCGGCTGCGACCAGTCGAGCCAGGCGGGCTGACCGGGCGATGTGGGCAGCACTCGTAGGGTGGGACGATGCCGAGTCTGGAGCGTGTCCCTGCCCTGGTGGCCACCGGCTTCCTCGCGATCCCCGTCGCCGAAGCCCTGGTCCGCCTGCCCGCCGACGTCCTGAGCCGGATCCAGGCCGCACCGATCGACGCCACCCTGGCGGACACGGCAGCGTTCTCGGAGGCCTACGGCTACCCGCTCGAGGGCGGCGCGAACTGCATCGTCGTGGTGGGCAAGCGCGGCGAGGACCTGACGTACGCGGCGTGCATCGTGCTGGCGTCGACGCGGCTCGACGTGAACCGCACCGTGAAGCAGCTGCTCGGGGCGCGGAAGGCGAGCTTCGCGCCGATGGACGACGCCGTCGCGATGACCGGCATGGAGCACGGTGGGATCACGCCGATCGGGTTGCCGTCCTCGTGGCCTGTCTACGTCGACTCCCGCGTGGCGGAGGTGCCCGAGGTCGTCATCGGTGCTGGCGTCCGCGGGGCGAAGCTGTTCCTGCCCGGGGCCGTCCTGGCCGGGCTGCCCCACGTCGAGGTCGTCGAGGGACTCGCGACCACGACGGCGGACTGACCGCACGACGGAGGGAGCGGTTCAGTCCTGGCGGGCTGACCACTCCCGGAACGGCAGCGTGGCGTCCTCGCTCGGCCCCTGCTCCGCACGCAGGGTGCGCTCGTCGACCGGCTTCGCGTACTCGTCGTAGAACGTGTCGAGGGTCATCAGGCGGTTGCCGTCCTCGTAGTGCTCCGACTCCTGCTCCCGCGACGCGGCGAACACGATCCGGTCCGGCTGGGCGTAGTACAGCGCACCGAGGCACATCGGGCACGGGTACGCGGTGACGTAGACGTCCGTGCCGGTGAAGTCGGTGATGCCCATCTCGGCGGCCAGTCGGATGGCGGAGATCTCAGCGTGCGCCGTCACGTCACCGGACTGCGCGACCTGGTTCGCGGCTTCCACCAGGACCTTGCCGTCGCGGACGACGAGGCAGGCGAAGGGCTTGCCGCCCTCGCGGACGTTCTGGACGGCGCGCTTCACGACGCGTTCGGTGAACCTGGTGTCGATCTCGGTGGTGCTCATGCCAGCGACGATGCCACCGAGGGCTGACCGGCCCGTGCGCGGCGGGGTACGGGCAAGGTCAGTCGGTCGGGTTGATGAGGCAGAAGGGGTGTCCGGCGGGGTCGAGGAACACACGGAAGCTCTCGATGCCGGCGTCGTCCTTCGCCACGCCGGTCGCCGTGGCGCCGATCGCGAGGACCGCGGCTTCGCCGACGTCGAGGTCGTCGACCCTGACGTCGATGTGCATCTGCTGCGGGACGTCCTGCCCGGGCCACTCGGGTGCCCGGTAGTGCTCGACCTGCTGGAACGCGAGCAGCGGGCGGCTGCCCTCGATCGGCAGCACGACCTCGGCCCAGTCCTCGTCGAAGACCACGACCTCGCCGCCGAGGAGCTCCGCGTAGAACCGGGCGAGGGCGCGGGTGTCTGCGCAGTCGAGGACGAGGACGTCGAAGGTGCCGATCATGCCGGTGAGGATAGTCCTCAGCTGCTGGCGGCGGACAGGGCCTTCGTGATCCGCTGCAGCGAGACCGTCTCGGCGGTGCCGAGCTCCTGCGCGAAGAGGCTCAGCCGGAACTCCTCGAGCATCCACCGGGCGTGGACGAGCTCCGGGTGTGCACCGGCGGCTGGCGGGAACGTGCCGCCCGCGTCCTCGTACCGACCGGTGGCGACCGAGACCTCGCGCATCCAGGTGGCGTCACGCCCGGGGTTCTGCAGGAGCTTCGTGACCCGGGCCTCGACGCCCTGCAGGTACACGCGGATCCGACGGAGGCGGTCGAGGCCGGCCACCGCGACGAAGCCCGGGAACACCAGGCGCTCGAGCTGCTGCCGCATGTCGTTCAGCGCGGGGAGCAGCGCCATGGACGTCGCCTGCTTCATCGCGCGCTCGGCCTTCCGCTGGGCGGCGAGGACCGCGGCGACCTCCGACACCGCGGTGAACATCGTGTCGACGACCCCGGCGGACACAGAGTCGCGGACGGCCTCGAACGCGACGCGCGTGTAGAGCAGCCCGTCGGGGTGGGCGGCGCGGATGCCGGCATCGACCACCGCCGCGAGCACGTCGTCGAACAGCGCGGCCGTCGACGGGTACGGGCTGGCTGCGAGCGCGAGCTTCTCCTGTGACGTCAGGTGCGACTGGATGTAGGACACCGGCGAGGGCACCGCGAGCATCACCAGACGACGGACACCGGCGGGCATCCGCACCGCCCGGTCGGCCGGGGTCGCCAGGAGCTGCACGCCGACCGTGGCCTTCGGGCCGGAGCCTTCCTCGACCAGGGCGGGGTAGGCGCGGATCACGCCGCCCGCCTGCCTGGTGTCGAGCACCTCGGGCAGGTCGGTGTCGGGCCAGGCCACGAGCCCGGAGCGCTCGAGACGACCGGCGGGAGCGGCATCCGCCACCCGTGCGGCCCCGGACCGCCGGCCACCCTGCTGCGTTGCCCGCGCGACGCTCTCCTGGGTGCGGTCCTTGAGCTTGGTCTGCAGGGCCGACAGGTCCTTGCCGGCCTCGACCCGACGACCGCGCTCGTCGACGACGGCGTAGGTCGGCAGCAGGTGAGCGGGGACCCGCGTCATGTCGAAGTCCTGCTCGGTGACCGGCACGTACGTCATGCGCTGGATGGTCTTGGCGAGGGTGGCCCGGAAGCTCTCGGTCGGCGTGGTCGGGGCGTCGTCCGGGAGCTCGTCGACGATCTTCTCCGCCCAGTCCGCCGCAGGGACGACGTTCTTGCGGATCTGCTTCGGCAGGGCCTTGATCAGTGCGGTGACGAGCTCCTTCCGGAGCCCACGGACCTGCCAGTCGAAGCCCTCCTCGCGCATCCGGGGGAGCAGCGCGAGCGGGACCTGCACGCTGACGCCGTCGTCCTCGGCGCCGGGCTCGAAGCGGTACCGGACCGCCAGTCGGTTGTCGCCGGACCGCCACTGCGTGGGGTACTCGGTGTCGTCCTCGGCCGCGGAGGCAGCGGACTCGTCGAGCAGGTCCTCGCGCCGCATCGTCAGGAGGTCGGGTTGTTCCCGGCGCGTCCGGCGCCACCAGCCCTCGAAGTCGCGGGTGGTCGCGATCTCGGCCGGGATGCGGGCGTCGTAGTACTCGTAGACGGTCTCGTCGTCGAGCAGGATGTCGCGGCGACGCGTCCGTTCCTCGAGCTGTTCGAGTTCCTTGCGGAGCGTCCGGTTCGCGCGGTCGAAGGCCTGCTGCGAGTCCCACTCGCCCTCCACCAGGGCATGCCGGATGAAGAGCTCGCGGGAGTGCACGGGGTCGATGCGGGCGTACTGCACCCGTCGTCGCTGCACGATGGGCACGCCGAACAGGGTCACCCGCTCGTACGCGACCGCTGCCCCCTGCTTCTTCTCCCAGTGCGGTTCGCCGTAGGTGCGCTTGAGCAGGTCACCGGCGAGCTGTTCGGTCCACAGCGGGTCGATGCGCGCCGCCGTCCGGGCGAACAGCCGACTGGTCTCCACGAGCTCGGCGGCCATGACGGCGTCGGGCTGCTTCTTGGCGAGCACGCTGCCGGGGAACAGCACGAAGCGGGTGTTGCGGGAGCCGAGGTAGTCGCGCTTCTCGCGGTCGCGCAGCCCGATCTGGCTGAGGAGTCCCGCCAGGAGCGAGCGGTGGACGGCGTCGGGGTCGTCCCTGCGGTCGTTGTCCACGTGGACGCCGACCTGCTTGGCGGCGCGGGACAGCTGGCGGTACAGGTCCTGCCACTCGCGGATGCGGAGGTAGTTGAGGAACTCGGCCTTGCACAGCCGCCGGAAGGCGCTGGAGGACAGCTCGTCCTGCTTGTCCTGGATGTGGTTCCAGAGGCCGAGCAGGGTGAGGAAGTCGCTGGTCGGGTCGGCGAACCGCGCGTGCAGCTGGTCGGCGTGGGCGCGCTTCTCGAGCGGTCGTTCGCGCGGGTCCTGGATGCTCAGGGCCGAGACGATCGCGATGACTTCGCGTCCGACGCCCTGCTTGCCGGCTTCGAGCACCATCCGACCGAGGCGCGGGTCGATCGGCAGGCGGGTGAGCTGCCGTCCGGACTTCGTGATCGCGCCGCCGGCGTCCACCGCGCGGAGCTCGCGGAGCAGGTCGAGGCCGTCCTTGACGCCACGGGAGTCCGGCGGCTGCAGGAACGGGAAGGCCTCGATGTCGCCGAAGCCGAGGCTGATCATCTGCAGGATCACGGCGGCCAGGTTCGTCCGCAGGATCTCGGGGTCGGTGAACTCCGAGCGGCGGTCGAAGTCATCCTCCGAGTAGAGCCGGATCGCGATGCCCGCGCTGGTGCGTCCGGCGCGACCGGACCGCTGGTTCGCACTGGCCTGCGAGATGGCCTCGATCGGCAGCCGCTGGACCTTGGCGCGGGGGGAGTACCGGGAGATGCGGGCGGTGCCGGTGTCGATGACGTACTTGATGCCGGGGACGGTCAGCGAGGTCTCGGCGACGTTCGTGGCGAGCACCACGCGGCGGCGAACACCCGGGGTCGCGCTGCGCTGGAACACGCGGTGCTGGTCGGCGGCGGACAACCGCCCGTAGAGCGGCAGGACCTCGGTGCCCGGGTAGTGCTTGCCCTCGATGGCGTCCTGGGCGTCGCGGATCTCGTTCTCGCCGGACAGGAACACGAGGACGTCGCCGGGGGCTTCGCGCGCGAGCTCGTCGAGCGCGTCCGTGATGCCGGTGAGCTGGTCGCGGTCGTCGGCGCTGCTGCCGGCGTCGGCCGTCCGCGAGTCGGTCTCGTCGTCGTCGTCGTGGGCGTCCGCGTCGGGCTGGTCGGCGACGAGCGGGCGGTACCGGATCTCCACCGGGTAGGTGCGCCCGGAGACCTCGATGATGGGGGCGTCGTCGAAGTGCGCTGAGAAGGACTGCGGGTCGATCGTGGCGCTCGTGATGATGAGCTTGAGGTCAGGGCGCCGGACGAGCAGCCGCTTCAGGTACCCGAGCAGGAAGTCGATCGTCAGCGAGCGCTCGTGGGCCTCGTCGATGATGATCGTGTCGTAGCGCTTCAGGTCGCGGTCGAAGTGGATCTCGTTGAGCAGGATCCCGTCGGTCATGAGCTTGACCCGGGTGTTCGCGCTGACCTTGTCGGTGAAGCGGACCTGGTACCCGACCAGGTCGCCGAGCTCGCCGCCGAGCTCCTCGGACACGCGCTCCGCGATCGTGCGGGCGGCGATCCGGCGCGGCTGGGTGTGCCCGATGTGCTCGCGACCGAGTTCGAGGCAGATCTTGGGGAGCTGGGTCGTCTTGCCGGAACCCGTGGCGCCGGCGACGATCACGACCTGGTGGTCGCGGATGGCCGCGGCGATGTCGTCCCGCCGCTGCGAGACCGGCAGCTCGGGCGGGTAGGTGATGACGAGCGGCGTGGGAGACATGAGCATTCCAGGATACCGCCCGCGGTCAGCTCGACGCGAGCTGCGCGGTCAGTCCCTCGGTCGAGCGCGCCGGCAGGGCACAGACGTGGTCATGGCAGACGTACGCCGCGGGGTCGAGCGCGTCGCGGCCGTCGAACAGGGAGAACCCGGCGTCCGACCAGGCCCGCGCCTGCTCCGGCGTGACGGACGCCACCACGGAACCAGGGCCGCGCGCGGTGGAGGCGAGCGCCCGGAAGCTCGCCAGCACCCGGGCGTCCGAAGCGACCACGACGATCTCCCGCGACGGCCGCTGCAGACTGAGCGCCACCCCGAGGGCGTCCGCGTGCCCCAGTGGTCGCGTCGTGCCGGTCCGTGCACGGTCGGCGACCAGACGAGCAGCAGCAGAGCGGTAGCGGTCGTCACCGGTGAGCGCACCGAGCAGCGCACTGGCGTTCGCGAGCGCGATGGTCCCCGACCGGAGAGCGGTCTGCGGCTGCTCCCCGGTCGCCGTGCCCGAGGCCGCGAGCACCGGGTCGACGTCGAGCGTGCCTGCGAGGCCGTCGTCCACCAGGGACCGTGCGGCCGTCGCGTGGCGGAGCTCGCCCGTCACGAGCGCGAGTTCGAGGAGGCCCTCTGCGAGCAGCCCGACGTCCTCGATCGTCGGCAGTGCGCTCGAGACACCCCGGGGCGTGCTCGACCGGACCACCACGTGGCCGTCCTGCACGTGGGCGGCGAGCACGGCGTCGGCAGCGGCGCGGGCGAGGCCGAGCATCTCGTCGTCCCCGTGCCGGGCGCCAGCGATCGCCAGGCCCCGGATCGCCAGGCCGTTCCACCCGGTCAGGACCTGGTCGTCGAGGGGCGGCGGGTCGAACCGCGCGCGCTCGCCGAGGGGCAGTCGGTACCACTCGCCCTCGACTCGGCGACCGTCGATGGTCGACTCGCTGTCCTGCGCCGCGACGAAGGCGCCGTCCCCGCGCCGGAGGGTGTCACGCAGGAAGTCCGCGATGCCCCGCGCCTGGTCTCGTGGGGCGATCGCGAGGAGCCCCGCGTTGTCGTAGAGCATCCGCTCGTAGTGCGGCACGCTCCAGTCGCGCTTGGTCGCGTACCGGAAGACGCCGCCGTCGGCATCGGTGAGCTCCGACCGTGCGATCACCAGGAGCGACCGCTCGAGCAGTCCCGCCGCGACCTCGTCGCCGTCCGCGGCGACGTCGGCCAGGAACTCGAGCAACGGCGCGGAGGGGAACTTCGGCGCGCCGCCGAACCCACCGTGGACCGGGTCCTCACCCTGGGCAAGAGCGTCCACCACGCCCCGGATCGCGTCGACGGACGGGAGGCTCGGCTCGTCTCCGCCCCGATCGTCACCAGCGTCGTCGGTCGCCTCCGACGTCCCCTGCCGGATCGCAGTGGCGATGGCCGCCGCGTTCGCGTGCACTTCGGTTCGACGATCCCGCCAGGCGTCGAGCACCGCACCGAGGACCTGGCGGAACGCAGGATGCGCGCCCACGGGGGTCGGCGGGTAGTAGGTCCCCGCGAAGAACACGTGTGCGTCGGGCGTCATGAACGCGGTCAGCGGCCACCCGAGCTGGTCGGTGAAGGCCGCCGCCGCCGCCATCGTGCTGGCGTCGACGTCGGGCCGTTCTTCACGGTCGACCTTGACCGCGACGAAGTCCTGCCGGAGCAGCTCGGCGATCTCGGGGTCGGCGAAGCTCTCCCGCGCCATCACGTGGCACCAGTGGCACGTCGCGTACCCGATGGACACCAGGACCGGTACGTCGCGGGCGCGTGCCTCGGCGAAGGCGTCAGGTCCCCATTCACGCCAGTCCACCGGGTTGTCGGCGTGCAGGCGGAGGTAGGGGCTGACGGCGGAGCCGAGCCGGTTGTCGTTCATGCACCCAGCGTGCCCGCTCCCCGCTGGACGGCTGGCCGAGGTGGCGATGTGGGGAGAGGACGTCGTCGTCCACAGGGCTCAGGCGGGGAGCCACCCCGTCAGGGACGCGAGCCGACGTGCGACGTCGGCGGGGGCCATGGAGTCCGTGTCGATCCGGGTGACGCGGTCCGGGGAAGCCGTGTCGAGCCTCCCGGCTGTCCTGGTGCTGTGCGCGAGCTGGTCCTCCGGGAGCCGACCGCCGGCCCGGTGCCGCAGGCGGGACGCCGTCGTGTCGTCACCGGCACGGAGGAGCACGGCGACCACGTGCGGGTCGTCGCCCATCGCGGCGGCGAGCCGGTCTGCCTCGAGCACCGACACGGTGTTCGTGTAGACGAGCCGGTGGTGCCCGAGCTCCCGGTAGTTCGCCCAGATCGCGGCGAGGTTCCGTTCGGCGAGCCGCGCCTCGGGGTGCTCGACGTGGGGAGCGGGGTGTGCCAGGTCGAGGACGTCGCCCTCGATGACCGCGTGCCGGACGTCCGCGGCGCGCAGGAGGTCGTGGAGCGCCTCGGCGGCGGTCGACTTGCCGACGCCGGAGCGTCCGCCGACGAACAGGACCTCGGTGCGTGGCACGCGGGTCAGTCCGTGCCCATCGAGAGCAGGACGAGGGCGGCGTCCTCGGGGCCGTAGTCGAACATCCGGTCCCAGAACGGGTCGGACGCCCATGGCACGTCACCGTCGACGGGGGTGCGGTGTGCGGTCTCGACGAGCCAGTCGAGCTCGGGTCCGACGGCCTGCTCGAACCGTGGGGGCTGCCAGCCGAGCGACCGGGCCGCCGACGTGTCGAGGACGAACGGTGACGACGACGACCACGGGGTGACACCGACGAAGGCCGGGGCGTCGGCGTCGAGCAGCACCTCGTCGAAGCGGTGGTCGAGGTGCGCGGCGACCGTCCGGACGATCTCCAGTGCGCTCGGAGCCGTCTCGTCCGCGACGTTGAGGATGCGTCGGTCCGGGGCGTCCGCGACCAGGCGCACGAGCGACGCGATGCCGCTCGCGGCCGTGGTGTGGTCGACGCCACGGCCGTGATCGGCGAGGAGGACGCGTTCGCGGCCGTCCAGCACCCGTCGGACGACGAACCACTCGCGCGGCCGGCCGATGCCGGGGCCGTACACCTTCGACGGGCGGAGCACGGTGACGGGGGAGCCGTGGTCGAGCAGCAGCTGTTCGGCGGCGACCTTCGAGGCGCCGTAGCCCTCACGGCTGGTGGGGTCGGCGTCCGCGGCGGCCACCGTCGGCTGGATCTCGGTCACGGCTCCACCGAACACCGGCCGCTCGGGCGAGTTCGCGTGGCGGCCCTGCTCGTCGACGTAGACGGCCTTCGACGACACGAACACCGTCGAGCCGACGTCGGGCAGGTAGGGGAGGAGCTGGGCGGCATCGTCACGGGTGAGCCCGACGGTGTCGACGAGCAGGTCGGCGCCGGGGCGGAGGAGCTCGCGCAGCACGGACGTGTCACGGCGGTCTCCGGGGACGAACGTGGCGCCCGTGGCCGTCAGTGCGTCGGCTGCCGGCCCGCCGTGGCGCGCGACGACGTCGACCTGCCAGTCGTCGCCGCCCCGGCCGGAGCTGGCACGGAGCTCACGGACGACGGCGGAGCCGATGCCGCCCGTGCCGCCGAGGACCACTGCGCGTCTGGTGCTCATGCCGCCCAACCTAGTGGCGCGTGGGGTCCTGGTCGTGCCCGGACGGGCAACGGGGTGTGCCCGTCAGGAGGCGATGGGCTCCGGCTCGCGCCGCCACCAGTCCGCCAGCGACCCGTCGTACACCTGCACGTGGTCGTGCCCGAGGACCGTCAGCGCCAGGGCGTCCACGCACGCGGCACTGCCGACGCCGCAGTAGGTGACGATCTCGTCGGCGGCGAGCACCGGAGCGAAGACGTCCGCGAGTGCCGCGCGGCGTCGGAGCGCGTTGGAGTCCTGGTCGATGACGTGCCGGAGCGTGATCGGGGTCGTCCCCGGGACCAGCGCCGGGTGGTCGGTCCCGAGGACGGTCTCGTCGGCCGCCAGCACCAGGGCTGCGGGCTGCGAGCCGTCCACCGCGCGCTCGACCCGGCTGCGGTCGGCCCAGAGCGGCCGTTCCTCTCCTGCGAAGAAGGCGTCGGCGGCGTCGACCGGGCGGTTCTTGAGGCTGCCGATCCGCACCGGGCGGCCTTCGTCCCGCCACTTCACGAAGCCGCCGTCGAGCACGGCGACGTCGTCGAAGCCGAACGACCGGAAGATCCACCAGAGCCGTGCCGACCACTCGCCCACGCTGTCGTCGTAGACCACGACCGTGGAGGTGTTCGTGATGCCGAGGGCCCGGGCCGCGCGTTCGAAGTGCTCCGCTGACGGCCGCGTGAAGGGCAGGTCGGCGTCGGGCGTGGAGAAGTCCGTGACGAGGTCGGCGTACCGGGCGCCGGGGACGTGCCCGTGCTGCTCGTAGGAGTCCTGCGCGGTGCTCCACGTCATGGTGTGCCCGACCCCCGCGGTGTGCACGGAGGCATCGAGCACGACGAGCTCGTCCGCCCCGAGGTGGTCGGCGAGCCACTGCGTCGACACGAGCGGGGAGGTCAGGACGGAGGGCATGGGTCCGACGATAATGCGGACCCCTGACGCGATCCCGTGGATCAGCAACAATGCGCAATGCACGGGCTGTGCGGCGCCTGTGGGGGAGTGAGCGCGGCGGGGTTCGCGCCACCGCTCCTGACTCGGAACGGCAAGGTCGACGTCGCACGACAGCGATGTTGTCGTTCCGAGTCGGCGACGGCTGACGGGGACGGGCGACGGGCGGTGGGCGGCGGCGGGCAGACGGCGGCCCCACAGACACGGACAGCCCGCCCGACCGGAGTCGAGCGGGCTGTTCGCCGTACGGGTGGTGCGACCGCTAGTGCGCCGCGACCGGGACGCTGCCCGTGGCGTTCGCGGCGAGGTGCGCGAGCTTCTCGAGGCGGACGCTCTGGCGGTTGATGAGCAGTCCGCTGGCGATCGCGACGAGCACGAGCACGCCGGCCGAGATGCCGAACGCCGCGTGGTAGCCGTCGAGCGTGGCCTGGGCCTGCTGCAGCTTGGTCGGAGCGGCGGACAGTCCGGACAGGCTGTCCTTCACGACGTCGGCGAAGATCGTCGACAGCAGCGCGGTGCCGATCGAGCCACCGATCTGCTGCATCGTGTTCACCGTCGCCGAGGCCACGCCGGCGTCGGCGCGGGCCACACCGGTGGTCGCGGTGTTCATCGCGGACGAGAAGATCGTGCCCATGCCGAGTCCGATGACGATCAGCGCCGGCAGGACGGTGCCCGCGTAGGAGCTGTCCAGGTCGGTGCGGAGCAGCAGCAGGAGCCCGGTCGCGGCGACGAGGCCACCGGCGAAGATCAGGACCTTCGGGCCGACGCGGGGCAGCAGGCGGCCGCCGATCTGCGTGGCGGAGATCATGATCGACAGGGGCATCGGCAGGAACGCCAGGCCGGTCTGCAGCGCCGAGAAGCCGAGGGTCTGCTCGAGGTAGTACGTCAGGAACAGGAAGATCCCGAACATGCCGATCGCCACCAGGCCGATGGCGACGAACGAGCCGCCGCGGTCACGGTCGAGCACGACGCGCAGGGGCAGCAGCGGGTGCGCGACACGGGTCTCGATGAAGACGAAGGCCGCGATCAGCACGACACCGACGGCGAGCATCGCGATCGTGACGGGGTCGTCCCAGCCGTTGGTCTCGGCGTTGGAGAAGCCGTAGACGACGCCGACCAGCCCGAGGGTGATCGTGACGACGCCGAGGACGTCGATGCGCGGACGGTCGGCCTTGGGGGGCTTCACCATGAAGACCAGCGCGCCGATGACACCGAGGACGGCGAAGACGACGTTGACGTAGAGGCACCAGCGCCACGAGGTGTACTCGGTCAGGACGCCGCCGAGCAGCAGGCCGATGGCCGCACCGGAGCCGGCGATCGAGCCGAAGATGCCGAACGCGCGACCGCGTTCCTTCGGGTCACGGAACGTCGTGGTCAGCATGCCGAGCGCGGACGGGGCCAGCAGCGCACCGAAGGCACCCTGCAGGGCGCGGGCGGCGACGAGCAGCCCGAACGAGTCGGCGAGTCCGCCGAGCACCGAGGCGACGGCGAAGCCGACGAGCCCGATGATGAAGGTGTTCTTGCGGCCGAAGAGGTCACCGAGGCGACCACCGAGCAGCAGCAGGGAGCCGAACGCCAGCGAGTACGCCGTGACGACCCACTGTCGCTGGTCCGTGCCGAAGCCGAGGTCCTGCTGTGCCGAGGGGAGCGCGATGTTCACGATGGTGGCGTCGAGCACGACCATGAGCTGCGCGAGGGCGATGACCGCCAGGGTGATCCAGCGGTGGTCCTTGCGGGGCGTGGTGGCCCCGGACGTCGTGGGCGCCGAACCGGTGGGTGCGGGCGCTGTCTGTTCTGCCGTCACGGCAGGCCTCCTTCGAGAAGGGGTGGAGGGTGTTCGCAGCGCGCGCCGTCGGGCGCTGTAGTGAGGTGGTGGAACCGGATGCCAGGCATCCGGTTCCGCCTACTGTAGACCAAAACGGACGGAGTGCATCCGCTTGTTCCCAGAGAGTTCAACTACGGTCGTCACCGTGAGCACCACCGATCAGCACGCCGACCTCGAGCGGCCCCTCCGAGCCGACGCGGCCCGCAACCGCGAGTTGATCCTGCAGACGGCGCGCAAGTGCTTCGCGGAGCGCGGGCTCTCGGTCACGCTGAACGACATCGCGCACGAAGCCGGCGTCGGCGTCGGCACGGTCTACCGCCGCTTCGCCGACAAGGACTCCCTGATCGAGGCCCTCCTCGCGACCAAGTTCGACGCGATGAACGCCGCCGCCGAACGCGCCGCCGAGGAGATCGACCCGCGTGAGTCGCTCCGGCTGTACCTGATGGGCGTTTTCGAGTTCCGCGCCAGGGACCGCGCCCTCGCCGACGCCATCATCCGCGCCGGCAAGGCGCGTCCGTCGATCGTGCAGGAACGCGACCGCCTGGAACGCCAGGTGAACGAGATCATCGGTCGTGCCCGGGACGCCGGCGTGGTCCAGGTCGGCTTCGACTACCGCGACCTGCCGATGCTCACCACCATGATCGGCGCCGTCGCCGACGCCACCCGTGCGCACGACCCGGACGCCTGGCGTCGCTACGCCAAGGTCGTCATCGACGGGGTGCTGCCCCCGGCGGACCCGGACGGCATGCTCGGCGACCCGCTCGACCGCACGACCATCGAGCGCGCGCTGCACGCCCAGTCCTGACCGCTCACCACACACCGGTCACGACACACCGCTCACGACACACCGGTCACGACACACCGCTCACGACACACCGCTCATGTCCGCCAGCGCCCGCCGCCACCGGGCTCCCGACTGGTCAGGACCCACCGTTCACGTCCGCCGACCGGTCGAGAACCGTCGCCTCAGGCGCGCCGAACCGACGGTTCGTGACCACTCGGAGATCGCGGGCGGGGTGTCCTGACCGCTCGCCACGCTGCGGACCGGGCGCACGCCGCCGGTTCCGGACCGATGTGCCAGCGGCGGGCCGTGTCGGACGGGAGGCCCGTGGCGGCCTGGCACCGAGCCTCCCGTCCGGTGGGTGGTCCGGACCAGACCGCCCACGCGACCAGCGCGTGCCCGCCTACAACCAGCTCGGCAGCCAGTAGTGGGACCGGACGAAGTCCCACGGGACCTGCAGCGCCGTCCACATCGGGTACCAGTACGCCGTGGCGAGCAGCACCACCCCGAGGTACACGCCGATCCACACGATCGCCCTGGTCTGACGGGGGCGGGGGTCCTCCCGGGACCCGAGCAGCACCCCGATCACCGCGGCGAGCGCCATGACCATGTAGGGCTCGAACGCGATCGTGTAGAACTGGAAGACCGTCCGGTCGACGTACAGCAACCACGGCAGGTACCCAGCGCCGACGCCCATCGCGACGAAGCCGTACTCCCACCGGCGCCGCAGGACGAACCACACCAGCAGCACGATGACGGCGGCCACCGCCGGGTACCAGATGAACGGGTCGGCGATGCCCGTGATCGCCGCTCCGCACCGGGTGGTCGCACAGCCGGACTCGCCGGCGTTCGTGCCGACGTAGTACATCGACGTCGGCCGCTGCATCAGCAGCCAGAGCAGCGGGTTCGCCTGGTACGAGTGCGGCGTGTGCAGGCCGATGTTGAAGCCGTAGATCTCCGACTGGTAGTGCCACCAGTTCTGCAGGCTGTCCGGCACCCACGACAGCACGCCCCGCCACCGCTGCCCACCGGACGCGATCCACTGGCGGTCCCAGCCGTCCTTCGACACGAACCAGCCGGTCCACGACACCACGTAGGTGACGGCGGCGATCGGCACGGTGAGCAGGAACGACACGGGGGCCTGTTGCAGGAACGCGCTCGAGGACCAGAACTCGATGCCGGCCCGCTTCCGCAGCATCATGTCGACGAGCACGGAGTACACCGCGAAGAACGCCAGGAAGTACATCCCCGTCCACTTGGTGCTCGTGGCGAGCCCGAGCGCCAGCCCCATCGCGAGCAACCACGGACGCCACCACAGCACCGGCCCCCACAGGGTGTCGCGGCCGGCGGCGACACGCTCCGCCACCCAGCGGTCCAGCCGGCGTTCCGTCCACCGCCGGTCGAGCAGCAGTGCCCCGAAGCCGAGCAGCACGAAGAACGTGACGATGCCGTCGAGCAGCGTCACGCGGGACATCACGATCGCCTGACCGTCGACCGCCATGAACCCGCCGGCGAGCGTGCCGACGAGCGTCGACCGGAACAGCGACCGGGCGATCACCGCGACCAGGAACACCGTGGCGATGCCGAGCACCGCGACGGCGAAGCGCCAGCCGAAGGCGTTGTCCGGGCCGAACAGCAGCATGCCGAGCCCGATGAGGTACTTGCCGAGCGGCGGGTGCGCGATGAACTCTGCGGCACTGGTGAAGATGTCGGTCTGCCCGTCGGTGAACCGCTGGTCGGTCGTCGGGCTCGTCTGGTCGGTCGGGTTCGCAGGCCAGGTTCCCTCGTAGCCCAGGTGGACGATGGACCAGCCGTCCTTGACGTAGTAGGTCTCGTCGAACACCAGCGCGTGCGGGCGCCCGAGGTCAATCAGGCGCAGCAGCGCGGCCAGCACGGTGACCGCGATCGGTCCGCCCCAGCGCCACGCGGCGAGCCGCCAGCCGACCGACAGCAGCCGGCCCCACCAGTCGTCGAGACGCGACCCGCGGGCGACGTCGGGCGCAGAGGAGGGTGCGTCGGCCAGGTCCGTGGTCACCCGCACGATCCTACGGATGCGGCGCACGGGCTCGCTGCGACGACAATGGGGCTGTGATCGTGCTCGCAGCAACTCCCATCGGCAACCTCGGCGACGCGTCGCGCCGACTCGTCGAGACCCTCTCGAACGCCACGATCGTGGCCGCGGAGGACACCCGCACCGCGATCCACCTGATGCGGGCACTCGGGATCGAGAACCGCCCGCGGCTCATCCCGCTGCACGAGCACAACGAACGGGCCCGCGCGGCCGAGGTCGTCGAGCTCGCCAGGGACGCCGACGTGGTCGTCCTGACCGACGCCGGCATGCCCGGCATCAGCGACCCGGGCTTCCCCCTGGTCGAGGCCGCGGCCGCCGCCGGCGTGACCGTGACCGCGCTCCCGGGACCGTCCGCCGTGCTCATGGCGCTCGCCGTCTCGGGCCTGCCGACCGACCGCTTCACCTTCGAGGGCTTCCCGACGCGCAAGCATGGGGAGCGCCGCCGGGTCTTCGAGGCCCTGGCGGGGGAGCAGCGGACGATGGTCTTCTTCGAGTCGCCGCACCGGCTCGCCGACACGCTGGTCGACATGGCCGCCGCGTTCGGCGACGACCGCCGCGGTGTCGTCTGCCGCGAGCTCACGAAGCTCTACGAAGAGGTCAAGCGGGACTCGCTCGCCGGGCTCGCCGCCTGGGCAGCGGACGGCGTCCGCGGGGAGATCTGCGTCGTCGTGGCCGGGGCGTCCGCCTCGGACGACGTCGTCTCGATCGAGGACGGCGTCCGCCTGGTCCTCGAACGCGTCGCCGCCGGCACCCGCATGAAGGAGGCCTCCGCAGCCGTCGCGGACGCGACCGGCCTCTCCAAGCGCGACCTGTACGAAGGCGCGCTCGCCGCGCGGTAGTCGCGAGCAGGACCGGACGGGAGGTTCGGTGCGGGCCCGCCACGAGCCTCTCCCCACCGACACGGCCGCCCCGCCGCTGGCGCGTCGGTGCGGAACCGGCGGTGTGGGCCCAGGCTGCGTTCTCCACAGGCCGGTGCCGGACGCGTCACGCGGGATGCCCGCGCCCGTAGGATGGTCCGCATGTCCGACGGGTCCTCGTTCAGCATCACCACGCCGATCTTCTACGTGAACGACGTGCCCCACATCGGGCACGCCTACACCGAGGTCGCCGCCGACGTCCTCGCGCGGTGGCACCGCCAGCGCGGCGACGACACCTGGCTGCTCACGGGCACCGACGAGCACGGGCAGAAGATCCTGCGCACCGCCTCGGCCAACGACGTCTCCCCGCAGGAGTGGGCCGACCGCCTGGTGACCGACGCCTGGAAGCCGCTGCTCGACACCGTCGACGTCGCCAACGACGACTTCATCCGCACCACCGACGCCCGCCACGAGCGCGGCGTGACCGCGTTCCTGCAGAAGCTCCACGACGACGGCTACATCTACGCCGGCGAGTTCGAGGGCTTCTACTGCGTGGGGTGCGAGGAGTACAAGCAGCCGAGCGACCTGGTGCCCGGCACCGGCGCGTACGAAGGCCAGCAGGTCTGCGCGATCCACTCCATCCCGGTCGAGGTCCTGGCCGAGCGCAACTACTTCTTCCGGATGTCCGACTTCGAGCAGCGGTTGCTCGACCTGTACGAGTCGAACCCCGAGTTCATCCAGCCCGAGAGCGTCCGCAACGAGATCGTCTCCTTCGTCAAGCAGGGGCTGCGCGACCTCTCCATCTCGCGGTCGAGCTTCGACTGGGGCATCAAGATCCCGTGGGACCACGACCACGTGCTCTACGTGTGGTTCGACGCCCTGCTCAACTACGTCACGGCGCTCGGGTACGGCAGCGACGACGACGAGGCCTTCCGTCGCCTGTGGCCGAGCGTGCACGTCGTCGGCAAGGACATCGCCCGGTTCCATGCGGTGATCTGGCCCGCGATGCTCATGGCAGCCGGACTCCCGGTGCCCAAGCGCGTGTTCGGCCACGGCTGGCTGCTCGTCGGCGGCGAGAAGATGTCGAAGTCGAAGCTCACCGGCATCGCGCCGTCGGAGATCACCGACACGTTCGGCTCCGACGCCTTCCGCTACTACTTCCTCCGCGCCATCACCTTCGGGCAGGACGGCAACTTCTCGTGGGAGGACATCTCCGCCCGCTACCAGGCCGAGCTCGCGAACGGCTTCGGCAACCTGGCGTCGCGGATCCTCGCGATGCTGCAGAAGTACTTCGACGGTGCCGTCCCGTCGCGGGGCGCACTCGCGCCGTCCGACGTCGCGATCGACGACCTCGCGCGGTCCGTCACCGAGCGCGCCGACGCGGCGATCGAGTCGTTCGCGCCGCACGACGCCATCGCGACCACGTGGGAGCTCGTCGACGCGCTGAACGGGTACATCACCGAGCAGCAGCCGTGGGCACTGGCGAAGGACGACGCCCAGCGGGAGCGCCTCGGTACCGTGCTGACGACCGCCCTGCGCGGGCTCGGCACGGTCGCCGTGCTGGTCTCCCCGGTGATGCCGAAGGCCACCGCGAAGCTCTGGGCCTCGATCGGTGCCGGCGGAACGATCGACGAGCAGCGGGTCGACCGCGCCTTCGACTGGCAGGGCGCGGACCAGGTGACGCCGCTGGAGTCCGGGCTCTTCCCGCGCATCGAGCAGGCGGAACAGGGCGCAGCGTGAGCGACGTGCACCTCCGCACGCGTGGCGACGCGGCGGACCCGAAGCGGGACCTGTCCTACCCGCCGCTGCCGCAGGCACTCGTCGTGCCGGTGTACGACAACCACACGCACATGGAGATCGCCGACGGCGGGGACAACGCCCTCGACTACCGGGAGCACCTCGACCGCGCGTCGAGCGTCGGCGTCCGCGGTGTCGTGCAGGTCGGCACCGACCTCGCGACCTCGCAGTGGTCCGCGTCGATCGCCGCCCGTGAGCCCCGCGTGCTCGCCGCGGTGGCGCTGCACCCGAACGAAGCACCCGCGCTCGATGCCCAGGGACTCCTCGACGAGCACCTGGCCGGGATCGCGGAACTCGCCGCGATGCCCCGGGTCCGGGCGATCGGCGAGACCGGCCTCGACTTCTTCCGCACCGGCGACGACGGCCGCGACGCCCAGGTCCGCTCGTTCGAGGAGCACATCCGGATCGCCAAGGAGCACGACCTCGCGCTGACGATCCACGACCGCGACGCCCACGACGCCGTGGTGGAGGTCCTCGACCGCGTCGGCGCCCCGGAGAAGACCGTCTTCCACTGCTTCTCCGGCGGCCCCGACCTGGCCCGGCTCTGCGCCGAGCGCGGCTGGTACATGTCCTTCGCGGGCACGGTCACGTTCAAGAACGCTCAACTGCTCCGCGACGCCCTGCACGTCGCCCCCCGGCACCTGGTCATGGTCGAGACCGACGCGCCCTACCTGACGCCCACGCCGTTCCGCGGCCGGCCGAACGCCCCCTACCTGATCCCGCTCACCCTCCGCTCGATGGCCGAGACCCTCGGCACCGACGCCTCGATGCTCGCGGCGCAGATCGCGTCGAACACCGAGCTCGTCTACGGCGCCTGGGATGCCGAGCCGGTGACGGTGGACGAATGAGCGCCCTGCTCGGTCCCGCCGAGATCCGCGACCTCGCCAGCCAGCTCGACGTCACCCCGACCAAGAAGCTCGGGCAGAACTTCGTGCACGACGCCAACACCGTCCGGCGCATCGTCGTCGCCGGCGGCGTGACGGCCACGTCGCAGGTGCTCGAGGTCGGGCCGGGCCTCGGATCGCTGACGCTCGGGCTGACCGAGACCGGCGCTCCCGTCACCGCGGTGGAGATCGACGGTCGGCTCGCAGCCCGACTGCCGGCGACCGTCGCCGCGATGCAGCCCGACGCCCGGCTGACGGTCGTGCACCAGGACGCCCTCCGGCTCGCCGCGGCCGACCTCGCCGTCGCCCCGACGCACCTGGTCGCGAACCTGCCGTACAACATCTCCGTGCCCGTGCTGCTGCACCTGCTCGCGACCTTCCCGTCGATCGAGCGCTCGCTCGTCATGGTGCAGGCCGAGGTCGGGTACCGCCTCGCCGCGGACCCGGGGAGCAAGGTCTACGGCTCGCCGAGCGTCAAGGCCGCCTGGTACGGCTCGTGGCGGATCGCCGGGCAGGTCAGCCGCCAGGTGTTCTGGCCGGTGCCGAACGTCGACAGTGTGCTCGTCGGGTTCGTGCGGCACGACCCGCCGGGTGACGAGGAGCTGCGCGCGCAGGTGTTCGCCCTGGTCGACGCCGCCTTCCAGCAGCGCCGCAAGATGCTCCGCCAAGCCCTCTCCGGGCTCTTCGGCAGCAGTGCCGGCGCCTCCGAGATGCTCGAGGCCGCCGGGATCGCGCCGACGGCTCGCGGCGAGGAGCTCGGCGTCGACGAGTTCGTGCGTCTCGGCCGGACGGTCCTCGCCGCGGCCTAGCGCCTCGCGTCGCCGCCGCTGGACTCGGCGCCGGCTCAGGCACCGGCACCGCCACCGGCACCGCCACCGGCACCGCCACCGGCACCAGCTCCGTTCGCCCGGAGTGCCGCGATGACCACTTCAGGGTCCTCGCACCGGAACGACAGGTCGCGCTTGCCCCGGATCCGGAGGCGGACTCCTGGGCCGTTGTCCATGAGGACACCGGTGCCGGTCCCCAGGCCGAACCGGATGCCCCAGCCGCCCCACTGTGACCCGCGCAGCTCGACGGGGACCGCTTCGGTGATGGTCGCGGGGTCGATGGTGCGGCGGTACCAGAACGGTGTCATCCGGATGACGAGGGCGTCGTCGACCACGACGGACATCCGGGCGACGGCCAACGCAGCACCGAGGACGGCGACGACGACGATCGTGGCGATGGTGATCACGAGGTCGACGGTCGTCGGCTCGGAACCCGGAGACGCCGGTACCGTCAGCAGCACCACCGTGACGGCGACGCTGCTCAGCACCATCCCGATGCCGAGCAGCCGGAAGAGCCTCGACGTCCCGGTGTGTTCCTCGTGGCGCGCGTTCCCCATGCACCCATCCTGCCGAGTACCGTCGCGCCTGTCGAGTCGTATGCCAGATGCGGTATCACGGGGGGTAGTGGTTGGACTCTCGGCCGCCACTAGGCTCTCGACGTGCACCGCCCGAACCGCCTGACCATCACCATCACGCTGCTGTTCGTGCTCGCCGGTCTGGTCGTCGGTGGGATCGCGGTGTCGCGGCTCCTGGTGGCACCGGGGAGTGACGTCGCCTGGGTGTCGGTGCTCCTCGCCGTCGGGATCGTCCTCTGGGGAGTGCACTTCGCCACGCTGGGGGCGCACGACGACCCCGAGGACGACGCTCCGGCCACCGTCTCGACGCGGACCGAGCTCCTGACCTCCGCCATCGTCGCGGCGCTCGGGTACGTCCTGCTCCGGACGAGTTCGGACGTCCCGCCACTGCTGTGCCTGCTGGCGGTCGTGGTCGTCGTGGGCCTCGGCATGACCGAGCGCATCCTCCGGCGCCGACGGGCACGACGGCGTCCGTCCGAGGGCTGACACACACGCCGCACGGTGCGCGGTTCCTCAGCCCGTGCGAGGGCGACCGCCCCGTGCGGGCCGACAACCGCGCACGGGGTGGTCAACCTCGCACCGAGCAGACGACCGGCACCGACCAGCCGACTCGCACCGAGCAGACGAGCCACCCGCCTCAGTGTGCGGCGAGCATCTCGATGAGCTGCTGCTGCGTCCCGTCGCGCTCGGCCCACCGGAGCGGCAGGACGTTCTGCACGAGGATCTCCGGCGACGCCCCGGCCGACAGCAGCGCGATGACCTCGTCCAGGTAGGCGGACAGCGGCATCCCGCCGAAGTCCACACCCTCGCCCTGCAGGTCGGTCGCGACCGCCGGCGGCACGAGTTCGAGCACGGACACCGGGGAGCCGACGAGCTGCTGCCGGAGCGACAGCGTGTACGAGTGCACGGCGGCCTTCATGGCGTTGTAGGTCGGAGTCGCGGTGAGTGGCGTGAAGGCCAGCCCGGACGAGACCGTCATGACGGTGGCGGTCGGCTGCGCGAGCAGGTGCGACAGGAAGGCGTCGACGAGCCGCACGGTGCCGAGGAAGTTCGTCGTGACGGTGGCCTCGGCGTCCGCGAGGTGCGCCGATGAGCGCAGGTCCTCCTGGCGCATGATCCCCGACATCGTGACGAGGGTGTCGAGCGCCGGGTAGGCCTCGGTGACGGAGGCGGCGGCGGCGGTGATCGAGGCCGCGTCGTCGACGTCGAGCTGCACGGTGCCGAACCCGTGCTCGGCGGCGAGGGAGTCGAGCAGCGACCGGCGGCGTCCACCGATGACGACGGTGCTGCCGGCCTGCTGCAGGCGGAGGGCGAGCCCGAGGCCGATGCCCGAGGTCGCGCCGGAGATGAAGACGGTGGAGTTCGTGATGTCCATGTCGACCACGATGCCCGGGCGTCGACGGGTCATCCAGAGCCCGGACATCGGGGGACCGCCGGTCCCTGGCTCCGACGGGCGCCGCGCAGCAGACTGATCCGCATGGACCGTCCCGAACTCGCCGACTTCCTCCGCCGTCGCCGGGAACTCCTGCGCCCGGAGGACGTCGGGCTGGGCGCAGGGGCCCGTCGGCGCACGCCCGGGCTCCGCCGGGAGGAAGTGGCCGCCCTCGCGGGGATGTCGGCCGACTACTACACGCGCCTCGAACAGCAGCGGGGTCCGCAGCCGTCCGAGCAGATGGTCGTCGCGATCGCCCGCGCGCTCCGGTGCAGCCTCGACGAGCGCGACCACCTCCTCCGGCTCGCGGGTCACAACGCCCCGGTCCGCGTCCGCCGGTCGGACCACGTCGACCCGGCCATCCTCCGCGTGCTCGACCGACTCGAGGACACCCCGGCCATCGTCGTCAGCGACCTCGGTGAGACCCTCGTGGAGAACCGGCTCGGTGCCGCGCTCCTCGGCAGCACCGTGGGCCTGACGGGCAACGAGCGCTACCAACCGTGGCGCTGGTTCATGACCGACACCGAACCCGCCCGGTACGTGCCGGAGCAGCACGAGCGGCTGGCCAGGGCCCAGGTCGCCGCGCTCCGTGCCGCCGTCGGAGCAGCAGGCCCCGGCGACCGTCGGGCAGCGGCGCTCGTCGCCGACCTCGACGCGCAGAGCGAGGCGTTCCGTGACCTCTGGGCCCTGCACGAGGTGGCCAGCCGGTGGGAGGACCACAAGACCTTCGTGCACCCGGAACTCGGGCGGATCACCGTGGACTGCCAGGTGCTGCACACGTCGAACCAGGCGCAGGCGCTCCTGCTCTTCACGGCACCCGCCGGCAGCGAGGACGCCCAGAAGCTCGAACTGCTGGGCGTCGTCGGCGAGCAGGTCTTCACCGAGTAGCACCGCGTCACACACCTGGCACCCGCCGACCGACCGTGCCTAGGGTGGACGCGTGAGCACTCCGCGCGTGTACGTCATCCACGAGAACCCCGAGTGGTTCCCGCCGCTCGCCGCCGCCTTCGAGGCCGAAGGCGTCCCGATCGAGGAGATCCTCCTGACCGAGGGGCAGATCGACCTCGGTGCTGAGCCCGAACCCGGCGTGTACTGGTCGAGGATGTCGGCGAGCTCGCACACCCGCGGGCACGAGCACAGCAAGGAGTACACCCGGGCGGTGCTCGGCTGGCTCGAACGTGCCGGCCGTCAGGTCGTCGGCGGCAGCCACGTGCTCGAACTCGAGGTCTCGAAGGTCGCCCAGCACGGGCTCCTGCAGCAGGCCGGCTTCGACGTCCCGCGCACCACCGCCGTGTTCGGCACGACGACCCTGAAGCAGGCGGCCCGGACCTTCACCGACGGCCAGGACGTCCCCTTCATCACGAAGCACAACCAGGGCGGCAAGGGCCTGGGTGTCCGTCGCTTCGACTCGCTCGCCGAGTTCGACGCGTACGTCGACAGCCCCGAGTTCGAGGCCCCCGTCGACGGCATCACCCTGCTGCAGGAGTTCCTGACGGCCCGCGAGCCCTTCATCACCCGCCTCGAGTTCGTCGGCGGCGAGTTCGTCTACGCCGTCCGCGTCGACACGAGCGCCGGCAGCTTCGAGCTCTGCCCAGCCGACGCCTGCGAGGTGCCACAGATCATCGCGGGAGCCGTCTGCGACGTCCCCGGCACCGAGACCGCGGGCGCCCCGCCGGCCTTCAGCGTCCGCACCGAGGTCACAGCCACGCACCCCCTGGTCCAGCAGCTCCGCACGTTCCTGGCCGACCAGCGCATCACGATCGCGGGCGTCGAGTTCATGGAGACGACCGACGGCCGCACGGTCGTCTACGACATCAACACGAACACGAACTACAACCCCGCCGTCGAGGAGTCGGCGCCGGCCTCCGGCCCGCGCTCCATCGCCCGGTACCTCGGCGGCCTGTTGGACGCCGCGCCCGGAACCGGCACAGCCGCGACCGCACCTGCGGGCGCACTGGCGCACGTCTGACCTGACCACCCACCGGACGGGAGGCCCGGCTCGCCACCGGCACCGAGCCTCCCGTCCGTCTCCGCTCACCACCTGAGGAACCCACCACCGTGCGATTCGGATACTGGACCCCGCTCTTCGGCGGCTGGCTGCGCAACGTCGACGACGAGCAGATGCCGGTCACCTTCGACTACGTCAAGCGCCTGGCGCAGCGCGCTGAGCGGATCGGCTTCGACCTGACGCTCGTGCCGGAGCTGAACCTCAACGACATCAAGGGCGTTGCGGCGCCGAGCCTGGAGGCCTGGGCGCTCGCGGCGGCGATCGCCGCGACCACCGACCGACTCGAGATCATGGCGGCGATGCGGCCCGGCTACCACCTGCCGGCCGTGACGGCGAAGCAGGCGGCGACGATCGACGACATCTCCGGCGGACGCTTCACCTTCAACGTGGTGAGCGCCTGGTGGGCCGAGGAAGCCCGGCAGTACGGCGGAATCTTCTCCGAGCACGACGACCGCTACAAGCGCACCGCCGAGTTCGTCGAGGTCATGAAGGGGATGTGGCGGGAGACGCCGTACTCGTTCCACGGCGAGTACTACGACGTCGAGAACGCCCACCTCGAGCCGAAGCCGCGCATCACCCCGCGCATCTACGCCGGCGGCGAGAGCGAGGCCGGCAAGGCGAGCATCACGCACTACGCGGACGCCTACGTCACCCACGGCGGCACGGTCGAGGAGCTCCGGACGAAGATCGCCGAGATGCGCCGTCGTCGTGAGGACGCCGGGCTGCCGCCGTTCGAGGCGTTCGGCATGGCCGCGTACGCGATCGTCCGCGAGACCGAGGACGAGGCCCAGGCCGAGCTGGCGCGGATCACCGACGTGCAGCACGGCAAGGCCTACGAGTCCTACCAGGACTTCATCTCGAAGTCGCAGCTCGAGCACGTGCCCTCGCTCGAGGACTACTCCGTGTCGAACCGGGGGCTGCGACCGCAGTTCGTCGGCACGCCGGAGCAGGTCGCCGCGCGGATCCGCGAGTACGAGGAGGCGGGCGTCGACACGCTGCTGCTGCAGTTCTCCCCGCAGCTCGAGGAGATGGAGCGGTTCGGCGAGCAGGTCATCCCGCTGGTGCGGGCGTCGGTGCCGGACGACGCCGTCTCGTCCGTCGGCGCCGGGCCGGTCGCCTGATGGCGGTCGAGGACGACTGGGCCTTCGAGACCCGGCAGATCCGGGCCGGGTTCAAGTCCGACCCGGGCTTCGGCGGGAACGTGCCGCCCATCGCGCAGACCGCGGCGTTCGTGTACCCGTCGGGTGAGGACGCCGCCGACCGGTTCCTGCTCAACGCGCCCGGGCACACGTACTCGCGGGTGAACAACCCGTCGGCAGCCGCACTGGAACGACGGATCGCCGACCTGGAGGGCGGGGTCGCAGCGCTGGCGCTCGCGTCCGGTCAGGCAGCGACGTCGCTCGCGGTGCTCGGGCTCGCCCGCGCCGGGGACCACATCGTGTCGAGTGCGTCGCTGTACGGGGCGACCTACACGCTGTTCGCGTCGACGTTGAAGGACCTCGGCATCGCGTTCACCTTCGTGCAGGACCCCACCGACCTGTCCGAGTGGGCGGCTGCGGTGCGTCCGGAGACCCGTGCGTTCTTCGGGGAGTCGATCCCGAACCCGCGCGGCGACGTCCTCGACTTCGCCGGGGTGGCGGGCGTGGCGCACGACGCCGGGGTCCCGCTCATCGTCGACAACACCATCGCGACGCCGTACCTGGTCCGGCCGATCGAGCACGGCGCGGACATCGTCGTGCACTCGGCGACGAAGTACCTCGCCGGCCACGGCAGCGCGATCGCGGGGCTCATCGTCGACGGCGGCACGTTCGACTGGGCGGCGTACCCGGCGAAGTACCCGCAGCTCGCGACGACCGAGCACTCGGGGTTCTCGGGCACGAACTTCGCCGAGAAGTTCGGACGGCGCGCGTTCATCCAGCGCACCCGGTCGAAGCTGTCGGCGGACCTCGGCCCCGCGATCGCCCCGTTCAACGCCTTCCTGGTGCTGCAGGGCATCCAGACCCTGTCGCTCCGCATGGACCGGCACGTGCAGAACGCCGCCACGGTGGCCGCGTGGCTCGACGCCCACGCGCAGGTCGAGCACGTGCACTACGCCGGGCTGCCGAGCTCCCCGTGGCACCACCTGCAGCAGCGGTACGTCCCGAAGGGCCCCTCCGCGGTGCTCGCGTTCGACCTGGCCGGTGGTGTCGAGGCCGGGCGTCGGTTCGTCGCGGCCCTGCAGCTGTTCGACCACGTGTCGAACATCGGTGACGTCCGGTCGCTCGTCGTGCACCCGGCGTCGACCACCCACGTGCAGATGACGCCGTCGGAACGGGCCTCCGCTGGTGTCGGCGAGGGCCTCATCCGGCTGTCGATCGGCCTGGAGCACCCCGACGACATCCTGGCGGACCTGGTGCGGGGCTTCGCGGCCGCGGAGAGCAGCGGGAGCCGGGCGGGATAGGTTGGTCGCATGACCTCGCTGGCAGCACCCACGCGCGTTCGGACGCGCGCTCCCGGCAAGATCAACGTGTTCCTCTCCGTCGGCGCCCTGCAGGACGACGGCTACCACGACGTCGCGACCGCGTACCAGGCGGTGTCCCTGTTCGAGGACGTCGTCGCGGAACCGGCCGACGACTTCACCGTGACCTTCACCGGCTCCGTGGACACCTCGGGCGTCCCGGTCGACGACACGAACCTGGCGATCCGGGCCGCACGGCTCGTCGCGGAGACCGCGGGCTACGCGGGCGGCGTGCGGCTGACGATCGACAAGCGGGTGCCCGTCGCCGGCGGCATGGGTGGCGGCTCGGCGGACGCAGCGGCGACGCTCCTGGCGGTCGACACGCTGTGGGGCACCGCCCTGGGTCGCGACGAACTCCTGCGGCTGGCGGCCGAGCTGGGCGCGGACGTGCCGTTCGCCTTCGCCGGCGGGACCGCGGTGGGCACCGGGCGCGGCGACGAGCTGAGCCCCGCGCTGGCCAAGGGCGAGTTCCAGTGGGTGCTCGCGCTCAGCGACGACGGCCTGTCGACCCCCTCCGTGTACCACGCGCTCGACGAACACCGCGAGCGCTACCGTGCCGACATCGCACCGGCGCCCTCCACGCCAGTCGTGGAGTCGAACGTGCTGCAGGCCCTCCGCGCGGGCGACCCGGACCTGCTCGCCGACTGCCTGCACAACGACCTGCAGGCCCCGGCGATGCACCTGCAGCCCGGGCTCGCCGCCACGCTCGAGGTCGGGGAGCGCTCGGGTGCCCTCGCCGGGCTGGTGTCCGGCAGCGGGCCGACGGTCGCGTTCCTGGTCGCCGACATCGACGCCGCGCTCGAGGTCCAGGTCGCGCTGAGCGCCGCCGGGCTCGTCGCGGTCCGTGCGTCCGGTCCGGTGCACGGCGCGCGCGTCGTCCACTGACGCATCCGTTGCCCTGTCGGGTCTGGCTGTGGCTGTGGCTGTGGCTGCGGCTGCGATCGGGGGTCCTCGCGGCGCGCGAGTCTCGGCCCCGCGGACGTCCTGTGCGGTCCAGCAGGCGCAGGGTGTCCGCAGGGGCGAGACTCGGGCTGGCCCGCCCGCCCGCCCGCCCGCGCTCAGTCGGCCAGGCGCTGGAACAGGACGTGGTCCTGCCACTCGCCGGCGATCCGCAGGTACCGGGGTGCGTAGCCGTAGCGCTCGAAGCCGTTCTTCGCAAGGACGCGCTGCGACCGCTCGTTGTGGGGGAGTGTGCCCGCCTCGACGCGGTGCAGCCCGAGCCGGTCGAAGGCCATCCGGGTGGCGAGTCCGACGGCCGCCGTCGCGGCACCGTAGCCCGCCGCGTCCTCGGACACCCAGTAGCCGAGGGTCGCGGAGCAGAACGCCCCCATCACGATCGAGTTGAGGTTGATCCGCCCGACGACCACACCGTCGGTGGTGATCACGAGCGGCATCATCACGCCCTGCTGTCGCCGCCGGATCGCGGACTGGATCTCGGCGCGCTGGCCGTCCACCGTGAAGAAGGTCTCCGGGCGGACCGGGTCCCACGGGGCGAGCCAGGCGCGGTTCCGAGCGAGGAGGTCACCGAGCCGTTCGGCGTCGGCGGGCTCGATCGGGCGGACGTCGTGCTGCATGACGGCAGCATGGCACACGGCCCGTCCACGACCTCGGAGGTCAGCGGACGCGCACGTACTCCGTCATGATGACCGTCCCGGTCTTCCAGCGCTGCTCGGCCACGAAGCCGTGCTGCTCGAGCACCTCGGTCGTCTTCGGTTCCTTGTTGCGCGAGGTCCCACCGACGAACCAGACGGTGTCGATGTCGCCGAGGCGTGCCGGCACCGTGGTCGCGACGTCGCCGGTCTGGTTCCACAGGACGCCCGACTCGGCGCCGTTCTTCCGGACGCCGAGGTCCGTCATGCCGGTGAACGCCCACGGGTAGGAGATCCGGATGATGTCGGCCGTGGTGCCCGGGTGGCCGTAGACACTGCCGAACACGACGCCCTCGTCGGCGTCGGGGTGGGCGTCCCGCGCGGCGGCGACGATCGACGCGGCCTTGGCCCAGGTCGAGTCCTGCTTCGCCATCGGCTGCTTGACCGCCATGGCGGCGGGGATCGAGAGCACGAGGAGGAACGCCACGGCGCCCGCGAGCCAGGCCTTCGGGCGCAGGAGCGTGACGGCGAGGGCGATGAGGATCGCGACGAACGGCAGGCTCAGGCTGGCGTACTTCGGGGAGTACAGGTGTTCCCCGAGCGCCGTCGCCCCGACGAGGACGGCGGTGGGGACGACCATGAGCGGGAGTGCGACCCGGACGGCCTGCATCCGGAAGAGCGCCCGGACGGTCGGGGACGGGCGACGGACCTGCACCACCGCAGCCACGATGCCGACCACCATTAGCGTCCAGGCGACGGCCGCCGTGACGCCGTCGGCACCGAACCACGCCGTGGCGAAGACCTGCGCGATGGTGCGGTCGCCGACGGGCGCGATCCACCCGACCTGCTTGGACTGCGACACGACCTCGAGCACGAAGGGGGAGACGACGAACGCGGCGGCACCGGACGCGATCGCCCACCGCACGAGCGCACGGCCGGGGACGAGCGGCGGCGCCAGCTGGGCGCGGACGGTCATCGAGGCCCGGCGCAGCTCTGACCGGCGGGCGAGCAGCGTCCAGAGCAGGACGACCACGTGCGCGACCACGGCGAGCGACAGGTAGACGTTGAAGGTGACCGCGACGAGGGCGAGTGCCCCGTAGGCGATCCACCAGCGCGTGGCGTGGTGCCGCGAGCGCGTGCGGCGCATGGCGGTGAGTCCGACCAGGGTCAGGCAGACCGACAGCGTGGTGATCGTGGCGTACGGACGGCCCTCCGACCCGGCCCACTGCACACGGGGCAGCGCGAGGAACACGAGGCCGGCGACGATGCCGAGCCGCCGACCGCCGAGTCGACGCCCCAGGGCGACGACGAGGGCGGCGGCGACGCCGATGGCGAGGGCACTCGGGAAGCGGAGGGTGAACGGCGTGTACCCGACGAGCCAGAACCAGGCGTGCATGAGGGCGTAGTACAGGCCGTGGACGGCGTCGACGGAGTGCAGCTCCGCCCAGAGCTGGGCCCAGGACCGCTGGGCGCTCGTGACCGTGGCGGCCTCGTCGTACCAGAGCGACGGCACCCACGAGAAGGCGGCGGTGACCAGGACGGCCAGTGCCCCGATGGTGAGTTCCGGGGTCCGCACGACGGCGAGGCCGATCGCGCCGGACACACCGCGCAGCCGGGTCCGCACCTCGGGGGCGGACACCTGACGGGGCACGCCGATGGTGCCGGTACGGGGGGAACTCACGGGGCCGACGGTATCGACGGCCCCTGGGCGGCGACCCGGCGATCTGCCCCGTGCTCCTGAGAATGTCACATTGTGGTTCGGAGCCCTCACAGCATCCGACGGGTCGGGTCCGAGGGCGTCGATCGGGGCAGAGCCGCTAGCATCCGGGGATGAGTCGGTTGCGGGTCAAGGACGCGGCGCGGTACCTCGGGGTGAGTGACGACACGGTCCGACGGCTCGTGGACGCCGGCACCTTCTCGCGTCTTTCGGACGACGCCGGTCGCGCGGTGGTCGACGGACGTGAGCTCGCCGTGCACGCGAAGGCCCACGGCGGTGCCCTGCCCGACCCGGCGTCCTCCGTCAGGAGCTCGGCGCGCAACCGCTTCGTCGGGATCGTGACCGAGGTCGTCACGGACACCGTGATGGCGCAGGTCGAGCTGCAGTGCGGGCCGCACCGGGTCGTCTCGCTCATGAGCGCCGAGGCCGTCCGCGACCTCGGGCTCGAGGTCGGGTCCGTGGCCGTCGCCTCGGTCAAGGCCACGATGGTGACGGTGGAGACCCCCGATGACGACGACTGACGGACCAGCCCCGATGCCGGACAGCGAGACCCCGGCCCCGCTCACCCCGGGCCGCCGCCGCCTCGGCTCCCGCACCGCTGCGCTCGACGCCGGTGGTGACCGCACGCTCGGGCGGCTCGCGGCAGCGCGGGTCCTCGTCGTCGGCGCCGGCGGCCTCGGCGCCCCGGTCGTCGCCTACCTCGCGGGCAGCGGCATCGCCCGGCTGACGATCGTCGACCCGGACGTCGTCGACCCGTCGAACCTGGCCCGCCAGACGCTCTTCACGGCGGCGGACGTCGGCCGTCCCAAGGCGCAGGTCGCCGCCGAGCGTGCGGCGGCCGTCGACCCGGAGTGCCGGGTCGACGCCGTCGTCGAGCGGTTCCACGCCGGGTTCGTCGCCGGGCACGACGTGGTCGTCGACGCCGCCGACTCGCTCCTGGTCACCCGGGCGGTGTCGGACGCCTGCGCCGCCGAGCACGTCCCGTTCGTCTGGGGGAGCGCCCTCGGGTACGACGGACAGGTCACCGTGTTCGACGACCGGGTCGTCGACTTTCACGACCTGCACCCCGACGTGCAGCCGGACGAGGGCTCGTGTGCCCTCGACGGCGTCCTGCCCGCCCTCTGCGGTGCCGTCGGCTCGGTGATGGCCGCACAGGTCACCGCCCTGGTCGCCGGACTCGGTGAGCCGCTGCTCGGACGGGTCCTCAGCGTCGACGCCCGCCGGTGGCACTGGACCGAGAGTCCGCTCCGCCGCGGGCCTGCCTCCCACCGTCCCGCGCTGGATGCCCCCTCCGAGGACGCCGTGCTGCCGAGGATCGCGCCGTCCGCCCTCGCTGCCCGGATCGCCGACCCGGCGGACGACGTGCTCGTCGTCGACGTCCGGACGCCGGAGGAGCGCGCGCAGGGTGTCGTGTCGGGTGCCGTCCCGCCGGAGGACCTGCCCGCGGACGACGGGCGCGACGTCGTCGTGGTGTGCGCCCGCGGACCCCGAGCCGTCGCCTGGGCCACCGCCGCGATCGCGTTCGGCCGCAGCGCGGTGGTCCTCGACGGCGGCATGCAGGCATGGGAGCGGGAGGGCCTCCCCACCATCTGAGGCGCAGGTGCGGCTAGTCTGCCGGGAGAGCGACGCGGATGCGTCCCGGAGAGGCCGACCGTGCGCAGCAGGACCACGACCCCGATCGTCGTCGCGGCGGTCAGCCTGGTGCTGCTCACCGGGTGCAGCACCGGCACGAGCCAGGCCAGCAGCACGAGCACGAGCACGAGCACGAGCACGAGCACCGGCAGCATCACCGTGTTCGCCGCCGCGAGCCTGCAGCAGACGTTCACCACGCTCGGCAGGGACTACGAACGCGCCCACCCCGGCACGACGGTGACGTTCTCCTTCGCCGGCTCGAGCGACCTCGTCACGCAGATCCAGAACGGTGCCCCTGCCGACGTGTTCGCGAGCGCCGACGAGCCGAACATGCGGAAGCTCACCGACGCCCACCTGATCGACGGCAGTGCCGAGCCCTTCGCGACGAACTCCCTGCAGATCGCCGTCGCACCCGGCAACCCGGAGCGCATCCACGACCTCGGCGACCTGACCGCGCCCGGCCTGCAGGTCGTGACGTGCGCCGCGCCCGTGCCCTGCGGTGCGGCGACGCAGGAGGTGGAGCAGGCCGCCGGTGTGACGCTGCGCCCGGTCAGCGAGGAGCAGTCGGTCACCGACGTCCTCGGCAAGGTCGAGTCCGGGCAGGCCGATGCCGGCCTGGTCTACGTCACGGACGTCCGCGGCGCAGGCGGCAAGGTCGACGGGGTGGCGTTCGACGCGGCCCGACGTGCGGTCAACACCGACCCGATCGGCGTGGTGCACGGGTCCGCGAACGCCGATCTCGCCCGGTCGTTCAGCGCGTACGTCCGATCGGAGGACGGACAGAAGGTCCTGGCCGCCGCAGGCTTCGGCGCTCCGTGAGGATCCCCTGGTGGCTCCCGGTCCCGGCGGTCCTCGGCGGCCTGTTCGTCGTCGTCCCCGTCCTCGCGATGGTCGGCCGGGTCCAGTGGGGCTCCTTCGCCGCGCTCGTCACGTCCCCGGCCTCGTTGACCGCCCTCGGCCTCAGCCTCGGCACCGCCGCCGCGGCGACGGGCATCGCGTTCGTCCTCGGTCTGCCGCTCGCGGTCGTGTTCTCCCGCGTCCGCTCCCGCTGGGTCGGCGTGGCCCGCGCGGTCGTCCTGCTGCCGCTCGTGCTCCCGCCCGTCGTCGGTGGGCTCGCGCTCCTGGCGGCGTTCGGGAGGCTCGGGCCCCTGGGCGGCTTCCTCGATGCCCACGGCGTCCGGATCGCGTTCACGACGGCCGCGGTCGTGGTGGCGCAGACGTTCGTCGCGATGCCGTTCCTGGTCACCTCGGTCGAGGGTGCCCTCCGCACCAGCGGTGACCGGTACGAGCGGGTCGCCGCGACCCTCGGCGCGGGTCCGACTCGCGTCCTGCTCACCGTCACGCTGCCGCGGGCACTCCCGGGCATCGCCTCCGGCCTGGTGCTCTGCTTCGCCCGGGCGCTCGGGGAGTTCGGTGCGACCCTGACCTTCGCCGGCAGCCTGCAGGGCGTCACGAGGACCCTGCCGCTGGAGATCTACCTGCAGCGCGAGGTCGACCCGGACACCGCGATCGCCCTGGCGCTCGTCCTCGTGGTGGTCGCGGTCGTGGTGATCGGCGCGACGTCCGTCCGCTCGGGTCTCCGGCCGGTGACGACGTGAGCGGTCTGCGCGCCCACGTCGTCCTGCGGGACCGGGACGTCGACGTCACGCTCGAGGTCGGGCCCGACGAGTGCGTCGCCGTGATCGGGCCGAACGGCGCCGGCAAGTCCTCCGTCGTCGAGGCCGTCGCCGGCCTGGTGCACCTCGACGCCGGCACGGTGTCGATCGACGGACGCCGCGTCGACGACGGCCGCCACCGCGTGCCGTCGCACCGCCGCCGGGTCGGCCTGGTCGGACAGCGACCGGACCTGTTCCCGCACCTGTCGGTCGCCGCCAACGTCGCCTACGGTGCGCGGGCCGCCGGTGTGCACGGACGGGAGGCCCGGCTCCGCTCCGACGCGGCCCTGGCGGTCATCGACGCGGTCGCCCTGGCACCGCGGGACCCCGGCTCCCTGTCGGGCGGGCAGGCGCAGCGGGTCGCGATCGCACGGGCACTCGCCGCGGACCCGGCGGTGCTGCTGCTCGACGAACCAACCTCGGCACTCGACGTCGAGGCCCGCGAGCACGTCCGCGCGGCCCTCGCCACGGCGATCACCGGACGTCCGACGGTGCTCGTCACGCACGACCCGATCGAGGTCGTCGCCCTCGCGTCCCGCGTGGTGGTGCTCGAGCACGGCCGGGTCGTCGAGACCGGCACCACCGCCGAGGTCCTCGGCCGTCCGACCAGCGCCTTCGGCGCCGCGTTCTCCGGGCTCGCGCTCGTCCCGGGCACGTCCACGACGACCGGGATCGCGCTCGCCGGCGGGGGTGAGCTGGCGTCGGAGACCGGCACCGAGCCTCCTGGCCGTCCGGTGCTGGCCGCGTACCACCCGACGGCCGCCGTCGTCACACGGGACGGTGCCGGGGTGGCGCGCCGGGTGCGCGCGGTCGAGCCGCGGGACGGACTGGTCCGTGTCCGGGCCGGCGAGCTCGTCGCCGACGTGACCGTGGCCCAGGCGGCACGGCTCGGCCTGGCCAGCGGTGACGCAGTGCGCATCGCGGTGCGGCCGGACGAGGTGGACGTCTACGCCCCACGTCGGTGAACCACCGAGTCGGTGCGCTGGCCGCGTCGGTGACAGGATTGCCGGATGACCTCGAGGATCCTCCGCGCCTGGCCCGTCGGCACCCCGATCATCGCCGCCCTCGTGCTGGTGCCGGCGTTCGTCATGCACGACCTCGGCACGGTGGCGGTCGTGGTCGTCGCCGTGGTGCTCGCCGGGACGATCCTCGCCGCGGTGCACCACGCCGAGGTCGTCGCGCACCGGGTGGGGGAGCCGTTCGGGTCGCTCGTGCTCGCCGTCGCGGTCACGGTCATCGAGGTCGCGCTCATCATCACGCTGTCGAGCTCCGGCGGTCCGAAGGCCGAGACGCTCGCGCGGGACACCGTGTTCTCGGCGGTGATGATCACGATGAACGGGCTCGTCGGGCTCGCGATCCTGATCGGGACGCTGCGGCACAACACCGTGCGCTTCAACCAGGAGGGCGCATCGGCGGCCACCATGACCGTCGCGGCGCTGGCGGTGCTGACGCTCGTGCTGCCGACGTTCACCACCGGCACCGACGACTCGTCGTTCACGACGGCGCAGCTCGTGTTCGTGGCGTTGGCGTCCCTGGCCCTCTACGGCCTGTTCGTCGTCACCCAGACCGTGGCGCACCGGGACTTCTTCCTGCCCGTCAACCGGGCGGGCGGCGTGCTGACCGAGTCCGAGGACGCCCACGCCGAGCGGCCCACCAGCCGTGCGACGCTGACCTCGCTCGGGCTGCTGCTGGTGGCGCTCGTCGCCGTGGTCGGGCTCGCGAAGGTGGAGTCACCCGCGATCGAGGCCGGCGTCGCCGCGGTCGGCTTCCCGCCGTCGTTCGTCGGTGTCGTCATCGCGCTGCTCATCCTGCTGCCCGAGGGGATCGCCGCGTCGAAGGCGGCCGCGCGCAACCGCATCCAGACCAGCCTGAACCTGGCGATGGGGTCCGCGATGGCGTCGATCGGCCTGACGATCCCGGCGATCGCCGTCGCCTCGTTCTTCACCGACGGGGTGCTGCTGCTCGGGCTGGGGTCGGCGCAGATCGTGCTGCTCGCGCTGACGATCGTCGCAGCGGTGCTCACCGTGCTGCCCGGTCGGGCGACGCGGCTGCAGGGTGGCGTGCACCTGGTGATCTTCGCCGCGTTCATCGTCCTGTCGGTCAGCCCGTAGGCGCGGGCGGCTGGGCGCGGGTTCGCGTGGTGCGAGCTTGACCGCGTGGTGCGGGGTGGTACCCGCGCACGGGGCGGTCGACCTCGCACGGGCTGAGGGAGCGCGCACGGTGCGAGGCGGGGGACCGCCGTGCGGCGCGGGTCTCAGCCGCCGGCGAAGGGCGGCATCACGTCGACGAGCCCGACCTCGGCGAGCGAGGTCGACCGGTCACGCGTGGTGACGCCGTCGACCAGGTAGGAGCACCGCTCCTGCAGGGCCGCCCACCGCTCGGCGTCGACCGCGGCCACGCTGCCCAGGGCCTCGGCGAGCGTCGGGGCCTGGGTCGTGGTCTCGTCCGTGCCGACCGCAGCCCGTGCGGCGGCGAAGAACCGGATCGTGGTCATCGTCATCCTCCGATCGCGGACATGCCCCGCGCCGGGTGCACCATGCCGTCCTGGTCGTCGCCGTGGTCACGCGGCTTCGCCCACATCGCGAGCCGCCAGGCGTCGAGGACCTCGGCGTCCGTGGCCCCGGCGCGCATCGGCCCGAGCAGGTCGGCCTCCTCGTCGGAGAACAGGCAGCTGCGGACGTGGCCCTCGGCGGTCAGGCGCGTGCGGGTGCAGTCGGCGCAGAACGACTCGGTGACGCTGGCGATGATGCCGACGGTGCCGAGGTCCTGCCCGGTGGCCCGCGAGACGACCCGGAAGCGCTCGGCCGGGGCGCCGTCGCGCGGGGCGGTGTCCGGCGTCAGCACGTACTCGGCGCTGAGGAGCTCGCGGGTCTCGGCAGCGGTGACCATCGAGGTGCCGTCCCAGGCGTGCCCGGGGTCGAGCGGCATCTGCTCGATGAAGCGCAGTTCGTGGCCGCGCTCCAGGCACCAGGCGAGCAGCTCGGGCGCCAGGTGGTCGTTCACGCCGCGGAGCAGCACCGCGTTGACCTTGACTCCGAGGCCGGCGTCCGCAGCAGCGGCGATGCCGTCGAGGACCCGGGCGAGGAACGGACGCCGGGTCACGGTGGCGAAGACGTCGGGGTCGACGGTGTCGAGCGAGACGTTCACCCGCTCGAGGCCGGCGGCGCGGAGGTCGGCGGCGCGCGAGGCCAGCCCGATCGCGTTCGTCGTCAGCGAGAGCTCGACCCCGAGCGCGGCGCACCGGGCGATGACGTCGACGAGGTCGGCACGGAGCAGCGGCTCGCCCCCGGTGAAGCGGACCTTGCGGACACCGAGGTGGTCGGCACCCAGGCGCACGAGCCGCTCGATCTCGGCCGCGGTCATCAGTGCGTCGGTCGGGATGACGGGCAGTCCCTCGGCCGGCATGCAGTAGGTGCAGCGGAGGTTGCAGCGCTCGGTCAGGGACACCCGGAGGTCCACGGCGCGGCGGCCGAAGCGGTCGACGAGCCCGTCGTCGCCCAGGGGCCGCGGCGGGACCGAGGACTCGGCACGCACGCGGCGGAGCAGCCCGGACGCGGGCAGCACCGAGGAGCCGGGCACAGCCCCGGGCGCCGGAGCAGCCCCAGCGGCCGGAGCCGCAGCGGGGAGGAGCCCCGTCGACGGGAGCGCGCGGGCGGTCATGGCAGCGATGATACGTGCAGCCGCCGGTCCCGGCCGGGGAGCAGCCGGTCCCGCCACCGCACCCAGTCGGACCGCTCGGTGCGGATCAGGGTGACGACGACGATGACGAGCACCGCGCCGCCGAGCCACCAGCGGTAGGCGTCGACGTTCGGCCATTCCCCCCGTACGGCGATCGCGAGCGCGAGCGCCGACCACTCCCACCGGCCGGAGAGCGCCACGAACGGGATGAGCAGCAGGGCGTACCAGGGGTAGCGCGGGGTCACGGCGAGGAACGTCACGCCGATCATCAGCACCTCGCCGGACCACGGCCGGCTCGGGTCGGACAGCCGCCAGGCCAGCACGGCGGCGACGAGCACGGCCAGCCCCACCACGACGGTGCCCGCGTCACCGGGCACGACCAGCGACACGAGGGCGAACCGGGAGCCGTCCTCGTACCCCTCCTCGGTCAGGTAGCCGGGCAGGTACCCGAGGACCTTCGTGCCGGTGGACGCGACGTAGGGCACGTAGAGCAGCCCGAACACCGCGATGCCGACGGGGATCGACCACCAGGCCCGCCATCGCCCGAGGAGCGCCGGGTACACGATCGCCGGGATGAGCTTCGTGCACGTGGCCGCGCCGAGCATGATCCCGCCCCAGATCGGCCGTCCGAACGCGACGAGCACGGCACCACCGGTGGCCAGCGCGGCCCCGACGACGTCGACGTGCGAGTTGGTGACGGCCTCGGCGGCGACGAGCGGGGACCAGGCCCAGATCGCGGCCCACCACAGCGGACGGCCGGTGCGGCGGAGCACCAGGAGCAGGCCGACGGTGATCCCGAGCGAGACGACCAGCCCGGCGAGCTGGAACGGCCAGTACTGCGCGGTCACCGGCACGGCCGACCGGACCAGCGCGAACCACATCTCGGCGAACGGCGGGTAGATCGTGGGCACGTCGACGCGGTTGATCGCGACGCAGTGCCCGTCGGCGCCGTCACCGAGCCCGTGCAGCCGCGGTTTCAGGTTCTCGCACGTCCCGTCGACCTTGTCCGGGAACAGCCAGTCGGGCCGCAGGTGGGCCAACGCCTCGGACTGGGGGGTGTGCGCGTAGGGGGAGACCCCGGCATGCTGCAAGATGCCGTCCCACGAGTACCGCGCCGAGTCGGTGCTCGTGTTCGGTGGCCCGGCCATCGCGGCGATCCCCACCACGAGGGCCCCCGCGAGGACGATGATGGTGACCAGGCGGGCCGGGACGAACCGCAGTGCGACGACCGCGATGACGAAGACCGTCCAAGCGATCAGGGTCCACGCAACGAATGACGTTCGATGACCGGACCGGAGGAACCCCAGATGCGTGACGCCGACGGCGATGACGCCCGCCAGGGCCAGCACGCCGACCACGGCGAGCACGGTCGGGAGCAGATGGCCGTGACGAAGTCGCATGATCCGTCGAGGCTACCGATGCTCCGCCGCCTGCTGGGGGACAGCCGCGCGGTGCTGGCGTCCCCGAACCGGAACGCGCGCTCGGCGGTGGTCTTCGGGCGCCTGCTCGGCATCGCGTTCGTGATCTGCTTCGGCACCGGCCTGTTCAGCCACTTCCTGCAGGACCCCCTGCCGTGGATGCGGTTCCCGACCAGGCCGACGCAGCTCTACCAGTTCACGCAGGGCCTGCACATCACGGCGGGGATCGCGATCATCCCGCTCCTGTTCGCCAAGCTCAACACCGTCATGCCCGCGCTCCTGCAGGACCCGCCCGTGCGCGGTCCGCTGCACCTGCTCGAACGGCTCTCCATCGCGGTCTTCGTGTCCGCAGCGATCGTCCAGGTCGGCACCGGTCTGGTGAACACGTACCAGTGGTACCCGTGGCCGTTCCCGTTCCGTCAGGTGCACTACGCGCTGTCGTACGTGCTCATCGGCTCGCTCGTCATCCACATCGCCACGAAGCTGCCGATCATCGTGCGGTACTGGCGGGCGAGGGACTCCTACGACGCCGAGGGCCGCTTCGTCCGTGACGACACGGTGGGCAGCGAACTGCCCCCGTACGGCCTGGCGCACCCCGCGTCCGCCCCGTACCCCCGGGGGCTCGTGGGTCGCGTCATGCGCTGGGTCGACGGTGCCCCCGCTGCCAGCACGACCGGCGGGGCGGAGCCGTCCCGAGCCTCCCGTCCGGATGACGAGTCTCGGCCTGGCGGCCAGGATGCAGCGGACCCCGCGCGGAATCTGTCCCCGGAGCCGAGTCTCGGCGTGCGTGCCGGTCGACGCGAGCGGATCGCCCGACGCGGCTTCTTCGCCGGGGTCGCGGCGGCCACCGCCGGCGTCGTCGTGCTGACCGTCGGCCAATCGTCGAAGCTCGGCGAGCCGTTCAACGTCTTCGCGCCGCGGCAACGTGGACGCGGTCCGGCCGGACTGCCGGTGAACCGCACCGCGCGTGCCGCCGGGGTGCTCGCCACCGCGACGGCCGCCGACTGGACCCTCACCGTCGTCGGGCCGCGCCTGACGCGGACGTTCTCGCGGGCGGAGCTCGTCGCGCTCGGCATGACCGAGGTGGCCCTGCCGATCTCCTGCGTCGAAGGGTGGAGCCAGATGGCCAGGTGGAAGGGCATCCGGATGCGTGACCTGCTCGCGACCGTGCAGGCGGAGCCGTCCTCGGAGGTCCGTGTGACGAGCCTCGAGCGCCACGGCGGCTACCGGATCATGGACATGGGGCCGGAGTACGCAGCGGACCCGACGACGCTCGTCGCGCTCGAGCTGAACGGTGCGACGCTCGACCTCGACCACGGGTTCCCGGCGCGCATCATCGCTCCCGGACGGCCCGGCGTGCTGCAGACCAAGTGGATCGAGCGGATCGAGGTGCGCTCGTGAGGGCCATGCGGATCGTGCTCGTCGTCCTCGGCGTGCTGGTGCTGGCGTTCGGCGCGTACGTCCTCGTGACGACCGTCAAGCCGAACCGCATCGGCGGGCTCGCGGTCTGGCTCATCGCGGCGGTGGTCCTGCACGACGCGATCCTGTCGCCGTTCGTGGTGCTCGTCGGCCTCGGGCTGCGGCGGGCCGGTCGGGCGCTGCGCGTCTGGGTGCTGGTCGTCGTGCAGACCGCGGTCGTACTCGGCAGCGTGCTCGCCCTGGTGGTCGTGCCGGAGATCGCGGCGAAGGCCCACGGGGCGAAGAACCCGACGGTCGTGCCCTTCGACTACACGGGCCGGCTGCTGCTCGTCGAGGGCGTGCTGCTCGTCGTCGTGGTCGCCGCGCTGGTCATCGGGTTCGTGACGGCACGGAGATCCGCCGGAACAGTGGTTGAATCGACAACCATTTCGTAGGATGGGGTCATGACCGACGAGACGCCCTGGCTGACGCGCGAGCAGCTGCGTGCCTGGATGAAGCTCGTCGCCGTCATGGAGCTCCTGCCGGCGGCGCTCGACCAGCAGCTGCAGCGGGACGCCGACCTGACGCACTTCGACTACATGGTCATCGCGATGCTCTCGGAGACCGACACCCGGACGCTCCGGATGTCGGCGCTCGCCTCGGCCACGAACGCCTCGCTGCCGCGGCTGTCCCACGTGGTGTCCCGGCTCGAGAAGCGCGGGCTGGTGTCGCGGTGCCCGTCCGTGGACGACCGCCGGGCCACCGACGTCCGCCTGACCGACGCGGGGTACGCCACGATCGTCGAGGCCGCGCCCGACCACGTCCGCACGGCACGTCGGTTCGTCATCGACGCCCTGTCCGAGGAACAGGTCGTGCAGCTCGACGGGATCGCGAAGTCCCTCCTGACGACGCTCGACCCCGACGGGCGGTTCGCGGCGCTGACGTACCCGCGCGACGAGGACGACACCGCGTTGTGCGAAGCGCGGCTCACCGGGCAATAGGCTCGGCGGCATGAGCCAGCCCGAGGTCGAGTCCGACACGTACAGCTACCTCGGACCGGCCGGCACGTTCACCGAGGCGGCCCTGAAGCTCGTCGACGCCGCGGCCGGCAAGCCCTGGCGGAGCGTCAACAACGTCGGCGAGGCCCTCGACGACGTGATGTCCGGCCGCTCGGTCGGTGCCGTCATCGCGATCGAGAACAGCGTCGACGGCGGGGTCAGCGCCACGCAGGACGCCCTCGCCCGGATCCCCGGCGTGCGCATCGTGGGGGAGTACCTGGTCCCCGTGGACTTCGTGCTCGTCGCCCGGCACGGCACCGCGCTCGCCGACGTCCGCACGGTGAACGCGCACCCCGTCGCCTACGCCCAGACGCACCGCTGGCTCGAGGCCAACGTGCCCGGGCACGGCCACATCCCGGCGTCCTCGAACGTCGCCGCCGCCGTGGCGCTGCTCGACGCGGTCCCGACCGCCGACGCCGCAGTCGCCCCGCCCGGCATCACCGACCACCACGACCTGGCCGTGCTCGCGGAGTCGATCGGCGACAACAGCAGCGCGGTGACGCGGTTCGTCCTGGTGTCGAAGACGCTCTCGATCCCCGAGCGCACCGGTTCGGACAAGACGAGCGTCATCGTCGAGCTGCCCGCCGACCACCCAGGCGCCCTCGTCGACATGCTCGAGCAGTTCGCCACCAGGGGCATCAACATGGGGCTGCTGTCCTCGCGGCCGATCGGTGACGAGCTCGGTCGCTACCGGTTCGTCATCGACCTCGACGGCCACGTGCGCGACGAACGGGTCGCCGACGCCCTGCTCGGGCTGCGCCGCTTCAGCCCCCGCGTGACGTTCCTCGGGTCGTACCCGCGAGCCGACCGGCAGGAGACCGAGGTGTCCCTGCGCTACTCGGACGCCGCGTTCGTCGATGCCCGCGCATGGCTCCAGGCGATCCTGTCCGGCGAACCCGACGAGCGCTGACGCACCGACGCCCGCCGGGCACCCCGCGCATGCGCCCAGCCGTCAGCGGCGGTGCGCGCCCCGCACCTGCCGCGTCGAGCGTGTCTGGTCCTCGGGCCCGGCGACCTTGACACGCAGCCCGCCGGCGTCGATCTCGGCGCGGAAGGCCACGACCTCGCCCACCGGGTCGCCGTCGATCTCGAACTCGTCCGGACGCTCGAGCCGTGCGGTGAACTCCTCGCCGCGCAGGTAGCGCAGCGGGCGCTCCTCGCGGGCACGCGTCGTGATGCGCTTGCCGATCGCCGTCTGGCCGAGGGCGGACCGGCGGAACGACCGCAGGATCGCGTTCTCCCACAGCATGCGTGCGGCGATCCGGACCCAGCCGAAGAAGCCACGGGGGCGCATGACGACGATGTCGAACACGCCGTCGTCGATCTCGGCGTCGGGCAGCAGCGTCGCGCCGGCCTGCAGCATGCCGCAGTTGCCGACGATCAGGGAGTGTGCGCGCACCGAGCGGTTGCCCTCGCCGTCCAGGCGGTACCGGAACTCGAACGCGTCGGCGTCCCGCAGCGAGCGGATCAACGAGTCGACGTAGGCGAGCCAGCCGACCTTCTTCTTCAGCTCGGGCTTCGTGTTCGCGAGCATCCGGGCGTCGAGCCCGAGGCCGGCCATCACCAGGAAGCCGAACTCCTCGCGCGCACCGTCCGGACGCTCGACACGCACGGTGCCGAAGTCGATGGCGCGTTCCTCGCCGTGGAACATCGTGTGGACGCTCGCGCGGAGGTCGTCGACCGGCGCGGGGATGTTCCGCGCGAGCAGGTTGCCCGTGCCGCTCGGCAGCAGGGCGAGGGCCGCGTCGGAGCCGTGCACGACCTCGGCCACGGCGCGGACGGTGCCGTCACCACCGGCGGCAGCGATGACGTCGACGCCGGACGCGAGGGCCTCGCGGGTCATCCCGCCGCCCGGGTCCTCCTCCGAGGTCTCGAACCACAGGGTCTCGTTCCAGCCCGCTTCGCGCTGGTGCTGCTCGACCGTCTGCTGCAGCTTCGGCAGGTCCACCTTGACCGGGTTGTAGATGACTGCGGCGGTCTGCCGCTCTGGGGCGAGGGCGTCCGGACGCGTGGACGCGGTCTCCGAGGGCGATGACATGCAACAGACGGTACCGGGCCGGGCCTGTGGAGCGCGCGCCGTCCCGCGGTCTGGACACGGGGCGGACGGGAGGCTCGTGCCGGGGCCGCCCCGAGCCTCCAGTCCGCCCCTGGCTAGGATGGGACCGTGATCGACCCACAGCTGCTGCGCGACGAACCCGATGTCATCAAGGCCTCACAGGCTGCGCGCGGCGCCTCCGTCGACGTCGTCGACGAGGCCGTCGCCGCCGACGCCGCCAGGCGGAGTGCGATCACGTCGTACGAGGCCCTGCGCGCCGAGCAGAACGCGTTCGGCAAGACCGTCGCCAAGGCCCCGAAGGACGAGAAGGCCGCGCTCGTGCAGCAGGCCCAGGCGCTCGCCGCCGGGGTGAAGGAGGCCCAGGCCACCGCGACCGCCGCCGAGGAGACCTTCAACCGCGTCGTCCGCGCGATCCCCAACGTCGTCCTGCCCGGTGTCCCCGCCGGCGGCGAGGACGACTTCGTCACGCTGCGCACCGTCGGCACCAAGCCGGAGTTCGACTTCGAGCCGAAGGACCACGCCGACCTCGGTGAGGCCCTCGACATCATCGACATCGCCCGCGGTGTCAAGGTCTCCGGATCGCGCTTCTACTTCCTCAAGGGCCTCGGCGCCCGGCTCGAGATCGCGCTGATGTCCCTCGGGCTCGACCGTGCGGTCCAGCACGGGTTCGTCCCGCTCATCACGCCCACGCTCGTGCGCCCCGAGACGATGGCCGGCACCGGCTTCCTCGGTGAGCACGCGGCCGAGGTCTACCGACTCGAAGCCGACGACCTCTACCTGACCGGCACGAGCGAGGTGGCCCTGGCCGGCTACCACGCCGACGAGATCCTGGCGTTCCCGGACGGCGACGACCAGGCGCTCCGCTACGCCGGCTGGTCGACCTGCTACCGACGCGAAGCCGGGTCGGCGGGCCGCGACAACCGCGGGATCCTGCGCGTGCACCAGTTCAACAAGCTCGAGATGTTCTCCTACGTCCACCCGGACCAGGCCGACGCCGAACACGCCAAGCTCATGGCGTACCAGGAGTCGATGCTGCAGGACCTCGGGCTGCACTACCGCGTGATCGAGACCGCCGCCGGCGACCTCGGCACGAGTGCGGCGCGCAAGTACGACCTCGAGGCCTGGGTCCCCACGCAGGGCACCTTCCGCGAGCTCACCTCGACGTCGAACTGCACCACGTTCCAGGCCCGTCGCCTCGACATCCGCTACCGCACCGAGAGCGGCAAGACGGCCCCGGTCGCCACCCTGAACGGCACGCTCGCCACCACGCGCTGGCTCGTCGCGATCCTCGAGACCCACCAGCAGGCGGACGGCACGGTCGTCGTGCCCGAGGTCCTGCGCCCGTACCTCGGCGGCGTCGAGGTGATCGAACCCCGATGACCAGCACACCCGGATCGTCGTCGTCCCACGGGTCGGCTGCCGCCACGCGCGTCAAGCGCTGGCTCGTCGCGCTCGACATCGACGGCACCGTGATGCGCGAGGACGGCGTCGTCACCCAGGCCACCGTCGACGCCATCCAGGCTGCAGCGGCCGCGGGGCACGAGGTCATGCTCTCCACCGGTCGCAGCGAGGGCATGACCGTGCCCGTGCTCGAGAAGATCGGCATCCAGCCCGAGTACCTGGTCTGTGCCAACGGCGCCGTCACCCTCCGCCGGTCCAGTGCCCCCGGTGCGATCGACGGCTACGTGCGTGTCCACGTCGAGACCTTCGACCCGACCGACGTCCTGCAGACCATCCGCGGCGCCCTGGCGAACGGCGCGTACGGCGTGGAGTCGCCCGACGGCCGCTACCTGCTCTCCGGGCAGTTCCCCGACGACGCCATGACCAAGCACGGCGACCACGTGCCGTTCGAGCAGCTGCTCGGCGTGCAGGCCACCCGGGTCGTGGTGATCTCGCCGGAGCACGGTCTCGAGGAGTTCCTGCAGATCGTCGACCGGATGGGCCTGCACAAGGTCTCGTACAACGTCGGCTGGACCGCCTGGCTCGACATCGCTCCCGAGGGCGTGACGAAGGCCACCGCGATGGAACGTGTGCGCGAGTGGTTCGACATCCCGCGCTCCCGGGTGTTCGCCGCCGGTGACGGCCGCAACGACATCGACATGCTGCGGTGGGCGTCCACGTCCGGCCGCGGGGTCGCGATGGGGCAGGCCCCGTCCGACGTGGTCGACGCCGCGAGCGAGGTCACCGGGGGCGTCACGGACGACGGCCTGGCGGCTGCGCTCGACACGCTGCCGCGGTAGCGCTCGGTCCTGGCTGGTCCTGGCTGGTCCTGGCTGGTCCTGGCTGGTCCTGGCTGGTCCTGGCTGGTCCTGGCTGGTCCTGGCTGGTCCTG
>NZ_JADKRX010000004.1:270076-413466 GCF_015350975.1 Curtobacterium sp. VKM Ac-1395
GCTGGTCCTTGCCTGGTCCTGGCCGGTCTGCACACGCTGCGCGGCCGGGAGGCCCGGTACACTTCCAGGGACCCGGTCACGTCTCGCCACGTGGCCGGGTCGTGGAGAGTTGTCCGAGTGGCCGATGGAGCCTGTCTTGAAAACAGGTGGGCAGTGATGTCTCGTGGGTTCGAATCCCACACTCTCCGCCAGGTGGCTGGCCGCCGCGCCGCACGGTTCGGTGGTCAGATGACCCCGTCGAGGCGCTCGCCCCGGTGGATCACGTCCTCGGCGAGTTCGCGGAGGCCACGTCCGGCGCCGCGAGCGCTCGTCCGGAGCGCCTGGAACGCCTCGTCGATCCCGATGCCCTGACGGTGGGCGAGCGCACCCTTGGCCTGCTCGAGCGTGATCAGGGCCTCCAGGGCGTCCTGGACCTGGGCGTCGAGGCTCTGCAAGCGCCCCTGGTCGCGCTGTCGCACGAGCGCGGCGGACGCGGCGTCGGCGAGCAGCTGCATGAGCACGACGTCACGGTCGTCGTGGCCCTGGTCGTGCGTGGCGAAGACGCAGAGCGAGCCGATCGTGGTGCGACGGAGCCGGATGGGTTCGGCGAAGGTGCCCACCATGCCGCGCTCGCGCATCGTCTCGACGAACGCGGGCCAGTCGGCTGCGCGGGTCCTGACGTCCGGCACGTCGATCGTCTGCCCGGTGCGGAAGCAGTCCATGCAGGAGCCCTCGTTCGTGCCGAGCTGGGCCTCCTCGGCGTCCGTCGACCGCTCGCTGGTGGACGCGATGACGTGCAGGGTCCCGGACCGGTCGGCCAGCACGATGCCGGCCTCGGTCGCCGACGTGCACCGGACACAGGTGTCGATCACGCGGTCCATCGCGTCGAGCACGTCGAGGGACGGGTCGAGCACCGCCTCGAGCTCCGCGGCCAGCCCGTCGAAGCGGTCGGGGTGCCGTGTCGCGTCGAGGTGTCGCTCGAAGCGGTTGATGCGTCGGGTGATCTCGGCGAGGAACGCGGCGTCCTCGGGTTCGAGCTCGTCGTCCGGAGCGGGTTCGCTCATCACCGCGATCGCCGGACCGAGCAGCAGCCCGACGCTGGCCGCGGCTCCGTGTGCATCGGCGGTCGGGACGTCGACGAGGTCGGTGGTGCTGTGCTGTGCCAACACGACCGAGTAGGCGAGCACCGCGTCGGCGATGGAGTCACCGGTCATGACGCGGTCGTTGCCGTAGACGAGGTACTTCATGCCGACGATGCAACACGCCCCACCCCGAGCGCCCCTCCACAGTGGACACGAAGCGAACTGACTAGCCAGAGAACGCGCGTTCCCATTCGGGGGGTTCTGCCCGACACCCCGGGCCTGGTTTGCTCTTCATGTGGCCGGGTGACCGGCTGCCGCAGCCCACGACGACCTTGGTCGGCCGTGACAGCAGGAGCCGTTGGTACCGGCGTCTGCGAGTGCGTTGCCATGTCGATTCGGGTTCGACACGGTGACCACGCTGAGTGCGTCGCCGTGTCGATTCGGGTTCGACACGGTGACGCGCTCGATGTTCGCCCGACGCTCCCGAGGGGCCGAGCGGTCATCTGCTGCTGAGGAGCCCCGCGTAGCGTCGAGGCCATGAGCGACATCATCATCTTCGGCGGCCACGGCAAGGTCGCACTCCTCGCGACGCGCATCCTCAGCGACCGGGGCCACCACGTCACGTCCGTCATCCGGAAGGCCGAGCAGGCCGACGAGGTCCGTGACCACGGGGGCGACCCGAAGGTCGCCGACATCCAGGAGCAGACGATCTCCGGGTTCGAGGACCTGGTCCGCGGCCAGGACGCCGTCGTGTGGTCCGCCGGCGCCGGCGGGGGGTCCGTGGACCGGACCTGGGCGATCGACCGCGACGCCGCCGTGCTGTCGGTGCAGGCAGCCGCGCGCGCGGGTGTCGAGCGGTACGTCATGGTGTCGTGGTCCGGCTCGCAGCTCGACCACGGGGTGCCCCAGGACGACGACTTCTTCGCCTACGCCCAGTCCAAGATGACGGCCGACGCGGTCGTGCGCGACTCCGGGCTCGAGTGGACGATCGTCGCCCCGAGCACCCTGACCGACGACGAGCCCACCGGGCAGGTCGACTGGGCCGGCGAGGGCACGAACGTGTCCCGCGGCGACGTCGCCCACGTGGTCGCCGACGTGCTCGAGACCGGTGGCACCGCTGGCAGCACCTACCGGTTCAACGCCGGGAGCACCCCGATCGCCGAGTTCCTCCGCGCCGACCAGGCCTGAGCCGCGCCGGCACGGGACTCCGGGGGTGCCCGCTGTCCCGTGCCGGTAGCGTTGCCGCGTGCATGAGGTGGGTGGAGCAGGGCGACGCGACGTGATCGTCGAGGCGGCGGCCGTCGAGTTCGACCGCGACGGCTACGCGACGGCGAGCATCGCCGGCATCGCGCGGGCCGCCGGCGTCAGCCAAGGATCCCTGCACCGGTCGTTCCCGACCAAGCACGCCGTGGCGCTCGCTGTCATCGACGAGCAGAACGCACGGACCTTCGCCGCGATGAGTGCCGGTGACCCGTCGCCGATCGGCACGCTGGTCCGGGCGTCGCGAGGGATCGCCGACCTGCTGATGCGCGACGTCGTCGTCCGTGCCGGGATCCGGATCTCGTTGGAGCACGGTGTCCTCGCCCAGCAGACGGCGAGCTTCTACGAGCAGTGGATCGCGGGCGTGGTCGACGTCTTCCGGCTCGCCATCGCCAGCGGCGAGGTCAGCACCGACTTGACGCCCGAGGCGCTCGGCGGGACCGTCGTGCCGTACTTCACCGGCGTGCAGCTCGTGTCGAACGTGCGCTCCGGGCGCGCGGACCTGCTGCCCGTGGTGGCGACCATGTGGCGGGTCCTGGTCCACGCGGTCGTCGATCGGGCCCACCGGGAGCGGCTGCTGCGGGTCGTCGACGACGTGTTCGCGTGAGCGGGGCGTCGGGGGCTGGGCGTGGTGCCGCTCGTCGTGCCGGGGCAGCGAGGGGCCCGCGCCGGGGCCGTCTGCGCGGGCCGCTCGGGTGCCTGGTCGGGGTCGCGGCGGTGGTCCTGGTGCTGGGCATCGGGTTGACCGCGTTCGTCCTCGTGACCCGCGCGACGTCGGACGCGGCACCCGGGACGCCGTTGACGGGGCGGATCGGCCGTGCGGTCGACGTCGACGTGACCATGACGTTCCGCTCGCTCGACCGCGCGACCGAGGCGCAGGCGGACGCGTGGGGGCACGCCGGCATCGTGGACGCGAACACCCCGGCGGAGGGCGAACCCTACGTCGCCGTCGTCGACGTCGCCATTCCGCCGGACGCGACGATCACCGAGGACGACTGGGACCTGTTCGCCTGGACCGGGCGGCACGGTGAGGACGGCCGGGCGCAGGACGTCGCGCCGACCCGGGACGCCACTGCCCCCGACGCGTGTGTCGTCGACCGGGCGACGCTCACCAAGGCGCTGAACGAGCGGGGGAGCGCCCGGTACTGCGCCCTCATCCGGTCGGAGGTCGAGCCGGAGGCCGTCGCCTACGGGTGGTTGTACCGGGAGAGCGGCGTCGGGCGGCGCGGCACGATGGCGGCGACGACGACCTCCACGCCTCGGTGGGACGCCGGTGACGTCGGCGTGTGGAGCGGTTCCGCGCGCTGACCAATCCACATGTTGCATACCAACTCCTGACACTGATGTCCCGGTTCGCGTAGGGTCGTCGGTGGAAGGGAGCACCATGAGCACCGCACCGGCAGTCGCGTCCCTGGTCCTCGATGCGCTGGGGGGATCCGCGGACACCTACAAGTTGCAGAAGCTCGTCTACTACTGCCAGGCCTGGCACGTCACGCAGACCAAACGTCCGATGTTCGACGGCGTGATCCAGGCATGGAGGCACGGGCCAGTCGCTGTGGACCTGTGGCCGTTCCACAAGGGTCACTTCCGTGTCACGTCCGCGATGGTCGGTCCTGGTGGCGGCACTGGGCTGGATGACTACGCTCTCGCGGTCCTCCGGAGCGTGGTGCAGTACTACGGACAGTTCGAGTCCCACGCGCTCGTGGATCTCACCCACGCCGAGGAACCGTGGCGTTCGGTCTACGTCCCGGGCAGGAACAACCCGATCACCACGGACGCGATGCGCTCGTACTACTCGAAGCTCCTTGCGGGGGACGGGCCGGTTCCAGACCTTCCGCGGTCGAGCATCCGGTACGTGACGGGCGATCAGTTCGACACCCTCGCGTCGGCCGCTGACGACGACTCCGTGAATGCCCGGTTCGCGGCGGCGGTGCTGCGTGGGCAGGACCGGGCGTGACGCCCTGGGTGACCATCGAACGGCTCAGCCACACGCATCACCTCCAGCTGTTCGACTGTGGTGACGAGTGGATGAACTGCTGGGTCCGTGAACGGGCGCTCAAGGACGACCGAGCAGGTCGGACCGCCGTGCACGTCGCGCTGAACTCCGTCGGCGCCGTGGTCGCGGTCTACGCGCTGAACCACGGGTCGATCGAGGTGGCAGGGGGGCGCCAGGAGCTCCGAGCCGTTCAGCTCCAACGGCTGGCCGTGCACCGGGCACACCAAGGCCGAGGACACGGGACACGGCTCCTGCTCGACGCGAGCCGTGCGGCTCTGGTCGTCGCAAGCGTCCTTCCAGCCAAGCACTTCGTGGTCGAGGCCTCGGACGAGTACCGCGCGTCCTGGTACGAAGCCGACGGTTTCGTCCGTTGCGTCGGATCGTCGTTGTGGCTCAGCATGTCGATCAGCTCACTCCGTTCGACGATCGCCGCCCTCGACACAGGAACGGCAACGGTCGACGCCTTCGAACGGAGCCGCGCGTTCGCCCACTCCGATGTCAGGACTCGCTAGCGGTCTGCCGGGAGCTCTGGGTCAGACGTCGTGGAGCTCGCGGTCCCGGAACCACTTGAGCAGCCACGCGGCGCTCGTGCGGTCGAAGGAGCGCGGGAAGTCCATCGACCCGGACAGGAACGGGCTGAAGCCCTCGACCTCGTGCAGGTCCGTGTCGTCGAGTCCGCGGAACGCCATCGACCAGCCGTCGAACCGGCGCTGTTCGATGTCCTCGCGGATGAGCGACGTGATCTCCAGGTGCCGGGCGTCGCGCGAGATCGCGGCGAAACGGTCGTCGACGCTCCAGGCCGGTCCCTCGAGCAGCTGCATGAACCGGCCGCCCTTGGCCACGAGCAGCCCGGAGATCCCCATGGCCTCGTTCCGGAGCCGCGATCCCGTGAGGAGTTCCGCGAGGTCGTCGTCACCGAAGTCGTCGGCAGCGCGACTCATGTAGACGATGGAGACCAGCACGACTCCATCTTGCCGTGTCCGAGTCGGAAAGGGCCCACGCAGGACGGGAAACGAACGAAGTCGCTCAGACGTCCGCGCGACGGACGAACACCCAGCGGCTCATCGCCCAGTACCGGAAGACCATCGCGATCGCGGTGCCGATGACGGGTCCGCTGACGAAGTCCGCGATCTCCTGGGTCGCCCGGGTCACGTTGGGGACCTCGAGGCCGAAGGCGTACCGCGACAGGTACAGCGGCGCTGAGTTCAGCCCGATGCCGATGGCGCTGACGATCACGAAGTAGAGCATCTCCAGCCCGGTGTGCCGGCTCCCGCGGTCGCCGAACGACCACTTCTTGTTGAGCCAGTACGACACGACGGTCGCGACGACGGTGCCGATCACGAGCGCGGTGACGGGGTGCTGGGGGATGACGAAGAGCTTCAGGCCGTAGTTGATCACCATCGTGATCAGGAAGCCGATGCCACCCACGACCAGGAACCGTCCCGCTGAGGGGTACCGGCGGAACAACCGGAGCAGTGCATCCATCAGGATCAGTATGACCATGCCAGGCCCCGTCGAGCGAATCCGCCCCGCCCCCGCGTGAATAGGATCGTGCGCATGGCCACCGTCCTCCTCGTCCGGCACGGACGCACCACCGCCAACGCGACCGGGCTCCTGGCCGGCCGGACCGCCGGCGTCGCGCTCGACTCGGTCGGCAAGCGACAGGCGGCCACGACGGCGGAACGCATCGGCGCCGTGCCGCTGGCGGCGGTGGTGTCGAGCCCGCTCGAGCGGTGCCGGCAGACGGCCAGGGCGATCACGGCGTTCCAGCCGGGCGAGCCGCAGCAGCTCGTCGAGCGCGGCATCATCGAGGCGGACTACGGCGACTGGCAGAACCGGAAGATCAGCGACCTGGCGAAGGAACCGCTGTGGCGCGTGGTGCAGGCCAACCCCAGTGCGGTGGTGTTCCCCGGCGGTGAGTCGATGCAGACCATGCAGTCGCGGGCGGTGGCCGCGATCCGGCGGCTCGACGCGCAGGTCGAGGCCGAGCACGGCCCGAACGCGGTCTGGGTCGCGGTGAGCCACGGCGACATCATCAAGTCCGTGCTCGCCGACGCCCTCGGCATGCACCTCGACCTGTTCCAGCGGATCACGGTCGGACCCGCGTCGGTGTCCGTCGTCCGCTACGGCGAGCACCGTCCCGAGGTCGTCGCGACGAACACCGAGTCGGGTGACCTGTCCTGGCTGGCGAAGGCCCCTGCCCCGACCGGCGACGCCGCGATCGGCGGCGGAGCAGGGAACCCGGCGCCGGAGGACGGCGCCGCGAGCGCCTGACGGACCCCGACGGAGCCCTGCGTTCGGAGACGGGTTCCGCCAGACCCTGAACGGGCGCAGGCTGGCGCTCCTACAATGCCGGTATGCCCACCATCGTCCACGGATTCGACTGGCCGGATCGTCTCGTCGTCGGCACCATCGGGCGCCCCGGTGAGCGGAGCTTCTACCTGCAGGCCCGCGACGGCCGCCGGGTGGTGAGCGTCGCCCTCGAGAAGGAACAGTCGGCGGTCCTGGCCGAGAAGCTCGACGAGCTCCTCGACGAGGTCGCCACGGTGGAGGAGAACCGCTTCAGCGTCCCGCCCACCGTCCCGCGCGAGCTCCACGACGTGGACCCGCTCGACCAGCCCGTCGAGCCCGAGTTCCGCGCCGGTGCCCTGAGCCTGGGGTTCGACCCGGCGACGGCACAGGTCGTCATCGAGGCCTACCCGATCGAGGACGAGCTCGAGATCGTCAGCGAGGAACCCGGCGAGGACGGCGAGCTCGAGGCCGTCGTCGAGATGCCGGAGCCCGCCGAACTGCTCCAGGTGAAGATCCCGGTCGGCACCGCCCGGGCCTTCGTCGAACGGACGCGCGAAGTGGTGGCCGCGGGACGGCTGCCCGGCGAGGCATGAGCGAGGCGCCGGACCCCTCCGGCATGACGCTCACGGCCCGCATCCGTGAGGCCTCGAACGCCACGTTCCTCGCAGAGCTCGACGGCCACGAGATCGTCTACAAGCCGATCGCCGGTGAGAAGCCGCTCTGGGACTTCCCGGACGGCACCCTGGCCGGCCGTGAGTACTCGGCGTTCCTGGTGTCGGAGGCCTTCGGTTGGCGGGTCGTCCCGCCGACCTGGCTCGGGACCGGACCCCTCGGGCTCGGCATGGTCCAGCGCTGGCAGGACGTCGACCCGGAGCAGGACGCCGTCGACGTGGTCCCGACGGACGAGGCCGAGGCATCCGGCATGAAGACCGTGCTCGAGGCCATCGACGAACACGACCGCCCCGTGACCCTGGTGCACGAGGACACCGCGGCACTCCGGCGGATGGCCGTCTTCGACGTCGTCGTCAACAACGCGGACCGCAAGGGCGGACACGTCCTCGCGATGCCCGACGGGCACCGCCACGGTGTCGACCACGGGCTCACCTTCCACGTCGAGCACAAGCTCCGCACGGTGCTCTGGGGCTGGGTCGACGAGCCCCTCGACGCGGACGAGCTCGCCGGGCTGGAGCGCGTCACCACGGCACTGCACGGCGACCTCGGTGAGCAGCTCACCGAGCACCTGACCGTCGACGAGATCGACAACCTCGAGGCCCGGTGCGCGGCGCTGGCCGCCGTCGGCCGCTTCCCCCCGCCGGCCGGCTACGGCCCGGCGGTTCCCTGGCCGCTGTTCTGACGCGCTGCGGGCCGGGCCGAGTCTCGGCGCGCGGACCAGCCGTATGACGGACGGGAGGCTCGGTGCCAGCTGGCACCGAGCCACCCGTCCGCGGTCGCCGCCGGTCAGCCGAAGCGGCTGAACGCGCCGCCACCGCCCCAGTCGTCGTCGCGGAAGAGCGCACCTCCGTGCCGTGACCCGAGGTACGACCCGACCACGGCCACGCCGAGGTCGTCGTTCTCCGGCGCCGTGACGGTGCCGTCGACGCGCCGTGCCATGCCGTCGATGAACCGGGCGAGCCCCGGGTCGTCGCCGAGGCGGAAGAACGTCGTCTGCGCTCCCAGCCGGTGCGCGTTCTCGAGCTCGCGGACGCTCAGCGCGATCGTCATCGGGTCGGGCGGGTAGCTGAAGTACACCTGCCCGTTCGGCTCGAGGTGCGAGGTCGGCTCCCCGTCGGTGACGATGAGCAACACCGGCTGCGCGGTCGGGTGCTTCCGGAAGTGCCGGTTCGCCAGCAGCAGGGCGTGGTGCAGGTTCGTGCCCTTGTCCCACTCGGCGTCGAGGCCGACGAGCTGCTCGACGTCCATCACCTCGGCTTCGCGACCGAAGGCGATGAGCTGCAGGTCGTCGCCGCGGAACCGGGTGGAGATGAGCGTGTGCAGCGCCAGGGCCGTGCGCTTCATCGGGACCCAGCGGTCCTCCATCGCCATCGAGAACGAGGTGTCGACGAGCAGGGCGACGACGGCCTGCGTGCGGGCCTCGGTCTCCTGGACCTCGACGTCGTCGATCGTCAGGCGGACGGCAGCTCCGTCGCGCCCCGGCGCCGCAGTGCGGGTCACGGCGTTCGTGATGGTGCGGGGGATGTCCCAGGGCTCGGTGTCGCCGAACGCCCACTGCCGGGTCGCTCCGGACGGTTCACCAGCGGCCCCGGACCGGCGGAGGTCCCGCGCGCCCTGGCGTCCGGACATCTTCTGGGCGACGTCCTTCAGCAGGCTCTTGCCGAGCTGCCGCATGGCCTTCGGGGTCAGCTTGTACTGGCCGTCGGCACCGCGGCGCATCGTGCCCGAGTTCCGCAGGGCCTTCTCGAGCTGCTGCAGGGTGCGAGCGTCGACCGCGGCCTCGGACCCGAGCTGACGGGCCAGCGACTCGAGGTCCAGGTCGTCGAGGTCCGAGCCGGGACCCGACTGCGCCAGCTGCTCGGCGAGGGCGTCGAGGTCGGCGATGTCCTGGAACGCGCCGGTGCCGTCACCGAGCCCGAGTCCCTGCTCGCCGTCCATCCGCTCGGAGCCGCCCCAGTCCTCGCCGGGGCGGAGCGCACGGAGGTTGCCGTCGAGCTGCGACAGCGCACCCATCAGGTCGGGGCTGCCGAAGGCCTGTTGGGCGAGGGCGTCGAGTTCGTCGCGCTGCTCCTGGGTCATGGAGTTGCGCATCCGCTGGGCGGCGGCGGCCCGGGCGGCGAGGTCGTCGAGGAGCTCGTCGACGTTCTTCGGGTCCGACGGGAAGTACTCCCCGTGCTTCGCCATGAACTCGTCGAACTGCTCCTGCGAGTCGGTGCCAGCGCGATGGTCCTCGAGCAGCTGGTTGAGGTCCTGCATCATCGCCTGTACGTCGGCGCGGTCGTCGTCGTCGGCGTTCTCGAGCGCCTGCTTCATGCCGGCGAAGCGCTGGTCGAGCATCTCCCGCCCGAGCAGGTCCTTGATCTCCTCGTACTTCTGGCGGGCCGTGGGGCTCGTCCAGTCGTAGCCGGCGAGCTCGGTCACCGCGGCGGCGGGCGAGGGCGGCAGGCTGTCGAGCTGCATCTCGGCCAGCGCCCGGTCGCCGTCCTCGAGGCCGACGTTGCGCGCCAGCTCGCCACGTTCGGCGAGCAGCGCCTCGTCGAGCAGCTGCTTGACCTGCTGCAGCGTGCCGTCGAGGTTGTTCCTGCTCGTCAGCTCGCGACGCTTCTCGGCCACGCGGCGCGCGAGGTCGTCGAGGCCCCGCTGGTCACGGCCGCCGCGACGCAGGAACTCCCGCATCGCGCGCTCGGGGGAGTACCCGGCCATGACGTCCTGACCGATGGCGTCGAGCGCCTCGGACAGGTCGGCGGGCGGGGCGAGGGGGTCGGGACCGCCCTCGTACCGTCCGTACCGGGTGTCCCGTGACAGCCGGCGGTTCTGCCGACTAGCCATAGACGGCTTCGCCCCCGCCGGACTCCTTGCTGATCTTCCGCGCGAGGAACAGGCCCTCGAGCGCGAGCTCGATCGCGCCGGCCCGCTCGCCGTCGTTCGTGGCGCCGAGTCGCTCGCAGATCCGGTCGTAGAGGTCGGACTCGCCGAGGGACGGCAGCCCCTCGAGGAACGCGCGAGCCGAGACCTGCTCGCCGGTGGTCACCATCGTGCCGCCGTCGAGGGCCTCGATGAGCTGCGCGAGGTCGAGCCCGCGCAGCCGCGACCGGACCGTCTCGGCGGTGGCGGTGCGGAGCAGGTGCTCGAGGACCTCGTCCGCGCGGTCCTCTTCCCCGGACTCGAACTCGATCTTGCCGCCGAGGACGTCGACGGCGGTCTCGAGGTCGATCGGCCGGGCGACCGGTTCGGACTCGCCCTGACGGGCAGCCCGGTGCACGGCGGCGGCGGAGACGGTCTCGGCACCGGCGATGGAGAACCGGGCGCTGACACCGCTGCGCTGGTCGACGGCGCTCGATGCCCGCAGTGCCCGGGTGAAGCGGGCGAGGATCTCGATCAGGGCGTCCGGCACGTCGGCCGTGAGCTCGGCCTCTTGCCGGATGACGGCGATCTCGTCCTCGAGCTCGATCGGGTAGTGCGTGCGGATCTCGGCGCCGAAACGGTCCTTCAGCGGCGTGATGATCCGGCCGCGGTTGGTGTAGTCCTCGGGGTTCGCGCTCGCCACGACGAGGACGTCGAGCGGCAGCCGCAGCACGTAGCCGCGGATCTGCACGTCGCGCTCCTCCATCACGTTGAGCATCGCGACCTGGATGCGCTCGGCGAGGTCGGGCAGCTCGTTGATCGCGACGATGCCGCGGTGCGCCCGGGGGATCAGCCCGAAGTGGATGGTCTCGGGGTCGCCGAGGCTGCGGCCCTCGGCCACCTTCATCGGGTCGACGTCGCCGATCAGGTCGGCCACGGAGGTGTCCGGGGTCGCGAGCTTCTCGACGTAGCGGCCGTCGCGGTGCCACCAGTCGATGGGGAGGGCGTCGCCGAGTTCCTCGGCACGGCGGATGCTGGCCGTGGTGATCGGTTCGAAGGGGTGCTCGCCGAGCTCGGACCCGGCGATCACCGGGGTCCACTCGTCGAGCAGGCCCTGCAGGGTGCGGAGCAGTCGGGTCTTGCCCTGGCCGCGTTCGCCGAGCAGGACGACGTCGTGCCCGGCGATCAGGGCACGTTCGAGCTGGGGGACGACGGTGGTCGCGAAGCCGTGCAGGCCGGGCCACGGATCGGTGCCCTCTCGGAGGGCGGTGAGCAGGTTGTCGCGGATCTCGGCGCGGACCGTCTTCTGGACGTGACCAGAGGTGCGGAGCTCGCCGACCGTTCTCATGGTGGGTCGGGTCACGTCGTCGACGTTACGCCGCCCCACTGACGGACGGGAGGCTCGGTGCCAGCTGGCACCGAGCCTCCCGTCCGTCGTCGGCGTCAGCCGAAGAGCCGCTTGCTCGCGATCTCGGCGCCCTCGGTCAATGAGCGGAGCTTCGCCCACGCGACGTCCGTCGCGACGAACTCGTAGCTGGCGAACGTGGCGAGCCCGCAGTCGGTCCCGGCGACGATGCGGGTCGGGTCGCCGACGGCCTCGGCTGCCTCGACGATGCGGTTCGCGACGAGCTGCGGGTGCTCCAGGTAGTTCGTCGTCACGTCGATGACCCCTGGCACCAGGACGGCCCCGTCGGGCAGCGGCAGGTCGCGGAAGGCGGGGAACTCGTGCGCGTGGCGCGGGTTGCCGAACGGGATGCTGAAGGACCCGACCTCGGCGCGGTACAGGTGCGGGAGCAGCACGTCGACGGGCACGTCGTCCTGGTGCGGGCCCTGCCAGTTGCCGTAGCAGACGTGCAGGCGGGTCCGCTCCTTCGGGATGTTGCGGAGCGCGTGGTTGAGCGCGTCGACGTGCAGGTCGACCGCCTGGAGGAACTCCTCGGTGCTCGCATCGCCGAAGTGGATGACCCGCTCCATCGCGAGGTCAGGAGCGTCCAGTTGGAGGATGTGCCCGCGGGCGACGATCTCCTCGTACTCCACGCGGAGCTGCTCGGCCAGGGCGAAGACGTACTCGCCGTGGTCGGCGTAGTTCGGGTTCGCCTCGTCGAGGAGCATCGTCGTCGCGACGATGCCGGGCGTCGCCGCCGAGATGAAGGTGCCGGTGGGGGTCCGACCGGCCGCCGCGTTCCTGGCGAGCTCCCGCTCGAAGCCGTCGAGGTCCTCGCGGATGCCGGCGCGTTCCTCGTCGTACTGCAGCAGGCCCTGCGCGAGGGGCGTGTCCCAGACCCGGGCGACCTCGGCGCCCTCGTCGATCTGCTTCGCCTGGAACGCGGCGTACCCCGGGAACCTGACCGAGTCGAGCGTCGGCTTGCGGTGGCCGGTCCCGCCGAACCCGGTCAGGCGCTCGCGGATGTAGGTCGAGAAGCCCACGCGTGGGACCTCGCCGTCGTTCACCACGTCGAGCCCGGCGTCGAGCTGCGCGTCGACGGTGCGGGCGAGGACGGCTGCCGTCTCCTCGCGGAGCGCGGCCTCGTCGTAGGGCGCGCCCTGGTCGCGGGCCACCAGCAGGGCGCTGAGTTCCGGCGTCCGGGGGAGCGATCCGGTGTGGGTGGTCAGGATGCGGTCGGTCGAGTTCTGGAGCGGCACGCTGCAACGCTACTTGTGGGTGGACCGGTGCGGCCGCTGGTGTCCGCCGCGTGCGCCGTGCCGTGCCGTTCCGGACCCGAACCACATCGGCGATCCGGGCGTAGGTTCTCCATCTGTGCCGGGCCGTGGGGGCCCGGCGGGTGAGGAGCAACCGCGATGACGAGCGCGAGCGGACTGCAGGACGGCCAGGTCAGGAGCCTGGTCCCGGCACGGATGGACCGACTGCCGTGGACACGGTTCCACTGGAGCGTCGTGGTGGGACTCGGCATCTCCTGGATCCTCGACGGCCTGGAGATCCAGATCGTCTCGAACGCCGGGTTCCAGGCGGACCTGAACCTCTCCACCCAGCAGGTGACGTCGCTCGGCACCGTGTACCTGATCGGGCAGGTCGTCGGCGCGGTCGTCTTCGGGCGGTTGTCGGACCGGCTCGGTCGTCGCAAGCTCTTCATCCTGACGCTCGCCATCTACCTGATCGGCTCGGGCATCGCCGGCTTCGCGCAGGACTGGTGGTTCCTCGCCGTCTTCCGCTTCGTCGCGGGCCTCGGCATCGGTGGCGAGTACGCGGCGATCAACTCGGCGATCGACGAGCTGATCCCCGCGAAGTACCGCGGGCACGTCGACATCGCGATCAACGGCACCTACTGGGGCGGCGCCGCACTGGGCGCGTTCGCGAACATCTACCTGCTCGACACCGCGCACTTCGCGGAGAACATCGGGTGGCGGATCGGGTTCTTCCTCGGCCCGGTGCTCGGCATCGCGATCATCTTCCTGCGCCGGCACATCCCCGAGAGTCCGCGGTGGCTGATGACCCACGGTCGCGAGGAGGAGGCCGACGCGACGGTCTCCCGGATCGAGGCCGAGGTCGAGCGGGAGTCCGGCAAGCCGCTGGAGAAGGTGGACGACTCCAAGGCCATGACCGTCACGCCGATGGACAAGGTCAGCTTCACGACGATCGTCAAGGTGCTGTTCCAGCAGTACCCGACGCGCACGCTGGTCGGCGCCACGATGATGATCACGCAGGCGTTCCTCTACAACGCGATCTTCTTCACGTACGCACTGGTGCTGACGAACTTCTTCGGGCTGAAGACGTCGGAGACGGCCGTGTACTTCTTCCCCTTCGCGATCGGCAACCTGCTCGGACCGATCCTGCTCGGGCGGCTGTTCGACACGTGGGGTCGTCGGCAGATGATCTTCAGCACGTACCTGATCTCCGGTCTGGTGCTCGCCGTGTCGGCGTTCCTGTTCCAGGCCGACGCCATCACCGCCACCGTGCAGGTCGTCTTCTGGTGCATCTCGTTCTTCTTCGCCTCGGCGGGTGCGTCGAGCGCGTACCTCACCGTCAGCGAGATCTTCCCGCTCGAGCTCCGGTCGCAGGCGATCTCGTACTTCTTCGCGCTGGCCCAGGTCTTCGGCGCGATCGCACCGCTCATCTACGGCGCACTCATCGGTGACGGGTCGTCCCGCGAGCCGCTCTTCTGGGGCTACCTGCTCGGCGCGGGGATCATGATCATCGGCGGCGTCGTCGCGTTGATCTTCGGCGTGGACGCCGCCCGCAAGGGCCTCGAGGACGTCACGCAGCCGCTCTCGGTCATCGTGAAGAAGGAGGACGCGAAGCGCTGACCGGCGATATCCGGAATGTTTAGCGGCTGACGATCGATCCTGCAACGCTCTCCTCATCGACCCCCGACGGGGGTCCACGACGGCGGGAGTGCAGTGATGCAGGACGGACACCGTGCCCTCCACAGGGCGACGATCGGCGGACTCGTCCACCGGTCACGACGGACCACCCCCGGCGGTGGCCGCCGTGCGTGATGGTGGCTCCATGGGGTACGACGACACGGTGACTGCGCCCTCCCCGCGACCGCACCCGCGGGGGCCGCAGACGGACCGCGCAGCGATGTCGGGGCTGGGCGGCCCCGATCCGCTCGGGGTGCGGCGCAGTCTGCTGCGGGACGCGGTCTTCACCTGGCTGCTCGACCGGATCCTCCGGGGGGAGTACCGGCGGGGGCAGCGCCTCCGCCTCGACGCCATCGCGGACGACATGCGGGTCTCCCGGACGCCCGTGCGGGAAGCCCTGGTCCCGCTCGAGTCGCTCCGGCTCGTGTCGGTGCAGCGGTACGTCGGGGTGGTCATCGCGCACTGGTCGCTCGACCAGATGCAGGAGCGCATCCGGCTCGGGTGCACGATGCTCACGGCTCCGCCGATGCCCGGCTCGCGGTCCGCCGAACGCTTCGATCCGTTCTGGATCCGCGACTGCATGACCGAGGCAGGGGCCTTCGTCGAGCTCGGGTCCTGGCTGCTCCGGCGGTCCGGCGCCACGGTCAGTGCCGACTGGCTGGCGACGCAGCGTCCGGTGCTCGACATGTTCTACACGGACGACGTCGCCGCGGCGAACGGCATCGACGCCGTGGTCGACCGACGCCACCGCCTCGACCTGGTGGAGCGTGCGCGGGCGGCGGCCGTGCGGGACGACCTCGACGACTGCGCCAAGGCGGTCCGAGCGCTCGGGGAGTGCCTGATCGCCCTCCCGGACCGGTTCCGAGCAGCGGAGTCCGCATGACGCCGTGATCCCCGGCGGAAGGCCCTGGTGGGGTCGCCGCAGGTCGTGACCGGCGGGCATCCGCCGTGGCCCCCGAACGAGGCACGCCGAGCCGACCCGGGTCCCTGGCCGCGAGCACCCGCTCGGGTATCGTCCCCCGGCGAGTGGCCGTGCCCGGGGCCGCTCGGAGGGAGCCCACCCGTGACCGATCCCGACGGTCCACAGTCCGCCTTCGACGACGTCCTCGACCCGAGACGCCGCCCGTCCGTCGTCTCCGGCCCCGGTTTCCGCGTCAGCGGAGCCCGCCACGGCCGGGGTCGACGTGACCTCGGCGTCAGTCGGCTGGTCAGCGGCGTCGGCATCGCGGCAGCGGTCGCCGTGATGAGCGCCACGTCCCTGTCCGCCTACGCGGCCTACGACGTGGGCCACGGGTTCCAGCAGCGTGCGGTCGACGTCGGCAGCGGTGCGGCGTCGACCGAGGGCGCCTTCAACGTGCTGGCGATCGGCGCGGACAACGACCCGACCCAGGGAACCGCGTACGGCGACCGCGGTGCCACGCTCAACGACTCGAACGTGCTGCTGCACGTCTCCGCCGACCACACCCACGCGGTCGCGATCAGCTTCCCGCGCGACCTGGTCCTCGACCAGCCGGCGTGCAGCGGTGCGCCAGCGGTGCAGGACACCCCGCTCAACCAGGCGTACGGCCGCGGCGGGACGGACTGCGTCGTCTCGACGATCGAGCACGCGACCGGCATGGACGTGCCCTACGCGGCCCAGGTCAGCTTCGCCGGGGTGATCCGGATGTCGGACGCCGTCGGCGGCGTGCCGGTCTGCGTCACCGACGCGGTCGACGACCCGTACACCGGGCTGCAGCTCGCTGCGGGGGAGCACACCGTCTCCGGGAAGACCGCGCTCGCGTTCCTCCGGGACCGACACGGTGTCGGCGACGGCAGTGACCTCTCGCGGATCTCGAGCCTGCAGCAGTTCCTGTCCTCGTTGCTCCGCAAGGTCAAGCACGAGGGCACGCTCGGCGACCCGGCGAAGCTCTACGGCCTGGCGAAGGCCGCGTCGCAGAACATCACCCTGTCGACCTCGCTCGCGAAGCCCTCGACGATGGTCGACATCGCCCGCGCCTTCGAGGGCATCGACCTCGGTGACATCACCTTCGTGCAGTACCCGGGCAGCGTGGACGACCCCGCCTTCCCGGGCAAGGTCGTCCCCGACCGGGCGACCGCCGACCGCCTGATCCGCGCGGTGCGTGCTGACCGTCCGTTCAGCCTGGACGCCGGTGCCACGGGACGCGGTGCGACCGAGGAGACCCCTGCCGCCGAGACGGACGCCAAGGCTTCTGCGCCGGCGCCGTCGGAGCGCACCGCGACGGCTCCCCGTGCCGCATCGACCCCCTCGGCGACGCCGCGCGAGATGTCCGGCGTCACCGGACAGACCGCGGCCCAGAAGACCTGCGCGGTGGCCGCCGGCGGGTGACCCGGCAGGACGGAGCACCGTCGCGGACGAGGCCGACGCTCACGGAACCGCAAGGCTGGCCTGTGCCAGGCTGTCCCGGTTGCCGAGTCCGCCGACGACAGGAGTGCCCGTGAACGACCTCCGCGACCGATCCCACCGCCTCAACCGGGTGGCCGGGATCGCCCGACACGGACGCCTCCGTCGCCACCAGCCGGTCGGCACCGCCGTCAAGGTGCTCGCCGGAGTCGTGGCCGTCGCACTCGTCAGCACGGCGTCCGTCGCGGCGATCGCGGCGAAGCAGGTCACCGACGACTTCGGTGAGGGTGTGCGCATCCAAGGGCAGTCCGCGGTGCCCCGGCCGCAGCAGCAGGACGGTCCGACGCTCAGTGCCTTCGACGGCGGGTTCACGATGCTCGTCGTCGGCACCGACAACGACCCCGAGCAGGGCACCCAGTACGGGGAGCGTGACGCGACCCTCAACGACGTCAACATCCTGCTGCACGTGTCCGCGGACCACACGAACGCCACCGCCGTCAGCATCCCGCGGGACCTGGTCACGCCGATCCCGGCCTGCGCGAAGCCCGACGGGTCCGGTTCGACGCCGGCCATGACGGCGGAGCCCGTCAACGAGGCATGGGGCGAGGGCGGCCTGAATTGCGTGGTGCAGACCGTGCAGGGGCTCACCGGCCTCGACGTGCAGTACTCGGCGGCCGTGTCGTTCAACGGCGTCATCGAGATGTCGAACGCCATCGGCGGCGTGCCGGTCTGTGTCGCCTCGCCGATCCACGACCGCTACACCGGCCTCGACCTGCCGGCGGGGACGACGACGCTGCAGGGGTCGCAGGCGCTCGAGTTCCTTCGCACCCGTCACGGCGTCGGCGACGGGTCGGACCTCGGGCGCATCTCGAGCCAACAGGTCTTCCTGTCCTCGCTGCTCCGCACCGTGAAGGCGAACAGCACCCTGACCTCGCCGACGACGCTCTACAAGCTCGCCCGCGCCGCGGCGTCGAACATGCAGCTCTCGGAGAGCCTGAACGACCCGCGCACCCTGGTCGGCATGGGTCGGGCGCTGCAGGACCTGCCGCTCGACCGGGTCAACTTCGTGCAGTACCCGGGGACGACCGGCGGCACGGGCGTCTACGAGGGCAAGGTGCAGCCGACGACCGAGCTGGCCGACGAGCTCTTCGCCCGGATCAAAGCGGACGAGTCGTTCTCCCTCGGGGCGGGCAGCACCGGGATCGGCTCCGAGTCGGCCCCGGACACCCCGACTCCGGCCACTCCGGCTCCGGCGACCCAGACCCCGGCCGCGCAGCCTCCGACCGGTCAGACTCCTGCGGCGTCGACCCCGGCAGCAACCGGGGCCCCGGCGGCGACCGGCACGCCGTCAGCTCCCGCCACGACCGACACCCTCGACGGCCTGCAGGGGCAGTCCGCCGCGGAGCAGACCTGCTCGAAGGCCTTCGGCTCGTAGCGCGTACCCGCTCCGGAACGCGGAAGCGGGGACACGGCCTGGGCCACGTCCCCGCTCCGGTCACGCCCCGACGGGTGCCGGACACGGGCGAGCCGTGCCGGGTCGAGGGGTGATGCTGCGTGCTGTGTCGCGACGACGGGGACGAGCCCCGGAATGTGATGCCGCGTCGGGTCGAGACTAACCACCGGGGTACGGCCCGACAAGCCCAGTGCGTCCCCACTTCGGGGGACCGGCGGTTGCGGTGCGGATTCCGGCTCAGCACGTGGGGTCGAGCGGGCCCGCGTCCTCCTGTATGGTGGTGTGTGCGTCCGTGAGGGCGCATGGAGACGTCGCATAGTTCGGCCGAGTGCACCACCCTGCTAAGGTGGAGTCCCCCTTAGGGGACCGAGGGTTCAAATCCCTCCGTCTCCGCACTTGAGCAAGACCCGCACGACGAAACGCCCCCGTCACGATGACGGGGGCGTTTCCGTGTCCGAGGGGCAGCTCAGCCCGCGGTCGAGTCGATCCAGCGCATCCAGCCCTCGAGCTGCGCCTTCGCACTGTCGAGGGTGCTGTGCTGGCCGTTGACCTCGCCACCCGTGGAGTGCACCGAGTACCGGTCCGACCACGACACCACGCCGACCAGGTCCGGCCCCGAGGAACCCTCCCAGCGGCCGTCGTCGGTCTCGGTCCACAGGATGCCGTCGCGGAGGCTCATCGGGTGTACCTCGGCGAGGACCAGGAGGAGCGACCGCAGCACATCGGTGCCGTCATGGTCCCGACGGGGACGACGTGCCTGCGAGTGCGTGTGCACGGTGACTGCATGAGGGGCTTCCGGTCGGGCTGCGGACGATGAGATCGTTCCGGCGGCCGAGGTCCTGGGTCACCTGGCACTGACGGTAGTCGCCGCACATCCACGACACACAGGCGACCGACATCGCGCCAGCCGACAGACACCGCGCGGGCACCGCTACCGTGACGACGTGTCCCGCCGCGCTGTCCTGGTGTCCTCCGCCGTCGTCCTCGTCGCCGTCGTGCTCGGCGGCACCCTGGTCGCCCATGCCCGGACCGGTCACGCGCTCGCGGTCGAGGCCTACGCCGAACCCGGCGGAGCTGCGACGTCGCGGGTGTCGGCCGCGGCGCCGCACGTCACGACGATCGGCATCGACGGCGTCACGATCGCCGAGGACGGTCGGGGGCTGAACCCACCGCCCGAGGGCACCGCGGCACTGGCGAGGACGGCGTCCGGTCGCGGGGCCACCACGGAGCTCCTGGTGAGCAACTACTCCTCGGCGATCGGGGACTTCTCGCCGCGCATCGGGACGGCGCTGCTCGGCTCGGCGGACAACCGGGAGCGGGTCGCGGACGGCGTCGCACGCCTGGCGGCACGCACCGGGATGGACGGCGTGCAGATCGACCTCGAGTCGCTGCGGGCCCGCGACCGGCCGGGGCTCGTCGCGTTCGCCGCGGCGGTGCGGTCAGCGGTGCACGAACGGCTCGGGTCGGGGGCGTCGGTGTCGATGGCCGTGATGGCCTCGACCGACGCCGCCGGGTTCCGCGACACCGGCTACGACCTCCGCGGGCTGACGCGGCACGTCGACCGTTTCGTGCTCATGACCTACGACCAGCACGGCCCGTGGAGCAGCGCGGGCACGGTCGGCGCGCTCCCGTGGGCGACAGCGGTGGTGCGGGCGGCGGAGCGTCAGGGGGTGCGGTCGTCGACGATCGACCTCGGCATCGCCGGGTACGGCTACGGCTGGGGCGGCGGTGTCGCGGACGCGCAGCTCACACCCGCCGCGGCCGCGCGGGCGGCGGGGGAGCGCGCGCGGTGGTCCGACCGCGACGGCGAGTGGTCGGCACGACTCGACGACGGGCGCGTCCTGCACTGGTCGGACGCCCGGTCCTTCCACGCGCGGACGGCACTGGCCCGGCAGCTCCGGCTGCACGGCGTCGCGATGTGGTCGCTGAACACGATGGCGCTGCCCCGCTGAGGGCGCGCGGACCGCGCTCTCCGGACGGGAGGCGCGGGTCACCGCAGCCGGTCCGCGCGGGTGATCCGGGCCTCCAGTCCGGCACCCATCCGCGATCCGCGAGTCGGTGACACATCCCCCGGTCCCTGTCACCGGGCCGATGTAGCATGCGCGGACATCCCAACTCCGAGGAGACCTGCGTGCCGGATTCCCCCGACCTCGCCTTCCCTGTCGACCGGGTGCGTGACGCCGGCGCCGCGATCATGTCGGCCGTCGCCACCGTCGTCGACGGCAAGACGGACGCGATCCGCACGGCACTGACGGTGATGCTCGCGCAGGGGCACCTGCTGGTCGAGGACGTCCCCGGCGTCGGCAAGACCGTCCTGGCGAAGGCCCTCGGCGCCTCGGTGGGTGGGTCCGTGAACCGCATCCAGTTCACCTCGGACATGCTGCCGTCCGACGTCACCGGGGTGAACATCTTCGACCAGTCGTCCGGCACCTTCCGGTTCTCGCCCGGCCCCGTCTTCGCGAACGTCGTCATCGGTGACGAGATCAACCGCACGAGCCCGAAGACCCAGTCCGCCCTGCTCGAGGCCATGGCCGAGTCCCAGGTCACGGTCGACGGCGTCACCCGGCAGCTCGACTCGCCCTTCATGATCGTCGCGACGCAGAACCCCGTGGACATGGAGGGCACCTACCCGCTGCCCGAGGCCCAGCGCGACCGCTTCATGGCGCGCATCGCGATGGGGTACCCGAGCGTCGACGCCGAACGGCGCATGCTCTCGAACCGTGGCGGCAGCGACCCCCTCGAGTCCGTGCGTCCGATCGTCGACGTCGACACCCTCCGCGCGATGACGGCCGCGGTGCACGCGGTCCACATCTCCCCGGACGTCGAGGCCTACATCATCGAGATCACCCGGGCGACGCGCACCCATCCGGACCTGGTGCTCGGCGCGAGCCCGCGGGCCACGCTCCACCTCGCCCAGGCAGCCCGCGCCCACGCGGCGCTGCTCGGCCGGCCGTTCGTCACGCCGGACGACGTCGCCGAGCTCGCACCGGTCGTGCTGGCCCACCGGCTCGTCCCCGTCGCCCGCGGCCTCGGCGGCTCGACCGAGGACACCGCCCGCGAGATCGTCGTGCGCATCGTCTCCGAGACGTCCGTGCCCTTCACCGCGGCGCCCGTCCGGTCCTGATGTCCCAGGCGTCCTCACCGCTCGCTCGCCGTGCGGGTGCCGCACAGTCGGTGCTCACGCGGTGGACACGGCGCGGTGCGTCGATGCTCCGGCGCACCCCGTTCCCGCGGCCGACCGCCCGTGGCTGGACGGTCATCGCCGTCGGCATCGGGCTGATCGGCGGCGGACTCGTCGCGACCACGAGCGTCGCGGTGTCCGCGGGGCTGCTGCTGCTCGTCCTCGTGGTGCTCGGCGTCGCGATGGCGTTCCTGGTGGCGGCACCGCTCCGGGGGAGCCGGACCGCGCCGCGGGCGATGGTGCAGGTCGGGGAGGTGTACCGCGAGCGGATCACCCTGCGCGGCACCTCGGTCCCGATCGGCCCACGGTCGACGCTCCTGGTGCGGGAACAGCTCGAGGACTCGTTCGCGAGCGTGTCCGAGGCCGAGGCCTACGTGCAGGTCGGCCCGTCCGTGCCGCCAGCCGTGTTCGACGTCGAGGCCCTGGCGATGCACCGCGGTCGCAGCCTGGTCGGCCCGGTGACGATCCGCGTCGAGGACCCGTTCGGCCTGCTCCGCATCGACCGCCCGGTCGTCCCCGCGGAAGAAGTGGTGGTCGTCCCGGCGTCGACCGCGCTCTCGGCGCTGGACACCGGCGCGCTCGCCGGTGCCGTGTCCGCGGACGAGGGCCGTGTCGGCCAGGGCGGGTCGGCGGACGACAGCGAACTCCGTCCGTACCGCCCGGGCGACCCGATCCGCCGCGTGCACTGGGCGCAGAGTGCCCGCCGTGGTGAGCTGCACGTCCGCCAGACCGCCCAGGCGCAGCCGCCCGAGGCCGTCATCGCCCTCGACCTCCGCCGTTCGTCGTACCAGGACCTCGGCCGCGACGACCTCGCGGAGCTGTCGGACCTGGGCGGGGACGCCGCCTTCGAGCACGCTGTCGTCGTCGCGGCGAGCGTCGCACGGGCGCTCGCCGCCAGGACCTCCCGCGTCGTGCTCGTCACCGACGACACCGTCACCCGGCACACCGGGGACGCCGGCGGGCTCACCGACGTGCTCGTCGGACTCGCCGACGTCCGGGTCCGCAGCGACGCCCGCGCGCTCACCGACGTGCTGCCCGACGTCCGCGGCCGTGACGTCCACGGCATGACGGCCGTCGTGACCGGGCACTGCACGGCGGAACAGGCATCGGCCCTCGTCGCCTCGACGAACGGCTCCAGCCGCGGCATCCTCGCCACGATCGTGCCGCCGGACCCGGTGGTCCGCGGGATCCTCGACCGTGGCGGGTGGCGCACCATCGTCGTGCCTGTTGCTCGGACCGGGGCGACCCGATGACCGCGCAGGACGTCCGACCGGGCGGTCACCCCGACGCCAGGGGCTCCGACCGACGGGCCGACGTGCACGCGATCCTCGACCGCGCCGACGACCGCCCGGCCCCCGCTGCCGCGGTCGTCGCACTGGCACCCGTGCCGGTGATGATCGCCGCGCTGGCGTTCCGACCGCTCGTGCAGGGCGTCGCCTGGTGGACCTCCGCCCTGGTCATCGTCGTCGTGCTCGTCGGCGTCATGCTCTCGGTGCGGCGACGACCCGCGGGCGTCCGGTTCATCGCCCTCGTCACGACGCTCGTCGCGACCTCGTGCGTGGCCGCCCTGGTCAACGACATCCAACCGCTCGGGTGGCTGGACGGCGACGGTGCCCTCGGGCAGACCATCGCCGCGATCCGGCTGAACCCCGCGCCGCTGCCGCAGACCGACCCGATCCGCCTGGTCGTGACCGTGGCGATCGCCTGGGTCGCGGCGACGTCGCTGTTCCTGGCGACGATCGCCCCCGCGGCCGCCCTCGCCGCTGCCCCCGCGCTCGTGATCCTCATCGTGCCGGGCGTCGTCACCGGCACCCCGGCGAGCACCGGCCTGGTGGTGGCCGTCGGGCTGGCGTTCCTCGCCCTGCTCTGGCTGTCGGTCCGTCCGGTGCAGCGGGCGCTCCCGGCGACGGTGGTCGGCGCGGTCGCCCTCGTCATTGCCGTGGGCCTGCCGTCTGTCGTGCCGCTGAACGCGAGCTGGCTGTCCAACGTCACGGGGGCGATCCAGTCGCCGATCCTGCCGGGGCGCCCCGGCACGCTGCTCAACCTCGGCCAGGACCTCCGCCGGCCGAACGAGCTCGAGGTCTTCCGGTACCGCACCTCCGACGGACAGCCCGAGTACCTCAAGCTCGCCGACCTCGACGAGTTCGGGACGGGCGACTGGGTGCCGTCGGCGACCGACGTCAGCAACGCACCGACCGCCGACCAGCAGCAGTGGGCCGTCGGGGTGAACCCCAGGCTCGCCAGCCGCGGTGACGTCACCGTGCAGATCACCGGCCTGTCGAGCAACTACCTGCCGGTGCCGTCCGGTGCGGTGTCGATCGAGTCGAAGTCGACGAACCTCGAGCTCGACCAGTGGCGGTGGATGAACGGCTCGAACACCGTGCGCTCGACCGGCCCCTCCACCCGCCGCGGTGCCACGTACGAGGTGTACGGCGCCTCGACCTTCGCGAACGCGTACCTCGACGCGGTGAACGCCTCCGGTCGGCTCGCAGCGTTCGACGGCCGCGGGTGGCCCACCCCGTCCGGCGGTGAGCTCCGCGCGGACCGGACGCTGCCGAAGGACCTGCCGAAGAGCATCAGGACCACCGCCGACCGGGTGGCCGGCAGCGGGGCGACGGACTACGACAAGGCCCGGTCGCTCGAGCAGTGGTTCCGCAGCGACCTGTTCACGTACTCCGAGACGGCCCCGGTCGAGCAGGGCTACGACGGCGACAGCATGGACGTCGTCGCGAAGTTCCTGCAGGTCCGCCAGGGGTACTGCGTGCACTTCTCCTCCGCCATGGCCGTGATGGCCCGCACGCTCGGCATCCCCTCACGCATCGCGGTCGGGTACCGGGCCGGCGGCACCGCGGTCGACGGCGAGTACACGGTGTCGAACCGGCAGCTGCACTCCTGGCCGGAGCTGTACATCAAGGGCGCCGGCTGGGTGGCCTTCGAGCCGACGCCGGACTCGGACGAGGCCGCCACCTCCGCCCCGCAGCCCTCTGCCAGCCCGACTGCAGCGAACCCCGAGACCCCGCTGCCCGCACCGAGTGACCAGGCCACGCCGACGGCATCGGCGAGCCCCACCCCGAGTGCCTCGGCCGAGGCCGGCGCCTCCGGCGGTCCGGGCTCCGGTGGGGACGGCCCATGGGGCATCGTGCTCGGGATCCTCATCGCGGCGGCCGTCCTGCTCGCTCCCGGGTTCGTCCGGGCGGCGCGCCGACGCTCCCGCCTCGGTGCCGTCGCCGCGGGCCGTGCGCCGGCGGTGACCGCGTGGCGCGAACTCCTGGACGACGTCGCCGACCACGGCTACGCGCCCGGGGTCGCTGACTCCGGCGACGCCTCGGCTGCGGCACGGACGGCGCGGGCCGTCCTCGGTCGCCTGCGGTCCAGCGTGCCCGGGGCGGTGCTGCCGCTCCTCGAGCGGGTCGTCGACGCGGTCGACCAGGAGCGCTACGCGCCGTCGGGTGCGGTCGACGGGGCAGCGCTCGTCGCCACCCTCCGGGAGGCCCGGGTCGCCCTCGACGCGTCGGTCCGGCTCCCACAGCGGGTCCGGTCGCGGCTGCTCCCGCCGAGCCTGATGCCCGCGTCGACCTGGTCGCACGAGGGGCGCCGCCGCCGCACCGCGTAGCGCCGCCGCCCGGCTCAGCGCCGTCGGACGGAGGCGCCCGGTGCGAGGTTGACCACCCGGTGCGCGGCTGCCGGCCCGCACGGGGCGATCAGCCTCGCACCGGGCGGGGGAGAGCGCACGGTGCTCGGCCGTCCCGCCGCGGGGTGCCGCCGGGCCGGAGCGCTCACCAGCGTCGGACACCGGTTCCCGTTCGCGACGATGACGAATCCGGTTCGCAGAAACCCGGGCATCGCGAACCGGATCCGTCACCGAGCAAAGTGGAAACCGTCCGCGCAGGCGGTGCCACACGGGGCACTCGCGCCTGGTGCGAGGTCGGCCACCCGGTGCGCCGCTGTCGGCCCGCACGACGTGGTCGACCTCGCACGGGACGGGGGAGCGCGCACGGTGCGAGCTCGCGCGGCATGGGGCTGGCGCGGCGGACAACCGCGCGGGCAGGCCGCCAGGATCAACGGCGCCGGATGACCGCCTCGACGAGGGTGGCGACGACCTCGCCCGGGTTCACGTCGTCGAGCGCCGGGGCGTCGAACACGGTGCCGACGTTCGCCGCGATGAGCAGCGTCGTGAAGGTGTCGAGCGGCATCCCCGGGTCGATCTCCGGGTGCGCGCCGAACCACAGCCGCACCAGCCGTGCGACGCCGTCCTGCAGCACCCGGCGTTGACGGACGAACTCGGGCATGGACTCCGGGTGCCGCAGGGCGTACCCGCGGAACTCCGACAGCAGCGCGAACTGGGCGCTCTGGTCGTGTCGGCCGAACGCGGCACGGACGACGTCCCCGATGTCCGCCGCCGGGATGTCGGCGTCGACCAGGTCCTCCAGGGCGCCGAGCACCAGGTTCGTCGCGCGCTGCATGACCTGCGCGACGAGGTCCTCCTTCGAGGAGAAGTTCGAGTAGACCGCGCCCTTGCTGAACCCGGCACGGGCGGCGACGTCGTCGAGCCGGGCCTCGTGCACGCCGTGCTCAGCGATCGCGTCCGCTCCGGCTGCGAGCAACCGCGCACGGACCTCGGCGCGCGGGGTCCTGGTGGTGGAGGGGCCGTCTTCGTCGCTCATCTGGTCCTGGTTCGACGGAGCCCGGAGATCCGGCCGGGCCGATCTGCTGGTGGAACACGTCCATCATGGCGTGAGCGGTGCGCCCTCGGGGACCTCCCGCACCGCGCGTCTGATCGCGCGCGGCGCGGTGGAGCCCCCGTTGGCTGCACACCCCGGACGACGAGTCGGAGGTCGGTACCGCCACGTTCGGGTCGTGCCGGTACTCGACCACGGCTGCGTGGCCGGGGCGAGGTGCGCCGGAGAACTCGATCCCCGGCGGTATCGATGGTACGCCGACGGGGCGGTACGTGACAAGCCTTCAGTGTTCGGGTGTCGGCGTGTCCTCGTCCGTGCGCGCCCGGCCGGTGCCGTTCCGCCGCCCGGGGCGACGCAACAACCGCACGGCGTCCGGTCGCAGTCCGCGTCCCCGACGGAGCAGCGACGCCAGGGTCGACTGCGGCTGCCAGTCACGGCCGTTCGGCAGGCCCCAGCCCCACCGCACAGCCCCCCAGCGCAGCAGCAGCGAGAGCACGACGGCGGCGACGATGCCGATCGTCGGGGACCCCAGCGCGGAGGCGCCGACCATCACGGCGGACGCTGCGACCGCGACCGAGGCGTACAGGGCGTTGCCGCCGAACACCGCCGGCACGCGTCGCAGCAACAGGTCACGTCCGACCCCGCCCCCGACCGCGGTGATCGTCCCCATGATGATCGCGGCGGGCCACTCCAGCCCGGCGTCGAAGGTGCGCTGGACCCCGACCACCGCCCAGAACCCGATGACGGCGGCGTCGAGGAAGGTGAACAGGCGGTCCCAGCCTCGCTCGGAGAACGACACGAGGAACGCGACGAGGGCCCCGGCCACGGCGACCGGCACGTAGAGCGGGTCGGTGAGCGCGACGGGCGGGCCGTTCTGCAGCAGGACGTCGCGGAGCATGCCGCCGCCGAGGCCCGACACGAACCCGACGACGAGGAACCCGAACAGGTCGAAGTCCATCGACCGGGCCACCGCGCCGCCCAGCAGCGCCGACGCGAAGACCCCGGCGAGGTCGAGCACGTTCGTCACCGCGGCGAGGCCGTCGACCGAGAGCAGGTTCATGAGAACCATCAAACCCCACGCCGACGCGCTCGACGGGAGCAGTGAGGTAAGGCTAACCTTGCCTTCGTCATGCTCGCCACACTCGTCATCGGTCTCCGTGAAGGCCTCGAAGCCACGCTCATCGTCGGCATCATCGCCGCGTTCCTGCGCCGCAACCGGGTGCCGCTCGCACCGATGTGGCTCGGGGTCGGCGTCGCCGTGCTCATGAGCATCGGGGTCGGCGTCGGGCTGCAGGCCGTCGAGCAGGCGCTCCCGCAGGCCCAGCAGGAGGGCATGGAGGCGGTCATCGGCATCGTCGCCGTCGTCTTCGTCACCGGGATGATCGTCTGGATGCGCACCCACGCGCGCACGCTGAGCAGCGACCTCGAGGCCAGCGCCACCGCCGCCCTCGGCCGCGGCACCGCGTGGGCCCTCGCCGGCATGGCCTTCCTCGCCGTCCTCAAGGAGGGCTTCGAGACCTCCGTCTTCCTGCTCGCCACCTTCCAGGCGTCGAGCGACACCGGCCTCGCGGCCCTCGGCGCCCTCATCGGCATCGCCGCAGCGGTCGTCGTCGGCTACGGCATCTACACCGGCGGGGTGCGGTTGAACCTCGCGAAGTTCTTCACCGGCACGGGCGTCTTCCTGGTGTTCGTCGCCGGTGGCCTGGTCCTCACGGTCCTCCGTCGTGCGCACGAGGCCGGCTGGGTCGTCATCGGCCAGCAGCGCACCGTCGACCTCAGCTGGCTCGCCCCGAACGGCTCGGTGCAGGGCGCCCTCATCACCGGTGTGCTCGGCATCCCGCCGGACCCGCGCGTCATCGAGGTGCTCGCCTGGTTCTGCTACGTCGTGCCCGTCCTGGCGCTCTCGATCTGGCCGCGCGCCTGGCATCCGGCTCCGCGGCGCGTCCCGGCCGTGCGCATCGGCGTCGCCGCCGTGCTCGCCGTCGCCGCAGCGGCGCTCGCGGTTGCCGTCCCGACCGGTGGCGCCCACCTGCCCTCGACCGTCCCGGTCTCCGGTGACGCCACGTCCGTCTCGGCAGAGGTCCACGGGGCGAGCGCCGTGCTCACCAGCCGAGGCCACGGCCAGGAGGCCCGGGTCGACTTCCCGGCGTCGACCCACCGCACCGTGACCCGCGCTGGTGCGACCGCCGACCGCTGGCGCTCCACCACGAGCGGCGGCACCAGCGGTGAACCGTCGAGCCTGACGCTCGACGACCTGGTCGGCCTGTTCGGCCGCGTGCCCGTCGGCATCTCCCCGTCGACGAACCCGGGGCCGTTCCGGGCCCGCTGGTCCACGTCGCAGTCCGTCACCCTCTGGAGCGCCGGGGGAGGCGTCCTGGACGCGACCAGCTCGGAACGGTCCGTGCTCACGCTGAGCGGTGGGGGCCTCCCGTCCGCTCGCACGACGACGCTCGACCGCAGCGTGTACGCGGTGCCGACGTCCCGCGTCCGCGCGAGCGCCACGGCAGTGACGGCAGCCGACACCCGGTCCGCGGAGCTGGCGCTCTGGGGCGCCTGGCTGCCGATCGCCCTGGGCGTCGCCGCCGCGGCCCAGCTCGCCCTTGCACTCCGCGACCGTCGCCGCCAGGCGACCCCTGTTCCCCACCACCCCGCACCACCCGTCCCCGCCCGCGGCCCGCCCGCCGGGGACCCGACAAGGAGCACCGCCCATGCCGTTCGGTAAGCAGACCGCACGACCCCTGATCACCCTGGGCGCCCTCGGCGCCGTGGCCGCACTCGCCCTCACCGGGTGCGCGTCCACCTCCTCGTCCGCGACGGACGACGCCACCGACTCCGGCAAGGTCGCCCGGGTGTCGATCACCCTGACGAACGACGGCTCGGACGCGTGCGCCGTGTCCACCACGACGGTGCCGGCGGGCCCCGTGACCTTCACGGTCAAGAACGAGTCGTCCACCGCGATCACCGAGGTCGAGCTGCTGCAGGACCAGCGGATCTTCGGCGAGAAGGAGAACCTCGCGCCGGGCCTGGCACCGGTCTCGTTCACGAGCACCCTCGGCGGCGGGAAGTACCAGGTGTACTGCCCCGGCGCCGAGCAGGAGATGACCGACCTCACCGTCACCGGCAAGGTCACCTCGACCAAGGGCAGCAGTGCAGCGTCGCTGCTGGAGGACGGCGCCACCGGCTACTCGAAGTACGTGGACGCGCAGGTCAGCGACATGGTGACCGCGGTGAAGCAGCTGCAGACCGACGTCGACGCCGGTGACCTCGACGCCGCCAAGCGTGACTACGCCGAGGCGCGGCCGTACTACGAGCACGTCGAGAGCGACGTCGACGGCTTCGTGAAGAAGGGCTTCAAGGCCACCGACAACGCCGGCAACCTCGACTACCTCATCGACATGCGGGCGTCGAACCTCGACCCGGCCGTCGGGTGGAGCGGGTTCCACGCCGTCGAGCGCGACCTGTTCGACAGGGGCGCGATCACCGCCTCGACGAAGGACCTGGCCGGCGACCTGACGTCGAACGTCGAGCTCCTCGCGAAGCTCGTGCCGACGCTCGACTACAAGCCCGAGGACCTCGCCAACGGCGCCGCCGGCCTGCTCGAGGAGGTCCAGTCCAACAAGATCACCGGCGAGGAAGAGGCCTACAGCCACATCGACCTCGTCGACCTGGCCGCCAACGTCGAGGGCGCACGACAGGCCTTCGCCTACCTCAAGCCGGGCCTGACGAAGACCGACCCGACGCTGACGAAGCAGATCGCGGCGCAGTTCGACACGACGAACACGATGATGGACGGCTTCCGGAACGCGGACGACCTCGGTGGGTTCGACAGCTGGACCGACGCGACGAAGTCCGAGCACGCCAACGCGATCTCGCAGCGGGTGCAGGCACTGCAGGACCCGCTGTCCCGCCTGGCCGAGAAGGTCGCCACCGCGTGAGCGAGGGCGTCTCCCGGCGGGGACTCATCGGTGTCGGGCTGGCCGCAGCGGGCGCGGGCGTCGGAGCGGCCGCCGGCATCGCGGGCGCCACCGGCGCGACGGGCGTGAACCCGTTCGCGGCGGCGACGAACGGCGACGAGTCCATCGACCTGTCGACGAGCCACCCGTTCTACGCGACGGCGGCACGGCAGCCGCAGGGCGGGATCCGCACGGTCCCGCAGCGGTACTGCGTGTTCATGACCTTCGACCTGTCGACCTCGGTCGCCACGGACCTGCAGGTGCTGCTCGCCCGATGGTCGGCGTCGATCGCGCAACTCCAGGCCGGCGCGACCGTGGGCTCCGTCGAGCCCGCACACGGCAACGGCGTCGGTGCGGACACCGGCGAGGCGCTCGACCTCGGGCCGGCGTCGCTCACCGTGACGGTCGGCCTCGGCCCCGGGGTCTTCGACGAGCGGTTCGGGCTGGCGTCGCAGCGCCCGGCGAAGCTCGCGGACATCCCCTCGCTGCCGAGCGACCGGCTGCAGGACGAGCTGAGCGGGGGCGACCTGTCCCTGCAGGCGTGCGCCGACGACCCGCAGGTGGCGTACCACGCCGTCCGCGACCTGGCCCGCATCGCCCGGGGGACCGCGACCGTGCGGTGGACCGTGATGGGGTTCGGTCGTGCGTCGGCCGGCCCGTCGCAGACGACCCCGCGCAACCTGATGGGCTTCAAGGACGGCACCCGCAACATCACCACCGATGAGGACTACGACCGCTTCGTGTGGCTCGACCGTTCCGCGGGGTGGATGTCGGGCGGGACGTACCAGGTCGTGCGGAAGATCCAGATGAACATCGAGATCTGGGACGCCGACGTGGTCAGCGACCAGCAGCGGGTGTTCGGGCGGACGAAGATCGAGGGCGCGCCCCTGTCCGGTGGCACGGAGCACACGACGCCGGACTTCCACGCGCGGATGGCGGGCGCGTCCGGCGCGACGAAGATCGACGCCACCTCGCACGTGGCACTCGCTGCGCACGAGAACAACGACGGGGTGAAGATCCTCCGGCGCCCGTACAACTACACGGACGGGCTGAACCGGTACGGCCAGCTCGACGCCGGGCTGCTCTTCGCCGCGTACGTCAACGACCCGGACCACTTCACGCGGATCCAGCGACGCCTGGGCGCGGTCGACCGGCTGAACGACTACGTCGCCCACATCGGGTCCGCGGTGTTCGCGGTGCCGCCGGCGCCCCGGAAGGGGTCGTACATCGGCGAGCAGCTGTTCCGCTGAGGTCGTCGCGCTGCCGCGGTGCCGTCCTGCCGGGACCGACTTCTCGCATTGGGCGATGACGGATCCGGTTCGTGGACCGCGGCGATGACGAACCGGATCCGTCACGACCAGGAAGTGGAAGGGTGTCCTCCGTCGTTTCCCTGGAGACGGAGGACACCCGCGCCGCGGAGTCTTGTCGGGCGGAACCACCGTCCGACGTGAGAGGCGACCCGGCGCGGCGCGTCGCTGTGCGACAGGGCTGAGATTACCCGCCGGAGCCTTGAAAACACAGGGGGTGTCCGGCACGCGTCGGGGCGCGAGCGCCGGGGACACCGGGGTCATGCGAACGGGGGTGTCCCGCTGTGCACCGGAGCAGTCCGGGTCAGCGAGACACCCCCGTCCGGGTCAGCGCTGCAGGCGCCGGCGGCGGGCGATCACCATGGCGGTGATGCCGGCGAGGAGCAGCAGCCCAGCGGCAGCCGCGGGCGCCAGGAGCTCGGCGCCGGTGTACGCCAGCGAGCCGTCGGCTGCGGTCGGGGCGCCCTGGGCACCCGGGCCGGCGCCGTCCTCGACCACGGGGTCGACGCCCGGAGCACCCGGAGCACCCGGGTCGGCCGGGGTGCCCGGAGCGCCGGGGTCGGTCCCCGGGTCCGTCGGGTCCGTCCCCGGGCCGCCCGGGGTCCCCGGGTCGGTCGGGTCGGTCGGGTCGACGGCCACGGCGAGCGGGATCGTGACCGGCAGGGCGATGCGGGTCGCGCCGACGGTCACCACGAGGGGCTCGTCGGTCGTGTCGGCAGCCGCACGGGCCGCCGGCGCGACGGCCGTCGGCACGTCGAACGCCAGCGTCGCACGACCCTGCTCGTCGGTGGTGTCGACGACCGCCGGGTCGATGTCCGCCGTGGCGAGCACCTGGTCGCCGGCACTGACCTGCACCGAGGTGGGCTGGTCGGCCGCGTTGCTGAACAGCAGCGAGGAGAGCGCCAGGGACACGCGGTCTCCGGGCTGGAAGCCACCGGCCGGGGTCGGCGTGAGCGTGGCACCGACCGAACGCTGGTCGTCGGCCACGGTCACGTCGCGGTTCGTCTCGAAGTACTCGACCTGCGCCTCGAGGTCGACCGTGCCGCTGTCCTGCTTGGCGGCGGCACCCGCGAAGGCGGTGAAGTTGTCGCCACCCGATGCCAGGAACGAGTTCACCGTGACCTTGTACGTCGTCGCGGGGTCGATCGCGGCACCGTCGAGCGTCATCGAGGTGATGCGGGAGCCCGTCGCGGCTGCGGGGTCGTAGGTGTACGCGAAGCCGTCGGAGACGCCGAGCTTCAGGAACGGACGACCGGTGGCCGACGGGGGCTGCCACTGCTGCTCGAGCGCCTGCTCGACCTGCGCGCCGGTCAGGTCGAGCACGACGAGGGTGTTCGCGAACGGCTGGACGAGGGCGGCCTCCTTGTAGGTGACGGTGCCACCGAGGAGGTCGGCGCGGAGCCCACCGGGGTTCATGAACGCGATCTGGGACCCCTGGCGGTCCGCGGTGGCGGTGCGCTGGACCTCGGCGACGAAGTTGCCGAGCGTGGACTCGCCGCCACGGTTCTCGCTGCCGTCGGTCTGCACCGCGCGGCGCATGTCGACGTCGGTGGTGCCGAGCTCCACGGCGCCGAGGACGTCGGCCTCGGCCACCGCGGCGGCGACCGTCGCGGCCACGCCGGCGTCGGGGGCGAAGGTGCCGTCGACCAGGCGGATGTCCTCGCCGGTCGCGGTGACGCTGCCGTCGGCGGCGACGGTGAGCTGGAGGTGCCCGAGGTTGAAGCCGTACGACCCGGTCTGGATCACCGGGCGGGGGACCGTGCCGCCGTCCGGCACGACGTCGTGCACGTAGGTCTGGTGCGTGTGCCCGGAGAGGATGGCGGACACGTCGGGGGTCACGCCGTGCACGGCCCGCGCGAAGGCGCTGTCGCCGTCGAGGTCGCTCGCGGCGGCGGTCTCTGCACCGTCGTGGACGATGAGGACCAGGACGTCGGCCTCGCCGTTGGCCGCGTCGCCGTCGAGCAGGTCGGTCGCGACGGCGTTCACCGAGTCGGTGATGTCGGCCATCTCGAGCGACGCGATGCCGTCGGGGCTGACGAGTCCGGTGAGGTCGACGGTCGCGCCGATGAAGCCGACGCGCTTGCCGCTGATCTCCTGGATCGAGTACGGGTCGAACGCGGGCTCGCCCGTCGCCCGGTCGAGGATGTTCGCGGAGACGTAGTCCCACTGCGCGTTGCGGGCGTCGTCCGGCCCGATCACGCGGTCCTGCAGGTCGGCGCGGCCCTTGTCGAGCTCGTGGTTGCCGATCGCGCTCACCGAGAGGTCCATCGCGTTGAGGACGTCGATCGTGGGCTGGTCCTGCTGGATGAAGGACTCGAACGTGGAGGCGCCGATGTTGTCGCCGGCGCTCACGAACGCGGAGGTGGAGGGGTCGTCGCCCCGGAGCTGGTCGAGGGCGCCGGCGAGCACCGCGGCACCGGCGGCGTCGCCGGAGCGGGGCGGCGTGCTCAGGGACTGGGCGATGCGGCCGTGGAAGTCGTTCACGTCGTAGACGTCGATCGTCGTGTCGCCCTCGGCGGCGGAGGCCACCGACGGGACGGACAGGGCGACGAGGACACCGGCCGTGACGAGTGCTGCGCCCGAACGGGCAGCGCGCTTGCGGAGGGAGGAGTGTGCGTTCATCGCCGTCGAACCTACGAGGACGTACAGCCGACGCGCCAGGGGGTCCTCGCGACCGTCACACGGTGTTCACACAGCGGCCGGCAGCGCCACCCCCGACGGCGTCAGTCCCGCCCGAGCGCTCCCTTCACCCGCTCCGTGACCTCGGCCGCCATCGCCTTCGCCGAGTCCTTGACCACGCCGAGCTCCACCGGGTCGCCCTTCAGCAGGCTCTTCGCCGTGTTGATCGCGTACTCCTTGGTGATGTGGGGCGGCAGCGGCGGCACGTTCCGGCTGACGTACGCGTCGATGAGGGTCACGCCCTGGTGCGCGAAGGCGCGCTCGACGGCGGCGTCCACCTCGGAGTCCTCGTGCACCGCGATGCCCTGGAAGCCGAGCAGCGTGGCGTACCCGGCGTAGTCCATCGTCTCGACGTCCTGCGACCCGGGCCACATCGGGTTGCCGTCCTCGGTGCGCATCTCCCACGAGACCTGCCCGAGGTCGTCGTTGTGCATGACCACGACGACGAGCTGCTGGTTCGGCCAGGCTGCCATGTACTTCTTCACGGTGATGAGCTCGTTCATGCCGAGCATCTGGAACGCGCCGTCGCCGATCGTGCAGACGGCGGGACGGTCGGGGAACGCGAACTTCGCGGCGACGGCGTACGGCATCGCCGCGAGCATCGTCGCCAGGCGTCCGGACATGTCGCCGCGCATGCCCTTCCGCAGCCGGATGTGGTGGCCGTACCAGTCCGCCGTGGTGCCGGCGTCCGCGGTGACGGTCACGCCCTCGGGCAGTCGGTCGTTCACCGCCTGGATGACCCGGCGCGGGTTCACGCCGTCGGAGTACTCGACCTCGGCCTGCGCCCGCATCTCGGACTCCCACTCGCGCATCTCCGACGCGACGGTGTCCTGGAACGCGGTGTCGTCCGTCTGCTCGAGCAGCGGCAGCACCGCGTCGAGCGTCGACCCGACGTCGCCCCACAGGTTCAGCTCGGTCGGGTAGCGCAGGCCGAGCTGCTCCGGCTTGATGTCGACCTGGATGCCGCGCGCCTGCCCGCTCTTCGGCATGTACTCGCCGTAGGGGTAGTTCGTCCCGAGCAGCACGAGCGTGTCGCAGTCGCGGATCTGGTGGAGCGACGGCAGCGACCCGAGCAGGCCGAGCTGCTGCGAGTGGTACGGCACGTCGGACGGGATCACGTCCTTGCCGCGGAGCGCCGTGATGATGCCGGCGCCGACCTTCTCGGCGGCGGCGAGCACCTGGTCCGTGGCACCGCGGGCACCGGCACCGACCAGGAACGTCACCTTCGACCCGGCGTTGATGATGTCCGCCATCTTCTGGATCTCGTCGGCGGGCGGCGTGATCCGCGTGGAGGCCGGCACGTCACTCGACCGCGACGCCCAGTGCTCGAGCGGCGGGGCGTCGTACGACATCGCCTGCACGTCGTGGGGCAGGATCACCACGGCCGGTTGCTTCCGGAGCGACGCGGTGCGGAACGCGGTGTCGAGGACGACCCCGACGGCCTCCGGGGTGGCGACGGTCTGCACGTAGCAGGCGACGTCGGCGAAGACCCGCTCCAGGTTCGATTCCTGCTGCGTGAACGACCCGATCGACGCGAGCCCCTGCTGGCCGACGATCGCCACGACGGGCTGGTTGTCCATCTGCGCGTCGTAGAGCCCGTTCAGCAGGTGGAAGGCGCCCGGGCTCGACGTCGCGACACAGACCCCGACCTCGCCGGTGAACTTGGCGTGCGCGGTCGCCATCAGCGCGGCGATCTCCTCGTGCGTGGGCCGGACGTACTCCAGCCCCTCGCCCTTCCCGGCGGCCTTGCCCAGGGCGCCGTCGAAGGCGCCGATCCCGTCGCCCGGGTACCCGAAGACGCGCGAGACGCCCCACGTCTTGATGCGGTCGATGACGAAGTCGCTGACGGTCTGTCCCATGCACCCAGCGTGCGCGGGAGCGCGCGGACCGGCTCCCAGGGATCGCAGTCCTCCGGCAGATCCGAGCCTCCAGTCAGTCGTCTTCCGCGATCAGCGGACGGAGGGTGCGGTGCGCGATGCGCAGGCCCTCGAGGACCTTCTCGTCCGTGCCGCCCCAGAGCGGGTCCTCGTGCTCGACCGAGAGGGTGCCGGTGAAGCCGGCCTCGTACAGTCGGTCCACCACGTGCGGCCAGTCGACGACCCCGCGACCCGGCACGCGGAACCGCCACCAGCCCATGTCCCAGGGGTCGTCGCCCTTGTCCACCTTGCCGAAGAAGCCGTACGCGTTCCGTCGCTCGGGGAAGAGCTCGAGGTCCTTCGCCTGCGCGTGCACGATGTGCTCGGCGAACGGCAGGATCGTCTCGACGGGGTCGATGCCGATCCACGTCAGGTGGGACGGGTCCCAGTTCAGACCGAAGCCGAGCCCCGTCACCCAGCCCCAGAGCTCGGGGGAGTAGGCGATGTTGCCGGGGTAGCCGTCGGGGTGCCAGCCCTCCATCACGCAGTTCTCGATGATGAGCTGCACGCCGCGCTCGCCGGCGTAGTCCACGAGCTCCGGCAGGACGCGGTCGCCCTCGGCCATGTTCTCGCGCACCGACTTCGTCATGTCGCGGCCGATGAACGTGCCGACGTACGGCACACCGAGCGTCTGCGCCGCGTCGACGGCGTGCTTGAGGTGCGTGCGGATCTCGTCGCGACGGGCGGGGTCCTGGTGCAGGTTGTTCTCGTAGTAGGCGAGGGCGCTGATCTCGAGCCCGGTGCGGTCGAGCAGCTCCCGGGTCGCGGCCGCGTCCTCGTCGGTGAGGGTCGCGACGGGCAGGTGTGCCGCCTCGAAGTCCCGGCCGCCGGTGCCGGGCCAGACCGCGACCTCGAGGCGTTCGTAGCCCTGTCCCTGGGCGAAGTCCGCGATCCGGTCGAGCGACCAGCCGGGCAGGCACGCGGTCAGCATCCCGAGCTTCATGCGATCTCCTTCCAGGTGTCGTCGCCGGCGCTGGCGACGACGGCGTCGATGATCTGCGCGGACCGTGCCCCGTCGGCGAACGTCGGCAGCCCGTCGGGGGCCACGCCGGTGCGGACCGCGGTGTACGTGTCGGCGACGAACGCGGCGAAGGCGTCCAGGTAGCCCTGCGGGTGTCCGGACGGCACGACCGCCAGACGGCGCTGGTCGACGGACCCCTGCGACGGGTCGCGGACCAGGATCTGCGCACCGCGCTCGTTGCCGAACCAGGCGGACTCGGGGGCCTCCTGGTCGAACGCCGCCGAGCCGCGGGTGCCGTCCACCTCGAACCACAGCCGGTTCTTCCGGCCCGCGGACACCTGCGAGATCACGACGTTGCCGATGCGACCGGTCCCGGTGCGGAAGGTGGCGACGGCGGTGTCCTCGGTCGTGACCTCGGCGCGGGTGCTGGCGTCGGCGATCGGGTCCGGGGCGGGGGAGCCGGAGAAGGACGGCCCCGACGCGGCCGGTCGGGTCGGGAAGACGATGTCGGTGACGGCGCTGACGGACGCGAAGCGCTCGCCGGTGACGAACTCGACCAGGTCGCACCAGTGCGACCCGATGTCGGCGAACGCCCGCGACATCCCGCCGGCGCCGGCGTCGACCCGCCACGAGGACGAGTCCTCGTCGAGCATCCAGTCCTGCAGGTAGTGGCCGTGCACCGCGAGCACGCGGCCGAGGTCACCGTCGGCGATCTTCGCCCGGACCTCACGCACCATCGGGTGGAAGCGGTAGACGAACGGCACCGTCGCGACGACCCCGGCCGTGCGCGCAGCGTGTTCGAGTTCGAGGGCCTGCTCGCTCGACACCGCGAGGGGCTTCTCACACACGACGTTGATGCCGGCGCGGATGACCGCGAGCGCCTGGGGGTGGTGCTGGTCGTTCGGCGTGCACACGTGCACGACGTCGGGCCGGTCCGCGATCACGTCGTCGAGGGACGCGTAGCCGGTCGGGACGTCGAGCTGCGCCGCGACCTGCACGGACCGCTCCGGGTTCCGGCCGAGGACCCCGAGCACCTCGGCCCCGGCGGCCCTGGCGGCGCGCACGTGCACCGCGGCGATCATCCCGGTGCCCACGACGACCACGCGCAGGCGTCGTCCGGTCTCGTCATTCGTCATGGGGCTCCCTCGCGCCGTCGCGCCCACAGTATTGGAACCAGCCGACCACGCACCGGAACCGGTGGGTACGGTCTGGGGCATGGCGAGCCTCCAGACCACACTGCTCATCCTCGGCGCGAGCGGGGACCTGTCCAAGCGACTGCTGCTGCCGGGCCTCGCGACCCTGCTGGAGGTCAAGGAGGACTGGGACATCCAGCTCGTCGGGGCCGGCGTGGAGGACATCGCGGACGCCGACTGGAAGCGACTCGTCCACGACGCGTTCGAAGACGCACAGGCGTCGAAGAACGAGGAGGACGAGGGCGCATCCGGCACCGCGACCCTTTCGAAGCGGCTGCAGGACGTCGTCGACGCCTCGAGCTACCGCAAGGCCGACGTCACCAGCGCCGACGACCTGAAGGCCCTGCTCGCGGACTGCCACCACGACCCGGCCGTCTACTTCGCACTGCCGCCGGCCGTCACCGAGAAGAGCTGCGCCGTCCTCAAGGACCTCGACCTGCCGGCCGGCACCCGCCTGGCGCTCGAGAAGCCCTTCGGCACCGACGCCGAGAGCGCCGAGCACCTCAACGACCTGCTGCACTCGTTCCTGCCCGAGTCCCGCATCCACCGCGTCGACCACTTCCTCGGCCGGTCAACCGTGCTGAACCTGCTCGGCCTGCGCTTCGCGAACCGCATCATCGAGCCGCTGCTGTCGTCCGTGCACGTCGAGCGCGTCGACATCGTCTACGACGAGACCCTCGGGCTCGAAGGCCGTGCGCGCTACTACGACAAGGCCGGCGCCCTGGTCGACATGATCCAGAGCCACCTGCTGCAGGTCATGGCCGTCGTGGCGATGGAGGCCCCCGCCTCGATCGACGCCGACGACCTCCGCACGCAGAAGGAACTCGTGCTCCGCGCCGTGCGGCCCTGGGGCGGCGACCCGCTCACCGCCGGGCGCCGGGCGCGGTACACGGCGGGGACCGTGGGCGACCGGCAGCTGCCGTCCTACGTCGACGAGGACGGCGTCGACCCGTCGATCGGCACCGAGACCCTCGCGCAGATCCAGCTCGAGATCGCGAACTGGCGCTGGGCCGGCGTGCCCTTCACCCTGCGGTCCGGCAAGGCCCTCGGTGCCCAGCGCCGTGAGATCGTCATCACGTTCAAGGACTCCCCGCACGTGCCCGACGGGCTGACCGGGGTGCAGCGACCCGATCGGCTCCGCATCTGGATCGCCCCGGACAAGATGGACCTCGAGCTCAACGTCAACGGCCCCGGCGACCCGTACACGATCGACCACACCGTGCTCGAAACGACGTTCAACCCCGGCCGGCTCAGCGCCTACGGCGAGGTCCTCGCCGGCGTGCTCGAGGGCGACGCGACGCTCTCCGTCCGCGGGGACAGCGCGGTGCAGGGCTGGAAGGTCGTCGAGCCCTTCGTCACGGCGTGGAAGGCCGGCACGACGCCGCTGGACGACTACGCCGCCGGGTCCGAGGGTCCCGAGGGCTGGGACAACATCGACTGCTGAGGGCTCGGGCGGTGGAGGCCGCCCGCGCTCGGCTGGTGCCGTGGGCGCTCCTCCGCTCGGCTGGCACCGTGGCGGCGGCGCGTAGCGTCCGTGGCATGACCACGACCGACGACGTCCTCGCCACCGTTCCCGAACCCGCCGGAGCCGACATCCGTGTCGAGCCCGTCCGCTACGACCACGAGGGGACGACCCTCGCCAGCGTCCTCGCGAAGGACCACGCCGTGTCCGGCCCCCGCCCGGCCGTGCTCGTCATCCACGACTGGCACGGGGTGAACCAGCACGTCGAGGCCCGCGTCACGATGCTCGCGCGCCTGGGCTACGTGGCCTTCGGCGCCGACGTCTACGGCGAGGGCGTCCGCCCCGGCGACGACACCGCTGCCGAGGTCGCCGGGTCGTTCTACCAGGACCTGCCGCTCATGCGGGCGCGGGTGCAGGCGGGCCTCGACCGGCTCCGCGAGGACCCCGACGTCGACCACTCCCGGATCGTCGTGATGGGCTACTGCTTCGGTGGTTCCGCGGCGCTCGAGCTCGCCCGCACCGGTGCCGACCTGGCCGGTGCGGTGTCGTTCCACGGCGGCCTGATCGCGCACGACCCCTCCGACGCGGCCCAGATCCGCACGAAGCTGCTCGTGCTCACCGGTGCAGCCGACCCCGTCGTCCCGGACGAGACCGTCCACGCGTGGCAGGACGAGATGCGCGGGGCGCCCGAGGTCGACTGGCAGGTCCTCACGTACGCCGGAGCGATGCACGCCTTCGCCGTCCCCGGGACCGACGCTCCGGACCACGGTGCGCAGTACCAGGAGCGCGCCGACCGCCGCTCGTGGCAGGCGCTCCAGGTGTTCCTGGCCGAGGTGTTCGGCGAGGAGCTCGCCACCGTCTGACCGGTCTCCGAGCCGGGCGACACGCCGACCTCGGCGTCGAGCCCGGCTCGATTGGCGTGGGGGCCGCACCTGTTGTAGAGTCTTCCACGGCCGCTTCGGCAGCCATGCGCTCGTAGCTCAATGGATAGAGCATCTGACTACGGATCAGAAGGTTGGGGGTTCGAGTCCCTTCGAGCGCACGGGGCTGGTACGTCCAGCAAGAACACCGAACAGCATTCCGCCCCGGCGCCTTTGGCCCGGGGCGTTTTGCGTTGAAGCACACGCCTAGTGATCACTGCCGGAACGGCGAAGGTCTGGGTGGCCCTGGATGCTACGGACACCACGTCTGGCTTAAGCGCGGGTTTGTCTCACGAAGGTGGCCGGAAATTGCGCGATCCCGCCGACTACTAGGTGAGATCTGTTCACGATGTCTGCTGATCCCTAGGCTGCTCAGGCCCACAGCATTCACAGGAAGACACCCCCATGCGCAATCTCCTGCCCGTCCTCGCCGCCGCGAGCATCCTGCTAACCGTCGCCGGCTGTTCCACGAACTTGCCCGCAAAGGCGGTCGACAAGACCTCGACAAGCGCTGAAACGACGAAACCGTCTCCAACGCCCACCGCAGATCCGGAGAACCCGAAGGTCTTCAAGTTCGGCGAGACTGGCACCTACGACGACGGTGTCACGCTTGCTATCAGCGCCCCGGAGAACTTCACCCCCGGCGAGTACGCGGCCGGTGCTGACCAGGCCACGAATCTGAAGTTCAACGTGACCGTGCACAACGGCAGTACGAAGACGATTCAGAGCCCGGTGTACTACGCCCAGTTGACATCGGGAGGAAAGGCTGCTTCGTCGATCTTCGACAGCGATGGCGGGATCAACACCGCCCCGGGGACGCCATTGCTTCCGAACCAGGACGTTTCGTTCCCGATCGCGTTCAGCGTCGCAGACCCAGCTGACCTGACCATGCAGTTCGCTGTCGACTACGACTTGCATTCGTCGGCGACATTCTCGACAACTTCTGGCTGAAGCCGGAAGGAAGAGAAGGCCCCACCACGTTCCAGAGGCGGAAGGCGGTGGGGGCTCTCAATGGCACTTCGTGGTCCGATTCAGGTCAGTCTTCGGACGTCGATACGGCGAGGAGATCTGTTCCGGCATCATCGAGGCCCCGTCGCACCGAATGGCCGGTCCGTAGTCGGACCCGAGGAACCGAACAGACGAAGGGCCCCGGCATCGCCGGGGCCCTTCGTCGTTCCGCTGGTCGTCGGACCGGCTCAGGCCTGGTCGTTCTCCGGCGCGGCAGGCTCGCCGCCGGAGTCCACGTCGCTGTCCTGGTGCGGGTCCTCGGTCGCGTTGCCGGTGCTCGATCCGTCGCCGAGGTCGGCGGTGCGCTGACGCTCCTCGTCGCTGACGTCGGTCGAGCCGTCGGGTGCTGACTGTCCTGTGGTGTCGTCGCTCATGGCCCGGACGCTACGCGCACCCGCACGGAGGGGTCGCAGCTACTGGGAGACGTCGCGGTCGAGGCGGTCGAGCAGGGCCTCGAGCGAGACCTCGAACTCCTCGTCGCTGCGGTCCTCGCTGAGCAGGGTGCGGAGTCGCCGGACCTCGGGGGCGACGTCGAGGGACATGCTGCCGTCGCCCTGGGGGACGTCGGCGCCGCCCTCGTCGAGGGGTTCCTCGGCCGGCCCGGCCTCGGCGCCGCGGACCACGGACTGCAGCAGGAGCTGGCCGAGCAGGAAGCTGCTGAACGCGCGGTAGGCGTTGACCGCCTGGGGGTCCGAGAACCCGGCCTCGGTCAGCGCAGTGAGGAAGGTGTTGACGACCTCGACGCTCCGGAGTGGCGGACGGAGCCACGGGGCGGCGGGGTGGCGGGTCGCCACGAGCGGGAAGGCCTTCGGGTGATCGGTGGCGATGCGGCGGACCTCGTGGGCGACGGTCTGCAGGAACGCCTGCCAGTGGTCGCCCTCGGCCTCGTCGAGCTGCGCGGTGAGCTCGCTCATGAGCGAGGCGACGACGCCCTCGAGCAGGTCCTCCTTGCCGTGCACGTACCGGTAGAGCGACATGGCCTCGACGCCGAGCTCCTGCGCGAGGGACCGCATCGACAGTCCCGAGGGACCGGACTCGTCGATCTGGCTCAGCGCCGCCGCGATGATGAGCTCGCGGCTGAGTCGGGGACCGGTGGCTCCGGCCCGGTTCGCCTTCGTGCGTTCCGCCACGGGAGTTCCTCACAGATCTGCCGTCCACCGGCCGCGATGCGCGTTCCGGAAGTCCGCCGGGCGCAGTCCTTCACGATAGCCCGACTTACGTTGTAAGCTCCGAACCGGCTTACACCGTAAGTCAACCGAGGCGGCACCTGTGCCGGCACGCGGGACCCGTCCGTGTTCTCTGCCCCACAGCGCCATCGAGCTCCACCCGAGCAACCGCCTCGTCTCTCCTCACACCGAACCCGGTCGACCACGCCGGGGAAAAGGAGCACCACCATGATCGACAGCAGCACCGTCAACCAGCTCGTCGGCGCCGACGTGTACGGCAGCGACGACGCCAAGATCGGCACCGTCGGACAGGTCTACGTCGACAACGACACCCAGGCCCCGACCTGGGTCACCATCCGCACCGGCCTGTTCGGCACCTCGGAGTCCTTCGCGCCGCTCGACGACGCGACCTTCGACGGCAGCGCCGTGCACGTCACGCACGACAAGGCCTTCGTCAAGGACGCGCCCCGCGTCGACGCCGACGGGGAGCTCGACCCGTCCGAGGAGCAGGCGCTGTACTCGTACTACGGCAACGGCGACGTCGCCACCCACGGCGCCCCGACCGAGTCCCCGCTCTACGACCAGGACGCCGACCGCGGCGTGGACGCCGAGCGCGTGGGCGACCACGGCACGGACGCCCACGGCACGAACGAGCACGGCACCCAGGGCCACGACACGTCCGGCCCGACCACCGACGACGCGATGACCCGCTCCGAGGAGCGTCTCCACGTCGGCACCGAGCGCGTCGAGGCCGGCCGCGCACGCCTGCGGAAGCACATCGTCACCGAGAACGTCACCACGAACGTCCCGGTCAGCCACGAGGAGGTCACGCTCTCCCGCGAGCCGATCACCGACGCCAACGCGGCCGACGCCCTCGCCGGTCCGGACCTCAGCGAGGAGGAGCACGAGGTCGTCCTCACCGAGGAGCGCGTCGTGACCGCGAAGGAGACCGTCCCCGTCGAGCGCGTCAGCCTCGGCACCGAGACCGTCACCGAGCAGCAGACGGTGAACGAGGACGTCGCGCACGAGGAGATCGAGCTCGTCGAGCCCGGCACCGACGGCACGACGACGACCGACACCTCGGCCGTCGACCGTGACGCCCGCTCCTAGGCACTGACCGCGGGCGACCGGCCCGCACCCTCCGGCCGGTCGCCCGCCTCCCTGCACGCTGCACCACCCGTTCGCTGCACCCGCACGCGACGCCCCGCGCCATGCGCCCTGCGCCCGAGAGGCCATCCCCATGAACTTCCCCGCTGCCCTGCAGAACGGACTCGCCGCGGTCATCGCGTTCGTCCCGCTCGCACTCCTGTTCCTGCTCATCCTCGTCGTCGGCCTGATCGTCGCGAAGCTCATCGAGAAGGGCCTGTCGCGCCTGCTGACGAAGGTCGGCTTCGACCGCGCCGTCGAGCGCGGCGGCATCAAGAAGGCACTCGCGAACTCCAAGCTCGACGCCTCCGACATCGTGTCGAAGATCATCTACTACACGCTGGTGCTGTTCGTGCTCCAGTTCGCGTTCGGTGTCTTCGGACGGAACCCGGTCAGCGACCTGCTCGCGGGCATCATCGGCTTCCTGCCGAAGATCATCGTCGCGATCATCATCATCGTGATCGCCGCCGCGATCGCCGCCGGCGTGAAGGGCCTGATCCAGAACACCCTCGGCGGCCTGTCCTACGGCAAGGTCCTCGCCAACGTCGCCGCCGTCTTCATCCTGTTCCTCGGGGCCACCGCCGCGCTGAACCAGGTCGGCATCGCCACGACGGTCACGACCCCGATCCTCATCGCGGTCCTCGCGATCGTCGCCGGCGTCATCATCGTCGGTGCCGGTGGCGGGCTCATCAAGCCGATGCAGCAGCGCTGGGAGTCCATCCTGACGAAGGCCGAGGCCGAGGCGCCGAAGATCCAGCAGCACGCGCAGAACGCGCCGTCCGTCGCCGAGCAGGCCAAGCAGGCTGCTGCCACGGCCAAGCAGGCCGGTCAGTCGTCGACCAGCAGCGCCCACCGCGCCCGCTGACCAGCACACCCGTGCCACGGCCCCGCTCCCACGAGCGGGGCCGTCGCGCGTCCCCGCACCACCCCGCCGCGCATCGGAGCAACCATGACCGACCACCACGTCCCGCAGCCCGCCCCCGGTGACGACGACCAGGAGGCCACCGTGGTCCGCCACGAGGAACGCCTCCTCGTCGGCACCGAGGTGCACGCCACCGAGCGGGTCCGGCTCGAACGCTTCATCGTCACCGAGCAGCGGACGATCACCGTCGACGTCCGCCGCGAGGAGGTCCGGCTCGTCCGCGAACCCCTCGCCGACGGTCCCGCCCTGCCCGCGGACAGCCCGGCGCCGGCCCGGGAACCGGTCGTGGTGGTCCTGCACGAGGAGCAGGTCGTCGTGTCCAAGCGGATCGTGCCGGTCGAGCGCGTGACGCTCACGGTCCACACCGTCACCGAGGACCACCCGGTCGACGCGGTGCTCCGGCACGAGGAGGTCACCGTCGACGAGGACAGCACGCGGGACCCCGACACACGCCGCTGAGCCAGCGACGCCCGGCACCAGCGACCGGCCGTCAGGCCGAATGACGCGGCAGACCGGTCAGGCCGTCAGCGCCTCCGTGTCGGACGCGGCCTCCGAGCGTCCGAGCCTCCGTCCTGGGTGTGGTCGAGGCGACCACGAGTCTGGATGGGCGTCTCGCCGTACCGCTGGCGGTAGGCCGCCGCGAACCGACCCTGGTTCGAGAACCCCCACTTCAGCGCGATCTGCCCGATCGACGTGTGGCCGTCGACCAGGAGCTCCGCGTGGGCCGCGGTGAGCCGCGCGTCACGCACGTACTCCATCGGCGTCAGGTCGAGTGCGCGGCGGAACGCGAGCTGGAGCGCACGCGGCGAGGTGCCGGCAGCCGCGGCGATGTCGACGGCCGTGACGTGCTGGAGCAGGTTGGCTCGGATGAACGTGACGGCCCGGCCGACCGTGCGCGGCGCCTCGTGCTCGTCGACGTCGCGCCGGAGGCCGGCGGGGACGACCTTCGCCGCGGACTCCAGGTACCGCGTGGCGATCCTCCGGACGTCGTCCGTGCTGCCGACGGGGTGGGTGTCGAGGATGAACCGGACGTGTGCTGTGACGTGCGCCCAGTACTGCGTCAGGACGACGTCGTCCTCGGTCGGACGGGATTCGGTGTCGCGCTCTGTGGTGATGCTGTCGCCTCTACGCACCAGGGGGGAGAGGCGCCGCAGAGATGCGTGAAGGCGGGACCAGCAACGACGTTGCCTGCGCACGCTACCTCGGTTGTCTGTGTGCCGACGCCCTTGAACGATCCGCCGCCCTGTCTCGTCGTCCAGGTATGGGACTCCGAACTCGCACCAAGGTCATCATCGGCATCACCACCGGCGTCGTCGTGGTCGGCGCCGCCGCCCTGATCGGCGGCCCGCTCATCTACGCCAACGTCGTCAACGGGGAGGCCGCCGCCGCACCGAGCCTCGCGCCGAGCTCGTCCGCCACCCTCGACGCCTCCGACGCGGACGGCACCTGGACCAGCCGCGACACGTCGTACGCCGGCTACCGGGTGCACGAGGTCCTGCAGGGCCAGGATGTCGACGTGGTCGGACGGACGAAGCAGGTGGAGGCGGACGCCACGGTCGACGGCGGGCAGCTCCGGAAGGCCACCGTGACCGTCCAGGTGGCGAAGATCAGCACGCCCGAGGCAGCCCGCGACGCCTACTTCCGTTCGAAGGCCCTCGAGACGGACCAGTTCCCGACCGCCACCTTCACCGTGACGAAGCCGGTCGACGTGTCGCAGGCGCTCGCCGGGACGACGCAGGACGTCTCCCTGACCGGGACGATGGACCTGCACGGGGTCGAGAAGCCGGTGACCGCCGACGCCCAGGTCGCCGTCGGCGAGGACGGCACCGTGCAGGTCGCGGGCTCCGTGCCGGTCACCTTCGCCGACTACGGCGTGACGGCTCCCTCGCTCGGCTTCGTGACCGTGGACGGGAAGGGCTCCGTGGAGTTCTCCCTCGACCTGGCACGGTGACCGTGGCGAGCCGGTCCGCGGACGAACTGCTCGTGACGCTCCACCGTGAGCACGGCGACGCGCTCACCCGGTACGTCCGGCACCTGACGCGGGACGGCTCGACCGTCGACGACGTCGTCCAGGAGACGATGGTGCGCGCCTGGCAGCGCCCGGCCGTGCTCGAACGGTCGCCGGACAGCGTCCGCGCGTGGCTGTTCACCGTGGCGCGGAACCTGGTCGTCGACGACGCCCGCTCCGCCAGGAACCGGCGGGAGCACGGCAGCGACGACCCCGTGGACCGCGTCGAGGCCGACCGCACCGACGCCGTCCTCGACCGCATCGTGGTCGCCGACGCGCTCACGACCCTGTCGCCGGAACACCAGCGGGTCGTGGTCGACGCCTACTGGCTCGGCCACACCGTCCCGGAGATCGCCAGGCGGAACGACATCCCCGAGGGCACCGCGAAGTCGCGCCTGCACTACGGGCTCCGGGCCCTCCGGCTCGCACTGCAGGAACGAGGCGTGACCCGATGAACGAGGACCGGTACACCGAGTGGGACGCCGCGTACGTGCTCGGCGCGCTGCCGCAGGACGAGCGGCTCGAGTACGAACGGCACCTCGCCACGTGCGACCGCTGTGCGGACGCCGTCGCCGAGCTCGCCGGGTTGCCCGGACTGCTCGGGAAGCTCCCCGCTGACCAGGCGGTCGAGATCGCGGACACGGACTGGAGGCTCGTCCCGGCCTCCGAGAGCACCCTCGCCGCCGTCGCGCACCGCGTCCGCCACCGTCGGCGCCGTCGTCGGGTGTGGGTCGCCGCCACGGCCGGCCTCGCCGTCGTGGTCGCCGTGCTGGGGGGTCTCGCCGTCGGGACCGCGGCCGACCGCGGCTCCGTGCAGGCCGGACCGACCACGACCGCCGGTCCCGGGGCCGACCGGTACGCGATGTCGGGTCGACAGGGCTTCACGGTGGACCTCACCGTGCAGGACGCCTCGTGGGGCACCCGCTTCGACTGGGGCTGCTCCTACGGCGGCAAGGACTGGGCCGCTGACGGGTCGGTGATGTACGACCTCGTGGTGGTCCGGACGGACGGCAGGACGCAGACGGTCGGCACGTGGGCGGCAGCGGGGGAGGACGCCAGCGGTCTGGCCGCGACGACGGACATCCGGCGCGCCGACATCTCCGGCGTCCAGGTCCGCCTGCACGACGGCGGGCTCACGCTCGCCAGCGTCGACCTCTGACTCGCCGACCCCCTACGGACGGGAGGCTCCCTGCCAGCTGGCAGGGAGCCTCCCGTTCGTCCGTGGCGCCGTTCGACGCCGCGCCGCCGGACGTGTCGCGACCGCCGGGCCGGTGTCGTGCCTCCATCGATGCGCGCGCATCGGGCGACACGCTGCGGAGGGGCGCGCGGCGCATCCGCACTGCGCCTGTCGCTTCCACCGGCGGCAGCAGGCGCCTTCCTGTCCGCCGGTCACGGGCCCGGCGCCGTGCTGCCGGTCGGGTTGCGACCGCCGGGTCAGTGTCGTGCATCCGTTGATGCGCGCGCATCGGGCGACACGCTGCGGAGGGGCGCGCGGCGCATCCGCACGGCGCGTGTCGCTTCCGCCGGTGCGGGCGGGACGGCGGCGGACTCGGCGACCGGACGAACGACGGGAGGCTCGGTGCCAGCTGGCACCGAGCCTCCCGTTCGTCCGTGGTGCTGACTACGCGACGGAGGACGCGCGCACGTCGGCCAGCGTCGGGTAGTCGGTGTAGCCCTCGGCGCCCTGGCCGTAGAAGAGCTCCGGGCGGGGCTCGTTGAGCTCCGTGTCCTGCTCCCAGCGGTACGCGAGGTCCGGGTTCGCGATGGCGGCACGGCCGACGGCCACCGCGTCCGCCTGGTCGGTGTCGACCAGCACGACGGCCTCGTCACGCGTGGTGAGCGAGGAGAAGCCCGAGTTCACGATGAACGGCGCGCCCGCGGTGCGACGGACGTGCTGCACGAGGTCGCCCGTCGGGTCGGCGTGCAGGACGTCGATGAAGGCGAGTCCGAGCGGCGCGAGGCCCTCGGCGATCGCGGTGTAGACGGCGCGGGTCTCGACGGCGTCGTCCTCGAGGACGCCCTGGATGCCGTGCTCCGGTGACAGGCGGATGCCCGTGCGGTCGGCGCCGACGGCCTCGGCGACGGCCGTGGCGACCTCGACCGCGAAGCGGGCACGGTTCTCGGGGGAGCCGCCGTACTGGTCGGTGCGGGTGTTCGACACCGGGGACATGAACTCGTGGACCAGGTAGCCGTTGGCGCCGTGGACCTCGACGCCGTCGAGCCCGGCGGCGATGGCGTTGCGAGCGGACTGCGCGAACTGCTGGACGACCTCGGCGACCTCGTCGGTGGTCAGCTCGTGGGGGACCGGCATGTCGGCCTTGGACCCGTCGGCGAGGTGCGTCTGACCGGGGGCGGCGACGGCGCTCGGGCCGACGATGCGCGGGGTCTGCGAGATGTCGGGGTGCGAGACGCGACCACCGTGCATGAGCTGCATCACGATGGTGCCGCCCTCGGCGTGCACGGCGTCGGCCACGCGGCGCCAGCCAGCGATCTGCTCGTCGGTCTCGATGCCGGGCTGGCCGGGGTAGGAGCGGCCTTCCTGCACGGGCCAGGTGCCCTCGGTGATGATCATGCCGAGGCCGGCGCGCTGACGGTAGTGCTCGACCAACAGGTCGTTCGGGATGCCGTGCTCGCCGGCACGGGTGCGCGTGAGCGGGGCCATGACGATGCGGTTCGACAGGCGCATGGCGCCGAAGGAGGTGGGTTCGAAGAGCTTCACGTGCGGGTCAACGCACTGTTGCCGTGTGCAATTCCACAGCTCGTGCCGCTCGGAGGTTCTTCTCAGTCGCGGGGGCCGGCCGGCGTCCGTCGCGCGGGCCGGGGCGTCGGTCGGCGTCAGTCGCGGGGGCAGACGAGCGTGGAGGACCGGACCTGGCCCTCGGGGCGGATCACCTGGTGTCGCGACAGGGGCTTGTGGCAGATGGGGCATCCGCGGTCGACGGAGCGGTCGTCGACACCTTCGTCATGCCCCGCGCCGATCTGCGACGGTCCCATCTTCTCGATGAGCGTCGTGTTCCACCGCTGGTACCACCCGCTGAAGCGTCCCATGGTCCTGCCTTTCGTTCGTCCACTCATCATTGTCGCACGAACGATCTAGACCGTGTCGACGACGTCGAGCAGGGCGGTGAGTTCGTCCTTGAGGGCCTCGAGTCGGGCGACCGGCCACCCGAGTCGGTCGGCCACCGCGACGGGCACGGCTCGGGCACGCTCGCGGAGGGCTCGTCCGGCCGTGGTCAGCGACACCTCGAGCTGCCGTTCGTCGGCGGCGCTGCGGGTGCGGCGCAGGTACCCGGCGGCCTCGAGGCGCTTCAGCAGCGGGCTCAACGTCGCCGAGTCGAGGCGGAGCTCGTCCGCGATGGCGCGCACGGAGCGGGGGTCCTGCTCCCACAGGGCCAGCATCACGAGGTACTGCGGGTGTGTCAGACCGAGCGGGTCGAGCAGGTCGCGGTAGAGCCCGATCACGCTGCGGCTCGTGGCGGCGAGTGCGAAGCACAGCTGCCGGTCGAGGGTGAGGGGGTCGAGCTCAGTGGAGGCCATGCACCCAGGATACCGTTCGTGCGCGAAGGACCTGCGGCACGGGGTCCGCGCGCGTCCGCCTGCCTCCACCACGTGAGATCGCAGTCCGTGTCGCCTCCGGAACGGGGGAGGCGACACGGACTGCGATCTCGGGGTGGGCGGGTGCTACTCCGCGCGGTGGGCGGGCACGTGGCCCGAGTCGTGCGGGTTGGCGTCCGGCTCCACCGGCAGCGCGTGGGTGCCCGTGTGCGTGGACTCCTGGGCGCTGCGTCCGTCGCCCGGGTGCGACCGCTCGAGCTTGGCGCCCTCGACGTCGACGTCCGGCACGATGCGGTCGAGCCACTTCGGGAACCACCAGGCGCTCGTGCCGAGCAGGTGCATCGCGGCCGGGATGAGCAGCATGCGGACGACGAACGCGTCGACCAGCACACCGAACGCCAGACCGAACCCGATCGGCTTGATCGTGGAGGAGTCCGAGAAGATGAACCCGGCGAACACGGAGATCATGATGATCGCCGCTGCCGTGACCACCGCTCGACCGGCGTGCAGACCGCGCTGGACTGCCACCTTCGCGCTCGCACCGTGGGCGTACGCCTCGCGCATGCCCGACACCAGGAACAGCTGGTAGTCCATCGCCAGGCCGAACAGGATGCCGATCTCGATGATGGGCAGGAAGCTCAGGATCGGCGCGGGGTCGTGCACGCCGAAGACGCTGCCGAGCCACCCCCACTGGTAGATCGCCGTCAGGCCACCGAACGCCGCGAGCACCGACAGGATGAAGCCCGCCGTGGCCGTGATCGGGACCAGGAAGGAGCGGAACACGACGATCAGGATGATGAGCGACAGTCCGACCACCACCGCCAGGTAGAGCGGCAGCACGTTCGAGAGCTTCTCGGACACGTCGATGTTCGCGGACGCGTTGCCCGCGACGCCGAGCGTGGCCTTCCCGTCGTCGACCGTCACGTTCTGCGTCCGGAGGTCCTTGACGAGGTCCTCGGTCGAGATGCTGTCCGGGCCGCCGTTCGGCTTCACCTGGAACGCGATGATGTCGCGGGCCTTCGAGGCGCCGATCGGCAGCACGGCGTCGACGTCGTCGTTCTTCGCGATCGCCTGGCCGATGGTGACCTCGGTCGCGGTGACGTCCTCCTTGCTGACCGCCTTCGGCAGGGTGGCCACGACGAGCAGCGGGCCGTTCTGCCCGGCGCCGAACTCCTTGCTCAGCGTCTTGTACGCCTTGTACTGGCTGGAGTCGACGGCCTCCGACGAGCCCGACGGCAGTCCGAGGCGCATCTGCGTCGCGGGCAGCGCGATCGTGCCGAGCACGGCGACGCCGGCGACGAGCGTGATGACCGCGCGCCAGGTCGACATGGGCTTGTTCGGGACGCGGGTCGAACCGGTGTTGCCGATCCGCGTCCGTTCCTTCCCCCGGAGGATCCGCATGCCGATGATCGACAGCAGCGCCGGGGTGAAGGACGTGGCGATGAGGATGGCGAAGAACACCGCGACGGCGCCCACCGTGCCCATCAGGCCGAGGAAGGGGATGCCGGTGATGTTGAGCGCCAGCAGGGCGACGATGACCGTCGCGCCGGCGAACACGACGGCGTTGCCGGACGTGCCGTTGGCGAGCCCGATGGACTCGTGCACGCCCATGCCCTGCTTCAGCTGGGTGCGGTGGCGGTTCAGGATGAACAGCGAGTAGTCGATGCCGACCGCCAGGCCGAGCATCACCCCCAGCACCGGCGTGACCGAGATGAACTCGACGAGGCTGGAGAACGACAGGGCCGCGAGCGACGCCACCCCGATGCCGAGCACGGCGCTGACGAGCGGCACCGCGGCACCGACGAGCGTCCGGAGCATCAGGAACAGCACGATCGCGGCGACGATCACACCGGCGATCTCACCCGGACCGAGGATCGACGGGACGCCCTGGGCGATGTCGTTCGACACGTACACGCGGACGCCGTCGATCTTCGCCGCCTCGGCCTTGTCGGAGATCGCGGTCTTGGTGCTCTGCGGGACCTCGTACGTCGACTTGGTGAACTGCACGGTGCCGATCGCGGCGCTGCCGTTCGAGGAGACGAAGCGGATGTCCTTGGACAGGTCGAGCAGGTCGGACCCCTGCTCCAGCTCCTTCGCGTTGTCGTCGAGCTTGGTGGTGTTGTCGTCGATCTTCTGCTGCGCCTCGGTGAGCTGCTGCTCACCGGACGTGAGCTGGGCCTGCTGGGCGTCGATCTGCGCCTGGGCCTGCGCCAGCTGCGCCTGCGCTGCCTGAGCCTGCGCTGCCTGGGCCTGTGCCGCTGCGCCGGAGGCTGCTGCGCCGGTCGCCGCTGCACCGGAGGCCGACGCTGCGGAGAGCTGCTGCTTCTGGGCGTCGAGCTTCGCCTGGGCGTCGGCGATCTGCTGCTTGCCGGACTCGAGCTGGGCCTTCTGGGCGTCGAGCTGCGCCTGGCCGTCCGTGATCTGCTGGCGGCCGTCGCTGATCTGCTTGCGACCGTCGACGATCTTCTGGCGCTGGTCGTCGAGCCGGTCCTGCGTGCTGAACCCCGAGGTCGCACCCTTGACGCCGTTGAGGTCCTCGAGGTCCGTGAGGAAGTCGTCGACCCCGCTCTTCTGCGCGCTGGTGAAGGCCTTGCCGTCGGTCGTCTCGAAGACGATCGTGCCGTTCCCGCCGTTGGCACTCGGGAACTTGTCCGCGAGCTGGTCCTGCACCTGGCTGGTCTTGGTGTTCGGGATCGTGATCGACGAGGAGATCGTCCCCGCGAACAGGGCGTAGGTGCCGCCCGTGATCCCCAGGATGACGATCCAGGCGATGATCACGAGCCAGTGCCGTCGGGCGGCGAATCGTCCGAGGCGGTAGAGCAGACCGGCCATGGGTGCCCCGTTCCTTTCGTAGTGGGTGGTGCGTGCGGAGTGGGGTACGCCGGTGGACCCCTGGAGGTGATGTCAGTGCGCGGGCAGGTACCCGCTGCGGACGCTGTGCACGAGCCGTGCGAGCAGGGCGTCCCAGTCGTCGAGGGCGTCCTGGTCGAGTCGCGGCCCGGTCGTCGTGAGCCAGTGTTCCGCGATGACCACGATGCCGCTCATGAGCGAGTCGACGAGCAGTGCCGCATCGAGTTCGTCGGCGGCGGGGTGGCGTCGGATGACCTCGACACGGAGGCGGTCGGTCACCCGGGCGAAGGCCGTCTGGGTGAGGATCGCGGCCTTGGCGTCGGTCTCCTCGTCCGGTTCACCGAGGATGGTGGCCATCCGGGCGATGGCGGGCGCCAGGTCGGCGCCGCGGGCCGCGGACTCGAGTTCGTCGAACATCGAGGAGCGGGAGCCGTCCCCGACCGGGGTGTTGGCGATGTCGCCGAGGAACCGGTCGATGATCACCGACAGCACCTCCTCGCAGACGGTGAGCAGGATCTCGTCGAGGGAGGAGAAGTGGTTGAACACCGTGCGACGGGCGACGTCGGCGCGGGCGGCGAGCTCGTCCACGCTGAACCCACGTCCGCCACGCTCGTCGACGAGGTCACGCGCGGCCTGGAGGATCGCAGCACGGTGCTTCGCCTTGAGGGCAGCACGACGGTCGATCGACAGGGTCACGGAGGCAACACTAGGTGCAACGATGCACTCAGTGCACCGAAGCGGAGCGGACGCTCAGTCTTGTCCCCCGCAGCCGGTGGAAGACTGGCGGGACGGCCAGCGTCACCGGCCGACCGACCCGTACGAAGGAGTACCGATGTCCGTCCCCCTGTCCCCGGCCACACTCGACGAGATCGCCGCGGCGGGGGTCGCCGTCCCGACCTACGACCGCACCGGGATCACCGCCGGCATCGTCCACTTCGGCGTCGGCGGGTTCCACCGGGCGCACCAGGCGATGGTCATCGACCGGCTCCTGCAGCGCGGTGAGGCCCGGGAGTACGGCATCTGCGGCGTGGGCGTCCTCGAGCAGGACCGCCGCATGGCCGAGGCGATGCGGACACAGGACGGGCTCTACACGCTCGTCCTCAAGCACCCGGACGGCACCCGCGAAGCCAGGGTCATCGGCAGCATCGTCGACTACCTGCTCGCCGTGGACGACCCGGACGCCGTCGTCGAGAAGATGGCGTCGCCGGAGACGAAGATCGTCAGCCTGACCATCACCGAGGGCGGGTACAACTTCGACCACGTCACCGGCGCGTTCGTCGAGGACGAGCCCGGCGTGGTCGCGGACGTCGACGGGGACACCCCGCCGCGCACCGTCTTCGGCCTCGTGGTGGCGGCCCTCCGTCGGCGACGCGACCGGGGTCTCGAGCCCTTCACGGTGATGTCGTGCGACAACATCCAAGGCAACGGCCACGTCGCCCGGGCGATGTTCACCGCCTTCGCCCGCCTGCAGGACCCGCGGTTCGCGGAGTGGATGGACGAGCACGTCTCCTTCCCGAACTCGATGGTCGACCGGATCACCCCCGTCACCACCGACGAGGACCGGGCAGCGGTGCGCGACGACCTCGGCATCGAGGACGCCTGGCCCGTCGTCGCCGAGCCCTTCTTTCAGTGGGTGCTCGAGGACGACCACCCCGCCGGGCGCCCGGCGTACGAGGACGTCGACGTGCAGATCGTCGCGGACGTCGAGCCGTACGAGCTGATGAAGCTGCGGCTCCTCAACGCCTCGCACCAGGGCCTGTGCTACTTCGGGTACCTCTCCGGTCATCGCTACGCCCACGAGGCCACCCAGGACCCGGCGATCGCGACGTTCCTCCGGCGGTACATGGACGAGGAGGCCACCCCGACGCTGCAGCCGGTGCCGGGCATCGACCTCGAGGACTACAAGGCGACGCTCATCGAGCGCTTCCAGAACCCCGAGGTCCGCGACACGCTGGCCAGGCTCTGCGCCGAGTCGAGCGACCGGATCCCGAAGTGGCTGCTGCCGGTCGTCCGTGAGAACCTCCGGTCGGGCGGACCTGTCGCCCTGTCGGCCGGGATCGTCGCGTCCTGGGCGCGCTACGCCGAGGGCACCGACGAGTCGGGAGAGCCCATCGAGATCGTCGACCGCCTGGCCGAGTCCCTCAACCGCATCGCCCTGACCCAGCGGGAGGACCCGCTGGCCTTCATCGCGAACCGGCAGGTGTTCGGGGACCTCGTCGACGACGAGCGGTTCGTCGCGGCGTACCGCGACGCCCTCGACGGGCTCGTCCGCGACGGTGCACACGCCACGGTGGAGCGGCTGTCACGCGGTTGACGCGGGTTGCACGTCGTGGGGCGCGGTGCGGCGAGGCCCGGGCGGTGCTCGGTGCTCGGTGCTCAGTGCGAGGTCGTCCACGTCGTGCGGCGTGACGGGCTCGCACCGAGTGGGCAACCCCGCACGGGGAGGAGCAGCGCACACGGTGCGCGGGAGGACGGCGGGATGCGATCGATGACGACGACGTCCGCTGCGGCCGTGGTCCTCGCGCTGGCCGGGTGCAGTGGGACCACAGCGTCCCCGACGGTGTCGCCGACGTCCGGCGTGACGACCACGTCGAGTGCTGCACCCGCGACGCCGACGTCCGTCGCGACCTCGTCGCCCGAGGCCGACCGTGCCTTCCGCACGCTCGAGCGCGACCACGCCGCACGGCTCGGCGTCGTGGCGATCGACACCGGCACCGGCAGGCAGGTCGTCTGGCGTGCGGGGGAGCGGTTCGCCTTCGCCTCGACGAACAAGGTCTTCGTCGCGGCGGCACTGCTCGCACGGTCCTCGGACGCCGACCTCGACACCGTCGTGCACTACGACCGAGCAGACCTGCTGGCCCACGCCCCCGTGACGAGTCAGTCCGTCGACACCGGGATGACCGTGCGGGCGCTCCTGGACGCGATGCTCCGCTCCAGCGACAACACCGCGGCGAACCTGCTCGTGGAGCGCGTCCGTGGGCCGGGCGAGGTGCAGCGGTTCCTGCGTGACCTCGGCGACCGGACGACGAACGTCGACCGCGTGGAGCCCGACCTGAACCAGGCCATCCCGGGTGACCCGCGAGACACCACCACGCCGGCGCAGTTCGCTGCGGACCTGCGGGACGTCCTCCTCGGATCGGCGCTCGATCCGTCCGATCGGAGGATGGTGCGCGAGGCAATGCTCGGCAACACCACGGGGGACGCGACGATCCGGGCAGGGGTCGATCCCGGCTGGTCGGTCGCGGACAAGACGGGGACGGGTTCGTACGGCGTCCGCAACGACATCGGCGTCGTGACCCCGCCGGGCGGCGCGCCCGTCGTCGTGGTCGTGATGACGAGCAAGGACGCGGCCGACGCGGAGCCGGACGACGCCCTGGTGGCCGCAGCGACCAGGGCGGCGGTCACCGCGGCAGGGCCGCCGCCCAGCGCCCGATGACGTCGTAGGCGCGTTCCCGGACGGCCGGCTCGGAGAGCACCACGTCGTGCAGCGCACCGCGCAGCCGTCGGACGGTGACCTCGTCGCCCAGCGACAGTGCGCGCCGTGCGACGGCGTCCACGTTCAGGGCGACGTCGGCGTGGGCCATGCCCTCGTTCCACCGCGGCTGGAGCATGCTCTTGTCGCTCAGCATGACGAGGACGGGGAAGGGCATGCCCAGCCCTCGCTCCACGGTGTGCTGTCCGGCGAAGACCGCTGCCAGCCATCCGGGGTGCAGCGGGAAGCCGCGCTCGGGACGCCAGTGTTGGTCGTAGGTCCAGCTGCCCTCGCCGGTGCTCGAGACCGTCCGGGTGGAGAAGCCCGGGTCCACGGCCGGGATCGGAGCGAGCGGGTTGCGGCGCGCCCCGAGGCGGATGAGCGGCGCCACCAGCGTTCGACCGACCGCGTCGCCCTGGAACTCGAGCCACGGGCTGTTCAGCACCAGGCCGTCGACGAGGTCCTGGTGCCGCGACGCCCAGAGCGCGAGGGTGAGCCCGCCCGTCGAGTGCCCCATGGGCACCAGCCGCCGGCGCGGACCGTGGTGCTCGGCGGCGATGGCGTCGAGTGCGGCGCGGATGTCGTCGTCGTACAGCCCGAGGTCGTCGGCGCCACCGGGGGTCTGTCCCGGCCGGAGGCTCCTGCCGTACTTCCGGAGGTCGAGGGCGTGGAACCGGGCGCCGAGCCGTTCGACGCGCTCGGCGAGCTCGGTCTGGAAGAAGTAGTCGGACCAGCCGTGCACGTACAGCACGTCGGTGCCCTGGAGCGGCCCGCGCTGGTGCAGCAGATCGGCGGCCGTCCGGCGTCGCCGCACGAGCGTCGCGACGACGGGGCCCTCGGCATCCACTCCGAGCGGCAGCTCCAGCCGTTCGTACGACGGACCGAGGACGTCCTGGACCCAGCCCGATCGCGTCATGCTCCGTTCCTACAGGAACACCGACCGCCAGGGACACGCTCCACTGAGCAGCGCTCAGCGGTCGCACGTACGCTCGTCGTCATGTCTGACTTCACCGCCGCACAGGCCGCCGTCGTCCGCATCGAGCGCGCCGAGGAGGGACGCTGGGACCTCAGCGTCATCAGCGACAGCGGCGTGCGCATGGGGCACGGCGAGTACCTCTTCGAGGCCGACCAGGACGACGCGCAGAGCGAGATCGCCGCGGCCGCCGAGTTCGTGCGCGGCTACGGGTTCCGCTTCGAGTCCGACGCCGTCGTGGGTGACGGCCCGGACGCCTTCTGGGCACCCCTGCTGCCGCTCGACGCCTGACCCCCGCGGAGCAGCCGGGACCACCGGCAGCGCTCTAGGACACTTCCCGGCTGTCCTCGAGCCACCCGGCGAGTTCCGTCATCGCCGCTGCCTGCGACGCGTAGTCGAGCCCCGGCACCGGCCAGCTGTGCACCTGCCCGGCGACGAGCGCCGGATCGTCGGCGAAGGTCGGCTGCGCCAGGAGTTCCCGCACCTGGTACCCCTCCGGGGAGAGCAGGATCACGTCACCCTCGACCTTGCCCGCGTTGGCCCAGCTGGAGACGCCCCAGTAGAAGCCCGTCGAGCCAGGGTCGACGAGGTCCACGCCGAGGCTGTCGTAGAGCTGCAGGGTCGGCTCGTCGGCGGGACGGGTGACGTACACGCCGTCAGCGTCGGCGTACATCGACACCACCCGCAGGTCACGGCCGTCGGCGGCGTCCGACAGCGCTGCACGCGCGGTGTCGAACGCGCGCTCGGCGGTGTCGACGGTCGTCCGGGCAGCGCCGAGTGCCTCCGCCAACCGGGTGACCTGTCGGACGGCGTCGAGGCCCTTCCCGCCCCACTCGACGCGGAGGACGGGCGCGATCTTCCCGATCTGCTCCTGCCGGGTGCGGCTCGCGAACCCGGAGCCGAGGGCGTCGGCGTCCACGGACCCGTCCGTCGGGTAGACCGACGTCACGACGAGGTCCGGCTCGAGGTCTCCGAGCCGGTTCAGGTCCACGTCGCCGTCGTCCGTCCCGACCTCGGTGATGCCGGAGGTGTCGAGGTCGTCGAACCGGGCATCCTCCGACAGGGGGACCTGCCCGAAGGTCCCGACCGGGTGCAGGCCGTACTGCAGGAAGGAGACGGCGAGGTCGTCCACCACGACGATGCGCTCAGGCCGGTGGTCGAGCTTGATCGTGGTGCCGGTCGCGTCCTCGAACGACCAGGCGTCAGCGGCCGGGCGGGGGCGGGCGTCCGCGCTGCTCGTGGGTCCGGTGACCGTGGTCCCGCCCGTGCAGCCCGTGAGCAGGAGGACTCCGACGACGACGGCCGTCAACAGGCCGGCGCGACGGGTGCCGGATCGGGGGAGCTCCACGGCAGGAGAGCGTATCCGACACTCCGCGCACGACCGCGACGACGCCCGACCCCCGGTGACCCCGAGGCGGAGCTCGTGCCAGGGTGGTGGCATGGGGACGGTACGGGGGACAGCGACGATCGGCACGCTCATGGCAGCGGTGCTGCTGATGACCGGGTGTGCGCAGGACATGGACGACTCGGCGCCGCCCGGACCAGCGGCGTCCCGGGCCACACCGACCCGCATCCCCACCCCGACGGCGACCCCCACCCCGACGGCGACGACCCCGGCGATCGCGCGGGCGCTGCCGGACACGGTCGACGCGGGCACGGTGGCCGCCGGTGTCTCGGCGACGGCGTCGGCGACCGGCCCGTCGAACGTGGCGTTCCACACCGAGGGGCAGTTCGCCGTCGTGATCGAGCTGGACTGCTCGGCCTGCACCGGCACCGCGACGGTCACCGCACCGGGGCGGATGTCCCCGTTCGGCCGTGCCACCGCACCCCTGACCGGCTCGTTCCTGACGGCGGTCTTCCAGGACGACGCCCCGGACCAGACGGTGATCGTCGACGCGCAGGGCCCGTGGTCGGTCACGATGCGCAGCTGGAACGACCTGCCCACCGTCGCGGGAGCGCAGTCGGGCACGGGTCCGGCGGTGCTGTTCTTCCAGGACGACGTGCCGCACGTGGCCGTCGACTTCCGGCCGGCCGGCGCCGAGGACTCCTTCAACGCACGGGCCTTCACCACGTCGGACGACACGCAGGTCTTCGGGGACAGCGGGGCCTTCGCGAAGCAGTTCGACGTCGACCTGCCCGGCGTCGTGGCGATCCAGACGAACGGCACGTGGACGGTCACACCCGTTCCCTGACCCGGACGCCGTGGTCGTTCCTTCCCATGTCGCTCGCGATGGGATGGCGTCCCGCGCGTTGCCGGTCAGGACACCCGACCCGCTGCGCGCGATTCGCCTCGCTCCGCGCGGTTCCACTCGCGACGCGCGGATCCACTCGCCACGCGGACGACCGACCCACCGAGGGGTGCAGACCGCACCACGCACGGACGGGAGGCCCGGTGCCAGCTGGCACCGGACCTCCCGCGCGCGCCCCGCTCCATGCGACGCGCCAGCGGCGCGCGGCGCCAGCGCCGACCGAGCCTGCGAGGGCGGTCGATGGATCGCGTCAGCCCTTCAGGCCGGAACCGGTCACGCCCTCCACGATCTGCCGCTGGAAGATCAGGTAGAGGATGATCAGCGGCAGCGCCGCGAGCAGCGCACCCGCCTGGATGTCGGCGTAACGCTGACCGAAGCTGCCCTGGACCGTGGCGAGCCCGACCGGGATCGTCATGAGGTCCGGGTTCGACAGCACGAACAGCGGCAGCAGCAGGTTGTTCCACACCCCGACGAAGGTCAGGATCGTGACGGCCGCGATCACCGGACGCGACAGCGGCAGGATGACCGACCAGTAGACCTTCCAGATGCCGGCGCCGTCGATGCGGGCCGCCTCCTCGAGCTCGCGGGGGATGCCGTCGAAGAACTGCTTGAAGATGAACACCGCGATCACGGCGGGCACCTGCGGGAAGATGACCGACCAGTAGGTGTTCAGCAGGCCGACGGCGTTGAGCTCCTGGAAGATCGGGATGATCAGGACCTGGGTCGGGATCATGATGCCCAGGATGATGAGCAGGAACGCGACGTTCCGGCCGCGGAACACCAGGCGGGACAGCGCGAACGCCGCCATCGAGGCGAACAGCACGGTCAGCACCGCGGTGACGATGCTCGTGATCGCGCTGGCGAGGTACCAGTTCCAGATGTCGCCGGCCTGGAACAGCGCCGCGTAGGAGTGCAGCGTCGGGTTCCAGTTCGACAGGATCGAGTTGGCGCCGAGCGCCGCGACGCCGTTGTCGGACAGCGAGGTCTTCAGGGCGAAGACGCTCGGGATGAGCCAGATGATCGCGAAGACCGTCAGGATGATGCCCGACGCGATCGTGAAGCCGCGCCCGCTGACGCCGATCTTGGCGGCACTCGTGGGTGCGGCCGACGAGACGCCGGACCGGAACTTCGGCCGGTCGGTGGTGATGCTCTCGGTGGTGGTCATCTCAGGCTCCGATCTCACGCTTGGCGGCCACGCGCTCGATGACCTGCCGGATGACGGCGATCGCGACGATCACGATGAACAGGAGGACGGACGCGGCCGAGGCGGCGCCCAACCGGTTGTCGGTGAAGCCGACGCCGGTGATGAGCTGCAGCGAGACCTGGGTCGAGATGCCCGGTCCGCCGTTCGTCATCAGGTAGACCTGGTCGAAGATCTTCAGGCTGGCGATGATCTGCAGCAGGATGACCAGGGTCGTCGTGCGGCCGAGCAGCGGCAGCGTGATCGACTTGATCTGCTGCCAGTTCGACGCACCGTCGACCGCGGCCGCTTCGTACAGCTCGCGGGGGATCTCCTGCAGGCCGGCCAGGTACAGCACGAAGTTGAAGCCGAGCGTCCACCACACGGTGGCGATGGCGACGCCGATCATGGCCGTGTTCGGGCTCGCCAGCATGCCGGCGCCGGGGGTCAGCCCGAGCAGCGACTGCGCGCTCGCCCAGAGACCGGTGCTCGGCGTGAAGATGAACACCCAGATCAGCGAGATCGTCGCCGACGGCAGGATGAACGGCAGGAAGAACGCCAGGCGGAAGAACCACTGGCCCTTGTTCATCCGGTTCGTCAGCACGGCGAACACGAACGCCAGGATCACCAGCGGCGGGGTCGTGTAGAGCGTGAACTGCAGCGTGTGCCAGAGCGAGGACCAGAAGTCGTCGCGTCCGAGCATCTCCGCGTAGTTCGCGAACCCGGCGAAGGTGCCGAGGCCGGTGCGCACCGTCGAGGTGTTGAAGAAGCTCGTGACGATCATCCAGATCGTCGGGCCGAGCAGGAAGGCGATGTAGAACAGGCCGAAGGGGGCCAGGAACAGCCAACCGCTGCGGCCCTGGCCGCGGGTCAGGCTGGTGCGGTAGGTGCGCAGCTTGCGGGGCGCGCTCGCCGCGTCCGTGGGCCGGTCGAGGACAGGTGCTGTGGTCACGTCATCGTGCCTTTCGCAGGGTGTTCACGGCGTTCGTGGTGGTCGTCGGGCCGATCACAGCGGGCTCGGCGTGTTGAGGTAGGTCGACAGCTGGGACTTGATCGCGCTCATGGCAGCGGCGGGGGAGCTGCTGCCCTGCTGGACGAGCGCGAGCTGGGCGCCGACGGTGTTCTCGAAGGTGGAGCCGGACCCGCCGTACCAGGCGGCGTCGTCGAACACGGCGGACTCGGCGGCCGAGGCGTAGTTCGACTGGGGCGTCAGCTTCTTGTACGCGGAGCTGTCGAACGTCGGCATGTACGCCGGGACGTGCCCGCCCTGCGCCCACGTGAGGCTCTGCTCGAGCATCTGCTTGATGAAGAGCATCGCGGCCTTCTTCTGCTCCGGCGTGCGGTCCTTCCGCGGCAGGATGAAGGTGTGCGAGTCGGCCTGGGTCGCCGGCTTGTCGAAGAGCTGCGGGATCGGCGCCATGCCGAACTTCAGCCCCTTGATCGACTGCGCGGTGCTGATCTCCCACTCGCCCTGCATGAAGAAGCCGGCCTTGCCGGTGAACATCAGCGTCTGCGCGGTGGCGTAGTCGAGGCCCTTGTTGAGCCAGCCGCTCTTGACCCACTTCTGGGTCATCTCGGTGACCTTCGAGTAGGCGTCCTCGTTCACCGTGAGCTTCGCGCCGCCGTCGCTGATGAACGGGGTGGCACCCTGGATCTGGTTGTACATCGTCCAGAAGAAGCGCCACGGGGTGGCGATCTCGCTGACGTTCGCCACGTTGAGGGCCGTGCCGCCGGTGACCTTCGAGACGGCGGCGAGGGCGCTCTCGAAGGCGTCGATGCCGGTCAGGTCCTTGAGCTTGCCGTCGCCGTCGATCAGACCGGCCTTCTGGCACACGTCGACGTTGTAGAACAGCACGAAGGGGTGCGTGTCGAGCGGGACACAGATGTTCTTGCCGTCGGTCTTCTGCGCGGTCCAGGCCTTCTGGTTGAAGTCGCTGGCGCTGAGCCCGACACCGGCCAGGTCGTCGGCCGTGATCGGGTCGAGCAGGTCGCCGTCCCAGAGCGGCTTCGCCCGGGTCAGGTGGGCGATCGCGACGTCCGGCGGCTTGTTCCCGACGGTGGCGAGTGTGACCTTCGAGTAGTACGGGTTGCCCCAGGCGAACGTCGTCGCCTGCAGCGAGCTGGAGCCGCCGTGCTGCTTGGCGTAGCCGGCTTCCATCTCCTGCATGCGGAGACCGTCGCCACCGCCGAAGAGGTTCCAGAAGACGAGCGTCTCGGGGTTGAGCGCGCTTCCGGCGAGGCCAGCGGAGAGCGGGCTCGAGCACGCGGCGAGGGGGAGGACGGTCGCGGCCGCCGCTCCGGCAGCCAGGAGGCTCCGCCGGGTGAAACCGGCGCCCCGTGGCTGCGAGACGGGTGGTACGGGTCGGATCGGCATGGCATCACTCCATCGTGGGCCGGGCTGCGGAACACGTGGGTCAGTGCTCCGTGAGCGCTCACATTAGCCCCGCTGTCCGCGGCGCGCCACCCCTTTCGTCACGACATGGATACCGGTAGCGTTACGGAACAGGTGAGCGCTCACTCTCCGGAACTGACGGGGACCGAGCGCCGCCGACCGCACCGGGTGCAGTGCGCCCGGAGCCCACGAGCCAGCAGATGATCGAAGGAGATCCATGCCCCGCACACACCTCGTCCTCGACGCCGCGTTCACCGTGGGGCCGGTGCGCCGCCGCATCTTCGGTGGGTTCGTCGAGCACCTCGGTCGCCACGTCTACGACGGCATCCACGAGCCTGCCCACGAGAGCGCCGACGAGCACGGCTTCCGCAAGGACGTCATCGAGCTCGTCAAGGAGCTCGGCGTCACCACCATCCGCTACCCCGGCGGCAACTTCGTCTCCGGCTACAAGTGGGAGGACGGCGTCGGCCCGGTCGACCAGCGCCCCCGCCGCCTCGACCTCGCGTGGCACTCCACCGAGACGAACGAGGTCGGCCTGCACGAGTTCCAGCAGTGGCTCGACTCGGTCGGCTCCGAGATGATGCTCGCCGTGAACCTCGGCACCCGTGGCACCGACGCCGCCATCGAGCTGCTCGAGTACGCGAACATCCGCAGCGGCACCGCGCTCGCCGACCAGCGCCGGGCGAACGGCCGCGAGGAGCCCTTCGGCATCACCATGTGGTGCCTCGGCAACGAGATGGACGGCCCCTGGCAGCTCGGCCACAAGAACGCCGACGACTACGGCAAGCTCGCGGCGATGACCGCCAAGGGCATGCGGCAGATCCAGCCCGACCTGGAGCTCGTCATCTGTGGGTCCTCCGGGGCATCGATGCCGACGTTCGGGGAGTGGGAGCGCACGGTCCTCGAGCACGCCTACGACGACGTCGACTACATCTCGGCCCACGCCTACTACGAAGAGGGCACGGACATGCCGACCTTCCTGGCGTCCGGCGTCAACATGGACCGCTTCATCGACACGGTCACCACCGCGGCCGACCACGTCAAGGCGCACAAGAAGTCCGACAAGCGCATCGACATCTCGTTCGACGAGTGGAACGTCTGGTCGATCTCGAAGTGGAACGAGCAGCAGAAGGAGTTCACGCTCGACGAGTGGCCCGTCGCCCCGCGTCTGCTCGAGGACATCTACACGGTGGCGGACGCCGTCGTCGTCGGTGGCCTGCTCATCTCGCTGCTGCGCCACGCGGACCGCGTCGCGTCGGCCTCGATCGCGCAGCTCGTCAACGTGATCGGCCCGATCATGACCGAGCCCGGTGGCGAGGCCTGGCGCCAGACCACCTTCTTCCCGTTCTCGCTGACCTCGCGGCTCGCCCACGGCACCTCGCTGCAGGTCATCGCGTCCGGTGACACGGTCGACGGTGGCACGTACGGCGAGGTCCCGGTCGTGGACTCCGCCGCCACGATCGAGGACGGCAAGGCCGCCGTGTTCCTGGTCAACCGCCACCCCTCGGAGAGCACGACGGTCACCATCGACCTGTCGGGGCTCGACGTCACGGGTGACGTCCACGCCGAGGGCGTCTGGGACGACGACCTGCACGCGGTCAACGACCTGACGAACACGTCGCGTGTCGGCCTCCGCACGAACGAGACGGCTCGCCGCGAGGGTGACACCGTCACGATCGAGCTCCCCCCGGTGAGCTGGACGGCGCTGTCGATCGGCTAGTCCCGGTCGGGGTCGTTCCCCGCTGAGCAGGTCGGAACGCGCGTCGGTGGTCGGATCGTCCGACCCCCGACGCGCGTTTCCGCGTTCCAGCGCAGGTGCGAGGGGACGGAACGCACCACGGGGCGGCCGGGAGGCTCGGCGCCAGGCCGCCACGAGCCTCCCGTCCGGCACGTGGTCCGGCCGCGGCGGTCTGCCGCCGGTCGATCCGCCCGCAGGAGGTCGAATCGCGCGGACGGGGTCGGATCATCCGACCCCGTACGCGCGTTTCCGCGTTCCAGCGCAGGCGTGAGGGGACGGAACGCACCACGGGGCGGCCGGGAGGCTCGGTGCGAGGCCGCCACGAGCCTCCCCTCCAGCACGTGGTCCGGCCCCGTGGGCTGGCTCGCACGGTGCGGCGTCCCTCGCCCGGTGCGAGGGTGATCGCCCCGTGCGGGGACACGGGCGCGCACGGGGTGCGCAACCTCGCACCACGCGCCCGCGCGCCCGCGCTACCGCGGCGGCGGCGCCGCCGTGCTCGCGCGCTCGACCAGGCGCACCGGGACGAGGTCCGTCGTGGCGACGACCGGCGCGCCCTCGATCTGGGCGAGCAGGGTCGAGACCGCGCGACGACCGACCTCGTCGAAGGACTGGTGCACGGTGGTCAGCGGCGGCCAGAACGAGTCGGACTCCGGCGAGTCGTCGAAGCCCACCACGCTGAGGGACTCCGGCACGGTGCGCCCGAGCTCGTGGCAGGCGCGGAGGATCCCGAGGGCGGTCTGGTCGTTCGCGGCGAACACCGCGGTGATCTCCGGGCGCCGGGCGATCTCGAGGCCGGCGCGGTAGCCGGAGGACGTGTTCCAGTCCCCGTGGAACACCGGCGGGACGACCCGGCCGGCGCGCTCGAGCGTGGTCTGCCACGCCGCCAGTCGTCGCGCCGCCGAGTACGACGACGAGGGCCCGGCGACGTGCCACACGGTGTCGTGGCCCAGGTCGAGCAGGTGCTGCGTGGCGAGCCGGGCGCCGTCGGTCTGGTCGGTGTCGATCGCCGGGTGCTCGGTGGTGCCCGTGGAGTCGACGACGACCATCGGGACGCCGTCGGGCAGGGCCACCTCGGCGGTGTCGATGACGTGGGACTCGATGATGATCACCACGCCGTCGACGGCTTGTTCGTGCAGGCGGGAGAAGGCCGAGCGGACCCCCTCCTCGGTGCGGGAGGCCATCGGCAGCAGCGTGATCGTGAAGTCGGCGGCCCCGGCGGCGTCGGCGATGGCCTCGAGCGTGCGCATGTTGCCGAAGGACGCGAGCGTGAACATGATCACGCCGATCGTCCGGAAGCGCCCGGAGCGCAGTGCCCGCGCAGCCCGGTTCGGGCGGTACCCGAGCGAGGCCATCGCCTGCTGGACGCGCTCGCGGGTGTCGGGCCTGACGTTCTCGAAGCCGCGGGCGACCCGCGAGACCGTCTGCATCGAGACGCCGGCGGCGTCGGCGACGGCAGCCATCGACGGGGCGCGACGGCCGGTGGCGGACAGGTCGGTCGTCACGTCGCTCCTTCGTCGGGCGTGGCCGGGACGAACGCCCGGGGGACAGCCGGACAGGGAGCCGACCGCTCCGAACGGTAACGCATGTTGACGTTGCCATGCTATCGTCGGGTCGTTCGATGTTGACGTCAACTTCGACGTCCCCGAACGCAGCATCCGCGTTCCACGCACGCACCAGCCGCGTCCCCGAACGCAGCAGACGAAGGAGTCACATGAGCACGCTCGCAGCGCGCACGGCCCCGGCCGGGTCGCCGGCAGCGCCACCGCGACGGCGGCCGAAGCCGAGGGGCCGGTTCACCGGGTGGCTGTTCGTCGGACCGTTCGTCGTCGTCCTGGTCCTCATGCTCATCGTGCCGATCGGGTACGCGCTGTGGCTCAGCCTGTTCCGTGACCAGCTCGTCGGCGGCAACCAGTTCGTCTGGTTCGCCAACTACCTGCAGCTCTTCCAGGACTCGCAGTTCTGGTCCGGCTTCGGGCGGGTCGTCGTCTTCCTGGTCATCCAGGTGCCGATCATGCTCGGGCTCGCCCTCGTGGCCGCCCTCACGCTCGACAGCGCCCGGCTCTGGGGAACGTCGTTCTTCCGCATCGCGGTGTTCCTGCCCTACGCGGTCCCCGGCGTCGTCGCAGCGCTCATCTGGGGCTTCATCTACGGCAACCAGTTCGGCCTGACCGGTGCGGCGAACGACGCGCTCGGCATCGACCTGCTGCAGCCGTTCAGCCCGACCTGGGTCCTCACGTCGATCGGCAACGTCGTCACGTGGGAGTTCCTCGGCTACAACATGCTGATCTTCTACGCGGCCCTCCGCACCGTCCCCGGCGAGCTGTACGAGGCCGCCGAGCTCGACGGCGCCGGCCCCCTGCGCACGGTGTTCTCGATCAAGCTCCCCGCACTCCGCGGCCCGATGGTCATCGCCACGATCTTCTCGATCATCGGCAGCTTCCAGCTCTTCAACGAGCCGAACCTGCTGAAGACCCTCGCCCCGAACGTCATCGGCAGCTCCTTCACGCCGAACATGTACGCCTACTCGCTGTCCTTCAGCGGCCAGCAGTTCAACTACTCCGCCACCGTCGCCATCGTGATGGGCGTCATCACCGCCGTGATCGCCTACGTCGTGCAGGTCCGCGGCACCCGACAGGAGAACCGATGAGCACCCTGCAGCACCCCGCCACCGGTCCGGCCGGCCCGGCCACGGTGACCGAGGCGACCACGACGCTCCGCAACGGCCGTCGCGGAGCGGGACGAGCGTCCCGGAAGGCGGACCAGCCCGTCGACGGCCGCAAGCCGAAGCGCTCCGGTCTCCTGACCGCCGTGATGATCGTCTTCGTCGTGTACTCGTTCGCGCCGCTGTTCTACCTGCTCGTGAACAGCACGAAGACGCAGTCGTCGCTGCTCTCCACCTTCGGCCTCTGGTTCGGCGGGGACTTCAACCTCTGGCAGAACATCGTCGACACCGTCACGTACAACGACGGCATCTTCCTGCAGTGGTTCGGCAACACGCTGCTCTACGTGGTGGTCGGTGCCGGCGGAGCGACGCTCCTGGCGACCGTCGCCGGCTACGGCATGGCGAAGTTCGCGTTCCCCGGCCGCCGCGCCGTGTTCGCGATCGTCCTCGGTGCCATCGCGGTGCCCGGCACGGCCCTCGCCGTCCCGACCTTCCTGCTCTTCTCGCAGGTCGGCCTGACGAACACCCCCTGGGCGATCATCCTGCCCTCGCTGATCAGCCCGTTCGGCATGTACCTGGTGTGGACGTACGCGGTCGACGCGATCCCGTCCGAGCTCCTCGAGGCCGCCCGCATGGACGGCGCAGGGGAGTTCCGGATCTTCTTCACGATCGCGCTCCGCCTGCTCGCCCCCGGTGTCGTCACCGTGCTCCTGTTCGCCGTCGTCGCGACGTGGAACAACTACTTCCTGCCGCTCATCATGCTGAGCGACCCGAAGTGGTACCCGCTCACCGTCGGCCTCAACCAGTGGAACGCGCAGGCCACCGGTTCCGGTGCGCAGCCGATCTACAACCTCGTCGTCACCGGTTCGCTCCTCACGATCATCCCGATCGTGGTCGCGTTCCTCTTCCTGCAGCGCTTCTGGCAGTCCGGCCTCGCCGCCGGGTCCGTCAAGGCCTGACCCACGGCCAGGAGGCTCGGGGCGACCCCGCCACGCACCTCCAGCCCGCCAGCCCCACAGCAGCACCCCCCCCAACACGAAGAAGTGAAAGGCACCCCATGAACACGAAGGCCCGGCGCGGACTCAGCGCCCTCGCCATCGGCGTCACCGCCGCCATCGCCCTGGCGGCCTGCTCGTCCGGCGGCTCGTCCTCCGGCGGCTCCGCCTCGGACATCGACTCGGCGCTCGCCAAGGGCGGCACCCTGACGTACTGGTCCTGGACCCCGTCCGCGAAGGCCCAGGTCGCCGCGTTCGAGAAGCAGTACCCGAAGGTGGACGTCAAGCTCGTCAACGCCGGCACCGGTGCCGACCAGTACACGAAGCTGCAGAACACGATCAAGGCCGGCTCGGGTGCCCCCGACGTCGCGCAGGTCGAGTACTACGCCATCCCGCAGTTCTCGCTGTCCGAGTCGCTCCTCGACCTGTCGAGCTACGGCTTCGACCGCCTGAAGAGCAAGTTCGCGGCCAGCACCTGGAGCTCCGTGACGAACGGGGACAAGGTCTACGGCCTGCCCCAGGACTCCGGCCCCATGGCGCTGTTCTACAACAAGAAGGTCTTCGACGCGAACGGCATCACCGTCCCGAAGACGTGGGACGAGTACGTCACCGCGGCCGAGAAGCTGCACCAGTCCGACCCCGACGCCTACATCGCGGCGGACTCCGGTGACGCCGGCTTCACGACCAGCATGATCGCCCAGGCCGGTGGCACGCCGTTCACCACGAAGGGCGACAAGGTGACGGTCAACCTGCAGGACGAGGGCACCAAGAAGTGGACCTCGACCTGGAACGAGCTCGTCGAGAAGAAGCTGCTCGCCAAGACCGTCGGCTGGACCGACGACTGGTACAAGCAGCTCGGCAACGGCCAGATCGCGACCCTCATCACGGGCGCGTGGATGCCGGGCAACCTCGAGGCGAGCGTCGCCGACGCCAAGGGTGACTGGCGCGTCGCACCGATGCCGACCTACGACGGCTCGAAGGCCGTCACCGCGAACAACGGCGGCAGCGCCGAGGTCGTCATGAAGCAGACGAAGAACCCGGCCCTCGCCGCCGGCTTCCTCAAGTGGCTGAACTCGTCGAAGGCCTCCACGAAGATCTTCATGGAGTCCGGCGGCTTCCCGTCGACCACCGCTGACCTGGAGTCCTCGGCCTTCCTCAACGAGGAGCCGGAGTACTTCGGTGGACAGAAGATCAACGAGGTCCTCGTCGACGCGTCGAAGTCGTCCGACAACGACTTCACCTACCTGCCGTACCAGGTGTACGCGAACAGCGTCTACGCCGACACCGTCGGGCAGTCCTACGAGAAGGGCACCTCGCTGGAGTCCGGGCTCGAGGCCTGGCAGAACTCGCTCGTGAAGTACGGCAAGCAGCAGGGCTTCACGGTCTCGACCAAGTAGCACCAGCTCCACCATCCCGGGGCCGTGCGGACACCAGTCCGCACGGCCCCGCTCTCTGCACCGGGCCGTCCCCGCGGCCCCGCTCTCTGCACCGGACCGCCTCGGCGGCCCCGCTCTGACGAAAGGCTCTGCCCATGCGCTTCGCGATCGGCGACACCGACTTCCTGCTCGACGGCGAGCCGCACCGGGTCCTCTCCGGCGCGATCCACTACTTCCGCGTCCACCCGGACCTGTGGGCCGACCGCATCCGCAAGGCCAAGCTCATGGGCCTCAACACCGTCGAGACCTACGTCGCGTGGAACGCGCACGAGGCCTCGCCCGGGCAGTTCGACTTCACCGGTGGACTCGACCTCGGTCGGTTCCTCGACCTCGTCGCCGCCGAGGGCATGCACGCGATCGTCCGCCCCGGCCCGTACATCTGTGCCGAGTGGACCAACGGGGGGCTGCCGTACTGGCTGTTCACCGACGGCACCGTGGGCATCCGCCGCGACGAGCCGCAGTTCCTCGCCGCCGTGTCGCGGTACCTCGACGCCCTCGCGCCGATCCTCGTCCCACGGCAGATCGACGCCGGCGGGACGGACGGCCCCGGCGGGCCGATCGTCCTCGTGCAGGTCGAGAACGAGTACGGCGCCTACGGCTCGGACCCCGTCTACCTGGCCAAGCTCGAGGCGATGCACCGCGCGATCGGGCTGACCGTCCCCTTCACGAGCGTCGACCAGCCGATGGGCACCATGCTCGAGGACGGCTCGCTGCCGTCGCTGCACAAGACCGGGTCGTTCGGGTCCCGCTCCGAGTCGCGTCTGGCCCGGCTCCGGCAGGCGCAGCCCACCGGACCGCTGATGTGCTCGGAGTTCTGGGACGGCTGGTTCGACAGCTGGGGCGAGCACCACCACACCACCTCGGCTGCGGACAGCGCCGCCGACCTCGACGTCCTGCTCGCCGCCGGCGGCTCCGTCAACGTCTACATGTTCCACGGCGGCACGAACTTCGGCTTCACGAACGGCGCCAACGACAAGGGCGTGTACCGGCCGATCGCGACGTCGTACGACTACGACGCCCCGCTCGACGAGGCCGGTCGCCCCACCGCGAAGTTCCACGCGTTCCGCTCCGTCATCGAGCGCTACGCGCCCGTGCCGCCGCTGCCGGCCGCCATGGAGCCCGGTGGGTCCGGCGTGCTGCACGACGGCCCCGGTGCCGACACCGGTGCCGACGCCGGCCAGGAGGCCCGGATCGCCCCTGCCACGGACCTCGCCGTCCAGCTCGACCGGTCCACGGCCCTCCGCACGCTGCTCCCGCAGCTCACGTCGTGGACCACGCACGAGACCACCCCCACGTTCGACGAGCTCGGTGCCGCCTCGGGCTTCGTGCTGTACCGCACCGAGGTCGATCTGCCCGCGGGCGGCGTGCTGACCGTCGGGGGAGAGGTCCGCGACCGCGTCCTCGTCAGCGTCGACGGTCGCTCGGTCGGCGTCCTCGAGCGCGAGCACCACGACCGGGCCGTCGCGCTCCCGCCGGTCACCGGGACGCTCGAGCTCCTCGTCGAGGACCAGGGCCGCGTCGACTACGGCACCCGCATCGGCGAGCCGAAGGGCCTGATCGGCGGCGTCACCGTGGACGGCGTGCCGCTGTCCCGGTGGACGGCGTCGCCGCTCGCGCTCGACCCCATGCCGTCCGCGGCGCTCGACGTGCTGCGCGCGCTGGAGCCCGTCGGTTCCGCAGCCGGTGCCGACGTCCTGGCCGGACCCGTCGTGGCGCTCGGGTCGTTCGAGCTCGACGCGGCGTCCGACCGCTACCTGGCGCTCGACGGCTTCCGCAAGGGCGTCGCCTGGGTGAACGGGTTCTGCCTCGGGCGGTACTGGTCGCGCGGGCCGCAGCAGACCCTGGCGGTGCCGGGGCCGGTCCTGCGTGCGGGTCGGAACGAGGTCGTCGTGTTCGAGCTGCACGCGTCGGCGTCCCGCACCGTGCAGCTGCGCGTCGAGCCCGACCTCGGCCACACGGAGGCCTGACCGGGTCTGCGCGCAGCGGTCCTGCCGCGGGTCGAATCGCGCTCAGGGGGTCGAATCGCGCGTGGCGGGTCGTTCGTCCCGACCTCCCACGCGCGATCCCACTCCCCATCGCGGGCGTCATGGGAAGGACCGCGCGCGGTCAGGACCGGTTGCCCACTCCCGGACCTGCAGCAGCGCCTCCCGACGCCAGCGCCAGTACGGTGCGAACTTCGTGCCGTCGTCCTCCCAGGCCCGCGTGAGCAGCCCGATCTGACGACGACGGTCCCGCCCGGCGGTGTCTCGCCACTCGACCCAGGCGTCGTCGAGCACGGCGGTGATGCCCGCGCGGGGGAGCGTCCACGAGACGAGGAAGCCGTCGTACCGGAGCTCGTCATCGGCGAGGTGGACCGCGACCCGTGGCAGGCGGCTCGTGAGCCAGATCCCCGTCGCGACGAAGACCGCGCCGAGGACGACGAGGAACACCCGCGCCGACGCGTCCGGGGACGTCGCAGCGAGGGCGATCGCGACTCCGGTCCCCATGAACACCGGGCCCATCACGATCACGTTGATCACACGATCGAGCTTCGGCGGGCGGATCGTGGTCGTCACGCGGTGCCGTCGTCGAGGGCGTCGAGCTCCGCGCGGGCGCGCTCGGCATCGGCGACACGGTCGGCCTCCGGGCGCTCCCACCACACCGGGCCGCGTTCGCCGAGGCCGTGCTTGGCGAGGCCGTTCCGGTGCCGGGCGGCAGCGAGTGCCGCGTCGTCGCCCGAGCGCTTGGCCTGCTTGACCGCGTTCCGCCCACGACCGAGGTGCGACCGGAGCGCCGCGGCGGTCTCCTCGGGCACGGCGGGGTCGGTGCGCCGCCAGCGTCGGCCGTCAACGACGAAGAAGTGGTCGTCCGGCTTGCTCATGCGTCTGAGTCTGCACCGTCGGTGGTGCCCGGTAGACAGGGAGCGATGACCGAACCCCGCGTGCGCCCGATGCTCGACGTCCACCGCATCTACGCCGAACCCGCTGCGCTCGAGCTGCCCCGTGGGGCCGAGGTCGTCGCCAGGTGGCCCGACGCCGAGGTCGTCCCCGTCGAGTCGCACTGGAACATCCCCGAGGTCCACGGCGACGAGCGCAACGTCTCGCGCTGGGTGCGGATCAAGACCGAGGCGCTGGTGCTCGGCGTGAAGAAGTCGCTCGTCACCCGGCCGAACGGTCGCTCGGCGGACTTCATCGCGCCGTCGACGGCGAACGGCTGCGCGATGGCGTGCGCGTACTGCTACGTGCCGCGCCGCAAGGGCTACAGCAACCCCGTGACGGTCTTCGCGAACATCGAGCAGATCACCAAGCACATCGCGCGGAACATCCACAAGCAGGGGGAGAAGACCGAGCCGAACCAGTGCGACCCCGACGCCTGGGTCTACGACATCGGCGAGAACAGCGACTGCTCGGTCGACGCGATGATCAGCGACAACGTGCGCGACCTCTGCGACCTGTTCCGGATGACCCCGACGGCCAAGGCGTCGTTCGCGACGAAGTACGTCAACCGCGACCTGCTCGACTGGGACCCGATGGGGCGCACGCGCATCCGGTTCTCGCTCATGCCGCACGAGACCGCGAAGGTCACCGACATCCGCACCTCCCCGATCGCCGAGCGGATCGCCGCGGTGAACGACTTCGTCGACGCGGGGTACGAGGTCCACCTCAACTTCTCGCCCGTGATCCTCACCCCGACGTGGGAGTCCGACTGGGCCGAGCTCCTGCGTCAGGTCGACGACGTGCTGTCCCCGCGGGCGAAGGCGCAGCTCGCGTCGGAGGTCATCTTCCTCACGCACAACGAGCCCCTGCACCAGGTGAACCTCGGCTGGCACCCGAAGGCCGAGGACCTGCTCTGGCGTCCCGACCTGCAGGAGCAGAAGGTGTCGCAGAACGGTGCCGTCAACGTCCGGTACCGCTCGGGCATGAAGGGGCAGCTCGTCGAGCGGTTCCGCGAGCTCGTCGCCGAGCACCTGCCGTCCTGCCGCATCCGCTACGCCTTCTGAACACCGGACCGAACGCACGAACGGCCCGGCATCCGTGGATGCCGGGCCGCTCACGCGGTCAGGAGCAGGTGCTCACTTGCCGTCGACGGCGTCCTTCGCCTTCTCGGTCTCCATGCGCGCCTCGCCCATGTGCTGGTCCTTCTTGCCCTGGGCGTGCAGTTCCTGGTCGTCGGTGTGCTCGCCGACGGTCTCCTCGACCTTGCCGACGATCTTCTGGGTGGCGTCCTTGGCCTTGTCTCCGAGCGACATGGTGATTCCTTCCGGTGGGGCATCACCGGTGGTCCCGGCGGTGTGTCACCGACAGTACGGACGCCTCTGTACCCCGTTCACTGCGGCGGGACAGGTGCCGGCTGATCAGGGGATCAGACGGTCTGCGCGGTAGCGCGCGAACAGGTCGGCGAAGGCCTGCTCGGTGCGGCGGTAGCCGGTGAACCCGGCGTCGCGGCTCTTGCCCATGTCGGTGACGACCTCCATGGCCCGACCCAGGTCGGCGTCGGTGTGCCACCACGACGCGACACGGGTGATGTCCGGCTCGACGAGGCCGTGGCGCTCGGCGATCCCGGCCCAGGCGGCCTCGTATGGGGCCATCTGCTGCTCGAGCGGTCGGGCCTCCTCGGAGAACCCGACGACGCGCGCCGGGTCGACCCCGAGGTGGGCGGCGAGCCGCGGCCACATCCAGCGCCAGCGGAAGACGTCGCCGTTGACGATGTTGAACGGCTCGTCGGCGCCCTCGGGCGAGGTCGCCGCCCACACCATGTGCTCGGCGAGCAGACCGGCGTCGGTCATGTCGGTCAGGCCGTTCCACTGGGCCTCGCTGCCGGGGAAGACGAAGTCCAGGTCGAGCTCCTTCGCCAGCGTCGCCTGCACAGCGAGGGTCAGGCCCATGTTCATCGCGTTGCCGACCGCGTGGCCGATCACCGTGTGGGAGCGGTGCACGGACCAGGTGAAGCCCTGACGCTCGGCGGCGGCGAAGAGCTCATCCTCCTGCGCGTAGTAGAAGTTCGGGGTGTCGAGCCGCGGCTCCTCCTCGTGGAAGGGGGTGTCGGGCATCTCGCCGGCGGCGTACGCCTCGAACGGGCCGAGGTAGTGCTTCAGCCCGGTCACCAGCGCGACGTGGGCGAGCGGCGCGTGGTCGAGGGCGGCGAGCAGGTCGCGCACCATCGCACTGTTCACGGCGATGTTCTCGGCCTCGGTCGCCTGTCGCTGCCACGCGGTGAAGAACACGTGCGTGGGCCGCTCGTCAGCGAGTGCGCTGCGGAGCCCCTCGGGGTCGCGGAGGTCGGCGGCGATGCCACGGACGCCGTTGCGGGTCCCTGCTCGTCGGGAGAGTGCGCTCACCTCCCACCCGTCCTGGGTCAGGCGCTCGACGAGGGCCGAGCCGGTGATGCCGCTGGCGCCCACGACGAGGGCGCTGCGCTGGGCGGTGGACTGTGTGGTGGTTCCGTCGGGAGTCATCGCTGGTAGCCAACACCTGTCGTCGCGAGGGTGTTCCCTCAGCGTGGACGGCGGATCCGGATCGGGCCCTTGGCGGTCGAGGGGTCGACGACGTTCCCACCCTGGGTGATCTCGACCTCGCCCCGGGCCACCATGCGCCGTGCGGCTCGACGGGCGGGTTCCATCAGGTCGCGCCAGTCCTCGCCACCGATCGCCCGCGCGGCGTCCGACGGGCAGATGCTCGAGGTCAGCGCCCGGGCGTCCAGCAGTTCGTCGATGGTGCGCTCGAGCGTGCGGTCGGTGTCGTCGAGCTTGTGCCGACGGCAGGCGTCCGAGCACCACTTCGCATCGGGTGACGCCGACTCCGGCATGCGACGCCCGCAGGACGCACACGTGCGCTCGGCCTGCGCGGCCTCGACCCGGCGTGCGTCGTCCTCGGTGCGGATCGCTCGTCCCATGCGTCCATCATCGTCCCGAAGCGCACTCCCGTACCCAGCCGACGTCGAACTGGCAGCATCGGAGCAGTGACTCCCGACAGCGCCCCCGCCCGACCGTCCGAGCCCGCCTGGGTCGAGCACGTGCTGTGGTGGCACGTCTACCCGCTCGGCTTCGTCGGCGCCGAGGTCCGCCCCGAGACGCCCGTCGGCGACCGGCAGGTGGAGCACCGCCTCGACCGGATCACCGGCTGGCTCGACCACGTCGTCGACCTCGGGCTGAACGGACTGCTCCTCGGACCGGTCTTCGCGAGCAGCACGCACGGGTACGACACGGTCGACCACCTGCGGATCGACCCGCGCCTCGGGGACGACGCCGACTTCGACGCCCTCGTGACCGCGGCGCACGAGCGCGGCATCCGCGTGGTGCTCGACGGCGTCTTCAACCACGTCGGCCGTGAGCACCCGGCGTTCCGGGCACTCGAGACCGACGGACCCGCGGCGGCGTCCGCACCGCTGTTCGGCATCGACTGGACCGGCTGGAACCCGGGCGACCCGGTGCCGGTCGGGCTGTTCGAGGGCCACGACATCCTGGTGGCGCTCGACCACTCGTCGCAGGCGACCGAGGACCTCGTCGTCGACGTGATGACCCACTGGCTGGAGCGCGGCGTCGACGGGTGGCGGCTCGACGCGGCCTACGCGGTGCCGTCGGCGTTCTGGGCGCGGGTGCTGCCGCGCGTGCGGGAGCGGTTCCCGGACGCGTGGTTCACCGGCGAGGTCATCCACGGCGACACGGCCACGATCGTCACCGAGTCGACGATGGACTCGACCACGCAGTACGAGCTGTGGCAAGCGGTCTGGCACGGGATCGCCGACCGCAACTGCTTCGAGCTGGCGCACGCGATCGAACGTCACGACGCCCTGCTCGCCACGTCGGCCCCGAGCACGTTCATCGGCAACCACGACGTGACCCGCATCGCCAGTGCGGTGGGGGAGCGGTTCGCGCCCCACGCGGCCGCGGTGCTGTTCACCGTCGCCGGCACCCCGAGCGTGTGGGCGGGGGACGAGTACGGGTGGACCGGGGTGAAGGAGGAGCGCCTCGGTGGCGACGACGCCGTCCGTCCGGAGTTCCCGCCGACGCCTCCGGAGCCGACGGCCCTGACCCACACGTACGAGGCGCTCGTCGCCCTCCGCCGTCGGCACCCCTGGCTGCACCGGGCGCACACCGACGTCGTGCACCTGGAGAACACCGTCGTCGTGCTGCGGACGGCGACCGGGGACGACGCGGTCGTGACCGCCCTGAACCTGGCCGACGATCCGGTCGAGGTGCCTGCGGCCGACGCGACCCGGGTGGAGGCGGGCGCAGGCGACCTGCGCGACGGCACCCTGAGCCTCCCGGCTGCCGGGTGGGCCGTCCTGACCCGCTGACCCCGGGAACGAGACTCGGGCCGGCGGACAGTTCCGCGGGTTCGTGACCCGCAGAGTGTCCGCCGGCCCGAGTCTCGGTCCAGCGTGGTGCGCCCTACTTCCGGGCGGACGCCGCCCGGCGCTTGTTGAACACGTCGAACGCGACGGCGGCGAGCAGCACCAGGCCCTTGATGAGGGACTGGAACTCGGTGCCGACACCGAGGATCGACATGCCGTTGTTCAGGATGCCGATGATGAGACCACCGACGATGGCGCCCGGCACGGTGCCGATGCCGCCGGTGACGGCAGCGCCACCGATGAACACGGCGGCGATGGCGTCGAGTTCGAAGCCGTTGCCCGCGCTCGGCGAGGCGAGGTTGAGCTGGCCGGTGAAGACCACGCCCGCCAGGGCCGAGATGACACCCATGTTGACGAAGAGGAGGAACGTGACGCGCTTCGTTTTGACGCCGGACAGCTGCGCCGCGAGGGCGTTGCCGCCGATGGCGTAGATGTGGCGACCGAACACCGCGCTGCGCATGACGAGCGAGTACACGACCACGAGCACGCCGAGGATGACGAGCACGATCGGGGTGCCGTTGTAGCTGGCGAGGAGCAGTGCGACGTACATGACCAGCGCGACGGTGAAGACGAGCTTCGTCATGAACCAGGCGAAGGGCTCGTCCTCGAGCTGGTACTTGCGACGCGTGGCACGGCCACGGAACGCGGTGACGACCAGGATCGCGGCGGCCGCGAAGCCGAGGATCATCGTCAGCGGCTCGTAGCCCGAGCTGCCGAACGCCGGCAGGAAGCCGGAGCCGAGCGAGCGGAAGCCCTCCGGGAACGGCGAGATCTGCTGGTTCTGCAGGGCGATCTGGGCCGCACCACGGAACGCGAGCATGCCCGCCAGCGTCACGATGAACGCCGGGATACCGAAGTAGGCGATCCAGAAGCCCTGCCAGGCGCCGACGAGGGCACCGATGACCAGGCAGAGGACGACCGCGATCGGCCACGGCACGTGCCACTGCGTGATCATCACACCGGCCATCGCGCCGGTGAAGGCGACGACGGACCCGACCGACAGGTCGATGTGACCGGCGATGATGACCATCACCATGCCGATGGCGAGGATCAGGATGTAGCTGTTCTGGACGACCAGGTTCGAGACGTTGATCGGGGCGAGGGTGATCCCGCCGGTCGTCACCTGGAAGAAGATGACGATGACGATCAGCGCGATGAACAGGCCGATCTGCCGGAGCTGCCCGGTGAGGTAACTAGCTGCGGACTTGAGCGCGTTCATTGACTGGGGTCTCCCGTTCCTGGGTCATGTACTGCATGAGGGTCTCCGGCGTCGCCTCGGAGCGGGGGACGTCCGCCGTGATGCGACCCTCGGAAAGGGTGTAGATGCGGTCACAGATGCCGAGCAGCTCGGGGAGTTCCGAGGAGATCACGATGATCCCCTTCCCCTGGTCCGCGAGCGCGTTGATGATCGTGTAGATCTCGTACTTGGCGCCGACGTCGATGCCGCGGGTGGGCTCGTCGAGGATGAGCACGTCGGGGTCGGCGTACATCCACTTCGACAGGACGACCTTCTGCTGGTTGCCACCGGAGAGCTTCCCGGTGACCGCGTTGACGGTCGGTGCCTTGATGTTCATGTTCTTGAGGAACTGCCGCGCGACGGTGGTCTCCTCGGAGCCGTTCACGAAGCCCCACTTGGCGAGCTTGCCGAGTGCCGAGCCGGAGACGTTCCGCTTGATGTCGTCGAGCAGGTTCAGGCCGTAGCGCTTGCGGTCCTCGGTGGCGTAGGCGATGCCGTTGTCGATCGCCGCGGTCACCGTGTTCGTCTTGATCGGGACGCCGCGCTTGTAGACGGTGCCCGAGATGCCGGTGCCGTACGAGTGCCCGAAGACGCTCATCGCGAGCTCGGTCCGTCCGGCGCCCATCAGCCCCGCGATGCCGACGATCTCACCGGCGCGGACGTTGAGGTTCGCCTGGTGGATGATCTCGCGCGAGCCGTCGAGCGGGTGGTGGACGGTCCAGTCCTCGATCCGCAGGAGCTCCTCGCCGATCGTCGACTCGTGCTCCGGGTAGCGGGTCGACAGGTCGCGACCGACCATGCCGCGGATGATCCGGTTCTCGGAGATGTCGTCGGCGTGCATGTCGAGCGTCTCGATCGTCTGCCCGTCGCGGATGATCGTCACCTTGTCGGCGATCGCCTTGATCTCGTTGAGCTTGTGGCTGATGATGATCGCCGTCATGCCCTCGGCCTGCAGCGAGCGGATCAGCTCGAGCAGGTGCGCCGAGTCGTCGTCGTTCAGGGCCGCGGTCGGCTCGTCGAGGATGAGGAGCTTGACCTTCTTCGACAGGGCCTTCGCGATCTCCACGAGCTGCTGCTTGCCGACGCCGATGTCCACGATCTTCGTGATCGGGTTGTCCTTCAGGCCGACGCGCTGCAGGAGCTCGGCGGCCGCCAGGTTCGTCTTGTTCCAGTCGATGAAGCCGCCCTTGGACCGCTCGTTGCCGAGGAAGATGTTCTCGGCGATCGACAGGAACGGGCTGAGCGCGAGCTCCTGGTGGATGATCACGACGCCGGCTTCCTCGGAGTCGTTGATGTTCGAGAACTTCACGGGCTGGCCGTCGAGCAGGATCTCGCCCTCGAAGGACCCGGCCGGGTAGACCCCGGACAACACCTTCATCAGCGTGGACTTGCCCGCGCCGTTCTCGCCGCAGATCGCGTGGACCTGACCGCGTTCGACCTCGATGGAGACGCCCTGCAGGGCCTTGACGCCGGGGAACGTCTTGGTGATGTCCCGCATCTCGAGGATGGTGTCCGTCACGTGGACTGCCTTCCGTTGTGCGCGCGAGCGCGCGTGGTGAGACGAGCGGGAGGCGCGGTGCGGTCTGGCACCGCGCCTCCCGTTCTGGAAGAGGGGCGGAGGGGAGGCGCGGTGCGGTGTGGCACCGCGCCTCCTGTCCGGTGTGGAGCTGGACCTACTTGAGGTCGGCGTCCGAGTAGTAGCCCGAGTCGACGAGGACCTTCTTGTAGTTGTCCTTCGTGACGACCGTCGGCTGGAAGAGGAAGGTCGGGACGACCTTCACCTTGTTGTCGTAGGTCTTCGTGTCGTTGACCTCGGGCTTCTTGCCCGACAGCAGGTCCTCGGCCATGCTCGCCGACTTCTCGGCCAGCTGACGCGTGTCCTTGTAGATGGTCGAGTACTGCTGGTCAGCGATGATCGACTTGACGCTGGCGGCCTCGGCGTCCTGACCGGTGATGGTCGGGAGCGGACGGCTCGAGGTGCCGTAGCCGGCGCCCTGGAGCGCCGAGATGATGCCGATCGACATGCCGTCGTACGGGGAGAGCACGCCGTTCAGCGTGGTGCCACCGGAGTACGACTTCGCGACGAGGTTCTGCATGCGGGACTTGGCGGTCGCCGGGTCCCACTGCAGCGTGGCGGCCTGCGTGAAGCCGTCCTGGCCGGAGCCGATCTTGATGGTGCCGTCCTCGATGTACGGCTTGAGGGTCTTCATCGCGCCGTTGAAGAAGAACGTGGCGTTGTTGTCGTCGGGCGAACCGGCGAAGACCTCGATGTTGAAGGGGCCCTTCTTGCCGGTCTTCTTGCCGTCCGCGTCGAGCACACCGAGACCGGTGAGCAGCGAGGTGGCCTGGTCGACGCCGACCTTCTCGTTGTCGAACGACACGTAGTAGTCGACGTTCTTGTTGCCCGTGAGCAGGCGGTCGTAGGAGATCACCTTGATGCCGGCCTTGGCGGCGGCGTCGAGCTGGTCGGAGAGCGAACCACCGTCGATGGACGCGACGATGAGGACCTTCGCGCCCTTGGTGATCATGTTGCTGACCTGCTGGACCTGCTGCGGGATCTTGTTGTCCGCGTACTCCAGGTCGACCTTGTAGCCGGCCTTCTCGAGGTCGGACTTGACGGCGTTGCCGTCCTTGATCCACCGCTCGGAGACCTTGGTCGGCATGGCGACGCCCACCAGGGCGCCCTTGTTGTCGGTGCTGCCGCTGCCGCCACCGTCGGAGGAGGCGCGACCGCCGGCCGAGCAGCCAGCGAGTGCGATGGCGATGCCGAGGGCTGCGACGCCCGCGACGATCCTGCGCTTCATCATCGAAGTACCTCTGTTCCCGCCACGTCGACGTCGACGTGAGCTGTGTGACCTCGGCTGCTGTGCCGGTGTCGGAGTGTGATGCTCTGAGTGAGCGCTCACATCTTGGGCTGCGCACGACGCCGTGTCAACTCGCTCAGCCGTTTCGTGCGGGCCGTGCGGTTCTCCCACCGAGCGGTACGGTGTGCACGTGACCACCGCATCGACGACGAACGGCAAGGGGCGCAAGGCCCCCACCATCTTCGACGTCGCCGAGCGCGCCGGGGTCTCGCACCAGACGGTGTCCCGCGTGATCAACGGGGACCCGACGGTCCGCGACCACTTCCGGTCCCGGGTCACGACGGCCATCGGGGAGCTCGGCTACCGTCCGCGCGCCGCCGCCAGGGCCCTCGCCGGCGGCCGGAGCAAGGCCCTCGGACTGGTGACGGCTGGGGACGCGCTCTACGGCCCGTCGAGCACCGCGATCGGGTTCGAACGCGCGGCCCGCACCGCCGGGTACCACGTGCTGCTCTCCACCCTGCCGGACGACCCGCGGCCCGCCGACCTGACCAGCGCCCTCGTCAGCCTGCTCGCGCAGGACGTCGCCGCGGTCGTGCTCGTCGCCGCCGACAACCGCGTGCTCGACGCCCTCGCGTCGCTGACGGTGCCGGTGACCGTGCCCGTCGTGGTCTCGAACGCGATGCAGCGGGACGCGATCCCGGCGGCGTCCCGCGCCGAGCAGCTCCTGCCGAGCGTCGCAGCCGTGGCGATCGACCAGGTCGTCGGCACCACCCTGGCGATGCAGCACCTGTTCGGCCGTGGGCACCGGCGCATCGTGCACATCTCGGGGCCGACGGTCTCGCAGGAGTCCGAGGTGCGCCGGACCACCTACACGCGGCTCATGGTCGAGGCCGGGCTCGAACCCGTCGTGCTCGACGGCGACTGGACCCCGGCGAGCGGCTTCGCGGCCGGGCGGATGATCGACGCGACGGCGGTGGACGCGGTGTTCTGCGGGAACGACCAGATGGCGCTCGGGGTGTTGCACGCCTTCGCCGACGACGGGCTCCGGGTGCCGGACGACATCGCCGTGCTCGGCTTCGACGACATCCCCGAGGCCGAGCACTTCACCCCGCCGCTCACCACCATCCGGCAGGACTTCATGGCGATGGGGGAGCGGGTGCTCGCCTCGGTGCGGTCACTGGTCGAGGGCCGGCCGCTCGACGACACGCTCATCCAGCCGCAGCTCGTGGTGCGCCGGAGCGCCTGAGGGCGGCCCGCTGCCGCTCGCTGCGGCCCCTGCGCCGCGGTGCGGCTCCTGTTCCGTGGTGCGAGGTCGCGCACACCGTGCCGCCCTCTGGCCGGGCACCGGGTGCGCAACCTCGCACGAGGGTGCTCAGCGAGCGAGCGGCAGCCAGACGCGCATCGGGACCGCGCCGCGGTTCGCCCACGCGTAGTACGGGATCGCGACCGCGCTGACGGACGGGGAGCGGCCCGGCTCGGCCCCGCCGGCACCGGTCACGTCGTCGACGGTGGCCGCGTCGACGGCCGCACCCGAGCCTCCCGGGCGGCTCGCCGTGTCGAGACGGCGGTACGGCCACGCTGCCTGCTCGTGCCGCGTCGGGGCGTGGGCCGGGACGCGCAGCGTGACGATGCCGTCGAGGAGGTCCTCGCGGGGTTCCTCGGTGATCACCGCGTCGGCGTCGACCGTCAGGTCGTCGACCGTGAAGCCGTCCTGGTCGGGCTGCTCGACGGCGTAGACGAGGGGGCCGCGTTCGATCGCGACCTGGCCTCGCGCGGCGTCGATGCGGGCGTCCGCCACGAACCGGTGGGGCGTGGTGTCGAACACGAGCTCGACGGTGTCGCCGGCGTGCCACTCGCGGTCGATCGTGTGCAGGGAGCCAGCGGACGGGTGGGCCTCGGTGCCGTCGACCGTGACCGTCGTCGTGTCCGACCACGCCGGGATCCGCAGCCCCAGGGCGAGGGGACCGTCCTGGGTCACCGTGACCAGGACACGGCCGTCGTGCGGGTAGCCCGTCTCGACGGAGACCGGGCCGAGGTCGGCGGTCGCGTACTGGTGCACCTGGAGTCCGCCGTCGGTCGCGGTGGCGAGGTAGCCGTCCAGGCTCGCGAACGTGCGCATGATGTTCGGCGGGCAGCACGCGCAGTCGAACCAGCCGCGGCGGCCGTGGGCGGGGGAGCGGTTCTCGTCGGCGAGGGCGGCGTCGCGGTGCTGCAGGGGGTTGACGTAGAAGTACTCCGTGCCCGCCAGGCTGACCCCGGGCAGGAACGCGTTGTACAGCAGGCGCTCGATCGCGTCGGCGTACTCGGACTTGCCCGTCGCCAGGAGCAGGCGCCACGCCCACTGCACGCCGCCGATCGCGGCGCAGGTCTCGGCGTAGCCGCGGTCGGTCGGGAGCTCGTACGGGTCGCCGAACGCCTCCCAGTCCCAGCGGGCGCCGAGGCCGCCGGTGATGAACGCCTTCGTCGCCATCATGTCGGCGAACTGGCGCTCGCTCGCGGCCAGGAGCTCGGTGTCGCCGGTCTCGATCGCGACGTCGACGGCCCCCGCCGCGAGGTACACGGCGCGGACGGCGTGGCCCTCGACGGTGGTGGCGGTGCGCGCGGGGACACGGTCGGAGAAGTAGGTCGGCTCGCCGCCGGCGCGCTCGATGATGCCCTGTCCACGGGCGTCGACGAACCAGTGCGCCAGGTCGAGGTAGGCGCGGGTGCCGGTCTCGCGGTACAGCTCGACCAGGCCCATCTCGACGACGGGGTGGCCGTCGATGTCGTGCTTCCTGGGCGTGCCGTCCGGTGCCGTGCCGTCGCCGAAGGTCCGCACGAGGTGGTCCGCGTTCTTGATGGCGACCTCGAGCAGGCCGGTGTCACCCGTCGCACGGGACTGCGCGACCGCTGCCTGCATGAGGTGGCCGGCGCAGTACATCTCGTGGCTCCACTTGAGGTCCGTGTACCGCTCGCCGTTCCCGCGCACCTGCTGCACGGAGTCGAGGTAGCCGTCGTCGGCCTGGGCGTCGGCGACGAGCGCGGTGACCTCGCGCTGCAGGTCACGGAGGTCCTCGGCGGGTTCGCGGCCGAGCTCCCATGCCACGGCCTCGAGCCACTTGTACACGTCCGAGTCCATGAAGATCGGGCCGACGACCTCGCCCTGCTCTGTGCCCGCGGCGATGCGGAGGTTCCGGAAGTTGCCGGCGGTGTCGAGCTGGCGGTACCCGTCACGGACGGCGTCGCGGCCGTTGCGGTCCTGGCGCAGGTGCCAGAAGCCGCCGGTGATGCGCGGGGTGGCGGTGCCGGCTCCGGTGGTGAGTGGACGGACCGTCAGGTGCGCGGCGGCGGTCGGGAGGACCGGGGTCGCGGTACGCACGCGGCTGTCGGTGGTGAGCGTGGTGGTCATGACAGCTCCTGGTGACGACGGTGTCGGAAAACGGTTTCTGGATCGTGACGCTACGACACGATCCGCCGGCGTGCAAGGGGCTTCCACGTACCGTTCTATGCTGCGATGGCAGCTCGACGACCGGAAAGGGGATTGCCGTGACGATCGAACGACCCGGCCGCTCCGGTCGCCCCGGCGGTGCTCCCGTGCGGATCACCGACGTGGCGGCGCTCGCCGGGGTGTCGATCGGCACCGCGTCGAAGGCCCTCAACGACACCGGGCAGCTCCGCGAGGAGACCCGTGCCCGCGTCCGCGACGCCGCGGCCAAGCTCGGGTTCGTCGGCGACGCCCGCGGCCGGGCGCTGTCGTCCGGTCGCTCGTACACGGTCGGCATGATCACGACGGACTCCTTCGGCCGCTTCTCGATCCCCGTGCTGCTCGGCGCCGAGGACGTGCTCTCCGCGGGGCGGATGGCCGTCCTGCTCTGCGACACCCGAGACGACCACGTCCGCGAGGAGCACTACCTGCGCTCCCTCGCCTCCCGCGGCGTCGACGGCATCATCGTCACCGGGCGGTCCGCCGACCCGCGCCCGCCGATCGACGTGTCCATTCCCGTCGTCTACGCCTTCACCCCGTCCACCGACCCCGACGACGTCTCGGTCACGCTCGACGACGAGCACGGGGCCGGGCTCGTCGCGTCCCACCTGCTGACGCTCGGGCGCCGGCGCGTGGCGATCGTCACCGGGCCCGCGTGGCACCGCTCCGCCTCGCGCCGTGTCACCGGGGCGTCCGAGGCGCTCGGCACCGCGCTCGTGTCGCCGCCGCTGTACGGGGAGTGGTCGGAGCGCTGGGGGCGGCACGCCGTCGACGTGCTCGCGCGGGGGACCGTCGACGTCGACGCGGTCGTCTGCGGCTCGGACCAGATCGCGCGGGGCGTGTGCGACCGGCTGCGCGAGCTCGGACGCTCCGTGCCCGAGGACGTCGCCGTCACCGGCTTCGACGACTGGGACGTGATGGCCCTCGCGAGCCGCCCGCCGCTGACCACCGTCGACCTGCGGCTCGAGGAGCTCGGTCGGGTCGCGGGCCAGGCGCTGCTCGACCTGATCGAGGGCTCGTCTGCCGCGTCGGCCGTGGTGACCCCGTCGCTCGTCATCCGCGGCAGCACGATCGGCGCCTGACGCGCCTGCCCCGGGCGTGGGGCCCGCGCGCGCGTGCCCCGGGCGTGGGCCCGGCCCGCGCGCGCCCCTGCCCCTGGCGGTGAGATCGCACTCCGTGTCGGCTCCGCCGCAGTCCAGGCGACACCAAGTGCGATCTCGCCGAGGTCCGGGCGGGCGCGACCGGTCAGGACTCCCCGCTCACGTCCGCCGAGGGGCCACGAGGCGTCGGCCGGAGCGCCGGCGAGCGACGACGAGCGACCGGTCGACGGCCCGCGCACGGGGTGTCGCGACCGGTCGAGCCCCAACACGCGACCGCGTTGCGAGAGTGAGCGCTCACGTGCCAGGATGTGAGCGCTCACGCATCGCAGCGTGCACGGACGACGATGTCTCGGGAGGACAGCATGGGCGACGACCGCCGACAGCGCATCGAGGACGGTCGCGCGACCCTCGGGATCGAGCTCGGATCGACCCGCATCAAGGCCGTGCTCATCGACGAGGACCACGTCCCCCTCGCCAGCGGCGACCACGAGTGGGAGAACGCCTTCGTCGACGGCCGCTGGACCTACTCGCTCGAGGACGTCGAGACCGGCCTCCGCGCCGCGTACGCCGCCCTCGTCGCCGACGTCGAGTCGCAGTACGGCGTCCGCCCCACCACCTTCCGCGCGCTCGGCGTCTCCGCGATGATGCACGGCTACCTGGCGTTCGACGCCGCGGGGGAGCTGCTCGTGCCGTTCCGCACGTGGCGCAACACCTCCACCGGCCCCGCTGCCGAGGCACTCAGCGAGCGCCTCGGGTTCAACATCCCGCTGCGCTGGTCCGTCGCGCACCTGTACCAGGCCGTCCTCGACGAGGAGCCCCACGTCGCCGAGGTCGCCCGGGTCACCACCCTCGCCGGGTACGTCCACCACCGCCTGACCGGGCACGACGTCCTCGGGGTCGGTGACGCGAGCGGGATGTTCCCGATCGACCCGTCGACCCGCGACTACGACGCCGCGATGCTCGCGACGGCGGACGAGCTGATCGGCGCAGGCGCAGGCGCAGGCGCAGGCGCCGGCGCAGGCACGCGCACCGGCATCCGCGCCCTGTTCCCCGAGGTGCTCGTCGCCGGGCAGGACGCCGGCGCGCTCACGGCCGAGGGTGCCGCGTGGCTCGACCCGACCGGCGCCCTCGAGCCCGGCGTCCCGCTCTGCCCGCCCGAGGGCGACGCCGGCACCGGCATGGTGGCGACGAACGCCGTCGCTCCCCGCACTGGCAACGTCAGCGTCGGCACGAGCATCTTCGCGATGGTCGTCCTCGAACGCGCGATGGCCCAGGCGCACGAGGAGCTCGACGTCGTCACCACGCCCGCCGGTGACGCCGTGGCGATGGTGCACTGCAACAACGGCGCGAGCGAGATCGCCGCGTGGGCCCGGGTGTTCGGACGCTTCGCCGAGGCCGCCGGCACCCCGCTCGACATCGACCACGTGTACGCGACGCTCCTCGCCGAGGCCGAGCAGGCCGACCCCGACGCCGGCGGCCTGCTCTCCTACAACTACCTGGCGGGCGAGCCCGTCACGCACGTCGAGGCCGGCCGTCCGCTCCTGGTCCGCGGGGCCGGCAGCGCGTTCACGCTCGGCAACCTGGTCCGCGCCGAGGTCCAGGGCGCCTTCGCGACACTGGCGATCGGCATGGACGTGCTGGCGGAGGAGGACGTCCGGGTCGACCGGATGACCGCGCACGGCGGGCTCTTCCGGACGCCCGGCGCCCCGCAGCGCCTGCTCGCCGCCGCGCTCCGCGTGCCCGTCGCGCTCGAGGAGACCGCTGGCGAAGGTGGTGCCTGGGGCATCGCCGTGCTGGCCGCGTACCTCGAGCACGCCGGCGACACCGACCTGACGACCCACCTGGCGGAGCGCGTGTTCGGCGGGGACGCCGTCCACGTGGCCGACCCCGACGAGCACGACGTCGCCGGGTTCCGCACCTACCTCGAGCGCTTCCGCGCCGGTCTGCCGCTGCAGGTGGCAGCGGTCGCCGCCACCACCAGCGCCGCCGCCACAGGCGAGCTCGACGCCACCACAGACGAACGCGAGACGACGGCCGGAGCCGAGCCGAGCCTCCAGACCGAGAAGGAGCCGACCCGATGACGGACGCGACCCACCACGACCAGACCACCCAGGAGGCCGTGGCCGCGACGCGTGCGCGCGTCGCCTCCCTGCACGGCGAGCTGGTCCGCTACGGCCTGGTCATCTGGACCGGCGGCAACGTCTCCGAGCGCGTGCCCGGCACCGACCTCTTCGTGATCAAGCCGAGCGGGGTGTCCAGCGACGACCTGACGCCAGAGAACCAGGTCGTCTGCACGCTCGACGGCGTCCCCGCGGAGGGCTGGGGCAACGCGCACGGCCCCTCGAGCGACACCGCGGCGCACGCCTACGTGTACCGGAACATGCCCGAGGTCGGCGGCGTCGTGCACACCCACTCCACCTACGCGACCGCGTGGGCTGCCCGCGCCGAGGCCATCCCGTGTGTCATCACCGCGATGGCGGACGAGTTCGGCGGCCCGATCCCGGTCGGCCCGTTCGCGATCATCGGCGACGACTCGATCGGCCACGGCATCGTCGAGACCCTCTCCGGTCACCGCTCCCGCGCCGTCCTGATGCAGAACCACGGCGTCTTCACGATCGGCAAGGACGCGAAGGACGCCGTCAAGGCCGCCGTGATGGCCGAGGACGTGGCGCGCACGGTCCACATCGCGAAGCAGGGCGGCGAGGTCGTCCCGATCGCGGAAGCAGACATCGATCGACTCTTCGATCGCTACCAGAACGTCTACGGACAGAACCCCGAAGGAGCCATGCGATGACGCAGGACAACGTCGACCCCCAGGCCACACTCGACGGCTACGAGGTCTGGTTCCTCACCGGCTCGCAGGGCCTGTACGGCGAGGAGACCCTCCGCCAGGTCGAGGAGCAGAGCCGCGCCGTCCACGAGACGCTCGCCGGTGCACTGCCGGTGAAGCTCGTGTGGAAGCCCGTGCTCAAGGACGCTGACGGCATCCGCCGGGCGCTCATCGAGGCCAGCGCCGACGACAAGGTGATCGGTGTCACCGCCTGGATGCACACCTTCAGCCCCGCGAAGATGTGGATCGGCGGCCTGAACGCCCTGACCAAGCCGCTGCTGCACCTGCACACGCAGGCGAACGTGGCGCTGCCGTGGTCGGAGATCGACTTCGACTTCATGAACCTCAACCAGGCCGCCCACGGCGACCGTGAGTTCGGCTACGCCCTGGCCCGCATGGGCGTCCGGCACGCGACCGCCATCGGCCACGTGTCGGACGAGCGCGTCCAGCAGCGCGTGTCGAACTGGGTGCGCGCGGCAGCCGGTGCCGCCGCGATCCGCGAGCTCAAGCTGACGCGCTTCGGTGACAACATGCGCTACGTCGCCGTCACCGAGGGCGACAAGACCGAGGCCGAGATCTCGCTCGGCGTGCAGGTCAACACCTGGGCGGTCAACGAGCTGGCCGCAGCGGTCGACGCGGCGGAAGCCGACACGGCGGCGGTGGACGCGCTCGTCGCGTCCTACGAGTCGGCGTACGACGTCGACCCGTCGCTGCGCGGCGACGGTGACCGCCACGGCGCGCTCCGCGACGGCGCCGCGATCGAGCTCGGCCTCCGTGCGCTCCTGCAGCAGAACGGCTCCGCCGCGTTCACCACGAACTTCGAGGACCTCGGCACGCTCAAGCAGCTCCCCGGCCTGGCCGTGCAGCGTCTGATGGCCGACGGGTACGGCTTCGGTGCCGAGGGCGACTGGAAGACCGCCGTGCTGGTCCGCGCGATGAACGTCGCCGGCGCCGGGCTTCCCGGTGGCGCGTCGCTCATGGAGGACTACACGTACGACCTCACCCCGGGTGCGGAGAAGATCCTCGGCGCCCACATGCTCGAGGTCTCCCCGACGCTGACCTCGACGCGTCCAACGCTCGAGATCCACCCGCTCGGCATCGGCGGCAAGGACGACCCGGTGCGCCTGGTCTTCACCGCCGACTCCGGCGAGGCCGTCGTGGTCGCGCTCTCCGACACCCGCGACGGCTTCCGCCTCACCGCGAACGTCGTCGACGTGGTCCCGCCGACCGAGGCCCTGCCGAAGCTGCCCGTCGGCCGTGCCGTCTGGGAGCCGCGCCCGTCGTTCCCCGTCGCCGCCGAGGCCTGGCTCACCGCCGGGGCCGCCCACCACACCGTCATGACGACGGCCGTGGGCCTGCAGGTGGTCGAGGACCTCGCGACGATGCTCGGCACCGAGTTCCTGGTCATCGACGAGCACACCACCTCGCGCGGCTTCCGCGACGAGGTGCGCGGGCAGCAGACCTGGCACCGTCTCGACCGCGGCTTCTGAGGAGCCGTACGATGACCGACGTGACCACGGAGCAGCGCACCAACTGGGCCGGCAACGTCACCTACCGGGCGTCGGCGCTGCTGCGCCCGACGTCGGTGGGTGAGGTCCAGGACCTCGTCACGTCGACACCGCGGCTGACGGCGCTCGGGTCGACGCACTCGTTCAACGAGGTCGCCGACACCGACGCCGTCCAGCTCACGCTGACGGAGATGCCGCCGTCGCTCGAGATCGACAGCGCCCGCCGGACGGTGCGGGTCGCCGCCGGCATGACGCACGCGCAGGTCGCGGCCGGCCTGGAGGCTCGTGGCTGGGCACTCGGGAACCTCGCGTCCCTGCCGCACATCTCCACGGCCGGGGCCGTCGCCACGGGCACGCACGGCTCCGGTGTGCGGAACCCCTCGCTGGCGCAGGCGGTGGTCGGGTTGGACGTGGTGCGTGCCTCGGGCGAGCTCGAGCACGTGTCGGCTGCTTCCGGGTCCGGGTCCGGGTCCGGGTCCGGGTCGTCCGGGTCCCTTGATGCCCATCGTGTGGCGCTCGGGGCGCTCGGCGTCGTCACGGCGCTGGAGCTCGCGATCGAGCCGACGTTCGAGGTCGCCGCGACCGTGCACCTCGACCTGCCGTGGGACGCGGTCGAGGAGCACTTCGACGCGGTGATGGCCGACGCCTACTCGGTGTCGATGTTCACGGCGTTCGACGACCGCGGCGCACGCCAGGTCTGGACGAAGCACCGCGTGGACGAGCCCGCGCCGAGCGTCGACCTCGTCGCGCTCGGTGCCCGCCGTGCGACCGAGGCCGTGCACCCGGGCGAGAACGACGCCGCCAGCGTCACGGAACAAGGCGGCGTGCCCGGGCCCTGGTCCGAGCGCCTGCCGCACTTCCGCTCGACGTTCTCGCCGTCCACCGGCGCGGAGATCCAGGCCGAGTACCTCATCCCAGCAGCATCCGCGGTCCCGGCGCTCCGGGCACTGCGTCCGCTCGCCGACCTGTTCGCCCCGCTGCTCATCGCCGCCGAGGTCCGGACCGTCGCGGCCGACACCGCCTGGCTCGCGCCCTCCACCGGTCGGCAGTCGGTCGGGCTGCACTTCACCTTCCGACGGGACGCCTCCGCCGTGGCAGCGGCGGTGCTCCGGATCGAGGAGGTGCTCGCACCGTTCGACCCGCGGCCGCACTGGGGGAAAGTCTCCGCGGCCTCGCCCGCTCGACTGCACGAGGCCTACCCGCAGCTGGCGGCGTTCGCGGAGCTGGCGCGGTCGCTCGACCCGACAGGGCGCTTCCGGAACGGGTTCCTCGAGCGCACGCTGGGCTGACGAGGAGTGCTCCGCGCCACGCCTGGGCCGGCGCTCGTCGTCGTGTGACATCGAGGACCTCCTGGTGCCACTCGTTCGCCTGGGGCAGCGGTCCGGCGTTCGCGCGGCCCCGCCCACGAACCCACCGACACGGGAGTACCAGCAGTGTGCGGGCATCCTCTCCCAGGGGATCGGGATGGGTTCTGCGGGCGCTGCACTGCTCCGGTGCTGAGTGCTCACATGTGAGGACGCAAAGGTCGGGTCATGGCGAACCTCTCTCGGATCATCGGCATGGCCTCGAAGGTCATCGACAAGCAGCTGCAGCAGCGTGGGCAGGGGGAGCGGACCGGCGGGCAACAGCCGGGCGGGCAGCAGCCCAGCGGCACGGACTGGCGCAGCGTCGTGCGGAGCGCAGCGGACAGGCTCACGGGGGACGACCGCACCGGCCAGCAGCGCCCGCCGCAGCAGCACGGCCAGCCGACACAGCAGTACGCGCCGCAGCAGCAGCACGGCCAGCCGCCCCGGCAGCACGGGCGGCCGCGCAGCACCGGCCCTGTCGATCACGACAAGGTCGCGCTCGCGAAGTACGACTACCTCCTGCGCACGTCGTCGCCGGAGCAGCTCGAACAGGTCCACCACGACGCCTTCGCCCGACTCACGCCCGAGCAGCGCCAGCAGGTCCTGCAGCGCATGAACGCCGAGCTGCCGCCGCACGAGCGCGTCGCGGACGACTCCGCGGGTCCGATGGCCCGTGCCATGACGCGCGGCGAGGTCGGTCGCCCCGGACTCATCCGTCGGGTCCTCGGCGGCGGGAACGGCCCCGGCTCGGGCAACCGTGGCCGCGTGGGCGCGATGGCCGGTGGCGCAGCCGTCGGCGCCGGGGCGATGGCGCTCGGCGGGATCGCCGTCGCGGTCGCCGGGGGAGCAGTCGTCAGCGCCGCCGCAGCGCCGGTCCTCGCGGGGGCCGCCGACCTGGGCGTGGACTTCGAGGGCATCGCGTCGGGCATCGGGGACTTCGGGCTCGCCGACCTCGGTGGTGGCGTCGAGGGCTTCGCGGCCGAGGGGGAGCAGCTCCTCGGCGGTGTGGGCGAGCACGTGTCCGGCTTCGGCGAGCAGGCGTCCGGGCTCGGTGAGCAGGCGTCCGGACTCGGCGAACAGGCGTCGGACCTCGGCAACGACTTCCTCGGCGGGCTCTTCGACCGCTGACCCGCGCCGGCGCGCGGCGCGCCACGGAACGGACACGGCACCGTGCATCTGCACGGTGCCGTGTCCGTTCAGCGATGTGGCAGCAGGATCGATCAGACGGCGATGCGGCCGCCGTCGACGGGCAGGACGGCACCGTGCACGAAGGACGCCGCGTCCGTGGCGAGGAAGACGATCGCCTGTGCGACCTCCTCTGCCGTCCCCGGTCGGCCCGCGGGGCCCGCTGCGGCGAGCTGGTCGAGTGCCTCGCCCATCGCAGCGGTGCCCTCGGTTCGGGTCGGGCCGGGGCTGACGGCGTTGACGCGGACCCCGGCCGGGCCGAACTCCGCGGCCCACGACTTCGTCAGCAGCACGAGTGCGGCCTTCGTGGAGCCGTAGAGCCCCATGCCGGCAGCACCGAACTCGGCCACCATCGTGGTGACGTTGACGATCGCTCCGCCGCCTCGCGCGGCCATGGCGGGAGCGAGGGTCGCGACGAGGAAGTACGGCGCCTTGACGTTGATGTCGAAGACCTCGTCGAAGCCTGCCGAGGTCGTGTCGGCCGTGGCGCCGAAGGGGAAGATGCCGGCGCTGTTGACGAGCACGTCGACCGTGCCGCCGCCGATGCGCAGCGCCTCGGCGGCGAGGTGTGCCGTGCTCGACTCGTCGCGGAGGTCTGCCTCGACGAACTCCGCCCGGCCGCCGGATGCCCGGATCGACCGGACGACCTCCTCACCACGGGTGGAGTCCCTGCCCGAGACGACGACGTGCAGGCCCTGTGCGGCGAGGAGTTCGGCGGTTGCGCGTCCGATGCCGCTGGTGGCCCCGGTGACGAGAGCGGTCGTGGTCGTGGTCATGGTCATGGTGTGTTCCTGACTGAACAGATCGGTGTGGCTTGCGGTGTTGGTAACTGTACAGATCAGTGCAGTAAAGTCAAACCATGTCCACACCGCCGGAACCCCGTACCCGTCGACGCCCGGCTTACGAGCGCGCTGTCGCCACCGCTGACCGGTTGTTCTACGAACAGGGCATCCATGCCGTCGGGGTGGACCAGGTCGCAGCTGAGGCCGACATCTCGAAGGCGAGCCTCTACACGCACTTCCGGACGAAGGACGACCTGGTGCTCGGGTACCTCCGCGGGCGCAGCAGGTCGTGGCAGGAGCACGTCGCCATCGAGCTCCCCGCTCGCGGCGGCACGGCGACCGAGCGGATCCTCGCTGTCTTCGACCTGCTCGGTGAGTGGTTCGACGAGCCCGGGTACCGCGGCTGCCCCTTCATCAACGTCGAGGCGGAGTACGGCGCAGGCCATCCGACCCACGAGGTGACCCTGGAGCACCGCGACTGGGTCCGCGACCTCTTCACGGCACTGCTGGTGGAGGCCGGGGCAGCGGACGCCGAGTCGACCGCGCTCGAGCTCTGCCTGCTGTACGACGGTGCCATGGCGAGCGCCCAGGCGGATGCGTCGCGGCCCTGGGCAGCCGCGGCCCGACGTGCGGCGGGACGACTCCTCGAACCGCGCTGAGACGCGCCCGCTCGCGTTCGCCCGTGGACGGATCGAGAACGACCGGTCCACCCCGCTCCGTGGATTGTTGCGTCGTGCGTCATCGGCTGTCTCCGTGCGCATGGGCGCGGTGTCAGGATGGACGCCGCCCGGCCTGGATCGGCCGCGAGCCCCACAGCACCGACCGCTCGAGGAGCACCACGTCATGAGACGCTCGAACCGACTGACCATCACCGCGGCCGTCGCCGCAGCCGCAGCCCTGGTCCTCACCGGTTGCTCGGGCGGTGGCGCCTCCGACGACGCGTCCTCCGGCACGAAGAAGGGCGGGACGCTGAACGTCCTGACCACGGCGACGTCGTTCCACCTCGACCCCGCCACCAGCCAGGGCCTCGGCATCACGTCGCTCGGCCTGGTGCTCCGTCGTCTGACGGCCTGGGACGTCGAGCCGGGGAAGACCGCGAAGGTGGTCCCGGACCTCGCGACGAACACCGGCGACTCGAGCGACGGCGGCAAGACCTGGACGTACCACCTCAAGAAGGGGCTCACGTTCCAGGACGGCTCCGCCATCACCACGAAGGACATCAAGTGGGGCATCGAGCGCTCGTTCGCGCCGCCCCTGCCCGGCGGCCTGAGCTACCACAAGTCGCTGCTGGTCGGTGGCGACACGTACCGGGGGCCGTTCGACGGCACGACCCTCGACAGCATCGAGACGCCGGACGAATCCACGATCGTGTTCAAGCTCACCGCGGCCTACGGCGACTGGCCGTGGATCGTCTCGATGCCCGCGTTCTCCCCGGTCCCCGAGGGCGACGGCACGGACACCGGCGCGTACGACGCCAAGCCCGTCGCGAGCGGCCCGTACCAGGTGCAGGCCAACCAGCAGGGGTCGCAGATCACCCTGGTCCGGAACAAGGAGTGGAGCGCGAAGACCGACTCGGTCCGGACCGCCGGCCCGTCGAAGGTCGTGTTCAAGGAGTCGCAGGACCCCTCCACGGTCACGCAGACGCTCATCGCCGACAACGGCGACGCGAAGAACTCGTTCGGTGCCACGTTCCTGGGTGCGGCCGAGCTGAACCAGGTGCGCGCCAACCCGTCCGCGCAGGACCGTCTCGCGACGTCGAAGGCCGGTCCGCTCCAGTACCTGGCGATCAACACCCAGCGTGGCGCCCTCAAGGACCTCCAGGTGCGCAAGGCCCTGCAGTACGCGGTCGACCGCAAGTCCTACCGGATCGCCTCGGGTGGTGCCCTCGCCGGCAGCTACGCCTCGACGCTCATCACGCCCGGCATCGCCGGCCGGAAGAGCTACGACCTCTACCAGCCGGGTGCGACCGGTGACGTGGCGAAGGCGAAGCAGCTGCTGGAGAAGGCCGGCGCGACCGACCTGAAGCTCACGCTCGCGACACAGAACGACCCCGCCAACCTCGCCGAGGCGCAGGCGATCCAGGCCGGGCTCAAGCGTGCGGGCATCGCCGTGACCCTCAAGCCGCTCGACATCGACTCGTTCTACACGGCGACGACGGACGGCACCGACTTCGACCTGGCGCTGTTCAGCTGGCAGCCCGACTTCCCGAGCGCGAACGCCAACATCCAGCCGCTCTTCGCGTCGTCGGAGATCGGTGGCGGCCGCTACAACGTCTCGAAGTACAGCAACCCGGAGGTCGACGCGCTCATCGCCGAGGCGACCGGCACCATCGACCAGCAGGACGCCCGGAAGCTCTGGGCCGAGGCGGACCGGAAGATCATGGCCGACGCGCCCATCGTCCCGTTGACCTACGCCAAGCAGTCGTTCCTGGCCGGGTCGAACGTGCAGGACTTCCGCATCGCGGACTTCCCGGCGTACCCGAACTACCTCAAGGTCTCGCTCGCCCAGTGAGCGACCCCATCCTGCAGGTCGAGGGGCTCCGTGTCGCGTTCGGCGACGCGGAGCCCGTCGTGCGTGACGTCTCCTTCGCGCTGACGCCCGGCCGCGTGCTCGCCCTGGTCGGCGAGTCCGGCTCGGGGAAGTCCGTCAGCGCGATGAGCGTGCTCGGACTCCTGCCACCCCAGGCCCGGGTCTCGGGCAGCGCCCGGTTCCGCGGCGAGGAGCTCGTCGGCGCGCCCGTCGAGTCCCTGCGCGCGGTCCGTGGCGCGGGCATCGGCGTGGTCTTCCAGGAGCCGATGAACTCGTTCACCCCCGTCCTGTCGATCGGCACGCAGATCGCCGAGGCGGTCCGAGCCCACCCGAGCGGCCTCGACCGTGCCGGGGTGTCCGCCCGCATCGACGAACTGCTGCGATCCGCGGGCCTCGACGACCCGGCACGCATCCGAGGGGCGTACCCGCACGAGCTCTCAGGCGGCCAGCTGCAGCGCGCGATGATCGCGATGGCCCTCGCCGGTGACCCCGTCGCGCTCATCGCCGACGAACCGACGACCGCCCTCGACGTCACCGTGCAGGCGGGCATCCTCGACCTGCTGCGACACCTCTGCCACGAGCGCGACCTCGCGGTCCTGCTCATCACGCACGACATGGGTGTGGTCGCGGACGTCGCCGACGAGGTCCTCGTCATGCGGCGCGGCGAGCCGGTCGAACACGGCACGGTCGCCGACCTGTTCGCCGCCCCGCAGGCCGCGTACACACGAGCCCTGCTCGCCGCCGTCCCCGCCCTGGGCCCACTCGCGCCGGTACCGCCGCGCAGCGGAGCCTGCGGAGCTGCGGGGCGGCCGAGCGCGTGGGGAGAGGCCCGTCCGGCGTCCGCCCCGCCCGCCCGGCCCGCAACGGGGCCGGCCGAGTCTCGCCCCGCCGGACAGGATGCGGGGCGCGCAGGCCGCGATCTGTCCGCCGGGCCGAGACTCGGCGACGCGAGCGGCGAGGCCGGGCCGAGTCTCGGCGACGCGAGCGGCGGGGCGGAGACGAGCCGAGCCTCCCGGCCGGTGGTGGCGCGACTGCGCGACGTGAGCGTGCGGTACGACCGGCGCGGCACGCCGACCGTCTCGGGCATCGACCTGGAGCTGCGGGCCGGGGAGACGCTCGGCCTCGTGGGGGAGTCGGGGTCGGGCAAGTCGACGGTGGGGCGCGCGCTCTCCGGCCTCGTGCCGGTCGTGGCCGGCAGCGTCGAGGTGGACGGCAGCGACCTCCGGACGGCGCGCGGACGACGGCTGCGCGAGGTCCGCAGTCGTGTCGGCATCGTCTTCCAGGACCCGGCGTCGTCCCTGAACCCGCGCCAGACCATCGGGTGGAGCATCGCCGAACCGCTGCTGGTCCACGGCTCCACGCCCGCCGACCGGAGCACGCGCGTGCGCGACCTGCTCGACGCGGTGCAGCTCGACCCGACCTGGGCGGAGCGGTTCCCGCACGAGCTGTCCGGCGGGCAGCGTCAGCGTGTGGCGGTCGCTCGGGCCCTCGCGCTGCGGCCGGCGCTCGTCGTCGCCGACGAACCGACCTCCGCGCTCGACGTGACGGTGCAGGCGGCCGTGCTCGACCTGCTCTCCGCGCTGCAGGACGACTTCGGGTTCGGCATGCTGCTCATCAGCCACGACCTCGCGGTGGTGCGCCAGCTCGCGGACGAGGTCGTCGTGCTCCACGACGGCCGCGTCGTCGAACGTGGCCGCACCGAGACCGTGCTCGACGACCCGCAGGAGGACTACACGCGCATGCTGCTCGCCGCCGCCCCCGTGGCCGATCCGGCTCGCCAGGCCGCTCGCCGTGCCGCCTGGCGTCGTCTCGTGGAGGTGGGACCGTGACCGCGAACGTCGTCGAGCGGCCCGTCGCCGCCTCCGGTCGGTCGACCGGGTTCCGCGCGGTCGTCCGACGCGTCCGGCAGGACCGCTGGGCCGTCACGAGCGCGGTCGTCATCGCGGTCTTCCTGCTCGTCGCCGTCCTCGCCCCCGTGATCGCCGGGATCAGCGGGCAGGACCCGTACAGCTACCACATCGGGGCGCTCAACTCCTTCGGGGCACCGCGGGGAGCGCTCGGCGGGGTCAGCGGCACGCACTGGTTCGGCGTCGAGCCGCTGACCGGGCGCGACCTGTTCGCGATCGTCACGTACGGCGCGCGGACCTCGCTCGGGATCGGCCTGGCGGCGACCGCGATGTCGATCGTCATCGGTGTGCTCGTCGGCGTCACGACGGGGTTCTTCGGCGGCTGGTACGACCGCGTGCTGAGCCGGGTCGTCGACGTGATGTTCGGGTTCCCGTCGCTCGTGTTCATGATCGCGCTCACCGCCATCGTGCCGACGTCGTTCCCGAAGCCGCTGCTCGTCGTGCTGGTCATCGGGTTCTTCGGGTGGCCGGCCGTCGCGCGGGTCATCCGCGGGCAGACGCTGTCCCTGCGGTCGCGGAACTACGTCGTCGCCTCGACCGCGCTCGGCGCCGGGCGGTGGCACGTCATCCGGACGCAGCTGCTGCCGAACCTCGCCGCGACGATCACCGTCTACGCGACGATCTCGATCCCGTCGATGATCGGTGCCGAGGCCGCGCTGTCGTTCCTGGCCGTGGGCGTCACCCCGCCGACGCCGTCGTGGGGTCGCAGCATCGGCGACGCGATCGGCTGGGTGCAGACCGACCCGATGTACCTGCTGTTCCCCGGCATCGCCCTGTTCCTCGTGACCCTGGCGTTCAACGTGCTCGGCGACGCCCTGCGCGACGCCCTCGACCCGCGCGGAGGCACCCGGTGACCGCGTTCCGCTTCGTCCTGTTCCGCGTGCTCGGCGCCGTGGTCGTGCTGCTCGTCGTCGCCGCGGTGACGTACGCGCTGTTCATGCTGCTGCCGACGAACCCCGCGCGCGCCATCTGCGACAAGCCCTGCACCCCGGACCGGCTGCGCGAGGTGCAGGCGTTCCTCGGCACGGACAAGCCGTGGATCGCCCAGTTCGGCGCGTACCTCGGCGGGATCGTCACCGGTCGGACGTTCGGCACCGGCGCCTCGGTCATCCACTGCGCGGCACCGTGCTTCGGGTACTCGTTCCAGCTCCACGACAGCGTCACCTCGCTCATCCTCACGCGGCTGCCCGTCACCGCCTCGATCGCCGTCGGTGCCGCCCTGCTGTGGCTCGTCGCCGGTGTCGCCGGGGGAGCGGCCTCGGCACTGCGCCGGGGGTCCCTGCTCGACCGCACCGTGATGGGCATCGCCGTCGCCGGGGTCTCCGCGCCGTCGTACCTGGTCGGGTTGCTCGCGATCCTGCTGTTCGGGTTCGTGCTCGGGGTGCTGCCGACCAGCGGGTACGTGCCCTTCACCGAGGACCCGGTCGGCTGGTTCACCCACCTGGTGCTGCCGTGGTGCGTGCTCGCGTTCATCAGCGCCGCGATCTACGCCCGCCTGACCCGGGGCGAGATGCTCGAGTCGATGTCGCAGGACTTCGTCCGGACGGCTCGCGCCAAGGGCCTCCGCGAACGCCAGGTCGTCGTGCGGCACGGGCTGCGGACGGCGATCCTGCCCGTGGTGACCCTGTTCGGGCTCGACCTCGGGTCGCTGCTCGGCGGGGCGGTCATCACCGAGAAGGTGTTCTCGATGCAGGGCCTCGGGGCGCTGCTCATCGACGCGGTGCACACGCTCGACCTGCAGGTGGTCGTCGGCTTCACGCTGTTCTCGGCGTTCCTGGTGGTCACCGCGAACGTGGTCGTCGACGTGGTCTACAGCGTGGTCGATCCCCGCGTGCGGCGGCGGGGGTAGACGGGCCGTCGCGTCGTCTGCCCCCCCGCGCCTCAGAAGTACGTGATGCCGTGCGGCGTCCGCGGGGGCAGCAGCATCGCGCGGAGCCGGAGTGCGGCCTCGTCCGACGCCCGGAGCAGCCCGGCGGCGGCGAGCGTCACCGGGGACACCGAGCCGATCAGCAGCGCACCGAGGTCGGCCACGTCGAGCGCGACGTCGACACCGGCTCCGTCGACCTCGCTGAGGACGTCGGACGACAACCGCGTGACCGTGCCCGCGCCCGACACGACGTCGAGCCGGTACGTGCCCGTGGCGAAGCCCATCGCGTCGGACACCGCGAGCGTCACCGAGCCGTCGACCGCGTACGGCCGCGAGGACAGCGTCGCCGCGACGTCGAGCACGCGCAGCCAGACGTGGTCCTCCTCGTGGTCGACGTCGTACGCGCGGTTGTCGGCGAGCGCTGCCACGATCGGGTCGTCGAGCCGCGAGCGCTTGTACTGCACCACGTCGTTGAGGTCGATCGAGAGCAGGAACTCCCACATCGAGAGGTAGGCGGCGTCGTCCGTGTACACGAGGTCCACGACCTCGACGGTGGTCTGGCCGCCCGAGTCCTTGACCTTCCAGGTGACGTAGCCGTCGATCTCGTCGGTGCCCTCGGCCCGGTGCACGGCGCCGCGGACGTCCTTCGCCTTCTCGCCGTCGCCGGTCAGCGCACCGAAGACGATGGGCCACGTGCCGGAGTTGCGGACCATGGAGCCGGGCGTGCGCTCGTGGAAGCGGTCGAAGACGCCGCGTCCGACGCCGTCGGCCAGCCAGGCCAGCGGCACGACGCTCACGGTGCCCGAGGTCGGTGCCAGGAACGGCAGCGCCCGGTTCCGCCGGACGCTGACGGCCCGCTCGCGGATCGCGCTGCCGAAGCCGAAGCGCCGGTAGATCGTGCCCTCGGACGCGGTGAGCGAGGCGAGCGCGTAGCCCTGCTCGACACCGCGGGTCAGGGCGTGCGTCATCATGGCGCGGAGGATCCCGCGGCGACGCTCGGTCGGTCGGACCGTCACCCCGGTGATGGCCTGCGTGTCCACGCGTGCACCGTCGCCCCAGCTCAGCCCCTTGCGGAGCCAGGTGAACGTGCCGACGGGCCAGGTCTCGTCGACGGAGCCGGGGAAGGGCTCGCGGAGGTACACGCCGAGGAAGGTCTCTCCGTCCTCGACGAAGTTGGCCGCCATGCGCGCGGCGGACTCGGGCGACAGGGTGCCCTCGTGGAAGCCCATGCCCACGGCGTCCATCCACGGAGCGGTGCGGGCGTCGGGTGCCCCGTCGGCATCGGTGCCGGGGGTGAACTCGCGCAGGTCGAAGCGGTCGCTGAAGTCGTCGTTGATCGGTGCCACGCTCCGACCCTATCGGGGCGGTGTCCGGCGGACCGAGGGACCAGGGTCAGAGCGTGGCGACGACGAGCCACGCGACGAGCGAGAACCCCACGGCGCGCAGCACCGACGCCGCGACCGGCTGTCGGCGCCACGTCGCGACGAACTCGGCGACCGCCGCGGCGAGCGCCGTCAGCGTGACCACCACGACGATGCCCGGGAACGGGTGTCCGACGACCCCGGCGCCCACCTGGTGGAACGCCACGATGCCCCACGGCACGATCCCGACCGCCGACCCGAGCCCGAGTGCCACGTGGGACCCGTCGGTGGACCGCTCGTCGCGCTGCTGGACCACCGCGAACAGCACCCCGGCCGACGCCAGGGCGTAGACGCCGACCAGTGCACCGACGTCGCGGACGCCGTTGAGCTGCGCGATGACGAACAGGGTGATCGGCGTGGTCAGCAGCGGGTCGAGCGCACCTGCCCACCACGCAGGCGACGCGCCGGACGCCGACGGCAGCGCGCCGGACCGTGCTGGCAGCGCCCACGCCGCGGCCGACAGCGCGAGCACCACGACCGTCGCGACGCCGAGGTCCACGTGCGAGAGCGTCCGGGTCGGCAGGCCGTCGAGCGTGACCGTCACGGCCCGCACGGTGCGCTCGCCGAGCAGGACCACCAGCAGCGCGCCGACTGCCTGGACCGCCATCAGGATGCTGATCGTCCTGCTCCGTGCGCCCATGTCTCCAGAGCCTGCCAGGTGGAGCAGGTGAGAGCGCACGGAGTGACCTTGACCAGCACGCCGGACCCGAGGACGATCACCGCATGAGCCTCTTCATCACCTGTCCCGTCGAGAGCGTCGAGCGCGCGACGGCCTTCTACCGGGCCCTCGGCTGGACGCTCGACCCCGCGATGTCGGGCGAGCAGGCCTCGTGCTTCGCCATCGCGCCGGAGCAGTACGTCATGCTCACCAGCCGCGAGCTGTACGCCAGCGTCGGCGGGTCCGAGGAGCTCGTGGGCGGACCGGACACCCCGTCGAAGGTCACCGTCTCGTTCGACCTCGACAGCCGTCAGGCGGTCGACGACCTGGTCGAGCGCGCTGCAGCGGCCGGCGGGCGGGTCGGCGACACCGACGAGTACCCGTTCATGTACCAGCGCCAGTTCGACGACCCGGACGGCTACCACTGGTCGCCGTTCTGGATGCACCCGGAGCCGCCTGCGGCGCCCTGACCGCCCTGACCGCACGGACCACCGGACGGGAGGCCCGGTGCCAGCCCGCACCGAGCCTCCCGTCCGGTGGGTGGTCGCGACCGTGCGCCGTCACGGCATGCGCCGGGCGGCCTCCTGGGCGACGACCTGCTCGCGGTCCGGCATCTGCCGGAGCTGCTGCAGCGGCCGCGTCATGCGGGTGTTGCCCCGGAGCGCTGGCTCCGCCCGGTCGAGGAACGCCCAGTACCCGGCGGTGAACGGGCAGGCGTCCTCGCCCAGCCGTTCCGTCGGGTCGAACCGGCAGCCGCCGCAGTGGTCCGTCATCCTGTCGATGTAGCGCCCGCCGGCCGCGTACGGCTTCGTGGCGACGACCCCGCCGTCCGCGTGCTGCGACATCCCGATGATGTTCGCCGGCATCACCCAGTCGGTGCCGTCGACGAAGACGTCGGTGAACCACTCGGTCAGCTCCACGGGGTCCCAGCCCCGCTGGAGCGAGAAGTTCCCGAGGACCATCAGCCGCTGGATGTGGTGCAGCCAGCCGTGGTCCCTGGCGTCGTCGAGCGCGGTGGACAGGCAGACCGCGTCCACCTCGGACGAGTCGAGTTCGCGCCACCAGCGGGGGAGCGAGGACCCGTTCGACGGTCCGCCGTTCCGCGGCCGGTCCTTCCGCGGTCCGTCGTTCCGCGTCCCGAGTGCCGACGCATCGGCGCCGTACTCGTCCCCGAGCCACCAGTAGAGGTGCCAGACGTAGTCGCGCCAGCCCGCGATCTGTCGGACGAAGCCCTCGACACTGCCGATGGGGGCGCCGCCGTCCTCGTACGCGCGGACCGCTGCCGTGACCGCGTCGCGCGGGTCCAGCACGCCGAGGTTCAGCGGCACGCTCAGCAGCGAGTGCGCCATCGTCCGGTCGTTGGTCAGGACGGCGTCCTCGTACGGTCCGAAGTCGCCGAGCCGGACCTCGAGGAAGTCGTCGAGCGCTGCTCTGGCCTCGTCGGCGGTGACGGCGAAGCGGCGGCGGTCGTCGCGTCCGACGAACTGCACGACACCGTCGCGCTCCCACCGGTCGAGGTCCTCGCGCACCTCGGCGTCGATCGCGTCCTCCGTCGGCGACCACGGTCCGGGCAGCCCGAGGGTCGTCGCGCCGCGCGGCGGGGGCTGCCGGTTGTCGGCGTCGTGGCTGAAGACGCCGCCGACCGGGGCGGTGCCGTCCATCAACCAACCCTCGCGACGGCGCACCTGCTCGTAGAAGGCCTCCATCAGGAACCGCCCGCCGCGGCCGCGGGCCCAGGCGGCGAAGTCGTCCTCGGAGGTGACGAACCCGCGGCTCGGCAGGACCGTCACGCCGTGCTCCCGCACCTGCCAGCGGAGGGTCCGGGACGGCGGGTCCACGACCTCGAGGTCGTCCTGTCCGGCGAGCACATCCTCCAGTCGGAGGACCTGGACGTGGTCCGCCCGGTCGCCGAGCTCGCGCACCCGGTGTCGGAGGGCGCTCAACCACAGGTGTGCCTTGGCTCGGTGCACGGGGCGGGCGGTGAAGAACTCGCGGGCCTCGACGACGACCGCGGGGCCGCCGTCGTCGAACAGCGGGCCGTACTGGCCGGGGAGCACGAGACGGCGGCGTGGCGAGTCGGTCACCTCGCGGACGCTACGCGGTCCGCCCGCGTGCCGCTGGGCTGGCGGGTGCCCCGAGTGGTCAGGACACCCCGCGTGCGCGTCGTCGGGTGGCCGAGAACGGTCGGGCCGGTGGCTCCGGGCCGACGGTTCGCGGCCGTTCGCCGGACGTGCGCGGGGAGTCGTGACCGGTCGGGCGGGCGGTGTGTGGGGCTGGGAGGGGTGGGGCGGTCAGTCGGTGGCGCCTGCGGGTGGGTCGACCAGCAGCGCGACGCGGTCGGTCAGGTAGTCGACGAGGGGGACGGCAGCGCCGGAGGTCGGTGACCACCGGACGAACGGCTCGGCGCCGCGCACGAACAGCACCCCGTCGCCGTCGACCAGCGCGTCGTCGAGGGGGATCGGTGTCGCGCCGTGGTTCACCGTGTCGCCCGCGTCGAAGCGACCGCGGACGGCTGCCGCGCGGTAGGCACGACGGGTCTCGGCGGACACGGACACGAACTGCGCCCGCCCGGGGTCGGTGACGCGGGTGATGGTGCCCGTCGCCCAGACCCGGCCCCCGGTCTCCAGGGAGGACCCGATCAGCAGGGCCCCGACCCGCCAGACCCGACCGAGCGGGCGCATGGTCGGCTCGCGGCGGATGCCGAGCACCGCCTTCGGCCGGACGTACTCGCCGAGGGCCTCGTCCCGGACACCGGCGGTCCGCAGTCGTCGGGCGGCGTCGTCGAGCAGTGCCTGCGCCCGTGCCACACCGTCCGTCACGTCCCCAGAGCCTAGACGCGGGGGTCCGGCACGGGCCGCAGCGAGCAGGCGGGGTACGTGCGACTGGACCGGTACGCGGACGGGACGGCGTTCCATGAACGGGCAGCGTCGCCCGCTCCGGGGACGCCGACCCGACGACGAGGAACGTCCCAGTGCCCCACGCATTCGACCCCGAGCACCTCCGCCATGTCAGCCTCCGCGCCGTCGCCGACGCGGTCGGAGGCAGCGCCGTCGGAGCCACCGCGCCGGGGCGCGACGTCCTCGTCACGGGGATGACGGTCAGCACCGGGGACGCCCGGCCCGGCGTGCTCTTCGCGGCCCTGCCCGGACGCCACGGACACGGGGCGGACCACGTCGAGGCCGCCCGTCGAGCGGGTGCCGTCGCGGTCCTGACCGACGCCGCCGGGGAGCCGACCGCGACCGCGAGCGGACTGCCCGTCGTCGTGGTGCCCGACGTCCGGGGCGTCCTCGGTGCCGCTGCCCGCGCGGTGTACGGCACGGGCGACCTCGGTGCCCCGATGCTCGGGGTGACGGGCACGAACGGCAAGACCTCGACCGTGTACGTGCTCGACGCGCTCATGCGTCGGCTGGGGTGGCCCACCGCGCTCACGTCGACCGCGGAACGCCGGGTCCGGGACGACGCCGTCGCCGCGCGCCTGACCACCCCGGAGGCGCCGGAGCTGCACGCCTTCCTGGCCCGCGCCGCCGAGCAGGGCGTCCGGGGCATCGCGGTGGAGGCCAGTGCGCAGGGCCTCAGCCGCCACCGGCTCGACGGCGTGCGGTTCGACGTCGCCGGGTTCACGAACCTCAGCCACGACCACCTCGACGACTACGCGGACATGGACACGTACCTCCGGGCGAAGGCGGCACTGTTCACCCCGGAGCACGCGCGCCGTGGTGTGGTCTCGGTGGACAGCGCCGCGGGCCGGACGATCGTCCGCGACGCCGGCGTCCCCGTCGAGACGATCACCTCGCTGCCCGAGCAGGACGCGACCTGGCGGGTGGCCGTGCTCGACCAGCGCCTGGACGGCACGCGCTTCCGCCTGACCGGACCGGACGGCACGGACATCGTCACCGAGGTGCCGCTGCTCGGCCGGCACATGGCGGCGGACACCGGCCTCGCGATGGCGATGCTGATCCGCGCCGAGGTCGGTCCCGAGCGCCTCCGAGCCGCGGTGGGCGACCGGCTCGAGGTCGTCGTCCCCGGTCGGATGTCCGACGCCTCGGCACCGACCGGCCCGCGGGTGTTCGTCGACTTCGCCCACACGCCCGACGCCTTCGCGAAGAGCCTCGAGGCGGTCCGTGCCGTCGCCCCCGCGCGCGTGGCGATCGTCCTCGGCGCCGACGGCGACCGGGACCCGACCAAGCGACACGGCATGGGCGTCGTCGCGGCGACCGCGGCCGACGTCGTCGTGGTCGCCGACCACCACCCCCGCTTCGAGGACCCCGCCCCGATCCGCGCGGCGATCCTGGCTGGCGCGCGGTCAGTCGGGTCGGAGGCGCTCATCGTCGAGGAACCCGATCCGGCGACCGCGATCCGGACGGCGCTCGCCGCGATCGGTGACGACGGGGTCGTCTACTGGGCGGGACCGGGACTCACCGACTACCGGGACGTCCGCGCGGAGCACGTGCCGTACTCGTCGTTCGAGGACGCCCGCATGGCGCTCGCCGAGGCGGGTCACCCGGCGGAGGACACCGTCCCGTGCGGCTGACCCGTCCGCCGGTACCCGGCGACGTGCCGAGGACCTGGGCGGCGTGCGCGGCGACGACGACGCCGGGATTCCGAGACCGTGCCGGCGATGATCATCACCGCGCCGTAGGTGAGCAGCACCGCGGCGATCGTCGGGACGAGCCAGCTGCGGGACCCGTTGACGAGCTGGTTGACCCAGCCGATCCCGGGGACGCTGTACCAGACGACACCGCGCACCTGCGCGGGCACCACCGCTGCCGCGTCCGCGACGGCGTTGTTGTCGCCCTTGAGCACGAAGCTCCTGGATCCGTCCGACGCGGTCGCGATCGACACGACGCGGTGGCTGACGACCTCGGGCTGCCCCGACGCGATCTGGTAGGTCACGACGTCCCCCACGTGGATGTCGTCGACCGGGGTCGGTCGGACGACGAGCAGCGTGCCGGGGGGCAGCGTCGGCTCCATCGACTGCGTCAGGACGGTCAGCGGCGTGGACCCGGTGGCCTTCGGGACCACGATCACCACGAGGGCGACCCCGACGACCGCGAGCAGCAGCCCGGTGCTCAGGCCCAATGCGATCGCGTGCAGTGCGGCCCGCCAGCCGGTGCGCGGGCGCGGGGCCGGACGTCGGGTCGAGTCCGGACGTGGGGTCAGGGTCATGCGCCGCATCGGATCGCCGCTCCGTCGTTCTGCGTGAACAGGGTCACCGGTCCGCTGCCGGCGACCGTCGAGGTGGGTGCACCGGTGCTGTCGACCACCTTGACCACGACGGTCGAGGTGCCGGCGGGGATCGACGACGGGAAGTCTGACGGCGCGAGCTGGATCGAGCCGGAGTAGTCCTGCGACGTCTTCCCGACCATCGTGTCGCCGACGTAGGCCGCGTACCAGGTCTCGGTCGGACGCGACGACGCCGGCCAGGTCAGGTCGACGTAGTTGCCGTCGTGGTCGGTGCACGTCGTGGCGGGGGACGCGGTCGTCGCCGCGGAGGTGTTCAGGTAGAACCCGCCCGAGACCGGAGCGGAGACCCAGGACCCCCAGCTCGTCGTCAGGGTGACCCGGATGTTGGCCGTCGCCGGGGTCGGCGCGGACGCCCGCGGCGTGCTCCTGGTGCACCACACCACCTCGGTGTGGGCGGCGAGCGTCGTGGTCATGCTCGGCAGTGACGCCCAGGTGCCGGTGATCGACCCGCTGCCGACGGGCGCGCCGTCTGTGCAGTCCGCCGTCGTGGGGACCGGCCAGGCGACGACGTCGATGGCCTGCGCGAGCGCGAGCGAACTGTCACTCGTGACACTGACGGAGGTCGTCGTGGTGCCCCGCAGGTTCTCCGAGTTCATCAGCGTCAGGGGCTTGGTCAGCGAGGTGACCGTGCCGGAGAACGTCGTCGTGAGGTCCTGTGCACCCTTGATCCCGGCGGCGAGCTTGCCGATCGTCGTGCTCGACGTCGCCTTCGCGGACGCGGTCCACAGCGCCCACGCGGCACTCGAACCGCCGACGACCAGCGCCAGGCTCAGCATCGCGGCGAGGAGCACGCGGACCCGGCGGCTCACGGCGCGACCTGCGTCCCGGTCACGGTCATCGTGAAGTCGGTCACGGCGCCAGACACGCTCTGCGGTGCGTCCATCGACAGCAGGATCTCGATGCAGCCCATGCCGGAGGCGCCCGGGGGCAGGGTGTAGTACCCGCTGCCGGTGTCGAAGGTGGCGAGCGGACCGGTCGCGCCGGAGATGCCCGCGTGGCACTCGGCCGCCGAACCGACGGACGCGAGCCGCAGGGTCTGCGCGTCGAGGACGACGTCGTCGGTGGTGTCGGCGTAGGACACCTTCGTCGCGGTGATGGCCACGCGCATCGAGAGCGGGACCGTCCCCGTGTTCCGCACGGTGAACGTCCCCGTCGTGCTCGACCCCGGGCCGATCGCCGTCTGGTACATCGGCGACAGCGGGCTCACGGTCAGCGTCGCGGTACCCGAGCGCACGACCGAGGAATTCGTGTTCGCCGAGGCGTTCCACAGGGCGTAGGTCCCGCCGGTGCCGAGCACCGACGCGACCACGGCGACCGCCAGGGCGAGCGCGGTGGCCCACACCCAGCGGTGACGCGACGGCGCGCGGTGGCGACGTCGTGATGCGGTCGAACTGGTCATTTCCCGTCACCCCCCGGTGGACGTGGTCGTGGTGGTGGAACCGGCGCGGTCGACGGATCAGGGACCGACCGCGCCGGTGATCAGGAGCCGATCGCGGTCTGCGTCAGCGTGAACGCGAGCGCGCCGACGTTGACGGAGCCGTTCTGGCCCGTGGTGGCCGACGAGGGCAGCTCGATCGTGAAGACGACCTTCACGGCCGAGGTGCCGGCGGCGGGAGAGACCACGAAGGTGTTGGTCGAGGAGGTCGACTGCACGACCGACGCACTCGAGGACGTGACCGCGAGGGTCTTCGTCGTCGCGGCGATCAGGCCGGAGTCGCCCGTGATGCTCTGGTTCGCGTAGGTCAGGTTCGCCTTGAGGTCCTGGCCGGTCGCGGCGATGTTGAGGGTCTGCGTGAACTGGTACTTGTTGCCGGGCACCATGAGCACGGACGCGGGGTTGATCGTGGCGGAGCGGCCGTTCGTCAGGTCGGTCCACACGCCGTCGTTCGCAGCCGTGAGGGTCAGGGTGCCGGAGCTGATGGACGACGCGGCGCTGGAGGCGTTGGCGTTCCAGAGCGCGAAGCTGCCCGCCCCTCCGAGGAGGAGCGCGATGCCGGCGGCGCCGGCGAGGGCACCCGTGACGATCTTGTGCATGGTGGATCCGTTCCTGCGCTGGAGGGAGCGCTGAGGCCGCCGGCACGGTGGTTCGGGTTGCGTGCAGGCGGGACGGTGTCATCGACCCCGTGGTACGAGGGTCGCGGCTGACCGGTGCCGAGCGGGACCGCCGGGCTCCGGAGCTCAGGGCGGCTCGGGCGGGCTGGATTCCGTCTGACATCGACGCTACCGGTCCCCCAAAGTGCTGACAACAAAGATGATGCGTCTGAATGGACCCAAAACGGGGGTGATTTTCGTCCCCAGGAGTGCCGACGCGATCTGTACCCCGTTTCGACGGACATCCCGGAGGAATGCCCACCAGACCCATACGGTTGCATCGACCGGAATCGAGAAGGGGACCATGGGCATCGTGCGCTGGTTGTTCGACGCGCAGATCGTCATCGGGGACCAGACGGTGCTCTGGCGCGAGGTGATCGGCAACGTCTTCGGCCTGCTCAGCGCGCTCGGCGGGATGCGTCGACGCATCTGGGCCTGGCCTGTCGGCATCGTCGGCAACGCCCTGCTCTTCACGGTCTTCATGGGCGCGCTCTTCGACACCCCGAACCCCGTCAACCTGCTCGGGCAGGCCGGCCGCCAGGTGATGTTCATCATCGTCAGCGTCTACGGCTGGTACCGCTGGACGCACCGCCCTGCGGAGTCGGTCACCGTGATCGACCCGCGCTGGGCCTCCTGGCGGACGCGCGGGCTGCTCGTGGTCGCCCTGGTCGGTGGCACGGCGCTGCTCACGCCCGTCTTCCGCGCGCTCGGTTCCTACGAGCCCGTCTGGTCCGATGCCTGGATCTTCGTCGGGTCCCTGCTCGCGACGTACGGCATGGCGAAGGGCTGGGTCGAGTTCTGGTTGATCTGGGTCGCCGTCGACCTGGTCGGGGTGCCGCTGCTCTTCTCGGCCGGGTACTACGCCTCCGGGCTGATGTACGTCGTGTACGGCGTCTTCACCCTCACTGGGTTCTTCGTGTGGATGCGGCAGCGCACCCGTCCGTCCGCTGCCCCGGTCACCGTCGGCTGACCACCGCAGGGGGCATGATGACGACATGACCGAGGCAGCCGTCGTTACCGGGTGGCGCGTGTACCGCGCGCGCCGCACCGAGTTCCTCGACGCCGCGCGCGTCCGGCGGCGCACCCTCGTCTGCGGCCTCGTCGCGATGGTGCTCGGCACGGTCGGCGTCGTCGCGCAGCTGCTCTGGCAGGCCGTGCTGGAGGCGCCGCTCGCGCTGGCCCTCGTCGGGATCGTGGCGTTCGCCGCCGCCGTGGGCTGCCTCGCCGCCACCTTCCTGCGGACGGCGTCGACCCCGGCCACCCTCGAGCCCGCGGCCCTGACCGGCGACTGGCGACGCTCCGAGCGCATCGGTCAGCAGTTCGGCCCCCGAGCGCCGGCGATGCTCCCCGAGGACCGCGACGCGGTGCTGCGACGTGCCGAGGCGTCGGCGGGCGCTGGCGTCGTTGTGTTCGACCGGACGCGCTGGCTCCCCGTCGGGTGGCTCGTCGCATGGGTGGGCCTGCTCGTCGTCGGGCTCGCGTCCACCGACGAGCTGGTCCTCCTGCTCCTGCCGCCCGTGTTCGCGCTGCTCCAGTCGTCGACCGCGATCACCGCACTGCTCGGCCTGGGTCGCGCCGACGCCGCCCGCCGCCGTGCCGAGGTGATGCCCCGGTACGACCCACCGCCCGCCGCACCCACCAGGAACCGCGACCCCCGCGGCTCGAAGCTCGGCCTGCCCGAGGCCTGAGCGCGCGAGCACCCCCCGCACTGGGACACGACGGAGCCCCCACCTGTGCGATGGGATGTCCGAGTGCAGACACTCACCGAGGGACTCTCCGACGGGACGCTCGACGCCGAGCAGCCGTTGCCAGAACAGACCATCGCCGAGCGCCTCGTCCGTGCCGCGATCCGCGCCTACCGGCTGCACCCCTTCAACGACGTCGACGCCGCGGTCGTGGCGGACGTCGCCGGGCTCCCGCTCGACGCCGTCTCCCGCGCGTTCCCGACGTGGGACGCGCTGCTGCTCGTGACGTACGACCACTGGACGGCGATGCGCAGTTCGACCCGCCGCCGGACCCCCACCTGCACGGTCGAGCACGTCCGGCAGATGCTCGCCGAGGACGTCGCCGACCCGGGCCGCGTCCGGGTGCTCGCCGGCGTCATCAACATGGCCGGTGCCGGCACGAGCTTCGCCGACCTGTTCCGGAAGCGCTACCAGGACTACGTCGTCGGGCTCACCGTCGGCCTGCAGCGGGACGTCGACGCCGGCATCGAGTCGATCGTCATCGCGCCCGAGCGTGCCGCGACGCAGCTCCTCGCCGTCTACGAGGGCCTGCAGATCCAGATGCTCGTCCGTCCGCACCTCGACGCCCTGACGGAGTTCGAGCACGCCGTGCGGGCGCTCCGCGAAGGCTGGCGTCGGCGCCACGTGCCGGCGTGGGACCTCGGCTCCGTGCCGGCGAGGGACCTCGGCTCGGTGCCGACGTCCCCGATCCTCCTGGCCTGACCTCTAGTTTCTCCCCGAGAAAGCACTTGCGAAGTTGGCAAGTGCTTGCCAGACTGGTGGCAACGGGAGGGAACACCATGACCGACACCACCACCACCACCACCGGCGGCATCGACCCGACGGGCGCACGCGAGCTGCTCGACCGGGCGGACCGCATCAGTCGCCGCGCGCACGACGCCGTGCGCTGGCCGTACGTCACCTTCATCACGGCCCTCGGGGTCGCGACCTCGCTCGGCACGCTGGCGATGGGGCTCACGACGGGCACCGCGTTCGCCGCGGTCTACGTCGGCACGCTCGCGGCGCTCGTCGCGCTCGTGATCGGCTTCATGCTGGCGATCCGCGGCCGTTCGGCCTTCGCCAGCAGCCGGCGCTGGACCGTCTACATCGCCAGCTGGGCCGTGACCTACTGCGCCGCGATCGCGGTCGTCGGCTGGGTCCACGGCTCGGTGCTCTGGTCCGGCGTCACGTCCGGCCTGGTCCTCGTCGTCGCGCTCGTCTGCGCCGCGTGGGAGTCGCGATCGTGACGCTCGAGCAGGGCACCCACCCGCGGCACCGCCTCGACGACCTGCTGCAGAACGCCGTGCGGTTCTCGATCGTCGCCGCACTCGACCGCGCCGGGACGCTCGGCTTCCGCGAGGTCCGTGACGCCGTGGAGATCACCGACTCCGCCCTCAGCAAGCAGGTGGCAGCGCTCGAGGCCGCCGGCTACGTCGCCGTCGGCAAGGCGTTCGTCGGCAAGACCCCGCGGACCTCGTTGACGCTGACGCGCGACGGTCGCGCCGCCTGGCGCGGCCACCTGGACGCCCTGCGGCAGATCGCGGGCAGCGACCAGGAGCCGCCCGGTCACCACTGACGGACAGGAGGCCCGGTGCCAGCTGGCACCGGGCCTCCAGTCGGGCACCGGGTCGCGGCACGGCCGTGCCGTGACGGGTCAGGAACGTCGCCAGGACGCGATCTGGCGCAGCGTCACCTTGGAGCCGTACTGGGCGACGGAGTGCCGGAACAGGTACTGCGCGAACCAGAGCAGCAGGACCGCGACGCCGAAGACCTCGACGATGCAGACGACGGACTCCAGCGGGGACAGCGCCCCGACGGCGTTCCGGACCATCGCGGTGACCGGCGTGAACGTGGGGAAGTACGTGAAGAACGCCACGACCGGGCTGGTCGGGCTCGTCATCACGAAGAACGCCGCGTACACGGGGATGATCAGCGCGAAGATCGCCGTGGACTGCAGGGCGGAGGCGTCCTTGATCGAGGGGACCGCGGCGCCGACGGCGACGAACAGCGCCGAGGCCAGCAGCACTCCGCCGACGAGCAGCAGCGCACCGACGAGCATCCGCCATGGGTCGATCGTCACGTGGCCGACCCGACCGGCCAGCAGGGGGACCACCACCACGAGCGACAGCAGTCCCGGCACCATGAAGACGCCGATCTGCACCAGGCAGACGAGCAGCATCGCCACGACCTTGCCGCGGATGAGGTCGCCCGCGGTCACCGTGGTCAGGATCATCTCGGAGATCCGGTTCTCCTTCTCCTCGACGACGACCGTCACCATGCGGGCGGCGAGCAGGATCACGAGCCCGAAGAACGCGGCGACGTAGAGCAGCGGCGGCACGATCGACAGCCACCCGGGCGCGACCCGGCCGTCGGCGTACGCCGTGACGTCCGCGCTCGGCGGTGACCGGAGGAGCGCCACGGCCTCGGGGTCGTCGACGCCCGCGGCCACGCTCTGCTCGAGGACGCGCTGCGCCAGCGACGCGTACGCGTTGTTCTCGAACAGGCCGCGGTCGGTCGCGGTGACCCGGATCGACTCGGTCGAGGGCGTCGCCGGGAACACGACGAGGGCCTCGAGCCGCCCGGCGACGACGTCCGCCCGGTCCCCGGACTCGTCGTCCGACGGGGTCCCGCCCCAGCGCGCGGCGACGGACTCGGAGACGAGCCCCGAGCGGTCGACGTAGTGGAACGGGGTCTTCGTCGCCGAGGCCCGCGAGAGCGCGGAGTCGGTGCCGGCGGCCTGCCCGACGCCGACCAGCAGCGAGACGAGGACGACGACCAGGGGCAGCGCGAGGGTGCCGATCCAGAACGCGGGCTTCTTGACCGCGCGGGTGAACTCGAACCGGATGACGGTGCCGATGCGGCTCATCGTGTGCTCCTGGCGGTCTCGTCGACGAGGGCGTCGTGGCCGTAGACCTGGACGAAGATCTCGTCGAGGGGGATCTTGCGCATCTCGAAGCCGCTGACGTGCACGCCGGCGCCGACCAGCGCGGCGAGGATGTCCGACCCGTCCGGCGCCGCGGTCGTCGACGGGACGAGGTAGGCGACGTGGCCCTCGTGCCGCGCGAGCTTGTAGAGGGGGGAGCGGGGCACCGGTCCGCTCAGCGACACCTTGGCGACCGCTCCGCCGAAGGCGTCCTGCACCTCGGAGATGGTGCCGTAGGCCGCCGCGTCCCCGTCCTTGAGCAGCAGGATCCGGTCGCACAGGCGCTCGACCTCGTCCATGTGGTGGGTCACCAGGACGACGGTGGCGCCGTCGGCCTTCCGCTCGTCGACCAGGTCGAGGAGCAGCCGGCGGTTCACCGGGTCGAGGCCCTTCGTCGGCTCGTCGAGGATGAGCAGGCGCGGACGGTCCATGATCGTGATGCCGAGCTGGACCTTCTGCTGCTGCCCGCCGGAGAGCTTGTCGACCCGGAGCTTGGCCTTGTCCGCCAGGCCGACACGGGCCAGGTAGTCCATCGACCACGCGGTCGCGGCCGGGCGCTGCATCCCGCGGAGCGCGGCGAAGTACGTCATCACGTCGAGGACGGACTCCTTGCGGTAGAGCCCACGCTCCTCGGGCAGGTAGCCGATCCCGCCGGTGGCCGGACGGTAGGGGCGCCCGTCGATCGTCAACGTGCCCGACGTCGGCGCGGTGATGCCGAGGAGCGCCCGGATCGTCGTCGTCTTGCCGGAGCCGTTGCTGCCGAGGAGCCCGAAGGTCTCACCGGGGGCGACGTCGAACGACAGACCGTCCACCACGGCACGGTCCCCGAACCGCATCACGAAGTCCTGCACGCTGATGCTCGCCCCGGCCATGGAGCCCCCTTCTCGCTCCGCTGACCCTACCGGCCCCGTGTGTGGCCCACCCTCCCAGGCACCCCCGACCCGGGTCGGGCAAGCTCGTCCTCGAATGAGAGGACCTCACATGGACCGCATCCGGCGTCTCCCGCTCCCGGCACTGCTGCCGATCATGTTCGTCGTGGTCGGCGGGCTGTACTTCCTGATCGGACTCCTGACCAGCCCAGAGGAGACGATGCCGGGACGCCTGGTCGGGACGTTGGTCTACGCGGTCATCTTCAGCGCGGGGTTCAGCATCCTGATCGCCGTCCGCCGCCGCAAGGCCGGCGGTGCCGAGGCCGTGACGGCGATGCAACGCACGATCCGCACCGGCAAGGTACCGGCCGATGCCGACAGCGCGACGTGGATCCCGGAGCTCGAGCGCTACCGGGTCCGGTACCGCCGCAACCGCTGGGTGGTCCCGGTCATGTTCGTGCTGTTCGCCGCCCTGTGTGTGTCCCTGGCGCTCTCGGCGGGCCCGGTCTGGTGGCTGTTCCTCGTGCTGTTCGCCGGGCTCTGCGTCTACTCCGGCTGGGAGACCCGCCGTGCCCTCCGGAACCTGGACGCCTCGCTCGAGGAACTCCGTCGTCGGCCGATCACCTCGGCCCCCGCGGGCTCGGCACCCGGGACGCCGCAGCCCACCGCCGGCGCCGCCTGGACCCTGCCCGGCGACGAGGCACCCCGACCGGACGACGCCAGCTGATGTCGGCCGCGCTCGAACGGTTCCGCAGCCTGCCCATGCCGGTGCTGCTCCCGGTCCTCTTCATCGTGCTCGCAGCACTGTGGCTCGGGATCGGGTACGTCGTGTTCCCGGCCGATCAACCCCTCGTGGTGCGGTTGATCGGCACGCTGTTCTACGCGGGCGCCATGACGGTGTTCTTCGGGATGTACATCGCGCGTGCGCGGCGTCGGTCCGGGGGGTCGTCGGAACTCGCACGGATGCAACGCGCCCTGAATTCGAGCGAGGTCCCGGCCGACGTGCCGTTGGAGCCCTGGATCACGACGTTCGAGCAGTGGAACCGTGAGCACCGCCGCAACCGGTGGGTCGGTCCCGTCGTCTTCGGGACCATGACGGTGCTCAGCGTCGGGCTCGCCCTGTCCCAGAACGCGATCTGGTGGTGCGGGGTCGTGTTCTCCGTCGGGGTCCTCGTGTGGACGATCATCACCACGCGTCGCGCACTGCGCACGATCCCTGTCGTCCTCGACGAACTCCGTCACCGTCCAGGGGTCCGAGGAGACTCCGGGACGCCGCAGTCCGCAGCCGGCGCCGCCTGGACCCTGCCCGGCGACGAGGCACCCCGCCCGTAGGACTCGCCCGGGCCGGTGACGGATCTGGTTCGCGATCCTCGGGGGTGGAGAACCCGATCCGTCACCGCCGAATCTGAATGCCGTCGTCCCGCCAGGGCCCCCGCGGGAGCCGCTGCCGGCCGGGCTGGCCCCGACCCGACTCAGCGGGGGATCGGCGCCAGGCGCTGCAGCTGGGTGACGTGCCCGGGCTCGAGCTCCTCCAGGGACGCGACGCCGAGCAGGCGCATGGTCCGCTCGATCTGCTCGGACAGGATCTGGATCATCCGGTCGACGCCGGCCTCGCCCCCGGCCATCAGGCCGTAGAGGTACGCCCGACCGACCATCGTGTACCGGGCGCCGAGCGCGACGGCGGCGACGATGTCCGCGCCGGACATGATGCCCGTGTCGAGGTGCACCTCGGTGTCCATGCCGACCTCCTTGACCACGGCGGGCAGCAGGTGGAACGGGACCGGCGCGCGGTCGAGCTGGCGTCCGCCGTGGTTCGACAGGGTGATGCCGTCGACGCCCATCGCGGCCAGGCGCTTGGCGTCCGCCAGGGACTGCACGCCCTTCACGACGATCCTGCCCTTCCACTGCGTGCGGATCCACGCGAGGTCCTCGTAGGTGACGGTCGGGTCGAACATGTGGTCGAGGAGCTCCCCGACGGTGCCGGACCAGCGGTCGAGCGAGGCGAACGCCAGCGGCTCGGTCGTCAGGAAGTCGAACCACCACCACGGGCGCGGGATGGCGTTGACGATGGTCTTCACGCCGAGCTGCGGCGGGATCGAGAACCCGTTGCGCTTGTCGCGGAGCCGCGCTCCCGCGACGGGCACGTCGACGGTGACGAGGAGCGTGTCGAACCCGGCGGCCTCGGCGCGCGACACCAGCGCCATCGACTTCTCGCGGTCCTTCCACATGTACAGCTGGAACCAGTTGCGTCCGTGGGGGTTGGCGTCGCGGACGTCCTCGATCGCGGTGGTGCCCATCGTGGACAGGGCGAACGGGATGCCCGCGCGGCCGGCTGCCCGGGCACCGGCGCGCTCGCCCTCGGTCTGCATCATCCGCGTGAAGCCGGTGGGGGCGATGCCGAACGGGTACGCCACCGGAGCGCCGAGCACGTCCCAGTCGGTGCGCACCGTCGACACGTCCCGCAGCACCGCCGGCGTGAACTCGATGTCCTCGAACGCCTGCCGCGCTCGTGCCAGGGAGATCTCGGCCTCGGCGGCGCCCTCCGTGTAGTCGAACGCGGCCCGCGGGGTCCGCCGCTCCGCGATCGCCCGGAGGTCCCAGATCGTCAGGGCGTTCTCGAGCCGGCGGCGGCGGGCGTTGAGGTCCGGCTTCCGGAACTGCATGAGCGGCGCGAGGTCGCGGATGGTCGGCAGCTGCCGCTTCATCGGGGTCCGCGCGCTCGACGGTGTGCCCGGAGTCGCTGCCGGTGCCCCGGTCGCGGGGTCGACGCGGTGCTGGTCGTCGGTCGAGGTCATGCGGACGTCCTCTGTCTCGTGGTGGGTCGATGTGCTGGGTGCCCTGGTCGCGGACTGTACCGGACGGGTTCGACGGTCCGGGCGACCACCGCTCGGAGTGCTTCGAGCGACGCTCCGCCCAGGCCGGCGAGCCCGACGGCCCGCGCCTGGACCAGGACGTTGCCGAGTGCCGTGGCCTCCACGGGTCCGGCCAGGACGGGCAGGCCCGTCCGGTCGGCCGTCAGCTGGCAGAGCAGGCGGTTCTGCGAGCCACCGCCGACGACGTGCACCTGCCGGACGTCCTTCCCCGTGACCGCGCTGATCGTCCGCAGGGTGTCGGCGTACGCCGCCGCGAGGGACTCCAGGATCGACCGGACGACCTCGGCACGGCCCACGGGAGCCCGGAGCCCGTGGTCGGCGCACCAGGCGGCGATCCGCGCCGGCATGTCGCCCGGCGGCGTGAACGACGCATCCGCCGGGTCGAAGACGGGGACCGGGGTGGCGACGGCCGCGGCGGCGGCGAGCAGGGCCTCCAGGTCGATCGTGGAGCCGTCCCGCTCCCAGGTCCGGACGCTCTCGGACAGCAGCCACAGGCCGGACACGTTCTTCAGGAACCGGACCCGGCCGTCGACGCCGCCCTCGTTCGTGCAGTTCGCCGCCCGGGCCGCCTCCATGAGGACCGGCGCGTCGAGCTCGACGCCGACGAGCGACCACGTGCCGGAGGAGATGTAGGCCACGTCGTCGTCGGTCGCGGGGACCGCGACGACCGCGCTCGCGGTGTCGTGCGAGCCGACGAGCGTGACGTGGGCAGCGTGTCGACCGGTCCCGGTGCCGACGGCGGCCGCCACGGACGGCAGCAGGGGGCCGAGCCGGTCACCCGGGTCACGGAGCGGGGCCAGGAACCCGGACGGGAGGCTCGCCGCGGCCAGCAGGGTCGGGTCCCAGTCGCGCGTGGTCGCGTTCAGCAGACCGGTCGTCGAGGCGTTGGTGCGCTCGGCGGCCTCGACCCCGGTGAGCCGGGAGCCGAACAGGTCGGGGATCAGGAGCGCTCGGTCGGCACGGCCGCGCGCTGGGTCGGCCGCGAGCTGGAACAGCGTGTTGAACGGCAGGTGCTGCAGGCCGTTCCTGGCGTAGAGCTCGGCAGCGCCGATCCGGTCGTGCACGATCCCGACGCCGCGCTCGTGCCGGTCGTCGCGGTAGTGCACGGGTGGTCCGAGCAGCCGTCCGTCGCGGAGCAGGCCGTAGTCGACCGCCCACGAGTCGATCCCGATGCTGGCGACGCCCGGGTGGCGTCCGAACGCGACGCGGAGCCCGTCGAGCACCTGGCGCTCGAGCTCGTCGACGTCCCAGTGCAGCGAGTCACGGCCGTCCTCGGTGCGGGTGACGGGGCCGTTCGGGAACCGGGCGACCTGCTCCATCCGGACCCCGTCAGCGTCCACGTGCCCGACCACCACCCGCCCGCTCGTCGCGCCGAGGTCCACCGCCGCGACGCTGCCGCCCGTGGTCACCACGTCACCGGAGGAACGCGGCGGCCACGCCGGCGTCGACGGGCACGTGCAGCCCGGTGGTGTGCGAGAAGTCCGACGTGCAGATCGCCGCGACGGCGTTCGCGACGTTCTCGGGCACGACCTCCCGCTTGAGGATCGTGCGCTGCGCGTAGAACGCGCCGAGGTCCTGCTCGTCGATGCCGTACGTCGCCGCACGGTTCGCGCCCCAGCCGCTCGCGAAGATGCCGGAGCCACGGACGACCCCGTCGGGGTTGATGCCGTTCACGCGGACCCCGTGTTGGCCGAGTTCGGCCGCGAGGAGCCGGACCTGGTGCGCCTGGTCGGCCTTCGTGGCGGAGTACGCGATGTTGTTCGGTCCCGCGAACACGGAGTTCTTCGACGAGATGTACACGATGTCGCCGCCGAGCCCCTGTTCGATGAGCACCTTGGCGGCCGCCTTCGACACCAGGAACGAGCCCTTCGCCATGACGTCGTGCTGCAGGTCCCAGTCCTGTTCGGTGGTCTCGAGGAGGCTCTTGGACAGCGAGAGCCCGGCGTTGTTCACGACGAGGTCCAGGCCGCCGAAGTGCAGCAGCGTCTCCTGGACCGCCCGCTCGACGGCCGCGGCGCTCGTGACGTCGGCGGCGATGCCGATCGCTCGGTCCGTGTCGCCGATCTCGGCGGCGGCGGCCTGGGCCTTCCCGAGGTCGAGGTCCGCGATGACGACCGCGGCACCGTCGGCCGCCAGGCGCGTCGCGATGGCCTTGCCGATGCCCGACGCGGCCCCGGTCACCAGGGCGATGCGCGTCGCGAGCACCTTCGGGGCGGGCATCCGCTGGAGCTTGGCCTCCTCGAGCGCCCAGTACTCGATGCGGAACTTCTCCGCCTCGTCGATCGGGGCGTAGGTGCTCAGCGACTCGGCGCCACGCATCACGTTGACGGCGTTCGTGTAGAACTCGCCGGCGACCCGGGCGGTCTGGGCGTCCCTGCCGTAGGAGAACATCCCCACTCCCGGCACCAGCACGATGAGCGGGTCGGCGCCGCGGATGGCGGGGGAGTCCTCGTCAGCGTGTCGGTCGTAGTACGCCTGGTAGTCCGCGCGGTACTGCTCGTGGAGTTCGTGCAGGCGCCCGATCGCGTCCTCCACCGTCGCGCTCGCGGGCAGGTCGAGGACGAGCGGCTTCACCTTCGTGCGCAGGAAGTGGTCCGGGCAGCTCGTGCCGAGGGCGGCGAGCTCCTCCGCCCTGGCCGACGCCAGGAAGTCGAGGACGACGTCCGTGTCGGTGAAGTGCCCGACGACCGGCTTTTCGTGCCCCGCGATGCCACGGATCGTCGGGGCGAGGGCAGCGGCACGTGCCCGGCGCTCCTCGGTCGGCAGGGCCTGGTACCCGGGGCGCACGGGGCCGAACGGCTCGGGTCGCCCGTTCGCGGCGATGTACCGCTCGGCGGTGTCGATGATCCAGCGGGAGTTCGCCTCGGCCTCGTCGCTCGTGTCGCCCCACGCCGTGATGCCGTGGCCGCCGAGGACCGTGCCGATCGCCTCGGGGTGGTCCCGCTCGACGGCGGCGATGTCGAGCCCGAGCTGGAACCCCGGACGACGCCACGGCACCCAGACGACCTTCTCGCCGAAGATGCGCTCGGTCAGGGCCGGGCCGTCCGCCGCGGTGGCGATCGCGATGCCGGCGTCCGGGTGCAGGTGGTCGACGTGCGGGGCGCGCACGAGGGCGTGCATCGCGGTGTCGATCGACGGGGCTGCGCCGCCCTTCCCGAACAGGCAGTGGTCGAACGCGGCGACCATCTCGTCCTCGCGCTCGACGCCCGGGTAGACGTGCTGCAGCGCCCGGACCCGGTCGAGTCGCAGCACGGCGAGGCCCGCCGGGGTGAGGGTGCCGAGGTCGCCCCCGGAGCCCTTGACCCAGAGCAGGTCCACCGGCTCGCCCGTGACGGGGTCGGTGTCGGTGCCCGTGGCCGACGTGTTCCCGCCGGCGTAGTTGGTGATGCGCGGGTCGGAGCCGAGCGCGTTCGAGCGCGCGACGAGTGCCGCGACCGTCGCGTCTGCGTCGGTGCCGTGCGCTGCGGGGTCCACCCGTGCCTCCAGGTCGTTGATCGGCATGTCCCTACGCACCCCAACCGGCCTGGACGCCACCGACGCGGTCGGTCGCGATGGACTGCTGGTAGCCGGAGTCGAGGTAGGCGCGCATCGGGTTCGCCGGCAGGCCGCGCGACTCGCGCCAGGCCGCCAGGTCCTTCCGGACGTCGGTCTGGAACGCGTCCATGAAGACCTCGTTCGCACCGAGCACGTCGTGGGCCTCCTGGGCCGCGGTCAGGGCCACGCGGTCCAGGAGCAGCGCGCGTGCCGTCATCTCCTGCACGTTCAGCACCGACCGGATCTGGCCGGGGATCTTGTCCTCGACGTTGTGGCACTGGTCGAGCATGAACGCGACGTCGGCGTTGTCGTACCCGCCGCCACGGATGACCTCGACCAGGATGCGGAAGAGCTGGAACGGGTCGGCGGCGCCCACGATCAGGTCGTCGTCGGCGTAGAAGCGCGAGTTGAAGTCGAAGCTCCCGAGCTTCCCGAGGCGCAGCAGCTGCATGACGATGAACTCGATGTTCGTGCCGGGGGCGTGGTGCCCGGTGTCGAGGCAGACCATCGCCTTCGGGCCGAGGGCGCTCGTCTGCACGTAGCTGGTGCCCCAGTCCGGCACGTCCGTGTGGTAGAACGCCGGCTCGAAGAACTTGTACTCGAGCACCAGGCGCTGGTCGTCGCCGAGCCGGTCGTAGATCGTGCTGAGCGACTCGTGCAGGCGGTCCTGGCGTTCGCGCATGTCGGCCTGGCCGGGGTAGTTCGACCCCTCCGCGAGCCAGATCTTCAGGTCGCGGCTGCCGGTGGCGTCCATCACGTCGATGCAGCGCAGGTGGTGGTCGATGGCCTTCTGCCGGACGACGGCGTCCGTGTGGGTCAGCGCGCCGAACTTGTAGTCGTCGTCCTGGAACGTGTTCGAGTTGATCGTCCCGAGCCGCACGCCGTGCTCCTCGGCGTGACGGCGCAGGTCGGCGAAGTCGTCGACGAGGTCCCACGGGATGTGCAGCGCGACCGTCGGGGCGAGCCCGGTGTACCGGTGCACCTGGGCGGCGTCGGCGATCTTCTCGTACGGGTCCCGCGGGGTGCCCGGCGTGGTGAACACCTTGAAGCGGGTGCCGGAGTTGCCGAAGGCCCATGACGGCAGTTCGATCTGCTGGCGTGTCAGTTGGTCGGCGATGCCGGCGAAGCTCGGGGTGGATGTCATCGTGTCACTTCCTCGTGTGCGAGTGGTTCGTGCTGCTGCGGCCGGGACATCAGGGCACCGGGACCGCCGCCGGCGCCCGCAGCTCGTGCGTGCCGCCGGTCAGGCGCTGCTCCTCGAGCCCGGGCAGACGCACCACCGCGGTGACGCCCTCCGGCACGGTCACCCGCACCAGGAGTGCCTCGTCGTCCAGCTCCCACCGCACGGCGACGTGCCCGTGCACGGTGTCGAGCGTCGTCTCCGCCCACGTCAGCCCACCACCGGGCTGCGGCGCGACGAGCACCGTCTCGTACCCGGGCGTCAGCGGCGCGAGGCCACCGACCACCCGGTGCATCCAGTCCGCCACGGCACCGAGTGCGTAGTGGTTGAACGAGGTCATCTCGCCCGGGTTGATCGTGCCGTCGGGCAGCATCGAGTCCCAGCGCTCCCACACCGTCGTCGCGCCCATCGTCACCGGGTAGAGCCACGACGGGCACTCCGTCTGCAGCAGCAGCCGGTACGCGTCGTCGAGGTGCCCGGTCTGCGTCAGCGCGTCCGTGATGAAGGGCGTCCCCGCGAAGCCCGTCGAGATCCGGTACCCGGACTCGGCCGCCAGCTCGGCGAGCCGGTCGCCCGCCGCACGGGTGTCCTCGTCCGAGAGGATCCCGAACACGATCGCCAGCGCGTAGACCGTGGTGCAGTCCGACCTGATCCGGCCGTCCGTCACGTAGTGCTCCCGGAACGCGGCCTGGAGGCTCGCAGCCATCTCCCGGGCCTCGTTCGCCTCCGCCTCGCGGCCGGGGAGCAGGGCGCCCGCCTCCGCGACGAGGGTCGCCGACCGGAACGCGCAGACCGTCGCGACGACGCCGGGGTCGGCCTTCGCCTTCGCGGCGTCCTCCGGCGGGGCGTCGGGGTCGAGCCAGTCACCGAACTGGAAGACCGTGTCCCAGAGCCCCTGCGGCGAGAGGTGGTCGCGGATCCGGCGGAGGTGCGCGGTCATCGAGTCGAACTGCTCCTCGAGCACCGCGGTGTCGCCGTACGCCTGGTACAGCGTCCACGGCACCCAGACCCCGGCGTCCGACCAGATCGCGGTGGCGTCCGGGACGCCGAAGTCCTCGGCGGGGGAGTACTTGAGCACGTCCGGCACGACGAACGGGATGACCCCGTCGGCGTGCTGCTGCTCGAGCCACACGTCCCGCAGCCAGTCGCCGAGGAACGCCCGGGTGTCGAACAGGTACGACGCCGTCGGGGCGAACGCGGCGATGTCGCCCGTCCACCCGAGTCGCTCGTCGCGCTGCGGGCAGTCCGTCGGGACGCTGAGGAAGTTGCCCTGCATGCCCCGCACGACGTTCTCGTGGAAGGTGTTGAGCAGGTCGTGGCTCGACGTGAACGTGCCGGTGCGGGTCAGGTCGCTGCCGACCTGCACGGCGGTGACGGCCGTGCGGAGGTCGTCGAGCGAGCCCGGCCACCCGTCGACCTCGGCGTACCGGAACCCGTGGAAGGTGAAGCGGGGCTCGAACACGTCGGGGGCCTCGGCGCCGCTGCCGCTCAGGGTGACGTGGTCCGTCGCCTTCGCCGTGCGCAGGGGGCGGGTGCCGAGCTCGTCGTGCTCGAGCACCTCGGCGTGCCGGAGCGTCAGGACCGTGCCGGCGGGGCCCGATGCCGTGACCCGGACCCAGCCGACCAGGTTCACGCCGAAGTCGACGAGCGTGGCGCCGGACGGGCTCGTCCAGACGTCGACCGGGGCGATCTCCGCGAGGGGCCGGACGGGCGGCACGGTGTCGGCGACGAGCTCACGGTCGCCGATCGACACGGTGTGGACGCTGGCCGCGTGCTCGAGCTGCCCCGGGTGCTTCCACGTGGTGTCGTCGACCCGGGCGTCGACGTCCTGGCCGTCGTAGAGCTGGTCGTCCGTGATCGGGCTCGGCAGCGCCTGCCAGTCGGTGTCCGTCGCGATGGTCTGCTCGTGGCCGTCAGCGAAGGTGACGTGCAGTTCGGCGAAGCCGGCGCGCTCGTCCGTGTACCAGCCGCCACCACCACCCCAGGCGAGCCGACCGGCTGCCCAGCCGCGACCGAGGACCAGGGCGAGCACGGTGGCGCTGCCCCGTGTCGTGGTCAGGTGCTCGGTGACGTCGTGCGAGACGACGCGGATGCGCCACTCGTAGCTCGTCCACCCGGGTTCGAGCAGGTGGTCCGAGACGCGGGTGCCGCCGAGCCAGGCCTCGACGACGCCGAGGGCGCTGACGTCGAGGGTCGCCGCGGTCACGGCGCCGTGGCCCGCGTCGAGGGTGAACTCCCGACGAAGGATCGGCGCGCTGCCGAAGGCGGCGTCGTCGTCGGCCGCGATGAAGGGTGCGGTCCAGGTGGTCATGGTGTCCTTCCGGCGGTCGTCGTCGTCGACGGCCGCGTCGTGGGGTCGGTGGGTCGGTGTGTCCGTGTGGCTGGCGGTGGTGGGCCGACCCGCGCGGGGCGGGGCGGTCCTCCTGGCCGGGGTGGGCGTCAGCCCTTGACGGCGCCGCTGGTCATGCCGGCGACGATCTGGCGTTGGAAGAAGACGTAGAGGACGAGCGGCGGGATCGTGATGAGCAGCACGTCGGTGAACAGCAGGTTCAACTGGCTGACGGACTGGCTCTGGAACGCGTAGAGCGTCTGCTGGACCGTGGCGTTCTCGGACCCGGGGAGGAAGTACAGCGGGTTCGCGAAGTCGTTGAACACGGCGACGGACTGCACGAGCACGACCGTGATGATGACCGGCTTGAGCAGCGGCAGGACGACCCCGAAGAACAGGCGGATCGGACCGGTGCCGTCGAGCACGGCGGCCTCGTCGAGCTCCTTCGGGATCGTCGCGACGAACGCCCGGAAGAGCAGGATGCAGAACGACAGGCCGAACGTGGCCTCGATGAGGATCATGCCGCCCATCGTCTTGAACAGGTTGAGCCCCTGCAGCACCCAGATCGTCGGGACGATCGCGGGCGGGACGATGAGCCCGGCGAGCACGAAGAAGTTGATCAGCCCGTTCCACCGGCCCGGACGACGCTGCAGCACGTAGCCGACCATGGCGGAGAAGACCACCATGATGAGCACGCTGCCGACGGTCAGCACGGCGCTGTTCACGAACGCCCGGACGATGCCGGACTCGCCGCTCTGGAACACCGCCCGCAGGTTCTGCCACAGCTGCCAGTCGGTCGGCAGGGTGAAGCCGAGCTGGTTCGCCTCGGCCGGGGACTTCGCCGCCTGCAGCAGCACGAAGACGAACGGCACCAGGAACACGACGAACGACACCACGATGGCGACGACGCCGATCACCCACCGACGGACGGTGCCGGGGTGGCGGCGGCGCGCTGGCGTGGCCGGGCGGGACGCGGTGACGGCGCTCACAGTTCCGGCTCCTTGCGGTTCAGCAGCCACGAGACCGGCACCATGATCGCGGTGACGACGACGAAGAGCACGACGTTGCCGGCGGTCGACAGGCCGTAGAAGCCCGCCTGGTACTGCTTGTAGATCACACTCGCGATCACGTCGCTCGTGAAGCCGGGGCCGCCGCCGGTCATCGCCCAGATGAGGTCGAAGGACCGCAGGCCGCCGATGAGCGACAGGATGATGACGGTGCCCATCGCCGGCCGGGACAACGGCAGGGTGATGTTCCTGAAGATGGTCCACGCGCTCGCACCGTCGACGCGCGCGGCCTCGAAGTACTCCTGCGGGATCGCGACGATGCCCGCGATGAAGATGAGCGTCGCGATGCCGACGCCCTTCCACACGTCGACCGCGGCGACGCTCCAGAGGGCGAGGGCCGGGTCGGTCAGCCACCCGGGCGTGGGGAGGCCGACCGAACCGAGGATCCCGTTGACGATCCCGTGGAAGGGGTCGAGCAGGGCCTTGAACGTGATGCCGATGCCGATCGTCGACACGAGCACCGGGAAGAAGACGACCGCCCGGAGGTAGCCGCGCCCGAGCACCGGGGACGTGAGGAGCAGGGCGAGGGCGAGTCCGAGGACCACCTTCGCCGCGCTCGTCACGAAGCCGTACTCGAACGTGTGCACGAACCCGGAGACGAGCTGCGGGTCCTGGAAGAACCGGACGAAGTTGTCGAAGCCGATGAAGGTCTGGTCGAACAGCGTCCAGCGCGTCAGGGCGAACCAGAAACCGGCGAACGTCGGGACCGCGAAGAACACGACGTACAGCGCGATCGCGGGGATGAAGAACCACGCGGGGTAGAACGAGCGCATCCTGCTGCGGGCCGGACCCGGTCCTGCCTTCGTCGTCTGCGGCGGGGCCACCGCCGTCGTGAGCGTCGCGGTCACGTCCTCACCAGCCCTTGATGCCGAGCTGCTGGGCCTGCTGCACGACGTCCTGGTCGTACTGCTTCGCGCCGACGGCCGCGGTCGAGATGCCGGAACCGACCTGCACGCAGATCTTCTCGAGGTTCGGGCCCTTGATGGGGGAGAGGAACTCGAGGGCCGGCGTGGCCTTGCTGTCGTCGATGTACTGCTGGAGGTCACCGAGCATCGGCGGCACGTCGTCCGGCAGGGTGCACGTCGAGATGACGTACGGGCCACCGGGCGTCCCGGTGTCGTTCTGGATCGCGCAGCCCTTCGACGAGTTGACGAAGGCGATGAACTTCTTCGCCGCCGCCAGCTTGTCGCCCTCGGTCGTCTTCGGGATGTACAGGCCGTTCGGCTCCCAGATCGTCAGGGTGGTGTCGTCGGCGTCCTCGGCCGGCAGGGCGAAGGCGCCGATGTCGTCGACTGCGTCAGGGCTGTCCTGCTGCAGCGTCGAGATCGCGTTCGTCAGCATCGGGTACTGCGCCCCGGTGCCGTCGGCGAGCATCTTCAGGCCGTTCGCCTGGGTGGCCGAGGCGAAGTCCTGGTTCAGCAGGCCCTTGTCCTTGACCTCGGCGAGGTGGTCGAAGCCCGCCAAGGCCGGGTCCTTCGCGTAGGACTCCTTGTTGGCGGTGTACTTCGACGCCCAGTTGGCCTGCTGCGCCGTGATGTTGGCGAAGTCGCCGAGCACGAACAGCTGGCTGGTCCAGGTGTCGCCGTAGGTCTGGATGACCGGGGTGACCGTGCCGGCGTCCTTGATCGCCTCGCTGTTGCTGATGAACTCGTCCCACGTGGTGGGGACCTTCAGCCCGAGGTCGGCGTAGACCTTCTTGTTGTACATGACCGCGCCGCCGAAGCTGGTGCCGATCGGGGCGCCGTACACGCCCTTGTCCGTGCTGACGACCTTCGTGAACTGCTCGTCGACGTCCTTCGTCCAGCTCTGGTCGGACAGGTCCACGAGGGTGTTGTCCGGGTTGAGCGCCTGCATCAGCGACCCGGAGTTGTAGTTGAAGACGTCGGCCATCTCGCCCGTCGACAGCTGGGTCTTCACGAGGTTGTCGCCCTCGGTGCCCTGCGGTCGGGTGTCGAACTTGACGGTGACGCCCGGGTTCGCCTTCTCGAACGCGGCGATGAGCGGCTTCGCGGTGGCGGCGGTCGCCGGGGAGTTGTCCGCCTGGTAGGTGATCTCGACGTCGCCGCCGCCGCCGGTGTCGGCCGAGCCGCCGGACGAACAGCCGGCGAGACCGCCGATGAGGACCGTGGCGCCGCCGATGGCGAGCAGCCGGGTGGTCAGGGAACGAGCTGACATCCTTACCTCCTCGTAAGGGCCCGGATGGTGGGACACCCGGGTGGAACGGACCCGACACCGCATCGTCGCGGTGCCTGGCTGGTGCTGTTAGAACGTTTCAATCGGAATGGAACCACGAGGATTGAAGCGTGTCAATCGGTCGAGGGAGATCGGTGGTGGTGGTGGTGGTGTGGGTGTTGCGGCTGGTCGAACCACGCGTGGTGGGTCGGATCCCGCGTCGGAGGTCGGATCGTGCTGAGCGAGTCGTTCGTTCCCACCACCAACGCGCGGAACCGCTTCCCATCGCGAGGGATGTGGGAAGGAACGCTCGGATCGGGCACGGCGCACCGCTTCCCATCGCGGGCGCCATGGGAAGGAACGCGCACGGGACCCCGCCGGGAAGCCGCGGTCAGGGCTCCGTGCGCCGCAGGTCGCTCGGGGCGCAGGCCGCCGCCCGGGCAGCCGCCGCCGCAGCCGAGCGTCCGATGGTGCTCTCGCGGGGGACCAGCTCGCTGCCGATCACCACGGTCCGGTGCACGTGCGTGTCGGGTGCGTCGGTGAGCTCGGCGAGGAGCAGCTCCACGGCCGCTGCCCCCATCTCGGCCCCGTGCATCGTCACCGAGGTGAGCGGTACCGCACCACCCCAGGCGATCGAGTTGTGGTCGCACCCGGACACCGGGATGTCCTCGGGGACCCGGATGCCCGCGGCTCGGAGCTCCGTCACGACCGCCATGGCGAGCAGGTCGGTCACCCCGAGGACCCCGTCGGGCCGTTCGTCGGCGGGCATCCGCGCGATCCGGGCTCCGGCGTCGGTGCCGCCCGGCGGGTCGATGTCCCCGGCGTCGACGTCGACCAGGGCCACCCCGGGGTGGGCGGCGACGGCGCGGAGGACCCCGGCCCGACGCCGGTGCACCGGTTGCAGGTCGAGCCGGGCGCTGACGAACCCGATGCGTCGACACCCCTGGGCGATGAGGTGCTCGGTGGCGATGAAGCCCGCCTGTTCGTTGTCCACGACGACCGAGCAGGCGTCGACCTCGGACGGCTCGTAGTTGACGTAGACGACGGGCCGGCCGTGGCGGCGGGTGAGTTCGACCTGGTCCCGGGACTCGGTCATCGTGGCGAGCAGGATCCCCGAGACGCGGGAGCTCTCGAGCGACGCGAGGTGGTCGCCCTGGGCGCGGAGGTCGTCCTCGCTGCTCGTGATGAGCAGGGTGCGGTCCTGCGCGCGGGCGGCGAGCTGGGCACCGCTGACCATGTCGCTGAACAGGGAGTTGCGGAGCGACATGACGACGAGGCCGATCGCGCGGCTGCTGCCGGCGACGAGGGCCCGGGCGTTGCGGTTCGGCGTGTACCCGAGCTCGGCGATCGCGGTCTGGACCCGCTCGGCGGTGGCTGGTCGGACGCGCTCCGGGTGGTTCAGCACGTTGGAGACCGTGGCGAGCGAGACCCCGGCTCGAGCGGCGACGTGGTGGACGCTCGGTGGCCCGTCACGACGCGGGGACTGGGCCATCCCACGATCGTAGACGGAGCGCGCAGCACAGACCGGCGGCTCGGGCGCAGGCCGGCGGCGCGGGTGCAGCCGGTCAGCGGACGGTGGACTGCCGCACGACGAGCTCCGGCGTGAACTCGACCTGTTCGAGCTCGACGTCCTGCCCCTGGTCGACCTGCCGCACCAGCAGCTCGATCGCCCGGCGGCCCAGGTCCTGCGCCGGCTGCCGGACCGAGGTCAGGGGCACGACGGCGGCCTCGGCGAACGCGATGTCGTCGTAGCCGACGATGGCGATCTCGTCCGGCACGGCGACGGAGCCGCGCATGACGAAGGCCTGCTCGAGCCCCACGGCGACCAGGTCGTTCGCCGCGAAGACGGCGTCGGGGCGCTCGGACGCGGGTCGGCGCTGGAGCTCCTCGCCGACACGGCGGCCCTCGAGCACGGACAGGGACGTCGTCGGCAGCACCTCGAGGGACGCGCCCGCGGCGGTGGTCGCCGCGAGGGCTCCCGCGTGCCGGTCGACGACCTGCCGGATGCCGAACGGGCCACCGACGTACGCGATCCGGCGTCGACCGATCGCGAGCAGGTGTTCGACCGCGATCCGACCGCCTGCGACGTCGTCGACGGACACGGAGGCGAACGACGCGTCGTCGGCCCGGCGGTCGACGAGCACGACGACGGTGCCCTGGTCGCGGAGCCGTGCGAGCCGGGACAGGTCGTCGCCCGCGGGGGAGATGAGCAGCCCGGCGACGCGGCGTTCCTCGAACAGGTCGACGTAGGTGCGTTCGCGATCGGTGGACTCGTCCGAGTTGCCGATGAGGACGGCGAGGCCCTTCGACAGCGCGGCGTCCTCGGCGCCGCGGGCGACGTCGGTGAAGAACGGGTTGCCACCGTCGAGCACGATGAGCCCGACCGTGGAGCTCCGCCCGGCGCGGAGCTGTCGGGCGGAGTCGTTCCGCACGAAGCCGAGTTCGGCGATGGCGTTCTGCACCCGGAGGACGGTGCCGGGGGCGACCTTCTCGGGACGGTTCAGCACGTTCGACACCGTGCCGAGGGACACACCGGCGAGTGCTGCGACCTCCCGAACACTCACCGTCATGCGGTCATCCTGGCAGTTGGCGGGTCCAGCGGGTCGTCAGTCGGTCCGCAGGGTGTCGTTCGTGTCGGCCGCGACCGGCTCCTTCGTGGTCCACCCGTACCAGCGGCCGTCGACCTCGGCGGTGGCGCGGCCGTCGCCGCACGTGAGCAGCCCGGTCGTGGGCAGGCTGTCGGGCAGGAACCCGGCGGACATCGCGGGGCCGCCGTGGGGCCCGTCGAGGGGCGTGCAGGCCGCGGTGTCGACGCCCGAGGCGGAGTCGAAGGCGATGACGTACCCGGGCTCCTCGGTGTCGAGCCGGACGTCGATGTCCGTCGCGTCCTCGGGGACCCAGGCCGGCATGAACCAGGCGAGGTCCTCCGAGTCCGCCTTCGACGGGGCGTCGGAGTACGTGTCGTAGTGCTGCTGCTGTTCCTTCTGGTACGGCTCCAGCAGGCTGCACCCGGTGAGGGTGGCGACGATGAGGCCCATCCCGAGGACGGCGAGCCCGGAGGTCAGGGCGGAGCGCTCGGAACGGGTGGTGGCGGAGGATGCGTTCGTGGTCATGAGACCATCCTCGAACCGACATGCGACCGGTGGAATGCGGTCCTCACCCGCTTCGGGGTGGGGTTGTCCCCCCGGTCGGCGGTCCGGTCCCGCTCCGGTGGCGGGACGGTCCCACCGGACTGGAGGCGCGCCTCCAGTCCGGTGGGGTCCGCTCAGTGACCGACGGTGACGGTCTGGTCGAGCTGGTTCCGACCCGTCTTCGCGTCCCAGGTGCCGACGTTCGCGGTCTGGACCGCGAAGTCCGGGTTGCCGGCGGTGCTGCGCTCGGCTGCCGGCATGGCCAACGCGAGGGACCAGGTGCCCTTCGGCAGGCCGCGGAGCGGTGCCGAGACGGTGACCGTCGTGCCGGGCTGCCAGGAGCGGACGTCCGTGCGCACCGGCACGGAGACGGTCCGCTTGCCGTTGGTCAGGACGACCTGCACCGGGCGGGCGTTGTACGGCGCGGCCCAGCCGTCGTTGCGGACGGAGACCGAGACGGACGGCGTGCGGCCGGTGGTGACCGTGCTCTTCGTCATGGTGAAGCGGTAGCCCAGACGCTTGGCGGTCTCGGTCATCCCTGCGTCACCCCACGTGGCGAGCACGTCCTGGTTGTAGTCCAGGTTGAGGTAGCTGTAGTGGTACTTCGCCATCTCGGCGGAAGCGGACGGGAACTCGGACCGCGGCGGGTTCACCGTGCAGGTCTCGCCGCCGACGGGCACGTACCGCGAGTCCGCTGCCAGGTAGTCCTGGTCGAGCGAGAGCGGGTCGGACAGGAACGTGCCGAAGTCGTCGGGGGACGCAAGGAAGCAGTCGTTGTGGTGGCCGACGCGCGACTTGGCCGAGCCGTCGTGTGCCTGGGCCGGCGTGAGTGCACCGGCTGTGCCGGACGGCAGACCGAGCGCTGCCTGCTTCGTGGCCATGGTGCGGACCTGCACCGAGCGGCTCCCCGGCAGTGCGGCGAGTTCGGCCCGCAGCACCTGACGGCGTGCAGCCTGGTCGGCCTCGGTCAGGACGCCGGGGTTCGACGGGTCGCTGGCGAAGTGGTCGGTGTAGTAGCCCTCGCCCCAGAGGCCGATGAAGCCCTCCTGCAGGGTCGGGATGACGTCGGCGTTGCGGCGGAGGAGCGGCGTGAGCTGCTTGATGTGCCCGAGGACGGTCGGCAGGTCGGCGTCGCCGTACGGTGCCGTGTACGGGTAGTCGCCGCCCTGGACGTAGGCGAAGCGGGTGATGACCCCGACGCCGGCCTGGCGTGCGGTGTCGTAGTCCCGCTGCACGAGCTTCAGCCACGCCGGGTCGAGCCGGGCCTGGTCGACGAACTTCTCCATGTAGAACACCCGGACGATCTGCGTGACGCCGTCGGCGCGGTACGAGCGCAGCGTCGCGAGGTCGAGCGGCGTGTAGCCGGTGCCGTCGGCGCGGTAGTGCGTCGCCGTGGTGTGGTCGAAGCCACGCTCCGGGTTCGGGATCACGGCGTTGCTCGCCGTGTAGGAGACCGTCGACGAGTGCGACGGTGCGCGGTGCGTCGCGGTCGCCGCGGAGGCGGCGGTCGGGACGGCGAGTGTCAGAGCGGCAGCGGCTGCGACAGCCCCCGCGACGATGCGGTGGTGGAGCATGGAGGAGTCCCTCTCTCGGCCACGCGTGGACCTGGACACCGCGACCCCTGATCGCGGCGGTCCTGCGTGATTCTGGTGTGAAGGTACGTCAACCGATCAGAAGTGCGCAAGGGCAGTGCGCAGACCAGTCATCACCGCGCGATGGTGGTGAGGGCCTCCGCGGCGCGCTCGGTGTCCTCGCGGGTGACGTCGAGGTGCGTGACCACACGGACCTTCGTCCGGCCCAGCTGCATCAGCCGCACACCCCGCGCAGCGGCCTCGGCGACGAACGCCCCCGGGTCGGCGACCTCGGCGAAGACGATGTTCGTGTCGACCGTCGCGGGGTCGACCCCGAGCGCGTCGGCGAGCACCCGCGCGTTCGCGTGGTCGTCGGCGAGCCGCTCGACGTTGTTGCGCAGGGCGAAACGACCGGCGGCCGCCAGCATGCCCGTCTGCCGCATGCCGCCGCCGTACCGCTTCCGCCAGAGCCGCGCGGCGGCGATGTGCTCGGTGGACCCGACGAGCACCGACCCGACGGGCGCACCGAGGCCCTTCGACAGACACACCGAGACCGTGTCGAAGCCGTCGGCGAGCTCGGAGAGCGGCCGACCCGAGGCGACGTGCGCGTTCCACAGGCGTGCGCCGTCGAGGTGCAGGGCGATGCCGTGCTCGCGCGCGAAGGCCTGCACGGCGAGCACCTCGTCCTGCGGCTGCACCGTCCCGCCGCCGAAGTTGTGCGTGTTCTCGAGGGCGATCGCCGTCGTCGACACCGAGTACGCGCCGGCGTTCGGCTCGGCGATGTCCCGCACGGCATCGGCCACGAGCCGGCCGTGGTCCGACGCCCAGGTGCGGGTCGTGATGCCGGAGAAGACCGCGGCGGCCCCGAGCTCAGCACGGACCACGTGGGCCTGTACGTCGGCGACGAGCTCCTCCCCGGGACCGACGAGCAGCCGGAGCCCGAGCTGGTTCGCCATCGAACCGGACGGGGTGAAGAGCCCCGCGGGGTGTCCGAGCAGGGCGGCGACGTCCTGCTCCAGGCGGGTCGTCTCGGGGTCCTCGCCGTAGACGTCGTCGCCGACCTCGGCGTCGAGCATCGCCGCGCGCATCTCGGGGGTCGGTCGGGTCACGGTGTCGGAACGCAGGTCGATCACCCGACCACGCTAGCGGCTGCCGTCGGGCGCGGGCTGGCGTCGGGCACCGCGGGCTGGCGTCGGGCACCGGGGTTAGCGTTGGCGCCATGCAGCCACCCGTTCTCGGAACCCTCCGCATCCTGCACCTGTCCGACACCCACCTGACGGGCGACGGCGCCCTCCACCAGGGCACGGTCGACACCACCGCGGCCCTCGAGACCCTGCTGCACCGGCTCGACGTGGTCGAGGGCGTCGGGCTCGTCGTCGTCTCGGGCGACCTGTCCGAGGACGGTTCACCGGCGTCGTACCAGGCGCTGCGTGACCGGGTGGGGGACTGGGCCACGCGCCACGGTGCCGCGCTCGTGGTCGTGCCCGGCAACCACGACCAGCGCGAGGGCTTCCGGCAGGTGCTCGCGAACGGGCACGTCCTGGGCGAGGGCGGCACCCCGCTCATGCACACGCTCGAGTACCAGCCGCCGACGATGCCGGTCCGCGGACAGTCGGTCGTCGCCGGCCGTCGGGTCGTCACCGTCGACACCAGCGTGCCGGGCGCCGGGTACGGGGCGGTCAGCGCCGAGTCGCTCGACCACCTCAGCGCGGCGCTCGCCGGGGACCCCGCGCCGCACGGGTCCGTCGTCGTGCTGCACCACCCGCCGCTGCCGGCCCCGACCGCCCTGCACGCTACCCTGCGGCTGCAGAACCCCGGGGACCTGGCCGACGCGGTGCGGGGGAGCGACGTGCGGGTCGTCCTCGCCGGTCACTACCACCACCACTCCGCGGGCTCGGTCGGTGGCGTGCCGGTGCTCGTCGCGCCCGGCGTCGCGAACGACACCGACGTCATCGGTCCGTACGGCGAGGAGTCGGCCTACGTCGGCACCGGAGCGCTCGTCGTGGACCTCGCCGAGGACGGCACACTCTGGTCGACGCCGGTGCGGGTGCCGGTGCCGGCGTCGGACACGATCGCGGTGCACCACGACGCGGCCTCGGTGGCGCGGATCATCGACGTGGCCGGGGCGCGCTGACCCGCGTCGGCCGCGGGCGGTCGACGCACGCCGGACCGACGCTGCGGGTCCTCGACGGACGTACGGCGCGCCCGTGAGGACCCCGGGCGTCCGGGACGACGGCCCGGTTCTCGTGTAAGCCGGAGCGCAAGGAAACGAAGGAGTGCCCCATGCGACACGGCAACGCTGTGCAGTACGACCGGTACGGCGACTTCGACGTCGTCCAGCTCGTCGACATCGAACGACCGAAGCCAGGACCCGACGAGGTCGTCGTCGAGGTCTCGGTCGCCGGTCTGAACCACATCGAGCGGTTCCTCCGCGAAGGCAAGCTCAAGGAGTTCGTCGACCTCGACTTCCCGGCCCGCCAGGGCGTGGACTTCGCCGGCGTCGTGGTGGCCCGCGGGTCCGAGGTCCGCGACCTGCACGTCAACGACGAGGTGATGGGCCACGCGCCCCACGGCGGGTCACACGCGACCTGGGTGACCGTCCCGCGGGGTGCCGTGGTGAAGAAGCCCTCGACCATGACGTTCGAGGTCGCCGGCAGCCTGTACCTGGCCGGGTGCACGGCGCTCTCCATCGTCCGGTCGCTCAAGCTCGGCCCGGACGACACCGTCGTGATCAGCGCGGCCGCCGGCGGCGTCGGGCACATCGAGTGCCAGCTCGCCAAGGAGACCGGTGCGACGGTCATCGGCCTCGGCAGCCCGCGCAACCACGACGCCCTCCGGCAGATCGGCGTCCTCCCGGTGTCCTACGGCGAGGGTGAGCTCGACCGCATCCGCGAGATCGCCGACGGTCGCCCGGTCACGGCGTTCATCGACAACCGGGAGCACAACGAGAACGTCGCCCTCGCGGCGGACCTCGGCGTCAGCGACAAGCGGTTCGTCACGAGCGAGCAGCGCCGCGACCTGGAGATCCGGTTCCTCCGGGCACCCGGTGACGACCAGGAGGCGGCGGAGATGCTGACCCGGCTCGGCGACCTCGTGCAGCGGCACAAGGTGCAGTTCATCATCTCCGGGTACTACCCGTTCGAGTACATCGTCGACGCGTACGAGGACCTGGCCGAGATGCACTCCCGTGGCAAGGTCGTCGTCGGCATGCAGCCGGTGGAGACCGGGTCGCGCCTGCACTGGTACAAGTCCGAGAAGTCCCGCGACCTGCACGACCCCGTCTCGCGTGCCGTGCCGCACCCCGAGGCGTCCTAGGGCCGGCGCCAGCGCCGCGAGGGCGTCCTAGCTGAGGACGTCCTTCGTGGCGAAGCGCCCGTAGGCCAGGGTGCCGAAGACCGCCACGTAGCCGAGCTGCAGCAGTGCGTTGCTGCCGAACGAGTCGAACGCGATCGGGTCCCGCAGCAGGTCGCCGAACCCGAGCCACTGGTGCGAGAACAGGAACGGGTGCAGCCAGTCGAGCTGCGGGAGCTGGTCGAGGACCTGGGACGCCCCGGCCAGCACCACGGTCGACGCCATCGCACCCACCGGCACGTTCGTCAGCGACGACGCGAAGAGCCCGATCGCGGACAGCCCGAGCATCGACAGCGTGACGTAGAGCGCCAGCAGGAGGGCCCGGCCGGCGTAGGACCAGCCGTCGACCTGCGTGCCCGAGAGCAGCGTGACCGGTCCGATCGGGAACAGCGCCGCACCGATCGCGGCACCGACGAGCACGATGACCAGCGTCGCCGCCAGGCAGAAGGCGACCGCGCCGACGTACTTCACGAGGATGAACCGCAGGCGCCCGGTGGGAGCGACGAGCAGGTAGCGGATGGTGCCGTGGCTTGCCTCACCCGCGACGGTGTCGCCGGCCACCACCCCGACGGTGAGCGGCAGGAACAGCGGGATCGACACGGTGAGCGCCGTGAACGACACGAACAGCCCGTTGTTCGTGATGTCGCCGAGGAACGCCGGGCCGCCGGAGTCCCCGCCGGTGGTCAGGCGGACTGCCACGGCGATGAGGATCGGCACGAGTGCGAGTGCCCCGAGCATCGCCCAGGTGCGGCGACGACGGAACACGAGGGCGAGCTCGGAGCCGAGCAGCGCGAACGGACGGGTTCGGCGGGGCTCCTGCTCGACGGCGGGCGCGGTCGGTGCGACGGCCGCGTCAGGCTGCGACATCGAATCCCTCTCCGGTCAGGGCGACGAACAGGTCCTCGAGCGTGCCGCCACCGACGGCCAGTCCGCGGATCCGGACGTCGGCCCGGACGAGCTCGGCGGCGATGGTCTCGGGGAGGACCTCGGCGGGCAGGTCCGCCACCAGGACGTCCGCCCCGCCGTCGTGGCGTGGCGCGAGCCCGAGGCGCAGCAGCACGGTGCTCGCCTGGCCGAGGTCGGGCGTGCGGACCGTCACCGTGCGCGCACCCGCGGAGCGCAGGTCGTCGAGCGTGCCCTGCGCGACGATCCTGCCGGTGCGCATGACCGCGGCGTGCGTGCAGACCTGTTCGATCTCGGCGAGCAGGTGGCTCGACACGAAGACCGTGGTGCCGTCGTCGGCGAGGGAGCGGATGAGGTTGCGGACCTCCCGCGTGCCCTGGGGGTCCAGGCCGTTCGTCGGCTCGTCGAGCACCAGGAGCTCGCGCGGGGTGAGCAGCGCGTTCGCCAGGCCCAGGCGCTGCTTCATGCCGAGCGAGTAGGCGTGCGCCTTCTTGTCCGCGGCGTGCGAGAGCCCGACGCGGTCGAGCGCGTGTGCGACGCGGTCCTTCCGGGTGCGGGAGTCCGTGGTCGGGTCGGCGGCGTCGAACCGGGAGAGGTTCGCGCGGCCGGACAGGTACGGGTAGAACGCCGGCCCCTCGACCAGCGCACCGACCTTCGGCAGCACCCGGTGGAGTCCGGCGGGCATCGACTCGCCGAGCACCTCGATCGAGCCGCTCGTGGCCGAGGACAGCCCGAGGAGCATCCGGATGGTGGTCGTCTTGCCGGAGCCGTTCGGCCCGAGGAAGCCGAAGACCGCCCCGCGCGGGACCACGAGGTCGATCCCGTCGACGGCGCGCTGCTTGCGGAAGACCTTCGCCAGGCCCGTGGTGCGGATCGCGAGGTCGGTGCCGGACGCCGGGGTGGCGGCGTCCGGCGTCACCGGACTCTCAGTGTTGTCGGTCGTGCTCACTTCGCGGCGGCGACCAGGCTCGACACGGGCACGGCGCCCGCGAGCACGCGGCCGTCGTCGGTCAGGTAGACGGACACGAGCGAGGTCTGGATGGCGCGGCCGCCGTCCACGGCCCGCGTGAGCTGGCCGATAAGGCCCTGGGCGTCCGCTCCGAGCGCACCCTGGTCAGCGGTGCCGGCCGGGAGTTCGGCGATCGTCGACCAACCGCTGCCCGTGAGGGTCGGGGCGTCGTCTGTGCCGTGGGCACCGCGGTGCGACCCGGCGTGGTCCGCTGCGTCGGAGAGGTCCTTCGTGGTGACCTTCGCCCCGGACGGCGGGGTGAAGTCGAAGAGCCGGGCGGCCGGTGCGCCGTAGTCGAGGCTCGTGAAGCCGACCTGGACCGCGGGCTCGGACTGGCCGTCGGCCTGGACGGCGGCACGGAGCGGGAGCCCGGTCTGCTTGTCGACGGCCAGCTCGACGCTGCCCACGAGGGTGTCGGAGGACTTCGGCGTGAGGACGAGCTGCCAGGCGTCGTGGCCGGCCACCGAGGTCGTGGTGGGCTTCGAGACGGTGGTGCTCGGGCGGATCGCGGCGATCGCCTGCTTCGCGAGGTCTGCCGGGGTCATGGTGCCGTCGCGGAACGACTCCCTGACGTGGTCCGGCAGCGTGACGTGGGTGGCTTCCCGGGCCTTCGAGTCCCAGGTCCAGACGTCGGAGCCGTTGCGGACGAGGTCCTGCTCGGCGAGCTGTTGCGTGACCTGCACGCGCTGCTTCGTCGCGCCGTCGACGTACACGCGGGCGGTGTGCGAGGACGTCAGGAGGGAGAGGGCGTCCGAGGCATTGCCCTCGAGCGAGGACCCACCCGAGCCAGCGGGGAGTTCCGGCAGGCCGAGGTCGCTCGTCTGCGAGAGCTTGCCGGAGTACTGGGCGTCGGAGGACTTCGCGACGCTGGCGATGACGTCGGCGGCGGTCGGGTCCGTCCCGGCGATCGGGTCGTTCGCGGCGCTCGCGAGCGTCGGGGCGGCGATGGCGCCGGCGACGACGACCGGTGCGATGACGGCGGGCAGCCAGGCGGACTTCTTCATCGTCCATCTCCTCGGATGGTGGAGCCCCTCGCCAGGGGGCGCGGGATCAGCAGCACACTAGGTCGGGCAACCGACAGTGGGCTGTGTCCTCGGGGGGTCGTCGGCGCTTCGTAGACTCGTGGCCTGGCCGGGCGACGGTCGGTGGCGGCGAGGGAGACGGCATGCGGGCGGTGCTCGGTCTGGACATCGGGACGTCGAGCACGAAGGCGCTCCTCGTCCGGCTCGACGGCACGATCCTGGCCGAGGTCGGACGGCACCACGAGGTCGACCGTCCCGAGCAGGGCCTCGTCGAGATGGACCCCGAGCTGTGGTGGAGCGAGTTCTGCGACCTGACGCGGGAGCTCCTCGCGATGGTGCCCGACGCCCGGGTCGAGTCCGTCGGGGTGAGCGGCATCGGCCCGTGCGTGCTCCTCACCGACGCGTCGTCCAGGCCCCTGCGCCCCGCGATCCTCTACGGCGTCGACACCCGCACGGCTGGCATGCTCGACGCCCTGACCGCGGAGCTCGGCGGCGAGGACGCGGTCCGTGCCCGCTGTGGTTCGGCGCTCAGCACGCAGGCCGCCGGCGCGAAGCTCGCCTGGGTCGCCCGCAACGAACCCGAGGTGTGGGCGCGGGCCGAGCGGTTCACGATGCCGTCGTCCCGGGTCGTCGAGCTGCTCACCGGGGAGTACGTCCTCGACCACCACTCCGCCAGCCAGAGCACCCCGCTGTACGACGTCCACACGAACGCCTGGATCCCCGAGTGGTGCGCGCTCATCGCACCCGGTCTGCCCATGCCCCGACTGCTCTGGTCCGGTGACGCCGCCGGGACCGTCACCGGCGCGGCGGCCGCGGCCACGGGCCTCCCGGTCGGGATCCCGGTCACGGCCGGGACCATCGACGCCTGGGCGGAGGGGCTCAGCGTGGGGGCGTCGGTGCCGGGCCGGATGTCGCTGCAGTACGGCACCACCATGTTCATGATCACGCCCACGCCCGAGCCCACCCGTGTACCGGGGATGTGGACGACGGTCGGCACCCACCCGGACCAGCCGTGCGTGTCCGGGGGGACGGCGACCTCCGGTGCGGTGACCGACTGGCTGCGGCGGCTCGTCGACGCGGACTGGCCGACGATGCTCGCGGAGGCGGACGCCTCGGGCGTCGGCGCACACGGGCTGCTGATGCTGCCGTACTTCGCGGGGGAGCGGACACCGATCGCGGACCCCGACGCGCGCGGGGTGATCGCCGGGCTCACCGTGCGGCACACCCGGGGCGACCTGTACCGGGCGACGCTCGAGGCGACGGCGTTCGCGGTGCGGCACAACATCGAGACGCTGCGGGCGGCCGGCGTGCCCGTGCGGGAGCTCGTCGGTGCCGGGGGCGGCCTGCTCGGGCGGCTGTGGCCCCGGATCGTCACGGACGTCACCGGGCTGCCGCAGACGATCCCCTCCGTCACCGTGGGGGCGTCCTACGGGTCGGCGTTCCTGGCGGCGGCGCTCGTCACCCCGGTCGACATCGCCGTGTGGAACCCGCCGGCGAGCGTCATCGAGCCGGACCCCGACCGGGCCGCGGCGTACGAGGCCGGGTACCGCGACTACCGGGAGCTGTACGAGGTCACGAAGGCCGTCGTGCACCGGCTGGCTGCGCGCAGCCGGTGAGCGCGCGGTTCCGCGTGGAGCCGCACGACCGACATCGGCTCGCGCCACGGAACTCCGTGGCGCGAGCCGATGTCGGTTGTGCGCAGACGACTGCGCCTGCGGGCAGCTGCGCCGGCGCGTGCGGCCTACGCCTGCGCGTCGACGCCCGCGGGTGCGCTGCCGTCGTACTCGCAGATCGCGTTGACCTTGTCGGCGCTGGCGCTCGAGGTGTCGAACTCGTAGCCGAGCCACTCCTTCGCCAGGCGCCGGGCGAGCTCGACGCCGATGACGCGCTGGCCCATGCAGAGGACCTGGGCGTCGTTGGAGAGGATCGAGCGCTCCACGCTGTACGAGTCGTGCGCGGTGACGGCGCGGATGCCGGGCACCTTGTTCGCGGCGATCGCGACGCCGAGTCCGGTGCCGCAGAACAGGATCGCGCGGTCGGCCTCCCCGTTCGCGACCATCCGGGCAGCGTCGACGGCGACGTGCGGGTACGCGGTGTGCCCCTCGGCGTCGACGCCCACGTCGGTCACCGACGAGACACGCTCGTCGGCCTCGAGGTCCTTCTTGAGGATCTCCTTGTAGTCGAACCCGGCATCGTCCGAGCCGATCACGAGACGGTACGTCATGCGTGTGTTCCTTCCTTGTCAGCAGCGCGTGCGGCGAGCACTTCGCCGACGCGCGTGAGGATCATCCCCATCGAGGTGGCGCCCGCATCGGGCGTCCCCAGGCTCTTCTCGGCCAGCGGCCGGGCACGCCCGACCTTCGGCTTGAGGTCGGCGGTGGCTTCGCCCTCCGACGCGGCGACGACGGCAGCAGCCTGCCACGCGTCGGTGAGCGAGCGTCCAGACGCCACCGACGACCGGAGCTCGTCCACGAACGGCAGCAGGGCGTCGAGCATCGTCTTGTCTCCGCGGGACGCGCCGCCGAGGTGCACGATCGAGTCGGCGAAGGCCTGGGCGGCCTCGACGACGTCGGTGGCCTCGATGGTCTCGCGGTCGTCGCGCAGCGACCGGCCGAAGGCCTCGAGCGCCGCACCCCACAGGACCCCGGAGGTGCCGCCCGCGAACTCGGCCCACGCGTCACCGGCGCGTCCGAGGACGAAGGCGACCCCGGCCTCCTGGCCGAGCGCGTCGACCGCCCTGCGGGCCGCACCGATCCCCTTGACCATGCCACGGCCGTGGTCGCCGTCCCCGGCGACCGCGTCGATGCGGCCGAGCTGTTCCTCGTGGTCGCGGAGGAGCGCGTCCACGGCCTCGACGGCGGCGCGCGCGGTCTGCGCGGCCGACCGGGAGGCTCCGCTCGCGTCCGGCACGACGGTCGCCGCCTCTTCCGCTTCGGCAGCGGCCTCGGCCGGCACGAGCGCGTCGACCGGCGCCGCCACCTTGCGGTAGGCGGGTGTGTAGGCGTCGGCGCGCCAGAGGCGCTCGAGCTCGTCGTCGAGCCACTGCAGGGTCAGCGAGCAGCCGCCCATGTCGAGGCTCGTGACGAGTTCGCCGACCTCGGGCTCGACGACCTCGATCCCCGCGTCGGCGAGGAGCGGGAGCACCCGGCCCCAGAGCAGGAACAGCTCCTCGTACTTCGTGTCGCCGAGGCCGTTGAGGATCGGGGCGACCCGGGTGCCGGCGGCGTCCGGGCGGTCGGCCAGCAGCCGTTCGACGAGCAGGCTCGCCAGGTCGGTCGCGCTGAGCAGGGGGACGTCCTCGATGCCGGGCTCGCCGTGGATGCCGAGTCCGAGACCGAGGTGGCCCTCCGGCACCGTGAAGAGCGGTTCGGTGGCCCCCGGCATCGTGCAGCCCGAGAATGCGACGCCGATCGTGCGCGTGGCGGTGTTGCTCGCGTTCCCGACCCGCTCGACCTCGTCGAGGGACGCCCCCTCGGCGGCGACCGCGCCCATCGCCTTGAAGACGGAGAAGTCGCCAGCGATGCCGCGGCGCTTCGACTCCTCGTCGGCGCTGGCGATGTCGTCCGTGACGACGACGATGCGGGTGTCGATGCCCTCGGCGCGGAGTCGTTCGGCGGCGAGCCCGAAGTTCATCGTGTCGCCGGCGTAGTTGCCGAAGGAGAGCACGACGCCCCTGCCCTGGTCTGCGGCCTTGGCGACCGCGTAGACCTGCGCGGTCGAGGGCGACGTGAAGATGTTGCCGACGACGGCGCCGGTGGCGAAGCCCGGGCCGACGACGCCGCAGAACGCGGGGTAGTGCCCGGAGCCGCCGCCGACGACGACCGCGACCTGCGGTTCCGCGCCCTTCGTCGGGAGGCCGACGACGCCGCCGTGGACGCCCCGCACGCGGTCGGCGTAGAGGGCGAGCCAGCCGGCGAGCTGGTCCTCGGCGAAGTCCTCCGGGTGGTCGTGGATCGTGGTCATGACAGCGCTGTCCTTCGTCTCGGGTGTTCAGTGTGCGCCTGCCGCCGCAGCGACAGGGTCAGGCGTGCATGCTCGGGATGCACTCGTGCATGCTCGGGACTCAGCTGTGCATGCCCGGGATGATTGAGACCTTGACGGAGGCGCCGGCGGAGTCGCCGACGAGGTCGAGGGCTTCTTGGAAGGCTTCGAGGGGGAACTGGTG
>NZ_JADKRX010000005.1 GCF_015350975.1 Curtobacterium sp. VKM Ac-1395
GAGCAAGCTCGGCGACGAGGTCAATAAATTGGCATTGACAATGTGCACGCTGTTGAGTTCTCAAGGACCAGACGCACCGGACTTCTTCCCTTTGCAGGATGCCCGTCCAGGCAACTTCGGTACTGTACCACTACTTCAGTGGCGGTCATGATGACCGGCTTCATTGGAGTGGGTGGTCCCGCTTGAGGCCGACGTGATCCGGACTGCGTCTCCCGGGGCTCTCGCTCCGGTGACCGTCTCGGCGTTCCCGCCGCACCTTTGGGGTGACGAGTAAGAACATTACGGACGATCCGCCGATTGGGCAAACCGAGCCCGCACGACGGCGTGTCGCCCGGAACGACGCGGATCGCGCCCCGGGGACGACCGAAGGCCCGACATCCGGGTGGACGTCGGGCCCTCGAGACCATGCGGTCGGGGTCGTTCAGCGGCGTGCGATGACCGGGTTCTTCAGCGTGCCGATCCCGGAGATGGTGACCTCGACGACTTCGCCGTCCTGGATCTCGCCGACACCCGCGGGCGTGCCGGTCAGGATCACGTCGCCGGGCAGCAGCGTCCAGATCGCCGACACGAACTCGATGAGCGACGGGATGTCGTGGACCATCTCGCTCGTCGAGGCCACCTGCCGCAGGTCACCGTCGACGCGGGTCTCGAGTCGGACGTCCGACGGGTCGAGTTCGGTCTCGATGACTGGTCCGAGCGGGCAGAACGTGTCGAAGCCCTTCGCGCGGGCCCACTGACCATCGCGCGCCTGCAGGTCTCGGGCGGTGACGTCGTTCGCGATCGTGTACCCGAGGATCACGCTGGCGAAGTCCTCGCGCTTGACGTTCTTCGCGAGGGAGCCGATCACGATGGCGAGCTCGCCCTCGTGGTCGACGCGACCGATGCCCTCGGGCAGGCGGATCGGTTCGTCCGGGCCGATCACCGAGGTGTTCGGCTTGAGGAACACCACGGGGTCGTCACCTGACACGTCGTCCATCTCGGCTTCGTGCTCGGCGTAGTTGAGCCCGACGCCGATGACCTTCGACCGTGGGATCACCGGGGCGAGGAGCTTGACGTCCGACAGTGGCACCCGCTCCCCCGTCGTCTCGAACCCCTGGTACATCGGGTCCCCCGCGAGCACCACCAGAGCGCGCTCGTCGAGGATGCCGTACCGGGGGTCTTCACCCTTGCTGCTGAACCGTGCGATCTTCACGCTTCGACCCTACCGACGTCCGTGCCGCGATCAGGACGCGTCGGTCAGCTTGGTCATCCACCCGTGCGGGTCGGGACGACGGCCGGACTGGATGTCGGTCAGTTCCTCGCGGAGGGACATGGTGAGTTCGCCGGCCCCCACGGTCGGCGAACCGATCGTGAAGCCCTCGCCGCGGAGCTCGGCGATCGGGGTCACCACCGCGGCAGTGCCGCACGCGAAGGCCTCGGTGATCGAGCCGTCCGTCACGCCGTCGCGCCACTCGTCGAGCGTCACCCGTCGACGTTCCACCCGCAGACCGCGGTCCTCTGCCAGCTGCAGGATCGAGTCGCGCGTGATGCCCTCGAGGATCGAGGGCGAGTCGGGCGTCACCAGGGTGCCGTCGGCCTTGACGAGCACGACGTTCATGCCGCCGAGCTCCTCGAGGTAGCGCCCCTCTTCGGAGTCGAGGAACATCACCTGCTGGCAACCGTGCTCGTAGGCCTCTTGCTGCGGGAGCAGGGACGCGGCGTAGTTGCCACCCGTCTTCGCCGCACCCGTGCCGCCGCGGCCGGCGCGGGCGTAGTTCGTGGAGAGCCAGATCGACACGGGCTTCGGGCCCGAGGTGAAGTACGCACCCGCCGGGCTGGCGATGCAGTGGTACGCCACGGCCTGGGCAGCGCGGACCCCGAGGAAGGACTCCGTCGCGATCATGAACGGCCGCAGGTACAGGCTGGTCTCCGGAGCCGACGGCACCCAGTCCACGTCGGTCTTGACGAGCTGCCGGATCGACTCCACGAAGGCCTCGACCGGGAGCTCCGGCAGCGCCAGGCGCCGGGCCGAGCGCTGGAAGCGTCGGGCGTTCGCGTCCGGGCGGAACGTCCACACGGACCCGTCGGGGTGCCGGTAGGCCTTGAGCCCCTCGAAGATCTCCTGCGCGTAGTGCAGGACGCTGGCGCTCGGGTCGAGCGACAGCGGTCCGTACGGGTGGATGGAGGCGTCGTGCCAACCGTCGTCGACCGTCCACTCGATGGTGGCCATGTGGTCGGTGAAGTGCTTGCCGAACCCGGGGTCCGCGAGGATGCCCTCGCGTTCGGCCTCTGCACGACGCTTCGCCGACGGGGTGGTGGAGAACTCGAGTCCGAAGACCGAGTCGTCGCTGCCGGTGTCGCTGCTCATCGGTGTGGCTCCTTCTCAGGCGGTTCTGGTGCGTGCGGTGACCGCGCTGACGACGGCGTCGCCGATCTCGGTCGTGCTCCGCTCGGATGTGCCCCGGTCGGCCAGGTCGGCCTCCACCGCAGCCGTCACGATCGCTGCCAGGTCCGCGCGACCGATGTGGTCGAGCAGCAGGGCGACGGAGAGGACGGCGGCCGTGGGGTCGGCCTTCTGCTGACCCGCGATGTCCGGCGCGGACCCGTGCACCGGCTCGAACATGCTGGGGAAGGTGCCGTCCGGGTTGATGTTGCCCGAGGCCGCCAGCCCGATGCCGCCGCTGATCGCGCCGGCCAGGTCGGTGATGATGTCGCCGAACAGGTTGTCGGTGACGATGACGTCGAAGCGACCGGGGTCGCGCACCATGTGGATCGTGACGGCGTCCACGTGCTGGTAGTCGACGGTGACGTCGGGGTGCTCCTGCGCCACGGCGTCGACGGTGCGCTGCCAGAGGGACCCGGCGTGCACCAGCACGTTGGTCTTGTGCACGAGCGTCAGGTGCTTGCGCTCGCGCCGGCTGGCGAGGTCGAACGCGTAGCGGACGGTGCGCTCGACCCCGTGCGCGGTGTTCAGCGAGACCTCGGTCGCGATCTCGTGCGGCGTGCCGACGCGGATCGCTCCCCCGTTGCCGACGTAGGGCCCCTCGGTGCCCTCGCGCACCACCACGAAGTCGACGGTGCCGGGCGCCGCGAGCGGCGAGGCCACGGAGTCGTGGACCTTGGTCGGACGCAGGTTGACGTAGTGGTCGAACGCGAAGCGGAGCCGCAGCAGCAACCCGCGCTCGATGATCCCGCCGGCGAGCCGGGGGTCGCGCGGGTCCCCGCCGACGGCGCCGAGCAGGATCGCGTCATGCGTGGCCAGGGCGTCGAGGTCGTCCTGCGTCAGGATCTCGCCGGTCTCGAGGTAGCGGGTCGCACCGAGGGCGAAGGGGGTCTCCTGGATGACCAGGTCGTCCGGGGCGACGGCGTGCAGGACCCGGAGGGCCTGGTCCACGACCTCGGGACCGATGCCGTCGCCGCGGATGACCGCGAGCTGGAGTGTCTGCGTCATGCCGGCTCCTAGAGCGTGATGTCGATCTCGCGGAGCGAGGAGGCGTCGATCGTCGAACGGACGTGCTCGAGGATCTCCGCGGGCACGGGCGAGTCCACGGTCAGGACGCTCAGGGCCTGTCCGCCGGCGGCCTGGCGCGCGATCTGCATGGCGGCGATGTTGATGCCGGCCTCGCCGAACTCCTTGCCGTAGACCGCGACGATGCCCGGGCGGTCGGTGTAGTCCATGACGACGTGGTGCTTGTCGAGCGCGACCTCGACGTCGTAGCCGTTGATCTCGACGAGCTTCTCGACCTGCTTCGGCCCGGTCAGGGTGCCCGAGACGCTGATCGCGGGCCCGTCGGACTGGGCACCGCGGATCGTCAGCACGTTGCGGTACTCGGTGCTGTCGGTGTCCGTGATGAGCCGGACGGAGACCCCGCGCTGCTCCGCGATCAGCGGGGCGTTGACGTAGGAGACCTGGTCGCTCACGACGTCGGTGAAGACGCCCTTCAGCGCCGCGAGCTTCAGCACGCTGACGTCGAAGCCGGCGAGCTCGCCGTGGACCTCGACGTCGATGCTGGTGACCGGCGACGTGGCGAGCGCGGTGAAGACCTGCCCGAGCTTCTCGACCAGGGGGATCCCCGGGCGGACGTAGGGGTCGATGACGCCACCGGCGACGTTGACGGCGTCGGGGACGAGCTCCCCGCCGAGGGCCAGCCGCACGGACCGGGCGACCGAGACGCCCGCCTTCTCCTGGGCTTCGTCGGTCGAGGCGCCGAGGTGCGGCGTGACGACGACGTTCGGCAGTGCGAGCAGCGGCGAGTCGGTCGGGGGCTCGGTGACGAAGACGTCGAGGCCGGCGCCGGCGATCTGCCCCGCGGTCAGTGCCCGGTGCAGGGCGTCCTCGTCGATCAGGCCGCCGCGGGCGACGTTCACGACGAACGCGGTCGGCTTCATGACCGCGAACTGGTCGTCGGAGATCATCCCGAGGGTCTCGGGGGTCTTCGGCATGTGGATCGTGACGAAGTCGGCACGGCGGAGGAGGTCGTCGAGCGAGACGAGCTCGACGCCGAGCTGCTGGGCGCGGGCCGTGGTGACGTAGGGGTCGTACGCGATGACCGAGACGCCGAAGGCCTGCAGCCGCTGCGTGATGAGGGCACCGATGCGACCGAGGCCGATGATGCCGACGGTCTTCTCGTAGAGCTCGACGCCGGTGTACGCGGACCGCTTCCACGCGCCCGCCGCCAGCGACGCGTGCGCTGCCGGGATGTGGCGCGCGAGCGAGAGGATGTGGCCGACCGTGAGCTCGGCCGCCGAGATGATGTTCGACGTCGGGGCGTTCACGACCATCACACCGGCGGTGGTGGCCGCCTTGATGTCGACGTTGTCGAGGCCGACGCCGGCGCGGGCGACGACCTTGAGGTTCGGTGCCGCGGCGATGGCCTCGGCGTCGACCTTGGTGGCTGAACGCACCAGGACGGCGTGCGCGTCGGCGAGGGAGGCCAGGAGTGCGGCACGGTCGGTGCCGTCCACGTTCCGGATCTCGAAGTCGGGCCCGAGGGCGTCGACTGTGGCGGGCGAGAGTTCTTCGGCGATCAGGACGACCGGCTTCGGCACAGCTGTTTCCTCACACGAGACGGGCGGTGTCCGCCCATCGTATCGACGCCGACGGGCGCGTTACGACCGTGGGTGGGGGCCTGTGGAGAACCGCATGACGAAACGGGAGGCCCATGGCGGCGCCGCCACGGGCCTCGTGTCCGTCGACCGGTCGGGTCAGGACCCGATGCGGAGCGTGCTGCCGACGTACTGCAGCAGGGTGAACCAGAGCGCGGACACCGCGCAGAGCGCGGCGACGAAGACCACGACCGTGCGGACGACGTCCATCCGACGGGAGACGACCCAGGCGGCGACGAACGCGACCGGCGCGATGGCGACGTCGATGACGAGCGCGACCCACGGCGTGGAGGTCTCGAGGCCGGTGCCGCCGTTCTTGTGGACGAAGGCGTTGAAGTCCGCGACGGACTTGGACACCCCGACGAAGTTGCCGACGGCCTGCCACGTCACGTACGCCAGGCACAGGGCGGCGACGACCCAGACCACGACCTTGCCGGGGGTGGCGACGACGCGGCGCCGGTCGGTGTCCGCGGCGGTCACCCGAAGCTCCTGGTCATGATGAAGGGCCACGGGATGAGGACGAGCGCCCCGATGAGCAGCCAGGTGAACCGGGTGCGGTTGCGGCTGCCCTGCCCGAGCCAGAGGGTGGCGGCGAACCAGAACGCCGGCGCCATGATCGCGAGGACGCGCATGACCTCGGACACGATGCCGGCGACACCCGTGCCGGTGATGGTCAGCAGGCTGGCGCTGACGAGCCAGGCGACCGTGTAGAGCAGGTAGACACCACCGAAGACGCCCATGCCGACGAGGGCCCCGGACCCGAGTGGCTGCTCCACGTCGGACTCCCGACGCGCGCGGACACGCACCGGGTTGTGCGCGGCGTCGACGTGGGTGGCGTCGGCGGCGTCTCCCCAGGAGAGCGCGTCGTCGTCGTCGTGGTCGACGGCCGGGTCCGGCGGGGACGCGGCGGCGCCGTCGTGTGCGGGAGGTGCCGGGGTCATGCCCTCGATCCTACGAGAGGCCGCGGACAGCCGTGGACCGTGCGGGGCGTCCTGTGGACGGGTCAGACGTCCGCTGCCTCGGTCTGCAGGACCTCGGCGACCACGTCGCGCACCGCCGGGAACAGCGGGTGGCTCTCCATCAGTCCGGTGAGGATCTCGGTGAGGGCGTGCGCCGTCGCACCGGAGCGGAGCAGGGCGTGCAGCTCGATCGACTCGGGGTCGTCCTGGTCGTCGAAGGCGAGCGCCACGCGGACCGCGCCGACCAGGTGCTCGACGGGCATCCCGCGCTCGGCGAGCTGCGCGGCCGGACCGATGAACCGTTCGCGGCGACCGAGCTTGCGGAGCGGGTTCCGCCCGACGCGCGCGGTGGTGTCCGGCAGGTGCGGGTTCGCGATCCTGGACAGGTTCGCGGCGACGTAGCGGGCGTGGTCCGCGCGGTCGAAGCCGTGCTTGGCGACGAGCAGCTCGGTGGTCTCCGCGAGGACGCCGTCCACCGCCGCGCGCACCGTGGGGTCCTCGAGGGCTTCGCGGATGAGCCGGATCCCCCGGACGTAGCCGTGGTAGGCGGCCGTGGCGTGGGCGGTGTTGACCGTGTAGAGCTTCCGCTCGACGAACGGCTGCAGGTCGTCGACCCAGGTGACGCCGTCGATCGCGGGCGGTTCGGCGTCGGTGCCGGCGAACGGTGTGCGTTCGATGACCCACTCGTAGAAGGGCTCGAGCACGACGTCCAGGCCGCCGAGCTGACCGAGGACGCCGGACTGGTCGGGGACGATCCGGTCGATCGCGCAGTTGGCGAAGACCGCGGCGACGACCCGGTCCTCGAGCACCGGGGCGCGACGGATGCTGGCGTGCAGCGAGTCGGTGGCGTTGTAGGCGTTCTCGCACGCCACGATCGTGACGACGCCGGCCTCGGCCGGCCGTGCCGCGAGGCCCTCGGCGATGATCGGTGCGACGAGCGGCAGCGTGCGGGCGCCGACGGCGGTGGTGACGACGTCCGCCTCGGCGATCGCCTGGACGACCCGGGCGCGGTCGGACTTGCTGCTGAGTGCCCGGAAGCCGTGCACGACGTGCTCGACGGGGGCTTCGCCCACCTCGTGGACGACGAAGCGGCCGGCTTCGTTGAGTGCGGAGACCACACGTTCGTCGACGTCGACGAAGGTGAGTTCGTAGCCGCTCGCCACGAGGAACTGGCCCACGAACCCGCGCCCGATCTTGCCGGCGCCGATGTGGACCGCTCGCTTCGTCACCGCCATCGAACGATCATCCCATGCTGGTCGGGCCGGTCCTGCCACGTGGCGCGGGGACCGCCCAGCGAGGAGGAGCGGCGGTGCTCGACGCCCTGGGCAGGGGCGGAGGGACGCCTGTGCGTGGCGCCGGGGGTGGTGGAGAAGGGCTTCATGTCGTTCGGGTCACATCGAGAGGCGGCGGTGCACGGGTGCACACCGCCGCCTCGTCGTCGAGTGGTTCTCGGGAAGACTACCGCGCGGCCGAACCGTCGACGTAGTCGGAGTCCGACTGCTTCCATGCGAACAGCTTGCGGAGCTCGCGGCCGGTGGCCTCGATCGGGTGGCCCTCGCCCTTCTCGCGCAGGGCCTTGAACTCCGGTGCGCCGGCGTCCTGGTCGTCGATGAAGCGCTTCGCGAAGGCACCGTTCTGGATGTCCGCGAGCACCGCCTTCATGTTCTCCTTGACCTCGGGCGAGATCACGCGGGGACCGGAGACGTAGTCACCGAACTCGGCCGTGTCGGAGATCGACCAGCGCTGCTTGGTGAGGCCGCCCTCCCAGATCAGGTCGACGATGAGCTTGAGCTCGTGCAGGACCTCGAAGTACGCGATCTGCGGCTGGTAGCCCGCCTCGACCAGGGTCTCGAAGCCGTACTGGATGAGCTGCGACGTGCCACCGCAGAGGACGGCCTGCTCGCCGAACAGGTCGGTCTCGGTCTCCTCGGTGAAGGTCGTCTTGATGCCGCCGGAGCGCAGGCCGCCGATGGCCTTCGCGTAGGACCAGGCGAGGTCCCAGGCGCTGCCGGACGAGTCGACCTCGACGGCGACGATCACGGGGACGCCGCGGCCGGCCTCGTACTCACGGCGCACGGTGTGACCCGGGCCCTTCGGGGCGACGAGGGTGACGTCGACGCCGGCGGGCGCCTCGATGTAGCCGTAGCGGATGTTGAAGCCGTGGCCGAAGACGAGCGTGGCGCCCGGCTGCAGGTTCGGCTCGATGTCGTCCTTGTAGACGATGCGCTGGACCTGGTCGGGCGCGAGGATCACGATGACGTCGGCCCACTTGGTGGCCTCGGCGGGCGTGTGCACCTCGAAGCCGGCCTCCTCGGCCTTCTGGCGGCTCTTGGAGCCCTCCTGCAGACCGATCTTCACCTCGACGCCGGAGTCGCGGAGGTTGAGGGCGTGGGCGTGGCCCTGCGAGCCGTAGCCGATGACCGCGACCTTCTTGCCCTGGATGAGCGTCAGGTCGGCGTCGGCGTCGTACACGATGTCAGTCACGGTGTGGTTCTCCTGGGTCGGTGTTCGTGCGGGTACGTGGCGGTGCTCAGCGCACCCGGTCGGTGATGCTCTTCGGTCCGCGGCCCATGCCGAGGAGACCCGCGCGGGCGAGCTCCTTGATGCCGTAGGGCTCGAGCACGCGGAGGATCGCCTGGATCTTGCCGGGGTCACCGGTCACCTCGACGATGAGCGAGTCGTTCGCGACGTCGACGACCTGGGCACGGAACAGGGTCACTGCTTCGAGCACGGCCGAGCGCGTCTGGTTGTCGACACGGACCTTCACGAGCATGTGCTCGCGCTGGACCGACTGTGGGAAGTCGAGTTCGACGATCTTGATGACGTTGACGAGCTTGTTGAGCTGCTTGGTCACCTGTTCGAGCGGCAGGTCCTCGACGTCGACGACGACCGTGATGCGGGACAGGCCCTCCACCTCGGTGTTGCCCACGGCGAGGGACTCGATGTTGAAGCCCCGTCGGGCGAACAGCCCGGCGACGCGCGTCAGCAGGCCGGGCTTGTCCTCCACCAGGAGGGACAGGACGTGGCTCATGCGGGTTCTCCCGTCATGTCGGCGTCCTCGTCGTCCCAGGTGGGCGCGAGTTCGCGGGCGTACTCGATGGAGGAGTTGCCGGTCCCCTGCGGGACCATCGGCCACACCATGGAGTCGCGGCTGACGACGAAGTCGATGACGACCGGGCGGTCGTTCGTGTCGAGCGCGAGCTGGATGGCGGCGTCGACCTCGTCGGCCTTCTCGACGCGGATGCCGAGGGCACCGTACGCGTCGGCGAGCTTCACGAAGTCGGGGATCCGCTTGGTGCCGTGGCCCGTCTGCAGGTCGGTGAACGAGTGGCGTCCGTCGTAGAACAGCGTCTGCCACTGCCGCACCATGCCGAGCGACGAGTTGTTGATGATCGCGACCTTGATCGGGATGTCGTTGATGACGCAGGTCGCGAGTTCCTGGTTGGTCATCTGGAAGCAGCCGTCGCCGTCGATCGCCCAGACGACACGGTCGGGCTGGGCCACCTTGGCGCCCATCGCGGCCGGCACCGAGTAGCCCATCGTGCCGGCACCGCCGGAGTTGAGCCAGGCGTTCGGCCGCTCGTACTGGATGAACTGCGCTGACCACATCTGGTGCTGGCCGACCCCGGAGGCGAAGACGCCCTCGGGTCCGGTCATCTCGCCGATCCGCTTGATGATCGCCTGCGGGGCGAGGAGCCCGTCGGTCGGTTCGGTGTAGCCGAGCGGGAAGTCGGTCCGCAGCTGCTCGAGGTGTGCCCACCAGTCGGAGGTCGATGCACGGTCGTCGACCGGCACGTCGGACCACGCCGCGGTGAGGTCGACCAGGACCTCCTTCGCGTCCCCGACGATCGGGACGTCCGCGTACCGGATCTTCGAGATCTCGGCGGGGTCGATGTCGACGTGGACGACCTTGGCACCCGGGGCGAAGTCGTCGACCTTGCCCGTGACGCGGTCGTCGAACCGGGCACCGAGCGCGATGATCAGGTCGCTCTCCTGCAGCCCGAGCACCGCCGGCACCGTGCCGTGCATGCCCGGCATGCCGAGGTGCTGCGCGTGCGAGTCCGGGAAGGCGCCGCGCGCCATCAGCGTCGTGACGACGGGGGCACCGGTGGCCTCGGCGAACGCGAGGAGCTCCTTCGACGCACCGGAGCGGATGACGCCGCCGCCGACGTAGAGCACCGGGCGGGAGGACGACGCGAGCAGCTGTGCCGCCGCGGTGATCTGCTTGCCGTGGGCCTTCGTGACCGGGCGGTAGCCGGGCAGGTCGACCTTGGGCGGCCAGACGTACGGAGCCGACTTCTGCTGGGCGTCCTTGGTGATGTCGACGAGCACCGGGCCGGGTCGGCCCGTCGTGGCGATCTGGTAGGCCGCCGCGATCGTCGCGGGGACGTCCTCGGGCTTCGTCACCAGGAACGAGTGCTTCGTGATCGGCATCGTGATGCCGACGATGTCGGCCTCCTGGAACGCGTCGGTGCCCATCAGCGTCGAGAACACCTGACCGGTGATCGCGATGAACGGCACCGAGTCCATGTAGGCGTCAGCGATGGCGGTGACGAGGTTCGTCGCACCGGGGCCGGACGTGGCGATGGCGACGCCGACCTTGCCGGACGAGGACGCGTAGCCCTCGGCGGCGTGCCCGGCGCCCTGCTCGTGCCGGACCAGGATGTGGCGGATCGTCCCCGACGCCATGAGCTCGTCGTAGAACGGGATGATCGCGCCGCCGGGCAGCCCGAAGACGTCGGTGATCCCGAGGTGCTCGAGGGACCGCAGGACGGCCCCCGAGCCGGTGAGGACCTCCGGCGTGCGACGCGCTCCGGTGGCCGCGGACAGCGGTGTTGCTTCCGTGGGCATGTGGGGTTTCCTGCCTGGAGAGGTGGCGGTGATGCGGGTGTCGACGCTAGCCCGTGACCGCGCCGGTGGCGGCGGACTGGACGAGCTTGGCGTACTTCGCGAGGACTCCGCGGGTGTAGCGCGGGGGCAGCGGCGCCCAGCCGTCACGGCGGGCCTCCAGCTCGGCGGCGTCGACCAGTAGGTCGAGCGTCCGAGCCGCGATGTCGACACGGATGCGGTCGCCATCGCGCACGAAGGCGACGGGACCTGCGTCCACTGCCTCCGGTGCGATGTGGCCGATGCAGAGGCCGGTTGTGCCGCCTGAGAATCGACCGTCGGTCAAGAGTAGTACATCCTTGCCGAGGCCCGCGCCCTTGATGGCCGCCGTGATGGCGAGCATCTCGCGCATGCCGGGGCCGCCCTTCGGGCCCTCGTAGCGGATGACGACGACGTCGCCCTTGTGGATCCGGCCCTCGGTCAGGGCGTCCATGGCGGAGCGTTCGCGGTCGAACACCCGCGCGGGACCCTCGAAGACCTCGGCGTCGAAGCCGGCCGTCTTCACGACCGCACCCTCGGGAGCGAACGAGCCCTGCAGGATCGTCAGGCCGCCGGTGGCGTGGATCGGGTTGTCGAGCGTGCGGAAGACCTTGCCGTCGAGCTCCGGCGGGTCGATCTCGGCGAGGTTCTCCGCGACGGTCTTGCCCGTCACGGTCATGCACTCGCCGTGCAGCAGGCCGGCGTCGAGCAACGCCTTCATGATCACCGGGATGCCGCCGTTGCGGTCCACGTCGAGCATGACGTACTTGCCGAAGGGCTTCATGTCGGCCAGGTGCGGGACCTTCGAGCCGATGCGGTTGAAGTCGTCGAGGGTGAGCTCGACCTCGGCCTCGTGCGCGATCGCGAGCAGGTGCAGCACGACGTTGGTCGAGCCTCCGAGGGCCATGGCGACGGCGATGGCGTTCTCGAACGCCTCCTTCGTCAGGATCTGGCGCGCGGTGATGCCGAGCCGGAGCATGTTCACGACGGCCTCGCCGGAACGGTGCGCGTAGTAGTCACGGCGACGGTCGGCGCTGGGCGGCGCGGCCGAGCCGGGCAGCGACATCCCGAGGGCCTCGGCGACGGACGCCATCGTGTTGGCCGTGTACATCCCGCCGCAGGCGCCTTCGCCCGGGACGATCGCACACTCGATCTTCTTGAGCTCTTCTTCGCTCATGGTGCCGGCCTTGCACGCACCGACGCCCTCGAAGGAGTCGATGATCGTGACTTCCTTCATCGAGCCGTCGGCCTGCTTGACGTAGCCCGGCATGACCGAGCCGGCGTAGAGGAAGACGCTCGCGAGGTCGAGGCGGGCCGCGGCCATGAGCATGCCCGGCAGCGACTTGTCGCAGCCGGCGAGCAGCACGGTGCCGTCGAGGCGCTCGGCGTTGACGACCGTCTCGACGCTGTCCGCGATGACCTCACGCGAGACGAGGGAGAAGTGCATGCCCTCGTGGCCCATGGAGATGCCGTCCGAGACGGAGATGGTCCCGAACTGCAGCGGGTAGCCGCCCCCGCCGTGGACGCCTTCCTTGGCGCCCTGGGCGAGTCGGTCGAGGGACAGGTTGCACGGGGTGATCTCGTTCCAGGACGAGGCGATGCCGATCTGCGGCTTCTCCCAGTCCTCGTCGCCCATCCCGACGGCCCGCAGCATGCCACGCGAGGTGGTTGCTTCGATCCCGTCGGTGACGACCCGGCTCCGCGGCTTCACGTCGATGTCAGGCATGCGCTGAGTCTAGGACGGATTGGGATACCAGCGGCGCACGTCCATGCATCCGCATGTTGCGACGGGCGGACGGGAGCTCGCGAAACACCGGTGTCCGGCGTTCGAACCGCGCCGACACGCGGCGTGGTCGCTGAACACCGGTGTCTTGCTGGAAAGGCGGGCGGGCGGGGCGGACGGGAGGCTCGGCTCGGCCTGGTCAGCGCACCGCACGCAGGCGGGCGAGCTGCTTCAGGACATCGGTCAGCGCCGCCGGGTCGGCGACGCGGAAACCGGCGAGCGTGTCGCCCTCCCCCACCTTCACGCCGACGTCGCCGTCGCCGAGCACGCGGAAGGCGTCCTCGTCGGTGACGTCGTCGCCGGCGAAGAAGACGGCGTCCGATCCGCGGAGGTCGCGGAGCCGGGCGATCGCGTCGCCCTTCGTGACGTGCCGGACGGCGAACTCGAGGATGTCCTTGCCGCCGCGCTCGAGCACGTCGGCGTCGGCCTCGTGCGCAGCCGCACTCGCCGCCGCGTCCACCTCGGCGGCGACCTCGGCGCTGACCCGGCGCGTGTGGACCCCGTGCCCGGCGGGCTTGTGCTCGATGACGACACCCGGGAACCGCTCGCCGACCGCGTCGAGCGCCGCACCGACCCGGGCGACCCGCTGCTGTTCGTCCTCGGTCAGGGCGTCCTCGGCGTGACCGTCGACCCGCCACTCGACGCCGTGCGAGCCGACGAGCGCCATGTCCGCCGGCGCCTGCGTGACCGCCGCGAGGCTGTCGAGCGGCCGACCGGAGACGAGCACCACCTCGGTGTCCTTCGCCCGCTGCAGGGTGAGCACGGCGGCCCAGCTGCCGGGCAGGGCCCCGACGTGGCCGGGGTCGTCGGCGAACGGCGCCAGGGTGCCGTCGAAGTCCAGGGCGACCAGGAGACGCGGAGCGTCGCCGAGGCCCGCCAGGGCCGCTGTGAGCGCCGACCCGTCGACGGTGGTGTCAGTGGTCTCGTCACGCATCACGGGCCTCCCGGGTGTCCTCTGCTGCACGCGCCTTCTGGGCGTCCTGGTCGAAGATCGACATGCCGTCGGTCTGGGCTTCGCGGTGGCGGTCGGCCGGCTCCGTCGCCGACGCGTCGATCCGCGCGTTGCGCGGGGCATGCCGGTCGAGCGCCTCGAGGAACGACCGCGACCAGCGGGCCACGTCGTTGTCGCGGACCCGCTTGCGGAGCGCGCGCATGCGGGTGGAGCGCTCGCGGCGGGGCATCTCGATCGCCCGCTCGACGGCGTCCTTCATGGCGCCGATGTCGTGCGGGTTGATGATGACCGCCTGTTTCAGCTCGTCGGCGGCACCGGCGAACTCCGAGAGGATCAGCACGCCGTCGTTGTCGAAGCGCGTCGCGACGTACTCCTTGGCGACGAGGTTCATGCCGTCCCGGAGCGCGGTCACGAGCATGATGTCGGCGGCCAGGTAGAGCGCGACCATCTCCTCGCGGGGGTAGCCGTGGTGCAGGTACGAGATCGGCTGGTGGCCGATGGTGCCGAGGTCGCCGTTGATCCGACCGACGCTCAGCTCGATCTCGTCGCGCAGGGTGCGGTACGTGTCGACGCGCTCGCGGCTCGGGCTGGCGACCTGCACGAGGGTGGCGTCCTCGACCCGGATGCGGCCGTCCTCGATCAGCTCGCCGAACGCCTTGATGCGGTGCCGGATGCCCTTGGTGTAGTCGAGTCGGTCGACCCCGAGCAGCACGGTCTTCGGGTTGCCGAGTCCGGCGCGGATCTCACGGGCGCGCTCCTGCACCTCGGGCTTCCTGGCGATGTCCTCGAAGCTCTCGGCGTCGATCGAGATCGGGAAGTGGCGGGCCTCGACGTGGCGCACGGTGATGCCCTTGCGGCTGCGAGGAGCCGCCGGGTCGTCCACGGGGACGTCGATCGTCGTGCCCTTGGTCGTGTAGCCCTTGATGTGGCGGACCGCTCGGAGGAAGTCGCTGGCGTCGTCCTGGCGCTGGAACCCGATCACGTCGGCGCCGAGCAGGCCGTCGAGGATCTGGGCGCGCCACGGCAGCTGCGCGTAGATGCCGACGGGCGGGAACGGGATGTGGTTGAAGAACCCGATCGTGACGTCGGGACGGAGCTCCCGCAGCAGCGCCGGCACGAGCTGCAGCTGGTAGTCCTGCACCCAGACGATGCCGTCCTGCTCGACGATGTCGGCGATCTGCTCCGCGAAGCGCTTGTTCACGCTCTTGTACGCGTTCCACCAGTCGCGGTGGTAGCTCGGGTGCTCGATGACGTCGTGGTAGAGCGGCCAGAGGGTGTCGTTGCTGAAGCCCTCGTAGTAGTCCTGCACGTCGCTCGCGCTGAGCGGGACGGGGACGATGTGGATGCCCTCGTTGTCGAAGGGGTCGACGTCGACGTCGGGCTGGCCGACCCAGCCGACCCAGGCGCCGTCGTTGGCGCGCATGACCGGCTCGAGTGCGGTGACGAGGCCACCGGGAGAGTGCCGCCAGCCCTCGTTGCCGTCCTCGTCGACGACGCGGTCCACGGGGAGACGGTTGCTGGCGACGACGAAGGAGTACTTGGTGGACGAAGGATGCGGAGCTGACACGCCACCGAAACTACCAGCGTGCCGGTCCCCCGCTCCCGGAAGCGGAACCTGAGCAGACTGCGCGACAGGGCCGGTCGTCCCGGTCCCGACGCGCAGTCGACGCTCACTAGGCTCTGGCGCATGGTCAGCACTCGCTCGTGGCGGAATGGTTCGGACGCGGAGCGGGACTTCCCCGTCGACCGTGTCTCGGACCTGGTCGCCGACGAGGACGCCTTCGTCTGGATCGACTACACGGACCCGTCGGCGACCGACCTCCGCCAGGTCGAGGAGGAGCTCGGCATCCACGCGCTCGCCGTCGAGGACGCCGTCGAACACGGACAGCGTCCGAAGCTCGACCGGTACCGCGACAGCCTGTTCCTGGTCGTCTACGACGTGCACGGTCGGGACGCCGAGGGCGAGCTCGTCACGCGCGAGGTCAAGGCCTTCGTGACGAAGCGGGCCCTCGTGACGATCCACGGCGCGGACGTCGACATCGCCGCGGTCGAGCGCCGGCTCGCGTCGAACGCCGACATGGCCGAGCACGGGGTGCCGTGGCTCGTGTGGGCGCTCCTCGACGCCGTCGTCGACCACGCCACCGCCGTGGTCGAGCAGATCGAGCAGGACATCGACGCGCTCGAGGACGACCTGTTCGAGCACGGCGACCCCCGTGAGCAGCAGATCCAGCGCCGGTCGTTCCGGTTGCGCAAGGCGCTCGGGGTGCTGCGGCGGCAGGTCGTCCCGACGAAGGACAGCGTCGCGTCGCTCCTGCACGGGGACGCGGAGACCATCGTCAACGGCATCCGCCCGTACTTCCGCGACGTCGAGGACCACCTGGTCTCCATCGCGGACTCGGTCGACCAGCTCCGCGACGCCGTGGGCAGCGTGCTCGACACGAACCTCAACCTGGCGTCGAACCGGCAGAACACCGTGATGAAGAAGGTGACGAGCTGGGCGGCGATCATCGCCATCCCGACCGCGATCACCGGGTTCTTCGGGCAGAACGTGACGTTCCCCGGCGAGGGCCACTGGAGCGGGCTGTTCGCGTCCGTGGCGCTCATCATCGTGACGTCGCTGCTGCTGTACCGGTCGTTCAAGCACCGCGACTGGCTGTAGCCCGAGGCGCGCGCACGGGCACCCCCGCCGTCGCTACAGCCGCAGCGCGAGGATCCCGGCGACGACCGTGAGCGGCGCGACGACGCAGCCGAGCGCCATGTAGCGCCCCCACGACAGGTGCACGCCCTCGGCGCTGAGCCGCGCGTGCCACAGCAGCGTCGCCAGCGAGGCCCACGGAGTGATGAGGCAGCCCGCGTTCACGCCGATGAGGAGCGCGGCGTACCGCAGGGCCTCGTGCCCCGCCGAGGGCTCGAGCACCAGGTAGGCGGGCAGGTTGTCGATCACGTTGGCGGACACCGCACCGGCACCGCCGAGCAGGAGCAGCGAGCCGGTGCCGGTGCCGCCGGAGACGGCCTGCACGAGCGGGTCGGTGATGCCCGTCGTGTGCAGGGTCTCGACGACGACGAACAGCCCGGCGGCGAACACGAGCGTCGACCACGGCACCCGCGAGGGCTTCAGCTCGGACGGCGCCCGGAAGGCGGCGACCACGACGAGCAGGACCGCCGCGGCCAGTGCGGCGACCCACACGGTCACGCCGACGGTCAGGGCGATGACGAGCGCCACGAGGACGGCCGACGCCGCCCCGAAGAACACCGGGTCAGCGGGCCGGCGCACCTCGACCGGGGTGTACCGGCCGAAGAGCTTGCCGCGGAACACCACGAGCAGCACGGCGCACGGCACGACGACCCCGGCGAGCGCCGCCCAGACCATCAGGCCGGCGAAGGGCAGCGGGCCGTCGAGCCCGATGCGGTCGACGGCGAGCAGGTTCGTCAGGTTCGACACGGGCAGCAGGAGCGAGGCCGTGTTCGCCAGCCACACGGTGGTCAGCGCGAACGGCATCGGCGGGAGCCCCACCCGGCGTGCGAGCGCGATGACGATCGGGGTGAGGAGCACGGCGGTGGTGTCGATGGACAGGAACACGGTGCAGACCACGGCGAGGACGACGACCGCGCCCCACAGCCCGATGGTCCGGCCGCCGCCGATGCGCGCGGCGACGTCGGCCAGGCGGTCGAACACGCCGGCGTCCGCGGCGAGCTCCGAGACGATCGTGAGCCCGAGGACGAACCCGAGGACGGGCAGGACCCGGGCGGCGAGCTCCCCGAGGTCGGTGAGCGGCAGCAGCCCGAGGGCCACGCACACGGCCCCGGCGACGAGCAGGGCGGCTCCGATGACGGCTTGGCGCACGGTGGTTCTCCTCGCGGTGGTGAGCCGGAGGTGCCTGTGCGCCCGGCGGCGTTCCAATGTACCCACCGGTAGCGTTGACCCGACGACAACAGGAGGCATCTGTGCGCAAGTTCATGTTCAACGGTGCGGTGTGGAGTTCCCTCATCAGCGGCTACAGCGTTCTGCAGACCACCCGTCAGGGGCCCAGGGACTGGCGTCTCGCCCTGACCTGGGTGGCGTGGATCTCGACGACGATCGTCGCCATCGGCACGGTCGTCGAGGACGACCGCGCAGTGCGCTCGCGTCAGCCGTGAGCTGACGTCCCCACGGGACGCGGCAGGTGGCCCGGTGCCAGCTGGCACCGGGCCTCCTGTCGCGTCCGGGGTCGCCGCTACCGCTCCGGTGGGACGTCCGACGCCCGGATGTCCGATGTCTGGATCGGGCCGGTGAAGAGCGCCGCGCGCTCGTCCCCCTCGCCGAAGAGCGACGCGTCGCCCTCCGACGACCGGCTGCGCCGCCGGGCGGGGGCGGCAGGCTCGGCGAGCTGCACGCGCTGGACCGGGAGCGCGTCCGGGTGGGTGCGCTGCAGCCAGTCGACCATCTCCTCGCGGACGTAGCAGCGCAGGTCGAACAGGCCACCGGCGTCCGGTGCGGTCACCAGGATGCGCACGCGCACCATCCCGCCGACCGCGTCCGTGACCTGGAGCACCTTGGTGCGGCGGTCCCAGATCGTCGAGGTCTCGAGGATGCGGTCGAGCTCCGTGCGCATCTCCGCCGGGCTGACCCGCCAGTCCAGGTCGAACTCGACGGCGCCGAGGAGCTCGCTGCTCGTGCGGGTCCAGTTCTCGAACGGCGTCGACGTGAAGTACGTCGACGGCAGCACGAAGCGGCGGTCGTCCCAGAGGTGGACGACGACGTACGTCAGGGTGATCTCCTCGATGCGGCCCCACTGCTGCTCGACCACGACGACGTCGTCCACGCGGATCGACCCGGAGAACGCCAGCTGCATGCCAGCGAAGACGTTGCCGAGCGTCGACTGCGCGGCGAGGCCGGCGATCACCGAGATGAGCCCGGCCGAGGCGAGGACGCTCGCGCCGGCGGCCTCGACCCCGGGGAACGTCAGGAGGATCGCGCCGACGCCGATGATCACGAGCACCGCGACGGTGAGCCGGCGGAGGATGAGCACCTGCGTGCGGATCCGACGGGCGACCCGGTTGTCCGGGACGTCGACGCGGTACTTGTGCAGCCCGAGGCTCTCGAGGAACACCGCGAGCACACACGCGAGCCACGTGCCGACGCCGATGGTGGCGACGAGGAAGACGTGGGAGACGGCGTCGCGCCAGGGGTACCGGTCGGTGTCGGGGATCGTGGAGGCGAACGCCACCCAGAGCAGGGCGACGAGCAGCATCGTCCTGGTGGCGTGGCGGGAGCGTCGGGACAGCGAGGCGGCCCAGCGCTCACGACGGCCGAGTGCCCGGAAGACCAGGTGCAGGACGAGCGCGACGACGGCGGTCACGAGGAGGGCGGACCCGACCGCGACCAAGAGGCGGATGAGGATGTCCATCCGACCATCGTGGCAACGCCGCTCGCGCGCCGTCCAGCCGACGGACAGCCCCGGGATGGGGTCGTGTGCGATGTCGGCAGGCTGGTGGACAGGACCCAGCCCGTTCGGAGGTGGATGTGATGCATCGGCCCGATCCGCCTGTAGCGTGTCGGCATGACAGCGCAGAACGACACCGGGGTGGACCGTGCGCCCGCCAACGACTTCTCGCACGAGCAGGAGGGCTACCAGCACGGGCTGAAGCCCAGGCAGCTCCAGATGATCGCGATCGGCGGGGCGATCGGCACCGGGCTCTTCCTGGGTGCCGGTGGACGGCTGCACACCGCCGGGCCCGCCCTGGCCGTGGTGTACCTGATCGCCGGCGTGTTCGCGTTCTTCATCCTCCGGGCCCTCGGCGAGCTCGTCCTGCACCGCCCGTCCTCCGGGTCGTTCATCTCCTACGCCCGCGAGTTCTACGGCGAGAAGTTCGCCTACGCCGCCGGCTGGATGTACTTCCTCAACTGGGCGATGACCTCGATCGTCGACACCACCGCCGTCGCCCTGTACCTGCAGTACTGGCGGGCCTTCACCGCGGCACCGCAGTGGTTGCTGGCGCTCATCGCGCTGATCGTCGTCCTGGCGGCGAACATGGTGGCGGTCAAGGTCTTCGGTGAGCTGGAGTTCTGGTTCGCCATCATCAAGGTCGTCGCCCTGGTGGCGTTCCTCGTCGTGGCACTGGTCTGGCTGATCTTCGCGTTCCCGGTCGAGACCGGCGGCGAGGCGGTCCGCACCGGGTTCTCGATCTGGCAGGACAACGGCGGTCTGATCCCGAACGGCCTGCTGCCCGCCGTGCTGGTGGTGCAGGGCGTCGTCTTCGCGTACGCCGCGATCGAGCTCGTCGGCACCGCGTCCGGCGAGACCCAGGACACCGAGAAGGTCATCCCCCGCGCCATCAACTCCGTCGTCCTCCGCATCGCCGTGTTCTACGTCGGCTCGGTCGTGCTCCTCTCGCTCCTGCTCCCGTACACGTCGTACAAGGAGGGCCAGAGCCCGTTCGTGACGTTCTTCTCGTCGCTCGGCAACCCGCAGGTCGGGGTGGTCGTCGGCTCGATCATGAACTTCGTCGTCCTGACCGCCGCGCTGTCCTCGCTCAACGCCGGGCTGTACTCGACCGGACGCGCCCTGCACTCGATGGGCATGAACGGGTCGGCGCCGAAGTGGACGACGAAGATGACCAAGGGCGGCGTGCCGTTCGCGGGCATCCTGCTGACGGCCGCGTTCACGGTCGCCGGTGTGGCCCTGAACTACTTCGTCCCGAGCCAGGCGTTCGAGATCGCCCTGAACGTCGCCAGCCTCGGGATCATCACCGCGTGGGGCACGATCATCCTCTGCCAGATGAAGCTGCGGCAGTGGGCGAAGCAGGGCCTGGCGAAGGAACCGTCGTTCAAGCTGCCCGGTGCACCCGTCACCTCGTGGCTGACCCTGGCGTTCCTGGTGTCGGTGCTCGTGCTGATGGCGATCGACTGGCCGGTCGGCACCCTCACCATCGCCTCGCTCGTGATCATCATCCCGCTGCTCGTCGTCGGGTGGTTCCTGCAGCGCGACCGGATCCTCCGCATCGCCTCGCTCCGCGAGGGCGTCACCGGCCCCTACCCGATCACCGGCCGCGACCCGGCGAACCAGGTCCGCCGCGGCGACACCGACACGGACGGGGACGACTCCCACTCCTGATGCTTGTCCGCGCAACGCGACGAGCATCCTCGTGACACCGAGAGGTCCGGCACCCGCCGCTACGATCAGCGGGTGCCGGACCTCTCTGCTTCCCCGACGCTCGACCTCCAGCTCTCGTGGCGTGGCACCTTCGGCCGTGTCCGCGTGTTCCCCGACCGGGTGCACGCCGAGACGAGCTACGAGCGCGACGGTCTGACGGCGGTGCCGATGGAGCACGTCCAGGGTTGGCGCATCGAGCCGTGCGACTTCGACGCCGTCTGCGTGGAGTTCGTGACCCCCGAGGACACCTACCGAGTCCTGCTCGACACCTCCGACCGGGGCGTCGCGGCCCTGGCGCTGCAGCGGGTCCTCGGCGAACCGGCTCCGACCGAGTCCTGACGCACCACGGCCGCCGACCAGCAGGTCGGCGGCCGTGGTCCGCGCGTCGGGGTCGGACCGGTCAGTCGTCCGTGTCGACCGTGTTCGTCACCGTCGCACCGGAACCGGCGTCGATGCGGATGCTGTGCTTCGTGCCGGCGTCGTCGCGCACGTCGCCCTCCCAGACGACCTTCCCGAGGTGGTCGTCGAGCCCGAGCTCGGTGACCGTCCCGGCGACGACGTCCTGGAGCTTCCCGGCGGCGTCGGCGACGTCGAGCTCCGCAGCGGCCACGAAGCGCTCGTTCTCCCGCACGTCGTCGGCGTCGGAGTCGTCCACGGTCGGGGTGCCCTCGACGGCGGACCCGGCGGCGTTCGTGTGCACCTCGTGCTCCTGGCCGTCCGACGTCACGACGAGGACCTGCCAGGTGGTGCCGCCGCGCTCCTGCTCGACGCCGACGACGGTGGGGGCGCCGGAGTCGACGGCGTCACGGGCGGTCGCAGCGGCGGACACCAGGGCGTCGTTCGACGCGGCGGCCGAGGTGGCGGCGCCGCTGGTCGAGCCGGCGACCGCGCCCGAGGACTGCGCGGTACCGGTGCCGGCAGCGGTGTCGTCGTCGTCGCGGTCGTCGCTCGCGCAGCCGGTCACGACGAGGGCCCCGGCGAGGAGCACGGAGGCGGAGAGGGCGATGCGGCGGGTGCGGGTCATGTCGGTGATGTCCATGGGCACCACCCTCGGGGTCAGGTGCTGAAGCAGGCCTGAAGCCGTCTGGACAGCCGCCCGGTCAGTCGCAGGGACAGCCGTGTCACCCCGGTCAGCCGCCGAGCGGCAGTCGCACCACGAACCGCGCGCCCCCGAGCGGCGACGTCACGACCTCGACGGACCCGCCGTGCGCCCGCACCGCGTCACGCACGATGGCCAGCCCGAGGCCCGACCCGCCGGCGTCGCGGCTGCGGGACTCGTCGAGGCGGACGAAGCGGTCGAACACCCGCTCGCGCTCGGACTCGGGCACGCCGCTGCCGTCGTCGTCGACGGTCAGCTCCGCCGCTCCCCCGACCTCGCGCACGGCGACGGCGATCCGCTCGCGCGCGTGCCGGCAGGCGTTGTCCACGAGGTTCCGGACGACCCGGCTGAGCACCCGGTCGTCGCCGAGCACCCGGGCGGCACTGATCCCCGAGCCGTCGACGGTGCAGACGCCAGCGCCCCGGGTCCGCGACACCTCGGCCAGCGCCAGGTCGTCGAGGTCCACCGCACGCCGCTCCCCGATCCCGCGCTCGTCGAGCCGGGAGAGCTCGAGCAGCCCGTCGACGAGGCCGGCGAGGCGGTCGTTCTCCGCGAGGACGACCTCGGTCAGCTCGTCGACGTCGATCCGGTCGGGATGGGCCCTGGCGACGGAGGCGTGCTGCCGCACCGACGCGATCGGCGACCGCAGCTCGTGCGACGCGTCGGCGACGAACCGCCGCTGCGCCACCGCGGCCCGCTCGAGCCGGTCGAGCATGTCGTTCATGGTGTCCGCCAGCCGGGCGACCTCGTCCCCGGTCTCCGGCACCGCGACCCGCACGCCGTGCGACGCCGCGCGGACCGTGGCGACCTCGCGGCGGATCCGCTCGACGGGCCGGAGCGACCGGCCGACGACGATCCACGTCCCGATGCCCATCAGCGTCACGAGGAGCGGGACACCGATCGCGAGCAGGGTCACCACCGCGGTCGTCGCCGTGTCGGCGGCGTCGAGCGACGCACCGTAGACGATGGTCGCCTCGGACCCGCCGGGCAGGTCGACGTCGTCGGCGACGAGCAGCCACCGCTCCCCGTCGAGCGTGACCCGCGACTCGTCCGCCGTCGGGAGCGCCGGCGGGTCGGCATCGTCACCGTGTGCGAGGACGCGGCCGCCGTCACCGACGACCTGCACGAGGACCTCGTCGTAGCCGTCCACCGCCGAGGCGCCGTCGGCCTCGACCCGCGCGGCGGCCTGCTCGAGACCGCTCTCGGCACCGGCACGCACGCCGTCGACGAGCACGAGCCGCAGCACGGTGACGAACGCCACGGACCCGATGACCAGGGCCCCCAGCACCACGAGCACCGCGGCGAGGGTCGTCCGCGCCCGGAGGCTCTGCGGGCGGTGGACCCGCCCCCGCTCAGGCACCGTCGTCCGCCAGCCGGTAGCCGGCACCCCGCACCGTCTCGATCGTGGCGCGTCCGAACGGCCGGTCGACCTTGCGACGGAGGTGTCCGACGTAGACCTCCACGATGTTCGGGTCACCGTCGAAGTCGACGTCCCACACGTTCTCGATCACCTCGCGCTTCGAGCAGACCTGCCCGGCCCGGCGGACGAGGAACTCCAGCACCGCGAACTCGCGGCTCGTCAGGTCGAGGGGCGTGTCACCGCGGGCAGCCGTCCGCGCTGCCGGGTCGACGCGCAGGTCCCCCACGGTCAGGACGGCGGGCCGCTCCCGCGCACCACGGCGCACCAGGGCGCGGAGACGGGCGACGAGCACCGGGTGCGAGAACGGCTTCGTCACGTAGTCGTCGGCGCCGGCGTCGAGCGCCTCGACCTGGTCCCACTCGCCGTCCTTCGCCGTGAGCATGAGCACCGGCGTCCAGTTGCCCTCGGCCCGCAGCTGCCCGCAGACTGCCCAGCCGCTCAGGCCCGGCATCATCAGGTCGAGCACGACGGCGTCGTAGTGGAACTCGCGCGCGTGCCACAGGCCGTCGATGCCGTCGTGGGCGACGTCGACCGCCCAGCCCTCGGCTTCGAGCCCGCGGCGCACACCGTCGGCGAGTCGGACCTCGTCATCGACCACCAGGACACGCATGGCCGCCATTGTCCTCGGGCCGCGCTGAAGCGGGCCTGAAGCGGTGGTGGTGACCGCCCACGGTCTGGAGGCTCGGCGCGGGCCGGTCCCGCGCCTCCCGTCCGGTGGTCGGCCGGGTGGGCGCTCCGGCGACCGCGCGGGACGGGCCTCAGACGAGCAGCAGGATCCCGGCGACGATCGAGGCGGCGGTGATCGCCAGGGCGATCAGCAGCAGGACCAGGTGCACCCGGTAGAAGGTCGTCGGGCGGCCGGCTGCGTCACGCGCGCGGGTGTCCTTCGCGACCCGCTGGAAGAAGCGGGGCCAGGCGACCAGGTTGAACAGGGCACCGATGAACAGGACGACTGCGGCGAAGACGAGCACCTCGGGAGTCTACCGACGGCGTCCGAGGTGCTCGGGCCTGCGTCGCTCCGGTCCGGGGTGCTCGGCCGCCCCCAACGCGGCCGAGTCCCACCGGCGATCACCACACGAAGTGTAGCAATGGCTACGAACATACACTCCGTGGCGTCCCACGTCGACCCGTGCCCGCTCCGGACGGGTCAGGAGGCGTCGAGCGCGGCCTCGGCCCGGGCGAGGGCGGTGCGCTCGTGGTCGTCGAGCGAGGACCGTGAGCTGCGGACGCCGTCGTTGATCTCGACGATCAGCCGGCTGAGCCGCGTGGCGGGGTCGGCGGTGGCCGGGTACTCGTTGTCGCTGCCCATGCGGGCGTGCAGCGGCGTGAGGGTCGCGATCGCGGTCTCCACGGCGCGGGCACGCCGGGCACGGGCGGTGCGGTGCCCGATGACGAGCAGGAGCATGCCCGACGCGACGCAGAGGACCGCGCCCGGGGTGGCGATGTCGTACGGCAGCGAGAGCCGCCGGGTCAGGGCGACGTCCCCGAACACGTGTGCGAGGTCCATCACGATGACGACCACCATCCGCACGACCCCGGCCACACCGCCGAGCACGAGGACCCAGAGCCCGACGAGGTCCGTGCGCGTGCGGGCCTCGCGGACGTGCAGCACGCAGATCCACCCGGTGGCGGCGAGGGCCACCCCGAGGTAGACCGTCTGCGCGATCGAGTAGACCGCCGCTGCCGGCTCGGCCCCGGCGACGAGCATGAAGGTCGTCGTCGTCGGGGGCTTGTCGAGCACGACGAACGCGGTGACGATCACGACCCCGACGACGGCGCAGGACACGATGATCGCGGTCCGCAACCACCGACTGTCAGCACCGACGGCCTTCGCGACGCCCCAGAGCAGCGTGCTCGTGCCGGCGATCATCAGGCAGTCGCCGACCACGGTCACGACGTTCCGGCCGCCGACCAGGGGGTCGAGCCAGCGGTAGAGCGGGTCGACGTTCGTGACGATCGTGGCGGAGAACAGCAGGAACGTCACGGCCAACGTGCGGTCCTGCCCGCGCTGCAGGACGAACAGGACGACCGCACCCGCGACGAGCAGGACGGCCTGGGCGACGGCGAGGATCATCGCGGGTGTCCGCTCAGCCGAAGACGCCGCGGAAGGCGCTCGGCCGGCTGCGGTGGTCGCGGATGAGCTGCGCGAGGCGGTCGGCGAAGTGCTCGGCCTCCCGTTCGAAGGCGTTCTCGAACAAGCCGCGCGCCATGGCCCGCTCGACCTTGTACTCGGGCAGGTCCGGGATGACGTCCCGGATGTACGCCGACTGCGCCGCGGCGTCGTGGTGGGCGTGCAGCACGTGGCCGAGCTCGTGCCCGATCACGAACGCGCGGAAGGTGCGCGAGGGGGACGGCGAGATCATGATGAGGTGCTGGTGCTCGAGCGTCGCGACGAAGCCGCAGACGGGCTCGTTCGCCAGGAAGGCCTCTTCCCGCACGACGATCGGCTTGCCGACGATCTCCGAGGCCACGCGGACGGCGTCGTCCACGTCCGCCCAGCGCTCGTCGCGTCCGCGGTCCCAGAAGGCGTCCACCCGGTCAGCGGTCACGGCAGGATCCCGCGCTGCGACTCCTCCTCGATCACCGCGGCGATCCGGCGGAGGGCGTCGGGTGAGAGCTCGCCGGGGAACGTGCGGGCGGCGAACCCGCTGACCCGGGCCGAGCGGAGCGACCGGACGAGGGCGAGCTGCGCGCCGATCCGCTCCGGGATCTGGCTGTCCTCGAGCAGGAAGCGCTCGTCGACCTCGAAGAAGCCGGCGAGGAGCTGCAGCAGCGCGGTGTCCCGGTTGCGACGACCGTCGCCCGAGATCATGTAGGTCCACTTCGCACGGGAGAGCGATCCGCCGTGGGCGTCGACCCACTCCTCGATCGCAGAGAACGGCACCGGCGCGCCGCGCTGCGACTCCTCGAAGTCGAGCAGCAGGTTGAGCCGACGTGCGAGTTCGGCGGCGTCGAGCGCGCCGCCCTTCGGTTCGTGCGTGTCCATGCGTCCCGACCCCCTCCGGATACACGAAGACCCCCGCCGGAGCGAGGGTCTCAGTCGTGTGCACCCCCTCGGACTTGAACCGAGAACCCACTGATTAAGAGTCAGTTGCTCTGCCAATTGAGCTAGAGGTGCATGCACTCTGCTTGCGAGTGCCGTTCCGGTGTGTGTCCCGCAACGGGAATCAACAATAGCATGGGATTCGGGCGCCCGAGAACACCTCCGGGTCCCGACCGAACAGGAGCACCATGACCGACCGTCTCGTCGCCGGCGACACCGCCCCGGACTTCACCCTGCAGGACCAGGACGGCACCGAGCACACCCTCGGGTCCCTGCGCGGACGCAAGGTCATCGTGTACTTCTACCCCGCGGCGTCCACCCCGGGCTGCACCACCGAGGCCTGCGACTTCCGCGACAACATGTCCTCGTTGCAGGCCGCCGGGTACGAGGTCCTCGGCGTGTCGAAGGACGACCTCCCCGCCCTCGCGACCTTCAAGGACGAGCAGGCCCTGACCTTCCCGCTGCTGAGCGACCCGGACCTCGCGGTGCACAAGGCGTACGCGGCCTGGGGCGAGAAGAACACCTACGGCAAGGTCGTCACCGGCACGATCCGGTCGACGATCGTCGTCGACGAGGACGGCACCGTGCAGCTCCCCCTCTACAACGTGAAGGCGACCGGTCACGTGGCGAGCCTCCGGAAGAAGCTCGGCCTGGTCTGAGTCTGCGACGCGCTGGAGGCCCGGTGCCGGTCCCTGGGACCGGCACCGGGCCTCCAGTGCGTCGCCGGTGGTGTCGCCGGCGGTGACGGTGGTGGCGTCGCTGGGCGCTACTCGACCCGGCGGGCCAACGTGGTCGTCACCGACTTCGACAGCACCAGCGTGATGGCGACGAGCGCCGGCAGGAGCAGTGCCCACCCGACCGCCGGGACCCGGAACACGCCCTGGAACGCGCCGATCGCGAGCGCTCCCTGCAGGACCTGCCACACGACGATGCCGCTGCGCACCCACGGCCGGCTGCGCCAGAGACCGACGAGCAGCGACCCGAGCCACAGCGCCGCGATCGCCGCCAGCACCACGAGGGCGATGCCGGACGCCACGCTCGTGGCCGGGGCGACGAGGAGCTCGACGAGCAGGACGACCGTCACGACCGCGACGGCGAGGAACTCGAGCGCGAGGACGATGAGCAGGCCGTACATCGCCCGCGACCGCGGCTCGGGAGCGTCGGGGACGGTCGAGGTGGGGTCAGACACAGAGATCCTCCAGCATTGCAACCCTTGATTTGGTCATATCAGTATGGAACGATGTTCGAGGTCGTTTGGACGGCACGATGTGGTGTGCGTCTCCCGTGGTTCGACGCTCCTCCCCCGAGCGTTCTGCGGGCGTCAGGCTCTCCCCGCGCGGTTTCCTCCCCACAGGATCTTCCCGCTCGTCACATGTGCATGTGCAGAGTCCTCCAGCCCCGAACCACGGCCCCGGCCTGCCGTTCGAGCACTGACATCAAGGAGCACCACCACATGGATTGGCGTGACAAGGCAGCTTGCCTCACCGCAGACCCCGAGCTCTTCTTCCCCGTCGGGAACACCGGGCCCGCGGTGGACCAGATCGAGAAGGCCAAGTCGGTGTGCGCTCGTTGCACGGTGACGGAGATGTGCCTGCAGTACGCACTCGAGAACAACCAGGACTCCGGTGTCTGGGGTGGCCTCAGCGAGGACGAGCGTCGCGCGCTCAAGCGCCGCGCCGCTCGGGCTCGCCGCGCCTCCTGACGCCGCAGCACTGACACCGACGCCCGTCGTGCCCCTCGGGGTGCGGCGGGCGTCGTCGTGCGCGGGGCGGCGGCTGGGCTCGCAAAACACCGGCGTTCTCCAGTCACGCCGCGGGAAGTCGCGGCGTGGTAGCTGAACACCGGTGTTTCGCGATGCCCGGACCCGCCCTGGCCAGGCGCACGCTCGGCTCGGCACGGCTCGGACGCGCACGCGCGCGGGGCTACGCGGCCGCGGTCTCCCAGCGGAACGGGATCGAGATCGTGACCTCGGTGCCGCTGCCGGTGAGCGTGTGCCAGTCGATCGTGCCGCCGAGCTCGCCCTGGATGAGCGTGCGGACGATCTGCGTGCCGAGACCTGAGCCGACCTTGCCCTCGGGCAGCCCCACGCCGTTGTCGCGGACCTGGATCTCGAGGTGGTCGTCCGAGCGGTGGGCGACGATCTCGACCTCGCCGTCGCGGCCGTCGAGTCCGTGCTCCACCGCGTTCGTCACGAGCTCCGTCAGCCCGAGCGCGAGCGGCGTGGCGGCCTCGGAGGGCAGGACGCCGAACTCCCCGGTCTTCTTCGGGTGCACGGTCGTGTTGTGGGACGCCGCGACCTCGGTCACGAGCTTGAGCACGGAGTCGAAGACCTCGTCGAAGTCGACGTTCTGGCTGAGGCCGGTCGACAGGGTGTCGTGCACGACGGCGATCGCCGCCACGCGCCGCATCGCGTTCTGCAGGGACGTCTTGGCCTCTTCCGAGTGCGTGCGCCGCGCCTGGATGCGCAGGAGCGAGGCCACCGTCTGCAGGTTGTTCTTCACGCGGTGGTGGATCTCGCGGATCGTCGCGTCCTTGGTGATCAGCTCGCGCTCCTGGTGCCGCATCTCGGTGACGTCGCGGCAGAGCACGACCGCACCGATCCGCTCACCGTGGTCACGCAGCGGGATCGACCGCAGGGTGACCGCGACGCCGTTCGACTCGATGTCCGCGCGCCAGGGAGCACGGCCGGTGACGACGAGCGGCAGCGACTCGTCGACGTCGAGCTGGGCGCCGAGGAGTTCAGTGGTGACCTCGGCCAGGGACTTCCGCTCGAGTTCGCCCTCGAAGCCCATCCGGTTGAAGGCGCTCAGGCCGTTCGGGCTGGCGAACGTGACGATGCCGTTCGTGTCGAGGCGGAGCAGGCCGTCGCTCGCACGGGGTGCGCCACGACGCGGGCCGGCCGGAGCACCGAGGTCCGGGAAGTCGCCCGTCGCGATCATGCCGAACAGGTCGTTCGCGCTCGCGGTGAAGTTGAGCTCCTGGCGGCTCGGCGTGCGCATCTCGTCCTGGTTGGAGTGGCGCGTGACCACGGCGATCGGCCGGTCGGTCGTCTGCTTGCTCTTCGCGCTGAGGCGACGGAGCACGGGGATGGCCCGGACACGGGTCGGGGTGTCCTCGTACCAGTCCGGCTCGGCGGAGTCGACGACACGGGCGGACGCGAAGCTCTCGGTGACCTGCTCGCGCCACTCCTCGCGGATCTCCTGCCCGACGATGTCGCGGTAGAACAGCGTCGCGGCGGACGACGGACGGGCGTGGGCGACGGCCACGAAGGAGCCGTCCTCGGCCGTCGGCACCCAGAGCACCATGTCGGCGAACGACAGGTCCGAGAGGAGCTGCCAGTCCCCCACGAGCAGGTGGAGCCACTCCACGTCCGCTTCGGAGGACCGGCCTTGTGCGAGGACGAGATCACTGAGGGTCGACACCCGACCAGTCTAGGTCCGGGCACGTTGTGGACAGATCGCCGCTCTCCACAGGTCAGGCGCGTCGTCATTTCGCATTTCGCATTCCCCATACGCTCTGCCCACCAACGAAAGGGGCCGGGGTGGCGCGGGAAGCACAGCGGGTCGACGACGATCCGCACCAGAGCACGGAGGCGGGAGCCACTGCGGTCGGGCAGGAGGCGACGGCGCTGCGGCTCGACGCCCTCGGGCACGAGCACGCTGCGACGACGGCGCTCGTGCCACGACCGGTCGGAGACGACGGGCCGGACCGGGCCGACGAGTCGACCCCGGGGCCGCCGCCCCTCCCCGACCCGGCAGCGACCGCGCAGGCGCTGGCACTCTGCGTCGCCGAGATCCTCACCGGCGCTCGGGACGTCGAGAGCATCGCCCGGTGGATCACGGACGACGTGCAGCGGCACCTCCACCAGCGAGCCGCGTACGCCGCCAGGGCACGGTCCGCCTCCCCGCACCGGAATCGACGGCCGTCGATCCGCGTCGGGACCGTCGTGGTGAGCCGCCCGCGGGACGGCGTGGCCGAGGCGAGCGTGGTGGTCCACACCCGGAGCCGCGCCCGAGCGGTCGCGATCCGGCTCGAGGAGCGTGCCGGGCGGTGGCGCGCCACCGCCATCGGGATGCTCTGACCGGCGCAGTCGCTCCTCGACGGACCACGCCACAGACGGGAGGCCCGGTGCCAGCTGGCACCGGGCCTCCCGTCTGGTGGCGTGGTCGGGTCTAGCCCTTCTTGGCAGCCTGACGACGGTCGGCGCGGTTGGTGGCCGTCGCCTGACCGGTCGCCGTGGCGGCCGAGCCGAAGGCTGAACCCTTCTCGGGCGCGATCTCGGCCTCTTCTTCCGCCTGGGCCTGCTGCGCCAGCGCGGTGGCGGCCTGCTCGAGGCGACCGCGCTCGTCGCGGACCTCGACCTCGCCGTCGATCGACGGAGCGGAGAACTCGAGGCCGGCGACCTCTTCCTCGTCGAGGCCCTTGGCCTCGATGACCGCGTTCTCGCCGTCCGACTGGACCTGCACCTCGAGGTTGAACAGGAAGCCGACCGACTCCTCGCGGATCTGCCCCATCATCGTCTGGAACAGGGCGTAGCCCTCGCGCTGGTACTCGACCAGCGGGTCGCGCTGTGCCATGGCGCGGAGGCCGATGCCGTCCTTGAGGTAGTCCATCTCGTAGAGGTGGTCACGCCAGCGGCGGTCGACCACCGAGAGGACGACGCGACGCTCGAGCTCGCGCATCGCCTCTTCGCCGAGGGTCTCCTCGCGCTTGGCGTAGGCGAGCTGAGCGTCGGAGAGGATCTCGCGACCGAGGAACTCCCGCGTCGCCTTGCCCTTCGAGCCGGCCTCGGTGATGATCTCGTCGATCGTGATCGAGATCGGGAAGAGCGTGCCGAGCTCGGTCCACATGGCGTCGAGGTCCCAGTCGTCCGGGGAGCCCTCGCCGGTGTGGGTGTCGATGACGTCGTCGACGACGTTCTTCAGGAAGTTCTGCGTGCGCTCGTGGAGGTCGTCGCCCTCGAGGATGTGGCGGCGGTCGCTGTAGATCGCCTCGCGCTGCCGGTTGAGGACGTCGTCGTACTTGAGGACGTTCTTGCGGATCTCGGCGTTGCGGCCCTCGACCTGCGACTGGGCGGACCGGATCGCACGGCCGACGAGCTTGTTCTCGATGGCGAGGTCGTCCGGGACGTTCGAGCGGCCCATCAGGCTCTCGGCGGCACCGGAGTTGAACAGGCGCATGAGGTCGTCGGTCAGCGACAGGTAGAAGCGGCTCTCGCCCGGGTCACCCTGACGGCCGGAACGACCACGCAGCTGGTTGTCGATGCGGCGGGACTCGTGGCGCTCGGTGCCGAGGACGTACAGGCCGCCGACCGCGCGGACCTTGTCGCCCTCTTCCTCGACGATCGCCTTCGTCTTCGCGAAGACCTCGTCCCAGGCGGACTCGTACTCGTCGGGGGTCTCGGTGGGCGAGAGGCCCTTCGTGTGCATCTCCTGCACCGCGAGGAACTCCGAGTTGCCACCGAGCATGATGTCGGTGCCGCGGCCGGCCATGTTCGTGGCGACCGTCACGGCACCGTAGCGTCCGGCCTGGGCGACGATGGCGGCTTCTCGTGCGTGGTTCTTCGCGTTGAGGACCTCGTGCTTGACGCCCTTCTTCGCGAGGAGCTTGGAGAGGTACTCGGACTTCTCGACGCTCGTGGTGCCGACGAGGACGGGCTGGCCCTTCTCGTGGCGCTCCTCGATGTCGTTGGCGACCTGCTCGAACTTGGCCTTCTCGTTCTTGTAGACGAGGTCGGTCTGGTCGATGCGCTGCATCGGCTTGTTCGTCGGGATGGCGACGACGCCGAGCTTGTACGTCGACATGAACTCGGCCGCTTCGGTCTCCGCGGTGCCGGTCATGCCGGAGAGCTTCTGGTACAGGCGGAAGTAGTTCTGCAGCGTGACGGTGGCGAGGGTCTGGTTCTCGGCCTTGACCTCGACGCCCTCCTTGGCCTCGATCGCCTGGTGGATGCCCTCGTTGTAGCGACGGCCCATCAGGATGCGGCCGGTGTGCTCGTCGACGATGAGCACCTCGCCGTTCATCACGACGTAGTCCTTGTCGCGCTTGAACAGGGAGTCCGCCTTGATGGCGTTGTTCAGGAAGGAGATCAGCGGGGTGTTCGCCGACTCGTAGAGGTTGTCGATGCCGAGGTAGTCCTCGACCTTCTCGATGCCGGGCTCGAGCACACCGACGGTGCGCTTCTTCTCGTCGACCTCGAAGTCCTCGCCCGCGGTGAGGCGCTTGGCGATCGAGGCGAACTCGGTGAACCAGCGGTTGGCCTCACCGGAGGACGGGCCCGAGATGATGAGCGGCGTGCGGGCCTCGTCGATGAGGATCGAGTCGACCTCGTCCACGATGGCGAAGAAGTGGCCGCGCTGCACCATGTCGACGGCCTGCCAGGCCATGTTGTCGCGCAGGTAGTCGAAGCCGAACTCGTTGTTCGTGCCGTAGGTGATGTCGGCGGCGTACTGCTCGCGGCGCTCGGCCGGCGACTGGTTCGCCACGATGCACCCGGTCGTCATGCCGAGGGCACGGAACACGCGGCCCATGAGCTCGGACTGGTACGACGCCAGGAAGTCGTTCACGGTGATGACGTGGACGCCGCGCGACGGGATCGCGTTGAGGTACGCCGCGGTCGTCGCGACGAGGGTCTTGCCCTCACCGGTCTTCATCTCGGCGATGTTGCCGAGGTGGAGCGCCGCGCCACCCATGAGCTGCACGTCGAAGTGCCGCATGCCGAGGGTGCGCTTCGAGGCCTCGCGCACAGCGGCGAAGGCCTCCGGCAGCAGGTCGTCGAGGGTCTCGCCGTTGGCGTACCGCTCGCGGAGCTCCTTGGTCTCGTCCTGGAGCTCCTCGTCGCTGAGGCTCGCGAAGTCGTCCTCGAGGTCGTTGATCGCGGAGGCGTACGCCTTCAGTCGTCGGAGGGTGCGTCCTTCACCGACGCGGAGGACCTTCTCCAGCACGTTTGCCACGTGAACTCCTTACGGTTCGTCGCGCGCGGTCGGCGCGTCCGAACAGCCAGTCATGCTAGCAACCCGCCCGAGCCCTGTGCTGTGAGGAACGCCGACGGAACACAGGTGTGCGCGGCCCCCGAACGGGCCGCGCACACCGGGGTGGTCCCTCGGACGCTCAGGCGAGCGCGGCCGCGGGCTCCGTCTGCGTCGTCTCGTCGGCGGCTGCGTCGGTGCGGACGGCGTCGGTGCCGTCGAGCCCGATGACGCCGTAGTCCCAGCCCTTGCGTCGGTAGACGACGCTCGGACGGCGGGTCTCCGCGTCGACGAACAGGTAGAAGTCGTGTCCGACGAGCTCCATGAAGTAGAGCGCGTCGTCCACGGTCATCGGCTCCGCGGTGAAGACCTTCTCGCGGATGACGACGGGCGAGTAGACCTCGTCCTCGTCGTCGTGGGGCTCCTCGGTCATCACCGGGATCGCCCCCGTGGCGACGTCCTCGATGAGCTTGCCGTCGGCGGGCACGACGTCCATGCCGTCGAACGCGGACCCGGCCGCTTCGGCGACGGAGGTCGGACGGTGGCGACCGCGGTGCACCTTGCGGCGGTCGCGCGCCCGGCGGAGGCGCTCCATGATCCGGGCGAACGCGAGGTCGAACGCGGCGTACTTGTCCGACGCGGCGGACTCGGCCCGCACGAGGGGCCCCGGGCCGATGAGCGTCAGTTCGACGCGGTCCTCGCCCTGACCGCCGCCGCTCTTCTCGTTGTGTCGGCTGATCCGCACCTCGAAGGCGAGTGCGCGATCGGCGAGCACGTCGATCTTGTCGGACTTCTGCTCGACGTAGGTACGGAATCGGTCGGTGACCCCGACGTTCCGGCCTGTGATCGTCACGTCCATGGCGGCTCCCATCGCTGAGTCGGCGCGTCACCTGCTTCCGGCGAACTCCGACGCCTTGCCAGGGACGCTAGACCCGCCGACGGACCCGTGTCACCGGGTGTGGGCGCGTCGGAGCGGACACCCACCGGATGCACAGAGGACACCGGGCGTTCACCCGAGGTCGGCGTCATGCCTCCACGCTCGCCGTCGCGACGCACCGCACCACCCGGCCACCGGCTGCGCGCACGGCACGGACCGCCTCGGCCATCGTCACCCCGGTGGTGACGACGTCGTCGACGAGGACGACGGTGCGGCCCTCGACCCGCACGGCACGGAGGGTCCCGACCGTGGCGGCCACCCGTTCCAGCGCCGTCCGCTGCTTCTGGCCGGCCCCGGCGCGCAGGCCGCCACCGCGCAGGCCGACAGCGTGCAGGCTGTCACCGTGCCGGCTGCCACAGTGCCGGCTGCCACAGTGCACGCCGCCACCGTGCCGGCTGCCACCGAGCAGCCGACGGCCGGGTACCCGGGCACGGTGCAGCTGCCCGGTCCCCCGCACACCGCCCCGTGCGAGCAGGAGCACCACCGGGTCGAAGCCGCGTCGGCGCCGGCCCCGCGGGGACGGCGGGACGCGGAGGACGAGCGTGCCCGGCGGTGCCTCGGCGAGCGCACGACGCACCAGCGCGGCGGTCCGGCGGCCGAGGGGGCCGGCGACGTCGACACGGCCGCGCAGCTTGAGCTCGAGGAGCAGGGTGCGGACGAGGCCCTCGTACTCGAAGGCGGCGTCGAGGCGCACCCCGCCGACGAGCCGGACCCGGTGCGGGCGGCCGTCGAGGGTGGCACGGCAGGACCGGCAGAGGGCGCGGTCGGACGCGCCGCAGCCGAGACAGGCGACGGGCAGGAACAGGGCGAGGACGGCGACGAGTGCGTCGCGCCAGGGGTGTGGAGCCGTGGTCATGGGGCGATCCTGGCGGCGGGAGGACGCCGGGCGGGGGCCGGGGGGCGGACCGGTGGAGGGCCTCCCGGCCGGACCGGCTGAGGAGGGACGGCCTGACCGGCTGTGGAGGGACGGCCGGACCGGCCGTGGAGGGACAGCTGGCCCGGCCGTCGTGGGACCGCCTGCCGCGCCCCGTCAGCGCTGGACGCCGAGCACCGACGCGCTGATCCCGGTCCGGTCCCACCCGCCGCCGGTGGACTGCACGACCTGCCCGTCCCGCATCAGCAGGAGCAGCGAGTGCGCGCTGCCGCCGACGATCTGCGTCGCCTCGTCCTCCGGTCGCTGCAGGGCGACCGACTGCCCGCCGATGGTGGCACGGACGACGCTCGGTCCACTCGACGTCTGCCCGAGCGATGCGACGTCGAGGTCGCTCACCCACGTGGCGCCGAGTGCCTCGCCGGCTGCGGCCTGCAGGCGCACGGGTGCTCCGAGCGCCGTCGGTGAGCGGTCCGAGTCGCGGATGATCGCCATCACGTAGAGCGCGGACCCGGCTCCGGTGTCGACGAGGGCGAGTGCCCTGGTGGAGTCGCGGGACACCTGGAAGGAGACCAGGTCCCCGTCCGGCAGGGTCGACGCGACGGCGTGCGAGTCACCGGCGAAGCCGTAGGCCGTGATCTTCCTGGTGTCCTTCGCGGTCCCCACCCACACGAAGCCCGCGTCGTCCACGGACGGGTCGACGAACCCGTCACCGGCGACGATGCGCAGCGGCCGCTTGCCGTTCTTCACCGTCCACACGCCGTCGACGTTGCCGAACGCGGCGTCCGACCCCGAGGCGGTCAGCGACAGCGACGTCGGGTCGAGGCGGCTGAGAGCGCTCCCGAGCCCGTTGCCGAGCGTGGAGACGTCCCCGCTGCCCGGGGTCGCGAAGCCGACGGTGTCGTCGTCGACGACGAGCGGGCGCGGGTCGACGTCGGGGTCGACGACGGCGCTCGTGCCGCTGGAGTCCGGCACGGAGAAGGTGGCGCCCTCGATGGTCATCGTGATCGAGGAGATGGTCGCGACCGTCGACAGCGAGCGGGCCAGCTGCTCCCGCATCCGCACCTTGTCGACGGTGGTCGCCCGGAGCGCGTCGCTCGACAGGTCCACCTGGGCGCTGCCGTTGTCCACCGTGACGGCGTTCAGCGAGAGCTGCGTGCCCTCGGGGAACGAGGACACCACGGCACCCTTGAGCCAGTCGGCCGGACCGGCGAGCAGGGCGCTCGCGATCCGGGTGCTCGTGGAGGAGCGGGCCAGGAACCAGCGCTCGTCCGGCACCAGGAAGCGGTAGGTGGGGTCGTAGAAGTAGAGGGCGTGCGCCTGGAACACCTGCTCGAAGCTGACCGGCGTCAGGATGATGCCGTCCGGCGCGTAGCTGATGCGCCACTCGCCGTCCTCCTTCACGAACTGGAAGGTCAGCGTGGACGAGGTCGGGCGGACGGCCTGGGTGTACTCGCCGTCGCTGTCGACGGTCGCGCTCGCCGTGAGCGTGTACGTGAGCTCGCGGGTGCCGGTGCGGTCGACGTCCCCGGCGCCCTGGCGGACGGTGACGCTCTGGCGCGGGTTCCACTTCTGGGCGAAGGAGGCGCTGAGGAACTCGCGGGCGATGGCGTAGTTGTCCTGGGCCCCGGTCGCGGCCTCGATGAACTGCTGCAGGATGGTGTCCTGGGCGGAGCCCTTCTCCGGTCCGCTCGGGCGGTAGTCGACCCCGGACACGGTGTCGTCCTTGAGGTCCTGACCGCTCCGCACCGGACCGCCGGTGGGGATGGCGGCGCAGGCGGTGAGCGCGACGAGGGTGAGCGCGGCGAGCGCGACGGCGAGCAGCCGGCGGGGCGAGCGTCGGCGCGAGCCGCCGGCGCCCCGGGTGCCCCGGCCGGCTGGCGGGGTCGCGGTGGTCCTGGTCATCGGGTGTCTCCTCCGCTCGGGCCGTCGTAGTGCTCGTCGAGCTCGGGCAGCGGGATGGCCGACGTCGCCGTGGCCTCCTGCCCGCGGCGCGGGACGGTGAGCACGAACGCCGAGCCTTCCCCCGGTCGGGACCAGACGTCGATGCGCCCACCGTGGAGGTTGGCGTCGCCGAGGCTGATCGCCAGGCCGAGGCCCGTGCCGCCGATGGTGCGCTTGCGGCTCGGGTCGGCGCGCCAGAACCGGTCGAACACGCGGGCGGTGTCCTCAGCCGGCATCCCGACGCCGTGGTCCCGCACGGCGATCGCGACGGTCCTGGCGTCGCTGTCGACGACCACGTGCACGGGCTTGCCGTCCCCGTGCTCGACGGCGTTGCCGACGAGGTTGCGCAGGATGCGCCGGATGCGCCGTCCGTCGAGCTGCATCGTGGTGTGTCCGCCGGGGGTCGCGAGGACGAGCTCGACGCCGGCGCGCTCGGCGAGCGGACGGAACTCGTCGACGATGTCGGCGGTGAGCGACGCCGGCACGACGGGCTCGGTCTCGAGCTCGACGGCCTGCGCGTCGTAGCGGGAGATCTCGAGGAGGTCGGACAGGAGCAGCTCGAAGCGGTCGATCTGGTCGTGGAGGAGCTCGGCCGAGCGCCCCACCGCGGGTTCGAACGCGTGCCGGGCGTCGTAGAGCACGTCGCCCGCCAGGCGGATCGTGGTGAGCGGCGTGCGCAGCTCGTGGGAGACGTCGGAGACGAAGCGCTGCTGCACCCGGGACAGCTCGGCGAGCTGGGTGATCTGCCGGCTGACGGCGTCCGCCATCCCGTTGAAGCTCCGCGCGAGGGTGGCGACGTCGTCCTGCCCCTTCACCGGGATCCGCTCGTCGAGCCGTCCCGAGGCGATCTTCCGGCTCGTCTCCGCTGCGCCGCGGATCGGCACGACGACGAGCCGGACCACGAGCGACGTGACGAGGGCGATGAGCACGATGAGCGCGACACCGCCAATCGAGAGCGTCTGCGACACGAAGTCGAGGGTCTGCTGGGCGTCGGAGAGGTCGTACACCAGGTAGAGCTCGTACTGCCCGGCACTCGGGATCTGCAGCGTCGACCCGACGGCGAGCCCCGGCTGCCGGCGACCGGCGTCGTCGAGGCGCACGGCCTGCAGGCTGAGCTTGCCGGTGTTCTTCGCCACCTCCTTCCGGAGCTCGTCCGTGATGACGGCGTCCGGGAAGTACTGGCTGGCGAGGTTCTGCAGCGTCTGCGGGCCCGACGCCCCGGGCGAGCGCTCGATCGCGATGCTCGTGCCGCCGGGGCTCGTCGTGTTCGACAGGATCGCCCGCTGCGCCTCGTTCTGCAGCGTCTCGAGCTCGGACTGGTTGTTGTCCTCGGCCGCCGTGGCCGCGTCGAAGATGCCCTGCGCCACGTTCGTGGCCCGGGCGGACTCGGCCTCGATCTGGTCGCGGCGCTGCGAGTACACGTTGCTCGAGATGCTCAGCATCACCGCGGTGCCGATGATCGCGACGGCGAGTCCGGTGGTGGTGACGGTGATCGCCACCGACCGGAACATCAGCGAGCGCCGCCAGAAGAACGCGATGCCCCGCCAGCCCCGTCTGGCCCAGGCGCGGAGCCGCCGACGCGCCCGCGACAGGGACGGCTGCCCGGACGAGCTCGGCACGGTGCTCAGGCTCCCCCGGCGCGGTAGCCGACGCCGCGGACGGTGGTCACGATGCGCGGTGCGTCGGGGTCGTGCTCGATCTTCGCGCGGAGCCGCTGCACGTGCACGTTCACCAGTCGGGTGTCGGCCTTGTAGTGGTAGCCCCACACCTGCTCGAGCAGCATCTCGCGCGTGAAGACCTGGTTCGGCTTCTCGGCGAGGGCCCGCAGCAGGTCGAACTCGAGCGGGGTCAGCGCGATCACGGCGTCACCGCGGCGGACCTCGTGACCGGGGACGTCGACGACCAGGTCACCGACGTGCAGGACCGTCGCGTCGGAGGCGGTCGGCCGCAGGCGCGTGCGGATGCGGGCGACGAGCTCCTTCGGGTTGAAGGGCTTGACCACGTAGTCGTCGGCGCCGTTCTCGAGGCCGGCGACGACGTCGGACGTGTCGCCCTTCGCGGTGAGCATGATGATCGGCGTGCCGCTCTCGGCGCGGATCCGGCGGCACACCTCGATGCCGTCGATGCCCGGGAGCATGACGTCGAGGAGCACCAGGTCGGGCTTCGTCGCGTGGAAGGCCTCGACGGCGTCGTTGCCGTCGCCGCTGAACTCGGGCTCGTAGCCCTCGGCGCGGAGGACGATGCCGATCATCTCGGCGAGGGCCTGGTCGTCGTCGACGACGAGGATGCGCGGTGTCATGTGATGTGGACTCCGGGTGGCGTGCGGGGATGCCCGGGCAGGCACCGTCCGTTCACGATAGCCGAGGCCCCGTCACGCCGGGTTTTCCGCCAGGATGGGGAGGTCCGCGTGTTCCCGGCGCGGCCGACGTGAGGGGGCGGTCCGATGGCCGGCGATGGATGGCAGACACCAGGGGCGGGCGGGGGCCCTGCCGGTGGGCAGCAGTCCGGTGGACAGCAGTCCGGTGGACAGCAGTCCGGTGGACAGCAGTCGGGTGGACAGCAGGGTCCTCAGCCGGGAGGCCCGCGGTACGGCACGACGCCGCCTCCGTCTCCGACACCCCCACCTCCAGGGCACGGGTCCGGTCCGACACCGCCGTCACGTCCGGTGATCCCGCTGCGCCCGCTCGGGCTCGGTGACGTGCTGGCCGGCGCGTTCACCGTGTTCCGGCGCAACGCGCGCGTGCTGCTCCTCTGGAGCCTGCTGCTCTCCGGCGTGCTCGGCCTGGCGTCCACCGTCGCCACGACCCTCGGGCAGCGGTCGCTGCAGGAGCGGATGCTCTCCGCGATCGGCACGGGGACCGGTACCGGGTCCGGACCCGGCTCGGACGCCGACGCGATCACCGCGGGCTCGGTCACGCTCTACATCCTGCTCGCGCTCGGGGTGCCGTTCCTGGCGTTCCTGGCACGCGGGTTCCTCGTCGCCCCGGTCGCGGTCGACACCGGGCAGCGGGTGCTCGGCCGGCGCGGCACGTTCCGCGGGCTCTGGGCGCTCCTCGAGGGCCGGCGGCTGTCGGTGCTGTGGTGGATGCTCCTGCAGCTCGCGGCCGGCGCGGTGATCGGCGCGGTGTTCGTGGCCGTGCTGATCGGCTTCTTCGGGGCGCTGGGCGCGACGGACACGGCGATCGGCGGGTTCTTCCTGGCGCTCCTCGGGCTCGGGCTCGTCTTCGGGCTGCTCGTGGCCTTCTTCGCCACCCGGTTCGCCTTCACGGTGCCGACCATCGCGCTCGAGGGCCGCGGGGTGTTCTCCGCCGCCGCGCAGTCCTGGCGGCTGACCCGCGGTGCGTTCTGGCGGACGTTCGGCATCCTGCTCCTCGTGCAGATCGCCTTCAGCATCGTCGCGGGCATCGCGAGCACGCCGCTCACCCTCGGCGTCTCGCTGTTCTCCGGCGTGTTCGACCCGCTCGGGCAGACCACGGGGCGCCCGGGTGGCCTGTCGGCCGGAGCCGTCGTCGCGCTCGTGGTCGGCAGCCTCCTGACGATCGCGGTGCAGTGCATCACGGACGTCCTGAGCGCCTCGGTGACCACCTTCCTGGCGATCGACCGCCGCATCCGGACCGAGGCCCTCGACCAGCGCATCGCGGCGCACCTGGAGACCGGCCAGCCCGCGGACCCGTTCGCCCCCGCACAGCCCGTCGCCCAGCGTCCGTGGCCGCAGCAGCCGCAGCAGACGTGGGGTCCGCCGCCTCCGCCGTGGGGTCCGCAACCGCCGCTGGGCCGACAGCCGCAGCAGTGGGGCGGGCAGCAGCAGCCGCCGCAGTGGGATGGGCAGCAGCCGCAACCGCCGCAGTGGGGTCCGTCGCGACCGGACGGGCGGGGATGACGAGCGTCGACCCCGACCAGGCCCGGCGACTCCTCGAGCGGGAGCTCGAGCGCGGCGAGTACAGCGGCGCGCACGTGACCTGGTGGGACCGGGCGTCGCAGGACGTCCTGGCGTGGTTCAGTTCGCTCCGTCCGGACGGCGTCGGCGGTGTCGGGCTCAGCCGCACGCTGCTCGTCGTGGCGATCGTCGTGCTCGTCGCGGTGGTCGTGCTCGTCGTCGTCTCGCGCGGACTGCCACGGCGCCGCGCCCGGCTCCGGGCGGACGACGTCCGCGGAGTCCTCGACGACGACGACCTGCGCTCGGCCGCCACCATCGCCTCCGCCGCCCGCGCCGCGATGCGCGACGGGGACTGGTCGACCGCCGTGCTCGAGGGCTACCGGGCCGTCGCCCGTGGTCTCGGTGAGCGCGACCTCGTCCCCGACGTCCCCGGAGCGACCGCAGGCGCGATCGCGGTCCGGGCCTCCCGGCCGTTCCCGGCGTTCCGCGACGACCTGCACCGGGCAGCGACGACGTTCGACGACGTGCGGTACCTCGGGCTCGACACCGACGAGGCTGCAGCGCGTCAGGTCCTCGACACCGAGGACCGGCTCCGCACGGCCCGACCGGTCCGGACGGACGGGCCGGTGGTCCCCGCATGACCACGACGACGACCGCCACGACGACGCCGACGCGCGACCGCGGCACCGCCAGCCCGGGTGCGCCGACGCCGGACGGGCAGCGCGAGGGCCGACGGTTCCGCGTCGTGTTCTGGGTCGCCATCGTGCTGGTCGGGCTCCTGCTCGCGGCGGTCACGGCGGCGGTCGGCAGTGGATCCAGCCCCACGGACACCCCGCTCGACCCCGGGTCGGCGACCGCGAGCGGTTCGAAGGCGCTCGTCCGGGTCCTCGAGCAGCGCGGCACCACGGTCGACGTCGTCCGGGACGCCGACCGGGTCGACCCCGACGGCACGGTCCTCGTCGACGACTCCGCCGGCGTCCTCTCCGCGGGCGTCGCACGGCGCATCGCGCGCTCGGCGTCGGACGTCGTGCTCGTCACCACCGACCCGGGCGTCCTCGAGTCCTTCCGCGTCCGCGCCGACCCGGCCGGACCCGTCGAGTCGACCGAGCCGGTCTCGACGGCCGCGTGCGGGATCCCCGCGGCCCGGAGTGCCCGGTCGGTCACCCCGACCGGCTCCGGGTACACGGTGCGGGCGTCCGCCGGCACGCGCTGCGCCCCGGACGGCACCGGCAGCGCCCGCGTCTGGGGACTCGTCCGGACGGACACCGCCACGGGGACCGTGACGCTCGTCGGCACCACCGACGCGTTCCGCAACGACACCGTCACGACCGCGGGGAACGCGGCGCTGGCACTCGGCCTGCTCGGTGGCGCCGACCACCTGTCCTGGTACGTGCCCCGTGCGGGGAGCACCGACGCCGCCCCGTCGCTCGGTGACCTCGCTCCCCCGTGGGTGCCGAGCGCGATCGGCATGGCCGCAGCGGTGGCGATCGCCGCCGGCGTCTGGCGCGGCCGTCGGCTCGGCCCGCTCGTCGTCGAGTCGATGCCCGTCGTGGTCCGCGCCTCGGAGACGACCGAGGGCCGAGCACGCCTCTACGCCAGGACCCGCGACCGCACCCATGCGCTCGACACCCTCCGGGTCGCGGCCCTCCGCCGGGTCGGTCGCTCGCTCGGGCTCCCCCGCTCCGCCCACGTCGACGAGGTCGTCCGCCGTGCCGCCGACGCCACCTGCCTGCCGGCGGCACGGGTCGGCGCCGTGCTCGTCGGCGGACCGACGCCCGACGACCGAGCGCTCGTCGACGGTGCTGCCGCGATCGACGACCTGGAACGCGCCGTGCGGCGAGCCGTCACCGGGGACGCACCACGAGCCTCCCGGCCGACCGACCCGACCGCCACCGGAACCACACACCTGACCGACCCCCGACCAGGAGGACGACCGTGACCGACCTGCCCACCACCACCGGCGCCACCGGCGCCACGACGACCGATGAGCTCCGCGACGCCTTCACCCGCGTGCGCGTCGAGGTCGGCAAAGCCGTCGTCGGGCAGGAGGGTGCCGTCTCCGGGATGATCGTCGGGCTGCTGGCGCAGGGCCACGTCCTGCTGGAGGGCGTCCCCGGTGTCGCGAAGACCCTGCTGGTGCGGAGCCTCGCCGCCGCGATGTCGCTCGACACCAAGCGCATCCAGTTCACCCCGGACCTGATGCCCGGCGACGTCACCGGGTCGCTCGTCTACGACGCCTCCACCGGGACCTTCCCGTTCCGCGAGGGGCCCGTCTTCACGAACGTGCTCCTCGCCGACGAGGTGAACCGCACGCCACCGAAGACGCAGTCCGCGCTGCTCGAGGCCATGGAGGAACGCCAGGTCAGCGTCGACGGGTCGCCGAAGCTGCTCCCCGACCCGTTCTTCGTCGCGGCGACGATGAACCCGATCGAGTTCGAGGGCACCTACACGCTGCCAGAGGCCCAGCTCGACCGCTTCCTGATGAAGCTCACCCTCGACGTCCCGCCGCGGGACGTCGAGTGGCAGGTGCTCCGCCGGCACGCCGACGGGTTCGTCCCGCGGGACGTCCGCTCGGCGGGGATCGTGCCGGTCGTCGGGGCGGACGAGGTCCTCGCCGCCCAACGCGCGGTGCGCGCTGTCGGTGCCCGGGACGACGTGCTCGCGTACATCGTCGACCTCGCCCGTGCGACCCGGCAGGCGCCGTCGGTGCGGGTCGGGGTCAGCCCCCGCGGTGCCACGGCCCTGCTCGCGGCCGCGAAGGCCTGGGCGTGGCTCACCGGCTACGACGGCATCACGCCCGACCACGTCCAGGCGATGCTGCTGCCCGTGTGGCGGCACCGGCTGCGGGTCGCCGCGGACGCCGAGCTCGAGGGCGTCGGCGCCGACGGCGTGCTGCAGCAGGTGCTCGAGCAGGTGCGGGTGCCGATCTAGTGGCGGTCTCCGGCCGGTTCGTCGCGCTCCTCGCCGTCGCGATCGTCCCCACCGTGCTGTTCGCCAGCGGGTGGGGCGGTGTCGCGTGGGCGGGTGTCGTCGTGCTCGCCGCGGTGCTGGACCTGGTGCTCGCAGCAGATCTGGCAGCTGTACGGATCGAGCGGCGGATGCCCCGGCTGGCCCGGCGGGACACCGTCGCCGACGCGACGCTCGTCCTCGCGAACGACGGCCGTCGTCCCCTGCGCGCCGAGGTCCGCGACATGTGGGAGCCCTCCGCCGGTCATGCACCACGACGGATCCGGATGACCGTCCCCGCCGAGGAACGCCGCACCGCCAGGATGCGCTTCGCCCCCTTCCGGCGCGGACGTCGTCGGAGTGCGGGTGTCGCTGTCCGCGCGTTCGGCCCGCTCGGGCTCGCAGCGCGGCAACGGGTGATCCCGACGGCCGCGGAGCTCGTCGTGACGCCGCCGTTCCGGTCGCGTCGACACCTGCCCTCGCGGCTCGCCCGGCTCCGGGAGCTCGACGGCGAGACGACGCTGCAGCTCCGCGGACACGGCACCGAGTTCGACTCGTTGCGCGACTACGTGCGCGGGGACGACGTCCGGTCGATCGACTGGCGGGCCACGGCACGGCGGCAGGACCTCGTCGTGCGGACCTGGCGCCCCGAGCGGGACCGGCGCGTGGTCGTCGTCGTCGACGCCGGGCGTGCCGGCGCCGGACGCGTCGGCGACGAACCCCGCCTGGACACCTTCATCGAGACCGCCCTGCTCGTCGGCGCCCTCGCCGCGGCCGCTGGGGACCGGGTCGACCTGGTGGTCCTCGACGACCAGCCGCGCGGACGCGTGCACGGGGCGACCCGCGTCGACGTCGTGCAGCGGTTCGGGGAGACGCTCGCGCTCGCGGAACCGGGACTCGCCGCGACCGACTGGTCCTCGGTGCCGGCGCTGGTGGACAGCGTCACGACGCAGCGGTCCCTCGTGGTGCTCGCGACCAGTCTCGACTCCGTCGGGGCGTCAGCCGACCTGCTCACGATGCTGCCGGCGCTCGCGCGACGGCACGCGGTGGTGGTGACGGCCGTGGACGACCCGGCCGTGGCGGCGATGGCGGGGCATGGCGGCGCCGGACGGGGTGGCGGGCCGGGTGCGAGCCTCCCGGTCGGTGCCGGCGGTGGTGCCGGTGGTGTGGGTGCGGGCGGTGCCGGGCGCGACGTCTACCGTCGTGCGGCGGCGGAGCGGACCCTGCTCGACGCGGACGGCGTGGCGGACGTGGCCCGTCGAGCCGGCGTCGAGGTCGTGCACGGGGCACCGGAGTCGGTGCCGCCGATGGTGGCCGACGCCTACCTGCGGGCGAAGGCAGCCGGGCGGCTCTGAGGACGGGCAGCCCGTCCGTGTGGGGCGTGCATCCGTGCGGTCAGCCGGCGACGATCGCCGCGGTGCCGCGGTCGAACTCCTCGACGTCGCCGCGCTCCCCCGCCCGGTACGCCCGACGTCCGAGCACCCACTGGTAGGTCAGCACGGCGGCGAGGGCCACCGTGCCGATGCCGATCTTCACCGGCCACGGCCAGTCCTGGCGAGTGACGGTGCCCTCGATGATGCCGGACAGCAGCAGGGTCAGCACCAGGCCGATGGCCACGGCGATGAGCGCGCGGCCGTCCTCGGCGAGGGCCTGTGCCCGCGTGCGCTGCCCGGGAGCGACCCACGACCAGAAGATCATCAGCCCGGCCGCGGCCGCGAGGAACACCGAGTAGAGCTCGAGCTGGCCGTGCGGGGCGATGTAGAGGAAGAAGTCACCGAGCCGACCCTGCGAGTGCATGATCGCCCCGGACACGCCGAGGTTCAGAGCGTTCTGCCCGACCGCGGCCGGCACGAACAGGCCCGTGATGCCGAAGGCCACCATCCGCGCGGCGACGAACGCGTTGTTCGTCCACACCTGGGCCGAGAACGCCCCGAGCCCGTGGTCGGAGTAGTAGTCGACGAAGTCCTGGGTGGCGTACTGCCGCAGGGCGGCGTCGGTGCCGAACGTGGCGACCGCCCCCGGGGTCTCGGTGATCCACACGCCCGTGATGACCGCGATGGCGACCGTGGCGACCGTCACCCAGATCGTCACCCAGCGGATCCGGTACAGGGCAGCCGGCAGCTGGAGCGCGAAGAACGCGGTGAGCATCGTCAGCGGGTCGGTGGGCGCGCCGGTGAACCGCAACCGGGCGCGGTACAGCCGCAGCGAGAGCCGGTCCCCGGTCGCCGAGCGTGGGGCGACGCCGCGGATGCGTGCGAGGTCGGTCGCGGCGGACTGGTACCCCGTGAGGAGGCGGTCGACGTCCTCGCCGGAGGTGGTCCGGCGGCGGGTCAGGCGGTCGAGCTCGTCCCACTGGTCGCGGTGCGTCGCCGAGTACGCGTCCAGGTCCATGCTGTTCCCCCCTCGTGCCACGGTGCGTCCCGGCGTGGTCGCGCCGGACGCGTTCCCGGTTCGACCCGGCATGGTCGCGCCGGGGTCGTTCCGACACAATGGAACCATGCCGAAGCGACGGACGACCCGGGACCTCGCCGATGCCCGTTTCGTCCGGGCCCTCGACGAGACCTCCGACGAGCTCGTCGTCGGTGAGGCCGTCGCACTCGACGTCGTCCCCGCGGGCATCGCGCTCCGGCTGGCAGCGGGGCTCCTCGACGGTGCATGCCTGATCGCGCTGTACCTCATGCTGCTGCTCGGGTTCCTGCGGGTCGTCCCGGCCGGCATCGACCAGGCGTGGATCGCCGCGGCGCTGATCGCCTCGCTCGTCACCGTCCTCGTGCTGGTGCCCGCGGCCGTGGAGACCGTGACGCAGGGCAAGAGCGTCGGTCGGTACGCCCTCGGCACCCGGGTCGTGCGGGTCGACGGTGGCGCGGTGTCGTTCCGGCACGCGTTCACACGGTCGCTCGTCGGCGTGCTCGAGCTGTGGACGACCTTCGGCTCGGTGGCGATGGTCGTTGCCCTCTTCGGCTCGAGGCCGCGGCGACTCGGGGACCTGCTCGCCGGGACCGTCGTGCAGCACGAGCGACTGCCGCAGTCGACGGACCCGGTCGTGCTCCTGCCGCCGTCCCTCGTCGGGTGGTCAGCCGTCGCCGACGTCCGGGCGCTCCCCCAGCGCCTCGAGAACCGACTCGGAGCGTTCTTCCGCGGTGCCGCGTCGGTGCGACCCGAGCTCCGGGACGCCACCGCGCTCGCACTCGCCGCCGAGGTCGCCGAGTACGCACACCCGGTGCCGCCCGTGCCCGCGGTGGAGTTCCTGGCGGGGGTCGTCGCACTCCGGCGCGAGCGCGACCTGCGGGCGTTCGGGTCCCGCGCACGGACGCTCGCCGACGCCACGGCGACGGCTGGGGCGCGGCCGCCGGGCTTCCCGCGCTGAGGCGCTGGCGCGGCGCGGGGCCCGGCTGCCCGGCCCGGCCCGGCCCGGCACGCCGCACCCGGCCCGGCCCGGCCCGGCCCCACAAAACACCGGTGTTCGTCGTTCGCGCCGCGTGAGTTCGCGGCGCAAAGACCGAACACCGGTGTTTCTGCAGCCGCCGCAGCCGCCGCAGCCGCCGCAGCCGCTTGAGCAGCCGCAGGCGGACGGGCCTCAGTACCGGTAGTGGTCCGGCTTGAAGGGGCCCTCGACCGGGACGCCGATGTACGACGCCTGCTCCGGCCGGAGTTCGGTCAGCCGGACACCGAGCGCGTCGAGGTGCAGTCGCGCGACCTTCTCGTCGAGGTGCTTCGGCAGCACGTACACGCCGGTCGGGTAGGACTCGCGCCGGGTGTGCAGCTCGATCTGCGCGAGGACCTGGTTCGTGAAGGAGTTGCTCATCACGAAGGACGGGTGCCCGGTCGCGTTGCCGAGGTTCATCAGGCGGCCTTCGCTGAGGACCAGGATCGAACGGCCGTTCGGCAGGCGCCACTCGTGCACCTGCGGCTTGATCTCGACCTTCTCGGCGCCGGGCAGGGTCTCGAGGCCGACCATGTCGATCTCGTTGTCGAAGTGTCCGACGTTCGCGACGATCGCCAGGTGCTTCAGCGCGAGCATGTCCTCGACGCCGACGACCCCGAGGTTGCCCGTGCACGTGACGACGATGTCGACCTGGTCGACGACGTCCGACAGGCGTGCGACCTGGTAGCCGTCCATCGCGGCCTGCAGCGCGCAGATGGGGTCGACCTCGCTGACGATGACGCGGGCGCCCTGGCCCCGCATGGCCTCGGCCGCGCCCTTGCCGACGTCGCCGTAGCCCACGACGAACACGACCTTGCCGCCGATGAGCACGTCGGTGGCGCGGTTCAGGCCGTCGGGCAGCGAGTGCCGGATGCCGTACTTGTTGTCGAACTTGCTCTTGGTGACCGAGTCGTTGACGTTGATGGCCGGGAACTTGAGCTGGTCGGTGCGCGCGAGCTCGTAGAGACGGTGCACGCCGGTGGTGGTCTCTTCCGTCACGCCCTGGATGTCGGCGGCGATGCGGGTCCAGCGGTCGGAGGAGTCCCGCAACGACGACGCGATCGTGTCGAGCACGATCCGGTACTCGGCGCTGGCGTCGTCGCCGGCGTCCGGCACGCGGCCCGCTGCTTCGGCGTCAGCGCCCGTGTGGACGAGCATCGTGGCGTCGCCACCGTCGTCGAGGATCAGGTTCGGGCCCGTCCAGCTGGCCCCGGCCGCTGCGGCCTCGGCGCTCCAGTCGAAGACCTGGTTGGTGCACCACCAGTACTCTTCGAGCGTCTCGCCCTTCCACGCGAACACGGGCACGCCGGCGGGGGCGTCGGGAGTGCCGGTCGGGCCGACGGCGATGGCCGCTGCGGCTTCGTCCTGCGTGGAGAAGATGTTGCAGCTCGCCCAGCGGACCTGGGCACCGAGCGCCGTGAGCGTCTCGATGAGCACGGCCGTCTGCACGGTCATGTGCAGCGACCCGGCGATGCGGGCACCGGCGAGCGGCTGCGACGGGCCGAACTCCTCGCGCAGGGACATCAGCCCCGGCATCTCGTTCTCGGCGAGGCGGATCTGGTGGCGGCCTGCCTCGGCGAGGCCGAGGTCGGCCACGCGGTGTGCTGCTGCGGCGCGGGTGTCGGTGGGCATGCGGTCAGTCTCCCACGGGCCCCCGACACCTCCCGCAGGTGGGAGACACCTCCCGCAGGTGGGAGACACCTCCCGCAGGTGGGAGCCGGTCGTCCTGGACGGTGCCGGTGGTCGCGGTGGTGGGGCGGGCCTCCAGGCCGGACAGGAGGCTCGGACCACCCGGGTGGGCCGGCCTGCGTACGCGGACGGCCGGGTCAGTCGGCGGCGCGTTCCTCGCGGAGCGGCTCACGGCGGATGACGTGCCAGCCCTGTGGCACGCGCAGGCGGGCGGCGTGGCGGGCGCACAGGTCGTAGCCGTGCGGTTCGACGCGGGTGGAGAGCGGACCGATGACGACCATCGAGTCGCCGTAGTCGTACGTCAGGGTCGACGAGGCGCTCGCGCCACAGGCGACCTTGCTGCAGATCCGTACGTCCATCTCGTCGACGACCCTAACGGACGCCCCGACGGCGTCCGGTGCCGCGCGTACGATGTGGGGATGCGCCGCAAGCCCCGACTCGTCACCCCGGTCGCCCGCGGTCGCGGGCGCTCCCGCCACGGCCGGGGCCACCGCTCCAGCGTCACCGGTCCGGAGCTCGCGCCGGTCATCACCCGGGCCGAGGCCTTCGACCGGATCGTCGGTGACACCGCCCACTACCTGCTCGGGCTCTGGCCGGACGAGCTGCAGGGCGTCGTGTTCCAGGTCGCCGACATGCCGACCGAGCCCGGGCTGCCGGACGCGCTGCCGCGGTGGCGGGTCGAGCACGGCGAGCGGCGGGTGACCGTGTTCCGGATCCCCGTCGAGCGTGTCACGCACTCGCCCGAGAAGGACGACGTGGACCGGCGCATCGTCGTCGAGACCGCGGTGTTCCGTGCGGTCGCCGAGCTCCTCGACAAGGACCCGTGGGACCTGGCGCCGGACCGCTACCGCCACTGGTGAGGCGCCGCGCGCCTGCGCCTGCGCCTGCTCCCTCGATCTGCTGGAGACCCGCTCGGCCTCAGGGGTAGACGCGGACCGGGCTCGAGACCTCGGTCGCGGGGCGGAGCGGGAACCCCGCGAGGCCGTCGCCGCCGGCGTAGGTGACGCCCGCGACGACCCGGTCGGCGCCGGTGATCACGAGCTGCTTCGCCGTCTGGACGCGCACGGTCGAGGTCGCCCCGGCCGCGACGTCGACGCGCTGCCGGTCGTCGCCCGACGCGATGGTCACCCGGGCGTCCTCGGTCGTCGGGTTCACCAGGTTGAGACGGACGCCGTCCCCGGGTGCGACCGCGGTGACGACGCGCTTGCCCAGCGGTGCCGCCGAGGCGAACCAGCCGAGGTCCGTGCCGCGCTCGGCCGTCGGCGTGGTCGACCGCGCACCGGCGACGACGGGCTGCGTGGAGCTGACCGTGACCGAGTACCGGCCGTCCTCGAAGTCGTCGAGTGCGACGTCGGTGACCACGCCCGGCTCGGCGGTGGTGTTCACCGTGGTGCCGCCGCCCGTCGCCGTCGTGATGCCGAGGGTGACGCGGGCCGCCCTGCTGCCGGGCACGAACAGCCGGACGACCGGTGCGGCGTCGGCGGTGTCGTCGCCGCGCTGGGCCTGCTGGATGTCGCGGAGGACGACGCCGGGGATGACCTGGGCCCGCGCCGGTCCCACGCCGCCGGAGACGATGTCGTACCCGCCGGGGGTGAGCGTCCGGACCACGGTCTCCTGCATGTGGGCGACGATCTGACCGCCGGACGAGGTGACGTGGACGACCGTCGAGGCCTGGTCGGAGACGAAGCCCGACAGCGGCACGACCTTCTGCGAGTTCGGCGCGACGACGATGCCGGTCGTGCCCGGAGCGCTCACGGTGCCGGTCGCGTCGAACACGGACAGGTCGACCGTGGCGTTGACGTCGGTCGGGTTGGAGAGCGTGATGAGGCTGGTGCGGCCGGTCTCGGTCGAGCCACCGACGAGCCAGGTCGACTGCGAGGGGTCGTCGCACGAGGCGGCACCGATGCCGACCAGGTCACCGTTGGAGACGCTCTGGTAGCTCGACCCGGCGACCTGCGGGGTGGTCTCCGCCGCCGGCGCGGTGAGCAGCGTCGGGTTGCTGCTGCCCGTGGTCGAGGACTGCAGGTCGGTCCGGTCGACCGTGCTGCCCGTGGTGGCCGTCGCGATGCTGGCCGACCCGACCGGGGTGGCCGTCGTCGCGTCGTTGCCGGCGTCGTCGGAGAGCCGGAGGGCACTGCCCGCGCAGACGCGTTCGGCGTCGGCCGGGACGGGTGTCACCGTGCGGCCGGCGGGACGACCGGGCGTCTCCTGGGTGCCGAAGGTGTGCGCGGCGGCGATGGTGCCGGCGGCGACGACCACGGCGATCGCGGTGGCGGTCCCGCGGAGCACCCAGCGGCGAGCGGTGGTGGTCATTCGTCGCGCTCCTCGTCGAAGGTGGTGGCGGGTTCGTCGGCCTCGAGGACGTTCGAGGTGGCCCGGCGTCGGCGCGGTGCGGTCGGCACGGCGAGGAGTGCCGCGGCGCCGAACACCACCCCGAGGACCACCAGGTAGAGCACGTGCGTGGTCCTCGCCGCGGCGGACCCGGTGCTCGGACGGTCGACGTCGCCCTCGTAGTGGAAGAGCTGGCCGCTCGTCGTCTCGCCGATGCTCGTGAAGAGCGCGTTCTGCCCGATGGCCCCGGCGGCGCGGTCGTGGACCTGCTGCGCGAGGTCGTCGTCCGGTGCGTCGTCGAGCAGCACGAAGCTGACGCCGAGCTCCTCGAGCGCCGGACGCGGGTCGTAGCCGCTGCGGCTCGCCAGGTTGCCGGCGAGGGTGGCCAGCCGCGACCCGGAGGACGACAGCGACAGCGCCGTTGCGTCGAGCGTGGTCTGGTCGTCGAGCGTCGAGCCCTGCCCGCGCTCGAGCGACACCGCGAGCGAGCCGTTCGTCTGCGGTTCGACGACGAGCGTGCCGACGTCCGGGTTCGCCTGTGCCTCGGCGTTGACGTATGCGCTGAGCACCCGGCCCGTGGTCGGCTGGATGACCGCGTTGCCGAGGTAGAACGCGGCGAACGCGGGCGCCACGGCCGCACCGGCGAACACCGCGGCGACGATCCCGACGACCGGGGCCCGGCGTGGCAGCGTGTCGATGCCGATCGAGACGGCGACGACGAGCGCGAGCCAGTAGACCGTCAGACCGCTGCCCGGCCAGACGATGGTGGTCGTGGCCCCGACGCCGGTGACCGCGACGTGGGTGGCGGCGAAGGCCGTGGCGAACCCGAGCAGGGCGGTGATGAGCGCCACGCCCGCGACGTGCCAGCGGTGCCCGAGGAGGGCGCCGATGGCGGTCACGGCGACGGGGAGCGCGAGGACGGCGAGGGCGATGGGCAGCGCAGCGACGACGGCGGACAGCGGCGAGGTCACCGGCAGCCACCCGTTCCAGTCGGGCAGGGGCTGCCCGATCGCGAGCTGCAGGGCCGAGGGCGCGCGGGTCGCCGAGGGCACACCCGGGTCGGCGAAGACGCCGAGCACGTTGCCGCGGGCGATCTGCGTCAGCACGAGCGGCAGGAAGAGCACCGCGGCGGGGACCGGGATGAACACCCGTCGGTGCGCGTGCCGCCACCCGCTGACGAGCGACACGAGCCACCCGATGAGCAGGACCGGCAGGAGTGACGGTGCCGAGGCGGCGACCCCGGCGAAGAGCAGCGCGGCGCCGGCGGCCGAGGCCCAGGAGCGGTGCGCCTCGAGCACGGTGAGGAACAGCCAGGGCAGCAGCACGTGCGCGATGACCCCGCCGAGGTGGCCCGTGGTGACGGCGCCGACGAGTGCCGGGGCGATCGTGTACAGCGCCGCGCCGATCACCGGCACCCAGGTACGGGTCGTGAGCTTGCGGACGACGAACCACGCACCGAGGGCGGACACCGGGAACGCCAGCAGCATCACCAGCACGACGGCGGTCGACGGCGACCAGGCCACGATCGACCCGAGCACGGCGAGCACGGCGGCGAACGGGTCGCTCGGGCCGGTGGACCCGGTCCCGAGGGTGTGCCAGCCGTACCCGACGTTCTGCCAGAGCTTCGCGACCGAGGTGGACAGCGGCAGGAGCCCCCCACCGGTCAACGCCGGCGAGCCGAGCAGCGGGAAGAGGGTGACGACGCTGAGGAGCGCCGCGGCCAGGACGACCCAGATGCCGCCGTCGCCGAGGAACGAGGCCCGGGCGACCGGAGCGTCCTCGACGCGGGCGAGCTCGACGTCGCGGGACGTCGTCCGCCGTTCGTGGACCCGGCGCCAGCTGACGCGCAGGGGTTCGACGGCGGCCCACCCGAGCTTCTTCGTGCGCGCCAGGGACTTCCGGGCCTTCGACACCCCACCACCGAAGGCCACGGCGAACGCGGCGGAGAGCTCCCCCGACACGGCAGCCGGGTGCTTCGCGACGAGGTGGCCGATCGCCCGCCCGACCGCGAACGGCACGAGGGTCAACCAGTGGATCCAGAGCACCCCGAGGGGCGCGTAGGTCATGCGGCGGTGCAGCTGGGCCTGCCGGTGCATCCGCACGCGGCGGCCCTCGGACACACGCTTGCGGCCGAACTCCTCGATCGGTCCGGCACTCGTCGCCCGCGCCTCGGGCACGACGGCGACGCGGTACCCGGCGAGGCGGACGCGCACGCAGAAGTCGAGCGCGGCGTCGACGTCGGGCAGCGCCGGGTCGAACCCGCCGAGCGTCACCCAGACCGAGCGACGCACGAGCATCCCGCCCGCGGCGACCGCCATCACGTCGGTGTTGCGGTCGTGCTGGCCCTGGTCCAGCTCGTCCTGCACGAGGACGAGGGACCGGCCGAACCGGGTCATGCTCTCGCCGAGGTCGCGGATGCGCGAGGCGTCGCGCGGGTCGACGAGCTTCGGGCCGGCGACCGCCACGGACGGGGCGATCTCCACCGCCGCGAGCATCTCGGCGAGTGCCGTCGGCGTGGGGGCGTTGTCGTGCCCGATGAGCCACAGCCACTCGTCGACGGCCTCGTCGGACTCGGGACGCGGCGCGGCCTTCTCGGCGACGGCGACCGCATCGCCGAACGAGCGACCGGCGGGGATCCGCGTCAGCTGGGCGGAACCGCCGAACTCGAGCTGCGCGGTCGAGCCGTCCGTCGAGCCGACGTCGACGACCACCAGGTTCTCCGGGTGCCGGGTCTGTCCGGCGAGGGCGTCCAGCGTCCGGTCGAGGTGGTCCGCCCCGTTGGCGACGACCAGGACGGCGGTGACACGGGGCTGAGCGGAACTGGGCTGCATGACGGGCGACACTCTACGGACTGGAGGCACGGCTGCGGACCGGTGGGTCGGCGCGCCGTGAACCTGTGGAGACGATCAACGCGCGGTGCGGGACGGACGCGATCCGGGCCTCCAGATCGGACCGGAGGCGCGGTGGCGGGTCGCTACGCGCGCTTCCGGAGCTTGCGGCGCTCGCGCTCGGAGAGGCCACCCCAGATGCCGAAGCGCTCGTCGTTCTCGAGGGCGTACTCGAGGCACTGCGACCGGACCTCGCACGTGGTGCAGATCTTCTTTGCCTCGCGCGTGGAGCCGCCCTTCTCCGGGAAGAAGGCCTCGGGGTCCGTCTGTGCGCAGAGCGAGTCCGCCTGCCAGGCGAGCGGGTTCTCCTCGTCGTCGGTCTCCGGACGCCGGACGCCGGGGACGCCGAGCGCCACGGGGTCGACGTGCCAGTCTTCCGGAACTCCGGCGTGGAAGTCGGAACCGCTCACCCTGATCACCCCTTGGTTCGTCTCGCTGTCGGTCGTTGCCTGTAATTACAGCGGTGTGATTCGCCTGAGTCAAGTCGCGGATCATAAGAGGCACCGAGCGTTCCGGCGTGTCATGTCCCCCATTCGGGCGTGTCGCACCCGTTCTGTCGGCGTCTCGGGGGACACGACGGGAGCGGCACGCACAGCGCGGGACGCGAGACACCGGTGTTCAGCGTCCGCGCCGCGGGAAGACGCGGCGCGGCGCACGAACACCGGTGTCGTGCGGCTCACCAAGCGCGGCGCGCCCGGGCGTCAGCCGACGCGGCGGCGGGCCTCCCAGGCGCTGGAAACCATCTCGTCGAGGGTGTGGCGCATCGCCCAGTCGAGGTCGCGCGCGGCGGCCTCGCCCGTGGCGACGATGCGGTCCGGGTCGCCCGGGCGACGCGGGGCGATCTCCGGCTCGAACGGGATGCCGGTGCCGCGGGCCATGGCGTCCATGATCTGCCGGACGCTGACGCCGTCGCCGCTGCCGAGGTTGTAGGCGCGGTCGAGGGGCTCCCCCGCCTCGAGCTTCGCCGCGGCGATCGCGTGCGAGTGTGCCAGGTCGGCCACGTGCACGTAGTCGCGGACGCAGGTGCCGTCGGGCGTGGCGTAGTCGTCGCCGTTGATCCGCGGGGTGCGACCGGCGAGCAGCGCGTCGAACACGAGCGGGAAGAGGTTGTGCGGGCTGGCGTCGTACAGGTCGGGCACGCCGGAGCCGACGACGTTGAAGTACCGCAGGGACGTCGTGGTGAAGCCGCGCGCGACCTCCATGTCCTTCAGCAGCCACTCGCCGATGAGCTTCGACTCGCCGTAGGGCGACTCCGGGTTCTTCGGGGTGGACTCGACGACCGTCTCGACGTCGGGCGTGCCGTAGACCGCGGCGCTCGAGGAGAACACGACCTTGTCGACGTCGGCGTCCGCCATCGCGCGGAGGAGCGTCGCCATGCCGGTGACGTTCTGCTCGTAGGTGTGCAGCGGACGCTCGACGGAGACGCCGGCGTACTTGAACCCCGCGACGTGCACGACGCCCGTGACGCCGTGCTCCCGGATCGTGCGTGCGACCAGGTCGCCGTCGAGGATCGTGCCCTCGACGAAGGGGACGTCGTCGGGGACGAACGAGCGGAAGCCGCTCGAGAGGTCGTCCAGCGCGACGGTGTCGATGTCCGCCGCGCGGAGCGCCCGGACGACGTGGGATCCGATGTACCCGGCACCGCCGGTGACCAGCCAACTCATGGTCGCCACGCTAGCGGACGCGGCACCGCCGACCGCCGCGGAGCACCGCGCACCCGCTGCGCGAAGCCGCAGAAGCGCCCGCAGCCCCGGCCGCCGCCCGAGCCGCTACGCCCCCGTCGCGATGAAGACCGTCGAGGTCACGCCGTCCGACGAGTCGGCCTCGACGGTGACGTCGCCCTCGTCCGGGGTGACGAAGCACGACTCGCCCCGGCGGAGCAGCGTCGCCGAGGTCGCCCCGACCAGCGTGACGACGCCCTCGGTGCAGATCGCGATCGAGGGCCCGGACAGCGGTGCGACGCCGCCCGTGCTCAGCCCGACCGGCCGCCCGTCGCCGGTGACGCGCACGAGCGCGAAGCCCACGCCGGCCGGGGCGAAGCGGTCGACGCCGGGCGCGATCTCCTCGGGTTCGAGGAGCGGCGCCGGGTACGCGGTGAAGTCGAGCACGCGCAGCAGCTCCGGCACGTCGACGTGCTTGGGCGTGAGACCGCCGCGCAGCACGTTGTCGGACGGCGCCATCAGCTCGATGCCGAGGCCGTCGAGGTAGGCGTGGATGTTGCCGGCGGGCAGGTACATCGCCTGGCCGCGGCTGAGCGTCACGCGGTGCATGAGGAGCGACACGACGACGCCGGGGTCCCCCGGGTACGACTCGGCGAGCGCCGCGGCGGTCGCGATGTTGGCGGAGGGGTCCTGGACGTCGGGTGCCAGGTGCCCGACCGCGTCGACGACCGCGAGCGCGGACCCGTCGGCGTCCTCGAGCCACCGGACGGTGTCCTCGAGCCCCTGGTGCAGGTGCGCGACGAGCGGGCCGAGGCGGCCGCTGCCCCCGTCGAGCGTCTCGACGTCGGCGAGCGTGGACTCGACGGGCCGGAAGCCGCTGAGGGCCTCGAACCTTTCGCTGAGCGCCACGACGAGCTCGGGCTTCGGGTACGGGTCCTTGTAGTTGCGGGCGGGGTCGTCGAGCGCGACACCGGCGGCGTCCTCGCGCTCGAAGCCGTCGCGGGCCTGTTCCGGTGTCGGGTGGGCCTGCAGTGACAGGGGTGCGGCGGCGGCGAGCACCTTGAGCAGGAACGGCAGGCCGGTGCGGTCCCCGCCGAGGGCGACCTGCGGTTCGGCGGCGATCCAGTCGAGCACGGTGTCCGCGCCGCCGACCATCGCGGGGTTCACGACCACGCTGGGGCTGCCCGGGTGCGCGCCGAGCCAGAGCTCCGCCTGCGGGGCGCCGGTGACGGTGCGGCCGAGGAGCTCGGGGATGGCGGAGACGGAGCCCCACGCGTAGTCGCGCGGGGTGTTGGTGATGCCGAGGAACATGTGCCGAGCGTATCGGCAGCCGGTGTCGTCGCCGTGGACGATCCGCGATACATAGACTCTCCGCGATGTCTGCACTCCTCGACACCGCGTCGGCGCCGCCGCGCCCGCGAGCCCGCGACACCACGCGGTGGGACGTCCAGGGGCTGCGGGCGTTCGCCGTCCTGGCCGTGGTCGCCTACCACCTGTGGCCGAACCGGCTGCCCGGTGGCTTCGTCGGCGTGGACGTGTTCTTCGTCATCTCGGGGTACCTCATCACCGGACACCTGCTCCGCGAGCAGGTGTCGACCGGACGCATCGCCCTCGGTCGGTTCTGGGCCCGGCGGGCGAAGCGGTTGCTGCCCGGCGCGTTCCTGACGCTGCTCGCCACCGGCACGGCCGTGCTGCTGACCGTCCCGAGCACGCTCTGGGGGCAGTACGGCCGCGAGCTCATCGCGTCCACGGTGTACGTGCAGAACTGGCAGCTGGCGTCCGACTCCGTCGACTACCTGGCGTCGGACAACCAGCCGTCGCCGTTCCAGCACTTCTGGTCGCTGTCGGTCGAGGAGCAGTTCTACATCGCCCTCCCGGTCGTGCTGGCCCTGCTGGCGCTGGCCCTCCGCCGGACGCGCTGGCACTCCCCCGTGCGGACCGCGCGGGTCCTGCTCGCCGCGGTCGTCGTCCTGTCGTTCGTCTGGTGCGTGGTCGAGACCCGGACCGCGCCCGGCATCGCCTACTTCTCGACGGCGACGCGCGCGTGGGAGTTCGCGCTCGGTGGGCTCGCGTCCACCGTCGTGCTGGCGGCGCCCCGCACGCGCGTGGCCAGGTGGGTCCGGTCGGGAGGCTCGTGGCTGGGTCTGGTCCTGCTGCTCGCGGCCCTGTGGGCGATCACCCCGGCGACCCCGTTCCCCGGCACCGCGGCGCTGCTGCCCGTGGTCGGGGCGGTGCTCGTGGTCCTGCTCGGCGGCCACTCCGGGCTCGCCGTGCTCGGCCGGTTCGCCCCCGTGGCGTTCATCGGCCGGATCTCCTACGCGGTGTACCTCTGGCACTGGCCGGCGGTCGTGCTGCTGCCGATCGTCCTCGGGCACCCGCTCGGCCTGCGGTCGAAGGTCGTCGTGCTCGTCGGGTCGGTCGTGGTCGCCGCCCTGACGACGCTGCTCGTCGAGGAGCCCCTGCGTTCCTCCTCGTGGGTCAGCGCCCTCCGGCCGCGTCGTGTCGCGCTCTACGGCGTCCTCGGCTCGGTGCTCGTCGTCGCGCTCGGGGCGGGCACCCTCGGGGCGCTCCAGGTGCAGCAGGACCAGGCCGCGGCGTACCAGCAGCGCCTGCAGGCCGGTGACGTCGCCTGCTTCGGTGCCGCCGCCCGCATCGGGTCGGCCGACCCCTGCGTCGACCCGAGGCTCGCCGACGTCCGGGTGCCGGCGCCCGCAGCCGCCGCGGGGGACGACCAGAACCGCGACGCGTGCTGGTCGAACACCACGGCGGACTTCAACGTCTGCACGCTGGGGCCGTCGACCGGGTACACGAAGCACCTGCTCGCCGTCGGGGACTCGCACAACAACGCCCTCATCTCGGCGTACCGGGCGATCGCCCAGCAGCGGCACTGGCGCATCGACGTCGCCGGGCACATCGGGTGCTACCTCACGACCGCCGAGCAGTGGGCGCCGTCCCAGGCCTACACGGACACCTGCCAGGGCTGGAAGCGCTCCGCGACCGCCTGGATCCGCGCCCACGCCGACGAACTCGACGGTGTCGTCGTGACGCACGCGACCACGAAGAGCCCGGTCGTCGTCCCGGCCGGCAGCACGAACGAGGCCACCGTCGTCGACGGACTGGTCGCGGCGTGGCGGGCCGCGACCGACAACGGCGTGCCGGTCGTCGCGATCCGGGACAACCCGGTGGCCCGTCCCGACACCCTCGACTGCGTGGCGCAGATGCGCGGGCCGACGACGTCCGCCTGCGACGTGCCGCGCGCCGAGGCGACGGCGTCGTTCGACGGGTCGCAGCAGGCCGTCGCCCGGATCGGCGGGGCGGCCCGGTTCGTCGACATGACCGACTGGTACTGCACCGCGGACAGCTGCCCGGCGGTCGTCGGGGGCGTCGTCGTGCACCGTGACCCCACACACCTCACCGCGACCTACGCCACCACGCTCGCGCCGTTCCTGGGGGCCAGGATCGCGCGGGCCCTGGACGCGGTCGGACGCTGAGCGCGGCCGCCGTCCTCCCGCGCGTTAGCCTGTCCTCGTGACGAACACCTGGCCCCTGGCGCGCGGCACCGTTCCCGAGCGCGAGGTCTTCGCCTTCGCCACCGCGGTGCTCTTCACGCTGTTCGCCGGGGACGCCGTCCCGAACATGCTCACGTGGTACGGCGCCGCCGTTGTCTGGGCGCTCGAGGGGGCCTGGGGCATCGCGATCGTCGTCCGGGCCCGACCGACCATCCGACGGACCCCGCGGTCGCTGTGGCTCTTCCTGGCCTGGTGCCTGGTCTCGGTGGCGTGGTCGCACTGGCGCTTCGCCACCGTCGCGAGCCTCGTCGCGCAGGTCCTCTGCGCCCTCGTCGCGTTCGCGATCGCGTCCGGGCTGACCTGGCGCCGGGTGCTCGACGCGATCAGCCTGGCGTTCCGGGGCGTGCTCGGCCTGTCCCTGCTGTTCGAGGCCGTGGTGGCGGTCGTCGTGCGGCACCCCATCGCGCCGATCTGGACCCACTACGGGGACCGGGACATCCCGGACGCGTTCTACTTCTCCCGCGCCGAGCTGTTGACGGGTGGCCGCATCCAGGGGCTGCCGGGCAACGCCAACCTCCTCGCGATGGTCGCCCTCCTGACCGCGATCGCCGTCGGCGTGCAGCTCGCCGAGGGCCGGATCCGCCGGAACAGCGCCATCGGCTGGCTCGTCGTCGCCGCGGTCGTGTTCCTGCTGACCCGCTCCTCGACCGTCGTGGTCGCCGCCGCGGTCGTCGCGCTCGTGCTCCTCGCCGCCCTGGTCGTGCGCCGGGTCCCGACCGAGCGCCGCACCCCCAGGTACCTCGCGATCGCCGGCATCGCGGCCGTCGTCGTGGTGGTCGGGGTCGTGTCCCGCGGCGCCGTGGCCGGGCTCCTCGGCAAGAGCGCCGACTTCACCGGTCGCGGTGAGATCTGGCAGGCCGTCCTCGGGCAGGTGCACGAGCACCCCGTGCTCGGTCTCGGGTGGATCGGCTACTGGTGGCCGAGCATCCCCGAGCTCGCGGACCTCGCCCCGCGCAACGGCGTGACCTACCTGCAGGCGCACGACGCCTTCCTCGACGTGTGGATGCAGACGGGCATCGTCGGGCTGGTCCTGTTCGCGCTGTACGTCCTGACGACGCTGAACCGCTCGTGGTCCTGCGCCACCCGGATCGGCTACGACGCCAGCCTGCAGCCGCGTCGCTTCGACCCGGTGTCGCTCCTGCCGCTGCTCGTCGTCGTGGCGCTCCTGGTGCAGTCGGTCGCGGAGTCGCGGCTGCTCTACCAGGGCAACTGGGTGCTGTTCGCCCTCATCGCGGTCAAGTCACGCATCGTCCTCGTCGGCGAGGAGCCGGTGTCGGTCGGAGACGGCCCCCGGACGCCCCCGACGAAGCGCGAGTTCCGCTGGCCCGTCGCCCGCTGAGCACGGGCCACGCCGCCCTCACCGGTCCCGGAGCACCAGCGAACAGGGCACCTGGGCGGTCCACGGCAGGGCTCGGACCGACACCGTCCGTCGCTCCGGGTCCGCTCGGCACGATGCCTCCGCCTGCCGGAACTGCGGCTGCCAGAGGTGTCCGCCGTCCCGGGTCGTCGGTCCGGGGGCGGCGGCGCCCACCCACGCCGTGACGACCAGGGCGACCACGACCCAGCCGACGGCCGCGCGCGCGACGCGCACCGTGCCTCCCGTCCGGACCGGCGGCACCGCGTCGGACGCGGGCCGGACGGCACGACGGCCGGGGTCCACCAGCGTCGCCGCCGCGACGACGACCGCGCTCGTGAGCAGCAGACCGGCCGCGGCGGCGTACCGGGACGGAGTGGCCTCGGTCAGCACGGCGGGGACCGCGTCGGACCAGCGCGCATCGGCCGAGGCGTTGGCAGCGAGTGCGGCGCTCCACACCACGACGGACCCGGTCGTCAGGGCGGCCAGGAGCACCCGTGCCCGCCACCGCGCCGCGACCACTGCGACGACCAGCACCGCGAGCAGCAGCGCGGACGGCACGACGAGGACCACCCAGCCGCGGTCGACGACCGCGCGTCCGACGGCTCCGACGTCGGCGGACCAGCTCCCGCCGACGACGTTCGTCAGGTACCCGGCGGCGACGTCGAGGACCCGCGGGTCCCCCGGGGTCGAGGTCCGCGCGGTGGTGAGCGCGGTGACGACCTGCGCCGCACCCCCGGCGAGCGCCGTGACCGTCACGGGGAGCGCTCGGAGTGCGGCCCGGCCCGTGCCCCGCACCGGCAGCCACGCCAGGAGCAGCAGCGGCAGGAACAGGACGGCCTGGACCTCCGTGCAGGTGACGAGGACGGCGGCCGATGCGGTGACACCGGCGCCCCACCACGTCCTGGCGCGGTAGGCGAAGAGCCACGGGGAGAGCACGAGGGCGAAGGTGTGCAGGTTCGCGGCGTTGCCGGTGACCTCCCACGGCGCGCTCGGCAGCAGCACCGGGACGGCGGCGAGCACGAGCCGCAGGGGCCAGGGACGGACGACGTCGCGGGCCAGGACGAACAGCGCCGCCGACACGAGCCCGACCAGCGCGCAGCAGAGCAGCGAGACCGACAGGGCGTACCGGTCGACCGGCAGCGCGAGGGCGACGTCGACGACGAGCCGGGGCACGAGGTGCAGGTACCCGGCGTACGGGTGGAACAGGCTGCCGACGGGTCCCAGTGCCTGGTGCTCGCGGAGGAAGAGGCCGACGTCCTCCGCCCACCCGGTCCCGCGGGCGGCGGGGCCGAGGCGGACCCAGGCGGTCGTCGCGGCGGCCAGCGCGAGCGCCACGAGGCCGACGGCGCCGACGGTCCTCGCACGTGCTCGTTGCATCGAGCGATGACGCTAGCGGAGACATCGCGATCTGCGATATCGACGCACCGGCATGACGCGGCGGTCGTCCGGCCGCGTGGGCCAAGATGGTCCAGTGACGGACGGCAGGGTGACCAGACGCGCGCTCGGGCGCCGCTACCTGTCCGCGTGGATCGGGTTCTCCGCCGGAGGGCGCTTCAGCCAGGCCCTCGCGACCGTGATCCTCATGTTCGCCTTCGGCCAGCCCACGGTGCAGGCGCTGGTCGGGAGCGCCGGCACGTGGGCCGTCCTGGTGACGCTCGTCGTCCTTGGCGGCCTGAGCCTGCTGGGGCAGCGGTACCGGATCGAGTGGCACGGCGTCCTCCCCCTCTCCCTGCTCGCCTTCGTCGGGTACTGCGCACTGAGCGTCCTGTGGAGCGAGTACTCGTGGGTGGCGCTCCGCGAGTTCGCTGCGACGCTCGGCTTCATCGGCCTGGGGCTGTACCTGGCGCTCGGCCGGGACCTGGTGCAGGTCATCCGGGCCTCCGGCGACGCGTTCCGCATCCTGCTCGTCGTGGCCCTCGGGCTCGAGGTCCTGTCCGGGCTCGTGCTCGACGTCCCCATCCCGGGCTTCGGCATCCGCGGCGACATCGCCTACGGCGGACCCATCCAGGGCATCGGCGGCACCCGCAACTTCATGGGGTTCGTCGCCGCGATGGCGCTCGTGACGTTCGTGGTGGAGTTCCTCACCCGGTCGGTGACCGCCTGGCGTGCCGTCGCGTCCACCGCCCTGGCCGTCATCGCGCTCATGCTCGTGCAGTCCCCGATCACCGGTCTGGCGATGATCGCCCTCGCCGTCACCGCCCTGGCGCTGTGGGCGCTCCGACACGCGCAGCCCCGCACCCGCCCCGTCGTGAACGGCGTGCTCGGGGTCTTCGTCATGGTCGTGGCCGTCGTCGCGGTGCTCGCGCACTCCCGGATCCTGGCCGAGATCGGGGCGGCCGGTGGCAGTGCGTCACGGCTGGCGCTGTGGTCGCAGCTCCGGGTGCTCATCGAGCAGCACCCGGTCCAGGGCTGGGGCTGGGTGGGGACGTGGCCGAGCGAACCGGTCGTCCCGTTCGACGTCGTCCTCGCGCCGAGCGGCCTGCCCTTCACGTCGGCCCTGAACGCGTTCGTCGACGCCTGGCTGCAGATCGGACTGGCCGGCATGCTCATCCTGCTCGGCACCGCGGTGCTGGCGTTCGCCCGGGCCTGGGTGACGGCGACGACGTTCCCCGGGGTGGCGTACGTGTGGCCAGCCGCGGTGCTCGTGCTGCTGGCCGTCACGAGCACCGCGGAGAGCTACCTGCTGCACGGCGCGGGGCTCATGGTGTTCACCGCCGTGCTCGTCATCGCCGCACGACGCCGGTCCTGGCGGGGCCGCCTGCCGCGCTGACACGAGCGGGCACGGCCGCCGTCGGGGGCCTGCGTCCGTCGGAGGCCGCCGGGTACACTGCCCGTGGTCGTCAGGGGGCGGCCGGAACGGGAGAGCTCGATGCAGCGTGTGCACCACTTCGTCGCCCTCGTCCTCGGCGTCCTGCTCGTCGTGGTGGGACTCGTGGTCGTCACGCCCGCCGGTGCCGCTCAGGCCGCGGCCCCGCTGACCGGGCGATACACCCCCGTCGAGACCAGCCGCGTGTACGCCGGGTCGGTCGGCACGAAGCCCACCGTCGTCCCGATCAGCGGGAAGGCGGGCGTGCCGTCGAACGCCAGGGCCGTCGTCCTCAACGTCGAGGTCAAGTCCCCGACCGCCGCCGGGTACGTCCGGGTGACGCCGGCCGGGTCCGACCCGCAGGTCGTGACGCAGGCGTTCACCCGCGGTGGGTCCATCTCGAACCTCACCACCGTGAAGCTCTCCGGGGGCAGGGTGCAGGTCAAGCTGTCGGCCGGCGCGGCCCAGGTCTACTTCGACGTCTCCGGCTACTACGCCGACGGTCGGGGCTCGACCTACACCCCGGTGACGAACAGCCGGGTCTTCGGCGCCACGGTCGGCACGGACCCGACGGAGGTGCCGCTGACCGGCCCCGATGCCGCCGGCGTCCCCAGCGACGCCACCGCCGTCGCCGTCAACGTCGGCGTGCAGTCCCAGACCGCCGACGGCTACGTCCGCGTCACGTCGGCCGGCCACGACGCCCAGGTCGCCGCGCAGGTGTACCGCGCGGACACGCCCGTGTCGAACCTGGTGATCGTCGGGCTCTCCGGAGGAGCCGCGCAGGTGAAGGTCTCCGCCGGCACCGCCACGGTCTACATGGACGTCACCGGCTACTACTCCTCGGCGACGTCGGGGTCGGTGTTCGTGCCGATCGACACCGTCCGCGCGTACTCGGGCGACCTCGGCACCGCCGCCTCCCCCATCCGCCTGAGCGGCACCGCGGGCGTGCCGGGCACGGCCACCGCCGTCGTCGCGACCGCCCAGGTCACGCACCCGAGCGCCACGGGGTACCTCCGGCTGACCCCGGCCGGTCAGGATCCCCAGGTCGCCACGCAGAACTACCGCGCGGGTCAGTCGGTCGCCGCGCTGACGATGCCGAAGGTGACCGGCACGACGGTGGACCGCCGGGTGCAGGCGAAGGTGCGGTCGGGCACGGCGCACCTGTACCTCGACGTGTCCGGGTACTTCCTCGACGGTTCGTCCGGGTCCGGCATCGGTGCCGACATCTCGTACCCGCAGTGCTCCACGCCTTCGACCTGGCCCCAAGACCAGTCCTTCGCGGTCGTCGGGGTGAACGGCGGCCGCACGACCGAGTCGAACGACTGCTTCAATCAGCAGCTCGCCTGGGCCTTGACGTCCCACGGCGGAACGTCGCAGCCGAAGGTCCAGCTCTACGTGAACACCGCGAACCCAGGAGCACTGGCCTCGGTCTGGCCGAAGAGCAACACGATCCCGAAGGGCCCGAAGGTGGTGAACCCCTACGGGAACTGCACGGGCGGCTACGACAAGGCATGCTCGTTCATGTACGGGTACACCCGGGCGTACGAAGACGTGCAGAAGCGCAACGTCCCGAATGCATCGAAGTACCGATGGTGGCTCGATGTCGAAATCGGAGGGCCCACCGGCGCGACGTGGCAATCGGACAAGCTACAGAATCGAGCTGATCTCGAGGGCATGGTGGAGTACTTCACGTCGGTCTCTGCGAAGGTGGGCATCTACTCGACGCGGTACCAACTCGGACTCGTGACCGGCACGATCCCGAGCACCAGTTCGCTGTACGGCCTTCCGAGTTGGGTCCCCACGGGGGGGTCCTCGATGGCGGAAGCCCAGGCAACGTGCTCCTCCGCTCCGCTCACGAGTGGGAGCACGGTCGTGATGACGCAGTACGAGATCGGAGCGATCGACCGCAATGTGAGCTGCGTCTAGGTGCCGCGGCGAGTCACGGCGTCGCCCGGCCGGCTGGAACAGCTCGCCATGTGCGTGCTGGTCCTGGTCCTGACCGGGATCAGCCTGCTGTCGAAGCTGCCCTGCACGGGCCCGCCGCCACCCGGTCTCACCCGCGCAGCGCACATCGGCCGGTCCGCATGCTGGAGCGACGTCGCCGCGCTGTGGACCCCGCGCGACCTCGGCCTGCACCGGCTGCCCTACGTCAACGGCACGTTCACCAGCCAGCCCCTCACCCTGACCGGCGGCACGGTCGAGTACCCGACGCTCGGTGGCCTGTGGATCTGGCTGACCGCGCTGCCGGTCGACTCCGCCCGCGGCTTCCTCGTCCTCACCGCCGTCGTCGCCGGGGTGCTCGCCGTCGCCGTCACGCTGCTGCTCGTGCGGCTGACCGGGCGCCGTGCGTGGGTGTTCGCCGCCACCCCGCCGTTGGCGCTGTACGCGGCCTACAACTGGGACCTGCTCCCCGTGCTCTGCACCGTGCTGGGCGTCACCGCGATGACGACGCCCCGCTTCCGGTCGTCCCCGTGGCTGCGCTTCGGCCTCGCCGGGCTCGCGTTCGGGACCGGAGCGGCGTTCAAGCTGTACCCGATCATGTTCGTCGCGGCGATCGTCCTCGCGGCGCTGCTCGACCGGGACGGCCGTCCCCTCGGTCGTCGCGTCGCCCAGGCCAGCGCCGCGCTCGGGGGCGGGCTGCTCGTTCCCCTGCTGGCCAACGTGCCCTTCGCGCTCCTGGACCTCGACGGCTGGCTCGCGCCGGTCCGGTTCCAGGCCGAGCGCGCCACCGGGGCGTCGACGCTGTCCGTCTGGTACTGGGGCCTGCTGCCGTGGTCCTCGAGCGGGGACCCGGCGTTCCAACACCGGATGACGGCGCTCTCGACGGCCGCGACCGCGCTCGGCGTGCTCGTCGTCCTCGCGGTGACCGTCGTGCTCGCGCTCCGCCGCGGGAGGACACCCTGGCTGCAGTCCGCCGCGGCGCTGCTGGCGGTCTACATGGTGTGCAACAAGGTCGACTCGCTGCAGTACGTGCTGTGGCTGGTGCCGTTCTTCGTCGTGCTCCGCGTGGGCGGGTGGTGGGTCACGGCCTACCTGCTCGCGGACCTCGCCGCGTTCGTCGGCTGGTTCCGCTCGCAGTACTACGGCGCGATCGGGCAGACGGCGCTGACCTGGGCGGACCAGGCCCTCGCGGTCGGCATCTGGGGTCGGGCTGCCCTGCTCGTGGCGCTCGTCGTGGTGTTCCTGCGCAGCGAGCCCGCGGTGCAGCAGTGGTCGGAGCCCGAGCGGCCACCAGCAGCGCCGCACGACGCGAGTCCCCCCGCGCACAGCGAGTCGATCCGCGCCTAGGAGGTCGGACGTTCCGACCTCCTCGGCGCGATCCCGCCTGCCATCGCAGGCGTCATGGGTGGGAGCGCACCGCGGACGGACGGACAGACAGACTGACGGACGGGAGGCTCGGTGCCAGCTGGCACCGAGCCTCCCGTCCGTCAGCGGTCGCGACTCACCGCACCTCGCCGCCGAGCGGTCATCATCCGTCGGACGTGCGCCGCCAGCACGACGGACGCGGACCGGTCGGCGGACCTGAACGGGGTGTCGTGACCAGTCAGCGACGCGTCGCGCCCGCCGATCCCGAGCCCGAGCGCGGGCGGAACCGGCGCTGGAGCCCCCACTGGGTGGTCTTGACCATGGCCTCGACCACGATGGCCTGGCTCATCTTCGACACCCCGTGGATGCGGTCGCGGAAGCGGATCGGCACCTCGACGATCGTGCCGCCGAGGTCGTGCACGCGCAGCGTCATGTCGACCTGGAAGCAGTAGCCCTTCGAGTCGACGGCGTCGAGCTCCATCCGCGCGATCGCGTCCGCGCGGTAGACACGGAAGCCGGCGGTGATGTCGTGCACGTCGAGCCCGAGCATCACGCGCGCGTACCCGTTGCCGCCGCGGCTCAGGAGCTCGCGGTGCTTCGGCCAGTCCACGACCGAGCCGCCCTCGACCCACCGCGACCCGATCGCGAGCATCACGTTCGCTTCCGGGGGTGCGTCGGCCACCGCCGCGATCAGCGCGGGCAGCCGGTCCGCGGGGTGTGAGCCGTCGGCGTCCATCTCGATGAGCAGGTCGTACCCGCGCTCCAGCCCCCACCGGAAGCCGGCGACGTACGCGGTGCCGAGCCCGAGCTTGCCGGAGCGGCGCATCAGGTGCACGCGGTCGTCGGTCTCGGCGAGCTCGTCGACGAGGTCGCCCGTGCCGTCCGGGCTGCCGTCGTCCACGACGAGCAGGTGCGCCGACGGCACTTCGGTGAGGATCCGCTCGGCGATGTCGCGGACGTTCTCGGCCTCGTTGTACGTCGGGACGATGACCAGGGCGGTGGGCTTCAGGGAGTCGTTCATGGCGGTTCTCTCGGTGTCCGGGGCACCGCGCTCAGCGCGCGGCACCTCCGTCGATCAGGGCACAGGGCACGGTGACGGCCCACTGCGGGCCTGGCGCGATCTGGATCGTGGCGTTGCCGGACGGCGCAGCCTCGCACGCGGCGTCGGTCTGCGAGGAGTCGACCTGCTGCTCCCAGATCGGGCCGTTCTGCCGGTTGGCCTTGTCCATCGCGAAGTTCGCGACGAAGGCCCAGACGACGACGAGCGCGAGGACCACGCCGAGGACGCGGACGACCAGGGCCGGCCGGGCGAGGAACACGTCCACGAGCACGACGAACCCGGCGAGCACGTACATCGACCCGGACGCGCTGTAGCGGAACGTCCAGATCCCCAACCACTGCGCGTGGTCGAAGTGGGCGAAGGCCAGCATCTCGTTCGGGTTCAGCCACACGGCACCGAACCAGACGGCAGCGGAGCCCCAGAGCATCGACGCGAGCGTCCATCGCTGCTTGCCCATGCCGAGCCAGAACCCGGCGGCGACGAGCAGCACGGCGACCACGAACGGGGCCACGACGACGACGATGCCGTGCTCGGCGATGAGCCGGCCGAGCGTCGGCATGCTCCACGTCCACGACCCGCCGAACGGCTGCACGATGTACCCGAGCACCATGTCGGCCACGGAGTCGTGCGGCACCGTCGCGGGTGCGCGGGGGTGCATGAGCGTGGTGACGACCTGCGCGGCACCGCCGAGGACGGCGCCGGCGATGACCGGCCAGCGATGCCGGTTGCGGATGCCGACGAAGAACAGCGGGAAGAACGCGACGACCTGGATCTCGGTCAGCCCGCAGAGCAGCGCGACGACGCCGAGCACGATGCCCTTCGTCCACGACTTCACCGGGGTGAGCAGCAGGAACGGCATCAGGAACATCAGGAACCAGTGCAGGTTCGCGGCGTTCGCCTGGATCTCCATCGGGCCGAGCGGCAGGAGCGTCGGGACCAGGGCGAGCAGCACCCGGGCGACGACGGAGCGCAGGACGCCCGCGGTCAGCACGTAGACGGCCGCACCGACCGCGGCGGTGACGAGCACGCAGAGGATCGAGACGGTCACGGCGAACCGGTCGACGGACGCGACGTGCGACGCCACCGCCACCAGGGCGCGCGGGACGACGTGGAGGTACCCGGCGTAGTCATGGAACAGCGCCCCGAGCACACCGCGGTCGTACTGCTCCTCGAGGAAGACCTTGCCGTCCTCGGCCCAGAGGGTGTTGCGCACCTCGGGCGTCAGGCGGAGCCACCCGAGGGCGGCGATGACGGCCCCCAGCAGGACGGGGACGACGACGGACATCAGACGGTGACGGCGGCCGGACCCGGGGTCGGCAGCGCGCAGGTCCGTGGCCGCGCCCTGATCGGGGGGACTGGTCTCGAGCACCGGGAGATCCTCTCACAACCGGGAGCGACGACGGCGGAGCCGCGCACAGGCGGCCCAGAGCCATGACGAGGAGGGTCGGACGACGGACGCCCGCCGGTCAGCGACCGGCGGGCGTCCGTGGTGGCGCGACGATGCCGTGCCTCAGCGCACCGTCACGGTCCGGCACCCGAAGGCCGTGTTCGAGCCACCGACGGAGTCGATGCCGTAGACACACACCTCGTGCGACCCGGCGCGTGCCCCGAGCCTGACGTCGTACCCGTGCGCCGGCCCCGCCGCGGGGTACGACCGTGCGACGTCGCTGCGCGTGCGGTTCGCGATGACCCGCTTGCCGACGCCGTCGACGTAGACGTCGACGCCGATCGACGCCGAGGTGTCCGGGTCGATCGCCCAGCCCGACACCTGCACGCCGCCCGACACGGCCTTCGCCACGTCGAAGCTGCCGATCGGGGCCTTGTTCGTCACGGTGACGGCCTTGCAGCCGAGGGACGCGTTGCCGCCCGCCCCGACGTTGTTCGCCGTCACGCAGACCGTGTGCTTGCCGTTCCCGACGGTCCAGGTGCCCTCGAAGCCGCGGAGCGACCCGTAGGCGGGGTAGCGCTTCGCGATGTCGCCGCGGCCGGACTTCGTCGTGAAGGTACGGCCCTTGCCGTCGATCGACACGGTCACCGTGATCGGGTCGACGGAGTCCCCGTCGACGGCCCAGCCGGAGACCGAGATCGTCGACGTGGTGGCGGTGACGCTGTCCAGTGCGCCCGTCGGGGTGCTCCCGGGGACGTCGACGGTCTTGCAGGACCCGACGTTCGCGTTCCCGCCGTTCTTGACGTTGATGCCGAGCACGCAGATCCTGTGGCTGCCTCCCGGTGCCGTGACGGTCGCGGTGTAGCCGTGGTCCGGCCCTGCGGAGGGGTAGGCCCGCCCGACGTCGGCACGCGGTGCCTGGGCCCACATCTTCTTGACGATCGTCCCGTCGACGGTGATGTGCGCACCGATGCGTCCACTGGACTCGGGGTCGATCGCCCACCCGGTGACGGCGACGCCACCCGGCACGGCCCTGGCGCTGTCGAGGGACCCGAACGGCGAACCGTCCGGCACCGAGACCGTCTGGCAGCCGAGCTCCTGGTTCGTCTTGCCGTCGATGGAGATCGCGTAGGCGCAGACCTTCTGGGAACCGGCGGCCGCTGGGATGCGCTGGTTGAAGCCGTGCTTCGCGCCGAGCTTCGGGTACGCGGCCGCGATGTCCGGGCGGTTCTGGTCCGCCTGCACCGCGGTGCCCTTCGAACCGACGTAGACGTCGACGCGGGTGCTCTTGTTCGTGGTCGTGTCGAGGGCCCAGCCGTTGACGGTGATCGCGTTGTAGCTCGTCGCGATGCCGTCGAGCGTGCCCTTGGCGGAGGTGCTCACGCCGGTGGTCGAGCCGAACCAGTCGGTGTAGAGGCGCCAGAAGTTCCGGTTGCCGTAGGCCGAGCAGCCGTCACCCGTGCCGTACAGGTTGTTCAGCGCCGCCGTGTTCGGCGTGTACGGCGTGTAGTAGTACAGCGCGGCGGTCGCGCGGTTCTGCACGGCGACCGTCTTGGTGCCGCAGCTGACCGGCACGTTGTACTGGACCGCGCGGTTGCCCGGGTTGAACCAGGTGAAGTAGTTGCTGGTGCCGGGCGGGTTGCCGTAGCGCTTCCACTGCCAGGCGGACCAGTAGATCTGGTTGCCGACGCCGGCGTAGGCCGGGTCACAGTGTCCGCCGACGTTGTCGGGGCAGGCGTAGCCCATCGCCCGCTCGAGCCGGGCGGCGGAGGGGTTCCGCGCGGTCGCGCCGTTGATCAGCGTCTGCTCCTTCTGGAGCGTGACGAGGATGACCTTCGGGCTGATGCCGCAGGCCGCCGCGACGCGGGTGATGATGACCGCGGCGGAGAGGGAGGACCCGCCGGTGAGGGCGTTGCACATCGGGTCGGCCGAGCGGGAGTTCATCCCGAAGCGTCCGACGTTCAGGCAGGACGACGACGCGCACGACCCGATCTGCGTGTTCAGGAACGACTGCACGCCGTCGACGGACATCGACGTCCCGGCGTAGAAGTTCGTGTCCGAGATGATGTTGCCCGCCTGGAACGACGAGCCGCTCAGCGCACTGGCCGGCTCCTGTCCGGCTGGGGCGGTGAGCTGGAACCCGACCAGCACGCTCGCGACGGCGAGCACACTGGCGAGGATTGCGACGACCTTCTTCACGTCGAGGGGCCTTTCCGGGGGCGGCGACGGGGTGGTGGGCACGCGGTTCGGGCTGGGCGCCTCCGACCGACCCCTGATCGCGGTCGGGACACACGTGTCGCATCAGACTACGCGCGTCACAGTGGTTACACAGCCCCCGGCCGTGCCCCCGAACGGGAGGCGCGGGTCGACTCCCCGCGGCGGCCGCGGCCCGCTGCTCCTCGCGTCCGCGACGCGCTCCTGTGCGCTCGTTCAGTCTGCGGTGGCGAGCGCGGCTTCGACGCGACGACGCGCAGTGCGTGACACCCGGTCCGCACGGCGGAGGCGACGTGCGTGACGGAGGACGGCAGGGGCCTCCCGGGTCAGCCGCCACCACGCGGTGGGCGGGAGCTGTGCCGCTGCCGGCCGGAGGAGGTCGCGTCCCAGCCGGACGAGGGTCCTGAGCAGGACCCGCGCGGTCATCCGCGCCGAGCCGTTGCGGACCGTCACGGCGAGGCGGTTGCGCATGCTCTGTGTGCGGACGAGCGTCGAGTCGCTGCCCGAACTCGCGGCGTGCCGGTGCACCACGACCGCGTCCGGAGCCGCTCCGACCGTGTACCCGGCGAGGCGGAGCCGCCACGCGACGTCGAGGTCCTCGTAGTACATGAAGAGGGACTCGTCGAAGCCGCCGACCTCCTCGAGAGCCGATCGCCGCAGGAACGCGGCGCCACCGGAGAACCCGAACAGGGGTGCGTGTTCCGGGGCGTCGTCGACCGGACGGAGCCAGTCGCGGTCACGGCCGTTGCCGGAGCGGTCGAGCACCACGCCCGTGCCGTTCACGAGGGTCTGCCCGCCGGTCTCGACCCGTCGCCACCGCCGGCCGTCCGCCGCGACGAGGTCGTGGTCACTGCGGCCGGCGCCGTCGGGCACGACGGCGAACGCGCCCTCGAGGACCGCTGTGGCCGCGACGGCTGCCGTCCGCGGACCACCGGCGGCGAGGCACGCGAGGCCCCGGTCGAGGAACCCGTGGTCGGCGACCGCGTCGTTGTTGAGGAGCACGAGCACCGCGCCGGAGGCGGCAGCGACCCCGCGCGCCACCCCGCCGGCGAAGCCCGAGTTCGTCGGCTCCGGCACCACGACGACGCCCGGGTAGTCGGCGCGGTAGGCGGCGACGGTGGCGTCGTCGGCCTCGTTCACGACGAGGACGACCTCGGTCTCGGCGTCGACCCGTTGCGAGAGCACGGAGTCGACCGCCCGGCGGGTGAGCTCGGGCTGGTGCCAGTCGATGACGATCACGGAGGCGTCCACCGGCCCAGTCTCCCAGGGTGACGACGCCACGACGTCGCCGGACGCGGCGCGGCTGCCCGGGCTCGGCGACGCCGGGCCGTGCAGGGCCCCTGGGTATAGTGGTGCCGCCTTCCGGGGCATCCTCGCCAGCCGACGTATGGAGTTTCGTCCGTGTCTACCTTCGCGCCTCGCGTGTCCGTCGTCGTCATCAACTTCCGCGGGACCGACGACACGCTCGAGTGCATCGCGCGGCTCAGCGAGGTCGACTGGCCGGCGGACCGCCTGGAGATCGTCGTCGTCGAGAACGGTTCCGGCGACGACAGCGAGGCCCGGCTCCGAGCGGCGCTCGGCGAGCAGGCGAACGTGAAGATCATCGTCTCCGCCGAGAACCTCGGCTTCACCGGCGGCAGCAACCTCGGCGCGCGTGAGGCCAGCGGGGACGTCGTCGCGTTCCTCAACAACGACGCCAAGCCGGACGTGGCCTGGGTCCGGGAGGGCATCGCGGGCTTCGCCCCGAGCCCCCGCGTCGCGGCGGTCGCGAGCAAGGTCCTCGACTGGGAGGGCAAGACGATCGACTTCGTCGAGTCGGGCCTCAGCTGGTTCGGCATGGGCTACAAGAACCACATCGCCGAGCTCGACGACGGCCGCTTCGACGAGCCGCGCGACCTGCTGTTCGGCACCGGGAGCGCGCTGTTCGTCCGGCGCGACGTCTTCCTCGAGGTCGGTGGGTTCGATGAGGGCCTGTTCATGTTCTACGACGACGTGGACCTCGGCTGGCGCCTCAACCTGCTCGGCTACCGCGTGCGGTTCGCCCCGCGCTCGGTCGTCTTCCACAAGCACCACGGGTCGATGAAGTCGTTCGGCGACCACCGCGAGATGTACCTGCTCGAGCGGAACGCCCTGCACCTGCTCTACAAGAACCTCTCCGACGAGAACCTCGGGGTGTTCCTCCCCGCGGCGCTGGCCCTGCTCGCACGACGTGCCGTCGCGAAGAGCGGCCGCGACTCGTCCGAGTTCGACATCCGCCGCTTCACCGGCGCCCCGGACGAGTTCGACCCGACGACGCCGATGTCGAAGGAGACCATCGCGGGCCTGTACGCGCTCGACCAGTTCGTCACCGACCTCCCCCGGCTCTCCGAGGACCGCCGTCGCATCCAGGGCCAGCGCGTCAAGACGGACAAGGAGGTCTTCCGCCTGTTCGGCGACGCCTTCAAGCCGCTCTTCGAGGACGGCTACTTCCTCGAGGGCTACCAGGCGATCATGCAGGCCTTCGACGTCGAGCAGCCGATGCACCGCAACCGCGTGCTCGTCATCACCGGGGACGCCCTCGGCGAGAAGATGGCCGGGCCCGGCATGCGCGCGTGGAAGATCGCCGAGGCGCTCAGCGAGCACAACGACGTCCGCCTGGTGACCTGGAACGTGGCGAACCGCAAGTCCGACCGCTTCGAGGTGATCCGCGTCCCGCTGCAGCACGAGCGCGCGATGAAGGACCACGAGGAGTGGGCCGACGTCATCTTCTTCCAGGGATACGCACTCCACCACTTCACGACGCTGCAGCGCTCGAACAAGATCATGGTCGTCGACCTGTACGACCCGATGCACCTCGAGCAGCTCGAGCAGGCCCGCGACAACGGCGACGTCGGCTGGCGCAACCAGGTCACCTCCACCACCGAGGTGATCAACGCCCAGCTCGAGCGCGGCGACTTCTTCCTCTGCGCCTCCGAGCGCCAGCGCCTGTTCTGGCTCGGGCAGCTCGCCGCCGTCGGTCGCGTGAACCCGGACAACTACCTCGCCGACGACAACCTGAACAAGCTCATCGCCATCGCGCCGTTCGGTATGGACTCCACGCCGCCGGAGCACACCCGCAAGGCGATCCGCGGCGTCACGCCCGGCATCGGCGAGGACGACAAGGTCGTCATCTGGGGCGGCGGCATCTACAACTGGTTCGACACCCCGTCGCTCGTGCGTGCCATCGCCAAGGTGGCCGAGACCCACGACGACATCCGGCTGTTCTTCCTCGGGGTCGCGCACCCGAACCCCGACGTGCCGGAGATGGCGATCGTCGCGGAGACCCGTCGCCTCAGCGCGGAGCTCGGCCTGACCGGCAAGCACGTGTTCTTCAACGAGCAGTGGGTCGCACTCGACGACCGCCAGAACTACCTGCTCGAAGCGGACGCCGGGGTGTCCACGCACTTCGCGCACATCGAGACCACGTTCTCGTTCCGCACGCGCATCCTCGACTACATGTGGGCGAACCTGCCCATCGTGACGACCGACGGCGACAGCTTCGGTGACCTCGTCGCCGCCGAGGGCATGGGCGTCGCGGTGCACGAGCGCGACGTCGACGCCCTCGCCGCCGCCCTCGAGTCGATGCTGTACGACCCCGAGGCCGCCCAGGCCGCTCGCGACGCCGTCAGCCGGGTCCGTCAGGACTTCACGTGGGAGCGCGCCCTGGCCCCGCTCGTCGAGTTCTGCAAGGACCCGTCCGTCGCCGCCGACCGCGCACACGAGGCTGCAGTGCCTGCCGGTTCCGTCGCCGCCGCTGGCCGTCCGCGCGTGGCACTCAGCCCGGCCCGGCAGCGGGAGATGCAGTTCCACCAGATCGCGAACAGCCGGCACGGGCTGTCCCGCGACGTCCGTCTGGCCACCTGGTACCTCCGCGAGAACGGCATGAGCGGACTCCGGGACAAGGTGCAGAACCGCGTGCGCATCATGCGCGAGAGCAAGAACGGGCGCTGACGTCCGACGGTGGCCCCCGGTCACCGAGGTACAGTGACCCGTCTCCCGCGTCAGAACTGAAGGATCCCCTTTGAGCAACATCGTCACCGAGCGGTTCGACCGCCTCCGGCAGGAACGGATGGTCCCCGCGGGCCGTCCCGCCACCGCGGTCATCGGTTCGATCCGCGAGGTCTTCGCGCACCGGCAGCTGCTCGACCTGCTGATCCGCCGCGACCTGAAGTCGCGGTACAAGGACAGTGCGCTCGGGTTCGCCTGGACGCTCATCCGTCCGCTCGTGCAGCTGGCGATCTACTACTTCGTCCTCGGCCAGATCCTGGGCGCGTCCCGCAACATCCCCGAGTTCGCGATCTACGTGTTCTCCGGGCTGACGCTGTACGGGCTGTTCAGCGAGATCGTCGCGTCGGGCACGGCGTCCATCGTGTCGAACGGCGGCCTGATCAAGAAGATCTACCTCCCGCGGGAGATCTACCCCCTGGCCAGCGTGGGTGCGGCGCTGTTCAACTTCGGTGTGCAGCTCGTCGTGCTGCTCGCCGCGGCGGTGCTCCAGAGCGGCTTCGCGTGGGTCCGGCTCGACCTGCTCTACTTCTTCCCCGCGACGATCGTCATCCTCATCTGGGCGACCGCGTTCGCGTTGCTGCTGGCGGCAGCGAACGTGTACCTGCGCGACATGCAGTACCTCGTCGAGGTCCTGGTGCTCCTGCTCATGTGGGGCTCGCCGATCGTCTACAGCTGGCAGATGGTCGCGTCCCGCGCCCCGGAGTGGCTGCTCAACCTGTACACCGCCAACCCCATCACGCTGGCCGTCCTCGGCATCCACCGCGCCTTCTGGACCGCCGGTCCGGACGCCGAGTACCCCGCCCACCTGCTGCTCCGTCTGGGTGTCGCCGGGGTCGTCGGCCTGGTCGCGCTCCTCGTGTGCCAGCGCGTGTTCGCCAAGCTGCAGGGCAACTTCGCCCAGGAGATCTGACCCGATGAGCATCGACAACAGCCTCACGCAGGAGACCCGCTCCCCGTTCGCCGACGCCCCCGCCGTCGTGACGGTGAAGAACGTCTCGAAGCGCTTCACGATCCGCAAGGACAACTCCCTCAAGGAGCGTGTCGTCACCCTCGGTCGCGCCGGACGCCGGCACAGCGAGGACTTCTGGGCGCTCAAGGACATCAACCTCGACATCCCGGCCGGCACCACGATCGGGCTGCTCGGACCGAACGGCTCGGGCAAGTCCACGCTGCTGAAGACCATCGGCGGCATCCTCGAACCGACCACCGGGACCGTCGAGCGCCGTGGTCGTCTGGCGGCGCTCATCGAGCTCGGCGCCGGCTTCCACCCCGACCTGACCGGCCGCGAGAACGTCTACCTGAACGCCGCGATCCTCGGCCAGACGCAGGAGGAGACCGAGGAGCGCTTCGACGACATCCTGCAGTTCTCCGGCATCGGCGACTTCATCGACACCCAGGTGAAGTTCTACTCGTCCGGCATGTACGTCCGGCTGGCCTTCGCCGTCGCCATCAACACCGACCCCGATGTCCTGCTCGTCGACGAGGTCCTGGCCGTCGGTGACGAACAGTTCCAGAAGAAGTGCCTCGACAAGATCCGCGAGTTCCAGGCGCAGGGCCGCACGATCGTCCTCGTCAGCCACTCGCTCGGCCAGGTGCAGGAGCTCTGCGACTCCGCCGTCGTCCTGCACCACGGCGAGGTCAAGTTCCAGGGGTCCGCCCGCCTCGCGGTGAAGAACTTCCGCGAGATCCTCGAAGGCCGTCGCATCGCCGAGGCCGAGGCGTCCCACCCGGAAGAGGACGCCAACCCCGGCAAGGTCGAGCACGTCGAGCTCGAGATCCCGGGCCGCGCCCCCGGCGAGGACCACCGCCCGGGCGACGACATCGTGGTGCGCGCGACCTTCTCGCACACGACCCCGCTGCCCGAGTGGCGCGCTGGCATCAAGATCGAGAACCAGTTCGGCCACCCCGCGTTCGGCGTGGACAGCCGGCAGCTCGAGACCAAGCACGACCCGCTGAACGGCACGGCGACCGTCGAGTGGCGGCTGACGGACGTGCGGCTGGGCGGCGGCGCGTACTTCGTGCACGTGTTCCTGGCGAAGGCGACCGGCGAGCACATCGTCATCGAGCGAGAAGCTGCCCGCTTCACCGTGGTCGACGAGGACCGTCAGTCCGGCATCGCCTGGACGCGGAGCACCGAGCGCCAGGTCAAGGGCTGACGTGCGGGCACTCCCCGTGCTCGTCGACGCGACGTCCGTCCCGCCGAACCGTGGCGGTGTCGCCCGCTACATCGCCGGGCTGCTCGTCGGGCTGGCGGAGCTCGACGTCCGGGTCGACGTGGTCGTGAAGCCCGGCGACCTCGCGTGGCTCCGCGACACCGCGCCGGCGCACCGGTACCACCCGGCGCCCGCCTGGACGTCGTCACGGCCGCTCCGCCTGGTGTGGGAACAGCTCGGGCTGCCCGGCCTGCTCCGCCGCGTCGGGGCGGACGTCCTGCACAGCCCGCACTACACGTTCCCGCTGCTGCACGCGGCGCGCACGGTCGTCACCCTGCACGACGCCACCTTCTTCTCCGATCCCGGTGCGCACTCGTCGCTGAAGGTCCGCTTCTTCCGCACCTGGACCCGGATCGCGCGGCGTGCAGCCCGCGCGACCGTCGCCCCGAGCGCGGCCACCGTCGCGGAGCTCGACCGCCTGGCAGGTCGTCCTCGACGTCCGACCGTCGTGGCACACCTCGGCGTCGACCGCGGGGTGTTCCATCCCCCGACCGACGCCGAGCTCCGCGCGTTCCGTGCCGCGCACGGGATGTCGGACGGCGACGACTGGATCGCCTTCCTCGGCACCGTCGAACCCCGCAAGCGCGTGCCGGCGCTCGTCGAGGCCCACGCGACGCTGAGCGCGGCCGACCCGTCGACGCCCCCGCTCCTCGTGGCGGGTGGGCTCGGGTGGGACGACACCGCCCGGACCCTGCTCGAGGCCGCCGGCGACCACCCCGGTCAGCCCCTCCGGCACCTCGGCTACCTGCCGCTCGACGAGCTCCGCGCCTTCCTCGGCGGGTCCCGCGTCGTGGTCTACCCGAGCACCGCCGAGGGCTTCGGCCTGCCCGTGCTCGAGGCCATGGCGTCCGGTGCCGACGTGCTCACCACCCGCCGTCTGGCGATCCCCGAGGTCGGCGGCGACACCGTGACCTACACGGAGCCGGACGCCGGTCCCATCCGTGCGGCACTGACCACGATGCTGGCCGACGACGACGCCGTGCGCGCCGACCGTGTCGCCCGCGCCGGACGCCGGGCCGCTTCCTTCACCTGGGCAGCGTGCGCCGAGCGCCACGTCGAGGTCTACGCATGACCGGCACGTCCGGCGACCGCACCGCCATCGTCACCGTCTCGTACAACTCCGACGACGTCCTCGGCCCGTTCCTCGCGTCGACGCGGGCAGCGAGCACGCAGGACGTCGAGGTGGTGGTGGCCGACAACGACTCCGCGAGTGCGGCGCACCTCCGCGAGGTCACCGAGGCCGCCGGTGCCCGGTTCGTGGCGGTCGGCGCCAACCTCGGGTACGGCGGTGCCGTCAACCGCGCCGTCGACACCCTCGACCCCGACGTGGGCTGGGTGCTCGTGTCCAACCCCGACGTGGTACTCGAGCCGGCGGCCCTCGACCGGATGCTCGACACCGCCAGGGCCGACCCGACGATCGGGTCCGTCGGCCCGAAGCTGCTCGAACCGAACGGCGACGTCTACCCCTCGGCCCGCCTCCTGCCGTCCCTCCGGACCGGCCTCGGACACGCGGTCTTCGCCAACGTCTGGCAGGGCAACCCGTGGACCAGGCGCTACCGGCAGGACGGCGACCACTCGACCCGCCGTGACGCCGGGTGGCTCTCCGGCGCCTGCGTGCTGGTCCGTCGCGACGTCCTCGACCGGCTCGGCGGCTTCGACGAGGGGTACTTCATGTACTTCGAGGACGTCGACCTCGGCTGGCGGATCGGCCGGCTCGGCCTGCGCAACGTGTTCGAGCCCGCGGCGACCGCGACGCACATCGGCGGGACGGCGACGCAGGGGTCGTCCGAGCGCATGCGCCGTGCACACCACGAGAGCGCCTACCGCTTCCTCGCGCAGAAGTACTCCGCGTGGTGGCTCTGGCCGCTCCGGGTCGCCCTGCGGACGGCACTGGCGATCCGGGCCCGCGCCACCCACACCCGCTGACCCGGTAGCCTCTCTCAGGAACCCGTCACCTCTCCCCGACCCGGAGCGCAGCACATGATCCTCGCCGTCACCCTGATGGTCCGCGACGAAGCGGACGTCCTGCCCGCGTGGTTCGACCACCACGTCGCACAGGGGTTCGACGTCTTCGTCATCACGGACAACGGGTCGACGGACGGCACCGCCGACCTCGTGCGGGCCTTCGCCGAGCGCACCGACGTCGTGGTCGACCTGCGCCACGACCCGGTGCACCGCAAGCAGCAGGGCACCGTGGTCACCGGCATGGCCCGCGACGCCGCCAGCGTCCACCACGCCGACTGGGTCGTCAACGCGGACGCGGACGAGTTCATCCTCCCCGTGGACCGGTCGCGCACCGTCCGTCAGGTGTTCGAGCAGCTCGACCCGGCCATCGGCGCGTTCTTCGTCCCGGTCGTCAACCTGACCGGCCGCATGGCGAAGTCCGGGGCCGGCGTGGAGCGGCTGCACTGGCGGGACGAGCGCACGGCGGAGGAACTCCGTGCCGCCGGCCTCGTCGCCCCACCGACGCCGAACACGGTGCACGTCGGGGACCCCGAGGTCACCGTCGTGCAGGGCAACCACCGCGCGAGCGTCGCGAACGGCGCCCCGGTGCCCGACGACCTGGCGCTCGAGGTCCTGCACCTGCCGTGGCGCTCCTGGAAGCAGTACGAGCACCGCGTCGAGGTCAGCGGCCGTGCCTACGAGGCCAACCCCGACCTCACGCCGAGCCCGCGCCACCACGGCATGATCGACTACCGGCGACTGCAGGACGGGCTGCTGCAGGCGGCCTTCTCGCTGCGGTTCGTGACGGACGACGAGGCCGAGGCCGGCTCGTTCCGCCGGGACAACGGCATCGCGGACGGGCTCCGTCGCGCCGGCTCCCCGGCGGTGGACGGCGAGCCGGACCCGCTCGTCGCCCCGGCCGAGGTCCGACGGCTGCAGGCCCTCGGCCGCTCGATCGTGTCGCGCGACCTGCGCATCGAGGACCTCGAGGACGCGCTCGCCGCCGAGCGGGCCACGGCGGACACCCTCCGCTCGGCGGTGCAGTTCGAGCGCACGCGGGCGGACACGTTCCAGCGGGACCTGCAGGGCGAACTCGACCGGATGCGTGCGCGTCGTGTCGTCCGCCTGGCCGACCGCGCCGGCACCATCGCCCGCCGCATCCGCCACCGCTGACGGCCACAGAGCACCCGCCCGGCGGCCGGCCGCCCCGCTGCCGTCAGCGCCGTCCGCGCTCCTGCCGCCCGCCGCGCTCCCGTCGCACTGCGTCGAGCAGCGTCTCGGCCCGCCGCGCGAAGGAGTGCTCCGCACCGATCCTGGCTCCGCGCGCCGCACGGTCAGCGTCCGACGCCGACTCCCCCAGCTGGACCAGCTCCCGCAGGTCCGCCACGTCGGTGTAGGGCCGCACCGCGCCGTGGAACAGCGCCTCGGTGCCCGGCACGGGATCCGTGACGACGAGCGCTCCGGAGGCCGCGGCGTCGAACAGGCGGTTCGACACGAAGCCGTCCCGCGCCATGTCGTCCCAGTGGTCGTTGAGGACGACCCGGGCGCTCCGGTAGAGCGCTGGCAGCTGCTCGTTCGGCACGAACACGCCGCGGTGCACGCCGTCCGGCAGCAGCGACTCCCAGCCCTCGCCCCAGACGGCGAGGTCGACCCCGGCCTCGACGGCGTCCCGCACGACGGGACGGAACACCCGCCGGGTCTTGCCGACGAACGCCGTGTCGAGGTCCGGGAAGGCCGGGTCGGCGGACCCCGGATGGAAGCGCGCCGGGTCCGTGGCCTGCAGGAGCGGCTCGACGGCGAGCCCGGTCCCCGCCGTCACCCGCGCGGCCCACACCGGGCCCGCGGCGAAGCAGAGGTCGTGGCGTGCCAGCTCGGCGGCCGTCACGAGGTCGGGGTGCGAGATCACCCAGAGCACGTTCGTCGCCGTGGGGTGCACGGGGGTGTCGTCGAGGCCGCGGAGGGTCAACGCGACGTCGTCGAGGTGCTCGGAGAAGGGCCGGACGTGGGCCTCGCGGTGGTCCACCACGACGTCCTGCCCGAGCCCGCGGAGCGCGACGGCGAGGTCGCGCGCGAAGAACGTGTCGCCCCAGTCGTCCCCGCGGGGGCCCGGGTGCGCGGCGATCCGGACCGACCAGCGCAGGCGTTCGCCGCGGTCGAGCGTGCGGAGCCACGTCCCCCGGACGACCGGTTCCCGGAGCGCGACCGGCGCCCCGGCCGCGTCCGCCGACGTCTCGTCGGGCGCCAGGCCCAGGCGGGCCAACGCCGCGTCCACCGCGTCGTCGGACCGCCCCCGCCAGACGGCCAGTGCGTCGGCGGCGTCGGTGTCGTAGCGGCGCTCCCGGAGGACGGACGTGCGGTAGACCCGTCCGACGGGCACCACGACGCAGTCCCCGCTCACGGCGTCCGCGGAGTCACGGGTCAACCGGGCGACGGCGGTCCTGGTGTCGACGGTGACGACGGGCACCGCGAGCGCGGTGGTGCGCACGGCGAAGCAGGGCTCGTCGCCGGCGAACACCCGCGCGCCGTCGAGGGCCTCGGCGTCCTCGGACGGGTGTCCCCGCAGGAGCGCCGCGACCGGCGCGGTCCCCCGGACCAGCACCGCGCCCGCACTCGCGACCACGTCGTCCGGGGTGCGGACCACGGGCAGGGCGACCACGGCCTCCCGGCGGTCGTGGTCGGGACCGCCCACCGGACCGACGGCCGCCACCAGCCGGGCGAGCGCGCCGTCCGGCAGGGCGATGCCGGCGTCCTGCACGACGACGACCGACGACCGGAGGAGGGGCCGCGCGGCGGCGACGGCACCGCCCCAGGTGGCCGCGACGGTGGCGCGGGCGACGTCGTGGTCGTCACCGGCGAGGACGGGCGGGTAGGTGCTCTGCGGTCCGGCGTGCACGTCGTACGCGCTCACCAGGACGGTCCGTGCCCCGGCGATGCGCGCCGCGCGCACGGCACCCAGGTGCGCACCGGCGCGGAACGCCGACTCGGCGACCGTGACGACGACGTCGAAGCCGTCCGTCTGCGGCTGCGGTGCGTCCGTCACCAGGGACGTGTCGACCGGGAGGCTCGGCTCGCCCCCGGCTGGCCCGTCCGGCCCGGTCGTGGTCGCGGGGACACCGGGCCGGCCGAGCAGGCGACGGAACGCCACGGTCAGCCGCGGAGCAGGTGCTGCAGGTAGACCCCGTAGCCGCTCTTGGCGAGCGGGGCGGCGAGGTCGGCGAGCGCGGCGTCGTCGATCCAGCCGTTGCGCCAGGCGATCTCCTCGATGCAACCGATCTTGTGGCCCTGGCGGTCCTCGATCACCTTGACGTACTCGGACGCCTGCATCATCGACTCGAACGTACCGGTGTCGAGCCAGGCGGTGCCGCGGTCGAGGACCTCGACGCCGAGGGTGCCGGCCTCGAGGTAGCGCTCGTTGACGGTCGAGATCTCGAGCTCACCGCGCGCACTCGGCTCGATGGTCTTGGCGATCTCCACGACGTCGTTGTCGTAGAAGTACAGCCCGGGCACCGCGTAGTTCGACTTCGGGTGGGTCGGCTTCTCCTCGATGGAGACCGCGGTGAAGTCGTCGTCGAACTCCACGACGCCGTACGCCTTGGGGTCGGCCACGTGGTAGGCGAAGATCGTCGCGCCCTGCACGGTGGTGTTCTTCTGCAGGCTGGTGCCGAGGCCCGTGCCGTGGAAGATGTTGTCGCCGAGGACGAGCGCCACGCTGTCGTCGCCGATGAAGTCCTCACCGATCACGAACGCCTGGGCCAGGCCGTCGGGGCTCGGCTGCACGGCGTACTCGATCGTCATGCCGAGGGCCGAGCCGTCGCCGAGGAGCGCCCGGAACTGGTCGTTGTACTCCGGCGTCGTGATGACGAGGACCTCGCGGATACCGGCCATCATCAGCGTCGACAGCGGGTAGTACACCATCGGCTTGTCGTAGATGGGCATGAGCTGCTTCGAGATGCCCTTGGTGATCGGCCAGAGGCGGGTGCCGGAACCGCCGGCCAGGATGATGCCCTTCATGGGGATGGTCCTCTACTTCTTCGTGGTCCGGAGGGACTCGGTGTAGGCGACGCACTCGTCGTACGTCGGGAGCAGCCCGAGCTCGGCGGCCTGTTCGAGGGTCGGTGCGCTGGTGTCCTTCTCGCTCAGCACGGGCTCGCCGATGCCGTCGGGCAGCGTCAGACCGACGGTCGGGTCGAGGATGCTGATGCCCTTCTCGCGCTGGGGGTCGTAGTGGGCGCTGACGAGGTAGTTCACCGTGGAGGCGTCCTCGAGCGCGACGATCGCGTGGCCGAGGCCCTCGGAGAGGTAGACGGCACGGCGGTCGACGTCGTCGATGCGCACCGAGTCCCACTGCCCGAACGTCGGCGACCCGACGCGGATGTCGATGATGTAGTCGATGAACGCGCCGCGCACGGCGGTGACGTACTTCGCCTGGCTCGGGGCCACGAGCGCGTAGTGGATCCCGCGCGCGACACCGCGCGCCGAGATCGACATGTTCACCTGGCGGAGGTCGAGCGGGTGACCGACGGTCTCCTCGAGCACGTCGGCACGGTAGGCCTCGAGGAAGGCTCCCCGTGCGTCGCCGTGCTGGACGGGGGTGAACTCCCACGCGCCTTGGATCTTGAGTTCGCGGATCTGCACCGGAGCAGCGTAGCAACCGGTCCGCTGATGTGCGGGGTGCCGGGCCGTCGGTCAGGACAGTCCGAGTGCCGACCGCCAGGCCCGTTCGCCCGGCTCGTCGCGCCCCTCGGCCACGACGCGCTCGGCTCGGACGTACGCCTGGGCCCGGCGGACGCGGTCCTCGGGGTCGTGGAACGCGGTGCGCAGCGCAGAGCGCCAGGAGTCCGTGCCGTCGTCGGCGAGGAGGCCGCCGTGTGCGTCGACGCCGGCGTAGGAGGGCCGGTCGGACCCGACGAAGGGCAGCCCGAGCATCGAGTACTCCAGGAACTTCAGGTCGCTCTTGGCGTCGTTGAACCGGTCGTCCGTCAGCGGTGCGACGCCGGCCGACCAGCGGTCCGCGTGCTCGCGGAGGAAGGCCACGAACTCGGGGTAGTGCGACGCGCCCTCCGGCAGGGCGAGGCGGTCGTGCCAGGCGTCGTCGTCGTGCGTCACCCCGACGACCTCGAGCCGGACGGGTCGGCCGTCGTCGTCCACGAACCCGTCGAACACGTCGCGGAGCAGGTCGAGGTCGCCGCCGTGCGTCGCGCTCCCCATGTAGAGGACCCGTCGGGGACCGTCGGTGGTCGGGGTCACCGGGTCGTGCGCCCACAGCCCGGGCTGGACGCCGTTCGGCACGACGACGGCGTCGATGCCCTCGGCGGCGAGGACGGCACGGAGGGGCTCGGTCGAGACGACCACCGCGTCGGCGCCGCGGACGAGCCGGTCGACGGCGGCCAGGCGGTCGGGGTCGTACTCGGCGCGGGCCAGTCGCTCGCGGGCCTCGGCGGTGAAGAAGTCGTCGTCCACCTCGGCGACGATCCTGGTGCCCTCGGCGGCGGCCCGGGCGAACGCGGCGTCGAGCGCGGCGAGCGGGAACGCGTCACGCTGCACCAGGACCGCGTCGAGGTGCGCGGTGTCCGACCCGTCCGCCCAGCGCACCGGGTCGACCTGCGCGACACGTGCTGCGCCGGACGCGGCGAGCGCCGACATCCGCCCGGTGACACGGATGTGCGCGGAGGCCGGGTGCACGCCGCCGGCACCGTGCACCACGAAGCCGACGAGCGGCGGCGCCTGCGGTGCGAGGGGCTGCGGCTGCGGTGCGGCCCGGCCGAGCAGACGGGCGACGGTCGACCGGAGAGGAGCCATGCGCCCATCGTGGCACGGCACGAGGAACACCCTGCATAGACTGGGACGTCCGTGTGCCCCGTCACAGCATCGAACCAGGGAACCCACCGCCTCGTGAAACTGTTCGTCCAGATCCCCTGCCTCAACGAAGAGGAGACGCTCCCGTCGGTCCTCGAGACGATCCCGACGTCGATCCCCGGCGTCGACGAGATCGAGATCCTCATCATCGACGACGGCTCGACCGACCGCACCGTCGAGGTCGCACGGGCCCACGGGGTCACCCACTTCGTCCGGCACACCACGAACATGGGCCTGGCGCGCTCGTTCCGCGACGGCGTGGACTACGCGCTGCTCCACGGCGCCGACATCGTCGTGAACACCGACGGCGACAACCAGTACCCGCAGGCGCACATCACCGAGCTCGTGCAGCCGATCATCGAGGGCACGGCGGACATCGTCATCGGCGACCGGCAGACCCGGACGATCGAGCACTTCTCGGGCTTCAAGAAGCTCATGCAGCGCTTCGGGTCCTTCGTGGCCAGCCGTGCCGCGGGGCTCGACCTGCCCGATGCCGCGAGTGGCTTCCGCGCCTACTCGAAGTACTCGCTGATCCGTCTCAACATCGTGACGCGCTTCAGCTACTGCATGGAGACCATCGTCCAGGCCGGCTACAAGCGCCTGGCGATCGCGAGCATCCCGATCACCACGAACGCGAAGACCCGCGAGTCCCGGTTGTTCAAGAACATCTGGCAGCACATGTTCCAGTCCGGGTCGGCGATCGCCCGGGTGTACCTGATGTACCGGCCGATGGCGCTGTTCGCCTCGGTCAGCGCGGTCTTCGGCGTCGCCGGGCTGATCCCCTTCGTGCGGTACCTCGTGCTGCTGTGGACCGACAGCGGCGGGAACCACCTGCAGTCCCTGATCCTCGGCGTCACGCTGGTCATCAGCGCGTTGCTGTCGATGGTGATCGGCGTGGTGGCCGACCTGACGCGGATGAACCGCACCCTGGCCGAGGAACAGCTCGACCTGCAGAAGCTCGCGCGCTACGGCGACTGAGCGGATGACGAGAGGACCGGACGCCCCGGTGGTCCGACCGCGCGTCGGACGGTCCGAGCGCCTCGCGCTCGGGATGGTCGTCGTCGCGTTCGCCTTCGTCCTCGGGCTCTGGGCGGTGCTGGTCCCGCCGTTCCAGGCCCCGGACGAGAAGGCGCACTTCGACACCGCGATGCACCTCGCGATCGGCGACCGCTGGGTCGGCCCCGGCGACCAGCGCTTCCTGAACGCGGTACAGGCCGCCGCCGGTCAGGCCGCCGCCGGCACCGACACCATGAGCGCCTCGTCGCGTGCCACGGTGCAGGAGCTCCGCACGGCACACCCGGGGATCGACGTCGGCGCGGTGGACCAGATGACCCAGCACCCGCCGACCGCCTACGCGCTGCAGGCCGTGGTCCTCCGGCTGGTGGGCTTCGAGCACCTGCGCTGGGACCACGCCCTGCTGGCCCTGCGCCTGTTCGACGCGCTGGTGGTGCTCCCGCTCCCCGTGCTGGCCTGGGCAGCGGTCCGTCGGCTGACCCGGTCACCGCGGGCCGCCGTGGTCGGGGCAGCCGCGGTGCTCGCCGTCCCGGAGCTGGCCTCGATCGCCGCGTCGGTGACGAACGACGCCCTGACGATGACGCTCGGCGGCGTCGTCACCGTGCTGCTCGTGCGGACGATGACCCGGGACCGTCGTCGGCGGACCCTGGTGCTGCTCGGCATCGCGCTCGGCGCGCTCGTCATCACGAAGGGCACCGGGCTGCCCGCCGTCCCCGTCGTGGCGCTCGCCCTGCTCGTCGGCCCCGGAGCACCCGCGTGGGGACGCCGCCTCGTCGAGACGCTCGGCACGCTGCTCCTCGCCGGCGTCGTGGGCGGGTGGTGGTGGGTCAGGAACCTGCTCGTGTACGGCACGCTGCAGCCCGACGGGTACGCGGCCATCCGCCCGCCGCAGTCCTTCCCCCGCGGGCAGGGGCCCGACCTGCTGACCTTCGTGGACGTGAGCTGGGGCACCGTGATCCGGACGTTCTGGGGCAGCTTCGGCGTGAACGCCTTCGCGGCGCTGTCACCGTGGCTGGTCGTGCCGCTGACGCTCGTCACGGTCGGCGTCGTCGTGGTCTGGGCCTTCCGGCGGTCGGCGGAACGACGCGCCGCCGTCCTGCTCGCCGTCTTCCCCGTGCTCCTGCTCGTCGCCCAGACGCTCACGAGCGTCCGCGGCTACCTCACGACGACCGCTGTCGTCGGCACGCAGGGCCGCTACCTGTTCCCCGCCGTCGTCGCGGTCGTCGTGCTCAGCGCACTGGCCTGGCGACGTCTGCCGCTCGGCGGACGGGCTCGGCGACTGCTGCCGGTCGTCGTCGTCGCCGGTGCCGGTGCCCTCGCCGCGACCGGGCTCGTGACGGCCCGCGTGCGGCTCGTGCCGGGCGCCGGGTACGCGGTGTGGTCCGACGGCCACCTCGGTGCCCTCGCAACCGGCGTGCTCGCGCTGCTCGCGCTGGCCGCCACGGCGCTCGCCGTGGTCGCCGTCGCCAGGACCCCGTCCCCGCTCCCCGGCGCGCTCGACGACCCCGACCGACTCCCCCGCTAGACTGCTCGCCGTCCGCCAACGGCCAGGAAAAGGAAACCAGCGTGAAGATCCTCGTCACCGGAGGAGCCGGCTTCATCGGCTCGAACTTCGTCCGTCGAACCCTCCAGGACGCCTACCCGGGCCTCGAGGGCGCCGAGGTCGTCGTCTACGACGCCCTCACCTACTCGGGCAACCTGGCCAACCTGGCCCCGGTCGCGGACTCCCCGCGCTACCGCTTCGTCCAGGGCGACATCCGCGACGCCGCCGCGCTCGACGAGGTCGTGCCCGGCATCGACGCCATCGTGCACTTCGCCGCCGAGTCCCACGTCGACCGCTCCGTCCGCGACTCCGGCATCTTCGTCGAGACCAACGTCGTCGGCACCCAGCGCCTGCTCGACGCAGCCCTGCGTCACGGCACCGAGCGCTTCGTGCACGTCTCCACGGACGAGGTCTACGGCTCCATCAGCGAAGGCTCGTGGGACGAGGAACGGCCGCTCGAGCCGAACTCCCCCTACTCGGCGTCGAAGGCCGGCAGCGACCTGCTCGCCCGCAGCTACCACCGCACGCACGGACTGAACCTCTCGATCACGCGCTGCTCGAACAACTACGGGCCGTACCACTTCCCGGAGAAGGTCATCCCGCTCTTCGTCACGAACCTCATCGACGACGTGCACGTCCCCCTCTACGGCGAGGGCAACAACATCCGCGACTGGCTGCACGTGGACGACCACACCCGCGGCATCGCGATGGTCCTCACCCGCGGCCGCGCCGGCGAGATCTACAACATCGGCGGCGGCACGGAGCTGACGAACAAGGAGCTCACCGAGCTGCTGCTCGAGGCCACCGGCAAGGACTGGTCGTACGTCGACCGCGTCGCGGACCGCCTCGGTCACGACCTCCGCTACTCGGTGGACATCAGCAAGATCCAGGCCGAGCTCGGCTACGAGCCCCAGGTCCCCTTCGAGCAGGGGCTCGCCGACGTCGTCCAGTGGTACCGCGACAACCGCGCCTGGTGGAAGCCGCTCAAGGAGCGCGCGGCCCTGGCCTGAGCCCGGACGACGGACCAGACCATGACCCGCTACCTCGTCACCGGCGCGGCAGGCATGCTCGGACAGGACCTCCAGCAGGCCCTCGCCGGACGTGACGTGACCGCGCTCTCCCGCGCCGACCTCGACATCACCGACCCGTCCGCGGTCGCCGCGGCGGTCGCTGGGCACGACGTCGTCATCAACGCCGCCGCCTACACCAAGGTCGACGACGCCGAGTCCCACGAGGACGACGCCCACGCCGTGAACGCCCGCGGCCCCGAGGTCCTCGCGACGGCCGCGGTCGCCGCCGGGGCGAAGCTCGTGCACGTCTCGACGGACTACGTCTTCGACGGCAACGGCACCTCCCCGTACGCCGAGGACGAGCCCACCGACCCGATCGGTGCCTACGGCCGCACGAAGGCCGCAGGCGAAGCCGCCGTCCGACGTGTCGCACCGGACTCCTCCTGGATCGTGCGCGCGGCCTGGCTCTACGGGACAGGCGGCCCCAACTTCGCCAAGACGATGATCCGGCTCGCCGGGTCGCACGAGACCGTCAGCGTCGTCACCGACCAGGTCGGGCAGCCGACGTGGACGGGCGACCTCGCCCGGCAGATCGTCGCGATGCTGGACGTCGACGCGCCCGCGGGCATCTACCACGGCACGAACGCCGGGCAGGGCTCGTGGCTCGACTTCACCAAGGCGATCTTCACCGAGGTCGGGCTCGACCCCGAACGCGTCCTGCCCACGGACAGCTCCGCGTTCGTCCGACCGGCACCGCGCCCCGCCTACAGCGTGCTCGGACACGACGCCTGGGTCCGCGCGGGCCTCGCCCCGATGCGCGACTGGCGCGACGCCCTGCACGCCGCTGCCGAGGCGGGGGTCCTCACCGCGTGAGTGCAGCAACTGCGCTCGTCGTCGGGGGCGGCGGGTTCCTCGGTGGTGCCGTCGTGGCTGCGCTCGAGCACGCGGGTGACCGCGTGGTCGTCCCCCGGGTTCCCTGGAGCGACACCGAGGCGGCCGCGACCCTGCTCCGGGACGCCGTGACGAGCCTCCAGGCCGACGGCGCGCCGTGGCGACTCGTCTGGTGCGCCGGCAGCGGCATCGTCGCGACCGGCGAACAGGCCTTCGCCGCCGAGGCGACGATCCTCGGGCGGGTGCTCGACACGACCGGACCGACCGCGGACGCCCCCGGGTCCCTGTTCTTCGCGTCGTCCGCCGGCGGCGTGTACGCCGGCGCGAGCGGCGCACCGTTCGACGAGGACACCGAGCCGCTGCCCCTCGCGCCCTACGGCCGCAGCCGGCTCGCCGCCGAGGCCCGCTTCCGGGACTTCGCCGAGGCCACCGGCGCGCCGCTGCTCGTCGGGCGGATCTCGAACCTCTACGGTCCCGGCGCCAACCTGCGGAAGCCGCAGGGCCTGGTGTCGCAGCTGGCGCTGGCCCACATCGAGGGCCGCCCGTCGTCGATCTACGTGCCGATGGACACCACCCGCGACTACCTCTACATCGACGACGCCGCCGCGATGGTCGCCGACGGGCTGACGGCCGTGGCCGACGGTGCAGCGGGAGCGACCACGACGAAGATCTTCGCGTCGCAGCAGGGGCGCACCATCACCGAGGTCGTCGAGGCGGTGTCCGCCGCGTTCGACGAGCCGCTCGACGTGCGCGAGGGCCACGACCCCGCCGCGACCTCCCACGGCCGGGACCTCCGCTTCCGGTCGCGGGTCATGACGAGGCTGGACGCCCGGACGCACGTGCCGTTCGACGTCGGCGTGCGCCGGACCGTCGACGCGGTCCGCGCCGGCCGCTGACCGGCACGCGACCCGCGGCCCGTGTTCAGCGCCGGAGCGCGTCAGCTCAGCGCTGGAGTGCGTCGGCGATGAGCGTGCGGTAGCGGTCCCCCACGGCCTCGACCGTGTAGGCCGCGGCCGTCGCACGGGCACCCGCGCCGAGGCGCTCCGCGAGCGCCGGGTCGGCGAGGAGCCGGTCCACTGCCGCTGCGAGGGCGTCCGCGTCACCCGGCGCGACGAGCAGGCCGTTCACGCCGTCCTCCACCACGTCGACGATCCCGGGCACGGCGGACGCGACGACCGCGCAGCCGGCCGACATGGCCTCGAGGAGCGCGACGGGCAGCCCGTCGCGGTCACCGTTCGCCGCGGGGACGGACGGGTAGACCGCGATCCCGGCCTTGGCGTAGTGGGCGGCGAGGGCGGCCTTGCCCTGCGCACCGACGAAGTCGACCCCGCTGCCGGCACGGGCCTCGAGCGCCTGCCGGAGGGGCCCGTCGCCGACGACGACGACCTCGGCCGGGCGGTGTGCGACACGGTCGAGTGCGTCGAGGAGCACGGTCGCGCCCTTCTTCTCGACGAGCCGTCCGACGAAGAGCAGCCGACCCGGGGTGCGGGTCTCGCTGGCCACCGCTCGGGAGATGGGCTCGAGGTCGACGCCCATCGGCACGATGTGGACCTGGTCGTCCCGCGCCCCGAGCTTGCGGAGCTCGAGTGCCATGTCGGTGCTCATGCAGGTCACGGAGGCCGCGCTCGCGATGACCGCCCGCTTGACGCGTTGGAGGACCGGGTGCCGCAGCGCGTAGAGGTCGCCACCCAGCGTCGTCACCACGCGGGGCAGGTCGCCGAGGACGAGCTTGCCGACCGCCCCCTGCGGGATGATCCAGTGCAGCAGCGCCGCATCGGCTCGGGAGCGCCTGGCCTCGCGGCGGAGCGCGACGGCCATCGCCCCGAAGAAGAAGGGGACCTGCAGCCAGCGGACCGGTGCCGCGCGGAGGTTGTCCACGATGGCCCCGTCGGCCAGGTCACGCCAGCGGGCCGGGAAGTACGAGTACCGACGGACCTCGACGTCGCCGATGCGCTGGTGCTTCGCCGCACCCTTCGTCATCGGGGCCACCACCACGACCCGGTGGTCGCTCGACAGGGCCAGGGCGAGGTCGAGCACGAAGCCCGGGGTGCCGTCGCCCGGCTCGGCCGGGAACGTCGACGCGGCGACGAGGAGCGTCGGACGGGCAACAGGGTCGGGATGCATGCAGCGCTCTCGCTTAGAGTTGTCGGTCGATGGACGCACGACAGCCTACGGGGTCCGCCGCCGACGCAGCATCGGCCGATGGACGTCCTGCTCATGACCCCGCCGCCGGCCCGACCACCGGCGCCGAGGTGCCCGTCGTCGCGCCCAGGAGCCGCCGCGCCCGCGTCCTGAACGTCGTGAAGTGGGCGGCTGCGATCGTCGCGGTGGTGCTGCTCGTCGTCGGGGTCGCGCGGCAGTGGGACGAGATCGTCGCCGACTTCGCTCGGCTCGACGCCGTGACCGTGACGCTCGGGATCGTGCTCACCCTCGTGGCCCTGGTCGCGAACATGCTCTCCTGGCGCGCCATGATGGCAGCCACCGGCTTCCACGTCCGGCTCGCTGCGGCGTCGTCCATCTTCTTCGTCGGCCAGCTCGGCAAGTACATCCCCGGTGGCGTCTGGTCGATCGCGGCCCAGGCCGAGCTCGGCCGCGCGCACGGTCTGGCCAGGACCGGCAGCGCGGTCGCCTCGCTCGCGTCGATGCTCGTCAGCATGGTGACCGCCGCACTCGTGGGCATCCTCGCGCTGCTGCTCGGCTCGACGGACGGCCTCGCCACGTTCTGGTGGCTCGGCATCGTCGTGGTGCTGGGTCTCGTCGCCCTGACGCCGCCGGTGCTCGGTCGCCTCATCGCCCTCGCCATGCGGCTGCTCCGCCGGCCGCCGCAGACGATCACGCTGACCTGGGGCGGCACCGTGATGTCGATCGTCTGGTCCGTCGTGATGTGGATCGCGTACGGCGCCCAGGCCACCGTCGTGCTGCAGGCCTTCGGTGCGCACTCGTCCGTGCTCTTCCCCGTCGCGACCGGTGCGTACGCGGTGGCCTGGCTCGTCGGCTTCCTGGTGGTCATCGCACCCGCGGGGCTCGGGCCGCGCGAAGCCGTCCTCCTGCTGCTGCTCGGGTCGGTGACGAACCCCACTGGTGCCCTCGCGCTGGCGGTGGTCAGCCGGGCGTTCATGACCCTCGGCGACGTCGTCCTGGCCGGTCTCGGCGCCGCCCTCGCGGTGCGACACCGGCGTCGCGCGGCCGCCACGACGCCCGCCGACAGCCTCCCGGGAAGTCCCGGCGCGCCCTGATAGTGTCCCGTCCGGGCCGCCAGCCGTCCCGTCCGAGAACCCCGAGGAGCCACACCGCATGACCACTCTCCGCGTGATCGTGGACCAGGTGATCGCACCGGTCCCGGGCGGCATCGGACGCTACGCGGAGGAACTCGCCCGGAAGCTCATCGAGACGGCGCCGGCCGGGTGCGACGTCGAAGCGGTGGTGTCGGCCGCATCACCCGCGGAGCTCCAGCGGCTGCGGACCCTGCTGCCCGGGCTGGGCGACCTCGAGCGCCTCGCCCTGCCCCGACGGGAGCTCTCCCTCGCCTGGCAGGCCGGTCTGGCACGCGGTGCGTCCCGCGGCATGGTCCACGCACCGAGCGTGCTGGCACCGCTGGTGAAGCACAACCGCTTCCAGGACGTCGGCCACCAGACCGTCGTCACGGTCCACGACACGGTGCCGTGGACGCACCCGGAGACCCTCACCTCCCGCGGCGTGCACTTCCACAAGGCGATGGTGAAGCGGGCCTGGCGCCACGCCGACGCCGTCGTGGTGCCGACCCACGCGGTCGCCGCGGCGCTGAACGACGTGCACCGCTTCGACGACCGGCTCCGGGTGATCGGCGGCGCCCCGAGCGCCAAGCTGCGCGTCCCCGTCGACGCCGACCTCCGCGCCGAACGCCTCGGCCTGCCCGACCGCTACGTCCTCGCCGTCGGCACCCTCGAACCCCGGAAGGGCCTGCGCTACCTCATCGAGGCCATGGCGCACCCCGAGGCACCGCGCGACGTCCCGCTGGTCATCGCAGGACCGGACGGCTGGGGCGACGTCGACGTCATCGAGACCGCCGAGCGCGCCGGACTCGCCGCCGACCGGGTCAAGGTCCTCGGCCACGTCGACGACGCCGACCTGGCCGTCGTCTACGACCGGGCGACGGTGTTCGTGTTCCCGAGCCTCGCCGAGGGCTTCGGCCTCCCCGTGGTGGAGGCCATGAGCTTCGGCACCCCGGTGATCCACTCCGACGACCCCGCCGTGCGCGAGGTCGCCTCGGACGCCGGCGTCACGGTCGACCGCGACCCCCGTGACTCCTACCCGGCGCGCATCGCGCAGGCGGTCTACCAGGTCGTCAACGACCACCACCTGGCCGGGCAGCTCGCCGTCGCCGGGCCGGACCGGGCGCGCATGTTCGACTGGCGCGACTCCGCGCTGGAGACCTGGCAGCTGCACGCGGACCTGTAGCCACGCACCGCAGGCGCCGCACACCTCGCAGGCACCACACACCCTGCAGGCACCGCGGAGCCGCGGCACCGCAGCGCCCCGGATCACGGCTCGGCATCGATGGCCGGACGCTCCGTGTCGCCGCCGTTCCCGCGTGCGCACGGCTGCCATCATCGGGACATGCAGCGACGTCGTTCCCTCCCCGTCCTCACCGCCACGATCGTCCTCGGGCTCGGCCTGACGACGACCCTCGCGGCGTGCTCCGGCGGCGACGACCGGACCCCGACCCGCTCCCCCTCGGCCACCCGGTCCGCCTCGGCGACCGCCACTGCCACCCCGTCCCGGACGCCGGTGGCGTCGGCCGCCCCGACGAGCGGGACCACGCCGTCCCCCTCGGCGAGCACCCCGTCGGACGACCAGACCGGACCGGCGGACGACGGCACCGGTCCCGGCACGGGCAACGGCAGCGGCGTCGACCAGCCCGACTCCGTGGACTTCGCCGCGGTGACCGCGCAGGGCGTGGCAGCGGCCGGCGGCGGCACCGTCGTCTCCCTCGTCGGGTCCGGTGACAACTGGACCGTGCTCGTGTCCGGCCCCGACGGCTCCCAGACGCAGTCGGTCGTGTCGGCGACGCTCGGGCGCGTGACGTCCGGCCCCTTCCCGAAGGACGCCGACTCCGCCACGAAGGCCGCGAACGTCGCCCGTGCCGGAGCACTGCAGGTCAAGGCCGACGCTGCCGCGACCAGCGCCGTCGGCGCCGTGCCCGGCAGCACCCTGACGTCCCTCGTGCTCGGTGGGTCCGGGTCGGCCCCCGTGTGGACCGCCACCGTCAGCGCTGGCGGCGCGACCCGGTCGGTCACGGTCGACGGCGTCACGGGCACGGCCACGGCCGCCTGACCCCCGGTCGACGGCGTCGTCAGAGCTGCGCGCGCAGCGCCTCGGCCTTCCGCTCGACGACCTGCTCGAGGCCGGCGGCGTACTCCGCCAGGCGCTCGGCCACGGCGGGCTCGGACGAGCCGATGATCCGCGCGGCGAACAGGCCGGCGTTCGCCGCACCGTTGATCGCCATCGTCGCCACCGGGATGCCGGCGGGCATCTGCACGATGGACAGCAGCGAGTCCAGGCCGTCCAGGCGCGCGAGCTGCACGGGCACCCCGATCACGGGCAGCGTGGTCAGGGACGCGACCATGCCCGGCAGGTGAGCGGCACCCCCGGCGCCGGCGATGACGACGCGGAGGCCACGGGCAGCGGCGCCGCGGCCGTAGCGGACCATCTTGTCCGGGGTGCGGTGCGCCGAGACGACGTCGGCCTCGTACGGGATGCCGAGTTCGTCGAGGATCTCGGCCGCGGCCCGCATGGTCGGCCAGTCCGAGTCGGACCCCATGATGATCGAGACGAGCGGTGCGGGCACGGTGGTGTCGGTCACCCGACGAGCCTAGCCGTCAGCGCACGGTGACCGTGCGGCAGCCGAGCGACCGGTCGCCACCGGCACCGATCCCGACGGCCCGGATGCACACGCTCCGCCTGCCGGTCACACCGACCACCCGCGCGGTGAAGCCGTGGGCGGCCCCGGCACCGGTCGACCGGTCCACGTCGGCACGGACGCGGTCCGCGGTGAAGCGGCCGACCTGCTTGCCGGCGACGGTCACCACGATCGTCACGGGAGCGCCCATGTCCTCGCGGTCGAAGGCGTGCCCGGCGACGTCCACCCGGCGGTGCGCGCTGGAGACGACGGTCTCGAGGGCGCCGGAGGGGGCACTGGCAGCGACGGTGACGACCGAGCACGGCGCCGTGACGTCGCGTCCCGGCCCGGTGTTGGTCGCCCGGACGCAGACCGTGTGCCTGCCGGCGCCGGCTGGCACCACCGCGGCGAACCCGTGCGCCGTCCCGACGCCGAGGTCGGCCAGGTCGCTGCGGACCCGGTCGGCCCTGGCGGTGCGGACGGTCCGGCCGTCCACGACCAGCGCGACCGGCAGCGCCGTCCCCGGAGCGTCCCCGTCGACCGCGACGCCCTGCACCCGGATCCCTGCCGGGACGACCACGGCCTGGGTCAGCCGGACGACCGGGTCGTGCCCGAGGACCGTGACGTCGTCGCACCCCAGTCGCTCGTCGGCGCCCCGGGAGACGTTGACGGCGGTGACACAGACCGTGCGCGTGCCTGCTGCCGCGGGGACCGTGACGTCGTAGCCGTGGGCGGCCCCGACCCCGTAGGTGTCGCCGACGTCCTGCCGGGCCCGGTCCGCCAGGCCCGACCCTGCGACCCGGCCGTCGACCGTGACGCGGACCGTGAGCGCCGTGTCGGCCTCGTCCTGGTCGAACGCCCATCCGCTGACACGGACCGCCGCGGCCGCTCCGGACGCGGCGTCGAGGGTCCCCACCGGCGACCGGACGGGTTGCGGCGCACCGAGCACGGCGTTGGCGACCAGCACCTGGGCGGAGGCGGAGTACCACTTCCCCGCCGCCGGACCGCCGTTGCACGTGCCGTCGCTGGCGCCAGGGGTCTTCACCCAGAGGAGCGCGTCGAGCGCCGTGCCGTCGTCGATCACCCGTGGCGACGTCCCGAGTCCGGCGCCGGGGGCGTTGCACCACGTGCCACGCCAGCCCTGCCCGTTCCGCGAGGTGTCGATGACGTAGTGCGAGCCCCCGGTCAGCGCGGAGAGCTTCTCGGCGTAGACCTGCTCCTGCGCCACCGGGTAGTAGTTGGCGACGTTGGTGAAGAACCCGCGGGCGTCCTGCACGCCCGCGCTCCGCAGCCGCGCGGCCATCGTCGTGGGCGGCACCCAGTTCGAGTTGCCGGCATCGAGGTACGCGGGGACCCCGGCAGCGGTGAACGCGGCGACCTCGCGGGACAGGATCCGGTACCGCTGCTGGTCGAGGGTCGGCGTGCAGCGGTCGTTGCTGAGCATGGCGAGCGAGTCCGGCTCGACGACGACCGCAGCCCGCTTGCCCGCGAGCTTCGTCACGATCCGGTCGATCCACGCGTCGTAGGACGTCTCGTCGAACCCACCGGCCGAGTACCCGCCGCAGTCGCGCTGCGGGATGGCGTAGGTGACGAAGACGGCCGTGGTCCCGTTCGCCGCGGCCCCGGCGGTCGCGGTGTCGAGCGTCCGGTCGAGCGCGGCACCCGTCGTCCACTCACCGAGCCAGGTCGCGACCGGGTACCGCGCGATGGTCGATGCGGCACGGGCGCCCGCCGGGTCCGAGGACGCGAGCGCACCGGCGGCCCTGGCGGCCTCGCTGGTGGGCGACGTGTACTGCCCGTTCCCGTAGAGCGCCGCAGCGGACGCGGAACGCACCGCAGCCGGTGTCGCGGCGCCGGCGGGCCCGGAGGGCACGACGAGGGCTCCGACGACGAGGGCCGCGGTGACCGTCGCGACGACGGAGACCACGGAGTGGGCGCGGGCGCTGACGCGCGGACGGCGTGGCATGGACGGCTCCCCTGGACGGACTTCCCCTGACCCGTCCATGGCACCACGCCCTGCCCACGCCGACCAGCCGCCAGAGCGGGTGCCACCTGGACGGGTGGCAGCCGCCGTCGACGTCGCCACCCACCGGACGGGAGGCTCGGTGCGGGCCCGCCACGGGCCTCCCGTCCGGTGCGCGGTCCCCGCCGTCGGCCGGTCGCGCTTGTCGGGTCAGTCGTCGAAGTGCGCCGCTGCGCTCCGCGCCCGGTACACGACGTCGTCGACGTCGTCGCCGGTCACGGTGACGTGCCCGATCTTGCGGCCGGGGCGCGGGGCCTTGCCGTAGAAGTGGTACTTGGCCTCGGGGAAGGCCGCGAGGGCGCCCGGGTACCGCGCGGCGAGGTCGCCGTCGGCCGGGCCACCGAGGACGTTCACCATCACGGCGACGGGGGCGTTCGTCCCGGTCGCTCCGAGCGGCAGGTCGAGGACCGCGCGGAGGTGCTGCTCGAACTGGCTCGTCGTCGCGCCGTCGATCGACCAGTGGCCGGTGTTGTGCGGCCGCATCGCGAGCTCGTTGATGAGGATCCGCTCGTCACCGGTCTGGAACAGCTCGACCGCGAGCACACCAGTGACGTCGAGCTCCTCGGCGATGCGCACCGCGATCGACTCCGCCAGGTCGGCGAGGCGGCCAGCACTGTCGGGCGCGGGGGCGATGACCTCGGCGCAGACGCCGTCGCGCTGCTCGGTCTCGACGAGCGGCCACGCCACGACCTCACCCGACGGGCGGCGGGCGACGGACTGGGCGAGCTCGCGGGTGAACGGCACGAACTCCTCCGCCAGGAGCGCCTGCGCACTGCCGCTCTCCGCGAGGGCGATGAACCAGTCCTCGACGTCTGCGGGGTCGGTCAGGACGCGGACGCCCTTGCCGTCGTAGCCGCCACGGGCGGTCTTCACGACGGCCCGCCCCCCGTGGGCGTCGAGGAAGGCGCGGAGCTCGTCGGGGTCGTGGACCGCGGCCCAGTCCGGCACGGGCAGTCCGAGCTCGGTGAGCCGGGCGCGCATGACGATCTTGTCCTGGGCGACGGCGAGCGCGTCCGGACCCGGACGGACGGCGACGCCGGCGGCGACCAGGGCACGGAGGACGTCCTGCGGGACGTGCTCGTGGTCGAACGTGACGACGTCGACGTCCCGTGCGAAGGCGAGCACGGTGTCGGCGTCGTGGTAGTCGCCCTCGGCCGTCGCCGCGATCGCCGCGGACATGTCCGGCCCCTCGGCGAGGACCCGGATGTCGATCCCGAGCTCCACCGCTGCCGGCACCATCATGCGGGCGAGCTGCCCTCCGCCGACCACTCCGACGCGCAACGCCATGCTGTGTGTTCCTTCCGCGGTTCCCACCGTGCGGTGAGACCCGGTCGTCTACCATTCCGGATTGTCGATCGTCGATCGACCCCGCGCCGTCCTCGGGACGGGCCGACGCCAACTCTACGGATCCAGGAGACCACGTGCGGCGCCTCATCGCCCAGCTCGCCCGCTTCGGCATCGTCGGCGCGGTCGGCTTCGTCGTCGACTTCGGCGTGTTCAACCTGCTGCGCGCGACCGTGCTCTCGCCGGACGACGTCCACTCGGGGCCGTTCTGGGCGAAGGTCGTCTCCACCACGGTCGCCATCTTCGTGAACTGGGTCGGCAACCGGTACTGGACCTTCCGCCACCAGCGTCGGTCCGTCGCTGCGAAGGAGGGCGTCGAGTTCGTCGTCGTCTCGCTCGGCGGCATGGTGATCTCGCTCGGCTGCCTCGGCGTCTCCCACTACGTGCTCGGGTACACCTCGGCGCTCGCGGACAACGTCTCCGGGAACGTCATCGGCCTGGCGCTCGGCACGGCGTTCCGGTTCTGGCTCTACAAGGCGTGGGTGTACCACCCTGACCGGGTCGGCCAGGAGTCGACGCGGACGGCGGAGGTCCTGCGCCCGACGCGCTGACGGCCCGACGCGCTGACGGCGCGACGCACCGCAGGTCCGACGCGGGGGGTCGTCGCGCCGGTCAGCCGGCGAGCACGGTGTCAGCCGGCGAGCACGGTGATCTGGATCGACTTCGTGACGGAGCGCCCGTTGTCCGCACGCAGGACGACGGTGCGCTGCCCGACCGCGGCGGCCGTGGGCTTCCCGACGATCCGCTGCGTGGCCGCGTCCCACCGCAGGCCCTTCGGCAGCGCGCCGTCGAAGTGCGCCTCGACCTGCGGGTAGGGGCTGTCGGCGTGGACCTGGACCGACGCCGTCCGCCCGACGGTCAGGGTGACGCTGTCCGGGGCCGTGATGACGGGGGCCTGCTTGACCTCCATCTGGATCTGGTACTGCAGCGCCTGCCCGACGTCGGTCCCGGTGGTGATCTGGCACGTCACCGCGGTGCTGCCCGGGTAGAACAGCCCCTCGCGGTCGTCGCACGTGTTCTGCACGACGCCGGGCTGCTCGCCGGAGGACCACTTGAGCAGCACCGGTGTCTCGCCGTCCGCCCACACCGACTGGGACGTCGTCGCGAGCGGGGTGCCCGTCACGTCCATACCGCTGATGATCGCCCGGGTGAAACGGGTGTCGCCGAGCTGCGCACCGGTGAGCTTCGCCGCGGTCAGGTCCGCCTGGCCGAGGTCGGTCCCGTGCAGGTCGGCCCCCGCCAGGTCGGCGCCGTAGAGGATCGCGCCGCGCAGGTCGGCGCCGGAGAGGTCGACGCCGCGGAGGTCGGCGAGACGGAGGTCCCGCTCACGGAGGTCCTGCCCGGCGAGGTCGGCGCCCTCGCACCGGGTGCGGTCGTCGACGGACGGGTGGTTGACCACCGTGCACGACCCCACGGTCTCGCCGGCCGGCCCCGCGGAGAGGCGCTGGTAGCCGACGGCGACCAGCAGGACCAGGACGAGGACGATGCCGATCGACCACCGGCGACGGCGGGACCAGGGCTTCACGGTGCTCATGCGCCCGCTCCCGTCCAGCCGGTCAGCCAGTGCGGCAGCAGCCGCAGCGCCGTGTCCGTGTACCAGCTCGGGTCGCTGGCGTAGGCGAAGAAGGCGACGGGCGCGGAGTAGGTCACGAGGACGACGAGCACGACGAGCAGCACCGGGAGCACCGCGACGCGCCGCCAGCCGACGGGGAGGGACCGCCAGAACGCCATCGCCGAGACGATCGCGAACGCGTAGATGATCGGCAGCACCGGGAGCAGGTACCGGCCGGAGAACGCGTAGTCGTTGTCGAGCCGCAGGAACGTCTGGAGGTTGAACACGAACATGGCGACGACGTACACACCGGCGACCGCGAAGCCCCAGACGAACGTCCGGGTCCGCAGCAGGGACCGCGCGGCGAGCACGACGGCGACACAGGCCGCCACGAACACGACGGTCCCGAGCACGGACACGACGGGGTTGATGGCCCAGGTCGAGTTGCGGTCACGGTAGAAGAAGATCGACTGCAGGTACGTCGTGCACCAGCGGCCGATGAACTCGAGCACGTCGAGCGGCGTCTGCTGCTGCCCGTTCAGCACGGCGAGGTCGTGCACGCGCTCCGCGGCGTAGTTCCTGGCGTAGATGTCGAACGTCAGGCACTGCTGGTGGGTGTGCAGCTTGTCGCAGTCGGGGTTGAACTGGCGGTACCGGACCAGGTTGATCCCGTAGCGCTCGACGATGAGCGCCGCTGCGACGACGAACGCCAGGACCCAGGCGACCGTCCCGACGACGTGCCGGCGGATGCCGGCGACGAACGCCGAGACCGCGTGCCGGACGTCGACCACCCCGCGCAGGCCGTCGCGCTGCGCCACGAGGGCGACGGCGACCACGATGGCGACGACGACGAACGGCACGAACGTGTACTTCGCGATGATCGCCCAGCCGCCGGCGACGACCGCCTTGGCCAGCGTCGTCGGGCTCGGGGCGTGGATGAACCGTGCCGAGAAGAGCAGGCAGAGGAGGAACAGGGTCATGCCGGGGGCGTCGTAGCTCACCGCCGCCGACTGCCAGATGTACCGCCCGGTGAAGGCGAGCACGACGACCGACAGCATGGTGATCGAGGCCGAGAACCCCATCGCCCTGAGGAGCGAGCGCATGACCAGGAGCCCGAGCACCCCGAAGACCAGGTTGACGAGCCGCAGGAAGACGACGATCCACGAGTAGGGCAGCGCCTCGTTGATCATGACCTTCACCGGGAAGGACATGACGTAGTAGTAGAAGTAGCTCGGGAAGCGCAGCACCTCGCCCATCGCCAGGTCGCGCGTGGGCACGCTGTCGATGATCGGTCCGGCCGAGATCGACCGGTGCGCGTAGAACAGGATGTTCGCGATGTGCCGGTGCTCGTCGGGGGCGATCGTGCCGACGTAGGGGACGTTGCCGTTGCCGTCGACGATCGGGTAGTGCAGTACGAGGGCGAAGACAACGCCGAGCGCCACGAAGAGGACGATCGTCAGCCGGAACAGCCACGGGCTGGCGAGGAGGACCCCGAGCCGGCCGGGGACGGTGAGCAGCCGGAGCCGCTCGGGCAGGCCCCCTGACGATGCGTGGGCGACGGAGCGGCCGGGGGGCTTGGTGTCGAACGCGCTTCCGGACATCGACACGAAGATATCCCGTCGCGGGCATGATCCCCAACACCTGCTGCTCGGGACCGTGTGCCGCGGGCCGGACGGTATCGTGATCGGACTGCGACGGGCACGTCGAGCCGCCGCGGAGAGAGGCACCGATGAGTCACACCGCCCCCGCGGCGCACCCGGCGCGGACCGGCGGGGCGACGACGCGCCCGACGCTCCGTGCTGTCGTGCTGAACCTGCTGCTGGTGGTGGCGCTGTCGGTGCCGATCGTGTCGATGGCGTACCGCAGTCGTGCCCTGGTGACGAACATCGACGGCATCTCCTACATGGGCATCGCCCGGAAGTACGCCGAGGGCGACGTCACGGACGCCGTCAACGCCTACTGGTCCCCCATGACGTCGTGGCTGATGGCGCCGTTCATCCGCTCCGGCCTCGGACTGACGTCGGCCTTCCTGGCGACGAACGCCGTCGTCTGCGTCGCGATCCTGGTCGTCAGCGCCTGGCTCGTGCTCCGCGTGACCAGGAGCGGCTGGGCGACGGCCTTCACGACGGCGGCGACCGCGCCCGTGCTGCTGGCCAACGTGGCCCGGCAGACTCCCGACCTGCTCGTCCTGCTCTGGTTCGTCGGCTTCGTCTGGATGATGCTCGTCGCGGACCGTGCCCGACACGGCTCACGGCGACGGCGCATCGTCGTCGCTGCCGCCCTCGGCGCGCTCTGCGCGCTCGGGTACTTCGCCAAGCTCTTCCTGGTCCCGGTGTTCGTCGTCGTCGTGCCGCTCTGGTTCGCGTTCCGCTGGTGGCGCACCGACCACCGCGACCGGGCGGCGCTCCGCAGTTCCCTCGTCCTCGTCCTCACCGCGGCGGTCGCCGTCGTCGTCGTGTCGGCACCGTGGGTCGTGGCGCTGTCGGTGAAGTACCACACGGTGACCGCGGGGTCGTCGCTCGTGGTGAACACCGAGAGCAAGTTCACCGACGCGGCCGACGGCCCGGACGACGACTACGTGCTCCCCCGCCCGCCGGACGCCAGCGCGTTCTCCCCCGCCGAGGACCGCACCCCGAGCGTGTTCGACGGCCGCGCGCTGTCCGCGCCGAGGACGACCACGGCCTCCCGGGCGGAGACCGGTGACGACGAGGACCGCGCGTCCACCACGACCACGCTCGCCGGCAAGCTCACCTACTACGTCTCCCAGCGGCTGGACGCGCTGCCCTACTACCAGCTCCGGATCAGCTCCTTCGCACCGTTCGCGAAGTGGATCGGCGTGCTGTTCGCCGCGGCGCTCCTGTTCCGCCTGGTGGACACCCGCCGGCACGCCTTCGCGACGGTCGCAGCCGTGGCCACCGGCGTGTACTGGCTCGGCTACGCCGGCATCGCCACGGTCGAGTCCTTCGGCGGGAACGCCCGCTACTACCTGCCGCTGGCCTCCGGCACGGTGATCATGGTCGCGGCGCTGCTGCCGGACGCCTGGCACCGGATCGGACGCGGGCGCACCGTGCGCAGGGTCCTGGCCGTCGTGGCCTGCCTGCTCGTGGTCACGGCGTCCGTCACGCAGAACGCCCTCGGCCTGGCCGCACCGTTCTCGTCGGTCCTCGGTGGCTCCATCGGCGCGCCGCCCCTGCAGGTCGCCGGCCCCACGGTCACGCAGAAGGAGCCGCTCGTCGAGGCGCTCCGCGCACACCACACGATCCCGAGGGACAGCCGCATCGCGGGCTCGAACGCACGGGCGATGGCACAGCTCGCGTTCCGGCTCGACGCGCACGTCTCCGGCACGGACTCGCAGCGGTACGACATCCAAGACCCGTCGTTCGTCCGGCTGCTGCACCGGGCGGACGTCCAGTACTGGCTGCAGTTCACGCCGGAGGACGCCCAGCCGAAGGACCTCACCGGTGCCGGCACGGTGGTCGACGAGGTCGTCGTGGACACCACGTGCCAGGACGTCAAGGGTGCTGACGTCGAGCCGTGCCGGGTACAGGTCGTCGACCTCGACCGCTGAGCCCGACGCCCACCGGGCCCGACGCCCACCGAGCCCGACGCCCGCGGACCCGCGCGCGGACGCGGAGGTCGGACGACCCGCAGGCCGACGGCGACCCGCTGGTCGGATCGTCCGGGTGCTAGCGGCCCATCCCGCGCACCGTGAAGCCCGCGGCGGTCCAGGCGTCGCGGTCCAGACAGTTCCGGCCGTCCACCACGACCGGGCGCCCGACGAGACCGGCGACCACGGCGGGGTCGAGCTGGCGGAACTCGTTCCACTCGGTCAGCACGAGCACCAGGTCGGCGCCACGGAGCGCCTCGTCCGCGCTGTCGACGTAGTGCACCTCGGGGTGGATGCGGGCGGCGGTGCCGTTGGCCTCGGGGTCGTACGCCGAGACGACGGCGCCGAGCTCGTGCAGCCGTGCGGTGATGTCGAGAGACGGGGAGTCGCGGACGTCGTCCGAGTTCGGCTTGAACGCGAGCCCGAGGACGGCCACGTGCTTGCCCGTGACGTCGCCGCCGAGCAGGTCCTCGGCGAGGGTGACGACGTGCGCGCGACGCCGCAGGTTGATGGCGTCGACGTCGGCCAGGAACGCCAGCGACTCCCCCACGCCGAGCTCGGTCGCCCGGGCCTGGAACGCGCGGATGTCCTTCGGCAGGCAGCCCCCGCCGAACCCGAGGCCGGCGTTGAGGAACTTCCGGCCGATGCGGGCGTCGTGCCCGATGGCGTCGGCGAGCGCCGTGACGTCGGCGCCGACGACCTCGGCGATCTCGGCCATCGCGTTGATGAAGGAGATCTTCGTCGCCAGGAACGCGTTCGCGCTGACCTTGACGAGCTCGGCGGTGGCCAGGTCGACCACCAGGCGCGGGGTGCCCTCGGCCAGGGTCGTGGCGTAGACCTCGTCGAGGGCGGCGACGGCGGACTCGCCCGCGGCGCCGGACGGCACGCCGTAGACCAGGCGGTCCGGGGAGATCGTGTCCTGCACCGCGAAGCCCTCGCGGAGGAACTCGGGGTTCCACACGAGCGTCGCGCCGGGCACGGCCGCGGACAGGGACGTCGCCAGGCGGGCGGCGGTGCCGACGGGGACGGTGGACTTGCCGACGACGAACTCGTCGGCGGCCACGTACTGCGTCAGCGCGGCCACGGCGGCGTCGACGTACGTCAGGTCCGCGGCACCGGTCGGGCCCTGCGGGGTGCCGACGGCGACGAAGTGCACGCGGGCTCCGGCGACCTCGGACATGTCCGTGGTGAAGCGGATGCGTCCGGACTCGATCGCCTCGGAGAGGATCTCGGGGAGTCCCGGTTCGAAGAACGGGGCGTCGCCGGCGGCGAGCCGCTCGATCTTCACCGGGTCGACGTCGACCGCGACGACCTCGTGTCCGAGTTTGGCCATGGAGGCGGCGTGCACGGCACCGAGGTACCCGCAGCCGATGACAGAGATACGCACGGGAAGACGGTACCGGAACTACCGGCGGTGCACGTCGCCCCACGACGGCCGGTCGGGTCCGCCGACGATCTCGTCCCAGTCCGGCTCGCGGTGGCGCCGCCTGGCCTCGTGGGCCTCCACCATGTCGTGCAGGACGGCGACGACCAGGTCCGCGTGGGGCACGTCGGCGAGCACCACGGCCGGGTCGTCCCCGGGGAAGACGAGCACGTCCCCGGAGCGGAACAGCCCCTGCAGTCCGCGGCGCCGCACGGTCACGTCGTACCCGCGCGAGTGCAGCAGCTCCCGCCGGGTCCTGGTGCCGAGACCGTGCACGACGACCAGCCGCCGGGTGGTGACGACGTAGCGACGGGTCATCCAGCGGACGAGCGGCACGATGCCGCCGACCAGCACGAGCACCAGGACGAGGACCGCGATCACGGCGTTCACCCACGCGTACTGCGCCCGGAACACCCCGAACCCGAAGCCGCCGGCAGCGGCGACGAGCACGACGAAGACCGCCGGACGCACCAGGCTCCGCGCGTGCGGCCGCAGCCGCGCGACGACGCGTTCTGGCGGGGGCTCGGCGGTCATGGCGTCATGCATACCGCAGGTGGGTGACGTCCCCGACGGCGACGCCCCTGCTGACACCGTCTCGATCCCGGATCGTGATGCGGCCGTCGTCGTCGATCCCGGTGGCGTCCGCCTCGACGACGCTGCCGTCCGGCAGTTCCAGCCGGACCCGCGCACCGATCGTGCCGCAGACGGCCCGGACGTGGGACCGGACCGCGTCGGCGTCCGCACCGCCCGTCGCCAGGGCGACCACGGCCTCCCGGACGCCCGCGACGAAGCCGGACAGGACCGCGTCTGCCAGGTCGGCCGCGTCGCCGGTCGCGCCCGCCGCCAGGAGCGAGGTCGCGTTCGGTGTCGGCAGCGCGTCGGCGGGGATGGTGAGGTTCACGCCGGCTCCGACGACGACCGCACCGTCGTCCGCGACCTGGCAGAGGATCCCGCAGACCTTGCGGCCGTCGACCAGGACGTCGTTGGGCCACTTCACGAGCACCCGTTCCGTCCCACCCGGGTGGGAGGCCCGACTCGCGTCCGCCCCGTCAGCTCGGTCGTCCGGTGCCGGCTCCAGGGCCGCGCGCACCGCGTCGCGCATCGCGGCGCCCGCCACGAGCGGCAGCCAGCCGCGGTCGCGGTCGGTGAGGTCGGCGCGCACCAGGACGCTGGCGGCGAGGGTCTGCCCGGTCGGTGCGGTCCAGGAGCGGTCGAGACGACCGCGACCGGCCGTCTGGTCGAGCGTCGCGACGACGCTGCCGTCCGGCAGGCCGGACGCTGCCTGCAGCAGGTCGGCGTTGGTCGACCCGGTGGACTCCCGGACGTCGAGGACCGCTCCCGAGGACGCGACGGCGGCGCGGGAACGCGGGAGTGCGGGTGTGGACATGCGTGCAAATGTACGGGCAGGAACCGTGCGGGTCCTCCAACGGCCCGGTCTCGGCACGCCGGTAGGGTGAGCGGGTGACTCAAGGTGACACCCCCGATCTCTCCACGACGGCCGGCCGGCTCGCCGACCTCCGCGTGCGGTACCACGAAGCCGTGACCGCAGCGGGCGAAGCCGCCATCGCGAAGCAGCACGCCAAGGGCAAGACGACGGCGCGCGAGCGGATCGAGCAGCTCCTCGACGAGAACTCCTTCGTCGAGCTCGACGAGTTCGTCCGGCACCGCACCCACGCCTTCGGCATGGAGGCCAAGCGGCCCTACGGCGACGCGGTCGTCACCGGCTTCGGCACGATCCACGGCCGCCAGGTCGCGGTGTACGCGCAGGACTTCACCGTCTTCGGCGGCTCGCTCGGCGAGGTCGCCGGCGAGAAGATCATCAAGGTGATGGAGCACGCCATGAAGACGGGCGTGCCGATCATCGGCATCCTCGACTCCGGCGGCGCCCGCATCCAGGAGGGAGTGGTCGCGCTCGGCAAGTACGGCGAGATCTTCCGCCTCAACACCGCGGCCTCCGGGGTGATCCCACAGATCTCGATCGTGATGGGCCCGGCCGCCGGCGGTGCGGTGTACTCCCCCGCCCTCACCGACTTCGTGATCATGGTCGACAAGACCAGCCACATGTTCGTCACCGGCCCCGACGTCATCAAGACCGTCACGGGCGAGGACGTCGGCTTCGAGGAGCTCGGCGGTGCCCAGACGCACAACGCGGTCTCCGGCGTCGCCCACTACCTGGCCGACGACGAGTCCGACGCGCTCGACTACGCCAGGTCGCTCATCGGGTTCCTGCCCGACAACAACCTCTCCGACCCCCCGGCGTACGACGTCGCCCCCGAGCTCGAGACCACCGACGCCGACCGCGAGCTCGACGTCGTCATCCCGGACTCCACGAACCAGCCGTACGACGTCACGCAGATCATCGAGCACGTCGTCGACGACGGGGACTTCCTCGAGGTCCAGCCGCTCTTCGCACCGAACATCCTCATCGGGTTCGGTCGGGTCGAGGGCCGCACGGTCGGCATCATCGCGAACCAGCCGCAGGCGATGGCCGGCACGCTGAACATCGACGCCGGCGAGAAGGCCGCGCGCTTCGTCCGGTTCTGCGACGCGTTCGGGATCCCGATCCTGACCCTCGTCGACGTGCCCGGGTACCTGCCCGGCACCGACCAGGAGTGGACCGGGGTCATCCGCCGCGGCGCCAAGCTCCTGTACGCCTACGCCGAGGCCACCGTCCCCCTCGTCACGGTCATCACGCGCAAGGCCTACGGCGGGGCGTACATCGTGATGGGCTCGAAGCAGCTCGGCGCCGACATCAACCTGGCGTGGCCGACCGCTGAGATCGCGGTCATGGGTGGTCAGGGTGCGGTGAACATCCTGTACCGGTCGGAGATCAAGCGCGCCGAGGACGCCGGCGAGGACGTCGCCGCCGTGCGCTCCCGCCTGGCGAACGAGTACACCTACAACGTGGCCTCGCCGTACCTGGCGGCCGAGCGTGGCGAGCTCGACGGCATCATCCAGCCGCACGCCACCCGCGTCTCCGTGATCAAGGCGCTCCGGGCGCTCCGGGGCAAGCGCGCGACGCTGCCGCCCAAGAAGCACGGGAACATCCCCCTGTGACGGGGTCGCAGCCCGGGGCGGCGGCTCGAGACGTCGGTGCCGTCGCAGACGTCCGTGTCGTCGCCGGGGACCCGTCGCCGGAGGAGCTCGCTGCCGTCGTCGCCGTGCTCCAGCACCAGGCCGACCAGGCCGCCGCGGCGGGCCCTGCTCGTGTCGAGGTCTCCCCGCGCGTCGGGTGGGAGTCGGCCGCGCGCGGACTCCGCGGACCGCTGCCGCACGGCCCGGGAGCCTGGTCGCGGTCCCTCCGCTGACCCCGTTGCGCCCTCGGGGGACGGCAACCGCCCTGGTTGTACCCCTGGGGTACCCGCCGGTATCCGCGTTGCAGCGTGCACTTCCGCGGACCAGCACCCCTCGACTGGGGGGCAGGAAACGCCGATGGGGACAGAACGCGCAGGAATTGTCCCCCATAATGACGACTGACACGAGGCGTGGCAGCGGGCATAGTAATCAGTGTTCGGTGTCCTTCCCAGAAGAACATCGTCGATCAGTGGCCGACTAGGGTACGACGTCACTGGTCGTTGCGAGCCAGGGCGACATTCGGGTTGCCGCTCTGCCTCGGGTTGTGAACGGGCCGGTCGAGTACCTCGACCGGCCCGTTCCCCGTTTCCGGGGTCGTTCGGCGCGTGGGCCTGCCCCCCCTCCCGACTCGGAACGACACCATCGCTGTCGTACGACCTCGACCCTGTCGTACGACCTCGACCCTGTCGTCCTGCGTCGGCGGCGCGCCGGTCAGGGCGCCCGACGAGGCGGAGTCGACCCGAGCCTCCCGGCCGTCGCGACATCGTCGCTGTCGTCCGACGACGACGCTGTCGTCCGACGACGACGCTGTCGTCCGACGACGACCCTGTCGCACGACGGCCCTGTCGTCGTGACCGGGCGTCAGACGGTCTCGTGCCGAGGGATCTCGAGCCACACGGCGACGGCGGAATCGTCGTCGTCGTCCTCGTCGTCGAGCCCGGCGCCGAGCGCCGCTGACTCGCTCGCGGCGAGGTCGAGCCGCAGCCCGACGACCGTGACCGCGGCGTCGGCGCCCTCGGGCACGGTGCGCACGATGACGTTGTCGGCGTCGTGCGCCTGTCGCAGCGCGTCGGCGAGCTCGCTGTGGATGCGGCGGAGGTCGTCGACCTCGAGCTCGTCGAGCCCGCCGTCGTCGTGGAGCTGCACGACGGCACCACGACGGCGCAGCCGCATGACCTCGTCCCGGACGTCGTCGGAGAGCAGCGAGCGGCCGCGGATCTCGTCCCGGATGGCCTGCTCGAGGTGCAGGCACTCGGTGCGCTCGTCGTCGGTCAGTCCGCCGCAGGAGTCGATGATCCGCTGCAGCATCGGCCGCGCCATCCGTGTGGTCTGGCTCAGGCGGAACTGCCGCTCGAAGACGTGGGCGTCCTGCGCGGCCTGCCAGTCGACGGTCTCCTGCTCGGCGCGGATGAAGTCGCGCTGGATGCGGGTGGCACGGTTCATCGCAGCGGTGAACGCCGTGGCGATGACGACCCACGAGACGCTGCCGAGCACCCCGAGGTCCCCGAGTGCCCCGATCCCCGCCCAGGACAGCGTGGTCACCGCGAGGACCAGGACGCCGACCCAGGCGAAGGGCGCGCGCTGCCGGACGACGAGGATGACCATGAGCGTGCCGACGGCGGCGACCCACCACGTGTCGTACCCCGGGCCCGAACCCCGCTCTGCGACCGGAGCCGCGACGAGCGGCATCATGATCGCCGTCGCAAGGGAGAAGCACGCCGTCCAGACGGGGAGCGCGGCACCCCGGACGAACAGCGCGGTGCCCGTCGCTGCGGCGTAGAGCACCATGCAGGCGACGATGGGCCCGATGTCCTCGACGCGGAGCAGCGTCGTGGCCGCGAGGACCAGGTGGTAGACCGAGAACAGCGCGGCCAGCCCCGTCGCGACGCCCGCGGGGACCGAGACCTTCACGTGCTCACCGCCGTGGGTGCCGGCCACGTGAGGACGATGCGTGTCCCGCTCCCCGGGGCCGTCCGGATCTCGGCGAGGCCGCCGGCCGACGCCACGCGCTCGATGATCGACCGGCGGACGCCGAGGCGCTCCGCCGGGATGGCGTCCACGTCGAAGCCGGAGCCGTCGTCGGCGACCTCGACCCGGACGACCGCGCCCGCCACTTCATCGACGGTGATCCAGCGCGCGACCCCGTCCCCGGCGTGCTGGACGCTGTTCACCGCAGCCTGCAACGCGGCCGAGGCGATGGCGTCGGCCGCGGCCGCCGGTAGGGTCGTCTGCCCGAGCGGACCGCCGTCCACCCGGACCGGGGCGGCCAGGGACGTCACGGCATCGGCGATCCGCTCGCGGAGCTCGGGCAGGAGCACCGGCGGGACCTCCCCTGGGCCGTCGGCAGCCGCGGCGGCGAGGTGGTCGAGCGCGTTCCGGGCCATCCGTGCGGAGAGCATCGTCGCGTCCGGGGTGTCGGCGCGGGCGGCGGAGAGCAGCGTGGTGAGGACGCTGTCATGGACGATCGCGTCGACCTGCACGCGCTCCACCTCGGTGGCGTGCTCCCGGATCGCGAGCGAGTAGCGCCGGACCGCGGTCGCCTGTGCCGAGTCGACCGCCGAGGCAGCACGGCGGAGCACCACGATGAGCACCAGGGCCGCTCCGCCGAGGATGCCGATGTACACGCCGTCCAACACCGCACGGGTGATCCCGACGCCGCCGCCGGCTGGGCTGAGCCGGATGATCGCGTACACCACTGGAACGACAGCGTTGTAGACGGTGGCACGCCACGTGGCGAAGCCCATCGCCGCCGCAATCGTGCCGACGTTGCACAGCCACCACGGCCACGGCAGCTGGTCGTCGGGAAGCGCGTGCGAGACCGTGAACGGCCAGACGACGAGCGCACCGAGGAACAGGACCGCCGTGGCGATCTGGGCCGGCTGGACCAGGCGTTGCACGAAGACGGAGGCGCCGACCAGGAAGAACGCCGCCGCGAGCACCGACGGCACCACGACGCCCCACACCGGGTCGAGGTAGGGCAGCTGCTTCGCGACCTGCGGCGCGTTCGCCAGGCCGAACCCGATCGCGAACACGGCGAGCAGGATCGCGAAGGCGCGCTCGACCGACCCCCGTGAAACGGTTGCCCGGACGCTGCGCGCCGGGTCGGCACCGAACGGTGCGACCTCGTTCGTCATCGAGGCGGACGCCGTCAGCGGTTGTCGGCGTCCGGGTCGACGCCCGAGTCTAGCCCCGGCAGGATGCCGTCCTCCACCGCGCGGCGGAGCAGGTCGACCTTCGTCGGGGCCGGACGGCCGACCTCGACGTACTTCACGCGGATGCGGTCGAGGTACTCGCGCGCCGTCGAGTACCCGATGCCGAGCTGCTGCGCGGCGAGCTTGAGCGGCAGACCCGATGCGTACAGGTGCAGGATCTCGCGCTCACGACGGCCGAGCTGCGCCTTGGCGAAGTCACGGTCGGCGTCGATGGCGCTCGCCCACTCGAGGTTGTTCAGCACGTCCCCGCGGGCGACGGTCGCGACGGCGGCCATCACGGTCTTCGTCGCGGACGACTTCGGGATGACCCCGGCGGCCCCTGCCGCCAGTGCTTCCCGGACGTTCGCGACGCGGTCGGCGATGCTGTGCACCAGGACGGCCGAACCGGTCCCCTGCACGCCCTTCACGTTCTCGGTCACCGTGGACCCGTCGCCGAGCGACAGGTCGAGCACGACGACGTCGACCTCACGCGCGTCGAGGTTCGCGATGTACTCCGGCACGCTGGCCGCGGTGAGCACGACCTCGAAGCCCTCGTTCTGGCACGCTGCCTGGATCCCGAGCCGCACGGACTCGTGGTCGTCCACGATCGCGACGCGCACGGGCCTCGTGCTCACGTCGGTCGTTCCTGCTGTGGTGATGGTGTCTGCAGCCACGATGCCCTCTCATCTGATGACACCCGGCCCCTGAAACCGAGTTGCCAACGACGACCAGGATACCCAGGTCGGACCCAGGTTCAGATGTCGCCACACACAGTGTGCGCTACGCGACCGGGACCAGCCGCGCGACGGCCTCCATGTGGTGCGTGTGCGGGAACAGGTCGAAGGCACGGAGGGCCTCGAGGCGGTACCCGAGGTCGGCGAACGTGGCGACGTCGCGGGCCAGCGCGACAGGGTCACAGGCGACGTAGACGACCTGCGCGGGCTGGAGTGCGGCGATCTGCACGGCCACCTCGCGACCGGCGCCGGAGCGCGGCGGGTCGAGCACGACCGTGCCGGCCCGGTAGCGGTCGAGCTCACTGCGCGACGCGGTCTGCACCGTGCGGGCGAGCCACCGGTCGACGCGTCCGGGCTCTGCGCGGGCACCGATCCACTCGGCGAGGTTCTCCTGCGCGTGCTCGGTCGCCCGCCCGGCGCTCTCGACGCTGGTCAGGCGGGCCTTCGGGCCGACGAGGTCACCGACGGCCGCGGCGAGCAGCCCGACACCGCCGTAGAGGTCGAGGTGGATGCCGTCGGCGTCCAGGCGGTCGCGGTCGACGAGGTCCTGCACGGCCTCGGTCAGGACGGACGCCGCGGCGCGGTGGACCTGCCAGAAGCCGGTGTCGTCGACGGTGAAGGTGCGGTGCCCGACGACCTCGGTGACCGCGGTCGGGGCCTGCTCGTCGACGACCAGGCGTGCTCCCTCCGAGCCGCTCGGTGCGAGGACGTCGAGGACCGACGCGCCCGGCATGGCCCCGCGGGCGAGCGGGGCGCTCTCCTGCACGGTGGCCGTCGCGAGCGGCAGGCCCGTCACCGGCACGACCGTGTGCGAGCGGGCGGCGAAGGGACCGGCGGTGCCCTCCTCGTCGACGTGGAGCCGCACACGGGTGCGCCAGCCGAGGCCGTTCGCCGCGTCGTCGCCGGGTGCGGCCTCGACGACGACGTCCCGGCCGAGCACCTCCGTCAGGTCGACGTGGGCGAACCGCGAGAAGGAGTCGACGAGGACGTCGTGCTTCAGGGTGCGCTGGTGGGCGAGGGCGATGTGGCCGAACTCGGCGCCACCGGGTCGCTCGGCGGGGTCGCGGTCGAGCGCGGCCTCCGGCCAGACGTGGTCCACCCGGTGCTCGCTCGGCGTCGTCACGCTGACGGTGTCCGCGCGCCAGAACGACTTCTTCCGGTCCTCGGTCACCCGGGCGACGACGGACTCCCCCGGGATCGCGTCCGAGACGAACACCACGCGCCCCTCGTGCCGTGCCACCGAGATACCGCCGTGGGCGATCCCGGTGACGTCGAGTTCGAGCAGCGTTCCGACGGATTCACCCATGGTTCGATGTTCCCATGCGTCTGTACCTCGCGAGTACCTCCCCCGCCCGCCGAGCACTCCTCGCCCAGTCCGGGATCGAGCCGGTGCTCGTCGCGCCCGGGGTCGACGAGGACGCCGCGGCCGCTGCTGCCCGCGACGCGCTCGGCCGTGACCTCACCGGTCCGGAGCTCGTCGCGCTCCTCGCCGTCGCCAAGGCCGACGCGGTCGCCGACGCGTCCGTCGCCGGGTCGCCGGTGGACGGCTTCGTCTTCGGTGGAGACTCCGCGTTCGAGGTCGACGGGCACCTGTACGGCAAGCCACACGACCCGGAGGTGGCCCGGGAGCGCTGGCGGCAGATGCTCGCCGCCGGTGGCGGCACGCTGTGGAGCGGCCACTGCGTCGTCGACCGGCGCCGCGACGCGACCACCGGACGGACTGGGCCCACGCCGCCGGTTCCGGACCGACGCGCCAGCGGCGGGCCGGCCGTGCCGGTGGGGAGAGGACCGGGGCGGGCCCACACCGAGCCTCCAGTCCGTGACGTGGCCGGCTCCACGGCCGCGCTGGCGTCCCCGGCGACCGTCCCGTCCCTGGGACCAGTCGCCCCTGGCGGCTCGGCCCTCGTCGTGGACGGCGACCACGTGGTCGCCGTGGACAGCGCGGTGCTGACCTTCGCCGACGACGTGTCCCCGGAGGAGATCGACGCGTACGTGGCGACGGGCGAGCCGCTCGAGGTCGCCGGGGCGTTCACAATCGACGGGCGGGCGGCGGCGTACATCACGCGCATCGACGGCGCGCCCTCGGCCGTGGTCGGGCTGTCGCTCCCGGTCCTCCGGTCGATGCTGCTGCAGGGGTTCGGGGTCTCCTGGCACGACTTCTGGGCACTGTAGACATCCACCTGCTTTTCCGGTGCTTTGTTGTGGATGCCGCTCAATTCCGTCTGCGCCTCCGCGAATACGCTGATGTGTCATGCCCCGTATCAGCAAGGTCCTCATCGCGAACCGCGGCGAGATCGCCGTCCGCATCATCCGTGCGGCCCGCGATGCTGGCACGGCCTCGGTCGCCGTCTACGCCGACCAGGACCGTGACGCGCTCCACGCCCGCCTCGCCGACGAGGCCTACGCGCTGAACGGCACCACGAGTGCCGACACGTACCTGGTCATCGACAAGATCATGTCCGTCGCCCGACGGTCCGGCGCCGACGCCGTGCACCCGGGCTACGGCTTCCTCGCCGAGAACGCCGACTTCGCCCGCGCCGTCCTCGACGCCGGGCTGGTCTGGATCGGGCCGTCCCCCGAGTCCATCGAGCGCCTCGGCGACAAGGTCTCCGCGCGCCACGTGGCCGAGAAGGTCGGCGCGCCGCTCGCCCCCGGGACCATCGAGCCCGTGCAGGACGTCTCCGAGGTCGTCGCGTTCGCCGACGAGGTCGGGCTGCCCGTCGCGATCAAGGCCGCCTTCGGTGGTGGCGGTCGTGGGCTCAAGGTCGTGCGCGAACGTTCCCAGATCGAGGAGCTGTTCGAGTCGGCCACGCGCGAGGCCATCGCGGCCTTCGGGCGCGGCGAGTGCTTCGTCGAGAAGTACCTCGACAAGCCGCGGCACGTGGAGACCCAGTGCCTGGCCGACGCGCACGGCAACGTCGTCGTCGTGTCGACCCGCGACTGCTCGCTGCAGCGTCGGCACCAGAAGCTCGTCGAGGAAGCGCCCGCGCCGTACCTGACCGACGCGCAGCAGACCCTGCTCTACGAGTCGTCCAAGGCGATCCTCCGCGAGGTCGGCTACGTCGGCGCCGGCACCTGCGAGTTCCTCATCGGGGCCGACGGCACGGTGTCGTTCCTCGAGGTCAACACCCGCCTGCAGGTCGAGCACTGCGTGTCCGAAGAGGTCACCGGCATCGACCTGGTGCGCGAGCAGTTCCGCATCGCCGAGGGCGGCGTGCTCGACTACGCCGACCCGACGCCCCGTGGCCACTCGTTCGAGTTCCGCATCAACGGCGAGGACCCGGGCCGCAACTTCTTCCCGGCGCCCGGCCCCGTGCACGTGTTCAACGCGCCGTCCGGTCCCGGTGTCCGCGTCGACTCGGGCGTCGTGTCCGGCGACGTCGTGTCCGGCTCGTTCGACTCGATGCTCGCGAAGCTCATCGTCACCGGTGCCACCCGGGCCGAGGCCCTGGAGCGAGCACGTCGGGCACTCGCCGAGTTCGAGGTCGCCGGGCTGCCGACCGTGCTGCCCTTCCACCGCGCGGTCGTGTCGGACCCCGCATTCGCGACGGCCGACGACGAACCGTTCAGCATCTACACGCAGTGGATCGAGACCGACTTCGTCAACGACATCCCGCCGTGGAGCGGCTCCCCCGAGGAGCTGCCGACGCCCGGTGACCGCGACACCGTCGTGGTCGAGGTCCAGGGCAAGCGCATCGAGGTCACCATGCCCGCGATCGTCGGTGGCACCGCCGCGGCTGGTCGTCGTCCGGCAGGTCCGTCCGCTCCCCCTCGTCGTCGCTCCTCGGCGGTGAAGGGCGGGCGCGCCGCGTCGGGCTCGTCCGTCACCTCGCCGATGCAGGCCACCGTGGTGAAGCTCGCGGTCGCCGAGGGCGACACCGTGGTGAAGGGCGACCTGCTCGTCGTGCTCGAGGCGATGAAGATGGAACAGCCCGTGCAGGCCCACAAGGACGGCGTCGTCACGTCGCTCGACGCCCCCGTCGGCCAGACGATCTCGTCCGGTCACGTCCTGCTCGAGCTCGCGTAGCCCGGCGCTGGCGGCACGTCGGCGCCGCGGTTGCCCGGAGGATCCGCACAACACCGGTGTTCTGCATCCGCGCCGCGTTCATCCGCGGCTCGATTGCAAGACACCGGTGTCCTGCGTTCGGTTGGCTCGAGGGACCCCCGCTGCGTCGAGGCGCTGAGGGGCGGATCCGCCGTCGTCGACGTCGCGCCAGGTCAGGCGGACGACGGTCCTGACGCCGGGGACCGCCCGCAGCCGGTCCTCCCGGAGCTTCTCGTCGACGACGACCTGTTCCGGCGAACGCCCGCCGCGCAACGCCCGGTCGCGGTACTTCGCCAGCCCGTCGAACTCGACCACGACTCCGACCTCCGGGAACCAGAAGTCGACGCGGGCGACGAACCCGCCCTCGTCGTGGAACTCCTGCTGGAGCACCGGCTGTGGGAACCCGTCCTGCGCCATCCGGACGCGGGCCACGGACTCCCCCGGCGAACCGCTCGCGGCGTCGGCGAACTCGATGGCGAGGCGAGCGCGTGTGACAGCGCGGGGGCGAGGCGTCCGTGCGCGGAGTTCCGCGATCAGGACGTCCCGCTCGATCCCACGAGCCAGCACCGCGTCGAGCACGACGACGGCTGTCCGGAACGGCGCCCGGAGCGCAATGTCCACTGCGGTGACGGCGAGTGAGGTCACGGCATGACCGGCGATCACCACGGGGTCCAAGCGTCGTCCGGCAGCCCCGACCTTCTGCACGTGTGCCCTCCGGTGCCCGGTCCCGAGGTGCGGGTCGGAGACCACCACCACCTCGGGCAGCGATCCCACCCATGGCAGTCCGTGCAGGACGACGGCGGATTCGTGGGAGACGATCACGTGTGGCGCGACGCCGGGCAGCACTGCGTCGATCCGCGCTCGGTGGACTTCGTGGTCCGACGCCGACTCCGCTGCTTCGGCGAGCACGTACCGACCGGCGGTGAGTCGACGCAGCGCACCGCGTCGGGCTGCAGCGGAGAGCCGGCGGCGAGCGGAGGGGTCGGGGTCCGTCGAGGCGATGCTGAACACGGTGAGGTGCGTCATGCCGCTCACGATGTCGTTCCGTCGCTCCGGTCCGTCGAGCGACCCGGGTCAACTGGGGAGGAGCGGCCCGTGATCCCCGTTGTGGAGGACTACGCCACGCGCCGCCGGCCTCGCAAGACACCGGTGTTCGGCAGCCGAGCCGCGAACAACTGCGGCGCGACTGCTGAACACCGGTGTTTTGCGAGGCAGAACCGTGGCGCGCAGAACAGCGGCGGGCGGCGGGCGGGGCGGGCGTACTCCCGAGGCGGCGGCGCCGACCGCTACGAGACGCGGGGGCGGATCGCCTCGGCGAGGGCGTCGACGAGGGACTGGGCCTCGGCGGAGGTCGCAGCGACGGTGTCGATGTAGACCTTCACCTTGGGCTCGGTCCCGCTCGGGCGGACGATCACCCGTGCGTCGCCGCTGAGGTCGTAGCGCAGGATGTCCGACGGCGGGAAGCCCTGCACGCCGGCGGCGTAGTCCGTCGTCGCGAGGACGTCGAGCGGCCCGAGGGTGGTCGGCGGCGAGGACCGCAGCGCAGCCATGACCTCCCCGATGCGCGACAGGTCGTCCACGCGGGTGGCGACCTGCCCGGATGCGAAGGCCCCGAACTGGGCCGCGAAGGCATCGAGCTGGTCGGCGATGGTCGACCCGGACGCCGCGAGCTCCGTCGCGAGGTCGAGCAGCGACAGCGCCGCCGAGATGCCGTCCTTGTCGCGCACGACCTGCGGGTCCACGAGGTAGCCGAGCGCCTCTTCGTACCCGAACAGCAGGTCAGGCACGCGGGAGACCCACTTGAAGCCGGTCAGGGTGTCCCGGTGCTGCAGACCGTAGCGTGCGGCGACCCGTGCCAGCGCGGGCGACGACACGATCGACGCCGACAGGGTGCCGGTCTGACCGGCCTCGGCCGCACGTGCGGCAGCCCGCCAGCCGAGGAGCCACCCGACCTCGTTGCCGGAGAGCCGGCGGTAGGAGTCGCCGGACGGGATCGCCAGCGCCAGGCGGTCGGCGTCGGGGTCGTTCGCGATGACGAGGTCCGCGCCGACGGCGACACCGCGGGCGATCGCCAGGTCCATGGCGCCCGGCTCTTCGGGGTTCGGGAACGCCACCGTGGGGAACGCGCCGTCCGGGTCGATCTGTTCGGGGACGACCGCGGGCTCGGCGAACCCGGCGGCGGCGAACACGGCCTTCGCGGTCTGCCACCCGACGCCGTGCATGGCCGTGTAGACCACGGAGGGCTGCTCGGCGGCCGGGAGCGCCGGCGCGCCGACGGTCGCGGCCGTGGCGGCCACGTAGGCGTCGACCAGCGCGTCGTCGGCGACGGTGTGGTCGGTCTCGCGGGGCAGGTCACTGATCGAGCCCGCTGCGACGGCGTCGATCGCCGCGGCGATCTCGGCGTCGACCGGCGGGACGATCTGGGAGCCGGCGTCGTCGCCGCCCAGGTACACCTTGTAGCCGTTGTCCCGCGGCGGGTTGTGGCTCGCTGTGACCATGACCCCGGCGCCCACGTCGAGGTGCCGCACCGCGAACGCCAGCACGGGGGTCGGCAGGGCGGTGGGCAGCAGGGTGACGTCGAGCCCGAGGCCGCGCATGACCTCGGCCGAGTCACGGGCGAAGACGTCCGAGTTCACGCGGCCGTCGTAGCCGATGACGACGCTGCGCTGCCGACCGGTGTCGACGAGGAACCGGGCGAGCCCCGCTGCCGCCTGCGTGACGACCACACGGTTCATCCGCAGCGGACCCCACCCGAGTTCGGCGCGGAGCCCGGCGGTGCCGAACTGCAGGCGTCCGGCGAAGCGTTCCTTGAGCTGCGCGAGTGCCGCGGCGTCTCCGCTGGCAGCGGCCGTGACGACGGCGTCGAGCTCGGCGCGGGTCTCCGGGTCCCGGTCCTGCGCCAGCCAGGCACGCGCGACGTCGAGCGTGCCGGCGCTGCCCGAGGCGTCCACACCCGTGGACGGGCTCACAGTGCCGCCACCACCCGGGCGAGCAGGTCCGCGATCACGGGCTCGGCGATGCGCCCGGCCTCGAGCACCTCGGCGTGGGACAGCGGCGTCGTCTGGATGCCGGCGGCGAGGTTCGTGATGAGGGAGAACCCGAGGACCTCCATGCCGGTCTGCCGGGCCGCGATGGCCTCGAGCGCGGTGGACATGCCGACGATGTGCCCGCCGATCGCCTTGGCCATCTGGACCTCGGCCGGGGTCTCGTAGTGCGGGCCGCGGAACTGGGTGTAGACGCCCTCGTCGAGGGACGGGTCCACCTGCTTGGCGACCGCCCGCAGCCGTGCCGAGTACAGGTCGGTGAGGTCGATGAACGTGGCGCCTTCGAGCGGGCTGTCCGCCGTCAGGTTGATGTGGTCGCTGATGAGCACGGGCGTGCCGGGAGTCCAGGTCTCCTTGATGCCGCCGGCGCCGTTCGTGAGCACCATCGTCGTGGCACCGGTCGCCGCCGCGGTGCGCACGCTGTGCACGACCCGACGCACGCCGTGGCCTTCGTAGTAGTGGGTCCGCGCGCCGATCACGAGGGCGTGCCGGCCGTCCGCGAGGCGGATCGAGCGCACCGTCCCCGAGTGCCCGGGGACCGCGGACGCACTGAACCCGGGGACGTCCGACGCGGGGATCTCGGAGACGGTCTCGCCGATGAGGTCGGCGGCCTTGCCCCACCCGGACCCGAGCGTCAGGGCGATGTCGTGGCGGTCGATGCCGGACTGCTCGGCGATCACCGCCGCAGCGTCACGGGCGACGTCGAACGGGTCGACGGAGGGGTCGTTGAGCGGGTTCGTGCTGGCCATGGGGCAATGCTACGGGGCCGGTGACTCCCCCAGGGACCTCTCCACGGCCGCCGTGATCTCGCTCTGGTCGAAGTGGTTCCGGATGACGATGACCTCGGCGTAGGTCGTCCCGATGGCCTCGACGAACTCCTGCGACGTGAGGATCACGTTGGCGTCGTCGGAGACCTCGCGGACGGACGCGACGTCGGCGGCGACGACCTCGGCCGACAGCCCGAGCGTCGCCAGCGCCTTCTCGGCGTTCACCTTGAGGATGGCGCTGGAGCCGATCCCCGCGCCGCAGATGGTCACGATCTTCACGCCGACACTCCCATGATCTCCCGGACCTCGTCCGGCGTCCTCGCCGCGGCCAGACGCGAGGTCACCGTGGCGTCGTTGAACAGGTTCGCGATCGCACCGATCGACTCGAGGTGCGTCCCCACGCCCGCCACCGCGAGCCCGAGGACGACGTCGACGGGGTCGTTGTGCGGGTGGCCGAACGCCACGGGCTGCGCGAGCGTCACCACGGACAGCCCGTCCCGGAGGACCGAGTCCCCCGGACGGGCGTGCGCGAACGCCAGGCCCGGCGAGATGACGATGTACGGGCCGTGCTCCTCGACCATCGCGACCATGGCGTCCGTGTAGGCGTCGGTCGTGGCGCCGGACCGCACGAGGGCGCCGCCGGCCAACCGGAGCGCGTCACGCCACGACGGCGCGGACGCCCCGAGCACGACGGCGTCGTCGGACAGCGGCGGCAGGCCCATCGCGATCAGGCCTCCGCGTACCCGGCGGTGATGAGGGCGATGATCTCCTCGCGGTCCTCCAGCGGCAGGAACGAGCCGAGCGCCGCGTTGATCTGGAACGCGGCGAGGTCGTCGAGGTCGTAGCCGAAGGTGCCGGCCAGGAGCGCGAGCTCCTTCGTCAGCGTCGTGTTGCTCATCAGGCGGTTGTCGGTGTTCACCGTGACGCGGAACCCGAGCTGGTACAGCACGTCGAACGGGTGGTCGGCGAGGTCGTCGCCCCACGCCGCGATGGCGCCGGTCTGCAGGTTCGAGGACGGCGAGAGCTCGAGCGGGATCTCGCGGTCGCGCACCCACGACGCGATCTCGCCGAGGGAGGCGAGCGTGGAGCCGTCGCCGCCGTCGGAGAGCTGGACGTCCTCGAACAACCGCACCCCGTGTCCGAGGCGGAGCGCGCGACCGTCGACGAGCGCCGAACGGATCGACGCGAGCCCGTCGGCCTCGCCAGCGTGCACGGTGACGGGGAACAGCTCGGATGCCAGGTAGTCGAACGCCGCGCGGTGGTTCGACGCGGGGAAGCCCGCCTCGGCACCGGCGATGTCGAACCCGACGACGCCGTGGTCGCGGTGCCGGACGGCCAGCTCGGCGATCTCGAGGGACCGGTCCGCGTGGCGCATCGCGGTGACGAGCTGCCCGACGCGGATCGCTCCGCCGGCGGCGTCGACCGCTTCCTCGATGCCGGCCTGCACGGCCTCGACCGTCTCGTCGAGGCTCAGCCCACCCTGCAGGTGCTGCTCGGGTGCCCAGCGGACCTCGCCGTAGACGACGCCGTCGGCGATGAGGTCCTCGACGAAGTCACGGGCGACGCGCGTCAGGCCGTGCGCCGTCTGCATCACGCTCGTGGTCACGTCGAACGTCTTGAGGTACTCGACGAGCGAGCCGGAGTCGGCCTGGTCGGCGAACCACTGTCCGAGCTCGACCGGGTCCGTGGTCGGGAGCGTGACGCCCGCCGAGTCGGCGAGCTCGATGATCGTGGTGGGGCGGAGTCCGCCGTCGAGGTGGTCGTGCAGCGAGACCTTCGGCAGGTCGTTGATCACGGCACCCGCGTCGGGCAGTCGGTACGTGGGGGCGTCGTCGGCGCTCATGGAGCCAAGGCTATCCCCTGGCCGAACACGCGCCCAGCACGCACCGCCCGCGCGGACCGCCCAGCACGGACCGCCCAGCCCTAGCCCTGGATGCGCTCCCGCACGATCGGCCCGCGCGGCTCGGCCGACGCACCGATCGACCACGCACCCTCGAGCGACTCCAGCGCCCGCTCGAACCGCGACGGCTCGTCGGTGTGCAGCGTCCAGAGCGGCTGCCCCTCGGTCACGGTGTCGCCCGGCTTGGCGTGGAGCTCGATGCCGGCGCCGGCCTGCACCGGGTCCTGCGCGCGCGCACGACCCGCACCGAGCCTCCAGGCCGCGATGCCGAACGGCAGCGCGTCCTGGGTGGCGAGCACCCCGGAGGCGGGCGCCGTGACGACGTGCTGCTCGCGCGCGACCGGCAGCGCCGCGTCCGGGTCGCCGCCCTGCGCCGCGATCATCCGGCGCCAGGTGTCCATCGCACGCCCGTCCGCCAGCGCGGCGGCCGGGTCGGCGTCCGGCAGGCCGGCGAGCGTCAGCATCTCGGTCGCGAGCGCGACGGTCAGCGCGACGACGTCGGCCGGTCCCCCGCCCTCCAGGACCGCGACCGACTCGCGGACCTCGAGCGCGTTGCCGATGGTCAGCCCGAGCGGGACCTCCATGTCGGTCAACAGCGCCGAGGTGGCCACGCCGGCGTCGGTGCCGAGGTCGACCATGGTCTGCGCGAGTTCCCGCGAAGCCTCGTACGAGGGCATGAACGCCCCGGACCCGAACTTCACGTCGAGGACGAGCGCGCCCGTGCCCTCGGCGATCTTCTTCGACATGATGCTCGACGCGATGAGCGGGATGCACTCGACGGTGCCCGTGATGTCGCGGAGCGCGTAGAGCTTCTTGTCCGCGGGCGCCAGGCCGGAGCCCGCGGCGCAGATGACCGCGCCGACGTCGGAGAGCACCGACATCATGCGCTCGTTCGAGATGGACGCCTGCCACCCCGGGATCGACTCGAGCTTGTCGAGCGTGCCGCCGGTGTGGCCGAGCCCGCGCCCGGACAGCTGCGGCACGGCGACGCCGAACGACGCCACGAGGGGTGCCAGCGGCAACGTGATCTTGTCGCCGACCCCGCCGGTGGAGTGCTTGTCGACGGTGGTCTTGCCGAGCGAGCCGAACGACATCCGCTCGCCCGACGCGATCATCGCGAGCGTCAGGTCCTTGACCTCGCGGCGGTCCATCCCGTTCAGGAAGACCGCCATCGCGAACGCCGCCATCTGCGGGTCCTCGACGTAGCCACGGGTGTACGCGTCCACCAGCCAGTCGATCTCGGCGGTGCTCAGCGTGTCGCCGGAGCGCTTCGTGCGGATGAGGTCGACGGTGTCGAACGGCTCGACGGCCATGCTCAGTGCTCCTGCTGGTAGGTGACGAGGGTGCGCGGCCCGAACGCGTCGGGCAGCACCTCGTCGATGGTGCGGATGCCGGAGACGGTCTCGAGCAGCATGCCCTCGGCCGAGTGCTCGAACAGCAGCTGGCGGCAGCGCCCGCACGGCATGAGCGTCGCGCCGTCGCCGTCCACGCAGGTGAACGCGACGAGCTTGCCGCCACCGGTCATGTGCAGCTGCGACACGAGCGAGCACTCGGCGCAGAGCGTGACCCCGTACGAGGCGTTCTCGATGTTGCAGCCGGAGACGATCCGACCGTCGTCGGTGAGCGCGGCAGCCCCCACCGGGAACGACGAGTACGGCGCGTACGCCCGCCCCATGGCGGTCGTCGCGGCCTCCCGCAGGGCGGTCCAGTCCACGCCGACGCTCGCGTCGATCACGGTGTCCGGGTCGGACGGGAGGCTCGTGGCCGGGTCGGTCCAGGACGGCTCGCCGGTCGTCGGGTCGGTGGTGACCCCCTGGTCACCCGCAGCGTTGGTGTCGGTCATGTGCCGGGCCTCCTGTTCGGTGGTGGTTCGTGCTGGTGGTTCGTGGTGGTGGTTCGTGGTGGTGGTGGTGGTGTCTCGCTGCACGACACCGGTGTTGCGTGGACGAGCCGCGGACGTCCGCGGCGCGACCCCGCGACACCGGTGTCGTGCGAGCGCGGGGCTAGCTCTTGAAGTAGGGCTTGCCGGCGGCCGCCGGTCCCCGCGACTGGCCCACCAGGCCGGCCACCGCGAAGATCGTGACGACGTACGGCAGCATCAGCAGGAACTCGCTCGGCACCGGCGAGTTGATCGCCCCGAGCGTGTTCTGCAGGTTGGACGCGAAGCCGAACAGCAGCGCCGCGAGGGTGGCCCGCACCGGGTCCCAGCGTCCGAAGATGACCGCCGCCAGCGCGATGTAGCCGGCGCCGTCGGTCATGTCCTTCGTGAACGGTCCGACGGCGTCGAGCGTGAAGTACGCACCGCCGAGGCCGGCGATCGCGCCGGCGAGCGAGACGTTCCAGAACCGCGTGCCGGTCACGTTGATGCCGACGGTGTCCGCCGCTTCCGGGTGCTCGCCGACTGCGCGGAGGCGCAGGCCCCAGCGGGTCTTGAACAGCGCGAAGGTGACGACCGCGACGGCCACGTACGCCAGGTAGACGATGACGGTCTGCTCGAAGAAGACCGGACCGATCACCGGGATCTGGTGGAGCACGGGGATCTCGAAGCGCGGGAAGGTCACGCCGACGTTGAGGCGCTCCTCGTCCGGCGACAGCACCTGCGAGTACAGGAAGCCGGTCAGGCCGGAGATGAACGCGTTGATGACGACACCGACGATGACCTGGTCGACGAGGTACTTGATGCTGAACGCCGCGAGGACGAACGACACCAGCACGCCGGCGACGAGGGCACCGACCAGGCCGACCCACGCGGAGCCGGTCAGCGAGGCGATGAGCGCCGAGGTGAAGGCACCGGCGAGGAACTGGCCCTCGATCGCGATGTTCACGACGCCGACGCGCTCGGAGATGACGCCGCCGAGGGCACCGAACACGAGCGGGACGCTGAGACCGATCGCACCGACGAGCAGGCCGGGCAGCGGGATGGTCCTGCCCGCGGCGGCCCACGTCAGGAACCCGATCACGAACAGGACGGCGAAGACGCTCGTCAGCCAGAGGGGCACCGGGCGGGACCGCGAGACCAGGAGGAACGACGCGGCCGTGGCGAGGGCGAGCAGCACGACGACGACGACACCGGTCGCGACGGACGGCAGGCCGACGTCGGGCAGCTGGACGAAGTCGCCGGGGTTGGCGAGCCGGAACGTCGTCGTGCCGCTCCGGCTGACGACGAGGAACAGGACCACGGCGAGCACGGTGAACACCGCGAACGCGATCGGGGCCTTCCAGCTCCTGGTGGTCTCGACGGCTCGGTCGGCGACGGGGGCCGACGGGACCGCGGTGGGGCTGAGGGTGCTCACGCGGCGACCGCCTTCCGCTTGCTGGGCTGCTTGGTGCGTCGACGGGCGCCCGGCTGCGGGATCCGGAAGATCGCGCGGACGAGCGGCGGGGCCGCGATGAAGAGGACGATGAGGGCCTGGATGACGTCGACGATGTCGATCGGGATGCTGTTGGCGGCCTGCATGGCGTAGCCGCCGTTCTTCAGCACGCCGAACAGGATCGCCGCCCAGAAGGTGCCCCACGGCTTGGAGCGGCCGAGGAGCGCGACGGTGATCGCGTCGAAGCCGATGCCGGCGTCGATGCCCGAGGTGAACCCGGTCGTGACGGCGCCCTCCACCTGGTAGGCGCCGGCGATGCCGATGAGCCCGCCGGAGATCACCAGCACCCAGATGGTCAGGCGGGGCACGCTCATGCCGGCGACGCGAGCCGCACGCGGGTTCTCGCCGATGGTCCGGAAGCGGAAGCCGAGCGAGGACTTGTTGAGCAGCCACCACACGACGATCACCGCAGCGATCGCCACGAGGAAGCCGACGTTGATCCCGAAGCGCGGACCGAAGAGCCCGGGCAGCAGTGCGCTGTCCTTCGTCGCCGGGGAGATCGGGTTCGGGCTGCCGCCGGCCTGCAGGAGCCCGGGAGTCCGCAGGGCGAAGGCGAGCAGGTAGAGCGCGACGTAGTTCAACATGATCGTCAGGACGACCTCGTTGGCACCGGTCCTGGCCTTGATCAGCCCGACGATCCCGGCCCAGACGGCACCGCCGACGATGCCGGCGAGGATCGTGAGCGGGATGTGCACGGCGGCCGGCAGGTCGAAGGAGAACCCGACCCAGCCGGCGGTACCGGCGGCGATGAGGATCTGCCCCTGGCCGCCGATGTTGAACAGGCCGGCGCGGAACGCCACGGCGACGCCGAGTCCGGCGACGACGAGCGGCACGGCGTAGTCCACCGAGCGGGTGATCGGCGCGATGGCTGCGGCGGCCGTCGGGGCGCCGAAGTTGATGACCGAGCCCTGGAAGAGCGACGCGTAGGACCCGCCGACCGCCGAGCCGACCGCGCGCAGGGTGTCCATCGGGCGGGCGAAGAAGTACCCGGCGGCGGCCTGTACGTCCTTGTCGGTGAGGGCGATGAGGATGCCGCTCGCGACGAGTGCCAGGACCACCGCGAGCACGGTCGTCAGGACCGAGCCGTTCACGATGCTCTGCATGGCGTCGCTCCAGCGGCCTTCACGGCGCTCGCTGTCGGTGGCCGAGTCGGTCATCAGGTGCGGGGCGCCCGCGACGACGTCCTGCAGGCGGTCGTCGGAGACGGGGGTGCCGACGCTGCCGTCGGACGCCGGGGTGCCGACGCTGCCGTCGGTCGTGCCGTCGATGGGGGTGCTGCTGTCGGACGGCGGCGTGGTGCCCCCGTGCTGCGGCGTGGTGTCGCTCACGCGGCGAGCTCCGTTCCCGCGGGCAGTTCGCCCGCCATCATGAGTCCGAGGACGTCGCGCGGCGTGGTCGCCGGGACGATGCCGACGATCGCACCGCGGTACATCACGGCGATCCGGTCGGCGAGCGCGACGACCTCGTCGAGCTCGGTGGAGACGACGATCACCGGGACGCCGGTGTCGCGCGTCGCGACGATGCGCTTGTGCACGAACTCGATCGAACCGACGTCGATGCCACGGGTGGGCTGGGCGGCGACGAACAGGCGCAGGTCACGGCTGAGTTCGCGGGCCAGGACGATCTTCTGCTGGTTGCCGCCGGACAGCCGACCGGCCGCGGTGGTGCGACCGGGCGTCCGGATGTCGAACTCGGCGATCTTCTCGTCGGCGAAGGTGTCGCGCTCCGCGGCCCGGATCGTGCCGGCGCGGACGAACTCGACGGAGTCGGCGCGGTCGAGCATGAGGTTCTCCGCGATGGTGAACTCGCCGACCAGGCCGTCCTCCTTCCGGTCCTCCGGGACGAACCCGACGCCGGCGTCGAGGATCTGCTTGACGCTGCGCCCGGTGACCTCGCGGCCGTCGAGCACGATGTGGCCGGAGCGGACGGGCTCGAGGCCCATGATCGCCTCGGTGAGCTCGGTCTGCCCGTTGCCCTGCACACCCGCGATCGCCAGGACCTCGCCGCGACGGACGGTGAACGAGACGTCGTCGACGAGCACGATGCCGGACGGGTCGGTCACGGTGACGTGCTCGACGACCAGGGCGTCCTCGCCCGCGGTCGCCGGGGTCTTGTCGACGACGAGCGAGACGCTGCGGCCGACCATGAGCGCGGCGAGCTCGCCGTTGGACGCGGTGGGCGAGGCCTCGCCGACGACCTTGCCGAGCCGGATCACGGTGATGCGGTCCGCGACCTCGCGGACCTCGCGGAGCTTGTGGGTGATGAAGACGATGGCGGTGCCCGCCTCGCGGAGCTGGCGCATGATGCCCATCAGCTCGTCGGTCTCCTGCGGGGTGAGGACGGCCGTGGGCTCGTCGAACACCAGCACGGAGGCGTCGCGGGACAGCGCCTTGATGATCTCCACGCGCTGCTGCACGCCGACGGGCAGGTCCTCGACCCGCGCGTCGGGGTCGACGTCGAAGCCGAAGCGCTCGGAGATCTCGCGGACCCGCTTGCGTGCGCCGGCCAGGTCGAGGCGGCCGCCGAACGCCGTCTCCTCTTGTCCGAGCATCACGTTCTCGGCGACCGTGAACACCGGGACGAGCATGAAGTGCTGGTGCACCATGCCGATGCCCGCGCGCATCGCGTCGCCGGGGCCGTCGAACGCCTGGACGACGTCGTCCAGCAGGATCTCGCCCTCGTCGGCCTGGTACATGCCGTAGAGGACGTTCATCAGCGTCGACTTGCCGGCACCGTTCTCGCCGAGCAGGCAGTGGACCTCGCCGGGTTCGACGGTGATGGAGATGTGGTCGTTCGCCACCAGGGGGCCGAACCGCTTCGTGATGTCACGGAGTTCGAGCTTCATGTCGGGTCTTCACTGTTCCTGTCGCGGGTGGTGCGGAGCGCACGAATGCGGGCGGAGGAGTGATCCCCCGCCCGCACCGGTCGTGCTACTTGACGGTCGCCTTCGTGGCGACCTTGATCGAGCCGTCGATGATGCCGGATTTGATCGTGTCCAGCTCGCCCTGCAGGCCCTTGTCGACCTTCGACTCGTAGTCGTGGAAGGGGGCGATGCCGACGCCGTCGTTCTTCAGCGTGCCGACGTACGGGGTCTTCGAGAAGTCGCCCTTGGCGGCCTGCTCGACGACGTCCTTCGTCGCGGGCTTCATGCCCTTCTCCACCGAGGTGAAGGCGATGTCCTTGTAGCGGGGGTCGGCCTCGTAGAGGTCGCTGTCCGCACCGACCAGCACGGAGCCGTTGTCGGCGTCCTTGATGGCCTCTGCGGCGCTCTGGTAGATCGGGCCACCGACGGGCAGGATCACGTCGGCGTCCTGGTCGAGGAGCGACTGCGCGACCGACTTGGCCTGCGTGCCGGCCTCGAAGCCACCGGTGAAGGAGCCCTTCTGGCTGGACTCGTCCCAGCCGACGACCTTGACGTCCTTCTTCTTCTGCTCGTTGTAGTACTTGACGCCGTCCGCGAAGCCGTCCATGAAGATGGTGACGGTCGGGATCTGCATGCCACCGAAGGTGCCGACGGTGCCGGTCTTCGAGTAGGACGCCGCCGCGTAGCCGGCGAGGAACGCTGCCTGCGAGGTGTCGAACGTGATCGGCTTGACGTTCTTCGCGTCGATCGAGTTGTCGTCGATGATCGCGAAGTTCGTGTCGGGGTTCGCGGCCGCCTGCTTCTTCGTCGCCGCGGCGAGGTTGAAGCCGACGGTGACGACGAGGTTGCAGTTCTGGGTGACGAGCTGCTGGATGTTCGAGTCGTAGACGGTCGCGTCCTTCGACTCGGCCTTCTTGTACTGGGAGCCGAGGTCGGACGCCGCGTCCTTCATGCCCTCGAAGCCGAGCTGGTTGAACGACTTGTCGTCGAAGCCGCCGGCGTCGGAGACCATGCACGGCAGGAAGTCGGACTTCTTCGACGTCGCGGTGCTGGACGGGGCAGCCGAGCAACCGGCGAGCACGGCGACGGTGCCGACGAGCGCGAGACCGCTCAGGGCGATCTGACGGGTACGAGATGACACGGGTGGGTTCCTCCGGGGAGCTTGGCCCGGTCACTGCGCACCGGGCGATCGTGGCGACAGTACACGACCGCCTGGCCGGTACAGGACGCCCCGGGACCCCCCTGCGGATCGGTTACGGGATCGCGACCGCGCCGTAACGCGCCCGTAACGCGGACCCCCGATCCGCACCCCGATTCCGCAGATTTCGTGATGGAGCGCTACAGGACGTCGTCCCGGCCGCTGATCTTCAGTGCGTCCACCACACCCTTGACGCGCTGGGCGTTCGCGCTCGTCGTGACGAGGAGGGCGTCAGGGGTGTCCACGACGACGATGTCCTCGACGCCGATGAGCGAGATGAGGCGCTGGCTGTGCGAGACGACGATGCCGCTGGAGGAGTCCGCGAGGATCCTGGCGCCGTCGCCGAGGACGGCCAGGTGGTTCGCCAGGCCGCCGGACTGCAGCTTGGCGAGCGAGGCGAAGTCCCCGACGTCGTCCCAGTCGAAGTCCCCGGGGACCACGGCGAGGCGACCGGCGGCGGCCGCGGGTTCGGCGACCGAGTAGTCGATCGCGATCTTCTTCAGCTCGGGCCAGACGGCGTCCACGACGGCACCGCGCGACGAGGTGTCCCACGCGGCGGCGAGCTCCTCGATGCCGGCGAGCAGCTTCGGCTCGTTGCGACCGATCTCCTCGAGCAGCACGTCGGCGCGGGAGATGAACATGCCGGCGTTCCAGAGGTAGTTGCCGTCCTCCAGGTACGCCGAGGCGGTGTCCAGGTCGGGCTTCTCGACGAACGCGCTCACCGCGTGGGCCTGCGGGGCGGAGTCGATGCCGAGCGAGGCGCCGACGTGGATGTAGCCGAACCCGATCGCGGGCTCGGACGGCGTGATGCCGATCGTGGTGACGTACCCGGCGCGGGCGGCGGCCACCGCCTCGGCGACGGAGCGGCGGAAGCCCCTGGCGTCACCGATCACGTGGTCGGCGGCGAAGGAGCCGATGACGACGTCGGGCTCGCGGCGGTGCAGGATCGCCGCGGCGAGGCCGATGGCCGCCGTGGAGTCCTTCGGCTCGCTCTCGAGCACGACGTTGTGGTCCTGCACGCCCGGCAGCTGCGACTCGACCGCGACGCGGTGCGCCCGACCGGTGACCACCATGATCCGGGACTCACCGGCCAGCGGCGCGAGTCGGTCCCAGGTCTGGCGGAGGAGCGAGGTGCCCGACCCGGTCAGGTCGTGCAGGAACTTGGGGGCGTCGGCACGCGAGAGCGGCCACAGCCGGGAGCCGATGCCGCCGGCCGGGATGATCGCGTAGAAGTCGTCGAGGGGGTCTGCCACAGCCACAACCTATCGGTGTTCCCGAGAGGACCCTGGGGGCTTCCCGCACCGATCCCGCATCCGTTCACCACCTCCGCGCCCGCCGTTCACGTCGAGGCCCCCCGCCAGGACACGTGGCCCGCGCAGCATCGGAGTCGCCATGAACGCACGCAGCGTGGAGCGCGGCACGTCCCAACGGACCGTCGCCGTCGTGACCGAGAGCTTCCTGCCCACCCTCAACGGCGTGACCACCAGCGTCCTGGCGGTCCTCGACCACCTGGAGCGCCGTGGCCACCGCGCGGTCGTGATCGCGCCCGACACCCCTGGGCTCGCCCAGTTCCGGTCGCGGACCGAGATCGAGCGACACCGCTCCTTCGACGTCCACCGGGTCCCGGCGGTCGCCTACCGCCAGTTCCCGGTCGCCCTCCCCCACCCCGTCCTCGACACGATCCTCGCCGCCTCCGGCGCCGACGTCCTGCACGCCGCCAGTCCGTTCCTGCTCGGTGGGCGCGCGATCACGGCGGCCGGGAGGCTCGGCATCCCCTCCGTCGCCGTCTTCCAGACCGACGTGGCCGGGTTCGCCCGCCGCAACGGCCTGACCGCGACCGTCCCGTTGGTGCGGAAGATCCTCGGTCGCATCCACGCCGGGGCGTCGCTGACGCTCGCCCCGTCGAGCGCCACCGCCGCGATGCTCGAGGCCGAGGGGGTGCCCCGCGTCGCGCGGTGGGGTCGCGGCGTCGACACCGCCCTCTTCCACCCGGGTCGGCGCCGGAGCGCGCACGTGCGTGCGATGCGACGACGGATCGCCCCGCACGGCGAGACCATCGTCGGGTACGTGGGCCGGCTGGCACCGGAGAAGGAGGTCGAGCGGCTCGCGGACCTCGGCGGCGTCCCGGGCATCCGGATCGTGGTCGCAGGAGGCGGACCCTCCCGGCAGTTCCTGGAGCGACGGCTCCGCCACCTGGACGTGACGTTCACCGGGCCGCTCCGCGGTGAGGCGCTGGCCGACGCGTACGCGGCGCTCGACGTGTTCGTGCACACGGGCCCGGCCGAGACCTTCGGCCAGACCCTGCAGGAGGCCCACGCCGCCGGGCTCCCCGTCGTGGCGCCGGCGTCGGGCGGCCCGCTCGACCTCGTCGCCCCGGGGCTCGACGGCGAGCTGTACGACCCGGACGACGTGGACGGGCTCCGGGCGGCGGTCCTCGGCCTGCACCTCGACCGCTCCCGGGCCGAGCGGATGGGGTCGGCGGGACGGCTCCGGGTCGAGGGCACGACGTGGGAGGCGGTCGGCGACGAGCTGCTCGCGCACCACCAGACGGCGCGGCACATCGGTGTCCCGCCGAGCGTGAGCCGCGGCGTCCGGGCGGGGTGGAACGAGAAGGTCAGCGGTCGGTCGTAGGATGGGAGGTGTTCCACACGAACACGACGGCAACGGCGCGCCGATCGGTGCGCCTGTCCCAACGGAAGGCGAGCTCATGGCCGAGCAGACCACAGGTACAGCGACAGCTGAACCGCAGGTGACCATCGATGCGCCGCGCGCGCCGCGGAACTTCCAGGGGACGCTCTACCGCGGCAGCACCGGCATGTGGTCGTGGGTCCTGCACCGGATCACCGGTGTCGCGATCTACTTCTTCCTGCTGGTGCACATCCTCGACACCGCGCTCGTGCGCCTGTCACCAGAGGCCTACAACGCGGTCATCGGGACGTACAAGACCCCGATCATGAACCTCGGTGAGATCGGCCTCGTGATGGCCATCGTCTTCCACGCGTTCAACGGGCTGCGGATCATCCTGGTCGACTTCTGGTCCAAGGGGCCGAAGTACCAGCGCGCGATGTTCTGGATCGTCCTCGTCCTCTGGGCCGTGGCGATCGCGGGCTTCCTGCCGCGCCAGCTCATGAACCTCGTCGCCGACTTCAACTGATCAGGGGCCACCGATGACCACCGAGACCGTCGCTCCTCCTCGCAGTCCCGAGGCCGCCCGCCGCACCACCAACTGGGAGAAGTGGGGCTGGATCTACATGCGCGCCTCCGGCGTGCTCCTGGTCGTGCTGATCTTCGGCCACCTGTTCGTCAACATGGTCGCCGGCGAGGGCGTCAAGCAGATCGACTTCGCGTTCGTGGCCGGCAAGTGGGCCAACCCGTTCTGGCGGGTGTGGGACACCCTCATGCTGTGGCTCGCGCTGATCCACGGCTCGAACGGCATGCGCACCATCGTCAACGACTACGTGGCGAAGCCCGCCGTCCGGAAGACGCTGCTCGTCGCGATCCTGGTCGCGTGCGTGCTGCTCATCGTCCTCGGCACGCTCGTCTGCTGGACCTTCGACCCGTGCCCCGCCGGCGCCGCCGCCGCGGACCTGCCGTCGTTCTGCCCGGCCCAGTAGCCGCACGCGCGACCGTCCGCTCCAGCTCCGCTCTCGATCGAAAGACCCCTGTGCCCGACATCACCGTCCACCACCACCAGTTCGACATCGTCATCATCGGCGCAGGAGGCGCCGGCATGCGCGCCGCGATCGAGGCCGGCCCGAAGGCCAACACCGCCGTGATCTCGAAGCTCTACCCGACCCGCTCCCACACGGGTGCGGCGCAGGGCGGCATGGCGGCGGCGCTCGCCAACGTCGAGGAGGACTCCTGGGAGTGGCACACCTTCGACACGATCAAGGGCGGCGACTACCTGGTCGACCAGGACGCCGCCGAGATCCTCGCGAAGGAAGCCATCGACGCGGTGATCGACCTCGAGAACATGGGCCTGCCGTTCAACCGCACGCCCGAGGGCAAGATCGACCAGCGCCGCTTCGGTGGGCACACCCGCGACCACGGCAAGGCCCCGGTCCGCCGTGCGTGCTACGCCGCCGACCGCACCGGCCACATGATCCTGCAGACGCTGTTCCAGAACTGCGTCAAGCTCGGTGTGAACTTCTTCAACGAGTTCTACGCGCTCGACCTCATCATGGTCGACGTCGTCGGCGAGGACGGCGTCACCCGCAAGCAGCCGGCCGGCGTCGTCGCGTTCGAGCTCTCGACCGGTGAGCTGCACGTCTTCCACGCGAAGGCGATGATCTTCGCCACCGGCGGCTTCGGCAAGATGTACAAGACCACCTCGAACGCGCACACCCTGACCGGTGACGGCGTCGGCATCGTCTGGCGCACCGGCCTGCCGCTCGAGGACATGGAGTTCTTCCAGTTCCACCCGACCGGGCTCGCCGGCCTCGGCATCCTGCTGACCGAGGGTGCCCGCGGCGAGGGCGCGATCCTCCGCAACGCCTCGGGTGAGCGCTTCATGGAGCGCTACGCCCCCACGATCAAGGACCTCGCCCCACGCGACATCGTGGCCAGGTGCATGGTGCAGGAAGTCGCGGAAGGCCGTGGTGCCGGTCCGAACAAGGACTACGTGCTGCTCGACTGCACCCACCTCGGCGCCGAGGTCCTCGAGACCAAGCTCCCCGACATCACCGAGTTCGCCCGCACCTACCTCGGCGTGGACCCGGTCGTCGAGCCGGTGCCCGTGATGCCGACCGCGCACTACGCCATGGGCGGCATCCCGACGAACACGAACGCCGAGGTCCTCAGCGACAACGACACCGTCGTGCCCGGCATGTACGCCGCCGGCGAGTGCGCCTGCGTCTCGGTCCACGGGTCGAACCGCCTCGGCACGAACTCGCTCCTGGACATCAACGTCTTCGGCAAGCGCTCGGGCAACAACGCCGCCGAGTGGGTCCAGACGGCCGACTTCCTCCCCCTGCCCGAGGACCCCGCGGCGAACGTCCGCGGCATGCTCGAGCAGCTCCGGGCCTCCACCGGCACCGAGCGCGTCGCGGCGCTCCGCAAGGAGCTGCAGGAGGAGATGGACAAGAACGCGCAGGTGTTCCGCACCGACGACTCCCTGGCACGCGTCACCGAGACCATCCACACGCTGCGCAACCGCTTCATGCACGTCTCCGTGCAGGACAAGGGCAAGCGGTTCAACACCGAGCTGCTCGAGGCCGTCGAGCTCGGGTTCCTGCTCGACCTCGCCGAGGTCGTCGTCTACTCCGCCCGGAACCGCAAGGAGTCCCGCGGTGGGCACATGCGCGACGACTTCCCGAAGCGCGACGACGAGAACTACATGAAGCACACCATGGCCTACCTGACGGGCGACCCGCACTCGTCACTCGCCGACGACCACATCACGCTCGACTGGAAGCCCGTCGTCATGACGCGCTACGAGCCGATGGAGAGGAAGTACTGATGACCGACACCCTGGTCTCCGACGCACCCCGCACCGACGCGGCCACCGCCCCTCCCGGCTCCTTCCGGGTCACCGTCATCGTCCGGCGTTTCGACCCGGACGTCGACGACGAGCCGCGCTGGCAGGACTTCGACGTCATGATGCTGCCGACCGACCGCATCCTCGACGCCCTGCACCAGATCAAGTGGGAGCAGGACGGCTCGCTGACCTTCCGTCGCTCCTGCGCACACGGTGTGTGCGGGTCCGACGCGATGCGCATCAACGGCCGCAACCGCCTGGCGTGCAAGACCCTGATCAAGGACCTCGACGTCTCGAAGCCGATCTACGTCGAGGCCATCAAGGGCCTGCCGCTGGAGAAGGACCTCGTCGTCGACATGGAGCCCTTCTTCAAGTCGTTCCGCGACGTCCAGCCCTTCCTGCAGGCCTCGAAGGCCCCGGAGCCCGGCAAGGAGCGCGTGCAGTCGGTCGCCGACCGTGCCCGCTTCGACGACACCACGAAGTGCATCCTCTGCGCCGCGTGCACGTCGTCCTGCCCGGTGTTCTGGACCGACGGCCAGTACTTCGGCCCGGCCGCGATCGTGAACGCCCACCGGTTCATCTTCGACTCCCGTGACGACGCCGCCGACGTGCGCCTCGACATCCTCAACGACAAGGAAGGCGTCTGGCGCTGCCGCACGACCTTCAACTGCACCGACGCCTGCCCGCGCGGCATCCAGGTGACCAAGGCCATCTCGGAGGTCAAGCAGGCGATCATGCGGGGGCGGAGCTAGGTCCCCGTGGGACCAGCCCCGGCAGAGGTCAGCCCAGTAGGCTCCCGCTCATGACGTTCGCGGACACCCGCCCCATCCTCGACCAGCTCGGCTACACGATCCGCTACGTGCAGCTCCCCGGTGAGACCCTGCACGAGCCGCCGGTGGAGGGCGCCCTGCGCCTGGTCCCCGCCGACGGAGCGGACACCTTCGCGCTCGAGGTCGTCGACTACGGCACCGCGCGTCGTCTGGCGACGGCCCGTGGCGAGGACGACGCGGTCGAGATGCTCCGACGGTTCCTGAACCGTCCGTTCCCGCAGCCGCGCGACCTGCCCCGGCACGAACTCGACGGCCTCCGCGACCGTGCGGCCTCGACGTACCCGCAGCTCGCGCAGCAGGTCGGCCAGGCCGGCGAGCAGGGGCTGACGATCCAGATCCCGGCCGGTGTCCCCGTCGACCGCATCGGTGGCCCCGACGGCTACCTGCTCCACCCGCTCGACACCCCGCTGCCGGCGCGGTCGCTCCCGTCGCACGTCGTCCAGGCACCGGAGGTCCACCGCTACGTGGTCGACCGCCCGTTCCTGGTCACGGTCCGCTTCGTGCAGCCGTGGTTCGACCAGCCCGGCGGCGCGCTGCGCTTCCAGGTCGCCGACCAGTCGCTCACGGTGCGTGACCTCGTCGTCGACGGCTCACTGGTCCGCGTCCGCGCCGTCTGAGCCGGACGCCGTCCGAGCCGGGCGCCGTCTGAGCCGGACGCCGTCTGCTCGGACCGGGCGCACGGTCCGCACCACGACGAAGCCGCCGTTCCCCCGGGGAACGGCGGCTTCGTCGTGTCCCACCCGGTGTCGAGTCAGCCGCGCTCGGGCTGGTCGAACCGCTGCCCCTCGGGCCTCGACTCGAGCAGCATCAGCACCAGGAGCACGATCGGGCCGACGCCTGGGATGACCGAGAGGAACCAGAAGGGGCCGGCGAGGTTCGCGTCGTGCAGACGACGGACCTCGATGGCGATGTTCGGGATGATGGTCGCGAGGACCCACAGGCCCAGCAGTCCGATCGGGATCGCGATGAGCGGAGAGTTCGACGTCGCGTTCGCCTGCACGCCGGTCGCCGAGCTCGACGAGGTCGTGTCGCCCGTGGCGACGATGACCGCGAGCAGCACGGCGTAGAGGGCGATGTAGACGATCGCGTTCGCGAGCACCCACCACCAGAACTCGCTGCGGCTGGCGCGACCGTCGAACCGGGCGTACTTCTTGAAGAAGCGGTGGACGGCCTTCGGGAACGCGATGCCGTACCAGGGCGCCCACAGCGGCGGCTCGCCGGCGGGCCCGGTCGGCACCGGCGCACCGTACTGCGGCGTGTGCCCCGGCTGCTGGTCGTACTGCCCGGGCTGCTGCCACTGCTGGTCCTGGTCCTGGCGCTGGCCCTGGGGCTGCGCCGGGTTCCCCTGCGGCTGGTTCCACTGCGGCGTGCCGTCGGTGCTCATCGGGTGGCCTCCGGGCGGTCGAAGCGCTGCCCCGCGGGGTTCGACTGCATCGCACTGAGCACGATGAGGGCGATCCACCCGAGGACGGGGATGAAGACGAGCAGCCAGAACCAGCCGCTGAAGTTCGCGTCGTGCAGGCGGCGCATCTGGATCGCGATGCTCGGCAGCAGCGTCGCCAGGCCCCAGAGCCCGGACAGCGTGTTCTCGAACGGGCCGTTGCCGTACTGGTCCTGGTGGGTGCCGGCAGCGCCGTCGACCGCGCCACCGATCAGGCTGATGACGATCGAGATGACGACGCTCCACAGGACGACCCACCAGAACTCACTCCGGCTGGCACGACCGCTGAAGGCGACGTACTTCTTGAAGAAGCGTGCCAGGGCCTTGGGGAACGAGATGCCGTACCACGGCGCCCACAGCGGCGGCTCGCCACCCGGTCCGGAGGACGGCTGGCCGGACGGCGGTTGACCGAACGGGGGCTGCCCGCCCTGCGGCGGGCCGCCGTACTGGGGCCCTCCGGGCTGCTGCCCGTACGGGTTCTGCGGTGGGTACTGGTCGCTCACGGGTGCTCCCTGTTGGTCGGCTGGTACTCGTGAGAGTCAATCAGAACCGACCGGCACCGTGTGGCCCCCGTCAGGGGAGCAGGGCGAGCTTGCCGCCCGGGTGTCCGGACTCCAGCAGCTCGGCGGCCTCCCGCGCGTCCGCGAGGGGGAACGTCCGCGCCACCGGCACCTCGAGCTGCCCGGCTGCGGCGAGGTCGATGAGGCGCTGGCGCACCGAGTCCCGGAACGCCTTGCTCTCCGGCTGGGCACCGCCGACCGCGGCGAAGCCCTCCGCCGCCGCGCGTGCCTGTGCCGCGATGGTGACGATCCGGTCGCGGTCGGCGACCAGGGCCAGCGACACGTCGACCGCCTCGTCCGTCCCGACGCAGTCGATGGCCACGTCGACACCGTGCGGTGCGAGGTCCCGGACCCGAGCCTCCAGGCCGTCGCCGTAGGCGACCCACTCGCCGCCGTACCGGCGCACGGTGTCGGCACCACGCACCGAGGACGTGCCGATCACCCGTGTCCCGAGCAGGCGCAGCTGCTGCAGGACGCTGACACCGACCGCGCCGGAGGCGCCGTGGAGCAGGACCGTGTCCCGTCCGGAGGCTCGGGTCACGCGGATGACGTCGGCTGCGGTCGTGCCGGCCAGCAGCAGGTTCGCCGCCTGCGCATCGTCGAGCGACGCCGGCTTCGCGAAGACGTCGGCCGCCGGCACGGTGACGGACGACGTCCATCCGCCGGCGATCCGGAACGCCAGGACCTCGTCGCCGACCGCTCCCCCGCCGGATGCGATGGTCGTGTCGGGGCCGAGAGCACTGAGGACGCCGGCGACCTCGTAGCCGATCGCCATCGGGTACGCCGAGGGGTCTCCCGCGCGGGTGTGCTTCGTGTCGGCGGGGTTCATGCCGGCGGCCCGGACCGTGATCGTGACCTCACCCGGTCCCGGCGCGGGGACGTCGACGTCCACGAACGTCAGGACCTCGCTGCCACCGGCGCTGGGCGCCACCCACTGCTTCGTCATGGCTCGGACGCTACGCCGCCACGGCAGGAGGTCAACGGGAAGGACCCAGCCGCTCCACGCAGCCGGGTCCTTCCGTCACCAGGGCGTCAGCGCACGAGGCGTCGCAGCGCTGCCGTGCGGCGACGCTGACGGAGCACGAGCAGGAACGCACCGGCGGCCAGCATCGAGCCGGCGGCCATGATGCCGGGGACCGGGTCAGCGCCGGTGAAGGCGAGCTCGGACGGGCCGGAACCGCCGCCGGTCCCGCCGCCCGTGCCACCGACACCGACCGCGCCGGGCGTGGCCGAGGCTCCGGGTGTCGGCACGCCGACCGTCGGCACGGCGGTGGGGACGGTCGGTGTCGGCGTGGCGGTCGCCGTCGGCGTCGGGACGACCGCCGCGGGGGCCACGACCAGGTCGAAGGACTGGACCGCGTCCGGACCGGTGCCGTTGCCGACCGTGACCGTCACGGCGGTGGTGCCCGGCGTCGTGGGCGTGCCCGAGATCACGCCGGTGAGGCCGTTGATCGCCAGGCCGGCCGGCAGCGTGCCGTTCGCGGAGAACGTCGGACGGGGCAGCCCGGTCGCGGTCACGGTCGAGGAGTACGGCGTCCCGGCGGTTGCGCCGTCGGGGGTGCCGGAGGTGATCGTCGGTGCGACGCTCGGCTGCGGGGTGCCCGGCGTGGCGCAGCCGGTGGGCGCCGTGATGCGGTTCGTGTCGAGCGTCACGGCGGCGTTCCGGGCGAGCAGCCGACCGGCGATGGTCGCACCGGTGGTGGCGGCGACGGACTGGTCGGCCAGGACGGTGCCCTGGAACTGCGCGCGGGTGCCGATGGTCGCCGAGCTGCCGACCTGCCAGAACACGTTGCAGGCGTTCGCGCCGCCGGTGATCGTGATGCGGGACGCCGAGCCGATGGTCAGCGTCGATGCCGCCTGGAACACCCAGACCGAGTCGGCGGTGCCGGCCAGGGTCAGGGCGCCGTTGTTCGCCAGCGCCAGCTCCCCGCCCCGGTACACGCCGGGGGTCAGGCTGAGTCCGTTCAGCTCGCCGAGACCGGTCTGGTTCGGCGTGAGCGACGCGGCCACGTTGTACGCGGTCGTCGTGTCGATCTGCGCCTGGGTGGCGGGAGCGTCGGTCTGGTGCGTCTCACCGTTGACCGCGCCGTTCGGTGCGCCGCCGAACCCGGTGATCGAGGTGCCGGGTGACAGGCCGAGATCGCCGTTGACGACCGTGGGGCCGGTGTTCGTCACGGTGCTGGCGCCGAGGACACCGTAGGTCGAGGCCGTGCCCAGGTCGACCGGCCCGTCGATGACGGTGGCTGCAGCAGCGGAGGACGCCGACCCGAGGGCCAGGACCGCGGCGAGCCCGATCCCCGTCGTGACGATCGCGAACGGACGGATGGGATGCGTGCTGGCCATGACGGCCCCTGCCTGCGATCGGGGAGCACCGGCAGGCGTCGACGACCCCCACGTGCTTCCCGGTGAGCGGAGTCTCAGGCATCCCGGCCCGCGACCGGGGTACGGACGCCCAGGGATGACCCGTTCGGGGGGTGCTGCTGGGCGCGGATCGGCCAGGCAGTGCGCACGGCGTCCCGGGCGCAGACACAGGCGGTGTCCGGTGCGCGGTCCACTACAGTCGACGCGATGCCGCACGACGAGCCCACCCACGGTCCCGACCACCGCCTCGCCCTGGTCGTCAACCCCGTGAAGGTCGACGTCGGTCTGCTGCGGTCGACGGTCACGGCAGCCGAGTCCGGACACGGCTGGGCGTCGAGCGTCTGGTTCGAGACCGACGCCACCGACGACGGCCGCGGGGCCGCCCGTGCGGCCCGCGCGTCAGGAGCCGACGTCGTGCTGGTCGCCGGCGGGGACGGCACCCTGCGGATCGTCGCCGAGGAGCTCCGCGGGTCCGGCGTCCCCGTCGCCCTGCTGCCAGCAGGCACCGGCAACCTGTACGCGCGGAACCTCAGCATCCCGCTGAACGACGTGCGCGCAGCCGTCCGTGCGGCGTTCACCGGGACGGACCGGCGGGTCGACGTCGCGCTCGCGGAGCTGACCGACGTCGAGGGGACCGTTGCGCGCCACGCCTTCCTGGTGATGGCGGGCATCGGGCTGGACGCGGACATGGCGGCGAACACCAGTCCACGGCTCAAGAAGCGGTTCGGCTGGGTCGCGTACTCCGACCCGATCATCCGGTCGGTCATCGGGAACCGGCAGGTCGCGGTCCGCTACCGGCTGGACGACGCTCCCGCCAGGACCATGCGGGCGCACACCGTCATCGTCGGCAACTGCGGCTCGTTGACGGCCGGGGTGCTGCTCCTGCCGAACGCCCGGCCGGACGACGGCGTGCTCGACGCGGTCGCCTTCCAGCCGAAGCGCGCCATCGGCTGGAGCGGGGTCGGGTACGGGCTGTCCCTGAACCGGTTCTTCCACCGCACCCGGTTCGGCCGGCTGCTCGCCTGGCTCCTGCCCACGTCGAAGACGCTCCGGTACACGAGTGCGCGGTCCTTCGACCTCGAACTCGACGCGCCGGAGCAGCTGCAGCTCGACGGCGACCCGTTCGGCAGGGTCACCGCCGCACGCATCACGGTCGACCACGACGGCCTCACGCTCCGCGTCGCCTGAGGGCGGTTGCCGACAGCCGCACCGGCAGCCGCAGCGGCGACCCCGTGACGGACGGGAGGCCCGGTGCCAGCTGGCACCGGGCCTCCCGTCCGTTGGTGGCTGCGTCAGGAACGCGCGGCGTGCACCCGGTCGGTGAACGCGGCGTGCAGCGGGTGCTCCGCGTCCAGGCCCGTGATCTCGGACGCCACGTCGGCGTCCGCACGGTCGGAGGCGAGGAGCGCCTGCAGCTCGACGCTCTGCTCGTCGTCGGCGACGTCGAAGCGGAGCGCGGCACCCATGGCGTCGAGGAGCGCGACGGGCTCGGTGCCCTCCTCGGCCAGGGCGGCTGCCGGTGAGACGAACCGCTCGTCGCGGGACAGCTTGCGGAGCGGCTGGCGGCCCACGCGCGTGACGGTGTCGGGCAGGTGCGGGTTCTCGAAGCGCGCGATGATCGCGGCCACGTAGGCGCGGTGCACCTCGGGGTCGAGCTCGTGACGACGGACGAGCAGGTCGCTCGTCTCGCCGAGCACCGACTCGAGCGCGGAGCGCACGGCGGGGATCGCGATCGCCTCGGAGATCTTGTCCGCCCCGGCGAGGAAGCCGTGGTACGCGACGGTGGCGTGCCCGGTGTTCACCGTGAAGAGCTTCCGCTCGATGGACGCGGCGAGGCCGTCGACGTAGTGCGCGCCGGGGATCGCCGGCTCGGTGCCGTGGAACGGCGTCCGGTCGATGGCCCACTCGAAGTAGGTCTCGACGGTGACGTCGAGGCCGCCGCCCTCGGGCTGGGCCGGCACGATGCGGTCGACCGCGGTGTTCGCGAAGACGGCCTTGGCCAGGCTCGCGTCGCGGACGTCGGCGGGCAGGGCCTCGACGACGAACTCGCGGAGACGGTCGGTCGCGTTCAGGGCGTTCTCGCACGCCATCACGGCGATCGGGGCTGCGTCGGCGTCGCGCTGCTGCAGCGCGGCGGCGATCACCGGTGCGATGAACTTCAGGACGTTCGGCCCGACGGCACAGGTGACGATGTCCGCCGTGGCGATCTCCGCGACGACGGCCGGCTCGTCCTGGGCGCTGTTGAGCGCACGGAAGTTCGTGACCTCGTGGTCCTGGGCACCGGTGCCGACCTCGTGCACGGTGTACGAGTCAGCGGCGGCGAGGGCGTCGATGACCGGGGCGGCGACGTCGGCGAAGACGACCTCGTAGCCGGCCTCGTGCAGCAGGAGCCCGACGAAGCCGCGGCCGATGTTGCCGGCGCCGAAGTGGACGGCGGTGCTCACTCGTTGACCTCACCGAGGATCGCGAGGATCGCGGCGGTGTCCGGGGCGTCCGTCAGCTTCTGGACCTCGTCCTCGTCGGAGAAGACGATCGCGATCTTCGACAGGATGTCGAGGTGCTCGTTGTTGACGCCGGCGATGCCCACCACGAAGCGGACCTCGTTGCCGTCCCAGTCGATCGGCGCCGCGTAGCGGATGAACGACAGGGCCGAGGACTTGATGGCGTCCTTCGCGTCGTTCGTGCCGTGCGGGATGGCGAGGAAGTTGCCCATGTACGTCGAGACGCTCTTCTCGCGCTCGAGCATGGCCGGGTAGTAGTCGCCCGTGACCGCACCGGCGGCCTCGAGGATCTCGGCGGCCTCCTTCATCGCCTCCGACTTGGTCGGGGCGGTGTCCTCGGTGTGGATCCGGATCTGGCTCTCCTGCAGGACGGGCATCTGTGGTTCTCCTCGGTTCGTGGATGGACGCGTCGTGTTCGAGCGCTCCGTGGATGTGGAAGAGGGGGCGGTTGCCCGCCCCCTCTCCATCGTGCACTTGCTGACTGGTCGTGGACCGGCCGGTGGATCGGGCCGCTGGACGGACCCGGTCGGTGTTACTGGTTCTTCAGCTGGTCGACGACCTGGTCGTACTGGGGTGCGTTCATGAAGTTGCCGACCGACACGTGCTGCGCGTTCGGGTTCTTCTGCTTGGCGCGGGGGGTCAGTTCCTCCTGCGTGATGATGAGGTCCTCGTCGCCTGACAGGTTCGCGATGGCCTTGTTGACGACGGTGACGCCCTCGATGCCGGCCTTCTTGATCTTGTTGCGGAGGACGCTCGCACCCATGGCGCTCGAGCCCATGCCGGCGTCGCAGGCGAAGACGACGTTCTCGACGCGCGTCGCGGTGGCGGTGCCGGAACCGACACCACCGAAGGCGGCCTCGGTCTCCTCGTCGTTGCGGGGTGCGTTGTTGCCGAGCAGGCCCGAGGTCGCGGCGTTGACGTCGCGGCCCTTGTTCGCCTGGAGCTTGGCCATCGCGGCGCTCATGTCACCGGCGTTGCCGGCGGCGAGGTCGCGCTTGCGGGTGGCGATGAGGAAGAAGGACGCGACGGCGAAGGACACCGCGGCCGACAGGATCACCGAGAGGATGACGCCGAGGAAGCTGTTGCGCTCCGTGGCGCCGAGCACCGCGAAGATCGAGCCGGGCGACGCCGGGGCGACGAGGCCGGACTTGAAGGCGACGTTCGTGGCGACACCGGTCGCACCACCGAGGATGACGGCGATGAACAGGATCGGCTTCTGCAGCACGTACGGGAAGTAGATCTCGTGGATGCCACCGAAGAACTGGATGATGATCGCGCCGGGAGCGGTCGAGCGGGCGATGCCGACACCGAAGAAGGTGAAGGCGAGCAGGATGCCCAGGCCGGGGCCGGGGTTCGCCTCGAGCAGGAACAGGATGCTCTTGCCGGACTCCTGGACCTGCTGCGCGCCGAGCTGGTCGAGCACGCCGTGGTTGATCGCGTTGTTGAGGAAGAAGACCTTGGCGGGCTCGATGATGATGCTCGCGACGGGCAGCAGGGAGTGCTGCACGAGGAAGTTCACCGCGTCGCCGAGGCCCTCGGCGATGAGCTTGAACAGCGGGGCGAGCCAGAAGAAGCCGATCATCGCGAGACCGAAGCCGAGGATGCCGGCCGCGTAGTTGTTCACGAGCATCTCGAAGCCGGGCTTGATCTTGCCGTCCCAGATGCGGTCGACCTGCTTGATCAGGTAGGCGCCGAGCGGGCCACAGATCATCGCGCCGAGGATCATCGTCGTGCCGCTGGCACCGATGATGACGCCCATGGTCATGATCGACCCGACGACGGCGCCGCGGGTCTCGTAGACCATCCGGCCACCCTGGATCGCGATCGCGAGCGGGATGAGGTAGGTCAGGATCGGGCCGACGAGTCCGACGTTCGCCACGCCGTTCGTCTCACCGAAGCCGCCGAGGATGCCCACGGGCGTCCAGCCGGTCTCGATGAAGAAAGCGGTGATGATGCCCCACGCGATGAAGATCGCGATGTTGGGCATGACCATGCCGGAGAGGAACGTGCCGAACTTCTGAACGGCGACGCGTGCGCCACCCCGCGACTGGGCGGGGGCGTCTGGCGCTGCAACGGACGACGTTGTCATGTGCGGTGACTTTCTGTGTGGTGGTGCTGCTGCGTGGAGGGGACGGGTTGGTGCTGGGGGTGCTGGGTGCTGCGGGGTGGTGCTGGGTGGCTCAGGCGGCGTGCGCGGCCGCCGCGGCGGACTTCGCGGCCGCCGCCGTGGACGCGGCGAGTGCCGCCCGGGCCATCTCGCGGGCCTCGTCGAGGGTGTGCCTGCCGAGTTCGGCACGCACGTCGGCGAGGGCCGCGGGGGTCATGGAGAGGGTGGTGGCGCCGAGGCCGACGAGCACGACGGCGAGCAGCGGGTCGGCCGCCGCCTCACCGCAGATGCCGACGGCCTTGCCGGCGTCGGCACCGGCCGTGCCGAGCTGCGCGACGAGGCGCAGGACGGCGGGGTGCCAGGGGTCCTGGTAGTTCGCGACGGTGCCGAGCATGCGGTCGGCGGCCATCGTGTACTGGGTCAGGTCGTTCGTGCCGATGGACACGAAGTCGGCGGAGACGAAGACCTGCTCGGCCATCAGCGCGAGCGAGGGGACCTCGGCCATCACGCCGGCGGTGCGGATCCCGAGCTCGCGGGCCAGGTCGACGAAGTACTCGGTCTCCTCGGCGTCGGCGACCATCGGGGCCATCACCCAGAGGTCCGCCTCGGTCTCGGCGTCGGCCTGGGCGAGCGCGGTGAGCTGGTCGCGGAGCACCTCGGGGTGGTTCCGGAGCGCCCGGAGCCCGCGGCGGCCGAGCGCCGGGTTCTCCTCGTCCTTGTCGGTCAGGAACGGCAGCGGCTTGTCGGCACCGGCGTCGAGCGCCCGGACGACGACCTTCTTGCCCGGGAACGCGGCGAGGAGCTGGACGTACGAGGCCTTCTGCTCGTCGACCGTCGGCGCCTTCGGCGAGTCGAGGAAGAGGAACTCGGTGCGGAAGAGCCCCACGCCCTCCGCACCGAGAGCAACGGCGCCGGCGGCGTCGGCCGGGCTGCCGAGGTTGGCCAGCAGCGGCACGACGTGGCCGTCGGCGAGTGCCCCGGCGGTCAACGGAGCAGCGGCGGCGGCGAGGCGGTCGGCGATGCGCTGCTCGACGTCGGCGACGAGCTCGGCGGAGGGCTCGGTGACGACGGTGCCGGCTGCGGCGTCGACGACGACGACCTGCCCGTCGGTGAGGTCGTCCGCGCCGGTGACGCCGACGATGGCGGTGATGCCCTTGGCGCGGGCGAGGATCGCGGTGTGCGAGGTCGGGCCGCCGTCACGGGTGACGAGCGCGAGGACCTTCTCGAGGTCGAGGAGTGCGGTGTCGGCCGGGGCGAGGTCGCGGGCGACGAGCACGAAGGGGGTGTCCGACTCGGGGACGCCCGGGGCGTGCACCCCGCGGAGCTTGGCGACGATGCGCTGGGCGACGTCGTCGAGGTCGGCGGCACGCTCCCCCATGTAGCCGCCCATGCCGACGAGCAGGTCGCGGAACTGCGCGAAGGCCTCGTACACGGCGCGTTCGGCGTTCGTGCCGCCGTCGATGCGGGTGTGCACGTCGTCGAGGAGGGTGGGGTCCTGCGCCATCAGCGCCTGGGCCTCGAGCACGGCCTGGGCGTCGCCGCCGGCGAGCTGTCCGCGCTTGGTGAGGTCTTCGGCCACCGCGGCGAGCGCTGCGTGCACGGCCTGCTTGGCGTCGTCCGACGAGCCCTCGAGCGGTGCGGTCGACGGTTCGCCGAGCGGGTCCGCCATCCGGAGCACGGTGCCGTGGGCAACGCCTCGGCCGACGCCGGTTCCGAGCAGTTCGGACATTCGAGACTCCTTCATCTCACACGCGCTTGCGGTGGGGTGGTTCAGTTCGGTGCACAGCGACACGAACGGACCACGCCCGTGCGGCTTGGAGCACCATACCTCGATCCGCGTTGACAAACAAACACATCCGGGGATAAAAATGCACAAACAGATGCCCGTTTCGGTCTGACCTGCCCCCACGTCGGGCGTCGGTCGCCGCGCACGCATCCGTCCGTGTCCGTTCTGCTCCGAAGTGGTCAGTTCTGCTCCGAAGTCGTCAGACGGACGCCGTCACCACGAGACCCCGAGGTCCGATGTACGCACCAGAGCGCCACCAGCGCATCGTCGAGCAGGCCCGTGCCGCGGGCCGCGTCGACGTCAAGGACCTCGCCGAGCTCCTCGAGGTCACGCCGGAGACCATCCGGCGCGACCTCACCTCCCTCGAGCGCCGCGGACTCGTCCGGCGTGCCCACGGCGGTGCGATCCCCGTCGAGCGGATCACCCTGCACCCGGGCGTCGGCGACCGCGGCGGCATCAACCAGCCGGAGAAGATGGTGATCGCCGAAGCCGCGCTCGAGGAGCTGCCCGAGAACGGCTCGGTCATGATCGACGCCGGCACGTCGACGATCTGCCTCGCCGAGATGCTGCCGACCGACCGCGGGCTCACCGTCGTCACGCACTCGCTGCCGGTGGCGATGGCCGTCGCGAACCGCCCGGGCATCGACCTGCACCTGCTCGGCGGGAACATCCGCAGCGACTCGCTCGCCGGCGTCGGCACGTGGACGCACCAGCTCATCGGGATGGTCAGCGTGGACGTGGCCTTCATCAGCATCAACGGCATCACGCCCGAGCGCGGCCTGACCACGCACAACATGGCCGAGGCAGCCGTGAAGTCCGCGATGATCAAGGCCGCCAGACGGAGCATCCTGCTCGCCGACCACACGAAGTTCGGTCGCGAGGAGTTCGGCCGCGTCGCCCCGCTCGCCGCGATCGACACGATCATCACCGACCCCGCCGTCAACCTCGACCTGGTCCGCGAGGTCGAGGCCGCCGGCGCCGAGGTGTTCTGGCCCGGCCGGTCCTGACCGTCGGTCTCCCCCAACCACCGGCTCGCTAGCATGGGCCGACCATCCCGTCGAAGGAGTTCATCGATGTCCGAAGCCACCCGCACCGTCACCGTCGCCAGCGGATCCGGTCTGCACGCCCGCCCGGCGTCGCTGTTCGTCCAGAGCGTCACCGCGTCCGGGCACCAGGTCACGATCAACAAGGGCGAGAAGTCGGCCAACGCCGGCAGCATCCTCGGTCTGCTCGGCCTCGGGGTCGAGAACGGCGACGAGGTCACGCTGACCGTGACCGGCGACGACGCCGAGACCACGGCCGACAGCCTGGTCGAGTTCCTGAAGACGGACCACGACGCGGCCTGACCGCACTGGTCGCGGTGACCGCGACCTGCGTCGCCGACGGGAGGCCCGGTGCCAGCTGGCACCGGGCCTCCAGTGCGCGCGCACCCGCGTCCGCAGGCTGTCGGCCACCGCCGATAAGGTGTCCTGCATGACTCGCCTGCGCCTCGCATCCGTCAACGTGAACGGCGTGCGCGCCGCCTTCCGCAAGGGCATGGGCGACTGGCTGGCGACACGTGACGTGGACGTCCTCGCCCTGCAGGAGGTCCGTGCGTCGAGCGACGACCTGACCGCCCTGCTCGGCGACGAGTGGGACGTCGTCCACGACCCGGCCTCGGCGAAGGGCCGTGCGGGCGTCGCGATCGCCTCTCGGCACCGCGCGCACATCCACCGCGTCGAGCTGGGCCCCGCGGAGTTCGACTCCGCCGGTCGTTGGCTCGAGGCCGACTACGAGATCGACGGCACGATGGTCACCGTCGTGTCGACGTACGTCCACTCCGGAGAAGCGGACACCCCCAAGCAGGACGAGAAGTGGAAGTTCCTCGACGCCATGACCGAGCGGCTGCCACAGGTCCGCGCGCACAACCCGCTCGCCGTCGTCGTCGGTGACCTCAACGTCGGGCACGACCAGCGCGACATCAAGAACTGGAAGGGCAACGTCAAGCGTGCGGGCTTCCTGCCGCGGGAGCGTGCCTACTTCAGCCGGTTCTTCGGCACCGAGGGCGAACCCGTCGAGGGCGCTGACGGTTCCACGGGGCCCGGCCTCGGCTGGGTCGACGTCGGTCGCGAGCAGTCCGGCGACGTCGACGGCCCGTACACGTGGTGGTCCTGGCGCGGACAGGCCTTCGACAACGACTCCGGCTGGCGCATCGACTACCAGATGGCCACGCCCGAGCTCGCCGCGACGGTGCAGACGTACACGGTCGACCGCGCGAGCGCGTACGACCAGCGATGGTCCGACCACGCCCCCGTGGTCGTCGACTACGAGCTCTGACCCTGCTTCCCCCACCCCGAACCACAGGAACCACCACGATGACGAACCCCCGCATCTTCTCCGGCATCCAGCCGTCCGCCGGCTCGCTGCACCTCGGCAACTACATCGGCGCGCTCATGCAGTGGCGGGACCTGCAGGACGACCACGACGCGATCTTCTGCGTGGTCGACATGCACGCGATCACCTCGCCGCAGGACCCCGCCGCCCTGCGTGAGAACACCCGTCGCACCGCGGCGCAGTACATCGCCGCCGGCATCGACCCGGAGCGCTCGACGCTGTTCATCCAGTCGCACGTCCCCGCGCACGCCGAGCTGGCCTGGGTGCTCAACACGCTCACCGGGTTCGGCGAAGCGAGCCGGATGACCCAGTTCAAGGACAAGTCCGCGCGCCAGGGTGCCGAGGCCGCCTCCGTGGGGCTCTTCACCTACCCGGTCCTGATGGCCGCCGACATCCTGCTCTACGACGCCGAGGTGGTGCCCGTCGGGGACGACCAGCGCCAGCACGTCGAGCTCACCCGCGACCTCGCCGGACGCTTCAACTCCCGGTTCGGCGACACGTTCGTCGTGCCCGAGGCCCGGATCCTCGCCGACACCGCGCGCATCTACGACCTGCAGGACCCGACCAGCAAGATGAGCAAGTCCGCAGCCTCGGACTCGGGCCTGGTGCTGCTCCTCGACGAGCCGAAGCGCACCGCGAAGAAGATCCGGTCGGCGGTCACCGACACCGAGCGGGAGATCCGCGCGGACCGCACCGAGAAGCCCGGCGTGACGAACCTGCTGTCGGTCCTGTCGGCGTTCACCCGCACGCCGGTCGCCGAGCTCGAGGCCTCGTTCGCCGGCAAGGGCTACGGGGACCTCAAGGGCGAGGTGGCCGACGCCGTCGTCGCCGAACTCGAGCCGGTCCGCGCCCGCACGCTGGAGCTCCTCGACGACCCGGCCGAGCTCGACCGCCTGCTCGCGCTCGGCGCCGACCGTGCCGAGTCGATCGCGACCGAGACCCTCGCCCGTGTCTACGACCGCATCGGGTTCGTCCCGCGCGTGCGCCGCTGACGTGCTCCCCGTCACGCTCGCGTCCGACCGGGTCCGCCTGGACGTCCCGACCCGCTCCGACACCGTCGCGATCACCGAGGGCTGCCAGGACCCGGAGGTGGTGCGGTGGACGACCGTTCCCACGCCGTACCGCCCGCAGGACGCCGCCGCCTTCGTGGACGCGCTCGTCGGACCGGGGTGGGCGTCCGACCGCGAGTACACCTGGGCGATCCGTCGAACGGGCTCGATCTGGCTCGAGGGCGTGATCTCGTACCGCACGGCCCACCGTGACCTCGGCTTCTGGCTCGCACCCGGTGCCCGCGGGCAGGGGCTCGTGCACGACGCCGTCGCGCTGGTCGTCGACTGGGCCTTCGACCGTGGCGCGCCCGACGTGTACTGGGAGTGCTACGTCGGCAACGTGGCCTCGGCGAGTGTCGCCCGGCGTGCGGGCTTCGCGTACACGGGCACCGGCAGCGCGAACATCCCCGGCCGGGACGGCTCCCCCACGTCGGCGTGGAAGGGACTCCGTCGTGCCGACGGCACCCAGGCGTCCGACCTGCCGTGGCCGTCCGAGTCGTACGCTCCGGGTGATGCCCCAGGGGCCGTCCCGACGTCCCGGTAGTCTCGGCTCGTGAACAGCAGGTCAGTGTCGGAGGGACCCGACGGGTCCGTGTCGGAGACCGAGGTGCGGGCCATGCGCCGGGCGCTCGAGCTCGCCGCGCTCGGTCCCGCGCTCGGCGACCACGCCCGCGTCGGCGCCGTCGTGCTCGCCCCCGACGGCACCACCATCGCCGAGGGCCACCACCGTGGCGCCGGCACCGCGCACGCCGAGGTCGACGCCCTCTCACAGCTCACGCCGGAGCAGCAGCGCGGGGCGACGGTCGTCGTCACCCTCGAACCCTGCGACCACGTCGGTCGCACCGGCCCGTGCTCCGTCGCGCTCATCGAGGCCGACGTCGCCCGGGTCGTCTACGCCATCGACGACCCGGGGCCGGCGGTGCACGGCGGTGCCGACCGTCTCCGTGCCGCCGGGGTCGACGTGGTCTCCGGCGTCCTCGCCGACCAGGCGACCGCGTTCCTCGAGCGGTGGCTCACGTCGGTCCGTCTGGGTCGTCCGTGGGTGACCGTGAAGTGGGCGTCGAGTCTCGACGGCCGGGCCGCGGCAGCCGACGGGTCGAGCAGGTGGATCACCGGCGCCGCCGCGCGCCAGCACGTCCACGAGCAGCGCGCCGCCCACGACGCGATCCTCGTCGGCACCGGCACCGTCCTCGCCGACGACGCGTCCCTGACCGCCCGCGGTGACGCCGGCGAGCTCCTCGCCGACCAGCCGCTCGCGGTGGTGCTCGGCGACCGCGACGTCCCGGCCGACGCCGCCGTCCGCCGCCACCCGCGCGGGTTCCTGCAGCTCCCCGGACACGACCCGCACCGGGCGCTCCAGGCCCTCGCCGCCGAGGGCATCCGCACCGTCCTCGTCGAGGGCGGCCCCACCGTCGCGTCGGCGTTCATCGCCGCAGGACTCGTCGACGAGGTGCTGGCCTACGTCGCCCCCGTGCTGCTCGGCGGCCCCCGGGTCGCCCTCGGGGACATCGGCGTGGGAAGCATGCAGGAACGTCTGCGGTTGGACGTACTATCGACCACCAGCCTCGGCCCCGACCTGCTGGTGCGTGCACGACCGATCCCCGCGGCCACACAGCGGCAGCCCGGACAGCACGCAGACGACGGGGCCCGTACCGACCGGAGCACCACATGACCGACGCCCTGACATCCCCCACCCCGGGCAGTCCGGTCCGGTTCGAAGTCGCGACGAAGGTGCCGACGACCCACGGCACGTTCGAGATGCGCGCCTACCACGACCTGGTGACCGGAGCGGAGCACGTCGCGATCATCGGCGCGCTCCCGGACGGCTCCGCCCCGAAGGACGGCGCCCTGGTGCGCGTGCACTCCGAGTGCCTGACCGGCGAGGCCTTCGGCTCGCTGAAGTGCGAGTGCGGCCCCCAGCTCGACGCCGCGCTCGACACCATCGCGGCCGAGGGCGGCGTGGTCGTCTACCTCCGTGGGCACGAGGGCCGTGGCATCGGCCTGGTGAACAAGCTCAAGGCCTACCGCCTGCAGGAGGACGGCCTCGACACCCTCGACGCCAACCTCGCGCTCGGCCTGCCCGCCGACTCCCGCGCCTACGGCGGAGCCGCCGGCATCCTCACCGAGCTCGGGATCGGCCGCGTCCGGCTGCTGTCGAACAACCCGGAGAAGCGCCGGCAGCTCGAGGAGCACGGCATCACGGTCGACGGCCTCGTGCCGCTCGTCGTCGGCATCTCCGCGCAGAACGCCGGCTATCTCGACACCAAGCGCGACCGGATGGGCCACCAGCTCCCCGCGCACCTCGAGGCCGGCGCACACAACTGACCGCTCGCCCGTCGTGGGGCGGATTCGCAGGTCGGTGGTGGCGGACATAGACTGGTCCTTCCGTCACGAGCGGTCCACCACCTCCCGAGCGCACCCGTCGGTCACCGCCCACCACGCGGCCCACACGGTGTCCGCCGTTCGGCACAGCCGCGCCCGGTCCGGGCGCTCTGCACGGAGAACGACCATGCCCGCCACATCGGCTGCACCTTCCCCCGCCCAGAAGACGAACCCGCGGTCCCGGGTTGTCGTCGCGAGCCTCATCGGCACGTCGATCGAGTTCTACGACTTCTACGTCTACGCGACGGCCGCGGTCCTCGTCTTCCCGACGCTCTTCTTCCCGAACGAGGACCCGACCGCGTCGCAGCTGTCCTCGTTCGTGACCTTCGCGCTGGCGTTCTTCGCCCGCCCGGTCGGGTCGATCATCTTCGGCCACTTCGGTGACCGCATCGGCCGCAAGACCACCCTCGTCGCCTCGCTGCTCGTGATGGGCACGGCGACGTTCCTCATCGGCTGCCTGCCGACGTTCGACTCGATCGGCATCTGGGCGCCCGTGCTCCTCGCGGTGATGCGCTTCGCCCAGGGCGTCGGCCTCGGCGGCGAGTGGTCCGGCGCGGCACTGCTCGCGACGGAGAACGCCCCCGCCGGCAAGCGCGGTGTCTTCGGCTCGATGCCCCAGCTCGGCGCACCGATCGGGTTCCTGCTCGCCAACGGCCTGTTCATCGCGATCAACGCCGCGATGCCCGCCGGCGCCGACGGCACCCCCAACCCCGACTTCCAGGCGTGGGGCTGGCGCCTGCCGTTCCTGCTCTCCGCCGTGCTCGTGCTCGTCGGTCTGTACGTCCGCTTCCGCCTGGTCGAGTCGACCGTGTTCCGCGGCGTGCAGGAGTCCGGCACCGTCGCGAAGATCCCGCTGGGCCGCGTGTTCCGCACCTCGTGGAAGGCCGTCATCGTCGGCACCTTCGGCATGGTCGCCACGTACGTGCTCTTCTACTTCATGACCACGTTCACGCTGTCGTACGGCACCACCGGCGCCACCGCCTCGGCGCTCGTGCCGAAGGTCGGCCTCGGGTACTCCCGCGGGGAGTTCCTCACGCTGCTCATGATCGGCGTCGTGTTCTTCGGCATCTTCACCCCGATCGCCGGGATGCTCGCCGACCGGTTCGGACGTCGTCGCACGCTCATCCCGACGACCATCGGGATCGCGCTGTTCGGCCTGACGTTCCAGTTCTGGTTCGCGGCGTCGCACGGCCCGGTCACCGTCGTGACGTTCCTCATCGTCGGTCTCTCCCTGATGGGCCTGACGTTCGGGCCGATGGGGGCGCTGCTGCCGGAGCTGTTCCCCGCGAACGTCCGGTACACGGGCTCCGCGCTGGCCTACAACATCGCCTCGATCCTCGGTGCCTCGCTGGCGCCGACGATCGCCCTGGCGCTGTGGAAGCCGGACGGCAACATCTTCCTCGTCGGGCTCTACCTGACCATCGCGGCCGTGGTCACCCTCGTCGCGCTGCTGCTCGTCCGCGAGACCCGCGGCAGCGACTTCGGCGAGGCCGACGCGGCCCGCGCCGGCGTCACCTCCCCCGAGCGCACGCGGTAGTCGCGACCACCTGCGCGGACGGGAGGCCCGGTGCCAGCTGGCACCGGGCCTCCCGTCCGTCCGGTCGCAGGGCGTAGGGCGCAGGGCGCAGGGCGCAGGGCGCCAGTGTCAACCCAGGTTGACGGATGTCGGCGCGTCAATGTAGGTTGACAGGTATGGACCGGCCGACGATCACGCACCTCGCAGCGGGAGCATCAGGGGACGACCCCTTCTCCGCGCTCGCCAGCGTCCGCGACCTCCGCCGGGAACTCGACCGCACCGAGGAGCTCGCCGCCCGCCGCGCCCGCGTCGCCGGTGCCTCGTGGCAGGAGATCGCGACGCTCCTCGGCGTCAGTCGCCAGGCAGTGCACAAGAAGTACGGCAGAAACTAGGACACGATGAGCCTCCCCTTCGCCCGCCCGAAGACGACCGACGGCCCCCGTGCCACGTTCGGACGTCTGCTGTCCTACCTGTTCGAGAACAAGCCGGCGATGGTCGTCATCATCGTGCTGAGCATCCTCGGAGCGGGCGCGTCCCTGGCGCAGCCGCTGCTGGTGAACCAGGTGATCACCGCGGTGCAGCACGGCAACACGCTGAGCATGCTCGTGTGGCTGCTGGTCGGGCTCGTCATCGTGGCCGGACTGCTCAACGGCATCCAGCACTTCCTGCTGCAGCGCGCCGGTGAGGGCGTCGTGCTCTCCACCCGCCGCAAGCTCATCGCGCGCATCCTGAACCTGCCCATCTCCGAGTTCGACACGCGCCGCACGGGCGACCTCGTGTCCCGTGTCGGCAGCGACACCACGCTGCTGCGGGCCGTCCTGACCCAGGGCCTCATCGAGTCGATCGGCGGCTCGCTCACCTTCATCGGCGCGATCATCGCGATGGCGATCATCGACCCGCTGCTGCTGGGCATCACCCTCGCCATCGTCCTCGTCGCCATCGTCGTGGTCGGCGGTCTCAGCCGGCGCATCCGCGCCGCGTCGAAGCGTGCGCAGGAGAAGGTCGGCGACCTCACCGCAGCCGTCGAGCGCGGCATCGGCGCCGTGCGCACCATCCGCGCCGCCGGTGCCACGGAGCGTGAGGTCACCGAGGTCGACACCCACGCGACCGAGGCCTACCGCCGCGGCCTCGACATCGCGAAGATGTCGGCGTTCGTCGTCCCCGTCGCGAGCATCGTGATGCAGGTGGCATTCATCGCCGTCCTCGGCGTCGGCGGGGCCCAGGTCGCCGCGGGCACGATCACCATCGCCACGCTCATCACCTTCATCCTGCTGCTCTTCATGATGATCATGCCGCTCGGGCAGGCCATGGGGGCAGCGGTCGCCGTCGCCCAGGCGCTCGGCGCGCTCGGCCGGATCGAGGAGATCCTGCACCTGCCGACCGAGGACCAGGACGACGCCGCCGTCCGGCCCGCCGCAGCGGTCGCCACCGACGACGCCATCACCTTCGAACACGTGTCGTTCCGGTACGCCCGCTCCGCCGACGCGAGCGGTCCCGACGGCGCGGTCGCGTCCGGCGACCGTGCCGACCAGCCAGGAGGCCGTGGTCAAGTCGCCGGGGCGTCCGACGACGAGCAGGCGGTGCTGCACGACGTCTCCTTCCGCGTGCCGCGCGGATCGCGGGTCGCCCTCGTCGGACCCTCTGGCGCGGGCAAGTCCACGACCCTCGCCCTCATCGAGCGCTTCTACGACCCGACCGACGGCGTCATCCGCCTGGGTGGGATCGACGTCCGCGGGCTGGACCGCGACGAGCTCCGCGCACAGATCGGGTACGTCGAGCAGGACGCTCCCGTGCTCGCCGGCACCATCCGGGCCAACCTGCTGCTCGGGTCACCGACCGCGTCGGAGCAGGACTGCGTCCGCGTGCTCGAGGCCGTCAACCTCGGCGAGGTCCTGCACCGTGACGCCCGCGGGCTCGACGCCCAGGTCGGTGAGGACGGCGTGATGCTGTCCGGTGGTGAGCGCCAGCGCCTGGCGATCGCCCGTGCCCTGTTGGCCGCTCCCCCGATCCTGCTGCTCGACGAGTCGACGTCCTCGCTCGACGGCGTGAACGAGCAGAAGATGCGCCTGGCCATCGACGCCGTCGCCGAGGACCGCACCCTGCTCGTGATCGCACACCGGCTGTCCACCGTCGTGGACTCGGACGTCATCGTCGTGCTCGAGCACGGCCGGGTCGTGGGTGTCGGGACGCACTCGGAACTCGTCGAGTCGACCCCGCTGTACCGGGACCTGGCGAAGCACCAGCTCCTGGTCTAGCGGGGTCGATCGCCGCCGTCGGGGTCGACTAGCGCGCGAAGGGGTCTGGTGTCAGGACGTACACGGTCTCGAGGTACTCCTCGATGCCCTCGTGCGAGCCCTCGCGCCCGATCCCGGAGGCCTTGACGCCGCCGAAGGGGAACGCGGCGTTCGACACCACCCCGGTGTTCAGCCCGAGCATGCCCGTCTCCAGCCGCTCGGCCAACCGCTGCCCGCGGGCGAAGTCGGACGTGTAGGCGTAGGCGACGAGGCCGTACTCGGTGTCGTTCGCGAGCCGGATGCCCTCGTCCTCGGTGTGGAACCGCGTGATCGCCACGACCGGTCCGAAGATCTCGGTCGTCAGGATGTCGGATCCGGGCTGCACGTCGTCGAGGACGGTCGGCGCGTAGAACGTCCCCTGGCGGTCGACCCGCTCGCCGCCGGCGACGAGCCGGGCCCCGCGCTCCACGGCGTCGTCGACGAGCGCGGCGGCCTTGTCGACCGCACGGCCGTCGATGAGCGGCCCGATGGTGGTGCCGTCCTCCGAGCCACGGCCGATGCGGAGCGCCTCCACCTTCGCCGTGAGGGCCGCGAGGAACGCGTCGGCGATGCCGTCCTGCACGAAGAAGCGGTTGGCGGCCGTGCAGGCCTCACCGACGTTGCGGAACTTCGCCTGCATCGCGGACGTGACGGCGGTGTCGAGGTCGGCGTCGTCGAACACGAGCAGCGGGGCGTTGCCGCCGAGCTCCATGCTCGTGCGGAGGACGTTGTCGGCCGCCTGCTTGAGGAGCGCCGAGCCGACGGGCGTCGACCCGGTGAAGGTGAGCTTGCGCAGCCGGCGGTCGGCGATGATCGGCGCCGAGAGCTCCTTGGCGTCCGAGGACGTCACCACGTTGAGGACACCGTCCGGCAGCCCTGCCCGACGGAACAGCTCTGCGAGGAACAGCGTGGTCAGCGGCGTCAGGTCGGCCGGCTTGATGACGACCGTGCACCCGGCGGCGAGCGCCGGGGCGATCTTCCTGGTCGCCATCGCCAGCGGGAAGTTCCACGGCGTGATCGCGTAGACGGGGCCGACGGGGCGCTTCAGCACGATGCCGCGACCGGTGCCCTCGGGGTTGGTGCGGTAGTCACCGCCGATGCGGACGGCCTCCTCGGAGAACCAGCGGAGGAACTCGGCGCCGTAGACGACCTCGCCCCGGGACTCGGCGAGGGGCTTGCCCATCTCCAGGGTCATCAGCGCCGCGAGGTCGTCGGTGTGCTCGTGCACCAGGTCGAACGTCCGGCGGAGGACGTCGGAGCGTTCCCGGGGGGCGGTGGCGGCCCAGGCGTGCTGCGCGGCGACGGCGGCGTCGAGCGCGGCGATGCCGTCCTCGGGGGTGGCGTCGGCGACCTCGGCCAGGACGGCGCCCGTCGAGGGGTCCTGCACGGCGATGGTCCGTCCGCCGGTCGCGGGGCGCCAGCTGCCGCCGATGAGCAGGCCCGTGGGGACGTCCTCGACGCGGACGTGCTCGTCGGCGACGGTCGTGGTGGTGGTCGTGTCGTTCGTGGTCACAGCTGTGCTCCTCCGGGGTTCGCGAGCCCCTCGTCCATGTCGCTCCGGTCGACGTGGCCGCCGCCGGTGCGGATCTCGTCGAGTGCGGCGGCACTGCGGGTCGGGTCCACCCCGACCACCAGGTCCTCGAACACCACGACGTCGAGCCCGGCGCGCAGGCCGTCCTCGGCGGTGGCGCGCACGCAGTGGTCGGTGGCGATCCCGACGATGTCGATCTCGTGCACCTGGCGGTCGAACAGCACGTCGACGAGGTCCTGGCCGGACTCCGTCGTGCCCTCGAACGCCGAGTAGGCCGGTGCGCCCTGCCCCTTCATCACGTGGACGTCGATCGGCGCCGTGTCGAGGTCGGGGTGGTACTCGGCACCAGGCGTCCCGGCGACGCAGTGCACCGGCCAGGTCGTCTCGAAGTCGGGGGCGTCCGCGCGGGCGAAGTGGCCGCCGTTGTCCCCGTCCGCGTCGTGCCAGTCGCGGGAGCCGACGATGAGGTCGTACTCGTCAGCGTGTCGAGCGAGGAAGGCGGTGATGCGGGTGGCGAGGTCGTTGCCGCCGCCGACGCCGAGCGCACCGCCCTCGGTGAAGTCGTTCTGCATGTCCACCACGAGGAGAGCCCTGGTCATGGACCCATCCAACACCCGTCGGCTCAGGACCCCGTGAGGCGGTTCCCGCAGGAGTACGCGGCCGCGGTCACCGCGTCGAGTGCCGGGAGCGCCGAGGCCCGCGGGGAGCCGATCGCGTAGAAGGCGAAGGTCAGCTTGGTGCCGTCCGCGGCGTCGATGTACCCGCCGAGGGTGTTCGCGCTGTCGATCCAGCCGGTCTTCGCGTGCACGGCCCCGCGGGCGACGGCGTTCGCACCCGTGAAGCGGCTGGTGAGCGTGCCCGACTGGCCGGACACCGGCAGCACCTGGGCCAGCGTGCCGAGGCCCTTCGCACCGGCGGCGACCGGGACCATGAGGTGCGCCACGAACGCCGGGGACACCGCGTTCGCGGCGCTCTCCCCGGAACCGTCCTTGATCACGATGCCGGCTGGGTCGACCCCGTAGGTGGCGAGCGCCCGCTGGTACACGCCGGAGAGCGACGCGGCGGACCCACCGCCGCCGGACTCCCGCGAGGAGATCCTGGCGAGCATCTCGGCGAGGGTGTTGTCGGAGTTCGGGATCATCTGCCCGATGAGTGTGGACACCGGCTGCGAGGACACCGTCGCGATCGTGGTCTGGCTCGTCGTGGCCCGCTTGACCAGCTGTGCGTTCCCCGCACCGACGACGCCGGCGTTCGCGAGGGCAGTGCGGAACGCCGCACCGGCGCGTCCGACAGGGTCCTCGGAGCGGGGCGAGGTCGCTGCTCCGGGGTTCGCGCGGTCGCCGTCGACCATGAGTGCGGTCACCTTCGGCTGGTACCCGATGGTGCGCTCGCTCACGGGCCAGGTCGGGTCCCAGGCGTCGGCGTCGTCCCAGTAGGTGTCGTCCGTGACGATCGTGGAGACGGGGGTCGCGCCGAGGCGCGCCTTCACCTGCTGCGCGAGCTGCGCGAGCGTGGGGGCCCCCGGGTAGACCGTGGCGCCGCCCTGCGACAGGGTGGCGTCACCGTGGCCGACGATCGCGATCGTGCCGCTGCCCTCGTCGGTGACGGTGGTGGGGATCGTGTGGCCGCCGCCGAGGACCGCCAGTGCCGTCGCGGTCGTCAGGGTCTTCATGACGCTGCCGGTCTGAGCCGGGGTGTCACCGCTCCTGGAGAACAGTGTCTCCCCCGTCGTGGCGTTCATGACGAAGCCCTCGAAGGTGCCGAGCCCGGGCGCCGAGGCCGCACCCGCGATCGAGCAGGTCCGAGCGGGAGCCGCCGCCTGCGCCGGGGTCGGCGTCGGCGTCGCGGTCGGGGTGGCGCTCGGCGTCGACGTCGGTGTCGGTGTCGGCGTCGCCGAGGGCGTCCGGGTCGGCGTGGCGGAGGCCGTCGTGCGCCCCGAGGCCGAGGCCGCAGGGGTGGGTGCATCAGCCGACGCGATCGCGACGGCGCCGCCCGACCCGATCGCGACGACGGCGACCAGTCCACCCACCGCCCACGGCAGCGGCTTCCGCTTGATCGAGCCGCGGATCGCGGAGAGGCCGCCACGGAGGCGGTCGGGGAAGGACTGGTGCTCGGACATCGGAAGCGATCCTACGGAAGTGCGGGAGGAGCCTCCAGGCCGGGTTCGCCGACCTGTGGAGGACCGGGAGGCCCTAGCCGACGGTGGAGGAGGCGGAGTCGGCGGCGTAGCGGACGCCGACCTGTCGGCGGGCCTCGTCCATGGCGGCCATCACGACGACGGTCTCCTCGGGGTCCATCGCGCCGCCCTCGTGGTCGCCGGACGCGACCATCGCCTCGAAGGCGCGGACCTCGTGCGCGTACCCGGACAGTTCCTCGCGGCCGTCGAACTCCTCGACGACGGCGCCGTCCCGGTCGCGGAGCCGCCACGTCGTCGGGGTGTACCAGGTCGCGTCGACGTCGATCCGGCCGTCCTCGCCGATGATCGACGCCGTGTTGGGGCTCCGCACGTCCAGCGCGAAGTGCACGATGGACTGCGTCCCGCCCTCGTGGGTCATCACGATGCCCATCTGCGTGTCCACGCCCTGGTCGCTGAGGGTGCCGGCTGCGGCGACCGCGGTCGGCGCTCCTAGGACGTCGATCGCGAACGAGATCGGGTAGACGCCGAGGTCCAGGATCGCGCCGCCGCCGAGTGCGGGGTCGTTGAGCCGGTGCGTCGGGTCGTCCGGGAGCGCCTGGTGGTGGGTGGCCTCCACGAGTCGGGGGCGGCCGATGCGTCCCTCGGCGACGAGCTCGCGGATCATCGTCATCTGCGGCAGGAAGCGGGTCCACATCGCCTCCATCACGGCGACGTCGGCACGTCGTGCGGCGTCGACGACCGTGCGGGCCTCGTCGGCGGTGATGGTGAACGCCTTCTCGACGAGCACATGCTTGCCGGCGGCGATGGCCAGCAGGGCGTCCTGGGCGTGACGGGAGTGCGGCGTGGCCACGTAGACCGCGTCGACCTCGTCGTCCGCGACGAGGTCCTCGTAGCTGCCGTGCGCGTGTGGGATGCCGTGCTCGGCGGCGAAGGCGTCGGCGCTCTCCTGCGTCCGGCTGCCGACCGCGGTGAACACCACCCCCGCCGCGGTGCAGTCGCCCACGAAGGTCCGGGCGATGCCGCCCGTCCCGATGACTCCCCATCGAACCGTCATGTGCCATGTCTACCAGCAGGTCCTCCACACCTGTCGGTCTGTTCATGTCCCTCCACATGCAGCGGATTGCTCTGGACTGCACGGCCGATTGCCAGCTAGCGTGCTCGGGTGTCCCCCGGTCAGGGGTCGCCACCTCGAGATCAGGATCCCCATGCGCCGTTCCGCGTCCCCTTCCCGGTTCCTCGCCGTCGCCGCGGCGGCAGCAGCTGTCGTCGTCACGTCCACCGTCGTCGGCGCCGTCCCGGCGTCAGCGCACGGATGGGGCGCACCCGGCCACGGGCACGGCCACGGGAGCGACGCCGCACTCGCACCGCGGACCGCCTTCTCGATGGCGCCGGACGGGTCCGCCGGTGCGACGCAGGGCGGCGAGGGCATCCCCAACATCGACTCCGTCAAGAAGACCATCGCCACCTACTACGGCGACCCCGGCACGGGCATCGCCGACAAGGCGGACTCCCCCTACATCCGCGAGATGGCCGGCATCGTCGCCCGGCAGACGGCGCAGCTGCAGCGGATCCACGACCACGCGGTCCGCCGCGGCGAGAAGCCCGCGATCGTGCTCGACGCCGACGACACCACCCTGTGGACCTACGACATGGAGGTGGCGGACATGCACTTCGTGTTCGACCCCACCGAACAGGACGTCTGGGTGCAGGACCAGCGCTTCCCGGCCACCCCGTCGATGGTGGGCTTCGTGAACACCGCGTCGCGGATGGGCTTCACGGTCTTCGGGCTCACCGGCCGGAACGACGACCAGAAGGCGGCCACCGTCGCCAACCTCACCAAGGTCGGGTACCAGGGCTTCACCCCGGACACCTTCTTCACGAAGTGGACCGGCGTCGGCGCCTCCCAGCAGCCGTCGTACGTGCAGTGCGCGACCGCCAAGTGCACCACCGTCGAGTACAAGGCCCAGACCCGCAAGCACATCGAGCAGGACCTCGGGTACGACATCACGCTGAACGTCGGCGACCAGTGGAGCGACCTGCAGGGCGGGTACGCCGACCGCACCCTGAAGCTCCCCAACCCGACCTACTACCTGCCCTCGACGAACCTGCCGGGTGTCACCGAGCCCCGGCTCGCACCGCGGACCCGGTTCACGATGGCGCCGGACGGCTCCTCCGGTGCCACGCAGGGCGGTGAGGGCATCCCGAACATCGACTCGGTGAAGTCCACGATCGCGACCTACTACGGCGACCCGGGCACCGGCATCGCGAACAAGGACGACTCCCCCTACATCCGCGAGATGCGCTCGATCGTGGCCCGCCAGGCACCGGTCATCGCCGCCCAGTGCGCCGCCGGCCGGTACCAGCACCGCAACCCCGCCGTGGTCCTCGACGCGGACGACACCACGCTGTGGACCTACGACATGGAGGTCGCCGACATGCACTTCGTGTTCAACCCCGCCGAGCAGGACGTCTGGGTCCAGGACCAGCGCTTCCCGGCCACCCCGTCGATGACGTCCCTCGTCGCCGTCGCGCAGCGGTCCGGCTGCACCGTCATCGGACTGACCGGCCGCAACGACGACCAGAAGGCGGCCACGATCGCCAACCTGCAGCAGGTCGGCTTCCCGCAGTTCGCCGCCGAACGCCGTGGCACGCAGACGTACTACACGAAGTGGACCGGTGTCGGTGCCTCGCAGCAGCCGTCGTACGTGCAGTGCGCCACTGCCAAGTGCACGACGGTCGAGTACAAGTCGCAGACACGTGCGCACATCGAGTCGCGCAGCGGCGGGCACCACGACGTCGTGGCGAACATCGGCGACCAGTTCAGCGACCTGCTCGGGGGGTCGGCCGACCGGTCCGTCAAGCTGCCGAACCCCACGTACTACCTGCCGTGAGCAGCCACCCTGCGCAGATTGCCCCCCGGACTGGGGACGGCCATCACGTCGCACACTGTCATGTCAGCGGGAAGCCGCAAAGGGTGCGCTGACCTGCCTGCCGGACCAGACACCTCGGACGCGCGTCGTTAGCGTTGAGGCGTACTCGAAGGTGATGACGAGAACGATCTGGACCCTGGAGATCCCTGAGGCAGATGTTCCGCGGGGTTCCCATGATCAAGCGTGTGATGACAGTGGTGGTGGTGGCGGCGGGTGCGGCGGCGCTGGCCCTCGCGACCGTCGCCCCGGCCGGCTCCTCCGAGCCCGCCCCCGGGACGGCCGGCAGCTCGGTGCAGAGCGCCACTCCCTCCGCTCCCACGACGAAGCAGCCCTCGGCTGCGGGGTCTGCAGCGTCCGCGCCCGTCGACGAGTCGACCACGCCCGCCGTCCCGCCCGTCACCGCCGCGACGGCGGAACCAGGTCCGGCGGCGCCCCCGGCTGCTGCTGACGTGACGACGGTCCCCCCGGCTGGCACCACGTTCTCCGAGGGCTTCGACACGCCCGCGTCGGCAGGTGGTGCCTTCGCTGCCACCTACGCGAACGCCTGGCAGCCCTACCCCGACGCCACCGGAGGCAAGTACTGGTCGAGCCTGGTCGCGAGTGCCCACGACGGCGTGATGGACGTCGCCCTGGACGGTTCACACGGTGTCGCCGGCACGTTCGGGACCCCGACTGATGCCTGGTCGCACGTCGGAGGGACCTTCAGCATCCGCGCGAAGGCCAGCGGCGGCGCCGGCAACGGCGTGGCCGTGATGCTCTGGCCGACGTCGAACGTCCGGAGCGACGGCGAGCTGAACTACCCCGAGGGGCAGTTCGACGGGCGCCCGACGGTCTTCCACCACTCGATGGTCCCCGGACACGAGGACACGGCCAAGTCGATCGACACGCACGTCTCGTGGCACGGCTGGCACACCTACACGACCGACTGGGTCCCCGGGCAGTACGTCAAGTACTACCTCGACGGCGAGCTCATCGGCACGGTGACCCAGAACGTCCCCACGACGGCGCACCGCTACATGGTCCAGACCGGCAACTGGGGCCAGCCGGGGCACCTGCTCATCGACTGGGTCGCCACCACCACGAACTGACGCGGCGGCCCGGTGGAGTCGGGTGGACGCCAGCTGCCGCGCTCGCGCTCCTGACGGCCGCGTTCTGCACACCGCCGACCGCCGCGGTCACGTGAGGCGTGACGCGTGACGCGTGACGTGCCAGAACACAGAGAAGGCCCCGGTCTGACCTGCGCGTGAACGCGGTCTGACCGGGGCCTCCGAGGGAGCCGCCTGTCGGAATCGAACCGACGACCTATTCATTACGAGTGAATCGCTCTACCGACTGAGCTAAGGCGGCGGACGCTCCGGAACCGGAGCGGCACGGGTCACGACTATACAGGTTCAGACGGGTGAGCGCGAAACGAGCGCACCGCGCGCGTCGGCCGCGGTCCCCCTGCGTCCCACCGGAGGTCGCTGAGGTCAGCGCAGCGCGCGCACCAGGGTGACCAGGAGCGCTTCGAGTGCCAGCAACGCAGCGACGTTCGCGGCGATCCGCTGACGCGCCAGAGCGATCGCATCGAGGATCTCGAGCGCCGCCGCCGGCGGGACCGACTCCTGGGCACGGTCGAGCTCGGCCTGCATCGCGAGGTTCACCGGTTCGCCCGGCGCACCGAGTCCCATGAGCAGGAGGTCCCGGTAGAGCGAGGACACGTCGACCAGGATGCGGTCGAGGCCGTCGCGGAGGCTCCTGGTGGCCCGACGCTTCTGGTCCTCCTCCATGGCGCGGAGCTGCGACCGGAGCGCCGGCGGGACCGTGCCACCGGGTTCGACCCCGAGGGACCGGAGGGCGGCGTCACGCTCCTCTGCGTCGCGCTCGAGGGTGATGGACTTGGCGTCCTCGTCGGCGACGGCGAGGAGCTCAGCCGCGGCGGTGACGGCCTCCCCGACGCTCCGGATGCCGAGCACGGTCTGCAGGGTCCTGCGCCGACGCTCCCGGGCCTCTGGGCTGGTGGCGAGGCGCTGTGCCATGCCGATGTGGCTCTGGGCCTGCCGTGCCGCGTCGAGCGCGAGGGCGTGGTCGACACCCGTCCGGCTGACGAGCAGGTCGGCCACGGACTCGATGTCGGGGACCCGGAGCCGGACCGAACGGACGCGGGACCGGATGGTCGGGAGCAGGTCGGCCTCACTCGGCGCACACAGGATCCACACGGTGCGCTCCGGCGGTTCCTCGAGCGCCTTGAGCAGCAGGTTGGACGTGCGCTCCGTCATGCGGTCGGCGTCCTCGATGATGACGACACGCCACCGGCCCACGGACGGCGAGTAGTACGACGACGTGACGAGGTGCCGGATCTCGTCGATCGTGATGATCACCCGCTGCGTGGTCAGCACGGAGACGTCCGGGTGCGTGTGCGCCGTGATCTGTCGGAGGGTGTGGTCGTCGTCCGGGCCGGAGCCGACGAGGGCTGCGGCGAAGGCGGTCGCGACGTTGGACCTGCCGGACCCTGCGGGGCCGGTGATCAACCACGAGTGGGTCATCCCGCCGGTGCCGTCGGGCGACTCGGCCGCGTTGCGGAGCGCGGCGACCGCTTCGTCCTGGCCGGTCAGGCCGTCCCACACGCTCACGCGGACATCCTGGCAGCGACCACCGACGGGGCGCGCGTCCCGGCGGCAACGGCCGACGGCGCCGCGCTCAAGTGTCGATCCCGACGAGCGGTGCCAGCGCGCGGCGGATCGCCTGCTGGACGTCGTCCGCGGGCTGGGCGGCGTCCACCACGAGGAACCGGTCGGGCTCGGCGTCCGCCATGTCCAGGAAGGCCCGGCGGACGGTGTCGTGGAACGCAGCGGCTTCGGACTCGAGACGGTCGAAGGTGTCGCCACGAGCGGCAGCGACGCGGGCACGGCCCTCGGCGACGTCGAGGTCGAGCAGCACCGTCCGATCGGGCCGGAGGCCGTCGGCAGCCCACGCAGAGACGTCGCGGACGTGGTCGGCACCGAGACCACGGGCCACGCCCTGGTACGCGACGGAGGAGTCGATGTAGCGGTCCTGCAGCACGACGTCGCCCCGGGCGAGCGCCGGCCGCACCACGGTCTCGACGTGGTGCGCCCGGTCGGCTGCGTACAGCAGGGCCTCGGCGCGCGGGGCGATGTGCCCCCGCTCGTGCAGGACGATCTCCCGGATGCGGAGCCCGAGGTCGGTGCCCCCGGGTTCGCGGGTGCGCACGACCGTGCGGCCATGGGCCTCGAGCCACGCCGTCAGGAGTTCGACCTGCGTGGTCTTCCCCGCCCCGTCGCCGCCCTCGAGCGTGATGAAGCGGCCGGTCACTTCTTCTTGGCCGGAGCGCGTCGCGCGGGGGCCTTCTTCTTCACGGGGCCCTTCGCGCGCTTGTCGGCGAGCAGCTGGACGGCCCGTTCGAAGTCCACGGCCTCGACCTCTTCGCCGCGCGGGATCGTGGCGTTCGTCTCACCATCGGTGACGTACGGCCCGAAACGGCCGTCCTTCATCTTGATCGGCTTGCCGGACACCGGGTCCGCTTCGAACTCCTTGAGCGACGCACTCGCGGCGCGCTTGGCGCCGTACTTCGGCTGCGCGAAGATCTCGAGCGCGCCGGCCAGGTCGACGTCGAAGATGGCGTCCTCGCTCGGCAGCGTGCGGGTGTCCGTCCCCTTCTTCAGGTACGGGCCGTAGCGACCGTTCTGCGCGGTGATCTCGTCGCCGGACTCCGGGTCGGCGCCGACGGTCCTGGGCAGGGACAGCAGCTTCAGCGCCGTCTCGAGGTCCACGCTCTGCGGGTCCATCGACTTGAACAGCGACGCGGTGCGCTCCTTCGGAGCGGCAGCCTTCTTCGCGGGCTTCTTGGCCTTGGTCGCCGTGGCGGTCGTCCCGGCGGCGGCGGCCTTCTTCGCGGCGGCTGCGGTGGTCTTCTTCGCAGCAGCGGTGGTCGCGACGGGCTCCGGCTCGGCAGGGGTCTCGATGACCTCTCCCGTGGCGGGGTCCACCTGGGGCTCGGGCTCGGGCGTGCGCTCGGTCACGTACGGACCGAAGCGGCCGTCCTTCGCCAGGACCTCTTTCCCCGTCTCCGGGTTGATGCCGACCACGCGGTCGCTGACGACCGGGGCCTCGACGAGTTCGCGGGCCTTCTCGGCCGTGAGCTCGTCCGGGGCGAGGTCCTCGGGGACGTTGACGCGGCGGGGCTTCTCCGGGTCGTCGCTCGGGGTCTCGATGTACGGGCCGTACCGACCGATGCGGAGGGTCAGCCCGGGCGAGAGCTCGACGGAGTTGATCTCCCTGGCGTCGATCTCACCGAGGTTGTCGATGACCGTGCGGAGGCCGCGCTGGTCTCCGCCACCGAAGTAGAAGCCCTTGAGCCAGTCGACGCGGTCGGCCTCGCCGTTGGCGATCCGGTCGAGGTCGTTCTCCATCTCGGCCGTGAAGTCGTACTCCACGAGGTCGCCGAAGTAGTCCTCGAGCAGCCGGACCACGCTGAACGCGATCCAGTTCGGGACGAGCGAGGTGCCACGCGGGGTCACGTAGCCGCGGTCGACGATCGTCGAGATGATCGCGGCGTACGTGGACGGACGCCCGATGCCGAGCTCCTCCAGCGTCTTGACCAGGCTGGCCTCGGTGTAGCGGGGCGGGGCGGAGGTGTCGTGGCCCTTGGCCTCGACCTCGTCGACGCCGAGGTGGTCGCCCTCGGTCATCACCGGGAGCTTGGCGTCCGCGGCGTTCGCCGATGCGTCGTGGCGCTCTTCGTCGCGGCCTTCTTCGTAGGCGTTGAGGAAGCCGCGGAACGTGATGACGGTGCCGGACGCGGTGAACTCGACGTCCGTGCCCGTCGCCGTGGACGCGAGGCCCTCGACGGACTCCGTGGAGGTGATCCCGAGGACCACGGACGCGGTGGAGCCCTTGGCGTCGGCCATCTGCGACGCGACGGTGCGCTTCCAGATGAGGTCGTAGAGCTTCCAGTCGTTGCCGCGGAGGACCTTCTCCATCTGCGACGGCGTGCGGAACACGTCACCGGCGGGACGGATGGCCTCGTGGGCTTCCTGGGCGTTCTTGCTCTTGCCGGCGTAGCTGCGCGGCTTGTCCGGGATGGTGTCCCCGCCGTAGAGCTCGGCGGCCTGCTTGCGGGCGGCGGCGACGGCCTGCTGCGAGAGCGACGCGGAGTCGGTTCGCATGTAGGTGATGTGGCCGTTCTCGTACAGCGACTGGGCGACGCTCATCGTCTGGCGCGCGGAGAAGCGGAGCTTGCGCGCGGCCTCCTGCTGCAGGGTCGACGTGGTGAAGGGCGCGGCCGGTCGTCGCGTGTAGGGCTTGGAGTCGACGCTGCGCACGACGGCGTCCCCGGCACGCTCGAGCACGGCGGTCAGGGCGGTGGCGGAGGCCTCGTCGAGCCGCACGGCGTCGGAGGTGGTGACACCGCGGTCGTCGAAGTCACGGCCGGAGGCGACACGCGTGCCGTGGATCCGGGCGAGCTTGGCCGTGAACGCGCTGTCGCCGGCCTTCTCGAATCGAGCGGTCAGGTCCCAGTAGTTCGCCGAGACGAAGGCGAGTCGCTCGCGCTCCCGGTCGACGACGAGTCGGGTGGCAGCGGACTGCACGCGGCCGGCGGACAGGCCGGGGCCGACCTTGCGCCACAGCACCGGCGAGACCTCGAAGCCGTAGAGACGGTCGAGGATGCGGCGGGTCTCCTGGGCGTCGACCAAGGCGGTGTCGAGTTCGCGGGTGGCTTCCTGAGCCCGCTGGATGGCTTCCTTGGTGATCTCGTGGAAGACCATGCGCTTGACGGGCACCTTGGGCTTCAGGACCTGCAGGAGGTGCCACGCGATGGCCTCGCCCTCGCGGTCCTCATCTGTTGCGAGGTAGAGCTCGTCGGCGTCCTTCAGAGCGCGCTTGAGGTCGGCGACCGTCTTCTTCTTGGCGTCGGAGACCACGTAGTACGGCTCGAACCCGTTGTCGACGTCGACCGAGAACTTGCCGATCGACCCCTTCTTGAGCTCCGGGGGCAGGTTCTTGGGCTCGATGAGGTCACGGATGTGTCCGACTGACGCCTGGACTTCGTATCCGTCACCGAGGTATTGCGCGATCGTCTTCGCCTTCGCGGGGCTCTCGACGATCACGAGCTTCTTCGTGCCTGGCACGTGACTCCTTGATCGATGGTGCTGTCGGCCCTGGGACGCGGACGCGCCCGGGTCGACCGGGACATCGATGACCGGCGGGCCGACAGGCACACCATACACACAGTGACGGGGATGCCCGCCGGGTCGATGTCCGGGCCGTGTCGTCATCTGTCGACGGGCGGAGGACCGGCGAGCGCGGCGGCTTCCACCGTGAACGGACCGGCACGCAGGCCCACCCGGATCCGGACGACGGCGTCGGCGACGTCGCACGAGGAGACCCGCGCCCCGTTGCCGCGCGCGGTCCGGTCCGCGGCTGCGCACGGTGCGCCGGGGACCAGCCCGACAGCTGCCGCTGCCCCGGCCACGGCGGCGGCGTCTGCGGCCCCCTGGGACCGCACGACCGCGACCCGTGTCCCCGCGGCGGCGAGGAGCACCGTGGCCAGGAACACCGTCGTGGTGACGACGCCGACCATGACGACCGTCGCGGAACCGCGGTCAGCGGCCGCCGTCCGCCGCGCAGCCCGTCGCACCGAGCGTGAGGGAGGAGAAGGGCCCGCTGCCCGTGCGCTCGACGGTGACGCAGACCAGTCCGTCGTGCCGGGCGACGTGGCTGTCGGATCCACCGGCGAGACGCCCCAGGGCAGCCCGGGCACCGTCGGCGTCGTCCCGGCCCCAGGCCCGGGCGGCCGTGGCGGCAGCGACCTGCAGACGACCCTGCGCGTCGACGAGCACGACCCCGCCGATCGCCAGGGACACGACCACGGCCACGACGGGCAACGCGACGGCGAACTCGACCGTGACGGCACCGCGGTCACAGGGAGAGCGCACCGCGGACCAGGTCGGTGAGGATCGCCTGGACCTCGCCGGAGCGCATCACCGCCACGAGGACGCCGGCGAAGGCCACCGCGGCGAGGATCACGACGGCGTACTCGGCGGTGGCGGACCCGCGGTCGTCGTCGAGTGCAGGAGGACGGTGGACGTCGGAGCGGCGAACGGGCTGGGCGTCCGGGGTGTGGGTGGTCATGGTGGGTTCCCTTCTCTTCTGGTGGGACCAGCCTGGCGACCGGGCACGACCGACGACCCGGCCCAGGACGCACCCGTGGACAAGTCATCCGATCCCCGGGACGGTGGAGGACAGGATGCCGACCACCACGGGGACCACCCCCACGAGCACGAACGCCGGCAGCACACACGTCCCGAGCGGCAGCACGAGCCGGACGCCGAGCCGTTCCGCAGCGGCCAGGGCTTCCGCGGCGACGTCGTCGCGCACGTCGTCAGCGGCGGCCCGGAGCAGCGCCGCGGCCGGCACCCCGGCCCGACGGGCCAGGTCGAGCGTCTCCCCCAGCCGCGCTGCCTCGACGGGCCGCGACGGTCGCTGGCCGAGGGCCGTGCGGACGGCCGACGCGGCACTCGTCCAGGAGCCTCCCCCGGCGAGCGCCACCGCCCATGCGTCGAGGAGCACCCCCGGGATCCCGCTCTCCGGGGTCGCGGCGCGGATCATCCGCGCGGTCCAGGCACGACCGACGCCGACCAGGAGCAGCGCGGACGTGCCACAGACCCACCCCACGGGCGAGCCCAGGAGCACCGCCGCGGTGTCGATCCCCCACAGGGAGCCGAGCACGACACCGAGCACCGGCAGCGCGAGCACGACGTTCGCACTGGTCCGTGGTCCGGCGAGCGCGACCTGGACGGCACGGTCGCCGGACGCCGCGCGCCGCAGGGCTCCTGCCAGCGCGCGGAGCGTGGGTGCGACGGGTGCCCCCGTGCGCTCGGCGACGGCGAGGACGGCGTGGACGTCGTCCCACGCGGGAGCGCCGCTGCCCTGCTCGGCGTCGAACGCCGCCAGGGTCATCGCCCGGGGCGCCGGGATCCCGGCCGCGACCAACGTCGCCACCTGGTCGAGCGCCCGGGCAGCACGGACCGGGTCGAACGCCGGAGCCGGCCGGCTCACCGACGCTCGGCGACCAGGACCGGACGTCGACGGCCATGGGGCTCCGTCCCGGCCCCCGGTGCGACGGCCAGGCGACCGGCGGAGTCGACCCCGAGCCTCCCGACAGCGGCCAACCGCCGTGATCCCCGTGAACGCTCCAGGTGCAGCACGAGGTCGAACGCGCTCACGGCCTGCCGTGCGAGCGCGTCGGGGGCGAGCCCTGCCAGCGCGCCGAGGGCTTCCAGCCGCGCGGGCACGTCGGCGATCCCGTTCGCGTGCACGGTCCCGGCGCCGCCGTCGTGCCCGGTGTTGAGCGCCGACATCAGCTCCCGCACCTCGGCACCGCGGCACTCGCCGACGACGATCCGGTCCGGCCGCATCCGCAGGGCCTCGCGGACGAGCCGGTCGAGCCCGAGCGCTCCCGCGCCCTCTGCGTTCGCCTGCCGGGCCTCGAGCCCCACCACGTGCGGGTGGTCGACGCGGAGCTCGGCGACGTCCTCGACCGTGACGATGCGTTCGTCGTGCGGGACGAGCGCGAGCATGGCCGCCAGCAGCGTCGTCTTCCCGCTGCCGGTGGCGCCGGAGACCAGGACGTTCCGCCGCCGCGCGACCGCGTCCTCGACGAGTCGTCGCGGCACCCGGGCGAACACGCCGCTGTGCGTCAGGGAGTCGATCGTCGGCGGTGCGCCGCGCGGGAGACGGATGGACAGGGTCGTCCCGCGCACCGCCACGGGTGCGAGGACCACGTGGACACGGATGCCGTCGCCGTGGCGGACGTCCGCGATCGGGGTGGACTCGTCAAAACCGTAAAATTGACACTATGGAAGAACGTCAGACGGCCGGGAGCGCCCAGAAGGCCCTCCCGGCCGCAATCTACGCCCGGATCAGCCGCGACAAGGCCGGAGCAGGGCTCGGTGTGGACCGCCAGGAGGCGGACTGCCGGGCTCTCGCGGAACGACTCGGTTGGGACGTGGTGGCGGTCTTCGTTGACAACGACATCAGCGCGTATGACCGCCGCAAGGTGCGCCCGGAGTACCGCGCGATGCTGGAAGCGGTGAGGACCGGACAGATCCGAGGTGTGGTGGCCTGGCACCCCGACCGGCTGCATCGTCGGGCAGCCGAACTCGAAGAGTTCATCGCGGTGGCCGAAGCCCACAGCCTCGCGATCCAAACCGTCCAGGCGGGCTCGTACGACCTCGCTACCCCCGCTGGGCGCATGGTGGCTCGCATGCTCGGAGCCGCAGCCCAGCACGAGGTGGACCACAGCCGGGAGCGGGTGCAGCGAGCGAAGGAGCAGGCAGCCGCGAGCGGGAAGTACCGCGGCGGCATCCGCCCGTTCGGCTTCGAGAAGGACGGCGTGACGATCCGCGAGTCCGAGGCCAAGGTGATCCGCGACGCGACGAAGGCCGCGCTCGCAGGACGCACCCTCGCAGCCCTGACGCGCGAGCTCAACGAGCGCGGTGTCCAGACTTCTGGACGCTCCGAGACGTGGAAGTACGGCGCCCTGCGGGACATGCTGATCCGGCCTCGAAACGCCGGCTTGCTCGCACGGGGCCTCCCCGGGAAAAAGGGGCAATCCTACGAGTTCGAGGTGCTCGGACCGGCGTCTTGGCCTGCGATCGTGTCGGAGGACGAGTGGCGCGCCCTCGTGTCGCTCGTCACGGACCCCTCGCGCCGCCTGACGCCCTCCAACGAGACGAAGTGGCTCGGGTCAGGCATCTACCGTTGCGGAGTCCCCATCGTTGACGAGAACGGCCAGGCGCACCCCTGCGGTGGCACACTCCGAGCAACCCCTCACGGTGGCACCTACGCCCGCCAGTACGAGCGGCGCTACCTCTATAGGTGCACGGAGTCCGCGCACCTCACGATCGGCCAGAAGCAGACGGACGAGTACGTGCGAGGCGTGGTCGCTGAGCTTGTACGAGACCCCCGAATCGTCGCAGCGATGAGCCCTGGGACGCCTGACCTCGCGGCGGACCGCGAGCAGCGCAGTGCGCTCTCTGCCCGCCTGGAAGCGTTCGAGACGGACTATGCGCTTGGGAACGTCACCGGTCCGCAACTCGCGAAGGCGACCGCGACGGTCGAGGCGGAACTGGCGAAGGTGGACGCGAGGCTCGCCAAGGGCCTCAGCCGGTCGGCATCATCGTCGGTACTGCGTGCCCCTGATCCCGGACAGGCGTTCCTCGACGCGCCGATCGACGTGCAACGAGCCGTTCTCGCGTCCGTCCTCCGAGTCGAGGTCCTGCCAGCTCTGTCCCGCGGCTCGAAGTGGAGTGCAAAGCGGCTCCGATTCACGCACAGAGGCTAGACCCCAACTTGGGGGCAGCCGCCGCGGCGCGGTGCAGCGCGAAGCGAACCTAGGATGACTCACATGTCCGCACCCGTCTCACGGTGCTCGGAGCGCTCTCCCATCGAGTACGTGTGGGCAGCAGGACCGGGCTCGAAGTCTCACATCGAAGCTGCCGTTGACGCTCTGATGAACACTCTCCGCGGCGACGGACGCCAGTGGGGGCCCTACAACGAACCGCTCGCGCGTACCGAGTTCCGTCGACGCCTCGAAGCCGCCGAACGAGGAGAACTCGAGCCCGTCGACGAAGTGGACGACTTGAAGACCGGCACGGCCGGGTGGCTGTATGAGATCCGGTGGTCCGGCATCTCCGTGCGGTACTTGGACGAGGAGGGCAAGCCCGCGTACTACGACGCAGAAGTGCGAGCGATCCACGGAGAACCTCCTCGCCTCCCGATGCACGTCATCGGCGTCCACGTCCACGAGAAGGTCTGGTGGAACGACGATCCGGCTCGCACAGAAGCGGCGCAGAACGCAGAAATACAACTGGCCGTCGGCAAGTTCTGGGGTCTAGAGCCCTCGAACTGGGGCCTCGTCTAAGTTCACACACACACGAACGGATATAGAGTCCAGTCTATGAACGACAGCGACAGCGCTATCGAAGCTCGTGCGGAAGCTCTCGTCGAGGATCATGAGCGACTGCTGCGCGACCTGGTGAAGCATCGTAAGGGCCACGACCTCTCGCAAGAAGTTGTCGCCGAGCGGATGGGCGTCACTCAGCCGACGGTTGCAGCCTTCGAGCGGTATGACGCGAACCCGACCCTCGCAACGCTTCGGCGGTACGCGCTGGCGGTGGGTGTCCGCCTTCATACCGACGTCGATGACGATTGTGTGGTCCACGCGTCCAACTCCACGCGCGGAGTCGAGATCGTGAACGTCTCGTTCTCGCCCAAGCCGAAGTTCCTCTACTGGGTGACGGCGGGCCGTGAGGACCGACACGACGAGTGGGACATGCCCTCGTACGACCTGGCCGAGATTGCTGTGACGAGCAAGCTGCACAGCCGATGAGCACGCAAGACTTCTTCGTCGACAACCTGGACGTCGTTCGGTTCCGGGCATCCCAGGGCGATCAGACCGAAGAACACATCAAGTGGCGGGTCGGCTACGCGCCGGCATCCGAAGAGGGTGTGAACGGCCAGCACATCCGCGTCGTCATCGCCACGCTCCACGTCGGGGGCAACGGCGGCTGGGCCGAGATCGACGCGGGCGCGTTCCTGGTCAGCGACGACGAGGGACCCGACGACGACAATCTCGAAGCAGCTGTCCGGCAGTCGATTGCAGTCGAGGCAGTCTATGACTTCGCGCGCAGCCACCTCCGGGGCTTGCTAGCGACGATCGGCGTCTTCGTCGACATCCCCGTTGCCAGCCCAGATCCGGACATGTTCGTCCTCGTCCCTCACGATGACGTCGAGGAGCCCGACGACGAGGAAGATCCGCGCGCCACGCAGGAAAGCGAGTAGACCGCAGGGGCGAAATCCGTCGATTTGTGGCGCTGTGCGCCCCGCTGCCACGTCGAGAGCGTGAGTCTGTCTCCCCTGTCAGGCGGCGGGGCGTTCAGCGCCGCAAAACGGCGGATTTCGACACGTGAGCCGCAGGCCCAAACTGTTAGAATGTTGGTAGTGGGAAGCTCGAAGGCTCCCCGCTCACTTGCTCGGGCAGGCACCGTCTGACCCGCGGAAGAACGCAGGCGATCCAGCGCCTAGACCGTGTAAGACCACGCCGACAGGCCTGATGGTGACGGAACAGCGTTGGGGTACATCGACCGGACGGGCCGTTACGAAGAACCGCGGAACGCGGCGAGCAGTAGGTGCAACCTCCATCGAGGAGTTGCCCCATGTCCGATCAGGACACGAAGCAGCGCGCCAAGCGCTACAAGACCTATCCCTCCGCTGCCGACTACTTCCAGTGCGGTCCGCGCGCCGTCGAACGCTGGGTCCGAGAAGGTTGGGTCGCCGGGTACCGCGACACGACCGGAACCATTTTCGTCGACCTCGACGAGATCGAAGCCGCCTTCGCCGCCGGGAAGATGCGCGACCCGCGCAAGCGCTACGGCTCGAAGGCCCGCATCGTCCCGCTGCCGAGAATCCCCGAGCCTGCCGCTGAGGACGCCAAGTGACCGGCATCGCCGCGGCTCTCGACGCGCGCGACCGGCAGGACGCCGCTCGCGCTCACGCGCGCTCGCTCCCGCCGCTCACCGACGCGCAGGTCGCGCGCGTCGCCGCACTGCTCACGCTCGGCCGCACTCCGGAGCCGAAGCGATGAGCGACAGCCAGCAGCCGATCAAGAACCCGAACAGCCCTTCCCGGCACGGTTCCCCGAAGGACTGCGACGAGTGCGGACGCCGGTTCCGCCCCTGGGTCAAGGGCGGCCGGTTCTGCTCCGTGCAGTGCCGCTCCGCGTCCTGGTCACGACGCTTGCAGTCCGTCCGAGAACCGCGCCCCACGCCGATCGTGAGCCCTGAGCAGGCGAAGGCATTCCAGGACGAAGCTCGGGCGGCGCTCGACAACCTCAGGAAGCGACTGAACGGATGAACCGCGAGACCTACGAGCAGTACGCGACCTTCGAGTACCGGGGCAGGACAGCTACCCGCGTGCGCTACCTGCTGATCGAGCACGAGGGCATAGTGCACGATCCAGATGCGAGGCCTGACCGGACCGGCTGGGCTTACGAGTGGTCACAGCTCACCCCGGAGGCCGCGGACGAACGCCGCAAGATCCTCGCTGAGGGCACCTTCTGGCGCGACGCTGACCAACTGAGCCCGGCTCAGACGAACTACGAGCGCGCCAGTATCCTTCGCACGTACGAAGGCCTGCCCAGCGCCTTCGCGAGCCGTCCCAGCGGCGCCGTGCGGCCCTACATCCCGGGGCTCTGGCACCACCACTCCGTGCCGATGCTCGGTGGACCGCCGAAGGTCGGGAAGTCGCTGCTCGTCTGCGACCTCACCGCTTCCCTCGTGATCGCCGGCCGGAGGTTCCTCGACCACTTCGAGCCCGTGAACGTGACACCGGAAGAGCGGGCGCGCCCGATCGTGCTCGTGAACGCCGAGAACCCCGAGGCGGACATGCACGAGGCTCTGCTCGCGACCGGCCTCGAGTACGACGCCGAGGGCGACCCGTACCCGTTCTACCTCGACCCGGACGACGACGGGACGGGGTCGATGTTGTTCGTCGTGCACCTCGAAGCCGCAGGAGGTGCCGACACGTTCGACCTCACGAAGCGGGACGTCTACGACCGCTGGGAGTTCGAGCTGCTGGGGCTTGCACGAGTGGCGGGGCCTCCCCTGACGCTGATCGTGGATGGGGTGACGGCCATCCTCAACAGCGACACCACACGGTACGGCCGGTGGTACTCGGAGTTCCGCAGGCTGCTGAAGTCGGTGGACGTGCCGAACGGACTCCCGACGGGCCACACAGGGATGAAGAACGGCTACCTGATGAACGGCGTCGAGTCCATGGCCGGGCAGGACGGGCTGTGGACGTACGACGCGAACGAGCCCTACGTGAACCCCCGGGCGCTGCGCCGATTCCGGACGGTGCCACGGCTCCACGCGCCCGCAATCGGTCCCACGCCGGTCGTCGTGGGCGAGGACGGGCGGCTCCGGCTCGACCCCTCGGGAGTCGCGAGAGACCGGGCTCAGGAGGCTCAGCCGTCGCCTGACGACAAGCGCCGCTACCTGCGCGACCAGATCGCCGCACTGACAGCCGCGCGGCAGGACACATACACGCGGGCGGTGTGCGGGACTGGCGAGGCCTACACCGAGCACGCGGCGATCCTCAGGCGGATGGAGCAGGACGGGGAGGTGCGGAAGGATCGCAAAGGGCAGGGGTTCGTCTGGTCCCTGGTCGCCCCAGAATCCGCCTGAGTTCGGAGCAGCCGAGTTGCGGGTGTTCGGGTTCCTAGGGAGTGGAGTTCGGAGAACTCCCCTAGGAAACCCGAAACCCGAAACCCGCTACGGCTCAGCGTCCGGAGCCGCCGAACGCGGGGCCGAATCGGTCGAAGTGCTGGTTGACGGCCGCTCGGTGCGCGTCGGGATCGGTGACGCGCTGAACAGCGGTCCACGACCTCGTGGCGAGGGCGGTTCGGGACGGCTGGTACGAGAACGTCTGGGTCCGTGCCGTCATCGTCTGGGTGGTCTTCTGCTGCTCGCTCATGGATGCTCCTTCGTCGGAAAGTCGACGCCCGGTCAGGGAGCCCGACCCGAGCACTGTGGTCGTTCCCACTGCACAGCGCTTGCGGCCGCGTACCGCATGGAGTCGGGCACCCAGATCGAGCGTCGCCAATCGCTGCCTACTATAGGTCGAAACCGTGCCTACAACAGTAGTACGGTGTGGGCAGGGCGCTGAGCAGTTCAGCGCTGACGTACGCGGATGGCGCGCTTCGGCGCTTCGGTAGGGCCTCGCCTGAGATCGAAGGCCGATCCATGCCCCCTACCAAGACCGACGCGACTCGCGACCCGCTGGACATCGAGAACGAGCTCCGGACCCGACGCAGCCTGGCGCTCACACGACAGCGGGTCGAGAACGCCCTGTCCATCGCGTGCCCTCAATGCGCCGCACAGCCGAGCGTCTACTGCTTCCTCGAAGCACGTGGGTTCTGCCGATACCGCTTCGAGAAGGGCCTCAGCATCTCGATCCCGGCTCCCGGCCCGCGCGGGCTGCCGAGCCCGGCGCTCACGCTGCCTGAGTCGAAGACCGCCCCGGATCGACGCCACCCCAACCGCCACCCCGTCAGGGCTGCCCGATGAGCCCCGCACAGCCGCGCTTCGTGCGGGTGACGCACGCCGACGCGGTCCACTCGCAGCAGGCCCAGCAGGATGACGAGCAGGGTCGCGACGCCGAGACCAGGCGACTTCTGGGCGAACGTGCCCGCGAGCAGAAGTTGGCGGAAATTCAGCCTCTCGCTTCAGCTGAGAAGCGCTGGCAGGGTCGGATCCGGGTGGACCGGGATGGCGTCGTTCGACAGGAGTTCTCCTGCAACTGCGGCAAACACTCGCACGGCCACGGCACGCCGGATCACGCCGACCCGTTCGCCGCGATCACCGAACCGACTCGGTTCGAGGCGGAGCCGCCAGCGTGGGCCAAGCGGTTCAACGCCCGCGCCGAAGCCACACTGCAAGAGCAGGCAGCGGCTCTCGCAGCCCGCGTTCGCGCAACGCAGCCCCAGACCCCTCCCGCCGCCGCGGTCAGTCAAGTCACGAGTCTCCGCGCAGGCGGCGGGAGGCCCAAGAACACCGATCGGAAGCGTCGATGATGCCCGCACTGACCCCCACGCAGTGGGCGCACTTCCTGTCAAACGGAACGGTCACCGACGAGAGCGGCGAGGCGGGTCTCCCCTGCCGGGACTGCGGCATGCTCGTGAGCCCGCCGGACGGCCCTGTCGAAGTGCTGACGGCGACCGAGCGCGAGCGCGCCTTCCCGGTCAGCGGCGGCGCTCCGTACGTCCGCGTCGAGACGATCCAGCCCTTCGAGGTGCAGGTGACCCAGTGCGCGCGGTGCCGGACGCGGAACGCAGCAGCGGCAGACCTCGTCGATGATTACCCGTCGCTGGCTCGGTCACTCGGAGACCGCTGGTACGCGACCCTGGCCTTCGAGGCGATGTTGCTCGTGCCGGAGGTCGCCGGGATGGACTGGCGCTCGGTGGTGAAGGGTGGGCAGAAGAGCGTCCGGACCGCGATGCGTCACTTCCGCCCGCTCGGCGGCACGGCGCGGTGGTCCTCCGCGATCACGCCCACCATCCGGCACGACGCCCACAAGCCGACCGGCGCTCGCTGGCGGCACGTGTCGAACGACGTCATCGAGTCCTTCCGCAAGGCCTACGGCGAGATGCTCGCGGACCTCACGGACGGCCCTCGTCTCGTGGGACCACCCGAGGGAACCGAGTTCCGCACCGCGATGCGCGGATGCCTCCTGTGCGGCGTCGGAGCGGTGTCCGCGATGCGGAACCAGGTCGAGTACGTCTGGGGGCCGCTGCGGGCCGCTGACTCCGGTTTGCTTGGAGGTAGGCGCCGGCCGGACGACCTGTACGGATACCTCTGCCCGCGATGCTCGCACGCCGTCGCCTCGATCGGGCCAGGAATCGGGCCGACCGGGATGGAGAAGGCGCTGTTCGCGTTCCTCGAGGTGCAGCCGCCCGTCCTGCCTGCTGGTCACACACCGAAGTTTGGTCAGACGACGGTGCAGTTGGAGAACCTGCGGGCGTGGTGCACCCTTCCGACAGGCACCGGGCCGAACGTGACACCCTGGGCACACGTGCCCGACCTCGGGACCCTGGCCAGGGGCCTGCGGGAGGCCTCGGCGATCCGCTGACCCAGTTGCACCGCGGGAATTCGAGAAAAAGTGAAACTCCCAGGTCAGAAATCTGTCAAAAAGTTGGTTTCGACTCGTCGACGTGCCGGCCGCCGAGCGCGACGAGCCGGGTCGCGAGTTCCCGGGTCCGGGTCTCGTCGACCCGGAGCCCGGCGTCCACGAGTCCCGTGCCACGGTCGACCCACACCGACACGCCGCCCTGGACGAGGACGTCGGTCACGGTGTCGTCGAGCACGAACGGCGCGAGCTCCTCGAACTCCAGCGTGTCGGTCCCGCTGCGGACCCGGACGGGCGGGGTCGACCCAGGCAGGAACGGCGGGGCGTCGGCGCGGTGGCGGTGCATGCGGGCACGCTAGGCGGTCCCGATGCGGCCATGCCGGACCATGCAGGGCTCTGTGGAGGCCCTGTGGCTCTCCTGGCAACGAGACGTTTTGTACCCCGTTCAGTGCCGACGTACCCCGCTCGGCCTCGGGGCGGAGTCATGCTCCCTGCGGGCCCGAGAACCCGGGCACGCCCGCTTCCCGACGGAGTCGTTCCACCGATGTACCACCGGTCGGTCAGTGGTGGTGTATGCGTCGACATGTACCGGTCTGTCCACCGTTCCGCGTCACCGCGCGGATCGACCCGGACTCCTGGGCCGTGGCAGCCCCCGGAAGGCGTCGATCGCGTCCGGGAAAAAGAAGAGGCGGCACCGGTTGGGGGGAACAGGTGCCGCCAGGACACCGGAGGATTGGGGGGAATCCGATCCGATGCCGCCGGAAACGAGTCCGGCAAGCACCACTGTACCCCACGTCGGGGCATCCGGGGCAACCCATGTCGCGCATCCGGCGCGTGTCCGCCGAGGGCGTACGACGGACACGCGCACGAACCGCCCACACCGGCCGGACGGACACGAACGCGAACCGCCCACACCGGCCTGATCGACACGCGCACGAACCGCCCACGTCAACCAGCGCGGACCCCCGGCGCCACCCCCACCTCGCCCTGCAGAACCGCCCATTGCACGACGCACCTCCCCCTCCGGCCGAGCGGTAGTCTCCGTGTGCACACCGGACGCACCGACGCGAAAGGACATCGATGTCCACTCCGACCCAGGTCGACCCCCGAGGCGACGACGCACGCGACGCACGCGACGCACCCCATGCGGGCGACGACGCACGGCACGACGACTCGCCCACGTTCCCCCCGACACCGGAGTTCGTCGCCGACGCCGTCGCGCACGAGGACCTGCACACCGCTGCCGGCACGGACCGCGAGCAGTTCTGGGCGGACCAGTCGCGGGAGCTCCTCGAGTGGCGCACGCCGTTCACGCGGACGCTCGACTGGTCGGGCGCACCGTTCGCGACGTGGTTCGACGACGGCACCCTCAACGTCGCGGAGAACTGCCTGGACCGCCACGTCCGCGCGGGCAACGGCGACCGGGTCGCGATCCACTTCGAGGGCGCCCGCGGTGACACCCGCCGGATCACGTACGCCGAGCTGACCGCCGACGTGCAGCGCGCGGCGAACATGCTCACGGACCTCGGCGTCGGCCAGGGCGACCGTGTGGTCGTCTACCTCCCGCTCATCCCGGAGGCCGTCGTCACCATGCTCGCCGTCGCCCGCATCGGCGCCGTGCACTCGGTGGTCTTCGGCGGGTTCAGCGCGGAGAGCCTCCGCGCCCGTATCGAGGACGCCGGCGCGAAGCTCGTGGTCACGGCGGACGGCGGCTGGCGGCGCGGGGCCGTCGCGGCCCTCAAGCCCGCGGTGGACGAGGCGCTGCAGGGCGAGGGCACGGACAGCGTCGAGCACGTCCTGGTCGTCCGGCGCGGCGAGAACGCCATCGACTGGCACGACGACCGCGACCGGTGGTGGCACGACGAGCTGGCGGCGGCGGACGACCACCACGAACCGAAGGCCTTCCCGGCCGAGAACCCCCTCTTCATCCTGTACACCTCGGGCACGACCGGGAAGCCGAAGGGCATCGTGCACACCTCGGGCGGGTACCTCACCCAGGCCGCCTACACGCAGAAGAACGTCTTCGACATGCACCCGGAGAAGGACGTCTACTGGTGCACCGCCGACATCGGCTGGATCACCGGACACACGTACGTCGTCTACGGGCCCCTCGCCAACGGCGTGACCCAGGTCCTCTACGAGGGCACCCCGGACGAGCCGAAGCCCGGCCGCTGGTGGGACCTCGTCGACCGGTACGGCGTCACCGTCCTCTACACGGCCCCGACCGCGGTCCGCGCCGCGATGAAGGCCGGCCGACAGGTCCCCGACGCACACGACCTGTCGTCGCTGCGCCTGCTCGGCAGCGTCGGCGAACCGATCAACCCCGAGGCCTGGCACTGGTACCGGCAGGTCATCGGCCACGACCGCACCCCGATCGTCGACACCTGGTGGCAGACCGAGACCGGCGCGATCATGATCTCCGCGCTCCCCGGCGTCACGAAGCTCAAGCCGGGCGCAGCGCAGACGCCGCTGCCGGGCATCGTCGCCGAGATCGTGGACGAGGACGGCAACCGCGCCGACCCGGGCGAGAGCGGCTACCTCACCATCACCGAACCGTGGCCGTCGATGGCGCGCGGCATCTGGAGCGACCCGGACCGCTTCGTCGAGACGTACTGGGACCGCTTCCCCGGCCGCTACTTCGCCGGCGACGGCGCCCGGCTCGACGGCCAGGGCGACATCTGGGTGCAGGGCCGCGTCGACGACGTGATGAACGTGTCGGGCCACCGCCTCTCCACCGCGGAGATCGAGTCGGCACTCGTCGGCCATGAGGGCGTCGCCGAGGCGGCCGTCGTCGGGGCAGCCGACGAGACGACCGGCCAGGCCATCGTCGCGTTCGTGATCCTGACGACCGAGGCAGCGGAGGGCGCCGACCGCGAGGCCGTCGCCGCCGAGCTGCGTGCCTGGGTCGGGACCCGGATCGGCGCGATCGCCAAGCCCCGCCAGGTCGTGGTCGTGCCGGAGCTCCCGAAGACGCGGTCCGGCAAGATCATGCGCCGGCTGCTCCGCGACGCGGCCGAGGGCCGCCGCATCGGCGACACGACCACGTTGGCCGACCCGACGATCATGGCGACCATCGCTGATCTGATGTAGACCGCGGAACGCGAGCAGGGCCTCCAGTCAGTCCAGACGGGAGGCCCTGCTCGCGTTCGGTCCGCGGCTGACGGTCCGTCAGTCGGCCAGCTCGACGACCAGCTCGACCTCGACGGGCGCGTCGAGCGGGAGCACGGCGACGCCGACGGCACTGCGCGCGTGGACGCCTGCCTCCCCGAAGACGTCACCGATGAGGGTGGAGGCACCGTTCGCGACCCCGGGCTGGCCCGTGAAGGACGGGTGCGACGCCACGAAGACCGTGACCTTCACGACCCGGGCGACCCGGTCGAGCGACCCGGCGACCGAGGCGACGGCCGCGAGCCCGTTGAGCGCGGCCTGGCGGGCCTGCGCCGTGGCGGTCGCGGCGTCGACGTCCGAGCCGACCTTGCCGGTGACGGGCAGCGAGCCGTCGACGAACGGCAGCTGGCCCGCCGTCTGGACGTACCGGCCGGTGACGACCGCTGGGACGTAGGCGGCGACGGGCGCGGCGACCGCGGGGATCGTCAGCCCGAGCTCCGCGAGGCGGTCGGAGACGCTCACGCCTGGGCCTTCGGACGCTTCAGGTAGGCGACGAGCCCGCCCTCGGGACCGGTGACGATCTGGACCAGTTCCCAGCCCTCGTCCCCGTAGTTGTTGAGGATGGCGGTGGTGTTGTGGATCATCAAGGGCGTGGTGAAGTACTCCCATCGAGTCATGCGGTTCCTTGCCAGCCTTTCAGTCGTGGGTGTCGTTTAGGCTGCATCCTATGTCTGCCCAGAAGACGTCTGCATCGCGGACCAAGCCCGTCTCTGCAGTCGGCGCCTTCATCGGTTTCACCGGCTTCAGCGTGCTCGCCGGCCTCCTGGTCACCATCGGGGTCACCCCGGCGATCGCGGTCGCCGGTGTCACGACGACCTCGACGATCGGTGTGTTCGAGTCACTGCCCGAGTACATCGAGCTCGGTGACCTGCCGCAGCGCAACGAGGTCCTCGCCTACCAGGGCGGACAGCCCGTGCACCTGGCGACGGTCTACGACCAGAACCGCCAGGAGCTCAAGTTCGACCAGATCAGCGACCAGCTGAAGAACGCCGCGATCGACGGCGAGGACAAGCGCTTCTACGACCACGGTGGCGTCGACATGACCTCGCTCGTGCGTGCCGGTGTCGGGTCGCTCGCCGGCGGACTGGGTGAGTCCGGCGGTGGTTCCACGCTGACGATGCAGCTCGTCCGCAACATCAAGATGCAGCAGGCCCTCGAGCTCCCCACGCAAGAGGAACGCGACAAGGCCTACAACGAAGCCGTCAAGCAGACGATCTCCCGCAAGCTCGAGGAGATGAAGCTGGCGATCGGCCTCGCCAAGCGGTACTCGCACCAGCAGATCCTCACCGGGTACCTCAACATCGCCTACTTCGGCGACCAGACCTACGGCGTGCAGGCCGCGGCGCAGCACTACTACAACAAGAGCGCGACCGACCTCACCCCGGCAGAGGCAGCCTCGATCCTGGCGATCGTGCAGTCCCCGAACAGCCGCAACCTGTCCGACCCGAAGTTCTACGACGCCAACGTGGCTCGTCGCGACGTCATCCTCAAGAGCATGTACGCGCAGAAGCACCTCACGCGTGAGCAGCTCGACGAGGCCCTCGCGTCCAAGCCGGCGGACTACGTGCACCTCACGGCGCCGAACCAGGGCTGCAAGGCCGCTGCCGGCAACGGCTCGCAGTTCTTCTGCGACTACGCCGTGCAGGTCGTGCGTGAGATGTCGCAGCTCGGCTCGACGCAGAAGCAGCGGGACGCCGCCTGGCGCAACGGTGGCTACACGATCCAGACGACGCTGAGCCTCGACCTGAACTCGGCCCAGAAGGACCTGATCAACGCCTACGCGCCGAACACCGAGGCCCGCTTCAACTTCGGTGGCACGATCGACTCCGTCGAGGCCGACACCGGACGCATCGTGACCATGGTGCAGAACAAGAACTACAACCAGCTCATCAGCTGCGGCAAGCAGGGCGCCGACCCGAACGCCTGCGCCCCGGCGACGGACACCGGCATCAACTTCAACGTCGACTCCCAGTACGGCGGCGGTGAGGGCTTCCAGACCGGATCGACCTTCAAGGCCTTCACGCTCCTGAACTGGCTGCAGAACGGCCACGGCCTGAACGAGACCGTGAGCGGGACCCCCCGCGGGTTCACGTCGTACCGGGTCTGTGGTTCCACGTCCGGGATCTCGCCGATCTACCAGCCGAAGAACGACTCGGCCGGTGAAGGCGGCAACATGACCGTCGAGAGCGCCACCTACCGGTCCGTCAACGTCGCGTTCGTCAACATGGCGCAGAAGCTCGACTACTGCGACATCCGGAAGACCGCGGAGAGCCTCGGCGTGCACCTCGCGAAGCCGCGCACGCCCCTCGCGGGCTACGGCGACGACATGTCCAAGCCCACGACGAACGAGATCGAGCTGAACCCGTCGGCCGTCCTCGGGACGAACTACATCGCCCCGCTGACGATGGCCGCCGCGTACGCCGGCATCGCCAACAACGGCACGTTCTGCCGCCCGATCGCGATCGACAACATCACCAACGCCGACGGCAAGTCCCTCGGCGGGCAGCCGAAGGACTGCACGCAGGCCATCGACCCGACCGTCGCCAAGACCGCGATCTACGCGATGAAGAAGACGATGACCATCGGCACCGCCGGCGGCGCCCGCACCCCGGACGGCTTCGACGAGTTCGGCAAGACCGGCACGACGGACGACGCCGACCAGATCTGGCTCGTCGGGTCCAGCACGAAGATCGCCACGGCGACCTGGCTCGGCAACATCGAGGGCCGCGCTGACGGCACCAAGCAGAGCCTCCGTCGCGTCGCAGGTCCCCAGGGGCTGTACTCGCTGTCGCGCACCTCGCTGTGGCGTCAGGCCCAGAGCATCGTGAACTCGCAGTACCCGGGTGGCCAGTTCGAAGCCCCGACGCCCTCGGCCATCCGTGGCAACAGCATCACGCTGCCGAACGTCGTCGGCCAGAGCGGTGACCAGGCTCGCGCGACGCTCGCCGGTGCCGGCTTCACCTACGTGGACGGCGGCACGCAGCCGGGTGGCGGCGCTCCTGGTTCCGTCCTCTCGACCTCGCCCGGCGCTGGTTCGGCCCTCTCGAAGGGCTCGAGCGTGACGGTCTACACGTCCGACGGCTCGCAGGCCACGGTCCCCGACGTCGGCGGCAAGTCGGTCGGCGGCGCTCGCTCGACGCTCTCGAATGCCGGCTTCGGCAACGTCGGGGTGTCCGAGCAGTTCGCGAAGGGCGACGGCAAGAACGAGTGCCGCGTCGCGAGCTCGGACCCGGGCCCCGGCACCAACGCGTCGAAGGACACGGGCATCACCCTGCAGCTCTTCGGCAACAAGGACGGCAAGCCCGGGAAGGGCTGCAAGTGACGGCTGGCCGCGCCGGCCTGGGGGTCCTCGCGGCCGGCGCCGTCGTCGGTGCGGGCTCCGCGGCCTGGGGCGCGCTCGTCGAGCGTCGGCGGTTCGGCATCCGGTGGGAGACCGTCCCGGTCCTGCCGCCGGGTGCTCGTGACGTGGTCGTCCTGCACCTCTCGGACATCCACATGGCCCCGTGGCAGGCGGACAAGCAGCAGTGGCTGCGCGACCTCAGCCTGGTCGAGCCCGACTTCATCGTGAACACCGGCGACAACCTCGGACACGAGACCGCCAACACCGCGGTGGAGTATGCGCTCGAGCCCTTCCGCGGCGTGCCCGGGGCGTTCGTCTACGGGTCGAACGACTTCTACGGCCCCTCCCCGCGCAACCCGCTGAAGTACTTCGGTGGCCCGAGTGCGATGCACGCCAAGGCCCGCGCGGTCGACCTCGACATCGAGCGGCAGACGGCGTTCTTCGAGTCGCTCGGCTGGCTCGACCTCAACGACAAGGCGCGAGCGATCGAGGTCCGCGGCTCGCGCTTCGAGCTCTTCGGCACCTCCGACGCCCACCGCGACTGGGACCGCCTCGACGTCCTCCCGACGAACGTCGACGAGATGCGCGGCGAGGTCCCGTGGTCCGAGGACGAGGACGGCCCCGCGCCGGTCTCCATCGGCGTCACGCACGCGCCCTACCGCCGGGTCCTCGACGCCTTCGTCACGCAGGGTGCTGACGTCGTCTTCGCCGGGCACACCCACGGTGGACAGGTCGCGGTCCCCGGCGTCGGTGCGCTCGTCACGAACAGCGACCTCCCCCGCCGGTACGCCAGCGGTCTGCACCAGTGGCAGAACCGGACGCACTGGGCATGGCTGAACGTGTCCGCCGGCCTCGGGACGTCGATCTACGCACCCGTGCGCTTCGCCGTCCGCCCCGAGGCCGTCGTGGTCACCCTGACTGCCCGGACCGCCTGACCACGACGCGCCCGAGCGGTCGCCGCGTGGTCGTGAGCACGTCGATCATCCGCTAGACTTCATGGGTCGCTCCGCGGAGCGGCCAACACACCTCGGGGTGTGGCGCAGCTTGGTAGCGCGCCTCGTTCGGGACGAGGAGGTCGCAGGTTCAAATCCTGTCACCCCGACACGAGAAGGCCCGGGTCCATCAGGACCCGGGCCTTCGTGGTTCCGCACCCGGCACCGGCCGTGGCGACGGCCACGTAACTCGGTCTGCTCAGCGGAGCCGAGCCTCCCGGCCGACGAACGAGGGAGCAGGAACCGTCGAGTCGGTCCACCGGACCCGACGGTTCCTGCTCCCTCGACGTGCGCGGCGCGAGTGCCGCGCGTCCCCTACGCGACCGCGACCGAGCGCCGGACCAGGCGGCCGGCTGCGTGCAGCGACGCCACGACGTCGAGCGCCTGGTGCCGGTACCGCGCCTGGGCGGCACCCGGTGCCACGATGACGCCGTTCGCCCCGGTGGACTCCACCAGCGCGTTGATCTTGTCGGCGACCTGGTCAGCCGTGCCGTACGCCTGACGCTCGGTGCGGGCAGCGATGAACCGGCGCTCGAGGTCACTGAACTGGTAGGCGCGGGCCTCGTCCATCGAGACGGGCTCGGGCTTGATGCCCTGGCGCATCCGGATGAACGAGATCATGCCGGGGGCGGACTGCTCGTCGACGACGGCGGGGTCCTCGTCCGTGACGACCTGCACGCCGATGAGCGCGTTCGGCTCCGAGCGGAAGCGCGACGGCCGGAACGAGTCCCGGTAGAGCGCGAGCGCGGCCTCGGTGTTGTCGGAGGCGAAGTGGTGGGCGAACGCGAACGAGATGCCCAGCGCACCGGCGACCTGGGCGCTGTACCCGGAGGACCCGAGCAGCCAGAACTCCGGCACGTCGCCGTAGCCGGGCACCGCGCGGATGCGGGACAGGGGGTTCTCGGCGTCCATGCCGGTGAAGAAGCCGATGAGGTCGGCGAGGCGCTCGGGGAAGTCGTCCACGTCGAGCCGGTCCGTGCGGCGGAGCGCCATCGCGGTCGCGCCGTCCGTGCCCGGGGCACGCCCGAGGCCGAGGTCGACGCGGTCGCCGTAGAGCGCCCGGAGCGTGCCGAACTGCTCCGCGACGACGAGCGGCGCGTGGTTCGGCAGCATCACACCACCGGAGCCGATGCGGATCGTCTTCGTGGCGGCGCCCACGGCGCTCAGGAGGACGGCGGGGGCCGAGGAGGTGATCCCGGGCATGCCGTGGTGTTCGGCGACCCAGAAGCGCTCGTAGCCGAGGCCCTCGGCATGCACGGCCATGTCGATGGACCCCTGCAGGGCCTGGGTGTTGGACTGGCCGTACTCGCGGGTCGCCAGGTCGAGGACGGACAGGTGCAGGGAAGCGTCGCTCATGCAGGGTGGAACGCGCGCTGCGGCGCCGACATTCCGCGGCGGGCGCGCACGACGACGGACGGGAGGCCCGGCACCGGTCCGGCACCGAGCCTCCCGTCCGGGACGTGGAGTCGTGGCGCGACCGGTCAGCCGAGGTCGCCGTCGAGGCGACCGCCCGACTCCGTGAGGTAGCAGTTGGCGCAGAGGGACTCGTACTCGACGTCGACGCCGTCGATGGCGACCTGCGAGCCGTCGAACACGAAGGCGCCGTCGACCTTGCGGGCGTTGAAGACCGCCTTGCGGCCGCAGCGGCAGATGGTCTTGAGCTCCTCGAGCGAGTGCGCGAGCTCCAGCAGGCGTCGGCTGCCCGGGAAGGCCTCGGTGCGGAAGTCCGTGCGGATGCCGTAGGCGATCACGGGGACGTCGTCGAGCACCGCGATGCGCAGCAGGTCGTCGACCTGGTGCGGCGTGAGGAACTGGGCCTCGTCGACGAGCACGCAGCTCACCGGGCGGACCATGCCGTCGAGCTCGGCGGAGGCGGGATCGACGGCTCCGGCCGCGGCCACGGCGGTGCGGACGTCGTCCTCGGCGGCGAACACGACGTCGACCTGCCGCGTGACCCCGAGCCGGGAGACGATCTCACGGTCGCCCTTCGTGTCGACGCCGGGCTTGGCCAGGAGCACCCGCTGGCCGCGTTCCTCGTAGTTGTACGCAGCCTGCAGCAGGCCCGTGCTCTTGCCGCTGTTCATGGCCCCGTAGCGGAAGTAGAGCTTGGCCACTAGGAGAGGAAGCCGTCCTCCGCCGCACGACGGATCAGGTCGGACTTCTTCGACGCCGGACGACCGACCTTGGCGTACTTCTCGCGCACGCGGCGCAGGTAGGTCTTGGCGGTCTCGTACTGCACGTTCATCTGCGCGGCGACCTCGTTCGTGGAGTACCCGGACACGTAGAGCCGCAGGGCTTCTTCTTCGCCGTGGCTGAGCTTGGGTCGCTGGTGCGCCGTCGCACCGGTCGGCAGCGGACGCCACTCGCGCTGCGGCGGGGTCTCGCGGGCGACGCCCATGACGTCACGGGCGACGTCCATGACCTCGCGCATCGGCAGCGACTTCGACAGGAACGCCGAGGCGCCGGCGGCGAGGGCTCGGTCGCGGGACTCGCGGGTGTCGAGGCTCGAGAGCACGACGACCTTCGCGCCGGCGGCACGGCAGGTGCGCACGCGGGCTTCGATCGAGACGGGTTCCTTGAGCTGGAAGTCGAGGAACACCAGGTCGGTCGGGAAGCTGTCGCTGTGGACCATCTCGAGCCAGGTGTGCGCGGTGAGGGCCAGGTCGAAGTCGAAGGCGTTCACGGCGATCCAGCTGGAGAGGCTGTCGAGCAGGACCTCGTGGTCGTCGAGGATGGCCAGTCGTACACGGCGCGATCCGGGGTTCGGCAGGGCTGGCATGCCCTCCGAGAGCCTGTTCGGGTCAGTGCTGGTCATAGGAGAACCTTAATGCGAGGGCGGACGGACGGACGGCGACGTCGAGGTCCGGGAACGTCACGCGGAGGACGGCGAGGTAGGGGTCGAAGGCACGGTGGATGCCGACGTCGGAGTCGGCCACCACGGCCTCGAACGTGACGTCGACACGGTCGTCGGGTCGGCGCGCGACCGTGGCGTGGAAGCCGGCCGGATCGACGGTGGAGGCTCGGAGCACGGCACGCAGGAACGTCCGGACGACGGTGCGCTGGTCGGCGTCGAGCGCGGCGATGAGCCCGTCGGGGTCGTTGATCGTGGCCGCTGCCCCGCCCTCGGCGCGGACCGCCTGCTGCAGCCAGGTGCGGTCGGCGTCGGCGACCATCACGCGGCGGATGCCGTCGGCGATCGAGCGCGCTCGGGCCCGGTCGGCGTCGGTGATCGTCTCGCGGGTGCGGAGCTCGGCGAAGAACGGCGCGACGTCCTCGGCGAGGATCGAGGAGCGGTCCTGCTGGACGCTCTCCGCGATGCCGTCGCGCTCGGCACGCTCGACGGAGTACGACCCCGCGCGGATCTGCACGCGTTCGGCGAGGCCTGCGAACGTCCACGCGAAGACCACGGCGGCGACGGTCAGCACGAGGGTCGGGGCGGCGGCCAGGAACGCCGACACCGCGACGGGCACCGCGTGCGGGAAGACGGTCGCCGCGACACCCCAGGTCACGGCGTCGACGGCGGCGAGCACCACGCCGCCCACGACGAGGTCGAGCCACGGCCGGTACGGCGCGACCATCACGATCCCGGTGGCGGTCAGCAGGGACATGAAGTCGTTCAGCGCGTTGCGGTCGGGGCCCCACTGCGCGGCGACGCTCGCGACGACGGCGGTGCCGAGCAGCGCGACGTGTGCGACGAAGGCCCAGCGCGGGAACGGCGCGCGGAAGGGACTGGACGCGACGATCACGACGGCGGTGGACGCCGCGACCAGGAGCACCGCGACGGCGCTGAGGGTGGGACTGCCGAGGACGTCACGGTCGAAGACCGACACGACGATCGCCCAGAGCACCCCCACGGCACCGAGGACGACGGCGAGTGGCCGCGACCCCATCGCGCCGAGCGGGTCGTACTGCTGCGCGGTCCTGGTGCCCCTCACGCGGACTCCTGCAGGCCGTCGGTGTCGCCGTGGCCGATGACCCGCACGGGACTCGGGGCAGTGGCGTACGGCACGGACATCATCACGCTCGTGCCGCTGCCGGGCGACGTCCACACCTGGACGTCACCGCCGACACGACCGATGCGCTCGCGCACGGAGTTGCGCAGGCCCATCCGGTCGGCGCCGGTCTGCTGCTCGTCGAAGCCGCGGCCGTCGTCGACGACCATCACGGTGCAGGCGGCGCCGTCGTCGAACACGCTCACCTCAGCGGAGTCGGTGCCGGCGTGCTTCCGGACGTTCGCCAGGCAGGCACCGACCGCCCGGACGAGCGCGGTCAGGGACGGGGACTCGAGTCGGGCGAGCGCGGCGGGGTCCCCCGTGACCAGGACGTGCAGCCCCTCGGCCCGGTGTTCCTCGACCACGTGTTCGAAGGCGTCGACCGCGGCGCTGTCACCGGTGTCGTGCTGCTCGCTCGCCAACCAGGCCCTGCCGGTGAGCATCGCGAAGTCGGCGTCCACCGTCCGGGCCAGCTGCTCGTCCATCGGGCCGTCGGGCGCGAGGGCGATCGCCCCCAGGTGGTTCAGGACGGTGTCGTGCAGGATCGCGGAGGCCTCGGACTCGACGCCGGCGCGGTACGCGGACACGCGCTCCTCGCGCGCGGAACGCAGGAGCTCGGGCTGGACGCGCTGCGACCGGGCGGTGCTGCGTCCGCCGACCAGGACGATGCCGGCGACGAACGCCAGCGTCATCCACGCGAGCACGAGCGGGTGTCCGGGCCCGCCGGTCTGCGCGCTGGCGATGCCCGTCGCGATCCGCCCGACGGCGAACCCGCCGACGGACCACAGGACCACACGACCGGGGACCGCACCGGCGCCGCCGACCAACACGAGCGGCACGACCACGAGCGAGAGCAGGTACGACGTCACCCACGGCACCGCGATGTCCCGCTGCACGACGACCGAGAACCACCAGACGCAGACCCCGCCGACGAGCAGGAAGGCGATCGCGGAGCGCCACGTGCCGAACTGCACGTGGACGCCGATCATCCCGAGCATCGGCAGCAGGGCGACCAGTGCTCCCACCACCCGCACGTCGGTGTCGGTCAGGACGAAGAGCAGGAGCGTCACCGCGGCGGCCAGCAGCGACCCGACCGCGGCGGCGTGGAAGGCCCGCACGGTCGACCACGCGTTCACTCGCGGAGCGAGATGCGTGGGGATGCCGAGCACGGTGCGTCTCCTTCCGGGAGCCAGGGAGCGCCGCCCACGATCCAACCACCATCGACGCGGTCGTGTACCCCGGATCGGGTACCGGATGACGACTGCTTCGATGATAGCGGCAGGGGTCTGACGTTCGATGTCCCCCGAAGGTGTGCTGGACTGCGCTCCGGACCGGCGTCAGAACAGCGTCGGCACGCCGTTCGAGATCCCGGTGCGGCGGCGGTCCCACCCGGGGTCGGCACGCTTCAGCGGTGAGACGCCGGCCTCCCGGTCGCTGCCGGGGCCCTCGACGCCGAGCGCGACCGGTCGGACGTCCGTCGGGCCGTCGGAGAACCCCATGGAGCCCGTCGCCGGGTCCACCCGGCCGAGTCCGACGCCGTGTGCCCGCATGATCGGGGGGATGCGCTCGGCGAGCCACCGGCGGTAGTCCTTCGGCGCGTACGTGTTGTCGAGGTACATCGCGCGGTAGCGGGGCACGAGGTCCGGGTGCGTGCGCGCCAGCCACTCCATGTACCAGGGCTTGACGCCTGGCTTCAGGTGCAGGGCCGAGTACATCAGGCTCGTGGCACCGGCCGCCGCCGCGCGACCGATCGCGTCGTCGAGGTGGGCGATGGTGTCCGTGACGTACGGCAGCACGGGCATCAGGAACACCGAGCACGGCAGGCCGGCGTCGACCACTGCACGGACCGTCGCGAGGCGCGCCGAGGTCGTCGGGGTGCCCGGCTCGACGGACTGCTGCAGGTCGTCGTCGTACACGGCGATGGACATCGCCACGTCGACCGGCACGGTGCGCGCGGCCTCGACCAGGAGCGGGATGTCCCGACGGAGCAGCGTGCCCTTCGTCAGGATGCTGAACGGGGTGCCGGACTCGGCCAGGGCCTCGATGATGCCGGGCATCAAGCGGTACCGGCCCTCGGCCCGCTGGTAGGGGTCGGTGTTGGTGCCGAGCGCGACCGGGTGGCGGTCCCAGCTCGGCTTCGCCAGTTCACGACGCAGGACCTCGGCGACGTTGGTCTTCACGACGATCTGCTGGTCGAAGTCGGCGCCGGCGTCGAACTCCAGGTACGTGTGCGTGGGCCGGGCGAAGCAGTACACGCAGGCGTGGCTGCAGCCGCGGTAGGGGTTGATCGTCATCCCCCAGGTGTCCCCCTGCACCCCGTTGACCCGGTTCAGTGCGGACTTCGCCAGGACCTCGTGGAAGGTGACCCCCGCGAACTCCGGCGTCGTGACGCTCCGCACGAACCCGCTGTTCGACTCGAGCCCCGGCAGGGCGTCACTGAGCGACGCGTCGATCGCCTGCCCGTTCCATCGCATGGCGCCATTCGAACACACGTTCGAACGCGGCGCAACCCGAGGCGGGTCAGCGCAACCCGGAGCGGGTCAGGGCACGCCGGGACCCGTCAGTGGTGCAGGCCGAGCACCGCGGCCGTGCGGCCGAGGGTCTCGTCGGCGAGTGCCGCGTCCGCGCCGAGGTCCTTGCCGTACGTCGGGACCATCACGCGGACCGCGTCTTCCCAGCGGTCCCAGCGGTCGGGGAAGCACTTCCGCAGCAGTCCGAGCATGATCGGCACCGCGGTCGATGCCCCGGGCGACGCACCGAGCAGCCCGGCGATGGAGCCGTCCGCTGCCGTGATGACCTCGGTCCCGAACTGCAGGACGCCGCCCTTGTCCTTGTCCGGCTTGATGACCTGCACGCGCTGCCCGGCGATGATCTTGTGCCAGTGCTCCGGTTCGGCGCTCGGCATGAAGTCGCGCAGGGCGTCGAACTTCGTCGACTTCGACGCGAGCAGCTGTCCGATCAGGTAGCGCAGCAGGTCGAAGTTCGAGAACGCGACGCTGAGCATCGGGCGCAGGTTGTGCGGACGGATCGACCGGAACAGGTCGAGCACCGATCCCTGCTTGAGGAACTTGGGGCTGAAGCCGGCGTACGGGCCGAACATCAGCGAGGCCTTGCCGTCGACGATGCGGGTGTCGAGGTGCGGCACGGACATCGGCGGGGCGCCGACGCTGGCCTTGCCGTAGACCTTCGCCGCGTGCTTCTGGACGACCTCGGGGTCGTCGGTGCGGAGGAACTCCCCCGACACCGGGAACCCGCCGTAGCCGCGGATCTCCGGGATGCCGGACTTCTGCAGCAGCTGCAGTGCCCCACCGCCGGCGCCGACGAAGACGAACTTCGCCGCGATCTTCTGCGGGGACCGGCCGACCTCGTTCACGACGTCGAGCGCCCAGCCGTCGAACTCCTTGCCGCGGCTGATGTTCCGCACGCGGTGGCTCGGCTCGAACTCGACGCCGTCGACCTCGAGCTGGTCGAAGAGCTGCCGAGTGAGCGACCCGAAGTCGACGTCCGACCCGGCGGCCGAGTAGGTCGCAGCGATCGGCTGGTCCTTCTTGCGGCCGGGGATGAGCGCCGGGGCCCACTTGCGGATCTGCTCGGCGTCGTCGCTGAACTCGAGCCCGGCGAACAGGGGGTGGTCCTTCATGGCCTCGTACCGAGCGCGCATGTAGGCGACGTTGTCCGCACCCCAGACGAAGGAGATGTGCGGCGTCGGGTTGATGAAGTTGGACGGGTCCGGCAGCGTGCCGGTCTCGACGAGGAACGACCAGAACTGCCGCGAGACCTGGAACTGCTCGTTGACGTTGACGGCCTTCGTGATCTCCACGCGGCCGTCGGGCAGCTCCGGCGTGTAGTTCAGCTCACAGAGTGCGGAGTGCCCCGTGCCCGCGTTGTTCCACGGGTTCGAGCTCTCCTGCGCGACGCTGCCGAGGCGCTCGTACACCCGGATCTTCCACGACGGCTCCAGCCGGTGGATGAGGGCGCCCAACGTGGCGCTCATGATGCCGCCCCCGATGAGGACGACGTCGATCGGGTCCACCTGCTTCACTGCCACCAGACGATCCTAGCGTCGGGTGCTGACAGCGCGGCGGGTGACCGAGACGGTTCCGCGATGACGGACGGGAGGCCCGGTGCCAGCTGGCCCCGGGCCGCCCGTCCGTCAGGGGGGTGCGTCCGTCAGGCGGCGACCGCGCGTCGCGCGACCACGACCTCGGCGATCTGCACGGCGTTCAGCGCCGCGCCCTTCCGCAGGTTGTCGTTGCTGACGAACAGGACCAGGCCGTGGCCCTCCGGAGCGGACTGGTCGGCGCGGATGCGCCCGACGAACGTCGGGTCCTGCCCGGCGGCCTGCAGCGGGGTCGGCACGTCGGACAGCTCGACGCCCGGCGCCGCGGCGAGGAGCTCGGTGGCGCGCTCCGGCGACAGCGACCGGGCGAACTCGGCGTGCACGGAGATCGAGTGGCCGGTGAAGACCGGGACGCGGACGCAGGTGCCGGCGACGAGCAGGTCGGGGAGCTCGAGGATCTTCCGGCTCTCGTTGCGGAGCTTCTTCTCCTCGTCGGTCTCGCCGAGGCCGTCGTCGACGATGCTGCCGGCGAGCGGGATGACGTCGAAGGCGATCGGACGGACGTACTTGACCGGTTCGGGGAAGCGCACGGCGCTGCCGTCCTGGGTGAGCGCCGCGGTGTCCTGGTCGAGTGCGGCACGGGCCTGGCCGAGCAGCTCCTCGACGCCGGCGAGCCCGCTGCCGGAGACCGCCTGGTAGGTGGTGGCGACCAGGCGCTGCAGCCCGGCCTCGGTGTCGAGGACCTTGAGCACAGGCATGATCGCCATCGTCGTGCAGTTCGGGTTCGCGACGATGCCCTTGCCCGCGGCGTCGATGGCGTGCGGGTTGACCTCGCTGACGACGAGCGGCACGTCGGGGTCCATGCGCCAGGCGCTCGAGTTGTCGATCACCAGGGCGCCGGCGGCGGCGAACCGCGGCGCGAGCGCACGGGACGCGGTGGCGCCGGCCGAGAACAGTGCGATGTCGATGCCCGACGGGTCGGCGGTCTCGCTGTCCTCGACCACGATGTCCTGCCCGCGGAAGGACAGGGTCGTGCCGGCGGACCGGGCACTCGCGAAGAAGCGGACGGTGGTGGCCGGGAAGTCGCGCTCCTCGAGCAGGCGACGCATCACGGCGCCGACCTGGCCGGTGGCGCCGACGACGGCGACGGTGAGTTCTCGGGTCATGGGTGGCTCCTGGTGGTGCGGGTCAGCGGCCGGTGCCGGCGTAGACGACGGCCTCGCTGTCGGCGTCGAGGCCGAAGGCCTCGTGCACGACGCGCATGGCCTCGTTCAGGGTGTCGGCGCGGGTGACGACCGAGATGCGGATCTCCGACGTGGAGATCATCTCGATGTTGATCGACGCCTGGTGCAGCGCGCGGAAGAGTTCCGCGGACACGCCGGCGTTCGTGCGCATGCCAGCACCGACCAGGGCGAGCTTGCCGATCTGGTCGTCGTACTGGATGCTCTCGAAGCCGATGTCCGCCTTCGCGACGCCGAGCGCGGTCAGGACGTTCTGGCCCTGGTCCTTCGGCAGCGTGAAGGAGATGTCGGTGCGACCGGTCGAGGCCGCCGACACGTTCTGCACGATCATGTCGATGTTCGCGCCGGCACGGGCCACGATCGTGAAGATCTCCGCTGCCTTGCCGGGTTGGTCGGGCACGCCGACGACGGTGATCTTGCCCTCGGAGAGGTCTCCGGCGATGCCGGTGATGATCGGTTCTTCCACGGTTTCCCCCTTCGCAGGGTTGTAGACGATGGTGCCCTCGGCGTTGGAGAACGACGAACGGACGTGGAGGGTGACGCCGTGCCGCCTGGCGTACTCGACGGCTCGGATGTAGAGGACCTTGGCGCCGGACGCCGCGAGCTCGAGCATCTCCTCGCTCGTGATGCGGTCGATCTTGCGCGCCTTGGGCACGATGCGGGGGTCGGCGGAGAAGATGCCGTCGACGTCGGTGTAGATCTCGCAGATGTCGGCGTCGAGGGCGGCCGCGAGGGCGACGGCGGTCGTGTCCGATCCGCCACGGCCGAGCGTGGTGATCTCGCCCGTCGTGCGGTTGAAGCCCTGGAACCCGGCGACGATCGCCACGTGGCCGGCGTCGAGGGCCTCGCGCACGCGCTTCGGGGTGACGTCGACGATGCGGGCCTTGCCGTGCTGGGCGTCGGTGAGCATGCCCGCCTGGCTGCCGGTGTAGGACGAGGCCTCGACGCCCTGGCTCTTGATCGCCATCGCGAGCAGCGCCATCGAGATGCGCTCCCCCGCGGTCAGGAGCATGTCGAGCTCGCGGCCGGCCGGGATCGGCGTGACCTGGTGCGCGAGGTCGACGAGCTCGTCGGTGGTGTCGCCCATCGCCGAGACCGCCACGACGACGTCGTTGCCGGCCTTCTTCGTCTCGACGATCCGCTTCGCCACGCGCTTGATGCTCTCCGCGTCCGCGACGGAGGATCCACCGAACTTCTGCACGATCAAGGCCACGGGCGGCTACTCCTGGGACGAGGTGGTCCGCGACGGGCGCGGCTGACGACAATCGTAGACGGTGTTTCGGGGATGTTGCGTGCGAGCGGGTGTCTGCGCAACGATCGTGCGTGGCGGACACTGGCGGATCAGCCGCCGACGACGCGCCGGCCCTCGAACGCACGGCCGAGGGTGACCTCGTCCGCGTACTCCAGGTCGCCGCCGACGGGCAGGCCGGACGCCAGGCGGGTCGTCCTGATGCCCATCGGCACGAGGAGTCGGCTGAGGTAGGTCGCGGTGGCCTCTCCCTCGAGGTTGGGGTCGGTCGCGATGATGACCTCGTCCACGGTGCCGTCGGCCAGTCGCGTCATGAGCTGCTGGATCCGGAGGTCGTCCGGGCCGACGCCGTCGATCGGGCTGATCGCCCCGCCGAGCACGTGGTAGAGCCCGCGGAACTCGCGGGTGCGCTCGATCGCGGCGACGTCCTTCGCTTCCTCGACCACGCAGATGGTCTGGGGCTGGCGGCGGGGGTCGCGGCAGATGCTGCAGCGCACCGACTCGGTCACGTTGCCGCAGACCTCACAGAACCGGACCCGTTCCTTGACGTCGGCGAGCAGCTCGGCGAGCCGGGCGGGGTCGAACGACTCGTTCTGCAGGATGTGGAAGGCGATCCGCTGCGCCGACTTCGGGCCGATGCCGGGGAGACGACCGAACTCGTCGATGAGGTCCTGGACGATGCCGTCGTACATCAGTTGCCTTCGCTCAGGGTGGTCTCCTCGATGAACTGCGCGCCGAGGATCTCACGCACCACGGCCTCGCCGTAGCGTCCGGGGACGGGTGCTCGACGCGGCTGCTGGGCCGGAGCCTGCCGTGCCGGCGCCTGCTGCGTCGGGGCCTGCTGCGCGGGAGCCGATGCCGGCTGCGCGGGTGCCGATCGCGTGGGTGCCTGCTGCGTGGGTGCCGGTCCCGCTGTGCGCCCGCCGAAGCCGGGGTCGGGGAACGGGGCGCCGTCGTCGTAGGGGCCGTCGTCAATCGGGTAGTCGTCGACGGGGACGTCCGCCCCGGGCGCTGCGCCAGGGGAACCCGCCGAGGCCCGCTGTCCGCCGCGGGTGCCGGACGCGGACGAGCCGGACGTGGACGAGGTGGACGCGGTCGAGCCAGCCGCGGGCACCGCGTCCGCGGAGCTGGCGCGGGTCGGTGCCGCGGCGTCCGGAGCGGTGGTGGTCGTCGGGGCGACGGTGTCCGACGGCCCGGTCGACCCGAAGGGCGCTCCCCAGGCAGGCTCCACGCCCTCGGGCACGGCGCCGGTGCTCGGGTCGGTGGACGGGATCGTCGCGACCGCCCACTCGGTCACGGGGTCGTTCGACACCGGCGCCTGCTCGACGGCCGGGGTGGACTCGACCTGCGGCGGCGCGGAGGGCCGGGGCTCGGCCTGCTGCTCGCGGACGGCCTGCTGCTGCGCAGGCTGCTCGGGCGCGCTGCGCGGTGCCTCCTGCTGAGGCGGGGTCGCCGGTGCGGTGGTCGCCGGTGCGGACGGCGCCTGCTGGGCGGATGCCGGTCGCTCCGGTGTCTGTTCGACCGGAGCCTGCTCGACCGGGGCCCGCTGAGCCGAGGTCGTCGGTGCCGGCGCAGGAGCGGACGCTGCTGCGGGTGTCGGTGCCGGTGCCGCCTGGGCCGGCGCGGAACGCTGCGCTGCCGCGACGGGCTGGTCACGCGGGGGCTCGGCCGGACGCTGCTGTCCGGGGCCGCCGGCGCCGCCGGGTCCGCGTGCGACGAACTTCACCCGGAACCCGAGCACGTCGAGGATCGCCGCGCGGACGAGTTCGCTGACACTGGTGGCGGGGTCGGCCATCTCCTTGAACGAGGCGACGTCCTGCTGGCTCGGGAACGTCAGCGTCAGGACGTCGTCGCGCAGTGCGGTCACCTGTGCCGTGACGACGACGGTCCAGGCGGAGCGCTTGGCGTGCTGCACGTGGTCGAGGACCTGCGTCCAGGCGTCCCGCATCTGCTGGAGCCCGACCGGCGCGATCGGACGCACCGCCGGCTCGGAGCCGATGACGGTGCCCTGACCGGTTGACGACGACGAGGCGTGCTCGCTCGGCGCGGAACCGGCGGAGCCCGTGCGGCCGGTGGACTCGGCGGTCGGAGACGCGTCGGTGCCCGGTGTCGACGACGAGCCCGACGGCGCCGACGACCCAGATGACCCAGATGACCCAGACGACCCAGACGACTCAGACGACCCCGACGAGTCCGCGCTGCCCGGAGCAACAGCGGCCCACGAGGCGGCCGCGTCCTGCGCTGCCGATGCAGCTGCGGGAGCCGCGTCCGCAGCGTCACCAGTCGACGACGCAGCGGACGACACAGCAGACGACGGCGCACCTGACGAGGGACCGGCGGCGGACGAGGACCCGGACGGCACCCCGATCGTGTCGGGCGCGCTGCTGGTCGTCGTCGACACGGGCTCGGACTGCCGGACCGGCTGCATCGCGGACGAGGCCGGCACCGACGAGGCCGGCACGGACGAGGCCGGCACCGACGACCCCGCACCACGGACCGGCGCGGCAGCGGGCGGAGCGGACTCGAGCACCGCGGGACCACCGCTGTGGCCACCCGCGTCGCCGACCCCGACCCGGCGTTCGAGCCGCTCGACCCGCGCGAGCGCCCCGCGCTGGGAGTCGTCGGCTTCCGGCACGAGCAACCGCGCGACCATCAGCTCGAGGTGCAGCCGCGGGGACGTCGCCCCGGTCATGTCGGTGAGTGCCCGGTTCGCGATGTCCGCGCCACGGGACAGCCCGGTCGCGCCGAACACGCCGGCCTGCCGGGACATGGTGTCGAGCTCCTCGGGTGAGACCCCGCGCAGGACCGCCCCGGCGCTCTCGTTCGTCGCGGCGACGACGATGAGGTCACGGAGGCGCTCGAGCAGGTCCTCGACGAAGCGGCGGGGGTCCTGCCCGGTCTGGACGACCCGGTCGACGGCGGCGAACGCCGAGCCCGGGTCGGCGACGGCGAGCGCGTCGACGACGTCGTCGAGGAGCGCGCTGTCGGTGTACCCGAGCAGGGCCACGGCACGCTCGTAGCGGAGCGCTCCGTCCTCGCTGCCGGCGATGAGCTGGTCGAGCAGGGAGAGGGTGTCGCGGACGGACCCACCGCCGGCCCGGACGACGAGGGGCAGCACCCCGGGTGCCACGGTCACGGACTCCTGCGTGCAGAGCTGCTCGACGTACTCGAGCATCGCCGCGGGCGGGACGAGCCGGAACGGGTAGTGGTGGGTGCGCGACCGGATCGTCCCGATGACCTTCTCGGGTTCGGTGGTGGCGAAGATGAACTTGACGTGCTCCGGCGGTTCCTCGACCAGCTTGAGGAGCGCGTTGAAGCCCTGCGGCGTGACCATGTGGGCCTCGTCGAGGATGAAGATCTTGTAGCGGTCGCGCGCGGGGGCGAACACGGCGCGGTCGCGGAGGTCGCGGGCGTCGTCGACCCCGTTGTGGCTGGCGGCGTCGATCTCGATGACGTCGAGCGAGCCGCTGCCGCCGCGCGCCAGCTCGACGCAGCTCGGGCAGACACCGCAAGGGGTGTCGGTGGGGCCTTCGGCGCAGTTCAGGCAGCGCGCCAGGATGCGCGCCGACGTCGTCTTGCCGCAGCCGCGCGGTCCGCTGAACAGGTACGCGTGGTTGACGCGGTTGGTGCGGAGCGCCGTGCGGAGCGGGTCGGTGACCTGCGACTGCCCGATGAGCTCGGCGAAGTTCTCAGGCCGGTAACGGCGATACAGGGCGGTGACCACGCGACAAGGGTAGCCGGGACGGCCGACACCCGGAGGCCGCTCTCCACAGGCTGCCCAGGGCCCTGGAGCCGCCACCGGCGGAGGGTGACGGGACCCGGGAACGGCAGCGCGCCTCCCGGCCGTCATGACGACGGACGGGAGGCGCGCTGGAGGACGAGCGGTCAGCTCCGGCGGCGGCGGACACCGCGTGCCAGGCGCGACAGCCCGAGCAGCAGGAACCCGAGGACCACCAGGCCGCCGGCGGCCGCGGCGAGCGGGGCGACGTCCGCGCCGGTGAAGGCGAGGTCACCGCCTCGCGTGCCCTGGCCGGTGGTGCCGCCAGCGGTGCCGCCACCCACCCCGGAGCCCGGCAGACCGGTGCCTCCGGTGCCACCCGTGCCGGGGAACCCGGGCGTACCCGGCTGACCGGGCGTTCCCGGCTGACCCGGCGTGCCCGGCTGGCCGGGCGTTCCCGGCTGACCCGGCTCGGTCGGCTGGCCCCCGACCGCGGCGTCGACCATGACGGTCCGCACCTGCGGGGCAGACGTGACGCCACGGATCGTCTGCGTCGCGTTCAGCCGGTGCGTCCCCACGGGCAGCCGGAGCACGACCGACCAGGAGCCGTCCGCGTCGGCGGTCGTCGTGACCGGGGTCCCGTCGCCCGCCCAGACCGTGACGGTCGCGCCGGGCTCGGCGGTCCCGGTGACGGTCCAGTCGACCCAGCCCTCATCACCGGCGGTCTGGTGCTGTCCCGGCATCGGCGAGGTGACCGCGATCGGGTCCACCGCCTGGACCACGATCGTCACCGTCGGCGCCTGCGCGTCGACCCCGTTGACGGTCTGCGTCGCCCGGATGGTCCAGTCCCCCTCGGGGACCCGGTCGAAGGACACGCTCCAGTCGCCGTCGTCGTCCGCGGTGGTGGTGCGCACCTGACCGTCGGACAGCGTGACGGTGACCATGACGCCGGGCGTCGCGTGGCCGGTGACCCGGAACGACCCGGTGTCCTCCGGCCCGGTGGCCGCGATGAGCTGCCCGCTGGTGGGCGAGGTGATCACCACGTCGCCGGGCTGGGCCATCACGACCCGGACGTCGACGGTCACGGGGTCGGACGTGCGACCTCCGACCGTCTCCGTCACGGAGACCGTGTGGGTGCCGGGCGACACGTCGTCCAGGGTGACCGTCCACGAGCCGTCGGCGCCGGCGACGGTGGTGACCGTCCGTCCGTCGAGCTCGACCGTGACGCTCGCCTCGGGCTCGGCCGTGCCGCTCACCGGGACCGTCGCGGTGTCACCCGTGACCGGGAACACCTGGCCGTCGGTGGGGTTCGACACGGTCACCGGCGTCGCGGCGACCACGGAGAACCCGACCTCGGGGGCAGCGCTGTCCCGACCGTCGACGGTCTGCGTCGCGGCGATCGTGTGGGCTCCGGTCCCGATGCCCGGCACCGTGACGCGCCAGGCGCCGTCGGTGTCGGCCGTGGTCGTGACCGCCGTGCCGCCGTCGACCGTCACGGACACCGCGGCGCGTGCCGCTGCCGTGCCCGTCACGACCACGTCGGTCGGGCCGCCGAGCACGCGGTACACGGTGCCCGCTGCCGGCGAGGTCACGACGATGCTCTCCGCGTCGGCGACCACGACGGTGAAGCCGCGGCCGACCGGGTCGGAGGTCGTGCCGTTGACGACCTGCGTCACCGACAGCTGGTGCGCTCCGGCGTCGAGGCCCTCGAGGGTGGTCGTCCAGCGGCCGTCGGTCCCGACGGGCACTGCGACGGGGTCGCCCCCGTCGGCGACGACCATGACCGTGGCGCCGGGCTGCCCGGTGCCGTTGACGACCACGTCCGTCCCGGTGGTGCCGGCGGGGACGGTGATCGTCGAACCGGCCGCGGGGGCGTTGATCGCCAGGGTGGTGGCACCGGCGACGGTGAACCGCGAGGTGACCGGGCTCGACGTCGACCTGTCGACGGTCTGGGTGGCGCGCACGGTGTGGCGCCCCGTCCCGACCCGGGCGAAGTCGACCGACCACGTGCCGGCGTCCGTCGCGGTGGCGCTCCGCTCGGTGCCGTCGTCCAGACGGACCCGGACCGTGGCTCCGACAGCGGCAGCACCGCTCGCGGTGACCGTCGTGGTGGAGTCGTCCTGAGCGACGCGGATCGTCGACTGGTCCGCGGGGACCGCGATCGTGAGCGGGTCGGCGACGACGACGTGGACCGGCACCGTGACCGGAGCGGACCGTGTGTCGCCGATGCGCTGCGTCACCGACACCACCGGGTCCCCGGCTCCGACGTCCGTGACGTCGACGGTCCAGCGGCCGTCGCGGTCGACGGTCGTGGACTCGCTCCGGCCGCCACCGAGGTCCACGACGACGTTCGCGCCGGGCTCCGCGGTCCCGCTGACGCGGATCGTGGTGGTGGCGCCGGCGTCACCGACACGGAACTCCGCGTCGGCGGTCGGTGCGGTGACCCGGACGGGTGCACCGGCGACGACCTCGAAGGTCGAGGCGACGGGTGCCGTCGAGGTGGACCCGCCGACCGTCTGCGTGACGCTGACGTCGTGGTCGCCGACGCCGAGACGCGGGACCTCGACCGTCCAGGTGCCGTCCGTGCCCGCGGTGACCTGCACCGGGTCGCGGTCGTCCACCGTCACGGTCACGGTGGCGCCCGGCTGGGCGTCACCGGCGACGACGACCGTCGTGGTCTGGTCGCCGTCGGCGACCGTGACCGGCTCGTCGGCGTCGGGCTGGCGGATCGTCAGGTCGGCCGCGGCCACGACGTCCACGGGGCGTTCGACCGCCGCGCTCGTCGTGCCGTTCACCGACTGGGTCACCGAGGCGGTGTACGAGCCGGTCGGCACGTCCTGCACGGTCCTGTCCCACGAGCCGTCGCCCCGCACGGTGGCGGTCGCGGAGCCCCCGGCACCGAGGTCGACGGTCACGGTGGCGCCGGGCTGGCCGGCCCCCGCGAAGTCGACGTCGGTGGTGGCGTCGTCGTCGGCGACCGTGACGCGGGTCGCACCAGCCGGGTCGGTGACGGTCAGCCGCGCACCGGCGACCACGGAGACCGCGACGGGTCCCGCTGCCGAGGTCTGGCCGGCGAACCGCTCGGTCGCGGTGACCCGCAGGTCCCCGACGGGCCGGTCCTGGAACGTCCACGTCCAGGCACCGTCGTCGTCCGCGGTGACGGTGTGCGTGGACCCGTCGGAGAGGCGGACCGTGACGGATGCGCCCGGCTGCGCCGAGCCTCCCGTCCGCACGTCAGCCGTGCCGTTCGCGTCCGCGACGACGAGGCGGGTGCCGTCCTCCGGCGTCGTGATGGTGACGTCGTCGGCTGCCTGCACCGAGACCGTGCGGTCCGGACTGGAGGCCGTGGTGCCGGCCACCGTCTGGGTCGCGGTGACGGGCTGGTCGCCCACCGGCACGCCGGTGAAGGTGACCGTCCAGTCGCCGTCGGCGTCCGCGGTGGTGCGCAGCTCGTCGTCGCCGAGCCGCACCGTGACGGGGGCGCCGGCCGCGGCGGTGCCCGAGACGGTGACGTCGCGCGTGCCGTCGTCGCCGATGACGTACAGGACGTCGTCGGCTGCCGGGCTCGTGACCGTCACCGGGTCGGCGGCCGTGATCGTGACGGTGCGGGCGACGGCGGCCGAGGTGGCGCCGCCGAGGGCCTGCGTGACCGACACCCGGTGGTCACCGACGGCGAGGTCCGGGAACGTGACCGCCCACGTGCCGTCGTCGCCGACGGTCACGGTCTGGCGCGGGGCTCCCGGGGTGGTCGCCGTGACGGACGCGCCGGGCTGGGCGGTGCCGGAGACGGTGACGTCGGTGGTGACGTCCTCGCCCGCGACGGTGGTGGTGTCGTCGGCACCGGGCGTGGTGATCCGGACCGGGGCCGCCGTGACGACCTGGAACGTGATCGGCAGCGCGCTGATGTCGACGCCGTTGACCGTCTGGGTGGCGTTCACGGTGTACGTACCGGTGGGCGCGAGGTCCCGCGCGGTCACCGCCCAGTCGCCCGTGTCGGGGTCGGCCGTCGTCGTGAGACGGCTGCCGCCCACGGCGACCACGACGTCCGCACCGGGCTCCGCGGTGCCGGTGATCCGGACGGCCGTGGTGGCGTCCTCGTCGACCACCACGAACCGGAGGCCGGTCGGCGGGGTGTCGATCGTGATCGCCCGGCCGGGCACGACGGTGAAGTCGCGGCTGACGACGGGACCGTCCGTCGCGTTCACCGTCTGCGTCGCGGTGACGGTGTGTGCACCGATCGGGAGCGCGGTGCCACCGGTCGTCGGGGCCGTCCAGCGGCCGTCGGGGCCGGCGGTGACCACGATCGGGTCGCCGTCGTCGAAGCGCACCGTGACGGTGGCGCCGGACTCGGCCGAACCGCTCGCGATCACGGCGGCCGTGCGGTCGCCGCCCGCGGGGACGGCCTGCTGTGCCGTCGGGGTGTCGATCTCGAGCGCGGCGCCGGTCTCGACGGAGAAGTCGCGGTCGATCGCGGTGCTCGTGGCGCCGTCCACGGTCTGCGTGACCGAGGCGGTGTGATCGCCCGTGCGGACCGCCGGCAGCGTCACGCGCCAGGTGCCACCGTCGGTGGCCGTGGTGGTGACGGGGTCACGGTCGTCGAGGACGACGCTGATCGCCGCCCCGGGCTCGGCGGTGCCGGTGACCGGGACGTCGATGCGCGAGGAGTCCTGTGCGACCGTGGTCGTCGCTCCCTGGGTCGGGGCGGTCACGGCGAGCGGCGCGGCGGTGCGGACCGTCACGACCTGCTCGAGGACCGGCGAGGTCGTGCCGTTGACCGTCTGCGTCGCCGCGATGGTGTGCCGGCCGACGGGGACGTCGCGGACGGTGACCGTCCAGTCGCCGTCGTCGTCCGCCGTGGTCGTCGCCGTCAGGTCGCCGCCGAGGTCGACCGTGACGTCGGCACCCGCCTCCGCCGTGCCGGTGACCGGCAGGTCGGTGCGCTGGCCGAGCACGGTGACGACGTCGCCGTCGGCCGGGTCGGTGATGGCCAGCGGGTCGCCTGCCGTGACCGCGAAGGTCGAGGTGACCGGGCGGGACGTGGAGTCGCCGACCGTCTGCGTGGCCGTGACGGTCCGGGGACCGACGGGGACGCCGCGGAAGGTGGTGGTCCAGGCGCCGTCCTCGTCGGCGGTGACCGTGGCGACGAACGCGCCGCCGATCGTGACGTCGACGCGGGCCTCGGGCACTGCAGTGCCGCGGACCGTGACCGGCGTGGTCGACGACGCGTCGGCGACCACGATCGTGCTGTCGTCCGCCGGTGCCGTGATCGTCAGCGCCGGAGCAGCGGTCACCGTGAACGCGCGGGTGACCGCGGCGCTCGTGGAGGTGCCGACCGTCTGGGTGACCCGTGCGGTGTGGTCGCCGACGGGCACCCGCTGGAGCGTGGTCGACCAGGAGCCGTCGGCGTCCACGGTGGTGGTGGCCGTGCGACCGTCACCTGCGTCGACGGCGATCGTCGCACTGGGCTGACCGGCGCCCGAGACGCGGACGTCGCGCGTGGCTGCGGCGTCGGCGGCCGGGAACTCCTGCCCGGCGGTCGGGGTGGTGACGGTCAGCGCCGCTGCCTGGACCACGCGGAACGTCCGCGTGACCGGGGCGGACGTCATGTCCCCCACGGTCTGCGTGACGCTCGCCGTGTGGGTGCCGGCGGGGACGCCGGGAACGGTGACGGACCACGCGCCCGTGCCGTCGGCGGTGCCGGTGGCGGTGCGGCCGTCACCGAGGTCGACGGCGATCGTGGCGTTCGGCGTCGCCGAGCCCGTCAGGGTGACCGGGGCCGAGGCACCGGCGACGGTGAAGGTCTGCCCGGCGGTCGGCGTGGTGATGGTCAGTGCCCGCTGGGCGACGACCTCGAAGGTCTGGGTCGCGGTGCCGGCCGCGGTGCCACCGACGGTCTGGGTGGCCGTGGCCGTGTGGGTGCCCGTCGGGACCATCCCGACTGCGGTCGTCCAGGTGCCGTCCGCGGCGACCGTGGCCGTGGCGGTGCGGCCGTCGCCGAGGTCGACCGCGACCGCGGCGCCCGGGTCGCCGGTGCCGCTGACCGTGATCGACCGGGTGGCGGTCGCCGTCGGCACGCTGAAGGACTGGTCGGCCGTCGGGGCGGTGATCGTCACCGGTGCGATCGCTGCCGCCCGCACGGTGGAGGTGGCCAGGTCGACGGTCGCCACGTCTGCGCCGGGCAGGATCGACAGGCGGAGGGCGTGGACGCTGCGGGTGCCGGCGTCGGTCCCCCGGCGGTCACGGAACCCGGTCGTGGTGTCCTGCGCGTTCACGGTCAGGTCGATCACCTGGCGCAGCAGCAGCACGACGGGCGAGAGCAGGCGCGACACCGCGGTGGTCGTCGCGGTCAGCGTGGTCCCGAGTGCGGTGAGGGCGTCCCCGGTGAGGAGCGGCCCGGCGACGGCGCGGACGCCCGGGATGAGCGTGGTGGTCACGACCGGCGTGACGACGGGGACCAGCGCGGAGCCGAGGAGCCCGAGGCCGGAGGCGGTCACCACCGGGGTGCCGGTGGTCGTGCCGAGGACCTGCCCGAGCGTGGAGGTCACGTTGACGACGAGGGGTGCGACCGGCAGTCCGAGCAGCGTCGCGTTCGCCGTGACGCGGATCGAGATCGCCGTGGAGTTGATCGTGTTGACCACGGCGGTCTGCAGCGCCGTCGGCAGCTGGCGGCCGAGGATGTCCGCGATCGCCGTGTTGATCGACGTCACCGCCTGCTGCGTCAGCACCGGCGTGTTCGCGGGCTGGCCGTTCAGCGCGGTGAGCTGGTCGAGGTCGACCGTGACCGCGCCCGTCGACGGGGTGAGGGTGACCGCCCCGGAGGTGAGCGGCTGCGCGAGGACCTGCGTCAGCGTGTCGTCGAGGTTCAGGTCGACCGTCGCCCGCACGGTCGTCCCGTTGAGGGAGATGACCCCGAGGGACGACAGCGCCCCGGTGAGCCCGGTCGTCAGCTGCCCGGTGAGGCCGGAGAGCGCGCCGTTCGCCCCGAGGGTCGAGTTCACGCCGGAGGAGAACGTGCGGAGGTCGCTGCGGAGCGACGTGGTCAGCCCGGCGACCGCCGGGCTCTGCAGGCTGAGCTGCGCGTCCGCGATCCGGTAGTCGCTCGTGGTGGTGACCGTCGAGCCACGCGCGGCGGAGATCGTCGAGGCCAGTGCCCCGACGGTGAGCCGGCCGTCGGCGAGCACCGATGCGTCCGCCCCGACGCGGGAGAGCAGCGGGTTCAGGTTGACGGTCGCGCTCGACCCGTTCGTGCCGGAGCCGACGCCGATCGCCCCGTTGCCGGTGATGACCCCCGAGGACGCCGTGGCACCGGTGGCCGACGTCGTGGCGTACTGCCCAGCGGCCCCGAGCCGGAGGATCCCGTTCGGCCCGAGCAGGTCGATGTCGTTCCCGAGGTCGACGTTCAGCGCGTTCAGGGCCGTGACGTCGAGCGGCTGGCTCGTGGTGCCGCCACCGCTCGTCGCGCCCCGTGCCGAGTAGGCGCCCGCGAGCTGCGCCAGGGTGTCGACGTCGACGATGCCCGATCCCCCGAGCAGGACGCCTTCGCCCTCGGTGCGGTCCGTCTGGGCCGCCGCCGCTGGCTGGATCGCCACGGTCGCGGCGATGAGCGCGGTGACCGTGGCCACGACGCCGCTGCGGAGCAGCAGTCGTCGGTCGTCGGCGGAGGGCCGTCCTGTCCTGTCGCCGGTCCCGTGCGTTCGGGTACCACGAAGCGACACGTGCTTGCGCATGTGTGTTCCTCATCCTGACGGGCACGCCCGCCACCTGATCCTCGGATTCCCGCCGGTGGTGAGCCGGAGGGGCTGATCCTCCCGATGGTTCGTCGGGAGTGGTCGGAACCCTGGTTGGTGGTTCCTGGGATGATCTTCACACACGATCGGGACGTTGTCCCGCCCGGACATGAAAAAGACTCCTCACGCACCCGCCAGAGCCAGGTTGCCCTTGCTGCGTTTCCGCCCTGGGGGAGTTGGCCTGGATGGCGTCACGTGAGGAGCCGCCGAGAAGTCTACCGGATCACAGGGAGCAGGATTGACGCCATGAAGATCGCCATCGCCGGAGGACACGGCCAGATCGCCCTCCTCCTCGCCCGACAGCTCACCGACGCCGGACACCAGGCGCTCAGCATCGTCCGCAACCCCGCGCACGTCGCCGACGTGGAACAGGCCGGTGCGCGGGCGATCGTCGCCGACCTCGAGCAGCTGGACGACGACGACCTGGCGCTGCGCCTGCGCGGGGTCGACGCGGTGGTCTTCGCCGCAGGAGCGGGACCGGGCAGCGGGGCCGAGCGGAAGCTCTCCGTCGACCGCGACGGTGCCGTGCTGCTGGCCGACGCCGCCGTGCGGTCGGGCATCGAGCGCTACGTGATGATCTCCGCGATGGGCGCCGACACGTACGACGCCACCCGGGCCGTGGTGCCCGCGCAGGACGAGGACGCCGTGTTCCAGGTCTACCTGCGCGCCAAGGCCGAGGCCGACGCGAACCTCCGGGCGCGCCGCCTGCGCTGGACGATCGTGCGCCCCGGCGGGCTGCTCGACACCCCGCCGCAGGGCACCGTCACCGTGGGCCGCACCGTGCCCCGGGGGTCGATCCCCCGCGCCGACGTCGCCGCGGTCGTGGTGCACGCGCTGCTCGACGACACTGCGGTGGGCGTGCAGTTCGAGGTCACGAGTGGCAACACGCCGATCCCGGCGGCGCTCGCGGCGCTGGGCTGACGCGGGCGGCGCTCCCCCGCGAGACGCCGACGCCCCCGGTGCGCGACGTCGGCGCGAAGAGGGTGAGACGACAGCGCGACTACAGCGCGACGGCCGCCGACTGCCGGGCGATCTCGAGCTCCTCGTTCGTCGGGATGACCAGGACGGCGACCCGCGAGGAGTCCGTCGAGATGAGGCGGGCGTCCTTCGCGTGCAGCTCGTTCCGGTCGTTGTCGATCTCGATGCCGAGGTGCTCCAGCCCGGCGAGCACCCGACGACGCAGCAGCGCGTTGTTCTCCCCGACGCCCGCGGTGAAGACGACGGCGTCGAGCCCGCCGAGCTGCGCGGTGTACGCCCCCACGTAGCGGCGGATGCGGTGCCGGTAGACGGCGAGCGCTGCCTCGGCGGTCTCGTCGCCGTCGATCGCCGCGGCCTGCACGTCGCGCATGTCGCCGTTGCCGGTCAGACCGAGCAGCCCGGACTGCTTGTTCAGCATCGTGTCGAGGTCGTCGAACGACATCCCGGCCTCACGGTGCAGGTGGATCAGCACGGCCGGGTCGAGGTCCCCGGACCGGGTGCCCATGACGAGGCCCTCGAGCGGCGTCAGCCCCATCGAGGTCTCGATCGACCGGCCGCCGTCGATCGCCGCGGCCGACGCGCCGTTGCCGAGGTGCAGCACGATCGTCTTCAGCTCCGACAGCGGGCGGGCCAGGAAGACGGCCGCCTGCTCGGAGACGTACTTGTGGCTCGTGCCGTGCATGCCGTAGCGGCGGATCTGGTACTGCTCGGCGAGGTCGGCCGGGATCGCGTACGTGTACGCGTGCGGCGGCATCGTCTGGTGGAACGCGGTGTCGAACACGGCGACGTGCGGCACGTCGGAGAACACCTGCTTCGCGGCGCGGATGCCCTCGAGGTTCGCGGGGTTGTGCAGCGGCGCCAGGCTCGACAGGGCCTCGATCTGCTGCTCGACCTCGTCCGTGACGATGGTGGCGGCGTCGAAGGCCGTGCCACCGTGCACGACGCGGTGCCCCACGACCGACGGCGGGTGCTCGTCGAACGACGGCCCCACCTTCGCGAACGCGTCGATCATCGCCTGGAACCCGGCGGCGTGGTCGGGGACCGACGCCGAGTCGTTCGACGAGGACTCCCCCGTCAGCGCGTTCGTGTGCTTCCACGCACCCGTCGACTCGCCGATGCGCTCCACGAGTCCGGATGCGAGCTCGCGCTCGCCGTCGAGTTCGATGAGCTGGTACTTGAACGAACTCGATCCGGAGTTCACGACGAGGGCGGCGGTCACGATGGCTCGCTTTCTGTGCATGGCCCGGGGGCCGGTCTGGAGGCTCGGGTGGCGTCCGGCGCTCAGCGAGCGCCGGGTGCGGTGTCGGTGGGCACAGCGGGGTCGGTGGGCACGGCGGTGTCGGTGGGTGCGGCGGGGTCGACCGGCGTGCTGCCGTCCGTCCGCGCGGTGCCGGCCTGGATCGCCGTGATCGCGACGGTGTTCACGATGTCGCTGACGAGCGCCCCGCGGGACAGGTCGTTGATCGGCTTGCGGAGCCCCTGCAGCACCGGACCGATCGCGACCGCACCGGCGGACCGCTGCACTGCCTTGTAGGTGTTGTTGCCCGTGTTGAGGTCCGGGAAGATGAAGACCGTCGCGTGGCCGGCGACCGGCGAGTCCGGCATCTTCGTGCTCGCGACCGTCGGGTCGGCGGCGGCGTCGTACTGGATCGGCCCCTCCACGAGCAGGTCCGGTCGGCGCTCCCGCACGAAGGCGGTGCCGGCGCGGACCTTGTCGACGTCGGCTCCGGAGCCGCTGTCCCCGGTCGAGTAGCTCAGCATCGCCACGCGGGGTTCGATGCCGAACTGGGTGGCGGTCTCGGCGGAGGAGATCGCGATGTCCGCCAGCTGCTCGCTCGTCGGGTCGGGGATGACCGCGCAGTCGCCGTAGACGAGCACCCGGTCGGCGAGCGCCATCAGGAACACGCTCGACACGATGGACGTGTCCGGACGGGTCTTGATGATCTCGAAGGACGGCCGGATGGTGTGCGCCGTCGTGTGCTTCGCGCCGGACACCATGCCGTCGGCGAGCCCGAGCTGGACCATCATCGTGCCGAAGTACGAGACGTCTGTGACGGTGTCGCGGGCGAGCTCGATGCTCATGCCCTTGTGTGCGCGGAGCGTGGTGTACTCCTCCGCGAAGCGCTCGCGGAGCTCGGGGTCGAAGGGCGACACGAGCTGCGCTGCCTCGAGGTCGAGACCGAGCTCCGTCGCCCGCGCCCGGATCGCCGCCGGGTCGCCGAGGATCGTGAGCGTGCAGACCTGCCGCTGCAGCAGGGTCGAGGCCGCGCGCAGGATCCGGTCGTCGTCGCCCTCGGGCAGCACGATCCGCGTGCCGTACTCGCGCGCCCGGTCGAGCAGCCCGTGCTCGAACATCAGCGGCGTGACGACGCCCGACGGCGTGACCTGGAGGCGGGCGAGGAGCGCGTCGGCCTGCACGTGGCGCTCGAACAGCGACAGCGCCAGGTCGGCCTTCCGCGGGGAGTCGGCCGCCAGACGCCCACGGGTCTGCGTGATGCGCAGTGCCGTGTCGTACGTGCCGAGGTCGCTGCTCGCGATCGGCAGCGAGCTCGACAGGCCCTCGAGCAGCCGGGTGATCTGCGGCGCGGTCTCGAACCCGCCGTTGAGGATCACGCCGGCGAGGCTCGGGAACGTGTCCGACTGGTTCGCGAGGAGCGTGGCGATGAGGACGTCGTTGCGGTCCCCCGGCACCACGACGATGCCGCCCTCGATCAGCCGCGGGAGCACGTTCTCCATGCTCATGCCCGCGACGACCGTGCCGAGGGCTTCGCGGTCGAGCAGGGCGTCGTCGCCGCGGACCAGCGTGGCCTCCGTCGCGGCGAGCAGCGCGCGCACGGTCGGCGCGACGAGGACCGAGTCCTCGGGGATCGCCCACACGAGGGTGTCGGGGTGGTGGTCCTGCACGGCTGCGGAGACACCGTCGCAGATCGCGGCCAGCGCCTCCGGGTCGGCACGGTTGACCACGATGCCCAGCAGCTGCGCGTGCGCCGCGCGGAGTTCGCTCGTCGTGACGTCCGCGACCTGGCCCATGTCGGCAGGCGTCCTCGCAGCGCGTCCGGCCGAGTCCCGCCCACCGAGGACGAGGAGCACGGGGGCACCGAGGTTGGCCGCGACCTTGGCGTTGAAGGACAGCTCGGTGGGGCTGCCGACGTCGGTGTAGTCGGAGCCGAGGACCACGACGGCGTCGCACTGGCGCTCGACCTGGGCGAAGCGGCCGACGATCGTGGCGAGTGCCGCGTCGGGGTCGGCGTGGACGTCGTCGTACGTGACACCGACGGCGTCGTCGTAGGACTGCCCGGCGGCGGTGTGCTGGAGCAGGAGCTCGAGCACGTAGTCGGGTTCCTCCACCGAACGGGCGACGGGCCGGAACACGCCGACGCGTCCGACCGTGCGGGCGAGGGTCTCGAGGACACCGAGCGCCACCGTGCTCTTGCCCGTGTGTCCTTCTGCTGACGTGATGTAGATGCGGGTCGACACCGCTCCAGGCTAGCCGTGCCGCTGCCGTGCCCTCTGGGAACGGATCGACCTGTGGACGGCGGTGGTCGTCCACACCCCAGAAGACCTGTACCATGGGGTGTCGTCATCGCGAGACGGCACCAGGAGAATTCGCCTAGTGGCCTATGGCGCACGCTTGGAAAGCGTGTTGGGTGCAAGCCCTCGGGGGTTCGAATCCCCCATTCTCCGCCACGAAGAACCGCACGACCGAGAGCGCACGAGTCCACCAGGGCCCGTGCGCTCTCGGTCGTTCCGGAGCAGGTCCGGCGCTGATCCGGCGCTGATCCGGCGCTGATCCGCGACGATGACGTGTCACGGTCCCCCACCCGGTGGACCACGATGAACCCCGGTTCCCTGGTGCTCCCCCAGAAGGGTGGACAGACCTGTCGCAGCGGCCGCCCCCTCCCCTATGCTGCCGGTACGACGCACCCGAGGGACGGTTGCATCGTGCACACGCAGACGGCAGGGGCGCCGTCCCGGAGCGCTCCCGACGGCGCGCCTCGGGTGCACCCGAGGGGACGAGGAGACGGCCGTGGGGGAGACGACGGCGACGACGGCGGGTCCGGAACCGGTGACGTTCGACGTCCTGGTCCGTCCCCGGGTCGCACTCGTGCGGTCCACCGCGCTCAGCATCGTGTTCTCGGCCGTGCCGCTCGCGGTCGCCCTCGTCTGGGTCTCGTTCCCGCTGCGGCTCTGGGCGCTGGTCGCCACCGTGGTCGTGCTGCTGGCCGTCGCCGCCGGCGTCGTCTTCGTCCGGCTGCGGTCCGCGTTCGTCGGGATCAGCCACGACGGCGTCATGGTCCGCGGCGTGCTGTCGGCGAAGCGGTCCGTCGGTCGGTCCTGCGTCGAGCGGGTCGTCCTCGCCACCACCTTCGGCAGCTCGGTCGACCGGACCACCCGGGTCCTCGTGGCGTACGGCCCCGACGACCGGCACCTCTTCCGGATGCGCTCGGACGTGTGGGGTGACGCTGGGCTCGACCGGGTCGTCGACGCCCTCGGGGTGCAAGTCACGGAGCTGACGCGCCCGTTGCCCGCGCGGGACTTCGCCCGGCGCTACCTGCCGACGCGCTCAGCCGACCGCCGGAAGCCCTGCTGACCACAGCGGGCACGCGGCAGCCCTGCTGACCACGGCCGTCGACCCGACGCGGTGACCCTGCCGACAGCTCAGCGTCGGCGGCGCAGGGTCGAGAAGATGCCCTGCACGACCTCCTTGGCGATCGCCTGGCCCAGTCCCCCACCGAGCAGGTCGGACAACGAGTCGCCGGCCCTCCGGGACGACGAGGTCCGCGACCGCGACGTCGTGCGACCACGTCGCTGCGCGGCCGTCCGCTCGGCCCGTTCGAACTCGCGCTGCGTGCGCTCGTACTCCCGCTGCGCGGCGGTCTGTTCCCGGGCCTCCCGCTTCGCCTGCGCGGCGGCCTCCTTCGCCTCCGCGGCGGCGACCCGGGCGGCTTCCCTGGCCGCGTCGGCCTCGGCTGCTGCTGCCTGCTCCGCAGCGTCAGCGGCGGCCGACTGTGCCGCCGCCGCCTCCATCCGGCGCGCGAGGACCTCGCGCGCGGAGTCGGGGTCGACCGGGGTGCCGTACGTCGTGAGGAGCGGGGAGGCGGCGACCCGGGCCTCCATCTCGTCTGCCGGCATCGGCTCCATGGACCCCTGCGGTGCGCGCAGTCGGGTCCACGCCACCGGGGTCGGAGCACCCCGCTCGTCCATCACGGTGACGATCGCCTCACCGGTGGCCAGGGACGTCAGCACCTCGCCGAGGTCGTACTCGCTCGTGGGGTAGGTCGAGACCGTGGCGCGCAGGGCCTTGGCGTCGTCCGGGGTGTGCGCGCGGAGCTGGTGCTGCACGCGGGAGCCGAGCTGCGCCAGGACGTCGTTCGGCACGTCCTTCGGGGTCTGCGTGACGAAGACGATGCCGACGCCCTTCGACCGGATGAGCCGCACGGTCCGGACGATCTGTTCGAGGAAGTCCTTCGACGCGCCGGTGAACAGCAGGTGCGCCTCGTCGAAGAAGAACACGAGCTTGGGCTTGTCCTGGTCACCGACCTCCGGCAGCTCGTTGTACAGGTCCGCGAGCAGCCACATCAGGAAGGTCGAGAAGACCTCGGGCTGGTCCTGCACCCCCGGCACCTCGAGCAGGCTCACGATGCCGCGACCGTCCGCCGCCGTCCGGAGGAACACCTGCGTGTCGATCTCCGGTGCACCGAAGAACCGGTCGGCACCGCGGTCGGCGAACGTGACGAGCTCCCGCAGGATGACACCGGCCGTCTGCTTCGACAGTCCCCCGAGGTCCGCGAGTTCGGGCTTGCCGTCGTCGCTCACCAGGAAGGTCAGGACGCTCCGCAGGTCGGCGAGGTCGACGAGTGCCAGCCCGGCCTGTTCGGCGTAGTGGAAGACGAGCCCGAGCGAGGACTCCTGCGTGTCGTTCAGGCCGAGGACCTTCGCCAGCAGCAGCGGCCCGAACCCGGACACGGTCGCTCGGATCGGCACGCCGGTCCCCAGGCCGCCGAGCGAGTAGAACTCCGCCTGGCTGGCGGCCGGTGTCCAGTCCTGCCCGATGCCCGACGTCCGTGCCAGGAGCTTGTCGGAGCCCTGCCCGGCGACCGCGAGCCCGGACAGGTCGCCCTTCACGTCCGCGGCGAACACGGGGACGCCGTTCGCGGCGATCTGCTCGGCGAGGAGCTGCAGCGTGCGGGTCTTCCCGGTGCCCGTTGCGCCGGCGACCAGGCCGTGCCGGTTCAGCATGCCGAGCGGGATGCGGACCTGGACATCGGGCAGGGCGTCACCGTTGACCAGGGCGCCGAGTTCCAGCGCCGTCCCGGTGACCGCGTAGCCGTCCCGGATGGCCGCGACCGCGTCCGCTCCGAGCGGCCCGACGGGAGGCTCGGTGTCGGCCGTCGGCACTGCCTGCGGACCCGGTGTGGTTGCGTCAGGCGCCGTGGGGACCGCCTGGGCCAGTGCCGCGGCGAGTTCCTCGGCGCGAGCAGCTGCTTCGTCCGCGAGGCGTCGTGCCTGGTCCGCCGCTGCCCGCGCTGCCTCGGCCGCTGCCCGTGCCTGGTCCACCGCGTCGCTCATGCGCTCAGCCTAGGGACGCCGCCGACCCCGCGGTACGACCTGTGGAGAAGTCGCCCGACCGACCTCAGTGCGACAGCGCCGGCACCGTCCGCGGTCGCACGACGAACCACAGCAGCAGGATCGCGACCGCCGCTGTCGAGGCCATGACGCCCGCCATGGGTGCAGCATGGGTGATCCCGAGCCACCCGACGATCGGCGAGATGAGCCCGGCCACGCCGAAGTTCAGCGCACCGAGGACCGATGCGGCGGTCCCGGCCTCTTTCCCGTGGGAGGCGAGCCCGATGACCTGCACGAGCGGGAACGAGAACCCGCACGCGGCGATGAAGAACCAGAGCGGGACGAGGACCCCGACGAGCCCGGCGCCGAGCAGGTCGAGCACGATGATCGCCGTCGACGCCAGGAACAGCGTGGCCGTCGAGCACGCCAGGATCCACTGCGGACCGACCCGCTGTGCGAGCCGCGCGGAGATCTGCACGCCGAGGACGACCCCGACCGAGTTCACCGCGAAGAGCAGCCCGTACTGCTGGGCGTTGAGGCCGTACACGCCCTGGAACAGGAACGGCGAGGCACTGAGGTACGAGAACAACCCGCTGAAGACCATCGCCCCGATGAGCGCGACGCCGACGAAGATGCGGTCCGAGAAGAGCGCACGGTAGCGCTGCCCCATGGTCGAGTGGCCCGCCTCCTGACGACGGGCCGGCGGCAGCGTCTCGACGATGAGCAGGATCGACGCGATGACGACCGCCAGGCCGTAGCACGCGAGGAAGACGAAGATCCCGCGCCAGCTCGTGAACCGCAGCATCTGCGACCCGATGAGCGGAGCCAGGATCGGTGCGAGCCCGTTCACCATCGCCAGGCGCGACAGCATCCGGACCAGGGGCTTCCCACCGAACAGGTCGCGCACGGTGGCCATCGCGACGACACCACCGGCAGCGGCGCCCATGCCCTGCAGCACGCGGAACAGCCCGAGCACCTCGATGTTCGGCGCCGTCGCCGCCCCGATCGACGCCGCGATGTGCACCGTCGTGGCGATGATCAGCGGCAGTCGGCGGCCGACCTTGTCGCTCCAGGGCCCGACGAGCAGCTGCCCCGCCGCGAACCCGAGCGTGGTGGCGGTGAGGGTGAGCTGCACGGCGCCGTCGGTCACCCCGAACTGCTGCTTCAGCGCCGGGAACGCCGGCAGGTACAGGTCGATCGTGAACGGACCGAGCGCGGTGAGGGCGCCGAGGACGAACACGTAGACGAGACGTTGGGCGCGGGAGAGCGAGTCCCCCGGGTGCAGGATGACTCTCAGCGAGCCGGTGGTGGCGGGCGCGGTCACGACAGGTCCTTCGGCGATGAGGGGTGGTTGCGAGTGGTGATCGCGGCCACGCTCGAATCGATTCGGCCGCGGTACCATCCTACGCACCGAGGCCCGACCGCGACACCGTCACCCGACCTGCGGTAGCGTCGGCATGCTCGGGAGCCCGGGCGACCAGCACGGAAGAGGGGGTGGGCGTCATGGTGGACGCTCGGATCCTGCACACCACGGCTGCCCTGCGTGAAGCGATCCTGCGACTCGCGGCGAGCCGGCCGGTGTCCGAGATCACGGTGGCGGACGTCACCCGCGCGGCCGGGATCAACCGGGCCACGTTCTACTCGCACGCCGTCTCCCCCGGGTCGCTGCTCGCCGACGTGCTCACCCCCGAGCTCGACGACATCCGTGACGAGGACGCGACCGCCCGCCGCACCGCCGCGGAACAGGGCGCGGACGCCGAGGAGCTGGCGGCCATCACCCGCCGTGGCATCAACGCGGTCGTCGAGCACGTCGTCACGCACCGGGACATCTACACCCGGGCCCTGCCGGACCCGAACGACGGCTCGCTGCACCGGCTGCTCGTCGAGCACTTCACCGTCTCGAGCGTCCGGCACATCGAGGCGCTGGACGCCGCCGCGCGTCCGGAGATCCTCGACGACGTCGCCGCCGGCTTCGTGGCGCAGGGCTTCGTCGGTGCGATCGAGGCCTGGCTCGCCGGCCCCCGACGCTCCCGTCGGGCCCTCGTCGACACGATCACGCGGTCCTTCCCCGCGTGGTGGAGCTGACACCCCCGTCTCGGACGCCCGCTCCGACCACGCACGGTGCACGGTCACTCGCCCCGTGCGAGGTCGACCACCCCGTGCGACCCGCCAGGCCCGCACCGGGTGGCCGACCTCGCACCAGCGCGCACCAGCACCCACGCACCACGTGACGGACGGGAGGCTCGGTGCCAGCTGGCATTTGGGCCCACGCCGGCCGGTTCCGGACCGACGCGCCAGCGGCGGGCCGGTCGTGACCGGTGGGGAGCCTCCCGTCCGTCACGACCCGGCCCTGCGCCTACCGGCGCGCCACCGCCGACAGCCCACGGAACGAGACCGCCCCGAGACCGGTGACGTCGTCGTAGCCCGTCGCCGTGGTCAGCGACGTGTCGTGGTCGAGCGTCACGAGGAAGTCGTGCCCCGAGGTCGCGCTGGTGTACGCGAGCGCGATCGGCGACGCCGGCGGCGTGACGTCCGAGAACGACGCCGGGACGGCGCGGTACGTCGCGTACAGCGTCGGGTTCGCGAACCCGAGCCGGGTGTTCGTCGACTGCTGCACCAGCGCGGACAGCGCCGCCGTGATCGGCGAGGCGAGGGAGGTGCCGCCGTACGTCTCGTTCTCGAACGCTCCGGTGGTCAGCTTCGCGTCGTCGGTGATCGGACGGATCCCGATCGAGAAGCCGGTGTACGGGTCCGCGAGCGCCGCCAGGTCGGGCGACACGCGCTTGCCGTTCGCGAGCCCGGCCGGCACGACGCCGCGCTGGTACGCGGGCTGGTCGAAGAGCGTGCTCCGCCCGCCGCCGGCTCCGCCACCGACGATGCCACCGGGGAGCGGCGTCGTGTAGACGTTGCCGCGCGGGCTGGTGACGATCTGGTCGAGCAGGTCGCCCCACCCGGTCTCGTACGTCTTGTGGCCGTCCTTCGCCACGCCGAGGCTCGTGCCACCGACCGCGGTCACCCAGGGGCTCGACGCGGGGAAGTCGGGCTGGGCGCTGCCGAGCGAGGCGGACTCGTCGCCGTTGTCACCGCTGGAGAAGTACAGTCCGATGCCCTCGCCGGCGGCCTGGATGTGCAGGTTCTCCTGGCCGCGGATGCTCGCGAGCGGCAGGTTCTCGCCGACGTCGCCGTAGCTGTTGCTCACGAGGTCCGCGAGCCCCTGGTCGAGGATCCGGGACATCGCGACGTCGAGGCCACCACCGCAGTTCGTGCCGCCGACGTAGAGGATCTTCGCCGACGGGGCGACCGCGTGCACCGACTGGACGTCGAGGGTCTCCTCGCCCTGCCACCCGCTCGGCTGCTGGCACAGCGCCTGGTCGGTGAACTGCGACTGCGCGGGGATGCGCTGCTCGAAGGTCGCACTCGTCAGCGCGGGCTCCCCGTGCTGGGCGGAGTAGCTGTCCGTGTCGTGGATGATCGACGGCGAGGCGTACGCGTCGATGACCGCGACGGTCTGCCCCTGGCCCGAGACGCCCTGCTTGCCGAGTGCGTCGACGCCGTACGCCGACCGGATCTGGTTCGGCACGTAGCCGCAGGCGAAGGTCGGGACGCTGGTGCGGCCGTACGCGGCGGGCACGGTCGCGGTGTGCTGGCCGTCGTAGGCCGAGCACGTCGCGTTGATGCCGGTCGGTGCAGCCGCCTGCTGCCGCAGGTTCCGGGTCGGCGTGGAGGACGCCGGCGTCTCGCCCTGCTGCACGAGCTCCGGGTGGGTGAGCAGCCGACCCTGGTCGACGCTGACGCCGCTGACGAGTCCCGCGACGGACGCGGGCAGGCTCGGCGCGGTCGACGGGGCGACGAGGGTCTGCTGCGCGTGGCGGTAGGCGTGCAGGGTCGTGCCGAGGACCGAGTCCACGACCGAGGCCGACCCGCGGAACACGACGAACTCGTGGCTGGCGGGGACGCCGGTGATCGACAGCCCCTGGGCCCGCAGGAACCCGGTGACCTGGTCGACGTCGCTCTTCGTCGGGGCGTACGCCGCGATCCACGCCTTGGGACTGAGCGGCTTCCGGTAGCGGCTGGTCCCCGGGGTCGAGACCGCGGTCGCCAGGGCCTCGGCGCCCGCCTGGTCCTTCAGGGGCAGGTACACCTCGCCCTCGACGTCGGTCGACGCCGCGACGGTGCCGGTGTCGTCGGCCGCGGTGGCCCACGTGGGAACGGAGTCGGGCAGCACGTGGCGGGTCGCGGCGTCGGCGGGACCGGCGGCGAACAGCACGGCGCCGATGGTGCAGGCAGCGGTGGCGAGGGCGAACGCGGTGGTCCGGGGCCTCGTGGACAGGATGGTCGAGCGGGGAGTCGGTGGGCGTCGGTGCACGTCGGGGTCCTCTCGGGGGAGCCCGCCGCGGGAGGGCCGTCCGCGCGTGCGACCGGTCGTTCCCAGCGGCTTCGTGGGCTGCGGTGAGCTGACTGTAGTGAGCATGTGGAACCAGTTGACAGTCAGTGGTTCCACCGACGGACGACGTCACCCGGACGGGGGTCGGAAGCTGTCGCCCTGCTCAGCGTGGACTCCCGGCGTTCCGCGGCACGGCGGCGTGCCAGCTGGGTCCGCGCCGAGAACACGGGGCCCGGGCTTGCGCCGGTCGGCGCGACCAGACGACGGACGGGAGGCTCCCCAGCAGCGGGTGGGGAGCCTCCCGCCCGGTGCGTCCCGGCCACGCGACCCCGCGATGTGACGGGGTCGGCGTCAGTCGGTCGGTGGTTTCGTCCCGCGCTGCAGCGCCTCGATGACGGCGACGGCGCGTCCGACGAGCGCAGCGTCGGAGTCTCGGCCCTGGACGCGGTAGTCGGAGGAGATGCCGTCGCCCCCGGTGCCGGTGGCCGGCAGCGGGTCGCCGAGCGCGACGACGACGACACCGGCGTCGTGCGCCGTCTGCACCTCGTCGGTCAGCGCGTCCGGGTCGGCGGCCTCCACCAGGAGGGCCTTCGCGCCGTCCCGCACGAGTTCGCGGATGGCCGAGGCCTGCGACGACGCCGGGTCGGTGGCGCTGGCGACCCGGACGTCCGGACGGAAGCCCGCGGCCGTGAGGTCCTCGCGGAACCGGTCGGGCAGCGCCACGCCGCCGGAACTCGCCCCGGGCGTCGCGTCGGCGACCAGCAGGACCACGCCGACGACCGCGTGCTGGTCGAAACCGCCGTCGGAGCTCGTCAGGTCCGTGCTCTTCACCGGGGTCGGCGCCATCGAAGTCGTCCCCGTGCACCCGGCGAGCACGGCGACGGCGCTCAGCGCGATGGCGGCGGCCAGGATGCGGCGCACGGTTCCTCCTCGTCGTGGGTCCCCCACGCTACCCGGTCCCCGGTCCCCGGTCCCCGGTCCCCGTTACCGTCGGCGCTACCCGGTCACCGAGGACGGCGCCGGGACCGGACCGAGGCGCCGGACCGCGGCCAGCCCGACCAGGGTGATCACGATCATCGCCGCGAAGACCAGGGCGAAGGCGACGGGGTGGTCCCGACCGCCGGCAGAGGTGAAGAGCAGCCCGGCGACGGCGAGCCCCACCACGCTGCCGGCGGCGTCCGCGATCGTCAGGGCCGAGCTGGCGAAGCCGTCGTCGCCCTCGGTGGAGAACCGCAGCGTCAGCATCGAGGTCCTCGGGTAGGCGAAGCCCATCCCCGCACCGCCGACGAACCACCCCGCCACCAGCACCCACACGGGCAGGTCCCACGCGGCCACGGCGAGGGCGGCCACCAGGCTGACCAGCACGAGCGTCAACCCGATGCCGAACACGCGGGCGGCAGGCAGGCGCTGCTCCCCCAGCCGGCCGTTCAGCCAGCTCGCGCTCGCCCAGCTCAGCGCGGAGACGGTCAGCGCGAGCCCGGCGTCCGAGGCCGACAGGCCGTGCTGGGCCTGGAGCAGGAAGGGGACGTAGGCCTCGCTGCCGAAGAACCCGGCCGCGAGCACCCCGCGGAGCAGCACCACCGACGGCAGCCCCGGACCCGCGGTCAGCGTGCGGCGCGGCAGGAGCGGACGGAGGGCGAACCACGCGCCCACGATCCCGACGACGACCGCCAGCACGCGGAACACGACGGGCAGGTCCGGGGCGACGTTGAGCAGCAGCACCGCCACGGCAGCGGCGACGGACCACCCGATGCGGGCGCGCTGCCACGGCGGCCGGAGCTCGGGCGCCGGCGGGCGGAGGTGCCGGAGCGTGGGCACGAGCACGGCGAACGCGACGACCGCGATCGCGAGGGCACCGGCGAAGACCCAGTGCCAGCTCGCGAGCTCGGTGACGTACCCGGCGATGGCAGGGCCCACGAGCGCCGGGACCACCCACGCGGCGGCGAACCCGGCGAACACCGGGCCGTGCAGGTCCTCCGGGAAGACGCGGGCGACGAGCACGTAGAGGACGACGTCGATCGCACCGGCGCCGAAGCCCTCGACCAGGCGCCCGGCGAGGAACACGGGCATCGTCGGCGCGAGCATGACGACGGCCGTGCCGATGGCGAAGAGCATCGCCGACACCCACGCCACGACCCGGCCGCCCGCGCGGTCGGTCCAGTTGCCGGCGAGCACCATCCCCGGGACACCGGCGGCGAGCGGGGCGGCGAAGCTCAGCGAGTAGAGGGTCTCCCCGTGCAGATCGCGGCTGATCACGGGCATGATCGTCGTCATCGCCAGGTTCTGGAACGCGGCCACGCCGACGATGGCGACCATGCCGATCGTCGACAGCGCGTACCGCCGGCTGAACAGCGTGGTGCGCGTCGCCGTCGTCGCGCGTCCGTCGGTGGTCACCGGACCATCGTAGGAGTGGCCGGGGACACGGCCGCGCCAGCGGGCTCGGCTGGCGGGCTCCGCTGGCGGACTCGGTCAGCGGGCTCAGCCAGCGGGCGGGCTCGGCCAGCGGGGTCGGCCAGCGGGCTCGGCTGGCGGGCTCCGCTGGCGGACTCGGCCAGCGGGCTCGGCGGGCGGGCTCGGCTAGCGGGCGAGCGCTTGCTGCACGTCGGCGACCAGGTCGCCCGCGTCCTCGATGCCGACCGACAGGCGCACGACGTTCTCCGGCACGGCCAGCTCGGTGCCCTTCACCGACGCGTGGGTCATCTCGCTTGGGTAGCCGATGAGCGACTCGACGCCGCCGAGCGACTCCGCGAGCGCGAACAGCTCGGTCGACTCCGCGAAGCGCTTCGCCGCCTCGGGTCCCCCGGCGAGCGCCACGGACAACATCCCGCCGAACCCGCGCATCTGGCGGGACGCGACGTCGTGCCCGGGGTGGTCGGCGAGTCCCGGGTAGAAGACGCGCTCGACGGCCGGGTGCTGGACGAGGGCCTCGGCGACGGCCTGCGCGTTCTGCGAGTGGCGCTCCATCCGGACGGCCAGGGTCTTGATGCCGCGGATCGTCAGCCAGGCGTCGAACGGCGACGAGATCGCCCCGGCACCGAACTGCAGGAACTGCACCTTGTCCGCCAGCTCCTGGTCCTTGAGCACGATCGCCCCGCCGACGACGTCCGAGTGCCCGCCGAGGTACTTCGTGGTCGAGTACGCCACCACGTCGGCGCCGAGCGACAACGGCTGCTGCAGGTACGGCGACGCGAACGTGTTGTCGACGACGACGAGGGCTCCGGCTGCGTGCCCGACCTCGGCGAGCGCTGCGATGTCGGCGATCTTCATGAGCGGGTTCGTCGGCGTCTCGACCCACAGCACGGTCTTCTCGGGCGCGCCCTCGAGCGCACCGCGGACCAGGTCGAGGTCGCTCATGTCGACGACGACGAGCTCGACGCCCCACGGCACGTGCAGGCGGCTCACCAGGCGGTGGGTGCCGCCGTAGACGTCGTTCCCCATCACCACGCGGGCGCCGGGGGCGAGCGTGGCGCGGAGCAGGGCGTCCTCCCCGGCCAGGCCGGAGGCGAACGAGTACGCCGCCACGCCGCCGTCGAGGTCGGCGAGCAGGGTCTGCAGCGAGTCACGGGTCGGGTTCGCGGACCGCGAGTACTCGTACCCGTTCCGCATCTGCCCGATGCCGTCCTGCACGTAGGTGGAGGTCAGGTGCAGGGGCGGGATGACGGCGCCGGTGGTGGCGTCGGGGTCCTGGCCGGCGTGGACGGCGCGGGTGCTGAACTCGGTCATGGTGCTGTTCTCCAGGTCAGGAGCGGACGGGAGGCTCGGATCGCGTCGGGCGCGCACGGATCGGTGGGTGCGCTGCCGCGTGGTGCGCACCGCGAGGGTGGGTGCGCGGCCCCGCTCACTCCGAGAGGTAGGTGAGCAGGTCGTGTCGCGTCAGGACGGTGACGGGCTTGCCGTCCTCGACCACGAGCAACGCGTCCACGGTCTCGAGGGCACGGCGAGCCGACGACACCGACTCACCGACACCGATGAGCGGCAGGGGGTCGCCGACGGACTCGGCCAGACGGTCGGCCATCTTCGCCGCACCGGTGAAGACGTGCTCGAGCAGGTCCTTCTCGGCGACGGCGCCGATGACCTCGCCGATCACGACGGGCGGCTCGGCGCTGAGGACGGGCATCTGCGAGACGCCGTACTTCGACATGATGTCGACGACCTCGCGGACGGTGTCCCCCGGGTGCGCGTGGACGAGGTCCGGCAGGCGGCCGTCCTTGCCGGCGATGAGCGACCCGACCGTGCGGGCGTCGTCGGTCTCGGCGAAGCCGTACGAGCGCATCCAGCGGTCGTTGAAGATCTTGCCGAGGTAGCCGCGGCCACCGTCGGGCAGCAGCACGACCACGACGTCGTCCTCGGTCAGGTCACGGGCGGCCCGCAACGCGGCGACGACGGCCATGCCGCTGGAGCCGCCGACGAGCAGCCCTTCCTCGCGGGCCAGTCGACGGGTCATCGCGAACGACTCGGCGTCCGACACGGCGATGATCTCGTCCGCGATGTCGGGGTCGTACGCGCTCGGCCAGAAGTCCTCGCCGACGCCCTCGACGAGGTAGGGGCGACCGGTGCCACCCGAGTAGACGGAGCCCTCGGGGTCGGCGCCGATGATGCGCACGCGCCCGTCGGAGGCCTCCTTCAGGTACTTGCCGGTGCCGGAGATCGTGCCGCCGGTTCCGACGCCCGCCACGAAGTGGGTCAGCTGCGCCTCGGTGTCACGCCAGATCTCCGGACCCGTGGTCTCGTAGTGGCTGCGCGGGCCGTTCGGGTTCGCGTACTGGTTCGGCTTGTAGGCGCCGGGGATCTCCTGCACGAGCCGGTCGGACACCGAGTAGTACGACTCGGGGTGCTCGGGCGGGACCGCGGTCGGCGTGACGACGATCTCGGCGCCGTAGGCCGTGAGCACGTTCCGCTTGTCCTCGCCGACCTTGTCGGGCAGGACGAACACGCAGCGGTACCCGCGCTGCTGGGCGACGAGCGCCAGGCCGACGCCGGTGTTGCCCGAGGTCGGTTCGACGATCGTGCCGCCCGGGCGCAGGTCACCGGCGGCCTCGGCCGCGTCGATGATCCGCGTCGCGATGCGGTCCTTCGCGGACCCGCCGGGGTTGAAGTACTCCACCTTGACCAGGACCGTCGCTCGGACGCCCTCGGTGACCCGGTTCAGCTTGACGAGAGGGGTGTCGCCGACCAGGTCGACGACGGAGTTCGCGTAACGCACGCGTTGATCCTAGGCGGCGCACCTCCGCGCCACCCAGGCATGCGACGCCAGATGTCGGCCGGCCGTCGGGGCGGTCTGGATCGTCCGTGGCGGGGCCGCAGCGGGCCTCCCGTCATCCCCCGCTCGGCGACTCAGACCAGGTCGGCCGGCGCGTTCTGCTGCTGGTGCAGCAGCGCGTACGTCCCGCCGAGGGCGAGCAGTTCGTCGTGCGTGCCCTGCTCGACGATCTGCCCGTGGTCGAGCACGAAGACGACGTCGGCGTCACGGACGGTCGACAGGCGGTGCGCGATCGAGATCGTGGTGCGGCCGCGTGCGGCGTTGTCGAGCGCCGTCTGCACCACGCGTTCCGAGATCGAGTCGAGCGCGCTGGTGGCCTCGTCGAGGACCAGGACCGGCGGGTCCTTCAGCAGCACCCGTGCGATCGCGATGCGCTGCTTCTCGCCGCCGGACAGGCGGTAGCCGCGCTCCCCCACGACGGTGTCGTAGCCGTCCGGGAACGAGGCGATGGTCTCGTGGATGTTCGCCGCCCGTGCTGCGTGCTCGAGTTCCTCGGCCGTGGCCTCGGGCTTGGCGTAGCGGAGGTTGTCGCCGATCGTCGCGTGGAACAGGTAGGTCTCCTGGCTCACGATGCCGATGTGGCGCATGAGGTCCTCGTGCTCCAGGTCACGGACGTCGGACCCGGCGAACCGGACCGACCCCGTCGTGGCCTCGTACAACCGCGGCACCAGGTAGGACACGGTCGTCTTGCCCGCGCCCGACGGGCCGACGAACGCGGCGAACTGGCCGGGCTGGAGCTCGAAGGAGACGCCGCGCAGCGTCGGCTTGTCGGCCTCGCCGTCCGGGTAGGTGAACGTGACGTCGTCGAACGCGACGTGACCGACCCGCTGCTCGTCGACCTTGTGCGCCGTCGGTGCGTCGGTGATGGCGGGCTTCAGGTCGAGGTACTCGAAGATGCGGGCGAACAGCGCTCCCGACGTCTGCAGGTCCAGCACGACGCGGAGCAGCCCGACCGTCGGGAACAGCAGGCGCGACTGCACCGTCGTGAACGCCACGATCGTGCCGGCGGTGATCGGGACGCCGCCGAGGATCAGGTACGCCGCGACCAGGTAGATGATCGCCGGGATGATCGACAGGAAGATCTGGACGATCGCGAAGAACCACTGCCCGGACATCTGCTGGCGGACCTGCAGCGAGATCTGGTTGCGGTTCTCGTCGCCGTACCGGTGGGTCTCGCTGCGCTGCTGGTTGAAGCTCTTCGCGAGCAGGATGCCCGACACGCTCAGGGCCTCCTGCGTGATCGCGGTCATGTCCGACAGCGACTCCTGGGTCTGCCCGGCGATCTTCGCGCGGACCTGGCCCACGCGGCGCTGCGCGATGACGAGCAGCGGCAGCAGGACGACCGCGACGATGGTCATCTGCCAGCTGAGGAGCAGCATCGCGACCACCGCGGCGATCACCGTCACGGTGTTGCCGAGCACGGAGGAGATGGTGTTGTTCAGCACGCTGGCGACACCGCCGACGTCGTTCTGCAGCCGCGACTGGATCACGCCCGTCTTCGTCCGCGTGAAGAACGCGAGCTCCATCCGCTGCAGGTGCGCGAACAGCCGCATCCGCAGGGACCCCATGACCTTGTTGCCGACCGTCGCCGTCAGGTACGTCTGCCACACGCCGACGCCGGCGTTGGCGATCCAGAGGAGCACCATCGCCGTCACGAGCCAGGCGAGCACCGGCACGTCCGGGGTGCCCGACTTCGGGAACAGTCCCTCGTCGAAGGCCCGCTGGGTCAGCAGGGGCGGGATCACGGACAGGGCTGCGCCGAGCAGGACGAGCGCCACGGTGAACCCGATCGACCGGCGGTGCGGGCCGAAGAGCCCGGCGATGCGACCGAGGAGGTTCGGGATCCGCGGTGCCGCCGCGTTGGCGGCCCGCTGCGCGTCGAAGTCGCCGCTGGAGATCCGCCCGCCGCCGTGTCCACCACCACCGCGCATGCTCATGCGAGCTCCTTCCACCCGGCGCGACCGGACGGTGCGCACTCCCGAGTCAATGTAACCCCGCGGTCGGACATGGACGTGCCACCTGCGAGGTCCTGTGGAATTGACCCCCATCCGGGGCCGTGCGAGCATGACCCGTCCCGTTCCCTGCTCCACGAGGTCCCATGTCGTCCGCGCAGTCCCGCCCCGCCACGTCCCTCCGTCACCAACTGGCCCGGCGCAAGCCGATCGACCAGTTGCAGGCCGAGGCAGCAGCCGGGGTCGACGGCCAGCCGCTCCGCCGGACGCTCGGCGTGTGGCACCTGACGATGATCAGCGTCGGCGCCACGCTCGGCACCGGGATCCTCGTCGTGCTCGGCACCGCGGTCCCCCTCGCCGGGCCCGCCGTCTGGATCTCGTTCGTCGTGGCGGGCATCGCGGCGCTGCTCTCCGCCCTGTCGTACGCCGAGATGGCCGGCGCCGTCCCGACGTCCGGGTCGAGCTACTCCTACACGTACGCGACGATGGGCGAGGGCATCGCCTGGGTCTGCGGCTGGTGTCTCGTGCTCGAGTACGCCGTGTCCGTCGCCGCGGTCGCCGTGGGTGCGAGCGAGTACGTCGACGAGACCCTGAAGGTGTTCGGCACCCATCTTCCCGTGGCCCTGTCGGCCCCTCCTGGCGACGGCGGCGTGGTCAACCTGCCGGCGGCCGTGCTCGTCATGCTGGCGACGGCGGTGCTGCTGCCGGGGGCCCGCGAGAGCGCCTGGGTCAACACGCTGATGGTCATCGTGAAGATCGCCCTGCTGGTGTTCTTCGTCGTCGTGGCCTTCACCGCGTTCCGCGCACAGAACTTCGCGCCGCTCGCACCGATGGGCGCTGCCGGGGTCACCGCCGCCGCCTCGCGCCTGTTCTTCTCCTACATCGGGTTCGACGCGGCCTCGACCGCCGGAGAGGAGGCGAAGGACCCCCGCCGCGACCTCCCCCGCGCCATCATCGGGTCGATCGCCCTCATCACGACGCTGTACATCCTGGTGGCCATCGCGGCGATCGGCGCTCGGTCGTGGACGTCGTTCTCCTCCACTGAGGCCTCCCTCGTCCGCATCGTCGTCGACGTCACCGGACAGCCGGTCGTGGCACTCGTGTTCTCCGTCGGCGCGGTCATCGCCATCGCCAGTGTCGTGCTGACGGTCCTGTACGGCCAGACACGCATCCTGCTGACCATGGCGCGCGACGGCCTGGTGCCGAAGGCCTTCGGACGGGTGTCGAAGCGCACGGGCACCCCCGTCGTGAATACCCTGATCGTGGGCCTCGTGGTGACGGTCGTCGCGGCGCTGGTCCCCCTCGGGGAGCTCGCCGACGCGACGAGCATCGGCACCCTGGTGGCCTTCGCACTCGTGAACGTCTCCGTGATCATCCTCCGCCGGTCGCAGCCCGACCTCGAGCGCTCGTACCGGGTCCCGCTCTTCCCGGTCGTCCCGGTCCTCGGCACCCTGAGCTGCGCCCTGCTCGCGGTGTTCCTCGGCGCGGGCACCTGGATCGCGTTCGGCATCTGGATGGTCGCCGGCGCGGTGCTCTACGCGCTCTACGGTCGCCGCCACAGCACCCTCCGCTGACCCGCGACGCCCCGCCCCGCACTGCCGGGACGGCGCTGGTCACGGCACCAGCCCGAACTGCCGGAACAGCGCGCGGAGCCGGTCCGGATCGACGAGGTGCCACCACCGCACACGGATGAACCCGTTGACCTGCGGACGGATGCGGTCCTCCCGGATCTTCTCCTGCCACAGGACGTCCGCGGGTGCCCGCCCGCCTGTCATCGTCGGGTCGGTGTACTTCTGACGGCCGTCGAACTCCACGACGAACCCGACCGACGGCAGCCAGAAGTCGACCCGGTCGACCGAGCCGTCCTGACGCGGGAACTCCTGCTGCGCGACGACGTCGACGAACCCGAGTTCGGCCAGTCGTGCAGCGCAGAACGACTCCCCGACCGACTCGTGGCGGACGTCACTCGTGCGGAGTACCCGTTCGAGGTGGACGCGCCCCCGAGACCCGTGCTGCTCCACGAGTGGCTCGACCTCCGCGGGGCGCAGTCCCTTCCGGTACGCATCGTCGAGCAGCACCACTGCGCGCGAGAACGTCGCATCGAGCACAGCGCCGACTGCGGTCGCTGCGGCGCTGACGAGTTCGACGCCGGCGAAGGTGTCGGCCCCGGGTCGCTCTGCGTCGAACGGCGGCGATGACCGCACGGTCACACGGGAGATCTCGCTCCGGGCCCTGCCGGCCTGGGTGACCTGCACACGGTCGGGCCATCGGCCGATGTGCGCCCAGCCCCGGACCGCCGCCGCGGAGAGGTGTGAGATCGCGGCGTCACGAGGGAGACGCGGAGCAAGCGCCCGGATCAGGACGAGGTGCCGCGACCGAGCATCGAGCCCGTCCCAGTCGTCCGGTCGGAGGTAGACGCCCGGCACCAGCCGCTGCAGGGTCCCCGCCCGCGCCATCCGCTGGAAGCGGCGGGCAGTGGTGCGGCCCGTCGACGCACGCCAGAGACGTGGTTCGTGTGCGCTCTCGATCTCCATGCAACGAGCTTCGCTGCCGGCCCGGACACGGTGACGACGCCCGAGCGATCCGTGGAGAACTCCGGCCACCCGGTCGTCTGTGGAGGAACGGCTCCGCGACGGATGCGACACGACCTCCGGCGGAGCGACGCGCAACGGGCCGGAGGATGTCGCCCGATGCCCTCGCATGAGATGCAGGCGCATCGGGCGACATCGGGCTGCCGATTGCGCCGCGCGAACGCACCCACGATGTCGCTTTCGCCGGACAACCCCGAGCACGCCGACCAGCCGCGTCAGCCACCCTGCAGCGCCGCCGCGGCCCGCTGCCCGCCGCCGCGCCGCCGCCGGCCGGCCAACGCGCGCGGACCCCGCACACGACGAAGGCCGCCACCCCGAGGGGCAGCGGCCTTCGTGACCAGAAGGTCGGACTCAGACGAGCTCGACGGTGGCGCCGGCTGCCTCGAGGGAAGCCTTGGCCTTGTCGGCCGTCTCCTTGTTCGCGCCCTCGATCACCTTGGCGTCGGGGGTCTCGACGAGGGCCTTGGCCTCGCCCAGGCCGAGCGACGTGAGGCTGCGGACCTCCTTGATGACCTGGATCTTCTTGTCACCGGCCGACTTGAGCACGACGTCGAACTCGGTCTTCTCCTCGACCTCCTCGGCGGGGGCAGCAGCGCCACCGACCGCGGCAGCGGCGACGGGGGCAGCAGCGGTGACCTCGAAGACCTCTTCGAACTTCTTCACGAAGTCCGAGAGCTCGATGAGCGTGAGCTCCTTGAAGGCCTCGATGAGCTCGTCCTGCGAAAGCTTCGCCATGATTTTCTCCTACTACTAGCTAGTGCGTGTGGTTGATGAACGCGTGCCTGGTCAGGCCGCGGACTCCTGCTTCTCGCGGAGGGCGTCCACCGTGCGGACGGCCTGCGAGAGGGGTGCCTGGAACAGGTACGCAGCACCGAACAGCGAGGCCTTGAGTGCGCCGGCGAGCTTGCCGAGCAGCACTTCACGGGACTCGAGGTCGGCGAGCTTGTCCACCTCGGTCGCGGTGAGCGGGTTACCGTCGAAGTAACCGCCCTTCACCACGAGCTCGGGGTTCGCCTTGGCGAATGCACGCAGCGACTTCGCGACGGCGACGGTGTCACCGTGGACGAAGGCGAGAGCGGACGGACCGGCGAGTTCGTCGTCGAACGACGAGATGCCGGCGTTGTTCGCCGCGATCTTGGTCAGCGTGTTCTTCACCACGGCGTACGTGGCGTGCTCACGGATCGAGTTGCGGAGCTCCTTGAGCTGCGCGACCGTGAGACCGCGGTACTCGGTGAGCAGAACGGCGTTCGAGCTACGGAAGGACTCCGTGAGCTCGGCGACCGCAGCTTCCTTGTTCGCCATGGTTCTCCTTGGGGGTCTTGCCGGCAGCCCCAGGTCCCACTGCAACGAACACAGCACATGAAAAAAGCTCCGGCGCAGAGGCTCGGAGCTGCTCCCCCGCAAGCGGATGGAGTGGTTCGGAACACCTGCGCGGGCTGCCTCATGATGGAGGACCTTCGACTGCTGTGCGAGCACAGCAGCAAACCGGCGGTCTTTGGCTTCGAGAACTGTAGCAGATGCGGTGGACGCCACCAACCCCCGGACGGGAGGCTCGGTGCCGGCCCGCCACGAGCCTCCCGTCCGGTGAGTGCGGACCGTCCCGTCACGCGCGGTCCGGCACGCCGGACCACGCGTCCGCAGACGCAGGAGCGGCCGCAGCACCAGCAGCACCTGCACCCGCCCGCGCGGGCAGGTGCACCGTGAAGACCGTGTCGCCCGGACGGCTCTCGACCCCGACCCTGCCGCCGTGTGCCTGCACGACCGCGTCGACGATCGCCAGCCCGAGGCCCGTCGACCCCGCGGTCCGCGACCGCGAGCTGTCGGCGCGGGCGAACCGCTCGAACAGCTTCGGCAGGAACGCCGGGTCGATCCCCTGCCCGGTGTCCCGCACGGTCAGGTCGACACCGTCGCGGACCGTCTCGATGCCCACCGTGATGCGGGTGCCGTCGGGGGTGTGGGTCCTGGCGTTCGTGACGAGGTTGACGATGACCTGGTGCAGCCGGGCGGCGTCGCCCAGCACGACGACCGGGGTGGGCGGGACGTCGACCTCGATGACGTGCTCGGGCGAGGCCGCGTGGGCGTCGTTGACGGCGTCGAGCACCAGCCCGGTCAGGTCGACGTCGTCGAGCTGGACCTCGCGGCCCTCGTCGAGCCGGGCCAGGAGCAGCAGGTCCTCGACCATCGAGGTCATCCGCAGCGACTCCGACTCGATCCGGCTCATCGCGTAGACGACGTCCGGCGGCAGGTCACCGCCCATCCGGCGCGTGAGCTCGGCGTAGCCGCGGACCGAGGCCAGCGGCGTGCGGAGCTCGTGCGAGGCGTCCGCGACGAACTGCCGCACCTTCTGCTCGGAGCGTTCCCGGGCCTGCATCGCCCCGCCGATGTGACCGAGCATCCGGTTGAACGCGGTGCCCACCCGACCGACCTCGGTGCGCGGGTCGGTGTCCGGCACGCGGATGCCGTCGAGGGCGTCGCTGCGGTCGAGGGGCATGCCGGCGACCGTCGTGGCGGTCTCGGCGACGCGTTCGAGCGGTCGGAGGGAGCGTCGGACGGCGAGCGCCGCGGCGGCCGAGGCGACGACGAGCGCGAGCAGCATCACGACGAGCACGACGCCGAACAGCTTCCAGACGCTCTCGTACACGGGCGCCATGGGCAGGCCGACGACGAGCACGGCCGGACCGACCGGCGCGGCGGTCACCCGGTAGCGGCCGAGGTCCCCGCCGAGGTCCACGGTCCTCGGCTGCCCGTCGACGCGCACGCCGCCGAGCGGTTCGACGGCCGACGCAGCCAGGCTGTCGAGGTGGCCGTCGTCCTCGAGCACGCTGCCGATGACGGCGTTGCCGTTGAGGAAGTAGGCGGTGAGGGTGCCGGCGGCCTGCCCGGACGGGCGGCCGATGTCGAGCCCCGGCCCGCCGGACCCCTGCCCCTCGATCGACTTCTGGGCGCGGCTCGTGGCGTACTGCAGCTGTTGGTCGATCGCGGAGCGCTGGATCGAGAACAGCGCGACGATGCTGCCGGCGCCGATGACCGCGCTGACGGCGACGACGAGGGCGACGATGCTCAGGACGAGCCGGCGGCGCAGGGTCACGGGATCAGACGACGGGCTTGATGACGTACCCGACACCGCGCACGGTGTGGATCATCGGCTGCTCGCCGGCGTCGATCTTCTTGCGGAGGTAGGAGATGTAGATCTCGACGACGCTGGACTTGCCGCCGAAGTCGTACGACCACACGCGGTCGAGGATCTGCGCCTTCGACAGCACACGCCGGGGGTTGCGCATCAGGAAGCGCAGGAGCTCGAACTCGGTGGCGGTCAGCTCGATGGGCCGGCCGGCGCGGGACACCTCGTACGACTCCTCGTCGAGCACCAGGTCGCCGACGACGATGCGGGAGTCGCCGGCCTCGGAGATCGAGATCTGCGAGCGGCGGATGAGCCCGCGGAGGCGCGCGACGACCTCCTCGAGGGAGAACGGCTTCGTGACGTAGTCGTCCCCGCCGGCGGTGAGGCCGGTGACGCGGTCCTCGACGCTGTCCTTCGCGGTGAGGAACAGCACCGGGGTGTCGTCGTTGTTCTGGCGGAGCCGGCTGAGGACCTGCAGCCCGTCGAGGTCCGGCATCATCACGTCGAGCACCATGGCGTCCGGCTTGAACTCCCGCGCCTTCGTCAGGGCGTCCTGTCCGCCGTTCGCGCTCGTGACGTCCCAGCCCTCGTACCGCAGCGCCATGGAGAGCAGGTCGGTGAGGCTGGCTTCGTCGTCGACGACGAGGATGCGCAACGGCGAACCGTCGGCACGCGTGAGGCGTGGGGCTGCGGAGGGCTGGGAGATGGTCACGTCTTCGAGTATCGAGACGAGTCTATGAGTCGTCTGTGGAGCAGCCCACGGCGGTCTGTGGATGATCTGTCACGCACCATGTCCACATCCGTACGGTGGGGAACATGATCCGTTCTGCTGCCTGGCCCGTCGACGCAGCTGCCGTCGACGTCGCCGCGCTGACGGCGACCGCACTGACGGCGACAGCCGGGAGGCCCGGCTCGGCTCCGGCGGACCGGCTCACCGTCGCGCAGTCCGTCGCCGCCACCACCCCACCGCTCACCGCGGGCACGGCCGCCCGGTCCTTCGTCACCCTCGCCGCGGTCGCCGCGGTGGACGTCGGGCTGGCCCGGACGGTCGAGCCGCACCTGGACGCGCTCTCGATCCTGGCGCAGGCGGACGCCGAGGTCCCGGCGGGCTCGACCTGGGGCGTCTTCGCCGCGGAGGGTCCCGGGCTGCGGCTCGAGGCCTCCGGCGACGGTGCCGACGGGGTCGTGCTCGACGGCACGAAGCCCTGGTGCTCGCTCGCGTCCCAGCTCTCGCACGCCCTGGTGACCGCGCACCGCGGGGACGACCGGCAGCTGTTCGCCGTCGACCTGCGGCAGGACGGCGTCACCACGCACGACGATGCCTGGGTCGCGCGCGGCATGCCGGACGTGCCGAGCGGGCCGGTGGACTTCGACGGGGTCGTGGCCGTCCCGGTCGGCGACCCCGGCTGGTACCTGACCCGTCCCGGGTTCGCGTGGGGCGGCATCGGCGTCGCCGCGTGCTGGTGGGGCGGAGCCGTCGGGCTCGCCCGCGTCCTCCGCGACCACGCCGCGGCACGTCCGGACGCCGAGCTGCTCCGGGTCGCGCTCGGTGCCGTGGTCGCCGACCTCGCGGACGCCGAGGACGCCCTCGCCGACGCCGCCGCCCGCATCGACACCGACCAGGACTCCGACTGGCCCCTCGTCGCGCAGACCGTCCGCTCGCGGGTCCGCCGGGCCGTCGACGCCGTCCGCACCCGGGTGGTCTCCACGATCGGCCCCGGCCCGCTGACGTCCGAGGCCGCCGTGGCCGCGCGGGTCGCCGACCTCGAGCTCTACGTGCTGCAGGACCACGGCGACCGCGACCTCGCCCGCATCGGCCGGATGGTCCTCGAGCGTGGCGGTGTGGCGTGGTGAGCTTCGACCACCGGGAGCCGGGGACCGACCCCGAGGCCTGGACGACGTTGCTCGACACGCTCTCCCCCGACGCGGTCGACCTCGACGGCTACCAGGCCGTCGTCGTCGTCGCGCCGCACCCCGACGACGAGACGCTCGGCGCCGGTGGCCTCATCGCCGCGGCGGCGGACGCGGGCCTGCCCGTGCACGTCGTGCTCGTGACGCTCGGCGAGGGATCGCACCCCGACTCCCCCACGACCACCCCCGCCGAGCTCGCGGCCGTGCGTGCCACCGAGTTCCGGGACGCCCTCGAGCTGCTCCACCCCGAGGTCACCGCCGGGTCCCTCGGGGTGCCGGACGTCGGCCTCCGCGAGCAGCCGGACACGCTGCGGGACGCCCTGGTCGCCCGGCTCGACGCCACCCCCGGCCGCTCGCTCCTCGTGGCGCCCTGGCGCGGGGACGGACACCGCGACCACCGTGTCGCCGGCGAGGTGGCCGAGGCCGTCAGCGCCGAGCGGCCCGACGTCGACCTGCTGTCCTACCCGATCTGGGCCTGGCACTGGGACGACGCTGCCGAACCCGCCGCGCCGTGGCTCACCGCCCGCGCGCTCGCGCTGACCGACGACGTCCTCGACCGGAAGCGTGCCGCGCTCGCGGCCTACCGGTCGCAGGTGCTGCCGCTCTCCCCCGCGCCCGGCGACGAGCCCGTCGTCGACGACCGGCACGCCGCCCACCACCTCCGCCACACCGAGTGGTTCTTCGGCGGGCAACGCTCACGCTCCCGGGAGTCCTTCGACGCCCACTACGCCAGGAAGCCCGAGGGGTGGGACTTCGACGGCTCCTGGTACGAGCGTCGGAAGCGTGCCGTCACCCTGGCGGCGCTGCCCCGCGAGCGGTACCGGTCGGCGCTCGAGATCGGTTGCGCGACCGGTGTGCTGACCGCCGCACTGACCGACCGCGCCGACGACGTCCTCGGCACCGACATCGCCGCCGCACCGCTCGAGCGAGCCCGCTCCCGTGCGCCGCACGCCCGGTTCCTGCAGGCCGCGCTGCCGGACGACTGGCCCGAGGGCACCTGGGACCTCGTCGTGATGTCCGAGGTCGGCTACTACCTCTCCCCCGACGACCTCGACCGGACGATCGACCACGTCATCGCGTCACTCGCCGACGACGGCGTGCTCGTCGCCTGCCACTGGCGCCACCCCGACGACGAGGCCGTCTCGAGCGGGGACGTCGTCGACGCCCGCCTCACCGAGCGCTGGCCCCGGCCCGCGATCGTCCGGCACGTCGAGGACGACTTCGTGCTGAGCGTCCTGCCCGGCCCCGGCGTGGTCTCGGTCGCCCGGGACGAAGGACTCGTCCGGTGACGGACGCAGGGGCGGACGCACGGACCGGAGCAGGAACGGGGACGGGGTCGGGGACGCCCGGGGTCATGCACCGCATCGACGTCGTCGTGCCCGCACACGACGAGGAGGACCGGATCGGCGCCTGCCTCGACGCCCTCGACGCCGCCGTGGTCCGGCTGGCGGTGGAGCGCCCGGACGTCCGGGTCGGCATCACCGTGGTGCTCGACGGCTGCACCGACGACTCGGCGGTGATCGTCCGCGACCACGGCATCGACCACATCGAGACCGCGCACGTCGGGGTCGGACGTGCCCGCTCGCTCGGCGTCGCGCACGCGATCCGCGCCGCCGGCACCCCCGACCCGGTCCGGCAGTGGCTCGCCCACACCGACGCGGACTCGCGCGTCGACGAGTGGTGGCTCGTCCAGCAGGCCGACGCGCTCGTCGCCGGGTGGCATGTGCTGATCGGCGCCGTGGTGCCCGACCCGCGCGACCTCGACCCCGACGTCCTCGAGCGCTGGACGATCGCGCACCCGCCCGGAGCGGCACTCGGCCACGTGCACGGCGCGAACCTCGGGGTGCTCGCCGCGGCGTACACGGCCCTCGGCGGGTTCGACCCCGTCCCCGAGCACGAGGACGTCCGCCTGGTCGAGCGCGCCCACGCGCTGGGGCTGCGGGTCGAGGCGACGACCGACCTCCCGGTCGTCACGAGCGGCCGCTTCGCGGGGCGCACCCCGGGCGGCTACGCGGAGCACCTCCGGCAGACCTACGCCCCATAGGCGGTTCACCGGAAGGGCATGGGGCAGCCACTGGACGGCTGCCTAGCGTCTCCTCGGTCGGCCCCGCCGCGCATCCGGTGCGTGGACGGTGACCTGGTTGCCGGCCCCCACCGAGGAGAACCATGTTCCTGACCTACCTCAGGCGCGAACTCACGAACCGCAGGAAGCAGACGGTCATCATCGCGATCGGCATGGCGCTCGCCATCGCCCTCGTGGTGATCGTCTCCTCGATCTCCAGCGGCGTGAAGACCGCGCAGTCGAGCGTCCTGCAGTCCGTGTACGGCGTCGGCACGGACATCACCGTGACCAAGACCGAGACCCCGTCGTCGACGAGCGGCGGGCGCCCGTCCTTCGACTTCGGCGACCAGGGCTCGTCGGGCTCCTCCGGCAGCACGGACCTGTCCCAGTCCCGCCTCGCCGTGACCCGCGGCACGTCCACCCTGTCCGCCGCGAACCTCGCCGCGGTGACGGCGACCGACGGGGTCGAGGCCGCCACCGGCGTGCTGACCCTCGAGAACAGCACGTTCTCCGGCTCGGTCAAGCAGGGCAGCGACAGCAGCAGCAGCAGCAGCAGCGACGGTGCCGCCACCCGGCAGGCCCCGAGCGGTGACGCCGGGACGGGTGGCGGTGGCTTCGGTGGCGGCTCGTTCAGCGTCGACTCCTTCACGGTGACCGGCATCCCGGTGTCCGGCGACACCGTCGGTCCGCTGACGAGCACCGAGGTCACGACGGGCCGTGCGTTCCGGACGAGCGACGCCGGCAAGGACGTCGTCGTGCTCGACGCCGCCTACGCCAAGAGCGAGTCGAAGGCCGTCGGGGACACGCTCGAGATCGGCGGGACGAAGTTCACCGTCATCGGGATCGTCACCTCGACCGGATCGGCGAGCACCACCGGCTCGAACACCTACGTGCCCCTCGACACGGCCCAGGCGCTCGCGGACCTCGACGGCAAGGTGACGTCCGTGTACGTCGCCGCGACCTCGTCGTCCGAGGTCGCAGCGGTGAAGACCGCCCTGCAGACGAAGCTCTCGAGTGCCACCGTGTCCACCGAGGCCGACCTCGCCTCGAGCGTGTCCGGGTCGCTCGCCACGGCATCGAGCCTCGTCGCGAACCTCGGCCGGTGGCTGTCGCTCCTCGTCCTCGCCGCGGCGTTCCTCATCGCGATCCTCTTCACGATCTCCGGCGTCACCCGGCGCACCCGGGAGTTCGGCACCCTCAAGGCCATCGGCTGGTCGAACGGCCGCATCACCCGGCAGGTCGCCGGCGAGTCCCTCGTGCAGGGCCTCATCGGCGGCGTGATCGGCGCCGCGGCGGGGCTCATCGGCATCCTCGTCGTCAACGTCATCGCCCCGACGGTCTCCGCGACCGCCGCGTCCACCACCACACGCGGCCCCGGCTCCGGCGGCATGCCCGGCGCCGCCGCGACGGCCGCGGCAGGGAGCGGCACGACCGGCGGTGCCCCAGCAGGCGGGTTCGGCGGCGGCGCGAGCACCGCGGCGACCACGGACGTCGTCCTGCACGCCCCCGTCACCGTCGAGGTGTTCCTCCTCGCGATCGGCCTGGCGGTCCTCGGCGGACTGGTCGCCGGTGCGCTCGGCGGGTGGCGTGCCTCCCGGCTGCGCCCCGCCGAGGCGCTGCGGAGCGTCGCCTGATGCGCGCGAGCACCCCGACCACCGACCCGACCGATCCGAACGCCTCGACCGAAGCCACCGACACGACCCGAGGAGCCACCGTGACCACCACCGCGACCGCAGCCGACACGGACGACCGGGGCACGGCCTCCCGGCCCGTCTACCGCCTGACCGCCGTGAGCAAGAAGTACCAGCAGGGGAAACGGACCGTCACCGCGCTGTCGGACGTCGACCTGGTGATCCCCGCGGGACAGCTCGTGGCGATCCAGGGGCCGACCGGCGGCGGGAAGTCGACGCTGCTGCAGGTGCTCGGTGCGCTCGACCGGCCGAGCGCGGGATCGGTGGAGCTCGCCGGTCGTGACGTGGCGACGCTCGGGGACCGGGCGCTGACCGACCTGCGGGCCACCGAGATCGGCTTCGTCTTCCAGGGCTTCAACCTGATCCCGACGCTGACGGCGCTCGAGAACGTCGAGACGGCGTTCGCGGGTTCGCTGGCGAAGCAGTCCCGGCAGGAGGTACGCCGCCGCGCGACCGAGGCCCTGCGTGAGGTCGGCCTCGGCGAACGGCTGGACCACCTGCCCGCGGAGCTCTCCGGCGGGCAGCAGCAGCGCGTCGCGATCGCCCGCGCGCTCGTGAAGGACCCGCGGGTGCTCCTGGCGGACGAGCCGACCGGCGCCCTGGACGAGGGCACCCGCGACGAGATCATGGCGATCATCGAGCGGCAGTGGCGCGATCGCGGCCTGACCGTGGTGATCGTCACCCACGACTCGTGGGTCGCGGGGCGCGCCGAGCGCCGGCTGCTCCTGCAGCAGGGACAGGTGCGCGAGCTGACGACACGTCCCTGACGCGCGGGCGGTGCGCCCGTCACCGCCTGGAGGCCCGGTGCCGGTCTCGTGGACCGGCACCGGGCCTCCAGGCGGTCGCGTCCAGGCGCTCGGGCGGGACGATCAGCCGGCGACGGGGTAGTCGCAGTACGCGAACCACGTCGAGTCCGGGGCCCACGGCGGGACGTTGACCGTCCCCTGGCCGCCGTCGAGTGCGACGAGCGTCTCGGGCAGGACCGCGATCCGCGCTCCGCGCACCAGGCTGCCCGGCAGCAACCGGAGCTCCACGCGGTGGTCGGCCGGGTGGCCCTGCACGCCGGGCTCGTACGACAGGTAGAGCAGGTGCGCGCCGTCCGGCGACACGTGCGGGAACCAGTTCACGCGGTCGTCGGCCGTGATCTGCACGGGGTCGCTCGAACCTGCGCGCAGGGACACCAACTGCGCGGTTCCGGGGGTGAAGCGCTCCGAGTTGTACACGAGCACGTCGCCCGCGAACGAGCAGCCGTCCGTCGGGTGCTCGTCCCGCGTCACGAAGGTGGTCGCGCCCGAGGTCGGTTCGACGAGCGCGACGTCGGTCGTCCAGACGCCGTCCTCGGACAGGTCGCCGACGATGGCCGCGAGCGAGGACCCGTCCGGCGCGATGCCGTGCAGGTAGTACTTGCGGGCGACGGGCAGCGCCTGCGCGACGTCGGTGATCTGCTCGGTGGGTCCGCCGGCGGGCAGCGGCACGCGGTACAGCTCGCCGTTCCTGGCACTCACCACCACCGAGGCACCGGACGGGTCGAGCACGTGGTCGTTGTTGATCTCGTCGACGCCGTGCATCGGGACGGGCACGAGCGCGGTCTCGTCGAGCACGGTGTCGTCCCCGGGTGCCGGCAGCGGCAGCAGCCACAGGTCGCCGTTGCCGTTCAGCACGAGGGTGTGCTCGTCGAGCACGTTCGGGGCCTCGACGAGCACGGTGTCGGACGCGAACACGAGCCGCGCGGCCCTGGTGGCGACGTCGTACACGTGCACGCGGCTGGTCTGTCCGGGCAGCAGCTGCCGCCCCCTGGTGTCGCTCATGGGTCCATCCTCCTGGTTCGAGCGGGTCGCTGGTCCTTCTCCGCGAAACACCGGTGTCCAGGCACCGAACCGCGGAAAGTCGCGGCGCGGCACCTGGACACCGGTGTCTGGCGAGGTTTGGTCGGCCCTACTTCACCGCACCCGCGGTCAGGCCGGCGACGAACTGGCGCTGGACCACGAGGAAGGCGATGACGACGGGGATGCTCACCACGAGGCTCGCCGCCATGATCTGGTTCCAGTAGACGTTGGTCTGCGTCGAGTACTGCTGCAGACCGACCGCGAGCGTCTGCCCGTTGCCGTTCGTCATGACCGAGGCGAAGAGGACCTCACCCCACGCCGTCATGAACGAGTAGATGCCGACCGCCACCAGACCCGGGCGGGCCGACGGCAGGATGATCCGGAACAGTGCGCCCATCGGGCCCGAGCCGTCGACCATCGCGGCCTCGTCGAGCTCACGCGGGATCGTCTCGAAGTAGCCCGCGAGCATCCAGATCGAGAACGGCAGCGTGAAGGTCAGGTACGTGATGATCAGGCCGAGCCAGCTGCCGACGAGCTGGATGCCCAGCGTCTGGCCGAGGTTCGTGAAGATCAGGAACAGCGGGAGCAGGAACAGCACGCCGGGGAACATCTGCGTGGAGAGCACCGTCGTGGTGAAGGCGCTCTTGCCCTTGAAGTTCCAGCGCGACACGGCGTACGCGGCGAACGTGGCGATGATCAGCGAGAACACCGTCGCGACCGTGCAGACGACGAGCGAGTTGATGAAGTACTGCCCCAGCGGGACGGTCGACCACATGTCGATGAACGGCTGGAACGTGATCCGCGTGGGAATCCACGTGAAGTCGTTCTGCACGTCACCGAGCGGCTTGATGGCCGTGGTGATCATCACGTAGAGCGGGACGACCGTGAAGATCGTCAGGAGCGTCAGGACGACGACCTTGAAGGACTTGGCGCCGACTGTTTCACGCACGGACGGACCTCCGGTTGGTCACGGCGAGGTAGATGCCGGTCACGATGAGCAGGAATATGAGGAGCAGCACGCTCATCGCAGCGCCGGAGCCGAAGTTCCAGGTGATGAACGACGCGTTGTAGATGTGGAAGCTCAGCAGGTCGGCCGCCGGCGGCTGCGCGGTGGAACCGAAGAGCACGAACGGCGTGTTGAAGTCGTTGAACGTCCAGAGGAACATCACGAGCACGAGCGTCACGTTGACCGGGCGGACCATCGGCAGCGTGATCGAGCGCCACTGGCGGAAGGGCTTGGCGCCGTCGACCGATGCGGCCTCGTACACGTCGGCCGGCACGGACTGCAGGCCGGCCATCAGCATGAGGAACGCGAAGGGCCAGGTCTTCCAGATCGCCACGACGACCACGGCCACGAAGGCGTTGTTGCCGATGAGCCAGAACGGCGCCTGGGCGAACAGGTGCAGCTGGTCGACGAGCAGGTGGTTCAGCGCACCGGAGTCACGCTGGAACATGAACTTCCACGTGATGACGCCGGCGTACATGGGCAGCGCGTACGGCACCAGGAACAAGGTGCGGAACAGGCCGCGACCACGGAACTCCTTCTGCAGGGCGACCGCGGCCGCCATGCCGAAGCCCCACGAGAGCCCGACGACGAGCACGGTGAACGCGCAGGTGATCAGGAACGAGTTGAGGAGCCCACGGCCGATCGCCTGGTTGAAGTCGATCGCGACGGAGTAGTTGTGCAGCCCGGCGAAGGGCGCGGCACCCCAGTTCGCGATGAAGTACTTGGTGAGCTGCACGAAGCTGATCCAGATGCCGACGAGCATCGGCACGATGTGGATGAGCAGCTCGAAGAGGATGGCAGGACCGACGAGGGCGTACGGCAGCCACTGCAGGCGGCGCTTCCCCCTGGGCGGAGGACCCGACAGGGTCGGGGCCTTCGTGTGCGTCAGGTCGATGGCCTCGGAGTCAGGCAGGACCGTCGTGGACATGGGCAGGGCCTTTCGGCGTCAGGAGTTCGAGTCTGGTGATGCGGGGTGGAGGCCCGGGGCGGTCCTGCGGACGCGCCCCGGGCCTCCGGGCTGGGTGTGGATCAGCCGTTCGCCTGGGACACCTGGTCCTGGGCGGTCTGCAGTGCGGACTTGATGTCGCTGGCCGAGACGGTGCCGCCGGTCGCGATCTTGGCGAACATGTCGTTCATCGCCTTGCCGACCGTGGACTCGAACTGGTCCTCGGCGGGCACCAGCGGGAGCGGCTTCGCCTTGTTGTTGTAGATGTCGAGGAACGTCTTCGTCTGCTCGTCGGTGACCGAGTCGGCCGCGGCAGCGAGCACCGGGAGGGCCGAGTACGGCTTGTCGAGCGTGGTCTGCGTGTTCGCGCTCGTCATGTACTTGACGAACTTGAGCGCGCCGTCCTCGTTCTTCGTGTTCTTGAAGATCGAGAGGTTGATGCCGGCCGGGAAGCTGGCGATCTCCTTGCCGTCCGCCGGGGCGGGCAGCGCGACGACGCCGTACTCGTCCGACTTCATCCCGAGGGACTCGATCGTGTTGTTCGCGTTGTTCTGGTTCAGGATGAACGCGGCCTTCTTGTTCGCGAAGTCCGTGACCGACTGGGTCGCGTTGTCGTACTGGGCGTTCGACGGGTTCGCGACCTTGGCGTCCTGCATCAGGTCGAGGTAGCGCTTGATGCCGTCGACGTTGGCCTTCGAGGTGAAGGTCGGCTTGCCGCTCTTGTCGAACCACTCGCCGCCGTTCTGCGCCGAGTTGATGAACGCGAAGTGCGCGTTCTCGGTGTACGAACCACCCGCGAGGCTGAAGCCGTACTTGCCACCCGTGGTGAGCTTCTTGGCGTCGGTGACCAGGTCCTCCCACGTGGTGGGCGGGGTGATGCCGGCGTCCTGCAGCATCTGCTTGTTGTAGTACAGGCCGTAGGCGAGGCCGTACAGCGGGACGCTGGTGACGGTCTTGCCGGGGGCGCCACCGGTGGAGAGCGCGACCTTGCCGAACTTGTCGGACCCGCCGATCGCCTTCATCTCCGAGGCACCGAACTCCTTGAAGGCGCCGGTGGCCTGGAGCGAGGTCGCCCACGTGTTGCCGATGTTGACGACGTCCGGGCCCTGGCCCGAGGTGACGGCCGTCTGGATCTTCGTCTGCAGGTCGTTCCAGCCGATGACCTGGAGGTCGACCTTGATCCCGGTCTCCTTGGTGAACTTCTTGAGGACGGGGGTCAGCACCTCCTTGTCGTTCTGCAGGGAGGTGCCCTGGTTCGACGCCCAGTAGGTGAGCGTCTTGGAGTCGCCCGAGGAACCGGACCCTCCGGCGGAGCAGGCTGCGAGGCCGGTCACGGTGAGTGCCGCGGCCGCGGTGATGGCCAGTGCGCGGATGGCAGTGCGCATGACTCTCTACTTTCTCGTCGTTGAGATGGTGCAAGGGGGTGGTGCTGTGCTCCGGGAGGAGCGGTTCGGGTGCTGCTGTGTTCGGTGGTGCGGTGGTGCGGTGTTCGGTGCTGCGGTGTTCTGCGGGTCAGACCAGGGTCTGTTCCGCGGGGTCCCAGCCTTCGGTGAGGGTCTGGGACGGCGACACGGTGCTCGTCACGAGCACCGCCTCGCCACGTTCTGCTGCCTCGGCGATGGAGACCATCACGTCGAGGACGTGGAAGGCGAGCGCACCGGGGACCCGGTTCTCCTCGCCAGCACGGAGGGAGCGGGCCAGGTCGACCACACCGGTCCCCCGCGAGTAGGTGGACCCGACGGCCGGGATGGTCTCCGGCTCCTCGGAACCGAGCACGTACAGCTCGGTGTCGCCGTCGAAGTCGTTCGGGTCGGGGAAGACGACCGTGCCGGTCTCGCCCGCGATCTCGACGAAGCCGGTCCGGCCCCGGTCGGACTCGAACGAGAAGACGCTCTGCGCGCTCCCGCCGTCCTCGAACTCGATGAGCGCGGAGTGGTTCGTCGGGACGTCCACCGGGAACTCCGTGCCGGCCTTCGGGCCGGAGCCGATCGTGCGCGTGGCACGGGACTTCGACGCGGTGGCCGTGACCTTCTTCACCGGGCCGAAGGCCTGGACGAGCGTGGTGATGTAGTACGGGCCGATGTCGAACAGCGGGCCGGCGCCGTACGCGAAGAGGAACTCGGGGCTCGGGTGCCACGACTCCGGGCCGGGGCTCTGGAAGAGCGTCAGGCCGTTCAGCGGGGTGCCGATGCGGCCCTCGCGGATCGTCCGGAGTGCGGTCTGCAGGCCGGCACCGAGGAAGGTGTCCGGGGCGACGGAGACGGTCACACCCGCTGCGGCTGCTGCGTCACGGAGCTGCGCGGCGCTGTCGCGGTCGAGGGCGTAGGGCTTCTCGCCCCACACGTGCTTGCCGGCGGCGACGGCCTCGAGGGCGACCTCGACGTGGGCGGCCGGGATGGTCAGGTTGACGACGATCTCGATGTCGTCGTCCGCCAGGAGCTCGGCGACGGTACCCGAGGCGGGGACGCCCCACTTCTCGGCCTGGGCAGCAGCGCGCTCGAGGTCGATGTCGGCGATGAAGCGGACCTGCACGTCGGGGAAGACCGTGAGGTTGCCGAGGTACTGGTCCGAGATGACCCCGGCGCCGATGACGCCGACGCCGACGGGGCCGGTCTTCCGGGTGGTCGCGGCGGTGGTGGCCGACGTCGTGTCGGTCGTGGTGTCGGTCATGCGTGTGCTCCCTGCAGGAATGCGTACGAGTCGGTGACGGCCTGGAACACATCACCCTCGTGGTCGTCGAGCTCGATCACGTGCTGGGCGTCCGGTGCCGCGGCGATGATGTCGGCGATCGGCATGATGCCGTTGCCCACGGCGACCTGCTTCGTGTCGTCGTGCGAGCCGTCGCCGTCCTTGACGTGCAGGAACTGGACCTTGTCGCCGTACTTGCCGATGATCGCCACCGGGTCGTCACCGCCGACCGTGACCCAGTAGGTGTCGAGTTCGAGCACGACGTCGTCGGAGAGTGCGTCGGCGAACACCTCGTAGGCGCTGACGCCGTCGATGCGGTTCGAGAACTCGAACGCGTGGTTGTGGTAGCCGAGGGTCAGGCCGTGGTCGGCGGCGCGGGGCGCGAGGGCGCTCAGTTCGCGGGCGATCGCCTCGACGTCCTCGCGGGTGGTCCAGCGGGCCTCGTCGATGTGCGGGTCGATGAGCGTGCCCGTGCCGACCGTGGAGGTGGCGTGGAAGATCTGCTCGAGGTCCTGCTCGCCGGCGTCCAGCAGCCGGGCGTGACCGCTCGGTGCGACGAGGCCGGCGTTCCGCAGGGCGGTCGCGTACTCGTCGGCGCGGTCGACGTAGCCGAAGAGCTCCACGTTCGTGAAGCCGATGCCGGCGATGCGCTGCAGCGTGCCGGGCAGATCGGCCGAGAGCGCGTCACGGACCGTGTAGAGCTGGACCGAAAGCGGTTGGGTCACCGGTGTTCTCCTCGTCGAGTTGGTGCGGGTCGTCACTGACCGAGCGTCACACTACGAGTACTTCTGTCGGTCGTCAAGCAGAAGTCCGCAGACGTTCGACGCACTTCGTTGCGTGGCGCATTCGAAGTGTGTTTCACTCGCACCATGGTCGACTTGGCACGGACGGCAGCGTCGCCTCCGGTCGGGACGAGCGAGCTCTTCCAGATCCTCCGCGACGGTGTGCCGCGGACCCGGTCGGAACTCGCCGCCCTGACGGGAGCAGCACGCTCGACCATCGGCGTGCGCCTGGACGCCCTCATCGACGTCGGGCTGGTCGGCGCGGTCGAGACGGCCGCGTCCACCGGCGGACGTCCACCCGCCCAGGTCGCACTGCGGCCCACGTCCCGCCTGGTCATCGCCGCCGACCTCGGTGCCTCGCACGGCCGCGTCGCCGTGACGGACCTCGTCGCGCAGCCGCTCGCCACCCGCGAGGCCCAGATCGACATCGCCGCCGGCCCCGTCCCCACGCTCTCGTGGCTCGTGCAGGCCATCGACGACCTCCTCGACGAGGTCGGGCGCACCCGCGACGACGTGATCGCGATCGGCATCGGCGTTCCCGGTCCCGTCGAGTTCTCCACCGGACGCCCCGCGAACCCGCCGATCATGCCCGGGTGGGACGGCTTCGACGTCCCCGCGTGGCTCCGGCAGCACATCCAGGCCCACGTCCTGCTCGACAACGACGTCAACATCGCCGCACTCGGCGAACGGGAACACGGCTGGTCGGGCGTCGACCACCTGCTCTTCGTCAAGGTCGCGACGGGCATCGGGTCCGGCATCGTGTCCGAGGGCCGGCTCCAGCGCGGCGCTCAGGGCACCGCGGGTGACATCGGTCACGTGCGGGTGTCCAGCGCCGGCAGCGTCCCCTGCCACTGCGGCAACACCGGGTGCCTCGAGGCCGTCGCCTCCGGCCCGGCGATCGCACGCGCCCTCCGGGCCAAGGGACACGACGTGTACACGAGCGCGGACGTCATCGACCTGGTCACCCGGTCGGACCTCGACGCGATCGGCGCCGTCCGCCAGGCAGGCCGGGACATCGGCGAGGTCCTCGCCACGTGCGTGTCGTTGATGAACCCGTCGGTGATCGTCCTCGGTGGTTCGATCACGCAGGCCGGGGAGCACCTGCTCGCCGGCGTCCGGGAGGTCGTCTACTCCCGCTCGATGCCCCTCGCCACCGAGCACCTCGTCATCGCCCAGTCCCGCGCCGGCGGCATCGCCGCACTGCAGGGAGCAGCCGCCCTCGCCATCGGGTACGCCCTCTCCCCCGCCGGCGTCGACGAGCTCGTGACCTACGCCGAGGGCCGGGAGCTCGTGTCCTGACCGCGCGCCGGTTCCGGCACGTCGGTGCGCGGGTGGAGAATCATCAGGTGACGATCGTGCAGCCCACCCTGTGGGACAGTCTGGAGGCCCTGGCCGGCTCCGACGCGTCCCCGGCGGACGCGCACACCCCGCCGATCCGACGGGACAGCTTCACAGCGCTGCGCGGGCACACCGAGCGGATCGTCGCGCACTCCTCGGACCGCGTCGCCTGGCTGCGCGCCCGGGCCATGGGCATCACCGCCACGGACGTCGCCCGGCTGGCGTCGCTCCGCGCGGTGGAGGCCGTCGTCACCGACAAGCGGTACGGCTCACGGTTCTCTGGCAACGTCTACACCGAGCACGGCAAGGACCGCGAGCCCGTCCTCGCCGCCTGGGTCGCCGCCACCCACGGGATCCTGCCGTCGGCGCACCTGTTCCACGCCGCGGCCAACCGAGCGCACCTCGCCACCCCGGACGGCGTCGGGCACGACCGCGACGGCCGACTCCTGCTCGCCGAGATCAAGACCACGTCGAACGGCTGGAAGCGCATCCCCCGCCACTACCTCCGTCAGGTGTGGTGGCAGCAGTACGTCCTCGGCGCCGAGCGCACCCTGTTCGTCTGGGAGAAGCACGACGACTTCGTGCCCGTCGCCGACGAGCCCGAGTGCCGGTGGATCGACCGCGACGACGACCAGATCCGTGGGCTCGTCGGACTCGCGGACATGGTCCTCGACCGGCTCAGGGACGCCCGCTAGACCCGGATCAGGCGGAGTCGACTCATCCCGACCACCAGGATCCCCATCAACCCGATGAACACCGCGACGCCGAGGCAGTACAGCGCGACGACGCCGTACCCCTGCGCCGGGTCGAGGAACGGGTACGGCACCCACCCGTCGGTCGCACCACGGATCAGGACCACCACGAGCCAGACGGCCGGGTAGATCAGGAACAGCCAGACGTGCCGCAGCAGCAGGCGCGCCCGGTCCGAGAACAGCAGCCAGTCGAGGACGGCGTACACGGGGAGGACCCGGTGCAGGACGTCGTTCGACCACTGCACCGTGAACGACTGGTCGAGCGACGCGTGCACGAGCAGGGTGTTGTAGACGATGCCGGTCGTCGCGATGTAGACCGTCGACGCACCGCGGAACACCGATGCACCGAGCCCCTCGCGCTGCCGTTTCGCCGCCGACACCAGCGTGACGGCCAGCGCCACCGCGATGAACACGTTCGACTGGATCGTGAAGTACCCGAAGAAGTTGAACGGGTTGAAGGTCGGACTCGCGATGCTCCGCAGGAACTGCGCGACGATCGCGGCGACGACCAGGACCACGGCGACGAGCCGGAGGGTGTTGACGAACGTGCGCACGCTGCCACGTTAGTGGGCAGGACGCACGAACGCCCCGGACCGATGTCGGTCCGGGGCGTTCGTGGTGATCAGATCAGGACGATCAGATGCTGTTGACGTCGAGCGGGATGCCCGGCCCGAAGGTCGTCGAGACGGCGCCCTTCATGACGTAGCGGCCCTTCGAGGCGCTCGGCTTGAGGCGGTTGATCTCCTCGAGCGCGGTCGAGATGTTCTCGTCGAGCTGCTCCGGGGTGAACGAGGCCTTGCCGACGACGAAGTGCACGTTGGAGTGCTTGTCGACGCGGAACTCGATCTTGCCGCCCTTGATGTCGTTCACGGCCTGCGCGACGTTCGGGGTCACGGTGCCGGTCTTCGGGTTCGGCATGAGGCCACGCGGGCCCAGCACCTTGCCCAGACGACCGACCTTGCCCATGAGCTCGGGGGTCGAGACGGCGGAGTCGAACGAGGTGTAGCCCTCGGCGACCTTCGCGATGAGCTCGTCGCCACCGACCTCGTCGGCGCCGGCGGCGATCGCGGCCTCGGCCGCGGCGCCCGTCGCGAAGACGATGACGCGGGCGGTCTTGCCGGTGCCGTGGGGCAGGATGACGGTGCCGCGCACCATCTGGTCCGCCTTGCGGGGGTCGACGCCGAGCTTCAGCGCGACCTCGACCGTGGAGTCGGTCTTCGCAGAGCCGGTCTCCTTGGCCAGTGCGACGGCCTCGGTCGGGGTGTAGAACTTGTCGGCCTGGATCTTCGCGGCCGCGGCCTGGTAGGCCTTTGACTTCTTCGCCATGGTGGTCTCCTTGCGAGATACGTGGTTGGCGAGCCGGCGAGGCTCTCCCACGGAAGGGTGTCTGGGGTGTGTGCCTGAGGCGGTGAGGCCTAGGCCTCGACCGTGATGCCCATCGAGCGTGCGGTGCCGGCGATGATCTTCGCGGCCTGCTCGATGTCGTTGGCGTTCAGGTCGGCCTGCTTGGTCTCGGCGATCTGACGGACCTGGTCCATCGAGATCTTCGCGACCTTGACCGTGTGCGGGGTCGCGGACCCCTTCTGCACACCCGCAGCCTTCTTGATGAGCTCGGCGGCCGGCGGGGTCTTGAGGATGAACGTGAACGAACGGTCCTCGTAGACGGTGATCTCCACCGGGACGACGTTGCCGCGCTGCGACTCGGTCGCGGCGTTGTACGCCTTGCAGAACTCCATGATGTTCACGCCGTGCTGACCGAGCGCGGGACCGATCGGGGGTGCCGGGTTGGCGGCGCCCGCGTTGATCTGCAGCTTGATCAGGCCCGTGACCTTCTTCTTCGGTGCCATGTTCGCTTTCCTCCTGGGATCGAACGCACGGGGAATCCGTGCACTCTCCCGCGTGACCGGCGGATCCGGCTCGCGGTGACGAGCCTGCAGCGCGTGACGCCGCAGACCCAAACTCGATGAGTCTAGTGGATGTGTGACCGCTAGAGCTTGGTGACCTGGTCGAAGCTGAGCTCGACCGGGGTCTCGCGCTCGAACAGCGAGACGAGGACGGTGAGCTTGCCGCTCTCCGGCTTGATCTCGGAGATCGACCCGGGGAGACCCGCGAACGAGCCCTCCTTGATGGTGATCGTCTCGCCGACCTCGAAGTCGACCTCGGCGGCCGGCTGGGCCTGCGTGAGGCCGGAGCCCTTGCCGCCCTTCGACGGTGCGGTCTCGGCGACCTGCACCAGGGACTTCAGCATGCCGAAGGCCTCGTCGAAGCGGAGCGGGGTGGGGTTGTGCGCGTTGCCGACGAAGCCGGTGACACCCGGGGTGTGCCGGACGACGGACCACGAGTCCTCGTTGAGGTCGAGGCGGACGAGCACGTAGCCGGGGATCCGGACGCGCGTGACGAGCTTGCGCTGACCGTTCTTGATCTCGACGACGTCCTCCATCGGGACCTCGACCTGGTAGATGTAGTCCTCCATCGACATCGAGACCATGCGGTTCTCGATGTTCGACTTCACGCGGCGCTCGAAGCCCGCGTAGGAGTGGATGACGTACCACTTGCCCGGCTTCATCCGCAGCTCGGCCTTGAAGGCCTCGTACGGGTCGACCTCGGCGGGCTCGTCGTCCTCGGCGTCGACGTCGTCCTCGGCCACGATGGTGACCTCGGTGTCGGGGGCCAGGTCGACCTCGGACTCCGGGGCGATCGCACCGAGGGTGTCCGCGGACTCCTCGGCGGCGATGGTCTCGTTCGCCTCTGCGGCAGTCTCGTCCTCGAGCTCGGACTCTTCCTCGTCCTCGACGGCCTCGACGGCGGCCTCGGCCTCGTCGGGGGTGTCGATCTCGAGCGCGTCGTCCACGACGGCGTCGGCTTCGGGGTCGCGGGACTCGGCGAGGGCGGTCAGCGTCTCGTCGATGCCGTCGACGTCACCATCGTCCGGCTCGGCGCTGAGACCGAGCGACTCGTCGTCCTCGTCCTCGATGCCGATCGCGCGCTCCTCGGCGGACTCGGCCGAGCGGCCTTCGCCCGTCTCGACGTTGCCTTCCTGGTTCTCCTCCACCTCGGAGGACTGCTCTGCAGCGGTCGCGAGGTCGATGTCGTCGCGGGAGTAGTCAGACACTGTCGGTTCTTTCCGTTCGGTGGTTCGGATCGGGTTGCGGTCGGCCCGTTGTCCGTGCGGACGAGGTCCGTCGGCACGGTCTTCGATCTGCGCCGACGACGACCGCTGGCGGCCTGCCGGTGGGTCGGGACGGACGTCCGAGCGGGTCAGGCCGTGGGGCCGTTGCCGAAGACGTACCCGACGCCGAGGCCGAACACGAAGTCGAGGATCGACACGAGGACCATCATCACGACGACGAACACCAGCACGACGCCGGTGTAGCTGAAGAGCTCCTTGCGGGTCGGCGTCACGACCTTGCGGAGCTCGCCGATGACCTGGCGGATGAACAGCGCGATGGCAGCGAACGGCCCGCGGCGCGTGGCCCGGTCCTGCTTCGCCTGGGCGACGACGTCGTCCGCCGTCGTGTCCATGTCTTTGCTGGCCAACTCGTCACCTTTCCAGATGTGCAGGGCGGACAGGACTCGAACCTGCAACCTGCGGTTTTGGAGACCGCTGCTCTACCAATTGAGCCACCGCCCTTCAGGAGACTGTTCGTCTCCCGAGTGGACACGTCCGCCATCAGTCAGGCCGTGACCACCGCAGATGAGTGTACGGGAGTGCGTCACGCGGTGTCCACTTGGGCGGTGCTCCGGCGTGCCGCGCCGATAGGCTGGGCCGGTGAGCACCGCAGCCCCCGGCCCCGAGTCCACCGCCCACCAGCGACCGCGCATCGCCTCGCGCATCGCCGCGATCGCCGAGTCCGCGACGCTGAAGGTCGACGCCAAGGCGAAGGCGCTGAAGGCCGCCGGTCGCCCGGTGATCTCCTTCGCTGCCGGCGAGCCGGACTTCGCGACGCCGGACCACGTCGTCGACGCCGCGGTGGCCGCGGCGAAGGACCCGAAGAACCACCGCTACACCCCGGCGACGGGCCTCCCCGAGCTGAAGCAGGCCGTCGCCGACAAGACGGCGCGCAGCTCCGGCATCGCGGTCGACCCGTCTCGGGTCATCATCACGAACGGCGGCAAGCAGGCCGTCTACCAGGCCTTCGCCACGATCGTGGACGACGGCGACGAGGTCCTGCTCCCCGCGCCGTACTGGACGACCTACCCCGAGGCGATCCGGCTGGCCGGCGGCGAACCCGTCGAGGTCTTCGCCGGCAGCGACCAGGGCTACCTCGTCACGGTCGAGCAGCTGGAGGCAGCGCGCACGCTGAAGACCAAGGCGCTGCTGTTCTGCTCCCCGTCGAACCCGACCGGCGCCGTGTACTCCGCCGAGCAGACCCGCGCCATCGGCGAGTGGGCGCTCGAGCACGGCATCTGGGTGATCAGCGACGAGATCTACCAGGACCTCGTCTACGACGGCATCACCTTCACCGGCATCCTCGAGGCCGTGCCTGCCCTCGCCGACACCACGATCCTGGTGAACGGCGTCGCCAAGACCTACGCCATGACCGGCTGGCGCGTCGGGTGGTTCATCGGCCCGGCCGACGCCGTCAAGGCCGCGTCGAACCTGCAGTCGCACCTGTCGTCGAACGTGTCGAACGTCTCCCAGCGAGCGGCCATCGCGGCGCTCACCGGACCGCAGGAGCCCGTCGTGGCGATGCGCGAGGCCTTCGACCGCCGCCGGAAGGCCATCGTCGACGGGCTCAACGCGATCCCCGGCTTCGTCACGCCGACACCGGAGGGCGCCTTCTACGTCTACCCCGACGTCACGGCACTGCTCGGCCGCGAGTGGGCCGGCAGCACCCCGACCACCACGCTCGAGCTCGCCGACCTGGTCCTCGAGCACGCCGAGGTCGCGGTCGTCCCCGGCGAGGCCTTCGGCCCCTCCGGGTACCTGCGCCTGTCGTACGCCCTGGGCGACGAGGACATCGCCGAGGGCGTCGCCCGCCTGGCAGCGTTCTTCAGCTGACACGGCGGGGCCGCCAGGAGGCCCGGCGTGGGTCAGGCGAGCAGGTCGCCGACCACGACGGGCTCCGGCGCGAGCGTCACACCGAAGCGGTTGAGGACGCTCACCTGGACGTAGCGGGCGAGCTCGGCGACCTGGGCGGCGGACGCACCGCCGCGGTTGGTCAGCGCGAGCGTGTGCTTCGTCGAGATGCCTGCGCGGGAACCGGCGATGCCGTACCCGCGGTGCACCCCGGCGTGCTCGATGAGCCACGCGGCGCTGAGCTTGACCTCGTCGCCCGCCGGCCACCGCGGCGCGTCGTCCGGCAGGGTCTCGGCGAAGCCCGCTGACACGATCGGATTCGTGAAGAACGACCCCGCACTCCGGGTGTCCGGGTCGGCGGCGTCGAGGACCATGCCCTTCGACGCACGGAGCGCGAGCACGGTCGACCGCACCACGGCGGGGTCGACACGCGCACCGAGCTCGACCCCGAGGGACCCGGCCAGCTGGGCGTAGCGCACCGGGACACCGCCGTCGGTGTCGGTGCCGAGGGCGAACTCCACGGTGAGCACCACACCGCGGCGGCCGTGCTTGAGGGTGCTCGTGCGGTAGCCGAGCTCCAGCTCGGCGGCGTCGAGCCACGCGCGCTCCCCCGTGGCCGCATCGAGGAACTCGACGCGGGTGAGCACGTCGGAGAGCTCGACCCCGTACGCCCCGATGTTCTGCACGGGGGACGCTCCGACGGTGCCCGGGATGCCGCTCAGGGCCTCCATCCCGGTGAAGCCGAGCTCGACGGTCGACGCGACGAACGCGTCCCACGGTTCGCCGGCGGCGACGCGGACGGTGACGCCGTCGGCGGTGCGCTCGTGCTCGACGCCGCGCGTGCGGACGAGGACGACGGTGCCGTCGAAGCCGCTGTCGGCGACCAGGAGGTTGCTGCCGCCACCGACCACGAGCCAGTCGTCGTCGTCCCAGGCGTCCCGCGTGTGCGCGACGAGTTCGTCGGTGGTGTGCGCGACCAGCAGGCGCCCGGCGTCGCCGCCGACGCCGAGGGTGGTGAGGTCGGCGAGCGTCGTCGCTGGCACGGTCAGTGGAACGCCACCGTGACCTGCGCCTTGCCGAGCACGGTCTGCCCGGCGGCGGTCACGGTGAGGTCGATGCGGGCGGGACGGCCCTGGTCGTCGACGGTGCCGACCTTGGCGACGACGCCGACCGTGGCGCCCTGCTCGGGGTCGACGACGACGGGACGGGTGAAACGGACGCCGTACGAGGCGATCCACCCGCGGTCGCCGAGCCACTCGGACACCGGCTGGACGGCGAGGCCCATCGTGAGCATGCCGTGCGCGAGCACCCCGGGGAGCCCCACGGAGGCGGCGACGTCATCGCGGTAGTGGATCGGGTTGAAGTCACCCGAGGCCCCTGCGTAGCGCACCAGGGCGTCGCGGGTGAGGTGGACGTCGCGTTCGGCGACGACGGTGCCGACCTCGGCGGTGGTGGTGTCGGTGGTCATGCGTCGTCTCCTCGGACGACGAGGGTCGACGTCGCCGTGACGACGTGCTCCCCCGTGGCGTCGGTCATGGTGCTCTCCGCCGTGACCATCGCGTTGCCGCCGAGGGTCTTGACGCTCGTGACGGTCAGTGTGGCGGTGAGTTCGTCGCCGGCGACGATCGGTCGGGCGTACGTGAACTTCTGCTCGCCGTGGACCACGCGGGAGAAGTCGATGCCGGCGTCCGGCTCGGCCAGGAGCTGCGCGAGGGTGGCTTCCTGCACGACCACCGCGAAGGTGGCCGGCGCGACGACGTCGTCGTGGCCGGCGGCTCGGGCGGCGGCGGTCTCGTGGTGGATCGGGTTCGTGGCGAACGTGGCGCGGGCGAACTCGCGCACCTTCTCTCGACCGACCAGGTACGGCGGGGCCGGCGGGAACGTCCTGCCGACGAGCTCGGGGTTCACTGACACGACCGGCAGTCTACCGACGCCCCCGGACAGTGCTGGAGTCCATGAGCATGCATCGGTTACCCTGGGCGCGGTGACGTCGGGGGACGTCGCCAGGCCCGGCGCCGACCGGGTCGTCACGACTCTCGGGGGGAACCATGGAGGACACGATCGAGTTCGCCGTCCACACCGGCGATCGACGCACCGCGATGGAGGCCGCCGGCTCCGCGCTCCGCACCGCCGGACACCGGGTCGAGGCCCTGCCCGGCTCCATCACCGCCACGTCCGGCAACCGCGTGCTGACGACGCTGCTCGGGGCGATGGTCCACCCGTCGCGGGAGTACCGCCGCTACGAGGTCGTCGTCTCCACGACCGGCTGCCGGTCGTTCCTGACACTCCGGCACGCCGGACACGGCACCGCCGTCGCGGGCGGGTCGATCGGCGCGACGCGGCGACGGGCGCGCTGGCAGCAGGTGACGTCCTCGGTCGAGGGCGCCCTGCGGTCGGCGGGCGTGCTCGTCGGGCGGGTCGACCGGGCGCAGTAGCGCGGACGGGGCACCGCTGGTCGCGACGCCGGACAGGAGGCTCGACGACGGTCCGGCACCGGGCCTCCTGCCCGTCCGCGGCGCGAGCTGGCACCGCACCACGAACGCGGGCTCGCGCCGCGACGTCGGTGGCGCGAACCGACTTCGGTGGTGCCCGCCACGTCACGCTCGAGGCGGGCGGCGCGACGACGGGAACGACGCGGCCCCCGGAGACGACGAAAGCCCGGCGCGGACGCCGGGCTTGCGGTAGCGAGGGCGGGACTTGAACCCGCGACCCCACGATTATGAGTCGTGTGCTCTAACCAACTGAGCTACCCCGCCAGAGATCCGGCGCTGTGTTCACGCCGGGTCGGAGCCCCGAGTCAGGATTGAACTGACGACCCCTTCCTTACCATGGAAGTGCTCTACCACTGAGCTATCGGGGCGTGTACCGCGAGCGGCACCACACGAGGATAGCAGAACCCGGACGGTGGTCTGGAACCCACCGTGACGCCCGGGCGTGCCGTCCGCGGAGGTCAGTTCGCGTTGGCCCGGAGCCACACCAGCGGGTCCACCGGGACGCCGTCGAGGTGCACCTCGAGGTGCAGGTGCGGGCCGGTCGAGTTGCCGGTGCTGCCGACGAGACCGAGGACGTCCCCGACCTCCACCTGCTGGCCCTGCATGACCTGGAACGAGTTGTCCTGCATGTGGCCGTACACGCTGGTGAACTGCTTGCCGTCGACCTCGTGCTCGACCCAGACGTCGTTGCCGAAGCCACCGTCGTGGGCCTGCACCTTGACGACCGTGCCGGCGGCGATCACGTGGATCGGCGTGCCGGCGCCCGGGGCGAAGTCGACGCCCTGGTGGTTCGTCGAGCAGAAGGAGCAGCCCGCGACCTGACGTCCGCCGAACCCGGAGGTGATCGGGACGCCGGTGGGGAACGGCCACTGGATCGTGCCGGTCGGGTCGTTCGTGAAGGACGACGAGTCCGTGACCTTCGGCTGCGCGGCGGCGGCCGTCACCGTGTAGGCGTCGCGGTCGATCGACCCCGTGGTGGTGTCGCCGGAACGGAAGGACTGCGGGTCGCCGGCGGCTGCGGCGCGGGCGATCGGCGAACCGGGCTCCGCGGTGTACAGCGCCTGCGCGGGCAGCGAGGTCGAGACGACCAGACCGGCGGCGAAGAGCAGGGCCCCGACGGCGGTGACGCGCGAGGCGTTCCGGCGGAAGGCCGCTCCCCCGCGCTGGGTGGTCGCGGCGGCCGGGCGCTGGACGGCTCCGAGGTGGCGCGTCGCGCGGTCGACGCGGACGGTCGCGGCCTGCTTGGCGACGGGCGCCGGCTGCTTCGCGACGGGCGCGGGCTTCGGGGCGGCCGACGGGGTGCGACGGCGGGTGCTGGCACGCTTCGTGGTCGGTGCGACGACGGGCGAGCTCGGCGCCGGGGGCGTGACCGGGCCGAAGGCGGACTCAGGCAGGACCGGGGACGCGGGAGCCGGCGGCGTGACCGGCATCGCTGCGGCAGCGCCTGCGTCGACGGGTGAGACCGGAGCCGTGCCCATCGGTGCGGCGGCGACCGGCGCGGGCAGCACGTGGGAGTCCGATGCCGACATGCGCTGGACGCCCTGCTTCACGGCAGCGCGTTCCGCTTCGATGCGGGCTCGGCGGGTGAGGTGCACGACCGAGGTCGGTTGCGGGGACTGCGCCGTTGCGTCGGTGGTGGTTCGTCCGGAGACGACGGGCGAGAGCGGAGTCTGGGGCATACGTGCGGTGATGATCCTGATCGGGGCAGATGCGCTCATTGGTAACGAGCAGATAACGGGACTCGACGACGCTACCAGGGGTAACGGCGTCCCGCCAGTCGTGGGCATGCCCACAGTCGAGCCCAGAGCGAGGGGCAGCGCAGGACCAGTCCGAGGGGCATGCCGCCGCTCAGTCGGTCAGGACCTCGGCTTCCGCGCGCCGGACCAGGGCCTCGAGCTGCTCGGCGATCGCGGGTGCGGCGAACAGGAAGGACCGGGTGCCGCCGGCCTCCCACGTGCGGGAGACGGCCCCGGCGCACACCGCGACGATCGACCCGGCGGCCATGTCCCACGGGTTGATGCCCCGCTCGTAGTAGGCGTCGACCGTGCCGGCCCCGACGGCGCAGCAGTCGAGCGCGGCAGAGCCGCCGCGGCGGATGTCCCGCACGTCCCCGAGGAGTCCGGCGAGCACGGCGACCTGCTCCTTGCGGCGGTCGACGGTGTAGCCGAACCCGGTGGCCACGAGGGTCTCGGCGAGGGAGCCCGGCTCGGACACGCGCAGGCGGGTGCCGTTCAGCGTCGCAGGCTCCCCCGCGACGGCGCGGAAGACGTCACCCGTCGCGGGTGCGATGACGACGCCGGCGACGGGTTCCCAGCGGGCGGGGTCGGCTTCGCCGCGGACGACACCGATGCTGACGGCGTAGGCGGGGCTGCCGTAGAGGTAGTTGACGGTGCCGTCGATCGGGTCGACGACCCAGGTGAGGCCGGTGCTGCCGGTGCTCGCGCCGGTCTCCTCGCCGAAGAAGGCGTCGTCGGGGCGGGCGGCGGCGATGCGGGCGCGGATGAGGTCCTCGACCTCCTGGTCCGCGGCGGTGACGACGTCGGCGATGCTCGACTTCCGGTCGGCGACCTCGACGCCGTCGGCTCGGCGTCGGGCCGCGAGGGCCGCGGCTTCGGTGGCGATGGACTCGGCCAGGTCGGCGAGGTCGGTCGGGGTCGGCGCAGCACTCATGCGCTGATCCTCCCAGCACGGGCGGGTGGCGGTCCCAGGCGTGGGAGGTGGGATCGCGCGTTGTGCGTCGGTCCTCCCGGCCTCCGACGCGCGGTTCGGCTTCCCCTCGCGGGCGTGAGGGGAAGGAACGTGCGCGTCCGCACGCGGTGCGGGGTCCACGACTGACGGACTGGAGGCTCAGTGCCAGCTGGCACCGAGCCTCCAGTCCGGCACTCCCACGTCTCGCGCGCGGCAACGAGAAGGGGCCCGTGAGGAACAGGGCGAACCAGAGAGGTCGCCGTCCGGAACGAGGCGAAACGAGGAAGGGCCCCGTTGAGAACGGGGCCAACGAGAAAGGGCCCCGTGAGAAACGGGGCCCTGCTCTGGTTGCTCGGCCACTCGCAGAGCGTTCTTCAGCGAATGGACACGTGGCGAGTGAGGGATTCGAACCCCCGAAGGCTACGCCGGCTGATTTACAGTCAGATCCCTTTGGCCGCTTGGGTAACTCGCCATGTGCGCACCCAGCCCGTGTGATCACCAACCGGAGGCGCCAGAACAGCATACCGGATGGCTGAACGTGGTCGTGACCAACCGAGGTCGGCGTCGCCGGATAGGGTGGTCGGCATGGCAGACAGCTCCTTCGACGTGGTCAGCAAGGTCGACAAGATGGAGGCGGACAACGCCCTCAACCAGGCCGCCAAGGAGATCGAGCAGCGCTACGACTTCAAGGGTGTCGGCGCCTCGATCGCGTTCAGCGGTGAGGACGTCCTCATCAAGGCGAACACCGCCGAGCGTGCGACGGCCGTCCTCGACGTGTTCGAGTCCAAGGCGATCAAGCGCGGCATCAGCCTGAAGAGCATCGACGCCGGTGACCCGTACGCCTCGGGCAAGGAGTTCCGCATCGAGGTGAAGTTCAAGAACGGCATCGAGCAGGACGTCGCGAAGAAGATCGGCGCGTTCCTGCGGGCGCAGGCTCCGAAGACCGTGAAGAGCCAGATCCAGGGCGACGAGCTCCGGGTCTCCTCGAAGAGCCGCGACGACCTGCAGAACACCATCCAGCTGCTCAAGGGCGAAGAGTTCGACGTCCCGCTCCAGTTCATCAACTTCCGCTGACGCGCCCGCCCGCGCCGACCCGCTGACGACACGACGCCCCCGTGGAGCACTGGCTCACCGTCGCCCTCACCGTCCTGCTCGTCCTGCTGGACCTGGCGATCCGTGTGTTCGCGATCATCTACGTCCCGATCAACCGCAAGCCGCAGACGGCGACCGGGTGGTTGCTGGCGATCTTCCTCATCCCCTACATCGGGTTCATCGTCTTCCTCGTCATCGGGTCGACGAAGCTGCCGAAGGCACGGCGTGAGAAGCAGACCGAGATCAACGCGTACATCCTCGAGCAGACCGAGGGCATCGAGCGGGTACGCCGTGATCACCCGTGGCCGCCGTGGTTCGAGAGCATCACGGAGCTGAACCGGAAGCTCGGCGCGATGCCGCTGGTGGGTGGCAACTCCGCGGAGCTCTACCCCGACTCCGAGGACGCGATCCTCGAGATGGCACGCGCGATCGACGGCTCGCGACGCTTCGTGCACGTCGAGTTCTACATCGCGACGCTCGACGACACCACCCGTCCGTTCTTCGACGCCCTGGCTCGCGCCCAGGCACGTGGTGTCCGGGTCCGCTTCCTCATGGACCACTGGGCGAGCCGCGGGTACCCGGCGTTCAAGGACACCCTCGCGTTCCTCGACGACGCCGGCATCGAGTGGCACCTGATGCTCCCGCTGCAGCCGCTGCAGGGCAAGTTCCAGCGCCCGGACCTGCGGAACCACCGGAAGATCATGGTGATCGACGGCTCGATCGCGTTCACCGGGTCGCAGAACCTCATCGACAAGTCGTACGACCTCAAGGGCAACATCGCGCGGGGTCTGGCGTACAAGGACCTGTTCGCGCGCTTCGAGGGGCCGGTCGTCGCGGGGATCAACGCCCTGTTCGTCACCGACTGGTACAGCGAGACCGACGAGCTGCTGCTCCGCGAGAGCGACCCGGTCCACCGGGCCGACCGTGGCGACGCCCTCGACTGTCAGGTGGTCCCGTCGGGGCCGGGCTTCGACGGCGAGAACAACCTGCGTCTGTTCAACGCGCTGCTGTACTCGGCGCAGAAGCGGGTGTCGATCACCTCGCCCTACTTCGTTCCCGATGACTCGATGCTCTACGCCATCACGACGACGGCACAGCGCGGGGTCGAGGTCGAGCTCTTCGTGGGTGAGATCGGCGACCACGCCATGACGTGGCACGCGCAGCGGTCGTACTACGAGGGGCTCCTCCGCGCGGGCGTGAAGATCTGGCTGTACAAGGCCCCGACGGTCCTGCACGCCAAGCACTTCACGATCGACGACGACGTCGCGGTGATCGGGTCGAGCAACATGGACATGCGCTCGTTCAGCCTGAACCTGGAGATCTCGGTGCTCGTTCGCGGCGAGCGGTTCGTCGACGCCCTGCGCGGCGTGCAGGACGCCTACCGGGCGCAGAGCTCGGAGCTCGACCTGGACGAGTGGCTCGGTCGGACGCGTCGTTCCCAGGTGCTCGACAACGTCGCGCGGCTCACCGCCGCCCTGCAGTAGCCACCTGCCAGGAGGCTCCCCCGCCGCCCACAGGTCGGGTGCGGTTCGCCCCGTGCTGGGCTGCCTGCCGCGAGCGGGGTCAGCGCGGGACGGTGCTCGCGATGTGGGCGATCAGGCGTTCGAGCGGCCCCCGCCCGAGGAACCGCTGCCACAGCATCGCGAACAGCGCGGCACCGACGGCGAAGCCCCACCAGGTGGCGAGCCCGTCGGGCAGGCCGGGCACCGCGGCGATCACGACGAGGTGCAGCGCGTAGATCGAGAGCGGCATCGACCCGATCGCGACGAACGGGAAGGCGATGCGCTGGACGATCCGCGCGCGCCCGTCGACGAGGAGCGAGCTCAGCCCGATGACCGCGAGCGCCACACCGATCGTGCCCACGACGTCGACGATCGAGGACGAGTGGTCGCGCGGCGAGAGGAACACCTGCGCCGCGGCCTGCCCGGCGGTCGAGCCCTGGGGCACGTACGGCACCCCCGGGAACGCGTTCCCGTCGGCCGGGATCGGTGCGACCAGGGCACCGACGACGTAGGCGGTGGTGGCGACCACGACGCCGGACGCGAGGAGCGCGACCTGGGTGCTGCGAGCCTCCAGACCGCTCCGGGCGACACCGAGACCGACCAGGACGTACGTCAGGAAGGTGACCACGGGGTAGACCAGGCCGAGCTGCTGCTCGAAGGAGCTGGTGCCGGCGAACAGGGGCACGATCGCGATCGCGAACGGCGCCGACAGCAGCGCGCACGCCCCCGCCGCGGAGAAGACGGCCCACCGGGGCCAGCGGAGCGCGGGCAGGACGAGCAGGAAGAGCACGCCGTAGGTGGGCAGGATGACGTACACCGGCGTGCCGAGCAGCATCAGCGCCACCCCGATCATGACGATCAGGACCGCGCGGATCGCGAGCCGTGCCCGGACACGGGTGATCTCCGGCGGGCCGGGTGGGGTGGTGCGCCCGCTGACCAGGCCGACCGAGACGCCCGCGAGAACGGCGAACAGCGACGACGACCGGCCGTTCACGACCGCGGACCACGACGACGGGTCGACCCAGTCGAGGTGGTCGGTGATGCCGCCGACGTGCGCGGCCATCATCCCGAGCAGCGCGACCGCGCGGGCCACGTCGACCCCGGACAGGCGAGCGCCCCGCACCCGGGCGACGGGGGCGGGGCGCACGGACGTCATGCGTCAGACCTGGTCGGTGCTCGGCGCGCCGGTGCTCGGCGCGTCGACGCGACCGAGCGACGCGTCGACCATCTCCTCGCGCGGGACGACCTTGACCCGGGCGCGGCCGTGGGGCGCGCCGAGGGCGATCTCGTGCTCGTCCAGGCGGTGCCAGCCGTCGAGGTCGGTGTACTCGACCCCACGCTCGCGGAGCAGTGCCGGCACGGCCTCGTCGGAGGGGTCCTCCGGTGACCACCACTGGGCCTGGTCGTTGACGATGTGCTGGACGGTCTCCATCGCGTCGGACTTGGTGTGGCCGATCAGGCCGACCGGTCCGCGCTTGATCCACCCCGTGGCGTAGACGCCCGGCATCTGCTGGTTGTCGTCGTCGAGGACCTGGCCCTCGTGGTTCGGGATGACGCCGCGACGCTCGTCGAACGGCAGCCCGGGCAGCGGCGACCCGAAGTACCCGACGGCGCGGTAGGCGGCCTGGATCGGGATCTCGCGGACCTCGCCGGTGCCCTCGACGCCGCCCTGCCCGTTCGGCCGCGTGCGCTCGTACCGGATCGCCGCGACGCGGCCCTGGTCGTCGCCGACGAACTCGAGCGGCTTCGCGTAGAAGTGCAGGTGCAGACGACGGCTGGCCGTGCCGGGCTCGCGCTTCCGCCACTGCTGCAGGACACGGTCGATGACCATGACCTGCTTGTTCGTCTGGATCGCCGTGAGCGACGCCTCGTCGTGGTCGAAGTCCTCGTCGTACACGACGACGTCGACGTCGGGGACCTCGCCGAGCTCGCGGAGTTCGAGCGGGGTGAACTTCACCTGCGCCGGGCCACGACGGCCGAAGACGTGGACGTCGGTGACCGGCGAGGCCTTGAGCCCCTGGTAGACGTTGTCCGGCACCTCGGTCGGCAGCAGGTCGTCGGCGTGCTTCGCGAGGATGCGGGAGACGTCGAGTGCCACGTTGCCGTTGCCGATGACCGCGACGCTCTCGGCGGTGAGCGGCCACGTGCGCGGCACGTCGGGGTGCCCGTCGAACCAGCTGACGAACTCCGCGGCGCCGTAGGAGCCCTCGAGTTCGACGCCCGGCACGTCGAGGTCGGCGTCCTTCACCGCACCGGTCGAGAAGACGACCGCGTTGTAGTGCTTCTTGAGGTCGTCGAGGGTGATGTCCTTGCCGTACTCGACGTTGCCGAAGATGCGGATGTGCCCGCTGTCGAGCACGTCGCGGAGCGCGTTGATGATGCCCTTGATGCGGGGGTGGTCCGGGGCGACGCCGTAGCGGACCAGACCGTACGGCGCCGGGAGCTGCTCGAAGAGGTCGATCGACACGTCGTACGCGTGTGCTTCCCGCAGGAGGATGTCCGCGGCGTAGATGCCGGCGGGACCGGCGCCGACGATGGCGAGGCGGAGGGTGGGCACGTGGGTCTCCAGTTCGTTCGAGCGGTGTGCTCCGGGGACGGACGGCGGCGCCGTCGTCCGTGTGGCGGTGGTGCCGACGTCAGCGGCTGCGGTCCACCACGGACTCCGCGAAGCGGGTGAGGGCGCGCTTGACCACGCCGTCGGGCAGGGGTTCGAGGGCGACGACGGCCTCGCCGGCCCACTGCGCCGCGAGCGCGCGGGTCGCCGCGGTGGCCTCGTGGTCCCGCAGGGCGGCGACGGCGGAGAGGTACGCGTCGGTGGTGACGGCGTCGTCGGGAGCGCCGGTGACGTCCCGCTCGATGCGCTCCACCAGTGCTGCTGCGCCGGGTTCGGTCGCCGCACGCCGACGCAGCTGGAGCAGCGGCAGGGTGTCGACGCCCGCGCGCAGGTCGTTGCCGGCGATCTTGCCGGTCTTGTCCTTCGCCGGGGCGAGGTCGATGACGTCGTCGACGAGCTGGAAGGCGACGCCGACCTTCTCGCCGAAGGTGCCGACGGCGTCGAGGTACGCGCGGTCGGCCCCGGAGAAGAGCACCCCGGCGCGGGCCGCGGTCGCGATGAGGGAGCCGGTCTTGTCGCTGAGCACCTGGATGTAGTGCTCGACGGGGTCGTCATCGGGCTGCGGGCCCGTCGTCTCGTGCAGCTGCCCCATGCAGAGGCGCTGGAAGGTCTCGGCCTGCATCCGGATGCCCTCGGGCCCGAGGTCGGCGGTGATGAGGCTGGCGCGCGCGAAGAGCAGGTCCCCGGTGAGGATCGCGACGTTGTTGCCGTACGTCACGTGCGCGGCGGGGACCCCCCGGCGCACGGGCGCTTCGTCCATGACGTCGTCGTGGTAGAGCGACGCCAGGTGCGTCGTCTCGACGCTCACCGCGGCCTTGACCACGTGGTCGGTCACGCCGTTGCCGAGCTGCGCGATGAGCAGGGTCAGGGTCGGGCGGATCCGCTTGCCGCCCGCGGAGAGCAGGTACCGGCTCGTCGTGTCGGCCAGGGTGTCGGCGGAGCGCATGGCGTCCTCGAGCCCCTGCTCGACGAGCTCGAGTCCGTCGTCCACGGCGCTGATGAACCGGCGCTCAGCGGGGCTGGCGAACAACCGCTCGCCGATGCCGAGCGACGCTCGGAGACTCGGTGCGCGGCGTGCGACCGGGACGCTCGGGTTCAAGTGGTGCTCCGTGTTCGGGGGAAGTCCGTGTGCGGGGGGAAGGACCGGTCAGCTGTCGGTCGACTCGGCACCGGGCCGGTCAGCGGACTGCTCGACCGTCGGCTGCTCGCCGGTGGCGTGGTGGTCGCGACGCGCCTTGGCCCGGCGTGCTGCGGACTCACGGACGGTGCCGGCCACGGGCTTGCGGCCGCGGTGCAGCGCGACGATGCCCGCGGTCAGGTTGCGGTGGGCGACCATCGTGAAGCCGACGCCACGCAGCCACTGGCTGAGCACCTGCTGCTCGGGCCAGGCCTCGATCGACTCGGCCAGGTAGCGGTAGGCGGCGGGGTTGCTGCTCGAGACGCGGGCGATCCCCGGGAGGACGCGCTTGAGGTACGAGAAGTACCCGAACCGCAGGGCGGCGAGCGGGGGCGTGGAGAACTCGCAGATGACGACGCGGCCACCGGGCTTGAGCACCCGGAGCATCTCGCCGAGGGCCTGCATCGGGTCGTTCACGTTGCGCAGCCCGAAGGAGATCGTGACGGCGTCGAAGGTGTCGTCCTCGAAGGGCAGGTGCTCGGCGTCGCCCTCGACGAAGGTGATCTCGGGGTGACGCTGCCGGCCGACGGCGATCATGCCCGCGGAGAGGTCGAGTGCGGTGACCTCGGCACCCTTCTTGGCGAGCACCGCGGCGCTCGTCCCGGTGCCCGCGGCGATGTCGAGGACGCGCTCGCCCGGCTGGGGGTCGACGGCGCGTACGGTCGCGACCCGCCACAGCGGGGCGTTGCCGGCGGAGAGGATGTCGTTCGTCAGGTCGTACTTCTCCGCGACGTCGTCGAACATGGCCGCCACCTCGTCCGGCCGCTTCTGCATGTCCGCTCTGCTCACGGTCCAATCCTAGAGGGCCGTGCCGTGCGTTCCCGGGACGTGCGGCGAGTCGGTCCAGGGCCTGCCCGGCGCGTACGATCAGAGCGTGTCCCGATCCGCCACGGCGGCCCCGCCGCTCACGGTCTCGACCCGGATCCTCGACGACCCGGGCGCCGTGCTCCGCCACACGCTCCCCGACCAGCCGCTGGCGTTCGTGCGCAACGGCGACGGCATCGTCGGCATCGGCGAGGCCGTCCGGTACGAGTTCTCCGGTCCCGACCGGATGCGCGACGCCGCACGCGTGTGGCGCTCCATCGTCGCGACCGCGCAGGTGGACGACCCCGTGCAGCTCCGCGGCTCCGGACTCGTCGCGTTCGGCTCGTTCGCGTTCGCTGACGACTCCGCGGCCACGAGCGTGCTCATCGTCCCGCGGGTCGTCGTCGGTCGCCGCCGCGGGAAGGCCTGGCTGACCGCGGTCGACACCACCCTCGACCCGGAGCCCCTCGCCTTCACCCGGACGTCCGTCCCCGTCCCCCAGGTCGGCGGGCACCTCTCCGTCGCGCTCGGTCCCGGCCGCATCGACGAGGACGCGTACGCCGCCTCGGTCGCCGAGGCCGTCCGCCGCATCACCGCCGGCGACGCCCGCAAGGTCGTCCTGGCCCGTGACCTCGTCGGGACGCTGCCAGCCGGGGCCGATTGCCGCGCACTCCTGCTCGACCTCGCCGCGACCTACCCGCAGTGCGTGACGTTCGCCGTCGACGGGCTCGTCGGGGCGACCCCGGAGACGCTCGCCCGCACCGACGGCACCCGGCTCACCGCACGGGTGCTCGCCGGCAGCGCGGCACGGGGCAGCGACCCGGTGTCCGACCGGGCGGCGGCCGAGGCCCTGGCCGGGAGCGCGAAGGACGTCCAGGAACACACCTTCGCCATCGCGAGCCTCGTCGACGCGCTGCGCCCCCTCGCCACCGACCTCCGCGTCGACCCCGAGCCGTTCCGCCTGCAGCTGCCGAACCTCTGGCACCTGGCGAGCGACGTCCAGGCGACGCTGCCGGTGGGCACCACCTCGCTCGACGTCGCGGACGCCCTGCACCCGACCGCTGCCGTCGCCGGGACCCCCACGGACGTCGCGGTCCGCCTCGTCGCCGAGCTGGAGGGCGGTGACCGCGGGCGCTACGCCGGCCCGGTCGGCTGGTTCGGCGCGTCCGGGGACGGCGAGTGGATGCTCGCGCTCCGCAGTGCCCAGATCGACGAGGACGGCACCGTCACCGCGTGGGCGGGAGCCGGCATCGTCGCCGGGTCCGACCCGGCACGCGAGGTCGCCGAGACGGCACTGAAGTTCCGCCCCATCCGCGACGCGCTCGCGTAGCGGCGGGGCGCGCCAGCCGCCTCGCACCGTGCCCGGTTCCCCGGCTGGTGCGAGCTCGGTCACCCCGTGCGGGCCGCCAGGCGCGCACGGAGTGGGCACCCTCGCACCACGCGCGGACTCGCGGACCACCGGACGGGAGGCTCGGTTCCGGACCGGCACCGAGCCTCCCGTCCGCAGGGGTGCCCGCCGCCTCGCACCGTGCCCGGTCCCCCGCGCTGCTCAGTCGGCCAGCGGCACCTCGATGACCACGCGCTCGGCGGGGTCGGTCAGGACGCGCTCCAGGTCGCCCCAGGTAGCGGCCCGGCGGTACTCCCACCCGAGCCCGGTCACGACGCGCTCGACGTCGACGTGCTGCGGCGTGGTCATCATGCGGGCCATGTCCTCGGGCGGGGTCGTCTCGGCGACCTCGAGCCCGCGGAAGATCGCCCCGCCGTCGTCGTTGCCGACGATGACCTGGACGCGGTGGGTGGGCTCGTGCGTGCCGGTGACGAAGGCACCGACGTCGTGCAGCAGGGTCAGGTCACCGAGCAGGACGCGGGTGGTGCCGACCGCCGCCGAGGTCCGCTCGAGCGCCGCGGCGATGCCGAGCGCGGTCGAGACGGTGCCGTCGATGCCGGCGAGCCCACGGTTCGCGTGCACGCGGATCTTCTTGCCCAGCACGTGGGCGTCGGCGACCCGGATGATCTGCGATGCGCCGAGCACGAGCCGGTCGTGCGGCCAGGTGACGCCCCACACCGCCTCGGCGAGCATGGCGCGGTCGACGGGCCGACGGCGCAGCGCGACCTCGTCCTTGAGGAACCGGTTGCGCTCGGCGCGGTCCTCGGACCGCTTGGCGCCGAGGTCGGGGCCGGCGTCGCCGTCGCCGAGCGCGCTGCGGCTGGCGGCGACCCAGCGGCCGACCCACGCGCGGTGCGACGGCGCGGTCCGGCCGGTCACGCGGACGTCGGCGACCAGCCGGGAGGCCCGGCTCGGGTCGAATGGGTCGGCTCCCGCCCCGCGGACCGTCACCACCTCGACGTCGGCGCGCTGCAGGAGCGCAGGGACCTCTCTCGAGAGCGTCGGGTGACCGAGCACGACGGCGCGGCGGACGCGACCGCCGAACTCCGGGTCGCGGAGGAGCTCGCGGTAGGCGACGACGAGGTTCCGCCCGAAACGCGCCCCGCTCGACACCTCGGCCAGCAGCGGCGCACCGAGCTCCCACGCGATCCGTTCGGCGTCCTCGCCGGCGTCGTGCCCGGCGATCACCACGGTGGCGGGGTCGTCGTCCGGCGTGAGCTCCGCGACGGGCAGCCCGGTGTGGACACGGCGGCGGGCGAAGTCGAGGTCGATCGCGTCGTCGGGCACGCCCTCGACGTCGGTCAGCGTCGCGGAGAGCGGCTCGCGGAAGGCGACGTCGAGCTGCGCCGGACCCGGCTGTCCGGTGTGTCCGGCGGCGGCGGCGACGGTCTGGCGGACGAGTTCACGGAGAGTCTGCCGCGTGGAGGCGTCGACGCCGTGCGCGGTGGGGGCCTCGACCTCGCGGACGAAGGCGACCGCCGACGCGAAGATCCCCGGCTGCACGGTGGTCTGGTTGCTCCCGATGCCGCGGAGCTCCCCGGGGCGGTCGGCGGACAGGACGATCATCGGCACGCCGGAGTGGTGGGCCTCGAGGACGGCGGGGTGCAGGTTCGCGACCGCGGTGCCCGAGGTCGTCACGATCGCCGCGGGCCGTCCGCTCTCGACGGCGAGCCCGAGCGCGAAGAACCCGGCCGTCCGCTCGTCGAGCCGCACGTGCACGGTGATGCCGCCGGCGCGCTCGAGGGCGACCGCGGCGAGGGCGAGCGCCTGCGACCGGGAACCGGGGCTGACCACGACGTCGGTGACCCCGGCGGATGCGAACTCCTGCAGCATCGCCAGGGCGAAGTCCGAGGCCGGACTGCCCGACGCCGAGCCCGCTGTGGGCCCGGGTCCGTCAGCGATCGGTGCGGCCGTCGTCGTCGGTGTCGTGGAACTGGTCTTCGAGATCTCGGAGGGTGACGTCGTCCTGGTCCTTGTCCGTGCGGGGCCGCTCGGGAGCCTGCTCGCCGAGGAAGTCCGGGTCGTCTTCGGGACCACGGTACCGGGACACACGCTCGGGGGCGGCGGGCGCACGACCGAGCAGGAACCAGAGGACCGCGCCGAGGACCGGCAGGATGACGATCAGCACGATCCAGAGTCCGCGTCCCAGCGACCGGATCCGCGGCCGTGGCATGGTCGCGCAGTCGATGACCGCGTAGACCGTGAACGCCACGGCGGCGACGACGACGACGAGCCAGAGACGGACCATGCGGGGAGTCTAGGTCGGGATTCTGTGACCCGACTCATGGTCACGCGTCCGTAGACTCGACGCGTGAAAGTGTGGCTCGTGTACACCCTCGCCCGGCTCGGCATCTTCGCGGCGGCGCTCGTCGTCCTGTTCGTGGTGGGGCTGCCCTGGTACTGGGCGACCATCGGCGCGGCCCTCATCGGGCTGCTCGTGTCCTACATCGCGCTGCCCCGGCTCCGCGACCGGGTGACCACGAGCCTGGCCACCCGGCGGGTGCGACCGGACCACGACGCGGACTCGGACTTCGAGGACGACTTCGTCGACGCCGAGGACTCCGACGCCCCCACCGTGCGGCCCGTGTCGGACGCCGAACGCCACGCGGAGCGCCGGGAGCACCCGACGGCCGACTGAGCGCCGGGACCGGCTGCTCCGTCGCTGCGCTGGCTGCGGTCGCTACGGCTGGACGGCCAGCGTGACCGCGAGGACCACGCCGTACGCCAGTGCTGAGAACGACGACAGCTGCAGCGCGGTGATGAGCTCGCGCGGCTTCCGGGACGTGACGCCGATCACCAGGGCCGGCAGGGCGAGCAGCAGCGTGAAGTACGTGAAGCCGGACCGGAAGTACAGCAGCACGAACCAGAGCAGCGCGACGTAGGGCAGCATCAGGAAGACGCCGTACAGCGTGCGGGCGACCGGGCGACCGAGCAGGACGGCCAGGGTCCGCTTCCCCGCGAGCCGGTCCTCGTCGATGTCGCGGATGTTGTTCACCATGAGCACGGCGCAGGCGAAGAAGCCCGCCGCCACGGCGGCCACCCAGCCGCTCCCGGTGACCTCGCGGATCTGCACGTACTGCGTGCCGAGCACCGCGACCAGGCCGAAGAAGACGAACACGAAGACCTCGCCGAGGGCGTTGTACCCGTACGGCTTCTTGCCACCCGTGTAGAACCACGCGGCGACGATGGCGGCCGCGCCGACGAGCAGCAGCCACCAGAGCTGCGTGAGCACGACGATGACGATCCCGGCGACCGCGGCGAGCCCGAAGAACGTCAGCGCGACGGTGAGGACCGTCCGCGGGGCGGCGAGACCTGCCCCCGTGAGGCGTGCGGGTCCGACGCGGAACTCGTCGGTGCCACGGACGCCGTCCGAGTAGTCGTTGCTGTAGTTCACGCCGATCTGCAGGAACAGCGCGACGAGCAGCGCCAGGATCGCCAGCGCGAGGTGGCCGTCCTGCTGCAGGTAGGCGCCGAAGTCCCCGGTCGTGCCGCTGTCCACGAAGCCGACGGCGGTGCCGAGGACGACCGGGACGACACCGAGCGTCAGGGTGCGGAGGCGGGCGCCGCCGATCCAGTCGCTCGCGGTCGCGCGTCGCTTCGTCCGTGCCGGTCCCGCGGCCTTCGCCGGGTTGCCGGAGCGGCCCTTCTTCTGGGTCGTGTTCTTCGCTCGTGCCACGACCGTCAAGCGTACCGGCGTCAGGCGTCCGGATCGGCGACGGCGCGGACGGCCCGACGGTCGGGTTTGCCGGACGCGAGCATCGGCACGGTGTCCACGAGGACCACGGCCGCCGGACGTGCGGCTCGACCGAGGGCGGCTCCGACGTGGTCCCGGACCTGTTCGAGGTCGAGGGGCTCGGCCGTCACGACGACGGGGACATCGCCCCACTCCCCCGACGACCGCCGTGTCACGACGGCGCCCTCCTGGCCGGGGAGCTCGCGGACGAGTCGTTCGACGGCCCCCAGCGGGACCTTCTCCCCGCCGGAGATCACGACGTCGTCGAGCCGCCCGAGCACCCGGACGCGGCCGTCCTCGACCTCGGCGGCGTCGCCCGTGCGGTACCACCGCAGGCCGTCGCGCACGACGAAGGTCGACGCGGTCCGGTCGTCGTCGCCGAGGTACCCCTCGGCGAGCATCGGGCCGGCGAGCTGGAGTTCGCCGTCGACCAGCTCGGTCCGGACGGTCCCGAACGGCACGCCGTCGTAGACGCAGCCGCCACTCGTCTCGCTGGCACCGTACGTGGTGACGACCCGGACGCCTGCGGCGACCGCCCGGGCCCGGAGCGGCGCCGGGGTCGACTGCCCGCCGACGAGGACCGCGTCGAAGCCGGCGAGTGCGGTCGCGGCGCGCTCGTCGTCGAGCACGCGGGCGAGCTGCACGGGGACGAGCGAGGTGTACCGTCGCGGTGCCGCGGGCCCCGTGACGAGCCGCTCGGCCGCGTCCGCGAACGCCGCCGCCGTGAAGTGCCCCGGCGCGACGACGCTGGGGGCGGTGCCCGCGGTGACCGACCGCGTCAGGACGTTGAGGCCCGCGATGTAGTGCGTCGGCAGCGCGAGCACCCACCCGCCCGGTCCGCCGAGCGCCGCGTCGGCGGCGGCGGCCCCGGCGAGGAGCGCCTCCGACGACAGCGCCACCCGCTTGCCGGTGCCCGTGGACCCGCTCGTGGTGACGACGAGGGCGACCCGCTGCTGCACCGCGGCCGGTGGCGGCGTCGGCAGCGCCGGGGCGTCCTGGTCGACCGGCAGCAGTGCGGGGCCGCCGGCGAGTGCCGCCTCCAGGCCGCGCAGCACGGCCAGCGGGTCGGACGCGTCCAGCGCGACCAGTGGACGGGTCATCAGTAGTGCCAGGGGAAGGACGTCCACTCGGGGGCGCGCTTCTCGAGGAAGGAGTCGCGGCCCTCGACGGCTTCGTCCGTGCCGTACGCCAGGCGGGTGGCCTCGCCGGCGAAGACCTGCTGGCCGACCAGCCCGTCGTCGACCGCGTTGAAGGCGTACTTGAGCATCCGGATCGCGGTCGGGGACTTGCCGAGGATGGTCTGGCCCCAGCGGATCGCCTCGCGCTCGAGGTCCGCGTGCGGGACCACCTTGTTCACCGCACCCATCTCGTAGGCGCGCTGCGCGGAGTACTCCTCGGCGAGGAAGAAGACCTCCCGCGCGAGCTTCTGGCCGATCTGCTTGGCGTAGTAGGCGCTGCCGTACCCGCCGTCGAACGAGCCCACGTCGGCGTCGGTCTGCTTGAACTTCCCGTGCTCGGCGCTCGCGATCGTGAGGTCGCAGATCGCGTGCAGGGAGTGCCCGCCGCCGGCTGCCCAGCCCGGCACCACGGCGACGACGACCTTCGGCATCATCCGGATGAGGCGCTGGACCTCGAGGATGTGCAGGCGGCCCATCGAGGCCCGCGCGGCCGCGGGGTCGACACCCTCCGGCGGTGCACCCTCGTCGCCGACGTACTGGTAGCCGCTCCGACCCCGGATGCGCTGGTCGCCGCCGGAGCAGAACGCCCAGCCGCCGTCCTTCGGGCTCGGGCCGTTGCCCGTGAGCAGGACGACGCCGACGCGGGGGTCCTGCCGGGCGTCGTCCAGGGCCCGGTAGAGCTCGTCGACCGTGCGCGGACGGAAGGCATTGCGGACTTCGGGCCGGTCGAAGGCCACTCGGACGATGCCGTGGTCGACGTGCTTGTGGTAGGTGATGTCCGTGAAGGAGGCGGCCACGGGGGCCTCGGTCCAGACGTCGGGGTCGAACAGGTCGGAGACGGGAGCGGGCATGCTCCCACGGTACTGCCGCTCGGACTACGCGCTCATGTCGGTCAGGAGCTCCGGGGCCACCATGACGACGAGCACGATGAGGATCACCGGGTTGGCGAAGAACGCCAGGACGACACCGATGGCGCCGTACCAGCGGCCGAGTCCCCCGACGGCCGCGATGAACCCGAGGATGGCCGCGATCAGGGTCAGGAACACGACGACGAAGCAGATGCCGAACGCGAAGGTGGTGTCGCCGCCCATGTACACCGCGAAGGCACTGGCGTCGACGGCCGCGGAGACGACGGCGAGCCCGAGCGCCAGCTTGCCGGCGAGGGGGCTCTTGCGCTGCCGCCGGGCCGATCCCTGCTGCTGGCGCACGTCGACGGTGTTGTTCCGCATCAGCCGAGCGAAGTCGTCGGTCCCCGACGAGGACGTGGTTCGTGCCGACGAGGCTCGTGCGGCACGCGCCTTCGCGGCTGGCGACGTGGCTGCTGGGGCGTTCGCTGCTCGGGACGACGACGGGCTTCGTGACGACCGCTGGTGCGGATCTGGCGTCACGGAGCCTCCTTCTGTCGTCATGGCCGCGGGTCGACCTCGGCCGACCGATGCATGCTAATGCCCTGCGCTGGCGGTCCCCTCCGAGGAACCGTGAGGTCCGCTGGGCAGCAGTCGAGGGCCGAGGGACGGCGTCCGGACGGCACGGGGACGGACCGACGCTGGGAGGATGGGGACGTGGTCCCGTCACTCCCCGCCCTCACCGACCTGCTCGCCGACGCGCACGTGGTCGCCCTCCCGATGCGCGTCCGGTTCCGCGGGATCACCGTCCGCGAGGCCCTCGTCCTCCGCGGCCCGGCGGGCTGGACCGAGTTCTCCCCCTTCGTCGAGTACGACGACCAGGAGTCCGCCGCCTGGCTGCGTGCCGCGATCGACTTCGGCTGGACGGACCACGAACCCGCCGCTGACTCCGTGCCGGTCAACGCCACGGTGCCGGCGATCGCATCGTCGGCCGTCGCCGACCTGCTCGGGCGGTACCCCGGCTGCACGACGGCGAAGGTCAAGGTGGCCGAACCCGGCACCACGGTCGAGGACGACGTCGCCCGTGTCGCCGAGGTCCGGCGGGTGATGGGGCCGGACGCCGCCGTGCGCATCGACGCGAACGGGCTGTGGAGCGTGGACGAGGCCGTCGTCGCGCTGGAACGCCTGGCGCCCTTCGACCTGCAGTACGCCGAGCAGCCGTGCCGCACGGTCCCCGAACTCGCGGAACTGCGACGCCGGATCGACGGCCTCGGGGTGCGGATCGCTGCGGACGAAAGCGTCCGCAAGGCCTCGGACCCGCTCGCCGTCGCCCGGGCCGGCGCCGCGGACGTCCTCGTCGTCAAGGCGCAGCCCCTCGGCGGGATCACCGCGGCGCAGGCCGTCATCGCCGAGGCCGGGCTCCCCTGCGTGGTGTCCAGCGCACTGGACACGTCCGTCGGGCTCGGGATGGGGGCGTTCCTCGCGGCGTCGGCGATGTCCGCGGGCTACGCCGCGGGCCTCGGGACGGCCGTGATGTTCGAGGGGGACGTCACCTCGGCGCCGCTCCTGCCCACAGCCGGGAGGATCCCCGTCCGCCGCGTCGACGTGTCGCCTGAGCTCGTGGCGCGCTTCCGTGCCGCGCCCGAGCGGGCAGCGTGGTGGCGGGCGCGGCTGGAGCGCGTGCACGCGCTCCTCGCCGGCGCGTAGCGCGGCCGCCGCCCCCGGCACGCACCCGCGGCCGCGGCGCGGCCGCCGCCCCCGGCCCGCGCCCGCGCGGTCCCCGGCCCGCACCCGCGCGGTCCCCGGTGAGACGCGCTGCTCGCAGCGTCCTGCGCCGCGCGCCGCGCGCCCGCCGCCGCCGCCGCGGGCGCCGCCGCCGCGGGCCGCCGCGGGCCGCCGCGACCGGTCGCGACACCCCGCTCACGTCCGTCGAGCGGTCTGGTCTCGTCGGCCAGCGCCGGCGTTGACGACGTCCTGTGACCGCTGGGCGCACGTCCTGCGGGGTGTTGCGACCACTCGACAAGCCCCGGATGCCGCCCCCGCCCCCGTCGCCGCGCCTTCCCCGAACGCCGCACCGCGCACCGCGCGCCGCCGCGGGGCGCCGCGACCGGTCACGACACCCCGCTCACGTCCGTCGAACGGTCAGGTCTCGTCGGCCGGCGCGGGCGCCGACGACGACCTGTGACCGCTGGGCGCACGTCCTGCGGGGTGTTGCGACCACTCGACAAGCCCCGGATGCCGCCCCGGCCCCAGATGCTGCGCCGGCCCGGATGCCGCGCCGGCCCCGGATGCCGCCCCGGCCCCGGATGCCGCCCCGGCCCCGAACGCCGCGCCGGCCCCGGACGCCACACCACGGACCGGACCCGGACGCACCGGGGGCCCGGTGCGAGGCGGACCTGCACCGGGCCTCCTGGGAGGACGCGTCAGCGACGACTCACAGACCGGAGTAGCTGTGCAGCCCCTTGAAGAACACGTTGACGACCGAGAAGTTGAACATGACGGCGCCGAAGCCGATGAGCGCCAGCCACGACGACCGCGCTCCGCGCCAGCCCCGGGTCGCACGGGCGTGGATGTAGCCCGCGTAGATGACCCAGATGATGAACGTCCAGACTTCCTTGGTGTCCCAGCCCCAGTAGCGACCCCAGGCACGCTCGGCCCAGATGGCACCGGCGATGAGGGTGAAGGTCCACAGCACGAAGCCGACGAGCAGGACGCGGTAGGTCAGGACCTCGAGCCGGTCGGCGTCGGGCAGGGTCTCCATGAACCGGAGCTTCTTGGCCGCACCGCTGTGCCCGAGCCGGTAGGTCTGCACGAGCTGCGACACCGCGAGACCCGCGCCCAGCGCGAAGAACCCAGTGCCGGAGATGGCGACGAACACGTGCAGGACGAGCCAGTACGACTGCAGCGCAGGCTGCAGCGGGACGACGGGGACGTAGTAGTTCACCGTCGCGATGCCGAGCAGGATGATCGTCAGGCCGGTGATGAAGACGCCGAGGAACTTCAGGTTCTGCCAGAGCTGCACGAGCAGGAAGATCGCGATGATCAGCGCCGTGCCCGTGAGGGAGAACTCGAACATGTTGCCCCACGGCACGCGGTCAGCCGCGATGCCCCGGAGGACGACCGCGCCGACGTGCAGCACGAGCGCGAGGATCGTCATCGCCATGCCGACGCGTTCGAACCGCGAGCCGCCGCCACGACCGGAGCCGGACTTGACGGGGGCTTCGACGCGCTCGAGCACGACGGTGCCGCCCTGCACGGTGGCGACGGTCTTGGCCTGCCGCTTCGACGCGCTCGCAGCGACGTCCGCGCCGCGGTCGGCGCCCTCGGCGACGCGGACGTCACCGGAGCGTTTGGCCATGTCCAGCGCGAACGAGATGAACGCGATCACGTAGACGGCCATCGCCGAGTACGTGAGGACGACCGAGTAGGTCGCGAGGTTCGCAGTCATGTCATTCACGAGGGCATCCTAACTCCGAGGTCCGACAAGTGTCGGTTGGCGATCTCGGCGACGGCGCGCTCGAGGTTGGGGTCCTCGCCGCGGGCCAGGCCCGCGTACTCGAGGTCGTACTCGCCCTGGTCGGAACCGGTCCGGGGCACCGCCTTGACCCACACGCGTCGGCGCGGGACGAACAGCGAGGTCAGCAGCCCGAGGACGCTGAGGATCGCGAACCCGCCGACCCACAGCTGCGAGGGGTCGTGGTGGACGTCCAGCGACACGTACCGCTTGACGCCGTCGAACGTGATGGACCCGGCGCCGTCCGGCAGCGTCTTGGTCTGCCCCGGCTTCAGCTGGACGCTCGGGGACGCGGCCTTGGTGCCGGCGATCTGCGTCAGGCCCTTGGTGGAGAGCTGGTAGACGCTGCGCGGCACGCCGTCGTCGAGCCCGAGGTCACCCGTGTAGACCTGCAGGCTCAGCACCGGGTTCTCGGTGTCCGGGTAGGACGACGAGAACGCCCCGGTGGACTGCTTGACGGCCGTCGGGTAGAAGAAGCCGACCATGCCGAGCTGCGTCGGGGACGCGTCCGGCACCTTGATGACGCCGGTGGAGGTGTAGTTGGCGTCAGCGGGCAGGAACGGCACGACGTCCTTGAGTGCGACGTTGCCGTCGCCGTCCCGCACGGTGACCTGCATGGCGTAGCCGTTGCCGAGCAGGTAGACGTTGGTGCCGCCGATCGACAGCGGGTCGTTCACGCCGAGTCGCTCGGTGGACGCGTCGCCGCCCTTCTCGCGGCTGGTCACGGTCGCCGAGTAGTCCAGCGCCTGCCCGAGGGCGTTGAGGTTCCGCTCCTCGTACTTCGTGACGAACTTGTCGAGCGTCAGGTTGTAGCCCTTGAGGTCGGTCTGCTGGAACCAGCGCCCCGGGTTGAACGAGTCGTAGGACCCGAGGACGTTGGAGAACGTCTGGCCCTCCACCAGCAGGCGCTGTCCGGTGTACCCGAACCCGCCGCCGATGCCGACGGCCACCAGGACGCCCACCAGTGCCGCGTGGAACACCAGGTTGCCGGTCTCGCGGAGGTACCCGCGCTCCGCGCTCACCGAGTCGCCGAAGCGTTCGACCCGGTACCCGGACCGCTTCAGGACGGCGGCGGCGCGCGAGATCGCGTGGTCGACGGACGGGAGGCTCGTGGCCGCGTCCGTCGTGTCGCCGCCGTCCGTCAGGGTGTCGCGCTGCACGGCCGCGCTGCGGAAGCCGGCGAGCCGCGTCAGTCGCGCCGGGGTCCTCGGCGGGCGGGTGCGGAGCGCCTGCCAGTGGTGCCGCGTGCGAGGGATGATGCAGCCGATGAGGGAGACGAAGAGCAGCAGGTAGATCGCCGAGAACCACACGGACGTGTAGGTGTCGAAGACCTGGAGCTTGTCGAGGATCGGGTAGAGCGTGGTGTGGTCGGCCTTGTACTGCACGACGCCGTTCGGGTCCGCGGTGCGCTGTGGCACGAGCGAGCCCGGGATCGCCGCGAGGGCGAGCATCATCAGCAGGAACAGCGCCGTGCGCATGCTCGTGAGCTGGCGCCAGAAGTACCGGACGTAGCCGAGCACGCCGAGCTTCGGCTGGTTGACGCCGTCGGAGGGCGCCTGTGCGGTGCCGTCGACGTGGTCGGACGGCCGCTGCGGGTCGGAGGCGACGTCGGCGCCGGACTCGTCGGGGGTCTCGTTCGTGGGGTCAGACCGCGGGGACAAAGCTCTGGATCACCGCCCCGGCGCTCGACATGACGGCCGACCAGATGCCGGTGACCATGAGCAGGCCGATGACGATCAGGATGGATCCTCCGATGATGTTGACGGTGCGCATGTGGCGCTTCACGGCGCGGATCGCTCCGGCCGCCCACCCGGCGCCGAGGGCGACGAGCAGGAACGGGATGCCGAGCCCGAGGCAGTAGGCGACGCCGAGCCACATGCCCTGCCAGGCGCTGCCGGACTGCACGCTGAGCAGGTTGATGGCGGCGAGCGTCGGGCCGAGGCAGGGGGTCCAACCGAGGCCGAACACGATGCCCAGCAGCGGGGCGCCGACGAGCCCGGTCGCCGGGGTCCACGAGGGCTTCAGCGAGCGCTGCAGGAAGGTGAACCGGCCGATGAACACCAGCCCCATCAGGATCACCACGACGCCGAGGACCTGCGTGATGACGTCGCGCCAGCGCACCAGCCAGAAGCCGAGCGCGCCGAAGACGGTCGTGTAGGCCACGAACACGACGGTGAAGCCGAGGACGAAGAGCAGCACCCCGAGGACGACGCGCCCGCGACCCCGACGACCGGCGTCGGCGATGCCGCTGACGTACCCGAGGTACCCGGGGACGAGCGGCAGGACACACGGCGACAGGAACGACACGAGCCCCGCCAGCAGCGCCACCGGGAGGGCGACGAGCATCTGCCCGCTGAGGATCGCGTCGGAGAAGGGGTTGCCGCTCATGGGGTCAGGACGCCTTGAGCTCGTCGCTGACCAGGGTGTCGAGGATGCTCGTGCCGTCGACGGCGCCGAGGACGCGAGCCGCGACCCGGCCCTTCGTGTCGAGGACGATCGTCGCGGGGACGGCGTTCGGTGCGATCTGGCCGGACAGGGCGAGCTGCATGGTGCCCGTGTCGGCGTCGAGCACCGTCGGGTAGTCGACCTTGAAGGTGCGCTCGAAGGCGGCGGCGGTGGCGGCCTGGTCACGGACGTTGACGCCGATGAACTGGACGTCCTTGTCGGCGTACTCCGCCTGGACCTTGCTGAGGTACTTGGCCTCGGCCCGGCAGGGCGGGCAGCTGGCGTACCAGAAGTTCAGCACCACGACCTTGCCGCGCAGGGCCTTCGACGAGACGCGCTCGCCGTCGGAGTCCTTGGTGGAGAAGTCGACGGTGTCCTTGCGGTCCTTGGCGGAGACCTCGGTCACCGCACCGTCGCCGGAGATGTAGTTCTGCGTGGTGCCGTTGCCGTACTGCTTCGCCAGGGTGTCGCCCCCGCCGGAACACCCGGTCAGGGCGAGGGCGGAGACGAGGGCCGTCGCACCGACCACGACAAGACGCTTCCTGATGCTGCTGACGGTCACACTGCTCCTTCGTCGATCGCGGACGCGCGCAGTTCCAGCGCGGGGTCCGCGTACCCGACCTCGGTGAACCGACCGTTCGGCGTGGCGGGCACACGCTCGAGGGTGGTGATGCTCGACAGGTCGCAGCGGCGCTTGCGCGGGTCGTGCCACAGGGGCTCCCCCGCGAGTCGCCGGTGGACCATCCAGATCGGGAGCTGGTGGCTGACGAGGACGACGTCGCCGTCCTCGACGCTCTCCCACGCGGTGGTGATCGCAGCGACCATGCGGTTCGCGATCGACTCGTAGGCCTCACCCCAGCTGGGACGCCAGGGGTTCGCGATCCAGGGCCACTCGGCCGGGCGACGGACCGAGCGCTTCGTGAACCCGGGAGGCTGGCCCTCGTACCGGTTCGTCGGTTCGATGAGCCGTTCGTCGAGGGAGACGTCGAGCCCGTACAGCTCGGACCACGGAGCCGCGGACTCCTGCGTGCGCTGGAGCGGTGAGGCCACGATGCGGCGGACGTCCACCCCGGCGGTCTTCCACGCGGTCGCCGACGCGGTGGCCATGCGGGCGCCGAGCTCGCTCAGTCCGAAGCCCGGGAGCCGTCCGTAGAGCACACGGTCCGGGTTGTGTACCTCGCCGTGTCGCACGAGGTGGATTCGGGTCGCGGGCATGGGTTCCAGTCTAGGTCGATCCACCGACCCCACTGCCCGCCCAGCGGATCCACGGCTTCGGGACCGTTCAGCCGAGGTGCCCGGAGAGCCTGCCGTGCAGGGCGATGGACCCCGTGTTCAAGTTGACCACCTCGACGCTCGAGCCGTGCTTGGCGAACCGCTGCTCGATGCCGTCGAGGGCGGCCACCGTGCTGGCGTCGAAGACGTGGGCCTCGGACATGTCGATCACGACGCGCTCCGGGTCGTCCGCGTAGGAGAAGCGCGTCACGAGGTCGTTCGACGACGCGAAGAACAGCGCACCGCGCACCCGGTACCGCACGGTGCGCTCGTCGACGGGCTCGCGCACGACCTCGACCACGTGCGCGACCCGCCGGGCGAACACGAGGGCGGCGACGACCACGCCCACGAGCACCCCGGTCGCGAGGTTGTCCGTCGCGACGACCACGAGCACGGTGATCACCATGACGGCGGTCTCGCCGAGGGGCATCCGACCGAGCGTGCGCGGGCGGATGCTGTGCCAGTCGAACGTCGCCACGCAGACCATCAGCATCACCGCGGTGAGCGCCGCCATCGGGATCTGCGCGACGACGTCGTGCAGCACGATCGTCAGGACCAGCACGGAGGCCCCGGCCGCGAAGGTGGAGATCCGGGTGCGGGCGCCGGCGGTCTTCACGTTGATGACGGTCTGCCCGATCATCGCGCAGCCTCCGGTCCCGCCGAAGAACGCGGAGGCGATGTTCGCGACGCCCTGCCCCCACGACTCCCGCCACTTGCTCGACCCCGTGTCGGTGATCGCGTCGACGAGCTGCGCGGTGAGCAGCGTCTCGATGAGGCCGACGATCGCCATGCCGAACGCGTACGGCGCGATCGTCGTCAGGGTCTCGAAGGTGAAGGGCACGGTGATGCCGTTGAACCCGGGCAGTGCCGTGGGCAGCGCACCCTCGTCGCCGACCGTCGGCACCGCGATGCTGAAGACGACCGTGATGAGCGTGATCACGACGACCGCGATGAGCGGCGCCGGCACGGCCTTGGTGAGGAAGGGGAAGGCGACGATGATGCCGACGCCGAGGGCGGTGAGCGGCCACACGACGAAGGGGACGTCCGGCCCGAGCAGGTTCGGCAACTGGGCCGTGAAGATCAGGATCGCCAGGGCGTTCACGAACGCGACGTTCACGCTGCGCGGGATGAACCGCATCAGCCGGGCGACCCCGAGGAACCCGAGCACGAGCTGCGTCAGGCCGCCGAGCACGATCGTCGGGACGAGGTAGTCGATGCCGTGGTCGCGGACGAGCGGGGCGATCACGAGCGCCACCGAACCAGCGGCGGCGGAGACCATCGCCGGGCGACCGCCCACGATCGAGATCACCACGGCGATCACGACGCTGGAGAACAGCCCGACGGCCGGGTCGACACCGGCGACGACGGAGAACGAGATCGCCTCGGGGATGAGCGCGAGCGCGGTGACGATCCCCGCGAGGACCTCGCGCGAGAGCAGCCGCGGCGAGCGGAGGGCCGAGAGGACGGTCGGGGCGTGCATGGTGGTCGACATCACCGCCGACTCTACCGTCACGTGAGGGTAGAGTCCCACCAGCACCCACCCGAGGAGGTCTGCCACCATGTCCGACGTGACCCAGACCATGCACATCGGCGAACTCGCCGAGCGCGCCGACATGTCGCTCCGTACGATCCGGCACTACGACGAGGTCGGCCTGCTGGTGCCGAGCGGCCGCACCACCGGCGGCTTCCGCGTCTACACGGACGGCGACCTCGAGCGGCTGCTGGTGATCCGTCGGATGAAGCCCCTCGGGTTCTCACTCGAGGAGATGGGCGACCTCCTCAGCATCGTCGACGGGCTGCCGGGCGCCGACGCGGACGACACGGCCGCACGGGCAGCGCGCCTCGACGCCTTCCTCGAGGACGCCCGAGCCCGTCACGCGAAGCTCGTCGAGCGGGCGGGCATGGCCGAGGAGTTCATCGGCACGCTCGGCACCCTGCGCGCCGCCCTCCCCTGACTCCCCGGCCCCGGGCGTCCGCAGTGACTGCTGCCAGCGCGGTCGCCGCTGCTCCCACCGCTCCTGCACGCGGTCGTACTCAGCGATCAGGCGCAGTGCCTTCTTCCGTGGGAACTGCGCGAGGAGATCTCGGTTGAACTGCTCACGGATCTGCTGACGTTCGTCCGTCGTTCGACGGATCGGGTACATGATCGTCTCCCTCCACCAGGAACTTCACCACGACCCTGGCGATCGGGTCGTCGATCTGCCCAGGTATCTGCATCTCGTACATCGCATCGACGGCTCGGGCGCCGATCTCGCTCCGCGCCACGTCTCCGGCACAGATCATCTCGATCGCCCACGTCACCTGAGCCCACCGGTGCGCGCGTTCGTTCCGGTCACGTTCCTGCCGCCACCGGACGGTCGACCAGACGACGCCGATGCCGGTACCAGCGAGCGCCAGCAGCGAGCCGACGACCGTCGCGACCGCCGCGGGCGGCCAGGCCGCGAGCACCTCGGTCCCCGCCGTCATGAGGACCTCCTCCCCTGCTCGCGACCCGGCCACGTCGAGAACGCTACGGAGCACCCGAGCCGAGCCGAGCCTCCCGTCCGCCTCCGTGGAGAACGCCCGACGTGAGCCGCGCTGTGGAGGAGCAAGATCCCGCGCACCTGGACCGCCGCGCCCGTCCCGGTAGACTCGACGACCGTGATCGAACGCACCCGCATCAGCGACCTCGCAGCACTCCCCGACGGTCCCGTCTCCGTGGCCGGATGGGTCGAGACCGTCCGCGACCAGAAGAAGGTGCAGTTCGTCGTGCTCCGCGACGAGACCGGCGCCGTCCAGCTCGTCAACCCCGCGACGCGTGAGGCCGTGGAGGGCGACGACGCCTCGGCGACCGCGCTCGCCACGACGGAGTCGATCTCCGGTCTGGCGCACGGCTCCTTCATCCACGTGACCGGCACGCTCAAGCACGACGAGCGCGTGAAGCTCGGTGGCCTCGAGGTCAAGGTCGGCGACCTGACCGTCGTCAGCGCCGCCATCCCGGAGACGCCGATCGCGGACGACTCCTCGCTCGACAAGCGCCTCGACTGGCGCTTCCTCGACCTGCGCAACCGCAAGCAGAACCTGATCTTCCGCATCCAGACGACGCTGGAGCACGCCTTCCGCACCTACTGGGTCGAGCGCGACTACATCGAGATCCACACCCCGAAGCTGATGGCGTCGGCATCCGAGTCGCGCGCCGAGCTCTTCCAGCTCGAGTACTTCGAGACGACCGCCTACCTGGCGCAGTCGCCGCAGAACTTCAAGCAGATGGCCCAGCCCGCGGGCTTCGGTGCCGTGTTCGAGATCGCCGACGCCTTCCGCGCCGACCCCTCGTTCACCTCGCGCCACGCCACCGAGTTCACGAGCGTCGACGCCGAGTTCTCGTGGATCGAGTCGCACGAGGACGTCATGGCGATGCACGAGGAGGTCCTCGTCGCCGGCATCACGGCCGTCAAGGAGAAGTACGGTGACGCGATCCAGGAGGTCTTCGGCTTCGAGCTGCAGGTCCCGTCGACGCCGTTCCCCCGCGTGACCCTGGCCGAGGCCCGTCAGATCGTCGCCGACAGCGGCCACGACGTCGTCCGCGCCGACGGTGACCTCGACCCCGAGGGCGAGCGCCGCGTGTCGGCCTGGGCCAAGGAGCACCACGGCTCCGAGTTCGTCTTCGTCACCGACTACGACGCCTCGATCCGGCCGTACTACCACATGCGCCACGCCGACGACCCGACGCTCACGAACAGCTACGACCTGCTGTTCAACGGTGCGGAGATCTCCACGGGCGCGCAGCGCGAGCACCGCGTCGACGTCCTCACCGCGCAGGCGGAGGAGAAGGGCCTCGACCCGGCCGAGCTCGGTTGGTACCTCGACTTCTTCCGGTACGGCGTGCCGCCGCACGGTGGGTTCGGCATGGGCCTGGCGCGCGTGCTGATGCTCATGCTCGGCGAGCCGTCCATCCGCGAGGTCACCTACCTGTTCCGCGGCCCGACGCGCCTCACCCCGTAGGCACTGCGGCGGCGCTGACCGCCGGCGCACGTCGCACAACCGAGACCGGCTCGAACCGCGGATGTCCGTGGTTCGGGCCGGTTTCCGTTGTGCGCCGCCACGGCGAACCGGCGGCGGCGGCGACGACGGCGGGCGCAGGCGAAGGGCGCAGGCGCAGACCGACGCAGCCGCGCCGCGGACCCGCGCGGCAGGCCCGCGCGCGTCAGGCCCGCGCGGCCGCCCGCTCGAGCGCCGCGGCCAGCCGAACGGCATCGACGCGCCAGTTGCTGTGCACCCGGCCGTCGATGAGCACGACGGGGATGTCCTCCGCGTACTCGTGCCGGAGCGCCTCGTCGTCGAGGATCGACCGCTCGGTCAGCGTCACGCCCGGGTGGGCGGAGACGACGGCCTCGACGACCGGTCGGGCGTCGTCACAGAGGTGGCATCCGGGCTTGGTGAGGAGCGTCACGGCTGGCATGGAACCAGGGTAGACCGCCCGGGAAATGCGAAAGCCCCGGCGAACCGGGGCTTCTGCGGCAAGTCCTTCGACTTACTTCTTGTTGCGACGCTGGTGGCGCGTCTTGCGAAGGAGCTTGCGGTGCTTCTTCTTCGCCATGCGCTTGCGACGCTTCTTGATGACAGAACCCATGTGGACCTCGCTCGGACTGATGGTGATGTACGGACACCGGGCCGATGAAGCCGCGGAAAATCAACCTGCCCGATGCTACCGGAGCGCGACTGTGATGTCGAACGCGCCGGCTCGCCGGGGCTGGTCAGCGCTAGCCGACGTCGGCGATCCCGCCGCGCAGGACCTCGGCGACGGCGGACTCCGGCACGCGGAAGGACCGGCCGAAGCGGATCGCGGGGAGCTCCCCCGCGTGGACCATCCGGTACACCGTCATCTTCGAGACGCGCATCATCTCGGCGACCTCCGCGACGGTGAGGAAGCGCACGTCGTCGAAACTGCCGGCCATGGTCCGCCTTCGGTCGCTCACGCTCGGACCCGAACGCGGGAGATTGGTGTGACCTGAGTGGTCACTGGCAACTGTAGGGGCGCGTGCGGCCTCGTGTCCAGACTCGCGGGTCAGTCCTGATCGGGCCGTTTGGTGAAGCGGCGCCGCGAGGTCTCGACGACCTTCCCCCACCCCTGCTGCGCGCCCGAGAACGCCGCGGTGGCGCGGTGCGACGCCTCGGCCATGACGCGCCCGAGCTCGATGCCGACCTCCACCGTGGCCTTGCCCGCGACGCCGTTCCGCCGCACCGACACCGGCTGCCCGTCGGGCGTCCACGCGGTGGTCGCCAGCGTGCCGTCGGCGTCGACTGCGCCGGTGAACGGCAGGACCCACTCCTCGATGTGCAGCAGCGGCTCCGGGTCGAGCCGGTAGTAGCGGTGCTGCCCTTCTTCCCGGGAGGTGACGAGGCCGATGTCCCGGAGCACGCGGAGGTGCTTCGAGACCGTGGGCTGGCTGACCCCGAGCTTCTCGACGAGCTGACCGACGCTGAGCTCCCCCGCTGTGGCGTCGGAGCCGTACGCCGCGAGCAGCGTCCCGAGGAGCTCCCGCCGCGTCGGGTCCGCGACCACGCTGAAGATGTCGGCCATGGGGAGAGGCTAACCGGCCGACCGCGGATGTACCATGCGATGCGTCCCGCCCATGTCCTCGGAGGCATACGATGCTCGATCGCACGGAGCCCCCGAAGGTCCTGCCGACCCCGAGTCGCAAGCGACCCTCGCGCATCGGCACGGTGCTCCGCTCGTCACCGTCCCGTCTGGCGATCGTGGTGTTCGTCGCGCTGATCTTCGTCTTCACGGCGCTGTTCATGACCCCGCTCGCGGCGGCCGACGGGGAGTCGACGCACTTCGCGGACGCGCTGTTCACCGCCGCGTCCGTCGTCTGCGTCACCGGGCTCGCCACCGTCGACATGGCCACGCACTGGTCGGTCTTCGGCAAGACGCTCGTCGTCATCGGCACGCAGATCGGTGCGGTCGGCGTGCTGACCTTCGCGTCGATCCTCGGCCTGTTCGTCACGCGGAAGCTCGGGCTGCGCGCCAAGCTCATGGCCGCCGGGGACTCCAACCCGCTCCGGACGCACCACGGCGCCGTGCCCGAGGGCCAGGCCGTCCGGCTCGGCGAGGTCGGCACCCTGCTCGCCACGGTCGCGGTGAGCACCCTGTCGATCGAGATCGTGCTCGGGCTGCTGCTCCTGCCGTCGGTGCTCCTCGCCGGGATGCCGTTCTGGACGGCGGTCGGCGACTCCTTCTACTACGCGGCGATGGCGTTCACGAACACCGGCTTCGCGCCGAACGCCAGCGGGCTCGACCCGTTCGCCCACGACTACTGGTTCCTGACGCTGCTGATGATCGGCGTCGTCGCGGGCTCGATCGGCTTCCCGGTCATCCGCGCCCTGACGAAGCAGCTCCGGACGCCCCGTCGGTGGCCGATCCACGTCAAGCTCACGCTCGCGACCAGCGCGGTCCTGCTCGTCGGCGGTGCGGTGGTCTACATCGCGCTCGAGGCCTCGAACCCGGCGACCTTCGGCCGCGAGGGCGCCGGTCGCACCGCGTTCCAGGCCCTGTTCCTGTCGACGATGACCCGCTCTGGCGGCTTCTCCCTCGTCGACTTCGACCAGCTGAACGGGTCGAGCCTGCTCGTCACGGACATGCTCATGTTCATCGGCGGCGGCTCCGCGTCGACCGCCGGCGGCATCAAGGTCACGACCCTCGCGGTGCTCTTCCTGGCCGCGGTGGCCGAGGCCCGTGGGCGCCAGAGCATGGAGGCCTTCGGCCGCCGGATCCCGAGCGACGTGCTCCGCGTCGCGGTCGCCGTCGTGCTGTGGGGAGCGACCATCGTCGCCGTCGCCACGGTCGTCCTGCTGCAGATCACCCACGATTCGCTCGACCGCGTGCTGTTCGAGGTCATCTCGGCCTTCGCCACGTGCGGGCTGTCCTCCGGCGTCTCCGCCGACCTGCCGGAATCCGGCAAGTACGTGCTCGCGGCCACGATGTTCCTGGGCCGTGTCGGTACAGTGACCATCGCCGCAGCACTGGCTGCCAGCCAGAGCCGGCAACTGTTCCGCCGTCCCGAGGAGAGGCCGATCGTTGGCTGACCGAACCCGCCCGCCGCACCCGCTCGGCGCCGTCAGCCACGACGCACCCGTGCTGGTGATCGGCCTCGGCCGCTTCGGCGCCGCCACCGCCGGCCAGCTCGAACGACAGGACCGCGAGGTCCTGGTCGTCGACACCGACGCCGGTCTGGTCCAGAAGTGGTCGGACCGCGTCACGCACGCCGTGCAGGCGGACGCCACCGACATCGACGCCCTGCGGCAGATCGGTGCGGGCGACTTCCCGATCGCCGTGGTCGGCACGGGCAGCGACCTCGAGTCGAGCGTGCTCATCACCGCGAACCTGGTCGACCTCGGCATCCCGCAGATCTGGGCGAAGGCGATCAGCCGCTCGCACGGCACGATCCTGTCGCGCATCGGCGCCAACCACGTCGTCTACCCCGAGCGCGAAGCCGGCGAGCGCACCGCCCACCTGGTGTCCGGCCGGATGCTCGACTTCATCGAGTTCGACGACGACTTCGCCGTGGTCAAGATGTTCCCGCCGCGCACGGTGCGCGGGAAGGACCTGGCCACGACCGTCATCCGCACGCGCTTCGGCCTGACGGTCCTCGGCATCAAGCCGCCGGGAGAGCCGTTCGTGCCCGCCACGCCGGAGAGCGTGATCGGCGAGCACGACGTGATCATCGTCTCCGGGTCCACCACCGCGCTGGAGCGCTTCGCAGCCCTGGAGTGACCACAGGACAGACTGGGCCCACGCCGCCGGTCCCTGGCTGACGCGCCAGCGGCAGACAGGCCGTGCCGGTGGCGGGAGGCTCGTTGCGGCGCCGCCACGAGCCTCCCGTCTGTCGACTGGTTGCGTCTAGAGCTTCGACAGCTCCTCGGCCCGTGCGATGGCCGCGTCCGCGGCCCGGCGGAGCGTCGCGGCGAGGTCGGCGTCCTGCAGGACCGCGACCGCGCGCTCGGTGGTGCCCTTCGGGCTCGTGACCGCACGGCGGAGGTCGGCGGGTTCGCGACCGGAGCGCTCGAGCAGCTCGACCGCGCCGCGCATCGTGCCCTGCACCATCGTCTCGGCCTGCTCCGGGGTGAAGCCGAGCGACTCGGCGGCCTGCTGCCACTGCTCGATGAGCAGGAAGACGTACGCGGGGCCGGACCCGGACACGGCGGACAGGGCGTCGAGCCGGTCCTCGGGGACCTCGATCACGGAGCCGGAGACGTCGAACAAGCTCGATGCCAGCGCGACGGCCGCGGCGTCGGCGGACGCGCCCCCGCTGATGCCCGTGACGCCGTGGCCGACGCCGATCGGCGTGTTCGGCAGTGCCCGGACGACACGGACGGAGTCGGGGACACGGGCCTCCATCGCTGCGGTGGTGACGCCGACCGCGACGGACACCACGACGGCACCGGGCTCGAGGTCACCGGCCACCTCGTCGAGGAGGTCACCGATCACGAAGGGCTTCACGCCGAGCACCACGACGCCCGCCCCCCGGACGGCGGCACGGTTCGCGTCCGGGTCGGTGTCGGTCGCGTGCGCGTCGAGCCCGCGTTCGCGGTGCGCCGCCGCTGACGCCTCGGACTTCGTCGTCAGGACCACCGTCTCCGGGGCCAGGCCGGCGGCGAGCAGGCCGTCGAGGACCGCGCCGGACATGGAACCGACGCCGAGGAGGGCGGTGCGGGGCAGTTCGATCGTCATGGCCCGACCCTACCGAGCAGGCTGCCCGTAGGATCGAGCAGCAGGTTCGAGACAGGGGTCACAGTGAGCGCTTCCGGAGGCAACCGGGCCATCTTCGCCGCACTCGGTGCGAACGTCGGCATCGCGGTCGTGAAGTTCATCGCCGCCGCGATCAGCGGGTCCGCGTCGATGCTCGCGGAGGGCGTGCACTCGCTCGCCGACTCCGCGAACCAGCTCCTGCTGCTGCTCGGCGGCCGACGCGCCCGACGCGCCGCGGACGAGGAGCACCCGTTCGGCTACGGCCGCGAGCGCTACGTCTACGCCTTCGTCGTCTCGATCGTGCTGTTCTCCGTCGGCGGTGTGTTCTCGCTCTACGAGGGCATCGAGAAGTTCGCCGACCCGCACCCGCTCGACAACTGGTGGTTGCCGATGGTGGTGCTCCTCATCGCGATCGGGCTCGAGGGCTTCTCGCTCCGCACCGCACTGAAGGAGGCGAAGCCGAACAAGGGCTCGCTCTCGTGGGTGCAGTACGTGCGCCGGGCGAAGGCACCGGAGCTGCCCGTCGTGATGCTCGAGGACACCGCAGCCCTGGTCGGGCTCGTCTTCGCGTTCTTCGGCGTCGGCCTCACCGCGCTCACCGGCAACGGGGTGTTCGACGCGATCGGCACCGTGCTCATCGCCGTGCTGCTCATCGCCGTGGCCCTGGTGCTCGGCATCGAGACGAAGAGCCTGCTCGTCGGCGAGGGTGCCAGCGCCGCGGACGTGACGGCGATCAAGGCGGCCGTGCTCGACGGCCCCGAGGTCGAGTCGATCATCCACATCAAGACCCTGTACCTCGGCCCGGACGAGCTCATGGTGGGCGTGAAGGTGGCGGTCGACGGGGACCGACGGCTCGGGGACGTCGCGGCGGGCATCGACACCGTCGAGCAGCGGGTCCGCGCGGCCGTCCCGATCGCCCGGGTCATCTACGTCGAACCCGACGTGCTCCGCACCGGGCCGCGTCCGCCGACCGAGGCGATCGTGATCCGCGCGGTCGACTAGCGCTCAGCGGCGTCAGCGTCAGCGGCGCTCGCGGAAGAAGTCGTCCAGGAGTGCCGCGCACTGCTCCTCCAGCACGCCCGCCACGACCTCGGTCCGGTGCGGCAGCCGGCGGTCCCGGGCGATGTCGTAGACGCTGCCCGACGCCCCGGCCTTCGGGTCCCAGGCGCCGAACACGACCCGGGGCACGCGGGCCGCGAGGACCGCACCGGCGCACATCGGGCAGGGCTCGAGCGTGACGACGAGCGTGTGCCGGTCGAGGTGCCAGTCCCCCGTCGCGGCCGCGGCTGCCCGGAGCGCGATGACCTCGGCGTGCGCGGTCGGGTCCTGTGTCGCCTCGCGTTCGTTGCGTCCGGTCGCGACCACGGCACCGTGTTCGTCGAGCACCACGGCGCCGACGGGCACGTCCCCGGTGGCGAGGCACGCCCGGGCCTCGTCGAGCGCCCGTTCCATCGCCGCCACGTACGGACGGGCGGCGGGGTGCTCCACGGGTCCTCCTGGGGGTTCCTCGGTGACGCCCGCGACCGCTGGTCGGCACGGGGCACGCTACGCTCGACCCTATGCGAGTCCACGTCGCCGACCACCCGCTCATCACGCACAAGCTCTCGGTGCTCCGCGACCGGACCACGCCATCGCCCACCTTCCGGGCGCTGACCGAGGAGCTCGTCACGCTCCTGGCGTACGAAGCCACCCGGAACGTCCGCGTCACGGCCACGCCGATCTCGACCCCGGTCGCCCAGACCATGGGCGTCGCCATCGCGAAGCCGCGGCCTCTCGTCGTGCCGATCCTCCGTGCAGGCCTCGGCATGCTCGAGGGCATGGTCAAGCTCGTCCCGACCGCCGAGGTCGGCTTCCTCGGCATGGCGCGCAACGAGGAGACCCTCGAGCCGCAGACCTACGCCGAGCGCCTCCCCGACGACCTGTCGAACCGCCAGTGCTTCGTGCTCGACCCGATGCTGGCCACGGGCGGCACCCTCGCAGCGGCGATCGACTTCCTGTTCGCACGCGGAGCCGAGGACGTCACGTGCGTGTGCATCCTCGGCGCACCCGAGGGACTCAAGGCCGTCGAGGAAGCCGTCGGCGACCGCGACGTCACGATCGTGCTCGGCGCGCTCGACGAGCGGCTCGACGAGAACGGGTACATCGTCCCCGGTCTCGGCGACGCCGGCGACCGCCTCTACGGCCTGGCCGAGTAGCCGGTCCGACACGACCGCACCGTCCGGTCGGACGGTTGACAGCGGCTTGGTATACCGCTGATACTCGTGTCCATGACTGCACTCGTGTCCACCCGCGTCCTCTCCGAGGCGTGCTCCTCCGCAGGGGCAGTGGGGACGACCGGCATGATGATGCCGACGACGGCAGTCATGCGTTGTCGAATGTGTGCCTGACCGGTACCCGTTCCAGCCGGATCCCCCGCGACACCACCCCCGTCGCGAGCGCGTGATCCTCGGGTGACGACCACCGACGACGCGACACGTCCCGTCTCGAGGTCGTCTCCCCGCATCCCCGGGCAGCCCCGGTCCGCAGCAGGACCGTTGGTCGCCGCTGCCTCCCGCCGTCAGGCGGACGCCACCCGGGACGACGCATTCGACACCGGACGCACTGCGGGAGCAGTCGCGGCCACACCGCACGGAGAACCACCATGTCGCTCACCATCCCCCAGCCCCAGACCGCCCTCCGCGCCGCAGCACCGGCCCCGACCGACCTCGGCACGGTGACGCCGATCCGGCCCCGTCGCGCGGCGGTCCAGCCGGAGCGCACGACCATCCCGACCAGCCCCGTGGTCGCTCCGCAGCGGAACCGCGCCCTGCCCGAGGGAACCGAGGCGCGTGGCTTCGCGCTCTACGTCGGGATCGACGAGGAGAAGGCCGCCGCGGCCGGCACCACGCTCGCTGCGGTCGTCGAGCAGCTCAAGGCGCTCACCGCGCAGCTGGTCCCCACTGCGGAGACCTACGCTGCCGTGGCCGTCGCCGCCGAGCACTCCGGTGGACGTGACGTCGACGTCGTCCGACTCGCCCTGCAGGACCGGTCGGCCGTCGCCGCACGGAAGCAGGCCGAGAAGCCCGAGCCCGAGGAGACCGGCGTCGTCATCGACATCTCCCGCAAGCGCGTCACCCTCGACGGCGACGCGGCTCCCCTGACGTTCAAGGAGTTCGAGCTGCTGCAGTTCCTCGTGCTCCGCGAGGGCCGCACGGTGGACCGCTCGGCGATCATCGAGGGCCTGTGGTCCGACGGTGAGGACGAGACCCCGAACGAGCGGACCATCGACGTGCACGTCCGTCGTCTCCGCTCCAAGCTCGGCGCGTTCGAGGAGATCGTGCGCACGGTCCGCGGCGTCGGGTACCGTTTCGACCGCCACGCCGACGTCGCCGTCCGCTACGCCTCCACCCCGTCGCCCGACCTCTTCTGAGCACGGGGCGGTCCGGCGCGGCCGCCTGCCCTCGCTCGCGCGGCTCCGAGGGAACTCGCAGGCAACGAAGCAGGATTGCCGCTGGCGCCCGTTACCCCTTCGTTATACAGTCAGTTCTGCAGTCGTTGTTTGCTGTGGCAGCGGCTGTGGAATGTGATTGCAGGACACTCTTGGTGCAAGGGAGAGGGCCGGTCGTCCCCAGGACGACCGGCCCTCGTGCGTTCCCCCGCCCGCGCCGTCGACGGACGGGCGGCGGCGTGGCCGACCAGTGTCCGATGCCGTCGGTAGTGTGGTGAGCCACCCGACCGAGAGGACCGCGACCGTGGACGACGAGGCGCTCGTGGACGAGCCGACACTCCTGGACGCCAGGACGCTCGGGCACGACAAGACCGTCGTCCCGGACCCCACCCGCAGTGAGAAGGCCGTCGCCGTCGCCGCGTGGGAAGCCCTCTTCCGGGCGCAGGTGTCCGTGATGCGGAACCTCAACAGCGAGTTCCCCGGGGACGAGATCTCCTTCAACGAGTACGACGTCTGCTTCAACCTCTCCACGCAGCCGGGCCGCCGCTGCCGGATGCGCGACCTCACCGGCCACCTCCTGCTGACGCAGCCGAGCGTCAGCCGCCTGGTCGACCGGCTCGCCACCCGCGGCGTCGTCGAGAAGCAGCCGGACCCGACCGACGCCCGCGGGGTCATCGTCGCGCTGACGCCGCACGGGTTCGACGTCTACCGGGCCGTCGCCGTCCAGCACGCCACCAGCATCGCCGAGCAGCTCAGCGCCGGCCTCGACGACGCCGAGCTCCGGACGCTCACCGACCTCTGCACGAAGCTCCGCGTGGCCACCGGGGAACTCCCGGCCGCGCGACGCGGTGCCACGACCGACACCGTCTCCGCATGACGGGCGCGCTGGTCTGGCTGCGGGACGACCTGCGGCTCGCCGACAACCCGGCCCTCCGTGCGGGGATGGAGCACGGCGGCGACCTGACCGTCGTCTACGTGCTCGACGACGAGAGCGCCGGCATCCGGCCGCTCGGCGCCGCGGCACGCTGGTGGCTGCACCACTCGCTGGCCTCGCTCGACGCCGACCTGCGTCAGCACGGGTCGCGGCTCGTCCTGCGTCGGGGCGCCGCTGCGGACGTCATCGACCAGCTCGTCGCGGACACCGGCGCGGACGGGGTCTTCTGGAACCGTCGCTACGGGCCGGTCGAGCGCGACGTCGACGCCGGCATCAAGGCGTCCCTGACCGACCGCGGCATCGAGGCCCACAGCTTCGCGGCCGCGCTGCTCTGGGAACCGTGGACGGTCCGCACCGGGCAGGGCGAGCCGTACAAGGTGTTCACGCCGTTCTGGCGTGCGGCACAGGCGATGCCGGAGCCCCGGCACCCGCTCCCGAAGCCGCGCGAGCTGCCGTCCCCGTCAGACGCCGCGGGCGACGACCTCGCCGACTGGGCCCTGCTGCCGACCGCCCCGGACTGGGCCGGCGGACTCCGCGACGCCTGGACCCCGGGTGAGCAGGGCGCGGCGAAGCTCCTCGAGGACTTCGTCGACAACGCGCTCGAGGACTACGACCAGCGCGACGAACCCGCGATGGCGGCCACGAGCGACCTCTCGCCGCACCTGCGCTGGGGCGAGATCAGCCCGTACCAGGTGTGGCACCGCCTGCACGGGCGACTCGAACCGCACCAGCGGCAGCAGGCACCGGCGTTCCTCCGACAGCTCGCCTGGCGCGAGTTCAACTGGAACGAGTACTTCCACTGCGAACAGCTCGCCACCGTCAACGTCCGTCGGGAGTTCGACGCGTTCCCGTGGCGCGAGGCCTCCGAGGACGAACTGCAGCGCTGGTACCAGGGCCGCACGGGCTTCGACCTGGTCGACGCCGGCATGCGGGAGCTCTGGAGCTCCGGCGCCATGCACAACCGGGTCCGCCTGGCCACGGCGAGCTTCCTCGTGAAGAACCTGCTCGTGGACTGGCGCATCGGCGAACAGTGGTTCTGGGACACCCTCGTCGACGCCGACCCGGCGAACAACGCCGGGAACTGGCAGTGGGTCGCCGGGTCCGGGTTCGACGCGGCGCCGTACTTCCGGGTGTTCAACCCGGACCGGCAGCTCGAGCGGTTCGACAAGCACCGCGAGTACGTCCGGCGCTGGGTGCCGTCCGACGAGGACCGCCCGAAGCCGATGGTCGACCTCAAGGCGACCCGGCAACGCGCCCTCGACGCCTACGACCAGATGCGGCGATCGTGACGTCGTCGTCCGCGGCGGCAGCGGGCGCACCCGCCGACGGCTCCGCTCCGCTCGACCCCGCCGTGCTCCGGCAGGTCGACGACCTGTTCCGCGAGCGGGTCGAACGCGGCACCACCCCGAGCTCGGTGTGGGGTGTGTTCGACGCCGACGGCCTCGTCGCCTCGGGCGGGCACGGCGACCGTGGCGACGGCAGGGCTCCCGATGCACACACGGTGTACCGCATCGCGTCCTGCACGAAGAGCGTCACCGCGGCCACGCTGCTCTCCCTCGTCGCCGACGGCCGGGTGTCGCTCGACGCCCCGGTCAACGAGTTCGTCCCGGCGTTCGCCGAGGTCACCCTGCCGACGCCGGACTCCCCCGTGCCGACGCTGCGGATGCTCCTGACGATGTCGGCCGGGTTCCCGACCGACGACCCGTGGGGCGACCGCCAGGAGGCCATCTCCGACGCCGACCTCGACGACGTCCTGCGCGCCGGGCTCCTCTTCGACTCCGTGCCCGGAACGGGCTTCGCGTACTCGAACCTGGGCTACGCACTGCTCGGACGGGCGGTGTCCGTCGTCGCCGGCCGTCCGTTCACCGACGTCGCCACCGACGTCGTGCTCCGGCCGCTCGGTCTCGACGACACCGTCTTCACCGAGCAGGACGCCCGCGGGTACGTCGTGACCGGTGTCCGCCCGTACCGCGGCACCTTCGAGCCGCTGCCGCTGACCGGCCCGGGAGCCTTCTCCCCGATCGGCGGCCTGTACTCCACCGTGGCGGACCTGTCGCGGTGGGCACGGCACCTGTCGTCGGCCTTCGCGCCGATGCGTCGGCCGGGCACTGATGCTGAGGACGGCCCGGTCTCCGCGGCCGACCGCCGGCACATGCAGCAGGCCATGCGGCACATCCCGGGCGCAGCCGTCCCGGGTGCGCGACGACCGGTCGGGTACGGCTTCGGGCTGTTCGTCGAGCAGGACGACCACCACGGCGCGATCGTGTCGCACTCGGGCGGCTACCCGGGCTTCTCGGCCCACATGCGGTGGTCCGTCCGGAACGGCCTCGGTGTCGTCGCCTTCGAGAACGCCACCCAGGCGAAGGTCTCGGTCGCGGCCGAGACCGCCCACGACCTGCTGCTGGCCGCCACGAGCCCGACGACGCCCCCGACGCCCGAGGTCCTCCCGGAGACCCGCGCCGCGCAGGCTGCCGTGTCCCGGCTCCTCGCGGACTGGGACGACGACCTGGCGGACACCATCTGCACGCCGAACGTCGCGATGGACGTGCCGTACGACCGCCGTCGGCAGACCCTGGAGGCCGCGGTCGCCCAGGTGGGTGCCGACCGCTCGGCTCCCCCGGTGCAGGAGCTGTCGAACACGCCGACACACCTCCGCTGGTGGCTGCCCGGCACCGCGGGTCGGCTGCGCGTGGAGATCCGCCTGGCGCCGCTCGCTGCCGGGCGCGTCCAGACGCTCACCGTCACCGCCGAACCCGTCGAACGCACGGCCTGACGAGCACGTCGCACGATGAGCTGGCAGCAGGACGCGCTGGCCGCCCGGCGAGGACACCGCCCGCCGAGCTGACCGCCTGACGACCTGACGACGACCGGCGGCTCAGACGGGCGGCCGCCCACCCACGAACCCGAGCGCGCGAGCCGCGACCCGGGTCCCCTCGCGCGTGGCCGCCCCGACCCGGACGGCGTCGGTCGCCCAGGCGCGGAGGAAGCCAGCAGCGAAGGCGTCCCCCGCCCCGATCGTGTCGACCACCGTGGCCGGCGTCGCGGGCACCGGCTGCGGTGTCCGCCCGGGCCGCGCGACGAGCACGCCCTCGTGGCCGAGCGTGACGAGGACGAGCGGCACGTGGCGCGCGAGTTCGGCGGCGGCGCCGACCACGTCGGACGCCCCGGTGAGCGCGAGGGCCTCGTCCTGCCCGGGCATCAGCACGTCGACGCCCGTGATCGCGGCGAGGAAGGCCGCACCCCCGATCGACCGCACCACGGCGACCGACGACGGGTCGAGCGAGACACGGGCACCCCCGACCCGGGCCCGGGCGACGAGCGCGGCGATGCGCTCCGTGCCGCCCGACCCGAGCATCGCGGCTCCGGTCAGGTGGACGACGTCGGCGCGCTGGACCAGGTCGAGCGGGACGTCGTCGGCGCCGAGGAGCGCGCTGGCGCCCCCGTCCGACATGGACGTCCGGCCGACGGTGCTCCGCACGGACACGTCGAGGACGTCGCCGACGACCAGGAAGCGTTTCCCGGCACCGCGGCGTCGGCCCCCGACCGACCGTCCGTGACCGGGTGCTGCGGCGCTGAGGGGCGGCACGGGGCGTTCGGGAGACGGGGTCATCATCTCCACGATACGTGAATCCGAGAATTACTCCACTTCTGTTCGTACAGACTCGGGCCGGGATGCCCAGCCGGGACACAGTCCCAGCGGCATCTGGCCGGACAACTGGTACATCACCGCTACCATGTGTGATGGTCGTACACCGGCGACCCGCCATCCATTGCTCCCGCGGAGACGCCCATGCCTCGCAAGCCCGACCCGACCCTGAAGCCGGCGATCATCAGCAAGGTCGCGCAGCACCTGCAGGACACCAAGCTCGAGGACGTTTCGGTCCGCAGCCTCGGCCGCGTCCTCGGCACCAGCGCCTACCCGATCGTCTACCACTTCGGATCCCGCGACGCCCTGGTGGACGCCGTCGTCGAGCACCTGGCCGAGGCCACCGCGGGTCTCACGCTCGACCCCGCCACCGACCAGGACGGCCTCGCCACCTACCTGGTGGCCGTCTTCGGCGGCCTCGACGACCCGGAACGCGCCCTCGCCGCCCGGATGACCTTCGAGCTCGGCTCCGTGGAGTCCCTCTGCGATCGAGACCGCGAACGGTCCGTGCACCGCGCCGAGATCGACGCCGTCGCCGCCTGGTGCCGAGCACACGACCGCTGTGATGCCGAGGCGGCACGCACGGCACAGGGCGCGGTCCTGGCGGCCCGCGGCATCCAGTGGGGAGCGGTCGTCGACCCGGAGCGGACCGATGCGGACGCGGCGCTCCGCGCCCTCGCCGCCGGCCTGGTGGCCCGCACGGCGTTCGTGACGACCTGACCCTCGGACCGCACGGCAGACGGACGGGAGGCCCGGTGCCAGCAGGCCCCGGGCCTCCCGTCCGTCGTCAGGTCACCACCGTGACCCGCCGTCGGTGTGTCAGAGCGTGACGAAGCTCTGCGACTTCGCGTTCGCGAAGCGCGCGGCGACGTTCTCCCAGTCGACGATGTTCCACACGGCCTTGACGTAGTCCGCCTTGACGTTGAGGTAGTCGAGGTAGAAGGCGTGCTCCCACATGTCGAGCATGAAGATCGGGACGAGACCGAACGGGATGTTGCCCTGCTGGTCGAAGAGCTGGAACGTCGTCAGCTTCTGGCCGACGGTGTCCCAGGCCAGGACGGACCAACCGGAGCCCTGGATGCCGTTCGCGACGGCGGCGAACTGCGCCTTGAACGTGTCGAAGGAGCCGAAGAACTCGTCGATCGCCGCGGCGAGCTCGCCCTCGGGGACCTTGGTGTCCGGGCCGAGGTTGGTCCAGAAGATCGAGTGGTTGACGTGCCCACCGAGGTGGAAGGCGAGGTCCTTCTCGAGCTTGTTGATCGCACCGAAGTTGCCGGACTCGCGGGCCTCGCCGAGCTGCTGCAGGGCGGTGTTCGCACCGGTGACGTAGGCCTGGTGGTGCTTGTCGTGGTGCAGCTGCATGATCTTGCCGCTGATGTGCGGCTCGAGTGCGGCGTAGTCGTACGGCAGCTCCGGCAGGGTGTACTCAGCCATGTGAGTTCCTTTCGATCAGTGGTTGGCGGATGGTGCTCCGCAGCTCACGAGAGCCGGGAACGATCGGTGAGGGAGTGGAATTCCCGGTTGTGGTAGACCAGCGGCTCGCCGCGCTCGGAGCCGAGCACGATGTCGAGCACCTCGGCGACGACGACGGTCGAGCTGCCGATGGGCGTGGTCGAGAGCGGGCGGCACCGGAGCGCCGACGCCGCAGAGGGGAGGTAGCGGTCGCCGGAGGGCAGCGTCCCCCAGATCGGGTCGTCGGCCGCGGGGCTGCCGGTCGACGCGAACCGCCGGGCGAGGGCGACGCCGTGCGAGTCCATGAGGTGCACGACGAACAGCGGGGCGCCGAGGATCGTGCCGGCTGACCCCGAGTTCGTGGAGAGGGAGAACACCAGGACGGGCGGGTCGATCGCGACGCTCGCGACGCTGGAGGCGGTCAGGCCGGTCGGGCCGTCCGGTCCCTCGGCGGTGATCACGGCGACGCCGGCGGGGTGGCCACGGAACGCGGACTTGTAGGCGTCGGCGATGGTGGTCGGGACGGCGTCCGCGGGGATGGCTTCGGGCATGGGAGTCGTCGTTCGTTCCTCGTTCGGGTGCGGTGTGGCCGTGGTCCTCGTGGCCAGGTCCCAACGTATGACCTGAACCCTGGTTGAGGTCAACGATTCCCAGGTTCGGGGCATCCCGGGCGCGCCGACCGGACCGCGCGGTGACGGCCCACCGCCCGGGCCCGGCAGGGGGTCAGCCACGACGGAGCATCACGACCGCGCCCGCGGCGGCGACGACCATGAGCACCGCGGCGACGCCGGCCGTGATCGTCACGCCGGAGTCGAACGCCGCCCGGGCCGACTCGAGGAGCACCTGCCCCGCGGTGCCGCCGAGCTCGTTCGCCGCCGACACCGCGCCGCCGAGGGTCTCCTGCGCCGCGGTGTGCGACGTCGACGACAGCCCGCCCGGCACCACGACGTGCGCGCGGTAGGCCGTGGCCAGGATCGTGCCGAGGATCGCGGTCCCCAGTACGGCACCGATCTCGTACGCGGTCTCGGACACCGCCGACGCCGCGCCGGCCTTGTCCGCCGGGGCCGTGGAGATGATGAGGTCGTTCGTGATCGTCTCGGACGCGCCGATCCCGATGCCGAGCAGCACGAAGGCGAACGCCAGTGCGGCGATCGACGCATGGTGCCCGAGCACCGCGACCAGGCCGTACGCGGCGGCGGAGAACAGCAGGGCGACGCTGACGACCCACCGCGGCGCGACACGGGCCACGATCGGCACGGCGACGATGCCCGCGACGATGGTCAGCACGGACCCGGGGATCAGGACGATGCCGGACGCGAAGGGGTCGAGCCCGGCCACGAGCTGCAGGTGCTGGGCGATGAAGAACAGGAACCCGGTCAGCGAGAACATCGCCGCCATGTTCATCAGCACGCTGCCCGTGAACGCCGTGCTGCGGAACAGCCGGAGGTCGAGCATCGGGGTGCGCGTGCGGAGCTGCCGACGGACGAAGGTGATGCCGCAGATGACACCGACGGCGACCATGGCGATGGCGAGGCCGCGCTCCTCGGGGTGCACGATCGACTTGATCGCCCACGCGACCGGCGCCAGCGTGCCGAGCGAGAGCAGCATGCTCACGACGTCGACCGGACCGGGGTTGCGGTCGCGGGACTCCGGCACGCAGAACGGCACGGCCGCCAGCATCACGACGAGGATCGGCACCGCGACCAGGAACACGCTGCCCCAGTGGAAGTGCGCCAGGAGCGCGCCGCCGACGAGCGGGCCGAGGGCGTTCCCCGCGGCGAACATCGTCGACCAGACGGCGAGGGCCATGCGACGCTCCCCCGCGTCCGGGAACACGTTGCGGATGATCGAGAGCGTCGCCGGCATGAGCATCGCGCCGAACACGCCCATCGCCACGCGGGCGGCGACGAGCATCCAGGCGTCGGTGGCGAAGGCGGCCGCGACCGACATCGCGGCGAACCCGGTCGCACCGACCACCAGGATCCGGCGGCGTCCGATCCGGTCACCGATGCTGCCCATCACCACGAGCAGCCCGGCCAGCACGAGCGGGTAGGCGTCGACGATCCAGAGCTGCGTGGTGGCGTCCGGGTTCAGCGCGCGGGCGATGGACGGCAGCGCGAAGCTGAGGATCGTGTTGTCCACCGAGATGAGCAGGACGGGCAGCATCAGGACCGCGAGCGCCAGGAACCGTCGCGCACGGCTCGCGGTGACACGCGTGGCGACGGGACTGGTGAGGAGTGCGGACATGGTGGTGCTCCGAGGACTTCGAGGGATGTTCCACGGGCGCGGAAGTCGTCACGCGGCCCGGCAGGACTCCGTCTACTGTACCGTCCGGACGGTTGTGGTTGCAAATGCAACCAACGTCGGGAAGGAGGCTCGGTGCCGGACTTGCGCCGAGCCTCCCGTCCGGCGGTGGTCGTGCCCACTGCCCCGGCCGAGCGGTCAGGCCGACTCGCGCACCAGCAGGCGGTGGCGCACGGTGCGCTGCACCGTCGGTCCCTGGCGCGGGAGGTCCCCCGCGAGCATGCCGAGCGCGAGGTCGAGCGCCTGCTGCGCGACCGTCTCGAGGTCGACGGCGAGCGTGGTGAGGGTCGGCGCGACGAGACCGCCGAGCGGCAGGCCGTCCACGCCGACCACGCGGACGTCACCTGGCACGTCGACGCCCGCACGGCGGCAGGCCGACAGCACGCCGAGGGCGGTCACGTCGTTGAAGGCGAGCACGGCGTCGAGCCGTCGGCGGTCGGCGAGCAGTCGTTCGGTGGCCGCGGCGCCTGCCGCAGCGGTCGGTTCCCCGCCGTGGACGAGTTCTGGCAGGTAGCCGCGTCGGCGCAGCGCGTCGGCCATCAGTCCACCGCGGTGGCTGGGCGCTCCGTCGGTCGACGCGTCGAGGACCACGGGGTGCTTGACGCCCGTGGCGACGAGGTGGTCGGCGAGTGCGTCGATGGCCTCGGTCGGGTCGATGCGCACGGCCGCCCGGGTGACCGTGCCGGCGGGGTCGAGCTCGACGACCGGCACCGAGCCGAGCTGTTCGATCCACTCGGGAGCGCGCAGCCCGAGGTACCCGATGACGACGTCGGTCTGGACGCCGAGGGCCTGCACCATGCGGGACGGGTCGCTCGCGAGCCCGACGTCGGCGAGCATCACGTTCCACCCGCGGTCCGCGGCCAACCCGAGCACCGCGGCGGCGAGCTCCGGTGAGTACGGATTGCGGAGGTCGTCGACGACCAGGCCGAGCTGGTGGTCGCCGCCGGTGACCAGGCCACGGCCGAAGCGGGACGGGCGGTAGTCGAGGGCCTCGGCCGCCAGGAGGACCCGCTCCTTGGTCGCCGCGCTGATGCCGGTCATGCCGTTCATCGCCCGGGTGACCGTCTGCCGGGACACCCCGGCGGCCGCGGCGACGTCGATGATCGTCGCGCGGCCGGCGGGGGTCGGCGGCTGCTTGCCCGCGGTCGGCTCGCCCGGCGGCGGCTCGCCCGGTGTCGTCGCGCCCGGCGTCATCGCGCCCGGCGTCGTCTCGCTCAGGCGCGGAGGTCCAGCCACGCGACCTGCTCCGGGGTGAGCTCGACGGAGAGGCCGGTCATCGAGGAGCGGGCCTCGGCGATGGTGCGCGGTCCGAAGAGCGGGAACGTCGGGAACGGCTGGTTGAGGACGTACGCCAGGGCGATCGCCGTGGCGGGGACGCCGAACTGCTCGCCGAGTTCGCTCGCACGTCGGAGCCGCTCGAAGTTGTCGTCGCTGTAGTAGCAGCGGACGAGCTCGGCGTCGCTGGTGTCCTCCGGCGTCGCACGACCGGTGAAGAAGCCGCGCGCCTGGGACGACCAGGGCAGCAGCGGGACCTGGCGCTCCTCGAGCCAGGCCTTCGACGCGGCGTCGGTGACGTGGCGGCACCCCTCCCACGGCACGTCGTACGCCTCGGCGAGCCCGAAGTGGTTGCTGAGGACGTCGAACCCGTGCTTGCCGTTCGCCTTCGCGTAGGCGTTCGCCTCGTCGAAGCGCGCCAGGCTCCAGTTCGACCCGCCGTACACGCGGATGCGGCCGGCGCGGCGGTGCTCGTCGAGCACGTCGACGAACTCCCCCACCGGCACGTCCTCGTTGTCGCGGTGCATCATGTAGATGTCCGCGTGGTCGGTGCCCTGGCGCTCGAGGCTCTCGAGCAGCTGACGGCTGAGGGACTCCGGGTCGCAGTACGGGGTGTGGGCACCCTTCGTGATCACGACGACGTCGTCCCGGATGCCGCGGTTCTGGATCCACTTGCCGAGGCGGCCCTCGAGCACGCCGCCGCCGTAGATGTACCCGGTGTCGAAGACGTTGCCGCCCCGCTCCACGAACAGGTCGAAGACCGCGCTGGCGTGGGCCAGGTCGGGCTGGTTGTCGACGCCCATCACCAGGCGCGACATCCGCTTGCCGACGCCGGGCACCTCGCCGTACAGCATCGTGGTGTCGGACGCGACGGTGAGCGGTCGGCCACTGACGGTGGGGATGTCGGCGGTCTCGGCCTCGAACGGGTAGCGCAGGTCGATCGCGGCGCGCCAGCGGTCGAGCGTGCGGGCGGCGGCGAGTGACTCGTCGAGGGTCATCTGCGCGGCCTCGCCCTGGCCGGCGGCGAGTGCGGCGGTGGTGGCGTCGGCTTCACGGGCGTAGGGGTGCTCGCCGGCGAAGGACAGCGTGCGGGGGTCGTCGTCGACGGTGCTGACGACGATCGTGGGGTCGTCGCCGAGGGTCCACGGGTCCGCCAGCGTGATGCGTCCGCGGGTGCCGTACACGGTGACGGCGTTGTCGTCCTGCACGCGGACACCGGTGCGGACGTTCGCGGTGATCGTGCGACCGGCGCGGCCGCGGTAGGTCAGGTCGGCGGTGGTCCACTCGTCGACGCCGGTCGGGCCGAGGGTGCCGGTGGCGGTCAGGTCCGTCGGCTCCGCGACGGCCGTGCCCGTGGCGGCCTGCACGATCGCCGCGGTCATCGTCACGGGGTAGCCGCCGACGTCGAGGATGCCGCCCCCGGCGGTGTCGACGTCGAACAGCCGCCCGGTGCGCTCGCCCACCCGGAACGCGAAGGAGGCGTCGACGTGGGTGACGTCGCCGATCGCGCCCTGGCGGACGAGGTCGAGCAGTGCCGCGGTCTGCGGGTGGAAGCGGTACATGTAGGCCTCGACCAGGGGCAGGCCGGCGACCCGGGCGGCGTCGACCAGGGCCATCGCGGTGCCGTGGTTCGGCGCGAGGGGCTTCTCGCACAGCACGGCCTTGCCCGCCTGCAGCGCTGCCAACACCAGGTGCGCGTGACCGGTGTGCACGGTCGAGACGTAGACGGCGTCGACGCGTGGGTCGGCGAGCACCTCGTCGTAGGTCGTCGCCGTGACGTCGGCGAACCCGTGGCCGGCGGCGTCCTCGGCGAAGGAGCGTGCGCGTTCGACGGACGAGCTGCCCGCGGCGACGAGCGTGGCGCCTGCCGTGCTCGCCGGCAGCTGGGAGAGGAACCGGCGGGCGATGCTGCCCGGGCCGAGGACGGCCCAGCCGGGGGTGTCGCCGGACGGGGTCGAGGTGGTGCCGGTGGTGGTCGCGGTCTGCGCTGACATGCGGATCCTGTTCGTCTCGTGAACCTTCACGGTCACGACGACCCTAGGGCAGTTCCCTCCGCTCGATCAAGGGTCGTGAGCGTTCACGAGGCGGCCGTGGGACCAGCGCGAGCCCGTGGTTCCCTAGACTTCCCCCATGGCCAGTGCCCGCGACCGCGTCCTCGACAGCTTCGTCGCCATCGTGTGCGAGGAGGGCGAGCGTCCCGCCACGCTCGACGCCGTCGCCGCTCGTGCCGGGGTGTCGAAGGGCGGACTGCTCTACCACTTCGGCTCGAAGGCCGCCCTCGTCGAGGGCCTCTGCGACCGCCTCGTCGACCTGTCCACGGCCGACGTCGAACGGATGCGCGACGCCGAGGACGGGCCCGCCCGCTACTTCGTCCGCAACTGCCAGTTCGTCGGCAGCGAGCTCGACCTGGCGCTCCTCGCCGCCAGCCGCCTGCAGCAGGCCGGGTACGCCGAGGCCGGCCGCACGCTCGACGAGACCGAGAACGCCTGGCTCGCCACCCTGGTCGAGGCCCTCGGCGACGCACCCACCGCGCAGGCGATCAAGCTGATGGGCGACGGGCTGTACCACGCGGCGTCACTGGGTGCCGCGAGCGACGTCCGGCCCGACCGCGCGACGGTCGACATGGAGTCGTTGCTCGGCGTCGTCGACCGACTCGTGTCCACCAAGCCCGCTGCGTGAACCAGCGCGGGCGCCCCTGGGGATAGACTTGGGGTGATCCACCCGTCTGACCTCCGGAGGTACCCTGTGGGCCGCGTCATCGCCGCTTTCTTCTCGATCCTGCTGCTGCTGGTGTCGATGTACCTGTTCGGGTTCGCGTTCCAGGTGGACTCGGGTCAGGCCTTCGTCTTCATGGCGGGCGTCCTCCTGATGTCGCTCTCCTTCTTCCTGCCGATCCACGTCTTCGGCAAGAAGTAGCCACAACGTCGAGAACGGCCCCGCACCTCACCGGTGCGGGGCCGTTCTGCGTCGCGGGCCGATCCGCGCCGTGACCGGGCTCAGGCGGGGACGCGCAGGCTCCGCAGGGCGACGGCCGTCGCGATGGCGGCGTGTGCGGCCTCGGCGCCCTTGTCCTCCTTCGACCCGGGCAGGCCGGCCCGGTCGATCCCCTGCTGCTCGTCGTCCAGGGTGAGCACCCCGAAGCCGACGGGCTTGCCGGTGTCGATCGCCACGCGCGTGAGGCCGCTCGTGGCCGCGTCGGAGACGTACTCGAAGTGCGGGGTGCCGCCGCGGATGATCACGCCGAGCGCGACCGCGGCGTCGAAGCCGGACTCGAGGGCGACCTTGGCCACGACGGGCAGCTCGAAGCTGCCCGGGACGGGGATGACGGTGGCCTCGGCGCCGAGCCGCTCGACCTCGCGCTGGGCCCCGGCGAGGAGCCCGGCCGCGATGGTGTCGTGCCACTGTCCGGCGACGATCGCCACCCGGATGCCGCTGCCGTCGACCTGGTCGCGGTCCGCCGCGCCTGCTCCGCTCATCGTGTGGTTCCTTCCGTGGGCGCGACGATCGTCGTCGCCCGGTCAGCTGCGTCGAGCCACTCGGCCAGCGCAGCGATGGTGATGACGGGCACGCCCTCGCGCGCCCCCAGTTCGACCAGCCGCGGCAGCCGCATCATGCTGCCGTCCTCGTCGACGATCTCGCAGATCGCCGCCGCCGGTCGCAGCCCGGCTGCGGTGACGAGGTCGATCGCTGCTTCGGTGTGCCCGGAGCGCTCGCGGACGCCGCCGGGTCGGGCTCGCAGGGGCACGACGTGTCCGGGGCGGTGCAGGTCGTCGCGCACCGAGGTGGGGTCGGCGAGGACCCGCAGCGTCCGGGCGCGGTCGTGGGCGCTGATGCCGGTCGTGACCCCGACGGCGGCGTCGACGGTCACCGTGTAGGCGGTGCCGCGGACGTCCTCGTTGTGCTCGACCATCGGCGGCAGGTCGAGGGCGTCGGCGATCTCGGTGCTCACCGGGGCACAGATGAACCCCGACGAGTGCGCCACGGTCCAGGCGATCCACTCGGGTGTCGCGAGCTCGGCGGAGAGGATGACGTCACCCTCGTTCTCACGGGACTCGTCGTCGGCGACGATCACCGGGCGGCCGGCCGCGATCGCGGCGACGGCGTCGTCCACGGTGGACAGACCGGGCACACGTGCGGGCGAGACCACCGACGAGGAGCCGGCCACGTGCCCTGGTGTCGCCACGTCGGGGTGCTGCGATGCGTCGACGACCATCACCGGGCCTCCAGGCTGGAGAAGTCGGGGGCGAGCTCCGACGGGTCGGCGGGGGTCTGCTCGCGCGCCGCCGCGTCGAGCCGCAGCATGCGGCGGACGTGCCGCGCGAGGACGTCGGTCTCGACGTTGACGCGGTCGCCGGGGACGCGGTCGCCGAGGGTGGTGGCGCTGAGGGTCTCGGGGATGAGGCTCACCTCGAACCAGGCTGCGGCGGGGTCGGTGGACTCCGGCGAGACGGCGCTGACGGTGAGCGAGACGCCGTCGAGCGCGACCGAGCCCTTGTCGACGACGAGCGGGCTGAGCTCCGGCGTCAGGGCGAAGCGGACGCGGCGCCAGCCGTCCCCGTCGGCGGTCTCGAGCACGGTGGCGGTGCCGTCGACGTGGCCCTGGACGATGTGTCCACCGAGTCGGTCGCCGACGGACGCCGCACGCTCGAGGTTGACCGGGTCACCGACGCGGAGCGAGCCGTGTGCGCTCATGTCGAGCGTCTGCTTCATGACGAAGGTGGTGAAGGTGTCGGACGTCTGGTCGACGACGGTCAGGCAGACGCCGCTCGTCGCGATCGAGTCGCCGTGCCGGGCGTCCGAGACCACGAGCGGGCCGCGGATGGTGAGCGCGACGGAGTCGCCGTGGGCGTCGACGGCGGTGACGGTGCCGAGTTCCTCGATGATGCCGGTGAACACTGGTGTCCTCTCAACGGGACTCCGGGTGTGCACGACGATCGTCGGCAGAGCGGAGGTCGCGTCCACGCCGCGTGGTGGGCATGGCCGTGTCCTCCGCCAGCGCGCCTACCATCCGGACTCTCACCGTCGGTCCCGGAATCCCACCGGGTCAGCATCGGTCGGGAGTTCACCCGTCGTCAGCTCGTGGACTGTCACCACCGGTTCGGACTTGCACCGACCCCGGAGCGCTTGCGTACCCCGAACGATACCCCAGCCCCCTGACGCGCGCGGCGTGCGGGTCACACGCGGTCATCCACGCCCCCGCGCCAGCGCCACCGCCTGGCGGAGCGACAGGTCCGGCAGGTACGCGCGGACCACGGCGATGCCGATCGACGGCAGCGCCACGGGGTCCGGGTACGCCAGGACGAGCGGGTGCAGCTCCGGCCCGAACTTGAGCTTGAACTTCAGCAGCGACCGGAACCCGTAGACCGGCTCGAGCACCCCGCCGACGAGTTCGAGGAGGTTCTGCACGCCCTCCCCGGGCGACGACGACGCCGCCGACGGGGCCGACGCCGCCGACGGGTCCGACGGGTCCGACCCCCGCGCCGACGCGGTCGACGGCGCCTGGGCCAACGGGGCGGCGGACAGGCTCAGGCGCGCGACACCGTCCTCACGCATCCGGTCCGCGGCGCTCGCGACGAGGAACTCCATCACGCCGTTCGGTGCCGCGCTCGTCCGACGCATCACGTCCAGCGTCCACCCGACGACGCGGCCCTGGTCGTACGAGGGCAGCCAGCTCGTCACGGCGAGCACGGTGCCCTCGGCGTCCTGCGCGACGAGCGTCCGGACGGCCGGGTCCCGCATCTCGTCGACGCCGCCGAGCGTGAAGCCCATCTCCGGCAGCTCACGCTCCGAGACCCACTCCTCGGAGATCGCCTCGATCTGGCGGACGGTGGCGGTGGGCAGGTCCTGCCAGCTCGACCACGTCGCCGTGATGCCCTCGCGCGCCGCCTTGTTCACGGAGGTGCGGACGTCCTGCTTCTTCTTGCCGCTCGTCGTCCAGTCCCGCGGGTCGAAGTCCGCGTCCTCGGCGACCGGGAGCGTGCCCCAGCCGAGCGCGCGGAGGGGCGCGGCGACGGTCTCGTCGACGCCGTAGAGCACCGGGGTCCAGCCGTTGTCGTCGCAGAACCGGGCGAAGGCCGTGAGGGCGTCGTCGCGTGCGTCCTGGTGTCCGAACGGCCCGCCGAGCGTCACCGCGACGCCACCGTTCCGCCGGTACGCGATGCCGGCTCGACCGTCGGCCGTGAACCAGTAGGCGTTGCCCTGCCACGTCGTCATCCAGCCGAAGGTGTCTCCCCCGCCGGCCACGAGCAGTGCCCGGGCCTGCTCCCGCGCGGCCCGGCTGCCGTCGAGGTCGGTGTCGGTCGGTGCGGCACCCGTCGGGCGGACGGCGGCGACGGCCACCACGAGCCACAGGATCGGACCGGCGAGACCGAGGGTCAGCCGGAGTCCGGGGTCGAGCCGCGGCAGGTGCTCCCAGAACGTCGTCGGGGCGAGCGGGCCGAGCGCGGAGACGACGATGCGCCAGGGCTCGTCGATGCGGACCGGGGAGGCGTCGGCGACGACGAGCATCACGACGACGAGCACGACGGCGGCGCCGAGCACGGCGATCCCGAACCCGGCGAGACGACGGCGGGTGGGCAGCACGGTGAACGACCGACGCAGCAGCACCAGGACGACGGCCGTGGCGAGCGGGACCGCGATCGACGCGATGATCGACAGCGTCACGATGAGCCGGTCCTCGGTCCCGTGCAGCCGTTCGACCCGGCCGGGCACCAGGCCGTACGTGACCGCGGCGGCGATCGCCGTCACCAGGTCCACGACCACGACCAGCCACACCGCGAACCGACTGCCTCGGAACAGCCCGAGCCCGCCCACGACCAGGACGAGGAGCGGCGGGACCGCGAGGAGCAGCGTCCACGGGTCCGTTGCCCGGTACGCCAGCAGTCCGCGGAGGCACTGCCCGGCGACCCCGTCGGCCCGGCATCCGGCGACCGGGGTGACCGGGCCCGCACCGACGACGGCGGCGATCGGCGCGAGGATCCCGACCCGGGCGCGGGACACGAGCGCGATGACCGGGCCGACTGCCGACACCAGCACCGCGGTGCCGAGGAGCACCCGGGTCTCCCGGTGCGAGCTGCGGGTCCAGCCGACACGCTTCGGGGCGTTGCGGAGGGTCTCGCCGAGCACCCAGCCGGCCGCGGCGGCGAGCACCGCGTAGAGGTCGGACGCGTGTCCGGCGTAGAGGAACAGGGCGGCCACCACGGCCAGGGTGCCCACACGGATGCGGCGACGCCAGAGCGGACCGGCGAAGGCGCTCGCCGTGGCGATCGTGCCGACGATGGCCGTCCACGGGTCGAAGGCCGTCGCCCGTCCGGCGATGAGCGCCCCGGCGTTCCGTCCGTCGAGGTCGACGAAGGCGCTGAGCGCTCCGATCCCCGTCCCGACCACGGTCGTCACGACGAAGGCGACCGCCGTGCGCCACGAGCCCATCAGGCGCTCCGCTGCGCCGACCAGCACGACGACGCCCGCGAGGGTGAGCAGGAGCGCGACGACGCCGGTCGAGACGACGAACACGCGGAGCGGACCGAACGACGCCGGACCGAACGCGTCGCCGAGCGCAGCAGCGTGGCCGTGGTGCCCGGCTGCGACGCCGTGGGTCAGGCGCATCACGACCCCGATGACCGACGTCGCGAGGACCAGCACGACGATCGCGGCCGTCACCGGCGACCGCCGGACCGCGCGGAGCGGAGAGCGGCCGACGTCGCGGAGGGACGGACGACGTCGGGACGCGGTGGCGGTCGCGTTCGCGGTGCTCACAGCGCACCGGCCTGTGCCGGGAGACCGAGGTGCGCGACGACCTGCGGCAGCCCGTGCGTCAGCACGTACCGCACCGTGTTCCAGTCGTGGGCGGAGCCCGGCGAGACGATCAGGGACGTCTGCATCCCAGCGCGCCCCGCTGCGGCGCGGAGCGCGGTGGTCGAGGCCCGGTAGGGGGCGTCGTCCTGCCCGAAGCCGAACACCGTGAGGTGCTGTCGGTACGGTGCGTGCCGGCGCATCGTCGCGATGGGGGCCGCGGCCTCGTACGCCGAGCGGGAGCCGTCGAACCCGACCTTGACCGTGTGCGCCTCCGAGCCGTTCTTCACCGTGAGCTCGCTCGAGATCGCGAGCGCCGACCCGAACACGTCGGGGTGCTCGGTGGAGAACTGCATCGCGCAGGTCGCCCCCTGCGAGAAACCGGCGATGCCCCAGCCGCTCGGGGCCGCGGCCACGTCGAGGTGCTGCCGGATCCAGTCGACGGTGTCGGTCATGACGTAGGTCGCGCTCCGTCCGAGCCGTCGGGAGTCCACGCACATCGGGTTCCGGTTCGGCGCCCCGAGCTGGTCCGGGCTGACGACGATCGGGGCGAGACCGTGGTGCGCCCGCGCGTAGGTGTCGAGGTCCTCGCCGAGCTCACCCGCCTGGAACATGTCGGACGGCTGGCCGGGCTGCCCGGACAGCGCGACCAGGACCGGCAGCGTCGGTGGGTGGGCGGTGAGGGCCGCCGGTGGCAGCCACACGACCGCGCGGCGCGCGTGGAAGTGGGACACCGTGCCCGGGATCTGCACCGAGATCGTGCGGCCGTGGTCCGGCATCGACGCCGGTGCCGCCCAGGTGGCCGCGTCCACCACCATCGCGTCCGCCGGGGCCGCGTGCTGGTGCCCGAGCGACCCCGCCGGGTAGGGGTCGGTGGTGATCGCCTGTTCGATGGTCCGGTAGGCACCGAAGTCGACGTTGATGCCGAGTCCGGTGGCCAGCGCCACGCCGGCGAGCGCGGCGATCGCCACGGACCGACGCCCCCAGCCGCCCTGCACGAGGACGGTGATGCACAGCGCCACGGTCGCGCCGAGGAAGGCGACCCACATCCGCGTGACCGGCGTGAATGCCACGCCGAAGTCGTCCTGCACGTCACCGAACCACCAGACGGCCAGGAGGCCCACCCCGGCCCCGACGAGCAGCGCACCTCCGCGCACGGCGAGTCGACCCCGACCGCTGACGATGGTCCGGCCCACGCCCCGCCGGGAGCGTCGGCCGAGGGGGCCGACGACGGCCCAGAGGGCCAGCAGCCCGGCGACGACGTCGACGGGGACCAGGACCCCCGGGGTCACGATCGGGATTCGGAGCAGTTCGGTGAACACGGGTCCATCGTCCAGCCCTGCGGCTCCCGAGCGGCTGCTGCACCGCTTCCACTGTTCACAGCATCGACATCAGCGGCCCACAGTCGCCGATCAGATCGCTCCCAGGCGCGCCACCGAGGGACACCGGCGTACCGGTGCCCCTCGGTCCTGGTCCTGCTAGTGCTGGCGACGGAGGACGAGCGTCCCGACCCCGAGCAGCAGGAGCAGCAGTGCGAGACCCGCGGGCACGAGGGGCGAGGACGCCCCGGTGTAGGCGAGTCCGGCCGGCGTGGCGCCGGTGCCCGTGCCAGTCGCGGCTGCGGGTGCCGTCGCTGCCGTCCCGACCGGGGTGGTCGTGGCGGTGGTGCGAGCGGCCTCGGCGGTGGTGCCGGCGGCGGTCACGGTCGGCGTGGTGCCGGTCGTCGTCATGGCCGCGGGGACCGTCGTGACGTCACCGGGGGTGGTGCCGTCGCCGTCGTCGCCGGTCGGGACGGTCGTCCCACCAGGGGTGGTCGTGCCGCCCGGCGTCGTCGTGCCACCCGGGGTGGTCGTGCCACCAGGGTTGGTCGTGCCACCAGGGGTGGTCGTGCCACCGGGGGTGGTGACGGGCGTCGTGCCGGTGCCCGGGGTGGTGACGGGCGTCGTGCCGTCGCTCGGGGTCGTCCCGGTGCTGGTGCCGTCACCGACGACACCGATGCCGTTCCCACCGACCGTGACCGGCAGGCTGACCACGGGCACGACCTGCGTACCCGAACCGATGCCACCGTTCCCGGAGGTCGTGCCCCCGGTGCCCGTGCCCGTGCCGACCGGCGTGGTCGACCCGGCTCCCGTGCCCGGGTTCGTGTTGGTGCTGGTGCCGTCACCGACGACACCGATGCCGTTCCCACCGACCGTGACCGGCAGGCTGACCACGGGCACGACCTGCGTGCCCGAACCGATGCCACCGTTCCCGGAGGTCGTGCCCCCGGTGCCCGTGCTGACCGGCGTGGTCGACCCGGTGTTCGTGCCCGTGCCCGTGTTGGTGCTGGTGCCGTCACCGACGACACCGATGCCGTTCCCACCGACCGTGACCGGCAGGCTGACCACGGGCACGACCTGCGTGCCCGAACCGATCCCGTCCTCGCCCGAGGTGACGGGCGCGGTGCCCGATCCCGTGGCGGGAGCGGTCGGCTGCGACGACGCCGGCGACGAGCCCGAGCCCGTCGCAGCCCCGTCGCCGAGCAGCCCGATCCCGTTGCCCGAGATCGTCACCGGCACCGAGACGACCGGCGACACCTGCGTGCCGGACAGCGTCCCGTCAGCACCGGAGGTCGTCCCTCCTGGACCAGCGGTCCCGGTACCAGCGGCGCCGGACCCCGCCGTGGGCGTCGAGCCCGACGCCGTGCCCTCGCCGAGGACGCCGAGGCCGTTGCCACCGATGGTCACCGGGACCTGGACGGCGGGCACGACCTGGGTGCCCGAGGCGATCCCGTCCGACCCGGACGTGGCGGGAGCCGCAGCGGGTGCGGGTGCAGCAGGTGCAGCCGGAGCCGCCGCAGGTGCAGCAGGTGCAGCAGGTGCAGCCGGTGCAGCCGGTGCAGCCGACGCAGCAGCGTCACCGAGCACGGCCACCGCGTTGCCGGTCACGTCGACCGGCACGCTGACGGCCCCGGCGACCTGGGTGCCGGAGGCGATGCCGTCCGACCCCGAGGTGGTGGGAGCGGCAGCAGCCGGGGCGGGGACGGCAGCCGGCGACGGTGCAGCAGCCGGAGCTGCCACGGCCGACGACACCGCGTCGCCGAGGACGCCGAGCGCGTTCCCGCCGACGGAGACGGGGGCGCCGATCGACGGCGCCACCTGGGTTCCTGACACGATGCCGTCCGTGCCGGAGGTCGTCGCCGCGTTCGCCGCGGCCGTTCCCCCGAGCGTCAGTCCACCGAGGAAGAGGGCGAACCACAGCCCTCTCGAGACGTGCTTGTTCATGGTCATCACTCCTGCGTTGAGGTCTTGTGTGCCGACCGCGTGGGCGGTCGGATGGCGCGTCCTGCCGAACGGGCAGGTGCGCCGACCTCAGTCAGGTGCGACGTCGTGGTCGCCGGTGAGCGACGTGGGGACCACGTCGTCGGCGATCGAGCCGCGCGTCCCCGCGGCGAGGGGGTCCTGGTCGGCGGAGGCGCCGACCGTCCCGACGACACCCGCACCGGCGGAACCGCCGGTCGTGGTGCCGCCGGTGAGTCCGAGTCCGGAGTCGCCGAGCGGCGCCTCTCCGGGAGTCCCCTGCGGGACGAACAGCGCCGTGCCGCCGAGCGTCGCCGAGTCCGGCGCGCTCGTGGTCACGGTCGGCGCCAGCAGTGGGACGGCCGTCCGGATGTCCGCTGCCGACCGGACCGACACCGACGCACTGCGCTCGGCGACCGGAGCGGTCGACGCGCGCACACCGGTCATCATGGCTGCACCGGCGGTTCGTGTCCCCGCTGTGGGTCGCGGGACAACGGGTCCGCCGCTGGCTGATCCGCCCGGGTGTCCCACCGTTCCGGAGCCGCCACCCACCGGGGGTGCGGGGAGCTGTGGGAGGGGGGTCGAGCCTCCAGGCAGGGTGCCGAGGACCGGCGGGAGCGGGTCGGCCACGACGTCCGGGACCTCGCCGACGACCGTGCCGACGTCGCCGAGGACGTCGTCGACGTCCCCGGTGACCGGTCCGGTGACGGTGCCGAGCGTGTCGTCACCGACGACGCTGCCGACGACCGGCAGTGCTCCGACGACGCCGTCCAGCGTGTCGACGAGCGACGCGACCGGGCGTGCGCCGGTGAGTCCCTGCACGGTCCCGGTGACGGGACGGAGCAGGGCGGCCACGGTGCCGGTGACCGGACGGGAGGCCGGAGTGGCGTCCGTCGGGTCGGCCGCGGTCGTCGGGGTGGTCGGCACCACTGCCGGGGCCGGCTGGGCGGGCTGCGCGGGAGCGGGCGTCGGGAGGGTCGGCGTGGGGGCGGTCGCCGGCGCGGTCGTGGCGGGGGCGGTGGCCGAGGGCTGCTGGTGCACCGGGGCGGGTGCCGCTGCGACGGGAGCGGGTGCGGCGGGTGCGGGGCGGACCGGTGCTGGTGCCGTCGGGACCGGCGCGGGGGCCGGAGCTGCGGGCACGACGACCGGTGCCGGCGCCGGGGCAGCCGGTGCGGGTGCCGGTGCGACGACCTGGCGGACCGGGGCGACCACGGCGTCGACGGCCTGGCCGGCGGTGTCCGTGACGCCGCCGACGACCCCGCCGAGCAGTCCGGAGGTGGACGACGCGGTGGTGCGGAGGCTCGGAGCGTGCTCGGCGGCGGACGCGGTCTGCGCGCCGAGTGTCAGCGAGAGCAGCACGGCGGCCGCGCTGACACCGGTGCCCACGAGGGCGTACCGGATCGCAGCGCGCCAGGGTGCGCGCAACGGGTTGTCCATGCGCTCACCTCCTGGTCTGGCTGCGCACGTAGAGTGGTTGACCGGCACGGTACGCCCAGTTCGTCGCCGCGCACCCGATTTCCCAAGAAAACGTCAGGAACGAAGTTGCCCTCGACCTTCAGCGCCCCCACCCGCAACCTCGACGTCGTCACGTTGCACGAGATCCTCCGCCTCCGTCAGGACGTCTTCGTCGTCGAGCAGGAGTGCGCGTACGGGGACATCGACGGCCGCGACCTCGAGCCCGGCACCATCCAGTTCTGGGCCGGCGAGGGCTCGGTCGACTCGACGCTGCGACTGCTGCGCGAGGACGACGGCACCGAGCGCATCGGCCGCGTCGCCACCGCCGCACACGCCCGCGGCGCCGGCCTCGGGGCAGCGCTCATGCAGGCCGCGATCGCCGAGACCCGCTCCCCCGTCGTGACGCTCAACGCCCAGGCACACCTCGAGCAGTGGTACGGCCGCTTCGGCTTCGTGCGCTCGGGTGAGGACTTCGTCGAGGACGCCATCCCACACGTCCCCATGACCCGCACGCGCTGACCCGGGGCCGCAGGAAGCCGCTCAGGCCTGCCAGCGCCGGAGCTCGTCGTACGACCGCGCCTGCCGCTCCCGGTCCGCGACGAGCCGTTCGAACACGATGTTCGTCTGGGTCGTGGCGACCGAGGGGTCCCCGCTGAGCTCGTCGGCGACGAAGTCCCGCAGCTGCTCGGTCGACGTGCAGGCGATGTGCACGAGGAAGTCCTTGTCGCCCGCCAGGAACGACACGTCGAGCACGACGGGCACCCGCAGCAGGCGCTTGGCGAAGTCGCGGAGCTCGTGCCGCGCGGCCGCGTGGACCCGGACCGACACCATGGCCTCGATCGAGAACCCGAGCCGCGCGACGTCGACGTCCGCGCGGTAGCCACGGATCACGCCGGCGTCCTCGAGCGCACGCACCCGCGTCAGGCACGTCGACGGGGCGATGCCCACCGCGGCCGCCAACCGGTTGTTCGGGATCCGGGCGTCGGCGGCCAGGGTCCAGAGGATGCGCTCGTCGACCTCGTCGAGGCGCGGCGCCGGGTCGGGGCGGCGGGCAGGGCGGTCGGACACGCGACCACCGTAGCGCGGGGTCGGCGTGTCCCCCGAGGGGAGACGACGGACGCGCGGGGTCCCTACATCGCGAGCGTCATGCCGATCACGGCGACCGTCATCGCGAAGACCTCGCCGCTGCGCACGGACCGACGGTCCTCGCGCCCCCACTCGTACCGCAGCAGCCAGCCGCTGAAGGCGCAGTACCCGATCACGCCGCCGCCGAGCACCGCCGACAGTGCGATGCCGTGTCCGGCGTGCGGGTCGGCGAGCCCGGAGGCGTGCCCCATCAGGAGCATCCCCGCCATCACGACCGAGGACAGCGCCCGGTGCACGTCCATCGGCTCAGCACGACGCCCGTCGGCACGGCGGCGGCGCATGACCGGCAGCGGCGCCAGGAGCAGCAGCACCGTCGCGGCGAGCAGCGTCCACGAGGACCCCGCGTGCACGACGGGCATGAGCATGGCCACGAGCATCACGGCCGCGGGCACGATCACCCCGGGGCGCGGGCGGTACCGGTCCCCGACGATGCAGCACACGGACGCGAACTGCGGCACGACGAGCATGGCGTCGGCGACGGTCTCGTGCACGGGCGGTCCTGGGTCGGTCCGGACGGGTCAGTTCGGGGTGGAGGGTGTCAGGCCTCGGTGCGGGCGGCGGCCTTGGCGGCGCGCTCGTGCTTCACGCGGGCGTTCTCCTCGTGCACGGCGGCCTGGGTCGCGCGCTCCTGGACGAGCCACTCGGGCTTCTCCACGAGCAGCTGCTTGATCTCGGCCGTGGTGAGCGCGTCCTCGATGCCGGAGCGGGCGAGGCCGGAGATCGACACCCCGAGCTTCTGCGCGACGACGGGTCGCGGGTGCGGGCCGTCGCGGCGGAGCTCCTCGAGCCACGCCGGCGGCTCGGTGCGGAGCTCGTCGAAGGCGGTCCGCGTGACGGGCGCGTCGCGGAAGGACTCCGGAGCGGCCGACAGCAGGATGCCGAGCTTCTTCGCAGCCGTCTCGGGCTTCATCGTCTGTTCCTGCGCCATGGGGTCAAGGGTACGGCCCCTATGCTCGGTTGCATGACCGTGGCACTCACCATCGCGTTCGTGCCGGGCGTCTCACCCGCCAAGTGGGCCAGGGTCTGGCGCGACCGCTTCCCCTCCGTCGAGCTCCGGCTCCGCCCCGTCGGGCAGGGCGACCTCGTCGCGGCGCTCTCCGCCGAGGACGACGTCGTCGACATGGTCTTCGCCAGGATGCCCGTCCCCGAAGACCTCCGCGCCATCCCCCTCTGGACCGAGACCGCCGTCGTCGCCACCCCGAAGGACTCGGACCTCGCGAAGGCCACCGAGGTCACGGCTGCGCACCTGGAGACCGTCCACATGATCGACGCCGGGCCCGTCCCGGCCGACGTCGACGCTGCGCTCGACCTCGTCGAGGCGAACGTCGGCGTGGTCGTCCTCCCGCAGTCGCTCTTCCGCAAGGCCAGCCGCAAGGACCTCGTCGCCCGCCCGCTCGCCGACGCCGAGGGCACGCGCGTCGCGCTGGTCTGGCGCGACGAGGACTCCTCCGAACTGACCGAGGAGTTCATCGGCGTCGTCCGTGGGCGGACCGCCAACAGCTCCCGGAGCCAGCCGGACCAGCCAGGAGGCTCGGAGCGCTCCGCCGATGAGCCCTCGCGTCTGGCGCGTGGTGCGGCCAGGAGCGGATCGGCCGGCAGTTCCCGTTCCGGTGAGGCCCCCGGCGGCAAGGCGAAGGCGAAGTCACCCGGCGGCGGCAAGTCCGGCGCCGGCAAGAAGTCGAACACCGGCAAGGGCCCCACCCCGGGTCGCGGGAAGATGCGCGGCAAGCCGAGCCGGGGTTCCAAGGGCAACCGATGACCGACACGCGCCTGCGCGTGATGGCGGCCACGAGCCTCCCGGCCTGGCTCGAGACGAGCATGGCCGAGTACGTGGCGTCCCGGATCCGGTCCGGCGAGACCGAGGCCCAGGCCGAGGTCGCCATGCGGAAGTCCGTCGACACGTGGTTCCCGGGTGGCACTCCCGCTCCGGGCCACCACGTGTGGGACGTCGTCGACGGCCACGAGACCGTGGTCGGCTCCCTGTGGATCGGGCCGTTCGAGCCGGCGGGCCGTGACTGGTGGGTCTTCGACATCGAGATCGCGGCGGCACACCGGCGTCGTGGGCATGCCCGGCGCGCGCTCGAACAGGCGCACGTCGTCGCGAAGGACGCGGGCGCGGCCTCGATCGGCCTGAACGTGTTCGGCTACAACACGGGTGCTGCAGAGCTCTACGAGCAGCTCGGGTACGGCGTGACCTCCGTGCAGATGAAGCTTCCGCTGGACTGACCCGTCACGGGTCGGTCAGAGCAGCACGGCCGCTGCGGCTCGCCCGACGCGGTCGCCGCGTGCTGACTCGGCTGCCGTCCGGGCCCCGGTGACGACCCGGGCGTCGGCACGCTCCGCCGAACCGGCGTCGAACGGCGGGTGCGGGTCGTACTCGATCTGCAGCTGGATGCGCTCCGCGGCGGCCTGCCCGGCGAGCTCGGCAGCGAGCCAGAGCGCCATGTCGATGCCCGCGCTGACACCGGCCGCGGTGACGACGGCACCGTCGACGACGTACCGCTCGTCCACCGGCGTCGCCCCGAACGCGGCGAGCATCGGCTTCGAGGCCCAGTGCGTCGTCGCCCTCTTGCCGGCGAGCAACCCGGCGGCACCGAGGACGAACGCCCCCGTGCACACCGAGGTGACCCAGGTGGCGTGCTCGGCCTGACGGCGGACGAACGCGACGACCGCGGGGTCGAGCATGGCGTCGAAGGCGCCGTCGCCGCCGGGGACGACCAGGACGTCCGCCGGTGCGGCGTCGGCGAGGGTGACGGTCGGCACGAGCGCGAGCCCGCAGTCGCTCGGCACCGGGTCGAGCGTCGCGGCGACGTACTCCACGCTGGCGCCCGGCACACGGGTGAGCACCTGCGCTGGGCCGGTCAGGTCGAGCTGTGTCAGGTCCGGGAACAACAGGAACGCGATCCGGACGGTGCTCTCGGTCGTCATGCCCGCGACCCTAGCCCCGGTCGCTCGCTGGCGGTCCGGCCGCCGGCGGTCTGGCCGCCGGCGGTCTGGCCGCCGGCGGTCTGGCCGCCGGCAGTGTGGCCGCTGGTGGTCTGGTCAGTTCCAGACGCCCGAGCTGCCGCGGCGGTGACTGCCGACGAGGTGCGTGTCGACGATCCCGAGGGCCTCCATGAGCGCGTGCATGGTCGTCGGGCCGACGAAGGCGAACCCGCGCTTCCGCAGGGCCTTCGACAGGGCGACGGACTCCTCGCTCGTCGTCGGGACCTCGGCGAAGCTGGACGGCTCGGGGGTCGTCGACGGCCGGAAGGACCACACGAAGTCGGCGAGCCCGCCGTCAGCGCGCAGGTCCACCGTGGCGTTCGCGTTGGTGATCGTCGCCAGGATCTTCGCCCGGTTGCGCACGATGCCGGCGTCGGCCAGCAGCCGCTCGACGTCCTGCTCTCCGAAGGCCGCGACCGCGTCCGGGTCGAAGTCGGCGAAGGCAGCGCGGAACGCCGGGCGCTTGGCGAGGATGGTGCGCCACGACAGCCCGGACTGGAAGGCCTCGAGCGAGAGCCGCTCGAACACGCCCCGCTCGTCGTGGACGGGCATGCCCCACTCGGTGTCGTAGTAGTCCCGCAGCAGGGGGTCCGTCGACGCCCACACCGGCCGGGCCAGTCCGTCGTCACCGATCACCAGGTCGCTCACGCCACCATCCTGCCCGACCGACCGGCCACCGGGACCGCGCGTGGTCGTCGGTAGGCTCGCCGCATGACCGAGCAGCCGCGCATCCTCGTCCTCAACGGCCCGAACCTCGACATCCTCGGGCGCCGCGACCCGGAGCAGTACGGCACGGTCACGCTCGCGGACGTCGAGGGCATCGTCCGTGCGGAGGCCGAGGTCCATGGGCTCGGCGTCGACTTCCGCCAGACCAACCGCGAGGGCGAGCTCGTCGAGTGGCTGCACGAGGCGCTCGACGACTTCGACGGCGTCGTGATCAACCCCGCCGCCTACGCCCACACCTCGGTCGCGCTGCACGACGCCGTCGAGGCGCTGTCCGTCCCCGTGGTCGAGGTCCACCTCTCGAACACCTGGAAGCGGGAGCCCTTCCGGCACGTCGACCACGTGGCCACGGCCGCGACCGCGGTCATCGCCGGGGCCGGCGCGGACGGGTACCGCCTGGCCGTGGCACACCTGGCGTCCCTGCTGCGCTGACCCGCACGCCGCCGGCGGCGTCTCGACGTCGGCGTCGTGGCTGCGTCGGCGGTCGCCGTGCGCCAGACACCGGTGTTGCGGTGCCGCGCCGCGGATTCCCCCGGCGTCTTCACCAGACACCGGTGTTCCGCACAGGGGGTTCCGCGAGACACCGGAGTCTTGCGGGGCACGGGCGGGGGCGGGGGCGGGCGTCGCGGGCGGGGCGGGTCAGAAGTCGGCGGGACGGCGCACGTCGGCGGTGGCGGCCGTCGCGAAGCCGCCGCGGATGATCGGGAGCGCGCGCCGCACGGCCTGGTCGATGCGGAGCTCCAGGTCGAGGCTCGTGATGTCGTAGCCGCCCTCGTGCTTGGTGAAGTCGCGCTCGTTGCCGAACACCCCGAGCGGCAGCGTCGTGGACTGGAAGAAGCCGAACAGCGGACGCATCTGGTGCTCGACGAGCAGCGCGTGCCGGTCGCTGCCGCCCGTCGCGGTCAGGAGCACCGGGGTGTCGACGAGGTCGTACTGTCCGACCCAGTCGAAGAAGAGCTTGAACGCGCCGGAGTAGGCCGCCCGGAACGCGGGACTGCCGACGACGAGGACGTCCGCGGACTCGACGGCCTCGAGCGCAGCGATCGTCGCCGGTGCCATCGAGGCCCGGTCGGACGCTGCCCCGAGGTCGGCCAGCAGCGGGCCGATCTCGACCGTCCGGGTCTCGGCGCCGTCGAGCTCCTCGCCGAGCCGGGCGACCGTGGCCGCGACCAGCGTCGACGTGCGGGACGGGTCGGACGGGCTGCCGCTGACGCCGACGACGTGTGCTCCACTCATGCCTCCGATGCTCACACGAGCGTCGGGCGGCTGCTCGCGTGTGACGGCATGTGTCACCCCAGCCGGGCCGCGTACCGTTCGCGGCATGCAGACGTTCCTGCCCTTCGCCGACTTCCGTGCCTCTGCCGAGGTCCTCGACGACAAGCGGCTCGGCAAGCAGCGCGTCGAGACGCTGCAGGTGATGCGCGCGCTGACGCTGCCCGACTACGGCTGGCAGCACCACCCGGTCACGGCGATGTGGCGCGGGTACCGGCCGGCGCTGATGGCCTACCAGGACGCCACCTGCTCGGTGTGGCTGGAACGCGGGTACGCCGACACCTGCCTGGCCAAGACGCTCGAGGACCTGGCCCGCGTCCCCGAGGACCTGGCCGCCTACGAGCGCGGCGACTACCCGCGGCCGGCGTGGAACGACGACGAAGCCGTGCACGTGTCGCACCGCTCGAAGCTCGTGCAGAAGGACCGGGAGCACTACCTCCCGCTGTTCCCCGACGTGCCGGACGACCTGGACTACGTCTGGCCGGTGCCGTCCGCGAGCGCGCTCAAGCGATCGGCGTCCACCGCGCCCCGTCGCGCCGGGTGACCCGGTCCGACCGGATCTCGACCGTGTCGCGCAGACCGTGCACCGCGTGGCGGGCGATCGCGACGGCGTCACTGTCCTCGCCGGCCTCGTAGCGGACGACCGCGCAGGGCACGCCGCGCAGCAGTCGGACGTCCTGGGCCTCGACGACGGTCCGTTCGGCGACGAGTCGGGCGGCCTCGGGCAGCACGGCGTCCGGGGCAACCCCGGGGGCGAGGGCACCGACGGCGAGGGTCACGCGGTAGGAGGGCACGCGGCCACGCTAGCGGCGCGCACCGTGCAGTCCCGCACCGGGCGCGGGCGCGGAAGTGCACCCGGGCCCGCCGTGGGGAGCGATGTGGACGTCGTTCAGGGGGATTGACGTCCCGCATGCCCACGGCAGGCCTCGGGTGCAGCGGACGGCGGCGACAGGGGTTCGCCTCGCCCGCTCCGGACGCGGTTTCAGGGTCGCGTCCGGTCTGGTCGCGCCACTTCGGTTCCCATGGGGGTGTCGGAACCGAGGGCGCGGGTCCTCAGAGGTGTTCGGTGTCCTCTCGGTACCGCTCCGACTCGGTCGGAGCAGGCATGGACCGGCAGAGCATCGGGAGCAGGGCACTCCCGATCGTGGCGAGCGCACCCACGACGGCGATCAGACCGAGTGGGGCGGAGCCGACGTCGTGTCCGGCTGCCACGGCGAGCGCGACGATGGTCGCCGGTGCCGGGAGGAGCTGCACCGCCCGGAAGCGGTCCTCCCGGGGTGTCCGGGTCATCGTCGCGTTTGCCATGTGGACACTCTGTCGCAGATTGCTTGTCCGCAGAAGGGGGGACAGGACCCCAGAGATGGAGTAGAACGTCTAGTACACCCTGCGACAGCTCAGCCGAGCGCCCGTACGGACCCCACCGCCGAGGCCACCGCGTCGACGACGAGGGGCACGTCGGCCTCCGTCAGGCCGGCGTCGAAGGTCAGGCGGACGGCGCTCCTGGCGACGTCCTCGGACAGACCGAGCGCGGTGAGCACGTGCGACGCCTCGGTGCTGCCGGCCGCGCACGCGCTCCCCGAGGACGACACGACGTCCCGCTGCTCGAGCTCGAGCAGCACCGTCTCGCCGTTGACCCCCGGGAGCTCCGCCGTCGCGGGGAAGCAGAAGGACGCGTGCCCGGGCAGCCGAGCCGACGGCGACCCGGTCAGCACCGCACCCGGCACCCGGGCCAGCACCCCCGCGATCACCGCGTCCCGCGTCGCCGACGCCGTCCGGGCCGCGGTCTCCCGAGCAGCGTCGGACAGGGTCAGCGCCGTGGCCACCGCGACCGCGCCGGCGACGTCCTCGGTGCCCGAGCGTCGGCCTCGCTCCTGTCCCCCACCGTGCACGAGCGGCTCCATCGGCACACCGGCGCGCAGCACGAGCACACCAGTGCCCTTCGGCGCGCCGAGCTTGTGGCCGGAGAACGTCAGGGCGTCCACGCCGAGCCGGTCGAGCCCGATCGGCAGCCACGGCGCGGACTGGACGGCGTCTGTGTGGAACCGGGCACCGACCGCGTGCGTGACCGCGGCGAGCGCGGGGACGTCCTGCACGGTGCCGATCTCGTTGTCGGCGTGGGCGATCGACACGAGCGTGGTGTCGGGCCGGAGGGCTGCGGCCAGCACCGCGGGCGTGACCAGGCCGTCCCGGTCGACGGGGAGCACCGTGACGGTGACGTCGTGGAACCGGGCGAGGTGGTCGCAGCTGGCGAGCACCGCCTCGTGTTCGATCGCACTCGTGACCACGTGCCGTCCCCGGGGTGCGGCGAGCACCAGGCCCTTCACCGCGGTGTTCGCGCCCTCGGTCCCCCCGGCGGTGAAGACGACCTCGGCCGGGCGGCACCCCAACACGGCGGCCACCCGGGCCCGCGCGTCGGCGAGGCCCCTGGCCGCCTGGTCCCCGATGCCGTGGGACGAGGACGGGTTGCCGAAGCCGCCGGTGAGCCAGGGCCACATCGCCTCGAGGACCTCGCGGCGGACGGGCGTCGTGGCCGCCCGGTCCAGGTAGAACACGCCGGTCAGGCCGACGTTGCAGCGACGGCCGACGTTGCAGCGACGGCCGACGGACCAGCGACGGCCGGCGGAGCGGCAGCCGGCACCGCCACGGCGATGTCCAGCCCGAGGTCGAGCGCCCGCGCCGAGTGCGTCAAGGCCCCGACCGAGATGACGTCGACGCCCGTGGCCGCGATCGCCGCGACGGTCTCGAGGGACACCCCACCCGAGGCCTCGACGAGCGCCCGCCCGGCGACGATGCCGACGCCGGTGACGAGGTCCGCCGGGGTGAAGTTGTCGAGCATGATCGTGTCCACGCCCGCGGCGACGACGGGTTCGACCTGGTCGAGCCGGTCCACCTCGACCTCCAGGTGCACGGTGTGCCCGAGTCGTGCTCGTGCACCACGGATCGCGTCGCCGCTGCCGATCCCGCTCGCGAGCAGCACCGCCAGGTGGTTGTCCTTCGCGAGCACCGCGTCCGACAGCGACGTGCGGTGGTTGTGGCCGCCGCCGCACCGCACCGCGTACCGCTCGAGCGCGCGGAGCCCCGGCGTGGTCTTGCGGGTGTCGACGATCCGCGCGCTCGTGCCGGACACCGCGTCGACGTACCGCGTGGTGGCCGTCGCGATGCCGGACATCCGCTGCACCAGGTTGAGCGCGACCCGCTCGGCGCGGAGCACGGACCGCGCTGGACCGGACACGGTCGCCAGGACGTCCCCGGGCGCGAAGGGAGCGCCGTCGGCGTGGTGCAGCGACACCGTGATCGTCGGGTCGACCGCGTGCATGACCGCGACGACGACCGCGCCGCCGCTCAGCACGCCGGCCTCGCGGGCACCGAGCGTCGCGGTGGCCGTCGCGTCCGCGGGGATGAGCGTCTCGCTGGTGACGTCCCCCCAGGGCGCGTCCTCCTCGAGCGCCGTGTCGATGACGCGTCGGAGCACGTGCTGCGGGACGGTGCCGGGGTCGACGGTCGGCGTGGCGGTGCTGGTCATGCGATGGCCTCTTCGGTGACGGGAGCGGGAACGGGAGCGGGGGCGGGGGCGGCAGCGGACGTGACGGCACGCGACCACGCGAGCGAGGCGGGAGCACCGGGGTCGGTGTCGGGGTGGTCGGTCCTGGCGTGGGCGCCGCGGGACTCGGTGCGGGCCTCGGCAGCGCGCGCGACCAGCCGGGCGAGGTCGAGGAGCGCGCGGTCCTCGTGCCCGCGGACCGTCGTCGGTCCGTCGACGGTGAGCGCGGCCAGGTCGCACCGCGCGGACGCCAGCCCGGCCGCGTCCCGGAGCAGCCCGACCCGCTCGGTCATGACGGACTGCAGCACGCGCCGGACGTCCGCCGGCTCGGGGAGGCGATCGGGGCCTCCCGTCCGTCCTTGGTCACCACCCACCGGACGGGAGGCTCGCACCGGCTCCGGCAGGTCCGTCGCCCAGGTGACGGGCAGCGTCGCGTCACCACGGAGCCGGAGCCGCCCCGGTCGTGGAGCACCGAGCGCGTCCGCAGCGCGGACCGCGAAGACGAGGCCTTCGAGCAGGGAGTTGGAGGCGAGGCGGTTGGCGCCGTGGACGCCGGTGCACGCGACCTCGCCGACGGCGGACAGGCCGGGCAGGCTCGTGCGTCCCTCGGCGTCGGTGGCGACGCCGCCCATGGAGTAGTGCGCGGCGGGGGCGACCGGGACGCCCTCGCGGGTCCAGTCGAAGCCCGCGGCACGGGTGGCGCGGGTGAGGCCGGGGAAACGTCCGACGAGGAACGCTGCGTCGAGGCCGCTGGCGTCGAGGAACACCGCGCCGTGGTCACGGATGGCGGCGGCGATCCCCCGGGCGACCACGTCGCGGGGGGCGAGTTCGGCGTCCGGGTGCAGTGCCCCCATGAAGCGGTGGCCTCGGGCGTCACGGAGGACGGCGCCCTCGCCGCGGACGGCCTCGGAGACCAGGCCGCCGCCGGGGACCGCGAGCCGGGTCGGGTGGAACTGCACGTACTCCAGGTCGGCGAGGACGGCTCCGGCACGCCAGGCCGCCGCGGCTCCGTCGCCCGTCGCGACGAGCGGGTTCGTCGTCTCGCGGTACAGGTGTCCAGCTCCCCCGGAGGCGAGCACGACCGCGTCGGCGTCGATCCGTCGGGGTTCGCCGAGCAGGTCGAGCACGTCGATGCCGACGACTGCGCCGTCCCGCAGGACGAGGTCGGTCAGGCAGGTGCGCTCGAGGATCGTGACGTGTCGGCGGTGGAGCGCCGCGATGAGGGTCCGTTCGATCGCGGCGCCGGTCGCGTCCCCGGCGGCGTGGACGACGCGCCAGCGACCGTGCGCTGCCTCGCGCCCGCGGGCCAGGTCGTCGCCGTGGCGGTCGAGGCTGCCCGGGTCGTCGGTGCGGTCGAACGGCACCCCGAGGGCGCGCAGGTCCTGGACGCGGGCGGGGCCGTCGGTGCAGAGCACGTCGACCGCGCGGGCGTCCGCGCTGCCAGCCGCGGCGACATGCGTGTCGGCCGCGTGCAGGCTCGCCGAGTCGTCGGCGCCGAGCGCGACGGCGATGCCGCCCTGGGCGTGGCTCGTCGCGGCGTCGGCGAGGGACCCCTTCGTCACCAGGGTGACGTCGTGGCTGGCACTGGCGCGGATCGCGGCGGTGAGGCCGGCGATGCCGGAGCCGACGATGACGACGTGCACGGTCAGGCCCTCGGCTTCGCTGCCAGCATCCGCTCGAGCGCGACCTTGGCGTCCGCCTTGACCGCGTCCGGGACGACGATCTCGTTGAGGACCTCACCGCGCACGAGCGCCTCGAGCACCCACGCCAGGTAGCCCGGGTGGATCCGGTACATCGTCGAGCACGGGCAGACGACCGGGTCGAGGCAGAAGACCGTGTGCTGCGGGTACTCCGCCGCCAGCCGGTTGACCATGTTGATCTCGGTGCCGATCGCGAAGGTCGTCGGTTCCGTGGCCGCCGCGACGGTCTTCCGGATCAGGTCCGTGCTGCCGGCCACGTCCGCGGCGTCCACGACGGCCATCGGGCACTCCGGGTGGACGATCACCGTCACGCCCGGGTGGTCACGACGTGCCTGCTCGATCTGGTCGACGGTGAAGCGCCGGTGGACCGAGCAGAAGCCGTGCCACAGGACGACCTTGGCCGCGAGCAGGTCCGCCGCGGTGTTGCCGCCACCCGGCAGCCGGGGGTTCCACATCGGCATCAGGTCGGTGCTGATGCCCATCGCCTTCGCGGTGTTCCGGCCGAGGTGCTGGTCGGGGAAGAACAGGACGCGCTGGCCCCGCTCGAACGCCCACTCGAGCACGGTCGCCGCGTTCGAGGAGGTGCACACGATGCCGCCGTGCCGACCGCAGAACGCCTTGAGGTCGGCGGCCGAGTTCATGTACGTGACGGGGATGACCGGCACGCGGCCGTCGGCGTCGGGCTCGGTGCCGTAGACGGCCTCGAGCTCGGCCCACGCGGCCTCGACGCTGTCGATGTCGGCCATGTCCGCCATCGAGCACCCGGCGGCCAGGTTCGGCAGGATGACCCGCTGGTCGTCACGGGCCAGGATGTCGGCGGTCTCGGCCATGAAGTGGACGCCGCAGAAGACGATCGCCTCGGCGTCGGGCTTGGTGAGCGCCGCGTTGGCGAGCTGGAACGAGTCGCCGAGGAAGTCCGCGTGCCGGACCACCTCGTCGCGCTGGTAGAAGTGCCCGAGGACGACGACCCGGTCGCCGAGCGTCGCCTTCGCCCGCTCGATGCGCGCGTGCAGCTCCTCGACCGGCGCCTGCTTGTACTCCTCCGGCAGCACCCCCTGGCGCGGGGCGGTGGTCGGGATGACGTCGGACATCGACGAGCCCGGGCCGTAGCCGGGGCGGGCGTCGAAGTCCCACGTCGGCATCGCCAGGTCGGGCGTGCAGGTGCTGCCCTCGGCGCGGCCGTTGGAGATCAGTTCGATGGTGGTGGCGATGGACACGGTGGTTCCCGTCAGGTCGTGCGGGTGGTGGGGCCGGACTGCAGCGGGCCGTTGTCCGCGTAGGCCAGGTCGGGGTTCGAGCGGTACAGGCGGGCCGGACGGTGCCGGTCCCCGCTCGTGGTCTCGTCGGTGGCGATCACCGCGTCGGACTGCGCGACCTGCCGCCGGAAGTTGGCGGGGTCGAGCGTGCGACCGAGCACGGCCTCGTACACGCCCCGGAGCTCGGCGAGGGTGAAGCGGTCGCCGAGGAACGCCTGCGCGATGCGGGAGTAGGACATCTTCGTGCGGAGCCGCCACAGGGCGTACTCGGCGATGCGGTCGTGGTCGAACGCGAGCGGCGGGTGCTCGTCCGCCAGGAACCAGCGCACGTTCCAGTCGTCGGGCACCGAGCTGGCCTCGGCCGGACGGACGAGGGCCCAGTACACGATCGACACGACCCGGCTCGGGGACCGGCCGACGTCACCGAACGCGTAGAGCTGCTCCAGGTAGCGCGGCTGGACGTTCGTCGTCTCACGGAGCCGGGCGGCTGCGGAGTCCTCGAGCCCCTCGTCCGCACCGACCCACCCGCCGGGCAGTGCCCACGACCCCTCGTGCGGCTCGGCCGTGCGCCGGACCAACGGCATCCACAGCGCCGGCGCCCCGGTGTCGGGATGGGGGCGCAGCGCGACGATCACGGTGGATACCGCGAGGCGGATGCCGGTGTCGTCCATGCTTCAGGTCATCCTGACTGTAAGTGTTGGGGTTGACAGGACACTATCACCGTCCACGACACGCGGCGACACCTGGTCGAAACACTCCGACATCCATCGGAAGCACGGCGGTGACCGGCGGGAAACCCAGGCCGCCTACATTGGCGACATGACAACGGTGACCAGGGTGCACGTCGTCGTCGCGGGGACGGTCCAGGGGGTCGGTTTCCGCTGGTGGACGGCACGCAAGGCGGACGGGCTCGAACTCGCGGGGTACGCCCGGAACCTCTTCGACGGCACGGTGGAGGTCGAGGCCGAGGGGCCGTCGGCCGCCGTCGACGCCCTGGTCGAGATGCTCCGCACCGGTCCGCCGGCCGCCACCGTGACGGACGTGTCGACGCGACCGGTCGTCCCGCACGGGGACACCGAGCGGTTCGACATCCTGCGCTGAGCGGCCAGACCGAGATCGATCGGCGCGTCGCGGAATGATCGAGAACGCTCAGGTGCTGCAACGGTGGCACTGCCCATCGACTCTCGTTCGGAGCCACACATGACCGACCACGCCATCGACACCGCTCAGCGGACCGGGTCGCAGCCCGCTCCGGTGCGGTCCGCGGCCGACGACCGACTCGTGATCGGGCTGCTCCTGGTCTCGGCGTTCGTCGTGATCCTCAACGAGACGATCATGGGCGTGGCCCTGCCGCGGCTCATGGACGACCTCGACATCAGCGCCGCGACCGGGCAGTGGCTGACGACCGGCTTCCTGCTGACGATGGCCGTCGTCATCCCGATCACCGGGTTCCTGATCCAGCGCTTCAACACCCGGCCGGTGTTCGTCTGGGCGATGAGCCTGTTCTCCGCCGGCACCCTCATCGCGTTGCTCGCCCCCGGGTTCTCCGTGCTGCTCATCGGCCGCATCGTGCAGGCCAGCGGCACCGCGATCATGATGCCGCTGCTCATGACCACCGTCCTGACCCTCATCGACCCCGCGCACCGCGGCCGCGTGATGGGCAACATCTCGATCGTCATCTCGGTCGCCCCCGCCGTCGGCCCGACGATCTCCGGCCTGATCCTCAACGCGTTCTCGTGGCGGTGGCTGTTCGGGTTCGTGCTGCCGATCGCCGTCGCCGCGCTGATCCTCGGCATGGTGAAGGTCCGCAACGTCGGCACCCCGCGCAAGGCGCCGCTCGACGTGGTCTCCGTCATCCTGTCGGCGTTCGCGTTCGGCGGGATCGTCTACGGCCTGTCCAGCATCGGTGAGATCGCGACGACCGGCCCGGTCATGCCGGTCACCGCCCTGGTCGTCGGCGCCGTCGGCCTGGCGCTGTTCATCGTCCGGCAGACGCGCCTGCAGCGCACCGACAGCGCCCTGCTCGACCTGCGCACGTTCCAGACGAAGGGCTTCACCGTCCCGATCGTCGGGATGGGCCTGAGCTTCCTGGTGATGCTCGGCACGCTGATCCTGCTGCCGATCTACCTCGAGCGCGTCCTCGGGCTCGAGGTCCTGAACGTCGGACTGCTCCTGCTCTCCGGTGGCCTGCTGATGGGGCTGCTGTCCCCGATCGTCGGCCGCATCTACGACCGACGTGGTCCCCGGGTGCTCCTGATCCCCGGCGCGGTCATCATCAGCGTCGTGCTCTTCGCGCTGTCGACCGTCGGCACGGACACGGACGTGTGGTTCGTCCTCGCCGCACACGTCGTCCTGAGCATCGGCCTCGCGCTGAGCTTCACGCCGCTGTTCACCGCGGCGCTCGGCGGCCTGCCCCCGAAGCTCTACTCGCACGGCAGCGCGGTGCTCGGCACGGCGCAGCAGCTCGCCGGGGCTGCCGGCACCGCCCTGTTCATCACGCTCCTGACGATCGGCGCCGCGACGGCGACTGCGGGTTCCGGCGCGGACGGCCTGGCCGAGGCGACGTCCTCGGGCGTCCGCACCGCGTTCTTCGTCGGTGGGATCATCTCGCTGTTCACGATCCTGGCGGCCTGCTTCGTGCGGAAGCCCGTCGTCCCCGAGGGCGCCCCGACGCCCCCGATGGCGCACTAGCGCGCGGCGGCGGCTGCGGCTGCTGCGGCTGCGGCTGCGGCTGCGGCGCAGATCGGCGTCGCACCACCCGAACCGGCTCGAACCACGGACATCCGCGGATCGAGCCGGTTTCCGTTGTGCGGCGCCAGCCGACGCCGCATGCGCCTCCCCGCCGCACACCGGCAGGTGGCATCGTGGGCGCATGCACTCGATGACGAGCGAGCTCAACTGGTCCGGCACCGTCACCTACACCGCGGAGCGCGTCGTCCGTCCGACCTCCCTCGACGAGGTCGCCGGCGTCGTCGCCCGGGCACCGCGCGTCCACGGGCTCGGCACACGCCACTCGTTCAACGACGTCGCTGACACCCCCGGCGTGCTGCTCGACCTGACCGGCGTCCCCACCGACCTGGTGATCGGTGACGACGGCACCACCGTCACCCTCGGCGCCGGCACCCGCTACGGCCGGGTCGCCCCCGAGCTCGACGCCGCCGGCCTCGCCCTGCACAACATGGGGTCGCTCCCCCACATCTCCGTCGGCGGTGCGATCGCCACCGGCACGCACGGCTCCGGCACGACCCTCGGCTCGCTGTCCACCGCGGTCCGGGCACTCGAGGTCGTCGGCCCCGACGGCAGCACCCGCACGCTCCGCCGCGGCGACGCCGACTTCGCCGGCAGCGTCCTGCACCTCGGGCTGTTCGGCATCGTCACCCGGGTCACGCTCGACGTCGAACCCGCGTACCGGATGCGCCAGGACACCTACGGCCCGTTCCCCTGGCGCACGTTCCTCGACCACGCCGCCGAGATCCACGCCGCCGGCTACTCCGTCTGCGCCTACACCCGGTTCGGCGACGAGGTCAGCGAGGTCCTCGTGAAGTCCCGCGTCGACACGACCGAGGACGTCCCCGACACCCTGTTCGGCGTCCCGCGACTGCCCGGATCCCCCGGCGACGACCACCACACCGCACGCGACGGCTCCGTCGGCCCGTGGTGGGACCGCCTGCCGCACTTCCCCATCGACTCCGTCCCCTCGCACGGCTCCGAGGTGCAGAGCGAGCACTTCGTCCCGCTCCGCCACGCGGCGGCGGCGCTCGACGCCCTCCGCGGCCTGGCCGACCGCATCCAGCCGCACCTGCACGTCGCCGAGCTCCGCACGATGGCCACCGACGACCTGTGGCTCAGCCCGTCCCAGGGCGAGGACACCTTCTGCATCGCCTTCACCTGGCAGAAGCACCCCGAGGAGGTCGCCGCCCTGCTCCCCGACCTCGAGGCCCGGCTCGCTCCCCTCGGCGGCCGCCCGCACTGGGGCAAGATGAGCTCCCTCGACGGCGACGCGGTCGAGGCCCTCTACCCGCGTCTGCCGGACGTCCGCGCGCTCATCGCGCGGGCCGACCCGCACCGGACGTTCGCGTCGGCGTTCGGTGAGCGGGTCCTGCGGGCCTGATCCGAGCCTCCAGACCGGCCGGGAGGCCCGCCACCGGTCCGCCACGCGGCTCACGGCAGCGGGGTGACCACCTTCGCGTCGCCGTCCCAGTGGCGGAGGCCGCCGACGGTGAGCACCTCGGGCAGGGGCGCGTCGGCGGTGAGCACCCGGAGCGCCGCGGGCAGGTCGACGTCGCGGATGCGGCGGGCGAGGGTGACGTGCGGGGCCCAGCGGCCGGGGAGCGACGAGTCGAGGGACCCGGGAGCGGCGGTGTGGACCGCGCGGTGGAAACGGGCGAGCGGCTCGTCGACGACCACGCCGAGGCCGAGCACGTGGCGCCCGGGGCCGGCGGGGAAGAGCAGGACACCGGCCACGCGCAGGGCCTCGGGCAGGGCGGCGTCGACCTCGGTCGGGACGGGCAGCGTCTCCCCCGCGGCGAGTGTGACGTGCGGGTCGTTCGTGCCGGAGTGGCCGAGGCTCGGGAGCTCCGCGGCGACGAGGGTCTGCCACAGCGCGCGCACCGCCGCGTCCGAGGGGCCGTCGAGGACGAGTTCGATGCTGCGCACCCGTCCGAGTCTGCCCGCGTCGGCTGCGCGGGCTCCGCGTGGAGCTGCCGCGTCGGCTGCGCGGGCTCCGCGTGGAGCTGCCGCGTCGGCTGCGCGGGCTCCGCGTGGGCTGCCGTGCGCCGCGTCGGCTGCGCGTAACACGACGGAACGCAAGTCGACCGTGCTCCCGTCGGCGGCCACACTCGTGGTCAGTCCACGAGCGTGTGACCCCGCCGACCCACGAGGAGCACCCCATGACCGCACCCGCACTGCCCGCCAAGCCGAAGCGCAAGCGCCCGATCGGCTGGATCGTCGCCGCCGCGGTCGTCGTCGTCGCGATCATCGTCGCGATCGTCGTGGTCGCCGTCCGGAACGGTGGCGACGACACCGCCGGGTCCGCGTCGAGCGCAGCGCCGAAGACCGTGTCGATCGGTGTCTCGGACAAGTCCCTGCCGTACTGGAAGACGTACGTGGACCTGGCGAAGAAGGACCTGAACGTCACCGTGCAGCTCAAGAACTTCTCGGACTACTCGCTGCCGAACCCCGCGCTCAAGGACGAGCAGGTCGACCTCAACCAGTTCCAGCACATCCAGTACCTGGCGAACTACAACGTCACCTCGGACGACGACCTGCAGCCGATCGGCGCGACGGCCGTCTACCCGCTGCCGCTGTACTCGACCAAGGTCTCGGACGTCAAGGACTTCGCCGAGGGCGCGAAGATCGCGATCCCGAACGACGCCATCAACGAGGCCCGTGCGCTCCTGGTGCTGCAGTCGGCCGAGCTGCTCGAGCTCAAGGACGGCGGCAACGCGTTCTCCACGGTCGCCGACATCACCTCGCACAAGGTCGACGTCCAGCCGCTCGACGCCTCGCAGACCGCGAACGCGCTGCAGCAGGGCTCGGTCGAGGGCTCGATCGTCAACGTGAACTTCGCCACGTCCGCCGGGCTCGACACCAAGGACGCGATCTTCCAGGACGACCCGAAGAGCGCCTCGGCTGCCCCGTACGTGAACGTGTTCGCCGCGCGGAACGCCGACAAGGACAACCCGACCTACCTCGCGCTCGCGAAGCTGTTCCAGGACGACGCCGTGCAGGAGGTGTTCGCGAAGGACTACCCCGACGCGGTGCCGAGCGACGAGAGCCCCGCTGCCCTGCAGCAGGAGCTCTCGGCGGTCGAGAAGGACGCGAAGGCGGCAACGAAGTAGTGGCTGCCCTCGTCGAACTCCGCGGTGTCTCCAAGAGCTACCGCCGCGCCGACACCGGCGAGACCGTCGCCGCCGTCGAGGACGTCACCCTCGACGTCGAACAGGGTGAGGTCCTCGGCGTCATCGGGTACTCCGGCGCCGGCAAGTCCACCCTGGTCCGCCTGGTCAACGCACTCGAACTGCCCACGGCGGGCACGGTCACGGTCGCCGGCCAGGAGCTGACGGCGATCCCCGAGCGGGACCGCCGTCTGGCCCGGCGCCGGATCGGGATGATCTTCCAGCAGTTCAACCTGTTCCGCTCCCGCACCATCGCCGGCAACGTGGCGTACCCGCTCAAGGTCGCCGGTGTCGCCAAGGACGAGCGGGACCGACGCGTGGCCGAACTGCTCGACTTCGTGGGGCTGCTCGACCGCGCCCACGCCTACCCCGAGCAGCTCTCCGGCGGGCAGAAGCAGCGCGTCGGCATCGCCCGGGCGCTGGCGTCCAATCCCGAGCTGCTGCTGGCGGACGAGGCCACGAGCGCGCTCGACCCGGAGACCACCTCGGAGGTGCTCGCGCTCCTCCGCCGGGTGAACCGGGAGCTCGGCGTCACGATCATCGTCATCACGCACGAGATGGACGCCGTCCGGCAGATCGCCGACCGGGTCGCCGTCATGGAGCAGGGCCGCGTGGTCGAGGTCGGCGACGTCTACGACGTGTTCTCCACGCCGCAGACCCAGGCCGCGCAGCGCTTCGTCCGCACCGCCCTGCACGACCGGCCCTCCGCGGAGACGCTGGTGCGGCTGCGGGAACGGCACCCGGGGCGCCTCGTCACGGTGCAGATCACCGACGAGGCCGGGCTGCAGAACCGCATCGACCAGGCGTTCCGCACCGCGGGCGTCACGGCGGAGCTGGTCTACGGCGGCGTGGGCGAGATCCGGGAGCGCCGGATCGGGTCGCTCACGTACGAGCTGGCCGACGCCGGGGCCGGCGCTGGGCCGGGGTCCGGCGCGGTCGACGCCGCGGTCTCCGCACTCCGCGCCGCGGGTGTCACCACCGATGAGGAGGACGGACGATGAACAACTCCTTCCAGAGCGTGATCGACACGTTCGACGTGTTCCTGTCGTCGGTGCGCGACACCATCGTCATGTCGATCGTCTCGCTGGTGATCGCCGGGCTCATCGGCCTGGCGCTCGGCCTCGCCCTGTACGCCACCCGGCCGGGCAACCTGCTCGGCAGCCGCACCGCGTACACGGTGATCAACCTGCTCGTGAACCTGGTGCGACCCATCCCGTTCGTGATCTTCCTCGCCGCGATCGCACCACTGTCCCGCGTCGTCGTGCAGACCACGATCGGCGTGCCCGCGGTCACGTTCGCGATCTCCCTCGCGGCGTCGTTCGCCGTCGCCCGCATCGTGGAGCAGAACCTGCTGTCGGTCGACCCCGGCGTGGTCGAGGCCGCACGGGCCTCCGGCGCGCACCCGGTGTCGATCCTGCTGACCGTGCTCATCCCCGAGGGCCTCGGGCCGCTCATCCTCGGGTACACGTTCATCTTCATCGGCATCGTGGACATGACCGCGCAGGGTGCGCTCATCGGCGGCGGCGGCCTGGGCGAGTACGCGATCACCTACGGCTCGCAGCGCTACGACTGGTGGATCGTCTACGTCTCGGTGGCCGCGATCGTCGTCATCGTGCAGCTCGGCCAGTTCGTCGGCAACCGCCTGGCGCGCGCGACGCTCCGTCGCTGACGCGGGCGCAGACTGCGCCGAGATCGCACTTCGTGTCGCCTCCCCCGATCCGGAGGCGACACGGACTGCGATCTCACCCGGCGGTTTGGCGCGGTCGGGCGACGGGCGACGGGCGGGCAGTCGGGCGGTCGGGCGGTCGGGCGGTCGGGCGGTCGGGCGAGGCGGGGCCACGCCGAGCCTCCCGACCGGTCACGACACCCCGCTCACGTCCGGCGAGCGGTCGCTCGTCGTCGGCCGCGAGGCCGCCGACCGACGGGCTGCGCCCACTCGGCGCCCACCCGACGGGGTGTCGAGCCCACTCGCGCTGGTGCGGCGGGGCCGCACCGAGCCTCCCGGCTGCGGAGCGACGAGCGGCGCCCACTCGCGCTGGTGAGGTCGCAGTTCGTGCCGCCTCCCCCGCACCCCCGGCGACACGAAGTGCGATCTCACTGACGCGATCCGGACGGGAGGCTCGACGCACGCTCGTCCCGCCCCCTGCGGCCCGCCGACCGGTCACGACACCCCGCTCACGTCCGCCGAGCGGTCAGCGGACGTCGGGCGGAGCGTCGCCGAGCGACGGGCTGCGCCCGCTCGGCGACCACCCGACGGGGTGTCGCGCCCACTCGCGCCGGTGCGGCGGGGCCGCACCGAGCCTCCCGGCTGTGGAGCGACGAGCAGCGCCCACTCGCGCTGGTGAGGACGGGAGGCTCGGTGCGCGCCCGAACCGCACCCTGCGGCCCGCCGACCGGTCACGACGCCCCGCTCAGGTCCGCCGAGCGGTCAGGGGACGTCGGGCGGAGCGTCGCCGAGCGACGGGCTGCGCCCGCTCGGCGACCACCCAGCGGGGTGTCCTGACCACTCGAACCGGGCGGGCGAGAGGGGCAGGGCGGGCGGCGTGGGTCAGGCGGCGGGGTCGGCCGCGACGGCGCCCGTGGCGGACGAGCCCGCGCCGGCAGCCGCCGAGGTCTCGTAGTGCGCCCGCACCAGGATCGGCCGGTGGTCGGAGATGCCGGCGGGCAGGGTCTCCACGCCGGCGATGTGCAGTCCGACGCTCGTGGCGAAGTCGAAGTGCCCGGTGAACTTGCGGTAGCGCAGGTACGTCGGCTGGTCCGACAGCGACAGCGCGAAGCCGTGCGACTCGATCTTCCGGCGCAGGTTCGTCTGGAACCAGGGGTAGTTGAAGTCGCCGACCATGATCGCCGGGGCCTCGCTCGAGAGGTCGCGGACGAACTGGTGCGCGGCCTCGATCTGCTTGCGGCGCAGCGAGTTCGTGGCGGTGAGCGGCGAGGCGTGGAACGAGGCGACGATGACGTCGGTGTCGGCCTCGGCGTCGCGGAGGTGCATGGCGATGAGCCGCTCGTGCGCGGGTGCGAGGACCCGGTCGTGCAGGGACTTCTGCAGCGAGTGCACGCGGAAGTCCCGGAGCTCGAAGCGGTCGTCGCGCTTGTAGATGGCGAGGCCGAGGCGGTTCGCCTTGGTCGACGCAGCGAGGGTCAGGCCGCCGATCGACGGCGCCAGGTCGTTGCTGTCGCACTCCTGCACGCAGAGCACGTCGGCCTGGGACGACTCGGCGAGGGCGGCGAGCTCGCTGTTCGCCGTGTGCTCCCGCAGGTTGTAGCTGACGACGCGGATGGCGGTGGGTTGGACGTCGGTGTCCATCGGGATGGTCCCCTCGTGGTCTGGCACGGGCATGCTGCCTTCCTTCCGGAGCCGGGTCCCTGCGTCCCGCTCAGTCTGCCGGCGCAACGGTACTCGGCGTCGGCAAGCAGTTGCTGTGACTGTATCGGCTGGCGGTTTCGTCCGCGTGACGAGCGCGCGAACAGGCGCCCGCACACGCCCGCGCCCGCGCCGGCGTCCGCGTGACGAGCGCGCGGACAGGCGCCCGTCTGCACGACCGGTGCGGGAACGGTCAGGCCCGCACCCGCTGCCGACGGGCAGGACGGATGGCCTCGCCGGCGGAGCGGCTCATCAGCACGCCCTCGACCAGGGCCACGACGAGCAGCGCGGCGATGACCCAGAAGGCGACGGCGTAGGCCCCGGAGCCCTGGAGCCCGGCGCCCGCCCGGATGACCACGGCCGCGACGGCCACCCCGAACCCGGCCGCGGTCTGCTGCAGCGTCGAGGACAGCGTGTTCGCCGGGGTCATGTCGGCCTGCTCGACGTCGGCGAAGGCGATCGTGTTGTACGCGGTGAAGCCGACGGACCGCGCGGCTCCGCTCACCACGAGGAGCACGGCGAGCAGCCAGAACGGGGTGTCCGGCGTCAGGAAGGCCATCGCCACGACGGTCAGCGCGGCGACCCCGGCGGACACGATGACCACGGGCCGGTACCCGAACCAGCGCAGCAGCGGGGTGGTCGCGGGCTTGATGCCGAGGTTGCCGACGAAGACGAACAGCACGGCGCTGCCGGCCTCGAGCGCCGACCACCCCCAGGCGTCCTGGAACAGCAGCGGCAGCACGAACGGCACCGCGGAGACGGCCAGACGGAACAGGCTGCCGCCGGCGTGCGACACCCGGAAGGTCTCGAGCCGGAACGCGTCGAGCCCCATGATCGGGTGCGGCGCGCGGCGGAAGTGCCGGATGGCGAGCCACGTGCAGACCGCTCCGACGACACCGGACACGACCACGGCCACCACCGGCACGGTGTCGAGCGCCAGCAGCGAGGCCATCACCACGAGGGCGCCGAGACCGAAACACGCGAGCAGCGACCCGAGCCAGTCGAACGGCACGCGCTGGGCGGCCCGCTCCTGCGGCACGAGCACGAGCGCGGCGACGAACGCGATCGCCCCGAGCGGCAGGTTGACGAGGAAGATCCAGTGCCAGGTGAGGGTGTCGACGAGCACCCCGCCGATGAACGGCGCGATGATCGGTGCCGCCAGGGCCGGCCAGGTCAGGATCGCGATGGCCGTGACGAGCTGGTCCTTGCCGGCGCTCCGGAGCACGACGAGCCGCCCGACGGGCACCATCAGCGCGCCGCCGACGCCCTGCAGGACCCGCCAGAGCGTGAGGTCGACGAGGCCGGTGGACAGCGCGCACAGCCCCGAGGCGACGGTGAACACCGCGATCGCCGCCGCGAACACCGTCCGCGAGCCGATCCGGTCCGTCAGCCACCCGCTCACCGGGATGAGCACGGCGAGGGTCACGAGGTAGGCGGTGATCGCGATGCCGATCGCCGCCGAGTCGACCCCGAGGTCCCGCCCCATCGCCGGGGCCGCGGTGGCGAGGATCGTGCCGTCGAGGAGCTCCATGAAGAACGTCCCGGCGACGAGCACCGCCACCGCCGTGCTGCCCGTGCGTCGTCTGGCCGATGTCGTCGTCGTCATGTCCCAGGAATGCTATGCCTGGGTCCGCCACGGTGACGCCAGGCGCCGCCAGGCGCCGCCAGCGCCGCCAGGCGCTGCCCCTGGCGCTGCCCCTGGCGCGAGGTTCTGCAGCGTGGAACGCTGGGCCGGACGACGTTGTCCGGCGCCCCGTGCCTGCACGAACGTGGACCCCGTCGACCGACCGGACGCGACAGGAGGATCGATGCCGACCACCCCCGCCACCGTGACCACGAAGGGCGCACCGGAACCGGGCAGCAGCACCACGCACCGGCACGTCCTCGACGACGCGCATCTGCCCGTGATGACGCTCCGCGAGACCGCCCTGGCGTCGAACACGGCCGTCATGCAGGCCTGGGTCGAGCGCCACGACATGCTCTTCGCGCCGCACATGAAGACGCACATGGCCCCGGCCCTCGCCCACCGCCAGGTCGACGCCGGCGCGTGGGGCGTCACGGTCGCCTCGGTGCAGCAGGCCATGGTCGCGTGGGAGCACGGGCTGCGCCACCTCCTCGTCGCGAACGAGGTGCTCGACCCCGCCGGACTCCGCTGGCTCGCCTCCCGCCGGGCCGTTGACCCGGCATCGGACGTCCTCTGCTGGGTCGACTCGTCCGCCGGTGTCCGTGCCGCGGCCGACGCCGCCCGGGCCGTCGACGGAGCGGCGCAGGTCGTCGTCGAGGTCGGCTTCGTGGGCGGCCGCACCGGGGTCCGTTCCCCCGAGGCGGCGATCGAGGTCGCCGAGGCAGCAGCCGGAGCAGGGCCCGGCGTCGTCCTCCGCGGCGTCGCCGGCTACGAGGGCGGCCTGCCCGACGTCGACGCCGCACGCGCCTACGTCTCGGGCGTCCTCGCCGTCGCGGCCGCCGTCCGCCACCTGGTCCCCGGCGAGCGCGCGCTGCTGAGCATGGGCGGCAGCGCATGGTTCGACGCCGTGCGCGACGCAGTCGCAGACCGACCGGCCGACCTCGACGTCGTGCTCCGCTCCGGCGCGTCCCTGACCCACGACGACGGCTTCTACGCCGCCCGCACACCCTTCGGCCGGCACCCCGCCGAGGGCTCGTTGCGCCCCGCGATCGAGGTCTGGGGCCGGGTCACCTCGTGCCCGGAACCCGGCCTGGCACTCGTCGCGGTCGGCAAGCGCGACATCTCGTTCGACGAGGGCCTGCCCGTCGTGCGGCAGATCCGGCCAGGAGGCTCGGAGCGGCTCCCCGGGACCGCGCCGGCTCCCGGGGCGGTCACCGTCACCCGCCTCGACGACCAGCACTGCTACCTCGCGCTGGCACCGGAGGTCGTGGTGACGCCCGGCGACGTCGTCGTGTTCGGGATCTCGCACCCATGCACGGTGTTCGACAAGTGGCGGGCCGTCCAGGTGGTCGACGACGACGACACCGTGCTCGAGACGATCACGACGTGGTTCTGATGCGCGCCGTGGAGCCGAACGCCGCCGATGCCGAGGCCCCCGTCCGGAACGCCGCGCTCTCGCTGCGCCGGGGCCTGCGCATCCTCGACCTCGTCGCGGACCGGACCCGGAACGGTGCGCCGTCGGTCAGCCTCACCACGCTGAGCGGGGAGCTCGGCACGTCGAAGTCCACCGTCCTGCGGCTGACGGCCCCGATGCTCGAGAACGACCTGCTCCGGCGGACCGCGGACGCGGGCTTCACGCTCGGGCTCGGGTCGCTGCTCCTCGGGCAGAGCTACCTCGAGGGCATCGACCTGCGTGCGGCCGCGGCCCCGTTCCTCCGGCGCACCGCCGAGCAGACCGGGCTGACGTGCCACCTCGTCGTGCCGGACGGCACCGACATCGTCTACGTCGACAAGGTCGAGACCCGCGGGACCGTCCGGATGGGCTCCCGGATCGGGAACCGCCTGCCGATGCGCAACACGGCATCGGGCAAGGCGATGGTGGCGTTCGGCGACCCGGACCTGCTCGGCCGGGTCCTCGCGACGCCCGCCACCGCGGTGACCGAGCACTCGATCACCGACGACGACCGCTGGCGCCAGGAGATCGGACGGACGCGGGACCGCGGCTACGGCATCGACGACCGGGAGAACGAGCCGGACATCCGGTGCGTCGCGGCACCGGTGCTCGACCACGCGAACCAGGTGGTCGGTGCCATGAGCATCTCGGGCCTGGCCTCCGGGTTCCGCGCCTCGGCCGTCCGCGAGCTCGGCGACGGCGTGGTCCGCACCGCGCTGGAGATCTCGGTCGCGCTCGGGTCGTCCTCCGCCCAGCTCGCACTCGCCAGGAGCCCACGGTGACCGGGGCGACCGGGGCGACCGGGGTGCTGACCTTCGGCGAGACGATGCTGCTGCTCGGCGGCCACGGCGCCCTGGTCGAGCTCGACACGATGCGCGTCGACACCGGCGGCGCCGAGAGCAACGTCGCGATCGGCCTGGCGCATGCCGGTGTCCCCGTGACGTGGGTCGGTCGGGTCGGGGTGGACCCCGCCGGGGACCGTGTGCTGGCGGACGTGGCGGCCCAGGGCGTCGAGGTCGTCGGCGTGCGGGACCCGGAGCGGTCGACCGGCATCATGATGAAGGAGCGGCTGCCGGACGGCCGCACGCGGGTGACCTACCACCGCCGGGGCTCGGCGGCGTCGGCGTTCGCGCCCGGCGACCTGCCGTCCGGACTCGTCGAACGGGCCGCGCTGCTCCACCTCACCGGCATCACCCTCGCGCTCTCCGACACCGCCCGCGAGACCGTGCACGCGGCGGTCGTGCGTGCCACCGACGCCGGTGTCCCCGTGTCGTTCGACGTCAACCACCGACCGAAGCTCGTCGACGACGTGACCGGGCGGGGGTGGTACCGCGCCGTCGCTGCCCGGGCCGCGGTCGTCTTCGCCGGTGACGACGAGGCCCGGCTCGTCCTCGGGCGGGACGAACGCCCCGGGGACGACGAGGCCCTGGCGCACGAGCTCGCCGCGCTCGCGAACGGCACCGCCGTCGTGAAGCTCGGCTCGCGCGGCGCGGTGGCGTCCGTCGCGGGCACGATCCACCGTCGCGCGGCCAGCCCGGTCGCCGTGGTGGACCCGGTCGGCGCCGGGGACGCCTTCGTCGCCGCGTGGCTCGCCGCCGACCTCGCGGGGCGCTCCCCGGCCGAGGCCCTCGACGCGGCTGCCGACGCCGGAGCCCTCGCCTGCACGGTGCACGGCGACTGGCGACGACCGGACCCCGGCGCGCTCGGGCTCGTCGCCCCCGGAGACGTCGACCACGCCGTCCACGCCGTCCACGCCGTCCACGACCGCGTCGACCGCTGACCGACCCCCCGCCCACCCACGAGCACGAGGACGCGCACGATGACCGACCCCGCACCCAGCACCACGACCGCCGGCGCCCGCGGGCGCCACCGGCACCAGGCGGGACCCGCGATCGCGATCCTGCGCGGCGGGACCGGCGAGCACGTCGAGGACGTCGTCCGCACCCTGGTCGAGGCCGGTGTCCTGGCGATCGAGATCACGACGAACACCCCGCGCTGGCGCGAGGGCATCGCCTGGGCCGTCGACCGGTACGGCAGCGAGGCGTCGGTCGGTGTCGGGACGGTCATGGACACCCGCCAGCTCGACGACGCAGCCGCGGCGGGTGCGGTGTTCGCCGTGAGTCCGCACACCGACCCGGTCATCGGCGAGCGCGCCCACGAGCGCGGCCTCGGTTGGTACCCGGGCGCTGCGACGCCGACGGAGATCGTGCGTGCCTGGCAGCTCGGTGCCCGGGCGGTCAAGGTGTTCCCGGCCGCACAGCTCGGTGGTCCGGCGTTCCTGCGGCAGGTCCTCGCCCCGCTCGACTTCGTGGACGTCATCCCGACCGGTGGCATCGGGCTGGACGACGCGGCCGACTACCTCGCCGCCGGGGCCGTCGCCGTCGGGCTGGGGTCGCCGCTCGTCGGGGACGCCCTGCACACCGGTGACCTCGACGCGCTCCGGGTCCGAGCCGGGCAGCTCCTGCGTGGACTGCCCCGATGACGACGGTCCTGCTCCGCGGCGGCTCCGTGGTCGACGACGACGGGGTGCGGCTCGCCGACGTCCTGGTCGAGGACGACCGCATCACCCGCATCGCACCCGCTGTCCCTGAGCCATCCGGTGCCGTCGTCGTCGAGTGCGGCGAGCGCCTCGTGCTGCCCGGGTTCGTCGACGCGCACTCGCATGCCGGTGCCCTCGTGTTCGAGCCCGAGGTACAGCTCGCGCTCCTCCGGCAGGGCGTCACGACGATCGTCACCGGGCAGGACGGCGTCGGTCCCGCCCCGGGCGACGGGGTCTGGGCCCGGACCTCCTTCGGCGCGATCGACGGCGAGCACCAGCACCACGACGGCGGTGGCGTCGGGGACCTGCTCGCGACGTACGACGGCACGACCCCGCTCAACGTGGCGACGCTCGTGCCCGCCGGCACGGTCCGGCACCTGGTGCGCGGGGACGGTCCGGGCGCCGCGGCCCCGGACGAGCTCCGCGCGATGCGCACCCTCGTCCGCAACGGCCTCGACGAGGGCGCGGTCGGGCTGTCCACCGGGCTCGACTACGTGCCGGGGCTGTACGCGGACACGGCGGAGCTGACGGCGCTGTGCGTCGAGGTGGCCGACGCCGACGGGCTGTACGTGTCGCACATGCGCGGCGGGTACGAGGCGAACGCCCGGGTCGGCCTCGAGGAGATCGCGTCGGTCGTCCGCGCCACCGGGGTCCGTGCGCACGTGTCGCACCTGCACGCGCCCGTCGACCTGGTGCTCGGGGTCCTCGACGACCTGGAGCGGTCGGGCGCGCCGATGTCCTTCGACGCGTACCCGTACTCCCGCGGGTGCACGATCCTGTCGATGTTGCTGCTGCCGGCCGAGCTGGCGCGACCGGGCACGAGCGACCTGGCGGCGGCGACAGGGGACCCCGCCGGGCGTGCCCGTGTCCGCGCGGCCGTGCTCGACCGGGTGCTCGGACGTGCTGACCTCGGTGCCGGGTGGGCCGACCAGGTGACGCTGTCGCACGTGCCCGCGTCGGCGTTCCACGCGCTGCAGGGCCGGACGCTCACCGAGGCGGCCGCCGTGACGGGCACGGACCCCGTGGACCTCGCCCTCGACGTGCTGGTGGCGTCGTCGTCGCAGGTGACCGTCGTGATGCGGGTCCCCGCGCCGAGGAGCGCCGACGACCTCGCGCCGTTGTTCCGCCGACCGGGACACACCGCCGGGTCCGACGGCATCTTCGTCGGCACGCACCCGCATCCCCGGGCGTACGGCACCTTCGCGCGGTACCTCGAGGAGTACGCGGTGCCCGGGCGGCTCAGCTGGGCCGAGGCGGCACGCCACCTCGCGACGACCGCCGCGGAACGTCACCGCCTGGGCGACCGCGGCACGGTCGCGGTCGGGGCGGTCGCGGACCTCGTCGTCGTGGACCCGGCCCGGGTGGCAGCCCGTTCGACCTACGCGCTCCCGATGCTCCTGGCCGAGGGCATCGACGACGTCCTGGTCGCCGGCGTCCCGGTGCTCCGCGACGGCGCCCTGACGCACGCGACCCCCGGCCAGGGACTCCGCAGAGCCGGCTGACCGGGGGTCGATGCGTGTGACGGCGTCAGGACGCGCTGGGCAGCACCGCCACGACGTCGATCTCCACGAGGATGCCGGCGAGGTGCGACTGCACCGTGGTGCGCACGGGGTACGGCGCCGTGAAGTGCTTGGCGTACTCCTCGTTGAAGGCCGGGAAGTCGCGGTCGGAGTGCTCGAGGTGCACGGTCGACTTCACGACGTCGTCGAGGGTGGCTCCGTGCTCGGCGAGGACGGCCGCCACGTTCGCGAGCACCTGCGCGGTCTGCCCGGCGACGTCCTCGGCCATCGCCCCGGTGGCCGGGTCCTGCGGGCCGAACCCGGCGGTGTACAGGAAGCCGTTGGCGACGATGCCCTGGCTGTAGGGGCCGGCAGGCTTCGGGGCGTTGTCGGTCACGATGGCGGTCTTCGGCACGGTGGGTCCTCCTGGATTCGAACGGACGGGGTCGAACGGACGGGGTCGAACGAACGGGGTCGAACGAACGGGGTCGAACGAACGGGGTCGAACGGACGGCGCCTCCAGGCTAGGGCCGCCACCGCTGCCGCGGCCGGCCACGGGACACGCGCTTTCCGGCCTGCACAACGCGTCGGCGAGCCTCCCGTCCGGTCCCCGCCGCGTGTCGGCCGAGGCCGACGGCGACCGTCCAGCGTTCCCTCGCTACCCTGCTGTGGTGCCGTCTGCTCTGCCCGAACGACGTGGGACACACACGTGACCCGTCTCGAGGGGACCCTGCCGCAGTCGATCGCGACCGGTCGACGCCGTGCGATCGACGCGGTGGCGAGCCTCCCCGCGTGGGCCGCCGTGCTGCTGGTCTGGACCGGCGGTCGTCTCGTGTCGACGCTCTGGCTGGCGTTGGCGTACCCGCTGATGGCGCGCTCGCAACCGGAGAACGCGATCTGGGGGAACGAGCACGGGTTCCTGCGGTTCCTCACGTCCTGGGACGGCCAGTACTACGAGCAGATCTCGCTGCACGGCTACCCGACCACGCTGCCGCTCGACGCCGCCGGGCACGTCGCGCAGAACGCCTGGGCGTTCCTGCCCGCGTTCCCGTTCACCATCCGGCTGCTGACCGTGTCGACCGGGCTGCCGTTCGACGTCGGCGCACCGGCGGTGGCCGTGATCGCCGGGTTCGTCGCCGCGCTGCTCCTGCACCGACTCGTCCGCGAACGTGCCGGTGACGCAGCCGCCATGTGGGCGGTCTTCTTCTTCACGTGTGGACCGCTGTCCTTCCTGTTGCAGGTCGGGTACGCGGAGAGCACGTTCCTCGCGCTGACGTTCGGCGCGCTCCTGGCGCTGGAGCACCGGCGGTACGGGCTGCTGACGCTGCTCGGGGTCGCCGCCGCCTTCACCCGCCCGGGGGCCCTGGCGCTGCCGCTGACACTCGGCGTGGTCGCCCTGATCCGACTGGTCCAGCTGCGCCGCGGGTCCGTCCGCGTGCTCGACGGGTTCCCGCTCGGCGAACTGCTGCGGGTCGTCGGGGCCGGCGTGGCGATGGTGGCGGCCGGGCTGGCGTGGCCGTTCGTGGCGGCGCACGTGACCGGGCAGCCGGACGCCTACCTGGCGACGGAGATGTCCTGGTGGGTGAACTTCATCGGGCGCGTCGACTTCATGCCGCTGACGCCGTGGTTCCTCACGACGGCGAAGTGGCTCGGCGTCGGCGGGGTCATGATCGTGATCGGGCTGCTCGTCGGGTACCCGGTGTGGCTGCTGCGACGGTCGACCCGCAGGCTGGGGACCACCACGCTGGTGTTCTCGGGGGCCTACGCGCTGTACGTCTTCGCGGTGTCGCTGCCGATGGCCTCCACGCCGCGGCTGCTCATGCCGCTCGCGCCGCTGCTCGGGTCGCCGGAGCTCGTCGCGAAGCCGTGGATGCGGTGGACGCTGGTGACGTGCGCGGTGCTCGGGCAGCCGGTGCTCGTCGCGGTGCTGTGGCTGCTCGGCCCCCCGTGACAGCGCGTCCGCTCGCACCGCTGCACGGAGTGAGGGACCTCGCACCGGCTGCGTGATCGCGCGCCGTGCGAGGCCCCTCGCCCGCTAGAGCTCGACCGTGCCGTGGCTGCCGACGTCGGGCTGGGACTCCCGCCCGAGCGCGGCCTTCATCGTCTGCACGAGGGTGCCGACCTTGCCGGAGTCCTGCGTCCAGTACTCGACCGAGTCGCCCTCGACGGTGAGGAGCCGGATCGAGGGGTCGTCCCGCCCGTCCGGGAACCAGGCCTCGGCGAACGGCGACCACAGCTCGTCGATGACCGAGTCGTCCTGGGTGACCGTGGCCGTCCCCGCGATGGAGAGGTAGCCGCCCTGGGACTCGATCGCGACGTTGACGTGCGGGTTCCTGGCGATGTCGGCGACCTTCTCGCTGCCGTCCTGCACCAGGAAGCGCAGGGTGCGGTGGAAGGTCTTGTCCTGCACCGCGAGCGGTCGTGCGTGCAGGGACCCGTCCTCGCTGACCGTGGTCAGGAGGGCGGTTCGGGCTCCGTGGACGATGTCCGAGATGGCGGCGAGTTGGTCCGCCTGCGTGTCGGTCATGGTGCTCCTTCGCATCGAGTGCCCCGTTGCACCGACCTGGCCGGGCAACCCGGGGGCGTACCGTTCGGGTCAGTCTGCCCCTCGACCCTGGACACGTCCAGCACGTCGGTCAACGGCTCCCGACCGGCCAGGAGGCTCGGCGCGACTCCGCCCCGCCGGCTGCGGGGCGCGCGGTGCGGGTCCGTCAGGCGGGCTCGTGGATGGTCGTCTCGACGTCGACGACCTGTGGGATGCGCGGCATCGACGCGAAGCCGAAGCGCACGGGCGGGTCGAGCGGCGCCAGGTCCCCGAGGGGCTCCCCCGCCCAGGTCCCGCGCACGCCGGTGACGTCGTGCGCCCCGGTCACGCCGTAGTACTCGCGGCGGCCGTTGCCCGCCGAGCCCGCGGTGCCGGCACCCGGCGCGACGAGCCGCGCGATCGGGTTGATCGTCCGGAGCCACCTCGGGTCGCGGGCGATCGGCTTCGGCACGACCCGCAGCAGCCGACCGAGCGGCGAGATCGTGCCGACGTCGATCGTCGCGCGGAGCTGGCCGGCGTCGAGCTCCAGGCCGGACGCCGTGCGCCGAGCGTTGACCGGCAGGACGTCGACCGCGTCGAAACGGTAGGTGCCGGAGACGTAGGCGGCGACGATCTCGTCCGGGGCCAGCAGCACGCTGGACCCGTCGGGCAGCTCCACGAAGACGTCCGTGAACGCACCGAACGGGGACTGCTCCCACATGCCGATGACGAGCCGGACGCCCGAGGTCGTGCCGACGCCCATGATCCGCCCACGGAAGCGACGTTCGATCGTGCTGGAGTGCTGTGGCATGCGGTGGACGCTACCCGGCGCTCCCGTGAGGCGGTGCGGCGGACGCGCACCGGGCCTCCCGGCAGGTCGGTCAGGGGACGGGGACGGGCTCCGCCAGCAGCTCGCGGACCCGCGGCGCGACCGCGGTGCCGTAGAGCTCGATGGAGCGCATCATGTCCTCGTGCGGCAGACGCCCGGTGGCGTAGCGCATGTCGAAGCGGGAGACGCCGAGGATCCGCATGTTGCGGGCGATCTTGCGGGCGACGGTCTCCGGCGAACCGACGTAGAGCGAGCCGCCGGCGGAGAGCCCGGCCTGGTACTGGGCGACGTCGAGGGGCGGCCAGCCGCGCTCGCGCCCCAGCCGGTCGGTGACGTCCTTGTGGTAGGGCCAGTAGCGCTCGGCGGCTTCCTCGTCGGTCGCGGCGACGAACCCGGGCGAGTGCATCGCGATCGGCTGCTGCGGGATCTCGAGCTGGTCGAGGGCCTGGCGGTACAGGCGCGAGAACGGGGCGAACTGCGCGGGCTGCCCACCGATGATCGCGAGGAACAGCGGCATGCCGTAGGACGCGGCGCGGATGACCGACTGGGGCGACCCGCCGACGCCGATCCACGTCGGGATGGGGCCGTGCTCGAGCTTCGGGAAGACGTCCTGCTCGGTCAGCGGGGCGCGCTTGGTGCCGCTCCACGTGACGGTGTCGCCGCCACGGAGGGCCGCCCAGAGCTGCAGCTTCTCCTCGAACAGGACCTCGTAGTCGGACAGGTCGAAGCCGAACAGCGGGAAGGACTCGGTGAAGGACCCGCGGCCGAGGATGACCTCGGCGCGGCCGTTCGAGAGCGCGTCGACGGTGGCGAAGCGCTCGTACACGCGGACCGGGTCATCGGAGGACAGCACGGTGACGGCTGAGCCCATCCGGATGCGCTCGGTGCGGGCGGCGATGGCGGCGAGGACGACCTCGGGGGCGCTGACGGAGTAGTCGGCGCGGTGGTGCTCCCCCACGCCGATGAAGTCGATGCCCACCTGGTCGGCGAGGACGGCCTCGTCGACGAGGTCGCGGAGGCTCTGCGCGTGGGTGCGGGTGGTGCCGTCGAGGCGGTCGGTGACGTCGCCGAACGTGTCGAGGCCGAGCTGCACGGGACCGACGCGGTCCGGTGCGGGCGGCGGGACGTCCGAGGGACGACCGGTGCCGAATGCGTTGCTCATGCGATGCCTCCTGATTGATGCGTACGCATGAATCTAGCACAGGGGGACGTCGGACGCGAGGGGTCGGCAGGGCCCGCGTGTACCGTCGCGCCCATGCCGCAGATCCCCGACCAGACCGGCCGACGCATCATCGTCACCGGGTCCAACAGCGGCACCGGCAAGGAGACCGCCACCCGCCTGGCCGCCGCCGGTGCCGACGTCGTCATCGCCGTGCGCACGACGTCGAAGGGCGAGACCGCAGCGGACGAGATCCGCGCCGCGCACCCCGGCGCCTCGGTCGAGGTGCGCGAGCTCGACCTCGCCGACCTGGCGAGCGTCCGCCGCTTCGCCGCGGGCGTGCTCGACGACGACCGCCCCCTCGACGTGCTCGTGAACAACGCGGGCGTGATGGCGCCGCGCGAACGGTTCGAGACCGTCGACGGCTTCGAGCTGCAGTTCGGCACGAACTTCCTCGCCCCCTTCGCGCTGACGAACCTGCTGATGCCGGCACTGCTGCGTGCCGAGGCACCGCGCGTGGCGACGATGTCGAGCCTCGCGGCGGTGCCCGGGCGCATCCGGTTCGAGGACCTGCAGTGGCAGCGCGGCTACAGCCCGTTCCGCGCCTACGCCCAGTCGAAGCTCGCCGACCTGCTGTTCGCGCTGCACCTGCACACGCTGTCCGTCGAGCTCGACTGGCCGCTCCTCAGCACCGCCGCGCACCCCGGCTACACGCGCACGAACCTGCAGTCCGCCGGGCGGTCACTCGGGCGGTCGGCACCGGTGTCCTCGGACCAGCGGGCGTGGCCGTGGACGCAGGGCGTGGAGCAGGGCAGTGAGCCACTGCTGTTCGCCGCGGTCGGGCGTGCCGCCACGGGTGGGGCGTACTACGGACCCGCCGGGGCGTTCGGCATCACGGGCCCGACGTCCGTCGCGTCGATCCCCCGCTCGGCCCGGAGCACCGACCTGGCACGCAGCCTGTGGGCCGTGGCTGAGGACCTGACGGGGACGCACCTGCCGGCCTGAGCACCGGGGCGCAGACCCGTCAGGCGCGGTGGAGCTCCACGGAGCCGCTGACATCGCCCGGGTCGGCGAGCCGCGCGTGCTGCAGCACCGTGCGCCCGGGTCCGACGGCCGCCGCCACGATCGAGAGCGTCGCGAAGTGCCCCTCGGGCTCGACGGTGTCGCGGAGGATCGCGTCGGGGTCGTCCGGCGACAGCGCGGCCGAGGCGGCGAGGACCCCGAACCACGGTCCCCAGCCGTCGCCAGCGTCCGAGCCGTCACCGGCCTCTGACCGGGCCTCGGCGGCGCGGAGCTCGTCGAAGGGCGCGAGTTCGGGCGGTCCGTCCGGCGCGGCGACCTGCCGGAAGGCCTCGAGCCACCGGCCGATCCGCGGCGCCGCGGGGTCGTCGGGCTCACCGTGCGTGACCATGTGCACGCCCGGCCCGAGCTCCGTCGTCCGGACACGGACGCCGTCCCACGACAGCACCTCGGCCCCGGACGCGGTGGCCCGCACGAGGTTGAACGCCCGGGTCGTCGGCACCGAGCCGTCGTGTCCCGGCAGCTCCCCGTCGGCGACGGCGTCGAGGGGCAGCACCCCGCGGGTGGTCCAGGTGCCGTCGGCGGAGGGGACGTCCTCCCACCGGTTCAGCACGACGGCGAGCCCCCGTTCGTCGGACGCGGCGAGCCAGGCCCCGCCGGCCTCGCGGTCGCGGACACCGCGGACGGCCGGGTCGCGGTCGGGCCACCAGGCGGCGGGCGGGTCCCACGGGCGGGACGGGGACTCGTCACGCATGGCGAGCATGGTGACGGGCCACGCCGATCGGGGATCGACGCGGACGACGACGGTGCACATGCGACCGATCCTGCCACCCGCTCGCCGACCGCCGGGCCGGGCCGTCCGGGTAGCGTGAGCGCTGTGAACGAGGCACCGGAGCAGCGCAGGACCATCGTCGTCGGCATCACCGGGGGGATCGCGGCGTACAAGGCCGTGCAGGTGATCCGCGAGTTCGTCAAGGCGGGCCACGACGTCCACGTGGTCCCGACCGAGGGCGCGCTGCGCTTCGTCGGACTGCCGACGCTCGAGGCCCTGAGCCGGAACCCGGTCACGACGAGCGTGTTCGAGGACGTCGCCGAGGTGCGCCACGTGTCGCTCGGGCGTCGCGCGGACCTCGTGGTCGTCGCCCCCGCCACCGCTGACTCCCTCGCGCGGATGGCCGCTGGCCTCGCCGGGGACCTGCTCGGCACGACCCTGCTGGCGACCGAGGCGCCCGTCGTCGTCGCCCCCGCGATGCACCCGCAGATGTGGGAGCACCCCGCCACCCGGGCGAACCTCGCCACGCTCCGCGACCGCGGCGTGCACGTCGTCGGGCCGGTCGTCGGCGCGCTCACCGGCGACGACGCCGGCATCGGACGGATGTCGGAACCGGAGGACATCGCGGCCGCCGCCCTGGCGGTGCTCGCGCAGACGACGGACGCGAGCCGGACCACCGGGGCCGAGCCGAGCCTCCCGGCCGGCACCGACTCCCCGGCCGGCACCGGCTCCCCCGCCGGCACCGGCGCCCGCGGCGAGCAGGGCGACCTGGCCGGCGTTCACGTCGTCGTCAGCGCCGGCGGCACCCGCGAGCCCTTCGACCCGGTGCGCTTCGTCGGCAACCGCTCCAGCGGCCGACAGGGCGTGGCGATCGCCGCGGCCGCTGCGTCCCGGGGCGCGACCGTCACCCTGGTGTCCGCGAACGTCGACGCGGGTCTGACCGCCGGCCTCGACGCCCGGATCGTCCCCGTCGGCTCCGCCCTCGAGCTCGCCGAAGCCGTGCACGCCGCAGCCGCCGAGGCCGACGTCGTCGTGATGACCGCAGCGGTCGCCGACTACCGCCCCGCCGAGGTGCTCCAGGAGAAGCTCAAGAAGGACGCGCAGGGCGAGCGGATGACGCTGGAGCTGGTGCGGAACCCGGACGTGCTCGCCGACCTCGTGGCGAACCGCCGTGCCGGGCAGGTGATCGTGGGGTTCGCCGCCGAGACCGAGCCCGACCGGGACGCCCGCATCGAGCTCGGCCGCGCCAAGATCGCCCGGAAGCCGGCGGACCTGCTCGTGGTGAACCACGTCGGCTGGTCGGCGGGCTTCGAGCGCGAGGAGAACAAGGTCGAGGTCCTGGTGCCCGGCGGCGCGGTGGTGCGGGAGGCCGCCGGCACGAAGGCCGAGGTCGCCACGGTCCTGCTGGACCTGGTCGCGACCGCCCTGACCTGAGCTGACCTCTTCCTGTGGTCGCTCTGGGAGCATCCCGGGGTCCCAGGGCCACGATGGGCGCCATGGGACGACGCTCCGACCGCGCCAGACGCGCCTCCAGGACGGCGGCCGTGCTCGCGGTCGTCCTGGGCGGCGCCGGTGCCACGCACTTCCTCCGCCCGCGCGGCTACGACCGGATCGTGCCGGCCGGTCTGCCTCCGCGCACCACGACCCTGGCGTCCGGGATCGCCGAGCTCGGCATCGCCGCCGGCCTCGCGGTGCCCGCCACCCGCCGCGCCGCCGGGCTCGCCGCCGCGGCGCTGTTCGTCGCGGTCTTCCCCGCCAACGTGAAGATGGCACGCGACCTGCTGGACAGCCCCCGTTCGACCAGGGCCTCGCGGCTCGTCGCGGTCGTCCGGCTGCCCCTGCAGGCACCGCTCGTCGCCTGGGCCCTGCGCGTCAGCCGGCACGCGCCCCGCCGGTGAGCGTGTCCCCGCGGGACCGGGCCTCGGTCCCGCTGCTGCACCGCCCGGTGACCGTGCACGCGTGGGACGACGTCGTCTTCGCGCACTGGCGGCACGACCCGGAGGCCCTGGCACCGCTGCTCCCCCGCGGGGTCCGGCCCGACGTCGTGGACGGCAGCGCCTGGGCCGGGCTGTCCTCCTACGTGTTCCGCGAGACCGCGGTCCCGCCGTTCCCGCCGTCGCGTCGGCTCGGGTCGATGACCGAGGTGACGATCGAGGTCCTCACTGTCGACGACCGCGGCCGCCACGGGGTCGTCTACCGGACGGTCGACACGAACAACGTCCCGGCGATCGTCGCCGCGCACGCCCTGCTCGGCGTGCCGTACACGTTCTCCCGCGCCGGCGGTCGGCGCCGCGGGGACACGCTGGAGTACCGCTCGGTGCGGCACCCGGACCGGTGGGCAGGTCGGCTCCGGTCGGTGCCGTCGCTCCGGGTCGGAGGCCCGGCACGGCCCCGTCTCGCCACCACCGTCCGCGTCGTGGCCGGTGAGGTCGACGACTCCGCCCTCGCCGCCGAGCTCACGACCCGGGCGGGCATCCACGCGAAGCTCCTCGCGCAGACGGTGTTCTGGCAGCGGCAGCACCCACCACTCGTCCTGCGTCGGGGCCGGCTCGACCGGCTCGAGGGCGACCTGCCCGCTGCCGTCGGCCTGCCGGGGCTGTTCGACCGCGCACCGGACTCGGTGCTCGTGCTCGACGGCACGACGGTTCGGTACGGCTGGGGAGACGTGGTCCGGTGAGCGCCGCAGCCGGGCGCGACCCGTTCGACCTCGACCGCTTCGTGCGGGCGCAGGACGGCGTGCACGGCGTCGCGCTGGCGGAGCTCCGGCGCGGCCGCAAGTCCTCGCACTGGATGTGGTTCGTGTTCCCGCAGCTCGCCGGGCTCGGGCGCAGCGCCACCGCCGAGCGGTTCGCGGTCACCGGCCCCGACGAAGCCAGGGCGTACCTCGCGCACCCCGTGCTCGGCAGCCGACTGGCCGAGGTCACCGACGCGGCCGCCACCGTGCCGGCGTCGAGCGTGGACGCGCTCATGGGCGGCATCGACGCCCTGAAGCTGCGCTCCTCGATGACGCTGTTCGCCGCCGTCGCACCGGACCCCGCGCCCTTCCGCCGGGTGCTCGACCGCTGGTGGGACGGCGCCGAGGACGACCGCACGCTGGCCCTGCTGCGCACCGCGACCTGACACTCCCGATCCGAGCGCAACGCCGTTCGCATATCAGGTATCGTGACCGATGCGTCCGCACAGATCCCTGGTCGAACCGGACGAACCCGACCCGAAGGAAACGACATGCCGGTCCCCACCAGCGCCCCGACCGAGCACCAGCTGCTCCGCGACACCGTCCGTCAGAAGATCCACGAGGCGATCATGGACGGCACGCTCGAGCCGGGTGAGCGACTCAACGACGACGAGCTCATCTCCTGGCTCGGTGTCTCCCGCACCCCCATCCGCGAAGCCCTCAGCCAGCTCGCCCGCGCCGGCCTGATCGAGATGGCGCCGAACCGCTACACGCGCGTGACGACGCCCGACCCGGCCGAGGTGATCGAGGCCATGCAGACCCTCGGCGTGCTCTTCGGCGGCGTCGTGCGGCTCGCGGTGCCCCGGCTCACCACGGCGTCCCGCAAGAAGATCCTGACCGCGCTCGACCGCACCATCACCGAGCTCGAGGCCCACGACGTCGCCGCGGTGAACACCGACGCCCTCGGGGTCTTCGCGCTCTACGTCGCCGAGTGCGGCAACCCGAACCTGCAGCGCGTGTGCATCGACACGATGGACGGCCTGGCGTTCCGGCTGCGCCTGCCGAACCTCGACCAGCTCGTCGACTGGGACCGGATCACCGAGGACTTCCGCGTGCTCCGCGCCGCCACCGAGAGCGGGGACAACGTCGCCGCCGAACTCGCGACCGAGGCCATCCACCAGCTGCCCGGTCAGAAGCGCTGAGGACCCCCGTTCCTGCGAACGCCTGAGCATCCACACAGGAACCGCCCGTCTCGACCCGCGAGACGGGCGGTTCCTCGTTCCGCGGCGGCCAGCCGACACCCCGCCGAGGACTCCCAGCAGCGCGCCGCAGCCAGCCGGTAGCATCGCGGGAACCCACCCGACGAGCACTCCCGGAGCAGCAGATGAGCACTCGGCAGACGGACCGCACCGAGGTCGCCGCACGCCTCGCCGGAGCGGTCGGACGGATCAACCGCCGCGCCCGCACCGACTCCGCCTCGCTCGGGTACGGGATCATCTCCGCGCTCGCCACGATCCAGGCCCACGGACCCCTGCGCCCCGGCGACCTGTCGCGGATCGAGGTCGTCACGAAGCCCACGATGACCCGCATCCTGACGGAGCTCGAACAGCGCGGCTTCATCGCCCGCGAAGCCGACCCGACCGACGGCCGCGCGTTCATGGTGAGCGCCACCGAGGCCGGCATCGCCGCGGTCGAGGAAGCCCGTTCCCGACGCACCGGACTGGTCGCCGAGCTCATCGAGGAACTGCCCGCTGACGACGTCGCCGCGATCGCCCAGGCCCTCGACGCCCTCGAGCGTGTGGCGCAGGGTCGGACCGCTCAGGAGAATGCCAGCTCGGACCGCTGAACCAGCCGTTACCGAACCGTTACCGGCCGTTCAGGAGGGCTGGATCGGGCCGGGATGGACCGTCCGTTCAGGGTGACGAGTCATCGTTGCCGCTTCGCCATCGCGGCGGCCGCCCCACACGGTCGCGCACCGGCGGACGGACGGGCCCCACACCACCGTCCGGTCTCCCCCGGCTCCCCGTGCCCGCGCGACGACGCAGCGCGCACGATCGGAGTCGCCTGACCACCGGAAACGATGACAGGACAGCACCCCCTCCCCCCGAGCACGACCACCACCCCCACCACCCGCCGACAGGCGCTGGACTCCCCGAGCCGCCGGTTCCGCCGGGCCCTGCGTCGCCGCGGTGTCCTCGCCGTCAGCGGCGCCGCGGTCCTCGCGGTCGCGGGCGGTGCGCTCGCCGTCGGCACCCAGCCCGCCCTCGGTGAGGCGCTCGGGGTCCCGACCGCCAGCGCCTCCGCGACGCCGGCGCTCCACGGCACCGACCTCGACCGGGCCCAGGCGGCGGCGACCATCGTCACCGCCCGCACGGTCCTCGCGGACGCCAACGACAAGACCGACACCTCGACGCTCGAGCGCCACATCTCGGCGCTGTCCGACTACCCGACGCTCTCGGGCGGCGCGCTCAGCGACCGGATCGAGACGACCGTCGACACCGTGCAGGACGTCGCCCAGGCAAGCGCCGACCAGGACAAGCGCGACGCCGACGCCCGGGCCGCCGAAGCGAAGGCCCGGGCGGACGCCGCAGCCGCGAAGGCCGCCGCCGACGCAGCAGCAGCAGCCGCCGCGAAGGCCGCAGCAGCACAGGCGGCCGCGAACACCCCGGCCGGAGCCAAGGCCACCGCGAGCGCCCTCGCCGCGTCGCGGTTCGGCTGGGGAGCCGACCAGTTCCAGTGCCTCGACAACCTGTGGACCAAGGAGTCGGGCTGGAACTACCGGGCGTACAACGCGAACGGTGGCGCCACCGGCATCCCGCAGGCCCTGCCCGGGTCGAAGATGGGGACGGTCGCGGCCGACTGGCAGACCAATGCCACCACCCAGGTCACCTGGGGGCTGCAGTACATCTCGGCCGCGTACGGCACCCCGTGCGCCGCGTGGGGCCACTCGCAGGCGAACAACTTCTACTGAGCGACCACCCGCTCCTCAGCAGACGACACGCACGGCGACGGGTCCCGGGTTCCCCTCGGGGCCCGTCGCCGTGTAAGCAGAACCCGTGCCCCCGCTGACCGGACTCCGCCGCATGGCGCCCCGCGACCCTGCCGAGGACCACCGAGCCGCGAGCCCGCTCGAGCTGCTGTTCGACCTGGTGTTCGTCGTCGCGGTGGGCTTCGCCGCGACGAACCTGCACGAGATCGAGGCCGAGGGCCACGTCACGGCCGCGGTCCTCGCCTACGCGCTGGTCTTCTTCTCGATCTGGTGGGCGTGGATCAACTTCACGTGGTTCGCCACCTCGTTCGACACCGACGACTGGCTGTACCGCGTCACGACCTTCGTGCAGATGGCCGGTGTGCTCGTGCTCGCCGCCGGGGTCGGTCCGGCGATGCAGGACGGCGACTTCACCGTCGTCGTCATCGGGTACGTCGTGATGCGCCTGGCCCTCGTCGCACAGTGGATCCGTGCGGCCGTGTCCAGCCCGGCGTACCGGGCGAACGCGGTGCGCTACGCCGTGGGCATCGTCGTCGTGCAGGCGCTGTGGGTCGCCATGCTGTTCCTGCCAGCCGGCTCCATGCCGTTCGTGGCGCCGGTGCTCGTGCTGCTCGAGATGGCCGTCCCGGTGTGGGCGGAGTCCGGCACAGCGACGACGCCCTGGCACCGACGCCACATCGCCGAGCGGTACTCGCTGTTCACGCTGATCGTCCTCGGCGAGGGGCTCGTCGCCTCCGCGAGCGCGGTCATCGACGGCCTGCACGACGCGGAACACCTGGCGCCGCTGCTGGTCCTCGCCGCCGGTGGGCTCGTGATCGTCGCCGGACTGTGGTGGATCTACTTCTCCCGCGAGCAGCACGAGCACATCCGCGGTCTGCCGAGCGCGCTGCTGTTCGGCTACGGGCACTACGTCGTGTTCGCCGCCGCTGCCGCCCTGCCCGCCGGGATCGAGGTCGCGGTGAGCGCCGACGCGGGCCACGCGGACCTGTCGCACGCCTCGGTCGCCGCGACCGTCGCGGTCCCCGTGGCGGTCTTCGTCTCCGCCGTCTGGGCGCTGGCCCTGCGCCCGTCGCTCACCCTCCGGGCGAACGCGACCGTCGTCGTCCTCACCCTCGCGATCGTCGCGAGCACCGCCGTGCCGGCAGCCTCGCTCGTCGCGACGGCGCTGCTGGTGGCCGCGATCGTCGTGGTGCTCGAAGTCGCCGCCGTCCCCCTCCCAGGAAGCAGGACCCCATGACCACCTTCCCCCACGTCACCGTCGTCGGCGCCGGCGTCCTCGGCGCGCAGATCGCGTTCCAGGGAGCCGTCCACGGCCTCCCGGTCGTCGCGTACGACGTCGACGAGCAGGCGCTCGAGGCTGCGCGTACCCGGCTGCAGACGATCCACACGCAGTACCTGGCCGACCTCGGCGAGGAGCACCGCGATGCGGCTGACGCCGGCATCGCCCGCATCACCCTCACCAGCGACCTCGCCACGTGCGCGGCGGAGGCGGACCTCGTCATCGAGGCCGTCCCCGAGGTCCTCACGCTCAAGGAACGCGTGTACGCCGAACTCGCACGGACGGCTCCGGAGTCGACCGTGTTCGCGACGAACTCCTCGACCTTGCTGCCGAGCCAGCTCGCCGAGGCCACCGGCCGGCCGGACCGGTTCCTCGCGCTGCACTTCGCGAACCACATCTGGCGGCAGAACACCGCCGAGGTGATGGGCGGCCCGGAGACCGACCCGGCCGTGTTCGACCGGGTCCTCGCGTTCGCGGCCGAGATCGGCATGGTCCCGATCCCCGTCCGCAAAGAGCAGCCCGGGTACGTCCTCAACTCCCTGCTCGTCCCGCTCCTCGGCGCTGCCGCCCAGCTCGTCCTGCGCGGCGTGGCCGAACCCGAGACGGTCGACGCGACCTGGCGCATCGGGACCGGAGCCCCGATGGGGCCGTTCCAGATCATCGACGTGGTCGGTCTCCGGACGGTCCACGCCATCTCGTCGGCCAGCGACGACGAGGGTGCGCGGCTCTGGGCCGCGTACCTGCAGGAGCACTACCTCGACCAGGGGAAGTTCGGCGTGGAGTCCGGGGAGGGCTTCTACAGGTACTCCTGACCGGGCCTCCCGTCCGTCTGTGGTCGCGTCAGCCGATGCGGGCGATGCGGACGTCGACGCGCGAGAGCACGAGACGGTGTCGGGCGGCCTCGTCGAGAGCGGCGTCGTGCACGGCGCGGGCGACGGCCGGTGCCGGCGCGAAGCCGTCGGTGCCGATCACGATGCGGAGCACGGCGCCGTCGAGCACCAGGCGGCTGACCGTCGGGGTGACGCCGACGCGGATCGCGGTGACGGCGCTCTGCACCGTCGGGCGGGCGCGGAAGAGGTCGGCGACGCCGGGGACCTCGAGGACGACGGCCTCGATCGCGGCGAGGGCAGCGGCCGACCACGTGGGCGGCTCGGACGGGACCGCGGCAGGGAGCTGCGTGCCGGTCTCACGGGTGTCGTCGGTGTCGCTCATGCGTCGGCCTCCCCTGCAGTGCTGTCGGTGGTGTCGGTCGGGTCGACCGTGCGGGTCCGTCCGGAGGCGGCCTCGGATACGGCTGCCGGCTCGACCAGGAGGTCGCGGACCAGGACGTCGACGGCCTCGACGACCAGGTCGGTCTGCTCGGCCAGCGCGGTGGACACACCGGCGCGGACCAGCTCCGCCGTCGCGTGGATCGCGGGGCCGGCGATGATCGCGACCTCGACCGTGACACGCACGGGTGCGGCGAAGACGGTGACGTCGCCCTCGATGGAGCAGCGTGAGACGACGATGCCGGGGACGGCGTCGCCGGCACGACGGACGAGGGAGCGGATCGCGCCCTCGGTCATCACGGGACGCTCGGTCTCGGACTCGGCGCGCAGCGGGACATCGCGGCCGGCACGGGCCTCGAGCGAGATGTTCGCCAGCACCCCACCGATCCAGGACTCGTCCGCGGGGGCCTCGAGCTGGGCTGCCGTCTCGAGGGCGCTGAGCGAGGCGTTCCGCAGCCGGATGATGGCGGCGAGGGCGTTCTGGCACGCGGGCGAATCATCGATGCTCGGGTCCGCCGGCTGCATGCCGGCGTCGAGGTAGTCGGCGAGCTCGTCGATCGAGTGTCCGTCGAGGTCCTCGGGTTCGAGGGCGGCGAGGACGCTGGGGTCGCTCTCGCGGGGGTCGGGTCCGGCGGTCATCGCCATCCCTCCATCAGACTGATCATGTTCTTCCGGGCTCGGGACAGCAGCCCCCGGACGGTCGAGAGCGGCACGTCGAGCTCCTCGGCGATCTCCTCGTACCGGTAGCCGAGGAGTTCCTTCATCACCCAGCACCGACGCTGCGCCTCGGGCAGGGACGCCAGTGCGAGCTCGGCCGCGTGCTCCCGGTCCCGCGCCTCGGCGACCCGCTCGGGGGCACCGTCGGTGGGAGCGGCGACCTCGAGCTCGGTGACGTCGTCGTGGTCGCGGCGGGCACGGATGCGGTCGAGGCACTTGCGCGAGAGGATCCGCATCATCCACGCCCGGACGTGCGCGCGGTCCTCGAGGGCGTCGAGCTTGTCCCACGCGGTGATGAAGGTCTCCTGCACGACGTCGTCGAGCTCGTCGGTGGAGCCGAGCGTGCGACGCGCGTAGGCCCGGAGCAACGGCGTGTGCCGCCGGATCAGGACCTCGAACGCCCGGACGTCCCCGTCGGCCGAGCGGCCGACGAGGACGCCGTCGTCCAGGTCGACGAGGGCCGTCCCGGGAGGTTGGTGCTGCACGCTTACCTTCTACTGGTCAGTGATGGGGGAACGCCGTGCGCCGTCTCAGGCGACGCGAGCCGGCTGCGCGTCCTCGGCGTCGTCGTCCTCGCCCGGGATGAAGACGTCCTGCACCGTGACGTTGACCTCGGTGACGTCGAGGCCCACGAGCTGCTCGATCGCACGGGTGACCGACGAGCGGACGGCCTCGGCGAGGTCCTGCAGCGCGACGGGGTACTCGGCGACGATGACGACGTCGGCGGCGACCTGGTGCTCACCGACCTCGACCTTGACGCCCTGGCTGTGGTCGCGCTGGCCGATGGCGTCGCGGAGGGCGCCGATGGCACGGGCTGCGCCGCCGCCGAGGCCGTGGACGCCGGGGACCTCGCGCACGGCGATGCCGGCGACCTTCGAGACGACGGCGTCGTCGATGACGGTCTTGCCGGAGGCGGTGGGGGTCGTGCTCGTGGCGCGGGTGATGTCGGTCATGGTCGTGCTCCTTCTGTCGCGGGTCGTGGTGTTCGTCGTTCGAGGTGTTCGTCGTTCACGGATGGGACGGCAGGCCCGGGTGGATCGTCACGGGGTCCAGGCAACTGCCAGCTTCCGGTCCGGACCCCGGATGCGGCAGGGTTGTCCCATGTCGACCGTGATCGCCGTCTGCCGTGTGGACCGCCTGCTGCCCGACTCCGGCGTCATCGGGGTCACGGCCATCGACAAACGCCCCGTCGAGGGGCCCGTCCGTGTCCGGCCGCTCGGGTTGCACGCCGACGTGCAGGCCGACCGGAAGCACCACGGCGGCGAGGACCAGGCCGTGTACGCCTACGCCGACGAGGACGCCGAGCACTTCGCCGCGATGCTCGACCGCCCCGTCCCCGCCGGGCTGTTCGGCGAGAACCTCCGCACGTCCGGGGTCGAGGTCACCGGAGCGGTCATCGGGGAGCGCTGGCGCGTCGGTGAGACCCTGCTGCTCGAGGTCACGATCCCCCGCATCCCCTGTGGCACCTTCGCCAGGCGGATGGGCATCGCGAAGTGGGTGAAGCGGTTCGCGGACGAGGGCCGACCCGGCGCGTACCTCCGCGTGCTGAAGTCGGGACCGGTCGCTGCGGGCGACTCCGTCACGGTCGTCGACCGGCCGGCGCACGGCGTCACCATCGGCGACATGTTCGCCGGGCTCACGCCGGAACAGGCGCAGGCCGTGCTCGACGTCGACCGGCCGGTCGCGCCGAAGGTGGAGCGCGAGGCGCGCAAGGCGCTGGCGCCCGGGCGGGTCCGCGCGGTTTCGACGGACTGAGTCATGACGTTGGTGGTGCTCGAGCTGCGGGCCTGAGCCCGTGGCTTGCGTGGATCCGGCGAGTGTTGGCGCGTTCGATCCAAGGCGCGAACGCGTCGGCTCGGTCATGGTGGTTGGTGAAGGGCCACCGGTAGGCCCACGGAGATCCCCCGAACCAACCGGTGCGGGGGGGGTTCTCCCGTGTGGGCTCTGTGTGTTCGATGGGTCCGATCAGAACTTGCTGCGGCAGTCCCAGAGGCCGGCGACGATGCTGCCGACCATCCCGACTGCACCGCCGGTCACCGCGCCCTCGATGCAGCCGATCGCGATGGTGGTCGCGCAACCGGCCACGGCGCCAGCGATCGCCCCGCTGATGCCGTGTGAGGACATGCAGTCGAGCCACTTCTTGTTCAGCCCGGACGTTGACGCAGCGTGGTCGATGCTCGCCTGCGACAGGGTGACGGTGGCGTGGTGGTCGTCGGAGACGTCCCAAGCAGAGATGGCGGTGTCCTCGGAGGCGACGAGCGCCGGGAGGTCGAGCCGGTCGCGCAACGCGCCTGCGGAATCGATGATCTCCAGCGCACCGGCCGCGTCGGTTGCCAGCGTGAGATCCGCCCCGACCAGGAGGTCGATGTCGACCGATCGCGATGCAGCGTCCGTGGCGTACTTGAGCAGGTAGTCGTTTGCGGTCACGGTCTCTGTGTTCGTCGGCACGGTGTGCGCGGCGGAGACCTCTGGGGCCGACAGCGTGATGGCGCTGGCAGGTGCGGTCAGGCCGACGGAGGCGACCAAGACGGCTGTCGCTGCAACGACGGTGCCGAGGGGACGAATGCGCAAGAGGATCTCCTTTGATCAGTGCCTTGTATCCAGTGTTCCAGCGGATGTATAACAACTACCAGGGACGGAAGTCACCGTGCAACTCGAAGGAGACGCTCATGCTGCACAAGGTCCACGCGCCGGTTGGGGTTGCTACCGGCATCATCGGGATCGGGGTCCTCATCGCTGCTGTGGTGCTGCCGGATGGGCCCTCGAAGTACCTCGCCCTCGGCGCCTGGGTCGTCCTGAACGCCATCGCTCTGGTGGTCTTCGGACGCGCGCGTCGAGCGGTGACGAACACGGCGAAGTCGCGATGGATGCGCGACACCCACCTCGTGATCATCGGCGCGGCGGCATTGGTCGTCGCGATCGCGTTCGGGTCAGCGTTCAGTGGAGCTGTCAGCTCAGGGGCGATCTTCGTTCTCGCGGCGACTCTGACGAGCTGGATCTACCTTCCTCGGATCCGAGCACGTGAGGCGGCTGGTCGCCTCTAGCCGGAGACATCTCCGTCGAGCCAGGAAGCCTCGTCACCTCACACGGCCCTCTGTGTCACCACGTCCTGGCGGGGTAGACCGAGCCGAGCCGGTCAGACGCCGCGCATCGGGTCGAGCGGCCGCCGCGCCCGCGGGAGACCTGCCACGACGAGGTCCCATGCATTGGCGACGAGGTCCTCCACCAGGACCTCGTCGATGGCCGGCCCCGGCGACAGCGTGATCCAGTGGCGCTTGTCCATGTGCCACCCCGGCGTGACCTCGGCGAGGTCGCGCACCAGCGCAGCGCCGTGGGGCGGTGCGCACTTGAGGTTCACGATCGGGACGCCCCGCAGCTCGGTCGTCATCACGAACATCTTCCCGACGACCTTGACGACGATCGCGCCCTCGCCGAAGGGCTGCGTCTCCTCGGTTGCGGGCAGCGCCAGGGCCGTCCGCAGTGCGACCTCGTGCAGGGCTTGCCCGTCCATCACGCCAGCATGCCGCACGATCGGGACATCACCCCCACAGCAGCTGAGGAATCCATATGATCAGCGTGCCGCGTACCCGACGCGACATCGACCTCCCGGGGGAACCCATGCGCACCAACCGTGTCATCCGCACCATCGGCCTGTCCGCTGCCGCAGCCGTCCTGGCGACCACCGTGTCGCTCGGTGGAGCAGCGTCGGCCCAGGCCGCTCCGACCGTCTACAAGAACTGCACCGCGATCAACAAGGTCTACTCCGGCGGCATCGCGAAGAAGTCGGTGACCAGGAACAAGGTCACGACCGGCGGGAAGGTCACCTATCGGGCGCTCAAGGGCACCGTGAAGAAGGACGACGCCCTCTACAAGGCGAACGCGAAGTCCGACCGCGACGGCGACGGCATCGCCTGCGAGAAGAGCTGATCCCGGCGCCCCGGACCAGCCGGGGCAGCGTGCCGGTCAGAGCGCCGGCACGCCCTCGCCGCCGGACCGCGGTCGGGCGGTGCCGGCGACACCGGTGACGACCGACCCCGCGGGGACGTCCTTCGTGACGACCGTGCCCGCGCCGACGACCGAGTCGTCCCCGACCGTGATCGCGCCGATCAGGGACGACCCGGCGCCGAGCACCACGCGGTCCCCCACGGTCGGGTGCCGTTTGGCGCCCGGGCCGTGGGCACCGCCGCGTCCGCCGAGTGTCACGCCGTGGAACATCAGGACGTCGTGCCCGACGACGGCCGTCTCGCCGATGACGACGCCCATGCCGTGGTCGATGAAGAACCGCTCGCCGATGCGGGCACCGGGGTGGATCTCGATGCCGGTGAGCATGCGGGCCGTCTGCGCGACGATCCGGGCGGCGAACCGGGAGCCGGGCAGCCCCTGCGCCAGCCACAGCCGGTGCGACAGGCGGTACGCCCAGATCGCGTGCAACCCGGAGTAGACCACGGCGTTCTCGAGGTCCCCGCGCGCTGCCGGGTCACCTCGGCGTGCTGCGGCGAGGTCCTCTCGGATGGTCCACAGCACGCCTCGTCGAGCTCGGGTCACGCAGTGAGCCCCTCGAACAGCACGGTCGACAGGTAGCGCTCGCCGGTGTCGCAGACGATCGCGACGATGCGCTTGCCGGCGTTCTCGGGCCGCGCCGCGATGACGAGGGCGGCATGGATGATCGCACCGGAGGAGATGCCCGCGAGGATGCCCTCGTCGGTGGCCAGGGCACGGGCCACCCGCAGGGCGTCGTCGAGCTCGACGTCGAAGACCTCGTCGATGACGGAGCGGTCGAGCACCTCGGGGACGAAGTTCGCGCCGATGCCGGCGATCTTGTGCGGCCCGGCCTTGCCCTGCGTCAGGAGCGGCGAGTCCGCGGGTTCGACGGCGACGATCTGCACGCCGGGCACGCGTTCCTTGAGCACCTGGCCGACACCCGTGATGGTGCCGCCGGTCCCGACGCCCGCGATGAACACGTCCACGTGCTCCTCGGTGTCGCGGAGGATCTCCTCCGCCGTGGTCCGACGGTGGATTGCGGCGTTCGCGGCCGTCTCGAACTGGTGGGCCAGGATCGCGCCGGGCGTCTCGTCGACGATGGCCGCGGCCCGGGCAACGGCGCCCTGCATGCCCTCAGCGCCCGGGGTCAGGACGATCTCGGCGCCGTACGCGCGCATCACGGCCCGACGCTCGACGCTCATGGTCTCGGGCATCGTCACGATCACGTTGTACCCACGCGCAGCGCCGACCAGGGCGAGCGCGATGCCGGTGTTGCCCGACGAGCCCTCCACGATCGTGCCGCCCGGCTTGAGCTCGCCGGACTCCTCGGCAGCGTCGATGATCGCGACGCCGAGGCGGTCCTTCACGCTGGCGCCCGGGTTGTAGAACTCGAGCTTCGCGAGGACCTCAGCCCCGCCCTCGGCCGGCAGCCGGTTCAGCCGCACGAGCGGGGTGTTCCCGAAGGCCTGCGAGATGTTGTCGTAGATGGTGCCGCTCATCGGTTCCGTCCTCACGTCGGTCGCGTCCGCGACCCATCCTGGAGGCGCGGTGTGCGCCTGTGATCCTAGCCACCGGACCCGACGTGGCCGTGTCTGTGACGCGCCCCGACCGCGGGGCGCACCACGGGCCTCCCGTCCGTCGCTCGTACCCCGCGGTCGCCGCATCGAGGGAGCAGAAGACGTCGTGTGGGCCCGCGCGACCCGACGACTCCTGCTCCCTCGATGGAGGGGAGGACGGGCGCTGCGGGCTCAGCGCAAGAAGGCCGCGCGGGCGAAGCGGTCGTCGGTGGCCTCGAGCAGGCGGAGCACGTTGCCGCTCGCGAGCGCCCCGAGGTCCGCGGCACCCCACCCGCGGCGCTCGAGCTCGGCGGCGAGCACCGGGTACCGCGACACGTCGCGCAGGTCCGGCGGCAGCACCGGGGTGCCGTCGTAGTCCCCGCCGAGGCCGATGTGTGCGGCGCCGGCGACCTCCCGCGCGTGCTCGACGTGGTCCGCGACGTCTGACACCGTGACGAGCGGACCTTCCCCCTCGGAGCCGGCCTCCTCCCAGTCCGCCCAGGCACGCGAGACGAACTTCGGCACGAACGTCAGCATCACGACGCCGCCGTTGTCGGCCAGGCGGGCGAGCACGTCGTCGGGGACGTTCCGCGGGTGGTCGTCGATCGCGACGGTGGACGAGTGGCTGAAGAGGACCGGGCGGGTGGCGACGTCGAGGGTGTTGCGCATCGTCGCCGGGGCGGTGTGGGACAGGTCGACGAGCATGCCGATGCGCTCCATCTCCGCGACGACCTCCCGCCCGCGGTCCGTCAGGCCACCGTGCGCCCGGGCTCCCGTGGCCGAGTCGGCCCAGGGCGTGTCGTCGTTGTGCGTCAGGGTCATGTAGCGCACGCCGAGCCGTGCGAGGACGCGGAGCACGGCGAGGTCGTCGCCGATCGAGTGTCCGCCCTCGGCGCCGAGCAACGACGCGATGCGCCCGGAGTCGACGGCGGCGCGGACCTCGGCGGCGGTCCTGGCGAGGGCGAGGTCGTCCGGGTACCGCTCGACCATCCGGTGCACGAGGTCGACCTGCTGCAGGGTCGTCCGCACGGGGTCGGGGTCGTCCGCGGGCACGAAGACCGACCAGAACTGCCCGACCACACCGCCGGCGCGGAGCTTCGGCAGGTCGGTGTGCAGGGAGTCCTGCTCGGTGTCGATGCCGTCGAGCCCGGAGTCGTGCGACTCGCGGCGCTCCCACGGCAGGTCGTTGTGGCCGTCGATCACCGGGAAGGGAGAGGTCATGCCCCCGACGCTACCGGGCGGCACGGACGACGTCAGAACGAGCCGGTCACGGCCATCAGCCCGAGGCTCGACAGCGACACGACGACCCACAGCACGAGCCCGAGCACGAGCGGCCGGAACCCGGCGCGACGGAAGCCGGCGACGTCGGTGGACAGCCCGATCGCGCTGAGCGCCACGGTGATGAGGAACGCGGCGACCGCGGAGATCGCCGGGTGCACCGGCCCCGGGAGGACCCCGGTGGAGTTGACCGCCGCGGCGACGACGAAGCCGATGAGGAACCACGGGACCAGGCGGAACACCCGGCGTGGGGTCCAGCGGACGGCGGGTGTCGGCTCGGCGCCCGCCTCCGACGCGGCGACCGCGGCAGCGGCCTGCTCCCGACGACCGACGATCCACGCGAGCCCGAGCACGATCGGGATGATCATGAGCGTCCGGACGAGCTTCACGACGACCGCGAAGTTCGCGGCCTGCGTGCCGTAGGTGCTCGCGGCTGCCACCACCGACGAGGTGTCGTTCACGGCGGTGCCGGCGAACAGCCCGAACGCGTGCTGGCTCATCCCGAGGGCGTGCCCGACGACCGGGAAGACGATCACCGCGGCGACGTTGAACAGGAAGATCGTGGAGACGGCGTACGCGACCTCGACCGAGAGCGCCCCGATGACCGGCGTGACCGCGGCGATCGCGGACGCCCCGCAGATGCCCGTCCCGACCCCGATGAGCGTGCGCAGGTTGCCGACCACGCCGAGCGCCCGTCCGACCAGCCACGCGGCGACCAGGCAGATCACGAGTGTGCCGAGCATCACGGGCAGCGACTCGACGCCGACGCGCGCGACCTCGAGGAGCGACAGCTGCGCACCGAGCAGCACCACGGCGAGCTGGAGCACGAACTTGCTCGCGGTCGTGATGCCGGGCTTCACCGCGTCGGACGGTCGCCGCACGAGCCCGATCGCGGCGCCGAGCACCACCCCGCTCACCGGTGCGCCGACCACGGGCAGGAACCGACCGATCACGGTGGCGACCACGGCGATCCCGGTGGCGAGTGCGAGACCCGGGGCGAGCCTCCTGGCGGTCGTGATGGCGGACATGCCCCCATCCTGCCGCCTGCTCGGCCAGGATCGGACCATGACTGTCACGTTCCGCATCGAGACCGAGCTCGCTGCGTCGCCGGAGCGCGCCTTCGCGGTGTCGCTCGACATCGGCGCGCACGAGCGCTCGATGGCCGCCACCGGCGAGCGGGCCGTCGCCGGCACGACCACCGGATCCATCGGCCTCGGCGAGTCCGTCACGTGGCGTGCCCGCCACCTCGGCGTCGTCTGGCGGATGACGAGCCAGATCACGAGCCTGGAGGCTCCTCACCGGTTCGTCGACGAACAGGTCCGTGGTCCGTTCGCCCGGTTCCGGCACGAGCACCGGTTCGAGCCGTCGGCGCGCGGGACGCGGATGGTCGACACCGTCACGTTCCGCGCGCCGCTCGGCCCGCTCGGCCGGCTCGCCGAGGTCCTGGTGCTCCGGCGCCACCTGGTGCGGCTGATCGCGGAGCGGAACCGCTCGCTCGCCGCGGAGCTCAGCCCACGTAGCTGAAGGTGCGCACGTAGTCGATGTACAGGTGCCCCGCCGCGCCCCAGTTGCCCACCTGGAACATGTAGCGGTGCGCCGTCCTCGGCACGTTCTTCGTGACCGTCGACACCACCGCGCCGTCGACGAGGTAGCGCACGGACTTCCCCGGGATCCACTCGACCGAGTACGTGTGCCACGTGCGCCACGAGACGCCCGTCGAGACACTCGTCGCGCTGGACTCCTGCCCGGCGACCATCGAGTGCTGGTGGAGCATCGGGGTGGCCTCGAAGTTGCTCTCCGGGAAGTCGATCTCACCCTCGGACCACACGTTCGACGTCGGCCACAGGATGAAGGCCGCGCCGTTCGCCGTGCCGCCGGTGGCCTTCGCCCGGACCTCGAACTTGCCGCCCTTGTGGCCCCAGGCGCCGGTCGGTGTGCCGAAGGTGCCGGCAGCGCCCTTCGCCCCGCCGAGCTTGACGTCCATGACGCCGTTCGCGGCGCTGATCTGCGACCCGGACCAGTACATGCCGCCCGTCCCGTCGGGGTAGGGCTGCCACGAGTTGGCGTAGGTCCTGGCGAACGGTCCGTTGGCGGCGGCGTTCGTCCGGAAGCTCTCCGCGAAGGTCTGCTTGAACGTCGCGGAGGTTGCGGCGGTGGCCGTCGCGCCGGACCCGACCGGCACGGCGACGAGGGCCGCGGAGAGCACTGCGGCGGCCAGCACGGACCGCATGGTGGTGCGTTTCTGCATGAGCTGTCACTCCCTGATGTGACCACGAGACCCCTGTCCCGAGGGGTGTCCGAGCGGCCGCCTCTCAGCCGCTCGCGAGGATGTTACGTGGCACGATCGGCCGGCGGAACGGGGTTGACAGGGCTTCCGTGCCCCCAGTAGAGGGTGCTTGTACCACCACGGATCCCATGGCATGCACAGGTCATCCGGATCACGCCGACAGGTCCGGGTCACGCCGGGGTCCGGGGCGCTGGTCAGGGCACTGATCGGTCCTGGGTCGGGACCTGACCGGCACGGAGCATGGCCTGCTGCAGGAGTTCGACGTCGATCCCGACGTGCTTCCGCGCGATGACGCCGGCGTCCGCGGCGCGTCCGTCACACACGGCGTCGACGAGGGCCTCGTGGTCGTGGAGCGCCCGCTCCTCCATGACGGCCATCCCGTCGGAGGTGCCCCAGAGGTGCGCGGGAGCGGCGATGGAGATCTGGGCCTCGAGGCCGGCGAGCGCCGCGCGCAGGGCCTCGTTGCGGGCGGCCTCGATGATCGTGCGGTGCAGCACCGCGTCGGCCTGCTGCTTCTCGGCGCCGGACGCGGCGGCGCGGAAGGCCTCGAGGCACTGCCGGATGGCCGTGGCCTCAGTCGGCGTGACGCGCTCGGCGGCGGCGGTCGCGAGGGCCCCGTGGAGCAGCGCGATGGCGTCCGCGCTGTCCTGGATGCCGGCCCAGCGGGCGAGCAGCACGCGGCCGACGGCCTCGGACGAGGAGTCCGGCCACTGCGTCCGGACGAAGGTGCCACCGCCACGACCGCGTCGGGTCTCGAGCAGCCCGCGGTCGACCAGCCGGGCGATCGCGCCACGCACGGTGACCCGCGCGACGCCCAGCAGCGCGGCGAGCTCGCGCTCCGGCGGCAGCCCCGTGCCGGGCAGGTACTCCCCCACGGCGACGGCGGTGACCAGGCGGTCCTCGACCTCGTCGACGCGGGTCTCCGGCGCACGAACCGTCACGAGACCCCTCTCCGCCGCGTTGCCCTGTTACGACCACGTTAAACGAGGAGAAAAGGTCTTGCCTGGGACCTTTCGCCCGTCCATGCTGACCGTCATGTCCCGCGTCAGCGAATCCACGATGCCGTTCCAGGACGGCGAGACCTGGTACCGGATCACCACTCCGGACGAACCCCTCCTCGGTGTCCTGCCCCTCGTCGTGCTGCACGGCGGCCCCGGCATGGCCCACGACTACCTCCGCAACCTCGCCGCCCTGGCGGACGAGACCGGGCGCACCGTCGTGCACCACGACCAGTTCGGCTGCGGTCGCAGCTCCCACCGGCCGGACGCCCCGGTCGACTCCTGGCAGCCCCAGCTGTTCGTCGACGAGTACACCGCGCTCGTCGAGCACCTGGGCCTCGGGGAGCACCACGTGCTCGGGCAGTCCTGGGGCGGGATGCTCGGCGCCGAGATCGCGGTGCGCCAGCCCGAGGGGCTCCGGTCGCTCATGATCTGCAACTCCCCCGCCTCGATGCAGCTCTGGGTCGAGGGCGCCGCCGAGCTCCGCGCGCAGCTGCCCGCCGACGTGCAGGAGACCCTGACCCGGCACGAGGAGGCCGGCACCACGGACGCCGCGGAGTACGTCGCCGCGACGCAGGTGTTCTACGAGCGCCACGTCTGCCGCGTCGTCCCGAACCACCCGGACTTCGTCGACTCCGAGGCCCAGATGGAGGCCGAACCGACCGTCTACCACACCATGAACGGCCCGAACGAGTTCCACGTCATCGGCACCCTGCGCGACTGGACCGTCATCGACCGGCTCGACCGCGTCACCGTCCCGACGCTCGTCGTCGCCGGCGAGCACGACGAGGCGACCCCCGCCACGTGGGCCCCCTTCGTGGACCGGATCGCCGACGTCCGCCAGCACGTCTTCCCCGGCGCCAGCCACTGCAGCCACCTCGAACAGCCGGAGGAGTTCCGCCGCGTCGTCGCGGCCTTCATGGCCGCACACGACGACGCCGGCCGCGACGCCGCCTGACCCGGCCACCACCGGACGGGAGGCTCCCAGCAGCCCGCCACGCGCCTCCCGTCCGCCGCTCCACCGCACAGCCGCTCCACGCACCGCCCCCGCACCGTCCCTCAACCCGAAACGGAACCGTCATGTCGCAGCAGCACACCGAGCTCTCCGCGCAGCAACAGCTCGAGGCCTACGGCTACAAGCAGGAGCTGAAACGCTCCGTCTCCACCACCGACCTGCTCATCTACGGGCTCGTCTTCATGGTGCCGATCGCCCCGTGGGCGATCTTCGGCACCGTCTACAACGCCTCGTCCGGCATGGTGCCGCTCGTCTACGTCGTCGGACTCGTGGCGATGATCTTCACCGCCCTCGCGTACGCCCAGATGGCGAAGTCGATCCCGCTCGCCGGCAGCGTGTTCTCCTACGTCGGCCGCGGCATCCACCCCACCGCCGGGTTCTTCGCCGGGTGGGCGATCCTGCTCGACTACCTGCTCGTCCCGACGCTGCTCTACGTCTTCGCGGCGGAGAGCATGGTCGGCATCTTCCCCGGCACCCCGCGGTGGCTGTGGGCGCTCGTCTTCGTGGCGGTCAACACCGTGATCAACCTCGCCGGGGTGTCGTCGCTCAAACTCGCGAACCGCGTCTTCCTGCTCATCGAGCTCGTCTTCGTGGTCATCTTCGTCATCATCGCCGTGACCGCACTCACAGGCGGCACCGTCCCGGACGCGTCGTTCAGCACCGACCAGATCTGGGACCCGGCCAAGGTGTCGGCCCCCCTGATCGCGTCGGCGCTGTCGATCGCCGTGCTGAGCTTCCTCGGCTTCGACGGCATCTCGACCCTGTCCGAGGAGTCGACCGGACGCCGCGGCGGAGCAGGCACGGCGATGATCCTGGCGCTCCTCATCGTCGCGTTCCTGTTCGTGCTGCAGACCTGGCTCGCCAGCGCCCTCGCCGGGGGCCGTGAGGCCTTCTCGGACAGCGAGGCGGGCAACGCCTTCTTCACGATCGTCGAGCAGGCGTCGTCGAGCGGCTGGGCGACCGCGTTCTTCGCCGTGAACGTGCTCGCCGTGGGCATCGCGAACGCCATGGCCGCGCAGGCCGCCACCAGCCGCCTGCTCTTCTCGATGAGCCGCGACCGGCAGCTGCCCGCGTTCCTGCACACGCTCAACGGCCGGAAGGTCCCGCAGAACGCGATCATCGTCGTCTCGGTGCTCTCCGCGATCCTGGTGCTGTTCTTCGTCGGGCAGATCGACACGATCTCGTCCCTGGTCAACTTCGGCGCCCTGTTCGGCTTCATGCTCCTGCACGTGTCGGTGTTCGTGCACCACATCGTGAAGGGGAAGTCACGCAACTGGCTGCTGCACCTCGTCGTACCGCTCATCGGCTTCCTGATCATCGGCTACGTGCTGCTGAACGCCGCCGTCGAGGCCAAGGTCGGCGGCGTCATCTGGCTCGCCGTCGGCGCCCTCGTGTTCCTGTACTACCGCTTCACCGGCCGGTCCACCGAGGTCGGCGCCGAAGGAGAGATCCGATGACCCCCGACCACCTCCTGCCGAACACGCTCGGCCGCCCGGGCTTCGCCGCTGACCGGGAGCCCGTCCTGACGGTCCGGCCCGGCACCGGCGAGACGATCGGCTTCGAGACGACGGACGCCGTCTACGCCGAGCTCGACGACCACCACGACATGGCGCAGCTGCAGGCGCCGATCAACCCCGTCACCGGGCCGGTCTTCGTCGAGGGTGCTGAGCCCGGCGACACCCTCGCCGTGACCATCCACGCGATCGAGCTGACCACGCACGGCTGGTCGGTCTCGCTGCCGGGCTCGGGTGCACTGCAGCACGTGATGGGCGACCGCGTCTTCGCGCGCCGCTGCCCGATCGAGGACGGGATGGTGCAGGTGTCCGACCGGCACCGGTTCCCCGTCCGCCCGATGATCGGCTGCATCGGCACGGCCCCGGCCGAGGGCGAGAACTCGACGATCATGCCGGCCTTCCCCGAGGGCGGGAACATGGACGTCACCGAGGCCCGCCCCGGCTCCACCGTGTACCTGCCCGTCCGCGTGCCCGGGGCGCTGCTGTCCATCGGGGACATCCACGCGCTCATGGCCGAGGGCGAGTCGTCCTTCGTCGCCATCGAGGCCCAGGGCACCGCCGTCGTGTCCGTCGACCTCGTCAAGGGCGGCCCCACGCTGCGGGCGCCGCGCATCGAGACGTCGGAGGACTGGCTGTTCGTCGGCCTCGGCGAGCCGGTGCAGGAGAGCGTCCGCCGCGGGTACGAGGACGCCTTCGCGTTCCTCGTCGACGAGCACGGCTGGGACGCCGACGACGCCTACGCCGTCCTCAGCGCCGTCGGTGACTCCAAGCTCGGCGGCCCGACGGGCTCCGGCACGCCGGACCCGCTCCACCCGTTCGCCGCGGTCGGGGCGGTGACGCTGCACCGGGTCCCGAAGTCGGTGCTCTGAGCAGGTGACCGCCTGGAGGCCCGGTGCCGGTCCGTCGGACCGGTGCCGGGCCTCCAGACGGTCCGGTCCACGTCGGCACCACCGGAACGTGCACAGGCGTGTGCAGGAAGATGGGGCCATGGACCAGACCATCCGCTACGTGGCGATCGGCGACAGCTTCTCCGAGGGCATCGGCGACACCGGCCCCGTGCCCCTCCCCGGGTGGACGGGGCGCCTCGCGAGCGGACTCGCCGCCCAGACCGGCGCCGAGGTCCAGTACGCCAACCTCGCGGTCCGCGGGCGCCTGCTCGCGGGGGTCCTCGACGGGCAGCTCGACGCGGCACTGGCCCTCGACCCGGCGCCGACGCTCGTCACCTTCTGCGCCGGCGGGAACGACCTGCTCCGGCCACGGTTCGACCCCGCCGCGCTGGCCGCGCGACTCGGGCGGGAGATCGAGCGCGTCCTGTCCCGCGGCATCCGGTTCGCCCTGCTGAGCCCGGCCGACCCGAGCGCGCGGATGCCGCTCGGCAGCCTGATCAACCACCGCGGGGACGCCTGGGCCGACGCGCTGGGCAGCCTCGCGGAGCGCCTCGACCTGCCGTTCGTCGACGTGTCCCGCGACGCCCACCTCGGGCGTGCGGAGTTCTGGTCGGACGACCGCCTGCACATGAACGCGACCGGGCACCAGCGGGTCGCGGACCTGGCGCTGCACGCGGTCGCCGACGGCCCCGCACCCGTCGTCCCGACACCGCCCGGTGCCGCACGCACCCGGGTGTCCGAGGAGCTCCGGTACTACCGCCAGCACGTCCTGCCCTGGGTGGGACGACGGGTGACCCGGCGGTCCTCCGGCGACGGCCGCTCCGCGACGTTCCCCACGTGGACACCCGTGCCGCCGACCCGGTGACCCGACCCCCGGAACTGGGTGTCGGACGACGATGGGGGACCACGATGCTGTGCGTCCTGGCAGTCTCATGCGGGTTGCCGCAGCGATGACGCATCGCTCCCGTCCAGCCGGACGGGAGCGTCCCCTCCGCTGCTAGAAATCACGAATGACCAGGGGAATCAGGATCGACCACGTGGGCGTCACGGTGCCGTGCATCGACGCAGCCACGATGTTCTTCATGGCGGCGCTCGACGCCGTCGTCCTGTACGACATCAGGCTCCGCGACGACGCACCGAACGGCACGCCCGAAGCGCATCGGTACCTCGGCATGCCGTCGTCCATGGCGCAGGGGGCGATCCGCATGCTGGCGCTGCCCGAGGGTCCTGGGCTCGAGCTGTTCGAGTACCTGGGCCCGGACCAGCGCGACCCTGCGCACCCGTCCGACCTCGGCTGGCAGCACCTCGCCGTGTACGCGGACGACCTCGACGCGACCCTCGCGAAGGTCGAGGCCGCCGGTGGGCGACGCAACTCCGACCCGCGCGACCTGCGCGGTCCCGAGGCGGGCGCCGGCAACCGGTTCGTGTACACCCGCACCCCGTGGGGCTCGACCCTCGAGATCGTGAGCTACCCGACCCCGCAGCCGTACCTCGCGCACGCGCCGCGGGCCAAGTGGGCCCCGGTGTCGGAGACGGACACGATCGCCTTCGCGATCTGACACGACCTGATCCGACCCGCCGGTCCGGGCTGGTCCGGAGGGGGGTCGGTCTGGTCGCCGCGGCTCGTCAGGGAGCCGTGATCGTGACCGTCCGGGACGCCTCCGCGCCGTCGCCCATGTCCGACGTCACGGCGAGCGTCGCGTCACCCAGGGGGAGGTCGGCCGGCAGAGTGAACCGCCCACGGACGGTGTACCGCTCGCCGACCGCCCGGTCCACGGTCGCCAGCACGTACTCGTGCCCCGTGGACGCCGGAGTGACGGACACCGCGACGTCCTCGGCCGTCCGGTTCACGCCGCCCGTGTCCTCGCACGTCGCGGTCATCCAGTCGACGCTGAGCTCGACGGCACCACCGGGGTGCAGAGCCGAGTCCCCGAGCTCGATCTCCTTGACGGCACACGAGCCCGAGGCGCCCGACGAGACCACCCCGCAGCCCGACAACGCGAGGACGAGCACCAGAGCCGGGACGCCGATCGCCGGCGTCGCCGCCCGCCACCGTGCCCCTGCCCGCCGTCGGCGTGTGCTCGCCCGTGCGCCCGTCGTCCACCTCACAGTCGCAGTGAACCATCCTCAGACGCGGAGTGGGATCACGATCGGACGACGGTCAGCTCCGGCAGGGGACGGTCGGTGTCGGCCACGTGGGTGAGCTTCGCCGTGACCGGGGCGAACAGCTTCGACATCAGGACCTTGTCCGCGACCCGTCGGGCAGCCAGGCCGAGCCGTGTCTGCGGGTAGGCGAAGTGCACGATGCCCTTCGGGATGCCCTGGATCTGGTCGACCAACGGCCGGAGCCAGGAGTCGAAGGACCCGAACGCCCGGTCGAGGTCGGCCTGCGTGAGCGCGTCGTCCCCGCGGTCCACCGCCTGCAGCGACGCGGCGAGCACGTAGCCGCTCGTGAGCGCGAGCGACGCACCTCCCCCGCCCATCGGCGTGACGCACCAGGCAGCGTCCCCGATCACGCAGACGCGGCCACGCTGCCAGTGCGGCATCCGGATCTGGGTCAGTTCGTCGAGGTACACGTCGTCCGAGTCCGCGAAGCCGTCGAGCACGCGGTCGGTCTGCCACCCGGCGTCGGCGTACCGCTCCCGCAGCTTCGCGAGCACCGCCGCCCGGTCGAGACCGACCAGGTCGTCCACACCGGCGTGCGCCAGGATCGCCCGGGTCGTGCCGTACGGGTCGGGGCGCAGGTGCACCTGACGCCCGCCGACCGCGGTGTACCAGCGCCAGCGGTCGTCGTCGGACGGGATGCGCGGGATCGTCCCGAACACCATCGTGACGCCGAGGTCGCGTTCGTCCACGTCGCCGTCGTCCGCGAAGACCTTGTCGCGCGTCCGGGAGCGCACGCCCTCGGCGACCACCAGCAGGTCGGCGTGCAGGACACGGCCGGCACTGGTCGTGACCGTCACACGGTCCGGCACGACGCTCGCGGCGCCGTCCTCGACGTCCTCGACGTCCTCGATCGTCTCGCCGTAGACGAACTGCACACCGTCGGGGAGGTCGTCGAGGACCACCCGGGCGAAGTCCCCGCGGAGCACCTCGAGCTCGGCGGTGGCCCCGTCCGGACCGTCCGACGGCAGCTCGGTGGTGACACGACCGTCGCGGTCGACGAGCACCGTGCCCGTCTCCGTCGTGTTCACCGCCCGGATCGCGTCGACGAGGCCCATCCGGTCGAGCACCTCGCGGGCGACACCGCGGACGTCCACGTTCTGGCCGCCGTCGCGGAAGGCCGGGGCTCGTTCGACGACGGTGACGTCCCAGCCCGTGTGACGGAGCCACCAGGCGGCCGAGAGGCCTGCGATGCTGGCTCCGGAGATCAATGCGTGTCGTGCGGTCATGTGCTGCTCCTCTGTGCGGGACGGGACTCACGGTTCGCGTCACCCGTCATGCTTTACAGTAAAGACACTACACAGCAAAGGAACCTGGATGCCCGGACTCGATCCCCTGGCCGTCGACTGGGATGACGACCAGGTCACGGTGATGCACCGACTCCGCGACTGGGCGGTGACCTTCGACGAGCTGAACCGGCATCTGTCGACGTGGATGGACCTGCCCGTCTCGGACGCGAACGCGCTCGGGCAGATCGTCTGGGCGGAGCAGGGCGGCGATCCCCTGTCGCCGGCACGGCTCGCCCGGCTGATCGGCATGACCTCGGGAGCGACCTCGATCCTGATCGACCGGCTCGAGGCCGCCGGGCACGTCGCCCGTCACCGGGAGAGCACCGACCGACGCCGGGTCGCCCTCCGCCCCACGGACGCGGCACGAGCCGAGAGCGCCCGCTTCCTCGGCTTCGCCGGGTCCGAGATCGCGGAGACCGTGCAGGGCACCGACCCCGAGGAGACCCGTGTCGTGATCGCGTTCCTCGGGCGCATGACCGCCGCGGCCGTAGCCGCGAACGCCCGTCTCACGGCGCAGCCGCGGCCGTCGGCGGCGGACGCCGACCCGGGTCGGGCGACGACGTCAGGGACGGCGGCGCGGGGCGCTGCTCACGCGCCCGGCGCCCACGGCATGCCGACGACGTAGGTCGCGGTGCGCCTCCCGGTCAGGGCATGCGGGAAGGTGACACCGGTGGGACGGAAGCCGGCCGCCTCGTAGAGCCGCAGGGCCGGCAGGTTGTCGTCGAGGGCGTGCAGGACGACCGCGGGGTGCCCGGCGGCGCCCGCCGCCTCGACGGCGGCGACGAGGAGCGCGCGGCCGACCCCGCGGGCCTGCAGGTCGGGCCGGACGGCCAGGAGCGAGAGGTAGGCGGCGTCGGGCGGGTCCGTCGGGCGTCCCGTGCCGGGCGCGGTGACGAGCACGAACCCGTCCAGCAGTGCAGTCGGGTCCGCTGACGCCACCAGGCACGCCACCCGCGGGACCGCGAACTTCGCCTCGGCCCGGACCCGCACCGCGGAGTCCTCGGGCACGCCGTCCCGAGCTGCGACGGCCGCGGTCCAGACGTCGACGCAGGCGGGGTCCTCGTCCGGGGTGGCTGCACGCACGACCACGGACGACTCGATCACCCGGTCAGCCTACGGCCGCCCCGCTGCGCACCCGGAACCCCGCGCCGCGGTGCTCGTCGGGCAGCCGGTCACCGCGCCCGTGCAGCTTGTGGCGCAGCGAGCCCTCGACGTAGGCCTCCGGGTAGGCACCCCGGGCCCGCAGCTCGGGCACGACGAAGTCGATGACGTCCTCCCACGTGCCCGGCGTCACGGCGTAGGCGAGGTTGAAGCCGTCGACGTCGGTCTGTTCCTGGATCTCCTGCAGCTGCGTGGCGATCGTGGCCCCGCCGCCGACGGCCACCGGGCCGAGGCCACCGATCGCCGTGTGCCGGGCGAGGTCGCGGATGGTCCACGTCGCACCGTCGGAGCCCGTCGCCGCGGAGATGTTCGCCGCCGCGGACTGGATCGCGTTCGAGTCGACCTGGCCGAGGGGCTCGTCGAGGTCCCACTGCGACAGGTCGACGCCCATCCAGCCCGAGTTCAGCACGAGTGCGCCGAGCTCGGACGCGTACGACAGGTAGTCCTCGTACTTCGCCTGCGCGAGCTCGTCGGTGGCGTCCGTGATGACCGTCAGCAGCGTGTAGACCTTCGCCGCGTACCGGTCCCGCCCGGCGGCTTCGAGGGCGTCCCGGATCTTCGTCACCGTCGCGGTGAGCTGGCGCAGGGTCGGCGCACCGACGAAGACCGCCTCGGCGTTCTCGGCCGCGAACGCGATCCCCCGCGGTGAGGCCCCGGCCTGGTAGATCACCGGCGTGCGCTGGACCGACGGCTCGGACAGGTGGATCCCCGGCACGTCGAAGTGCTCACCGTGGTGCTCGATCGGGTGCACCTTCGACGGGTCGGTGAACACGCCGGACTCGCGGTCCTCGACGACGGCGTCGTCCTCCCACGAGCCCTCCCACAGCTTGTAGAGCACCTCGAGGTACTCGTCCGCCACGTCGTACCGGTCGTCGTGGCTCAGCTGGTCGGTCTGGCCCATGTTCCGCGCGGCGCTCGGCAGGTACCCGGTGACGACGTTCCAGCCGACGCGGCCCTTCGTCAGGTGGTCGAGCGTCGAGACCCGCCGCGCGAAGGGGTAGGGGTGCTCGTAGGCCGTCCCGGCGGTGATGCCGAACCCGAGGTGCTCGGTCACCGACGCCATCGCGGACACGAGCAGGATCGGGTCATTGACCGGCACCTGCGACCCGGTGCGGAGCGCGGCCTCGTTCGACCCGCCGTAGACGTCGTACGTGCCGAGCACGTCGGCGATGAAGATGCCGTCGAACGCCCCGCGCTCCAGCGTCCTCGCCAGGTCCGTCCAGTACGTCAGGTCGCGGTAGTCCCTGGACCGGTCGCGCGGGTGGCGCCACAGCCCGGAGGACTGGTGGGCGACGCAGTTCATGTCGAACGCGTTGAAGCGGATCTGCCGGGTGGGTTTCGTCGTGTCCGTCACGAGCGCGACGCTACGACCGCGCACCGCGTCCGGCGCCCAAGGTGACGAAGGATGACGGGAGGCTCGGCTCGCCTCCGCCGCGAATTCGTCGTGACGAATCCTCCTGACCAGGCATTTTCCGGTCGGAGGCTCGTCAGCGGGATGGCATGATCGTTCCGTCCCGAGACGCCGGAGTCTTGCAACCCCCACCTCGGAAGGCGCTCCCCCATGTCGTTCTGGGCCCTGTTCCTCATCGCGCTCGGCGTCTCCGCCGACGCCTTCGCCGTCGCGCTCGGCAAGGGCCTGCACATGCGGCGGTTCGACGTCCGGCACGCGGTCGTGATCGCCGTCGCGTTCGGTGTCTTCCAGGCGGGCATGCCGCTCGTCGGGTGGCTGCTCGGCACCACGTTCGCCAAGTCGATCGCCGGCGTGGACCACTGGGTGGCCTTCGGGCTGCTCACGCTCGTCGGCGGCAAGATGCTCTGGGAGGCCGTCCGCGGCGGTCAGGACGACGCGGAGGACACCGACCGCCTGCCCGTCCGCGAGCTCCTCGTGCTGTCCCTCGCCACGAGCATCGACGCCCTCGCGGTCGGGGTGACCCTGGCGTTCCTGCCGGTGTCCATCGGTTGGGCGGTGCTGCTCATCGGTGTCACGACCGCGGTGCTGTCCTTCGTCGGCGTGGTCGTCGGGCGTCGGGTCGGCGCGCGGTTCGGGCGTCCCGCGGAGGTCGTCGGCGGGGTGGTCCTCATCCTCATCGGCGTGCAGATCGTGCTGGAACACACCGGCGTGCTCGGTGCCCTCGGGGCGGTCGGGGCCGCCGGCTGACCGGCCGCGCCCCGCGGGTCCGGGGTCAGACGGTCTCGGCGATCAGCACCCGGACACGGTCCCGGATGTCGTCGCGGATCGGACGGACCGCGTCGAGGTCGAGCCCCGCCGGGTCGGTCAGCTCCCAGTCCTCGTAGCGCTTCCCGGGGAACACCGGGCAGGCGTCGCCGCACCCCATCGTCACCACGACGTCGGCGGCGGCGACCGCGTCGGTGCTGAGCAGCGCCGGCTGTTCGTGGCGGATGTCGATGCCCTCCTCGAGCATGGCCTGCACCACGACGGGGTTCAGCTGGTCGGCCGGCTCGGACCCGGCGCTCCGCACGGCGATCCGGTCGCCGGCGAGGTGCTGCAGGTACGCGGCGGCCATCTGGGAGCGTCCGGCGTTGTGGACGCAGACGAACAGGACGGTGGGGACGGGCTCGGTCGACACGACAGCATGATCGCACCGATCCGATGCGGCCGCCGGACGGGAGGCTCGTGGCGGGCCCGCCACGAGCCTCCCGTCCGCTGCTCACCGGGTGGGGAACCGGACCTCCGCCTCCGCGCCGCCGGTCGGTCGGTTCGTCAGCCGGACGGATCCGCCGCCCCGCTCCGCCGTCGCCCGGACCAGGGCCAGACCCAGACCGCTGCCGCCGAGCCCGGACCGCCGGGCGGGGTCGGCGCGGGTGAACCGGTCGAAGGCCCGCGGGAGGAACGCCTCCGCGATGCCGGGGCCGTCGTCGACGACCCGCAGCACCAGGTCGTGCGCGTCGTCCTGCAGGAGCGTGATCCGCACGACGACACCGGTGTCAGCCGCGGCGACCGCGTTGGCGACGAGGTTGTCGACGACCCGGGCGAACGCCGACGGTCCGACCGGGTACCGCTCCCCGAGTGCCGGGACCTCGACCTCGAAGTCGATGTCCGCGCCGGTGCCGGCGAGGGTGCGCATCCGGTCGACGGACCCCATCAGCTCCGTGACCAGGTCGGCGGCGGCCGTCTCCGGGGGTGGTCCCTGCTCGTCGAGCCGGCTGAGTTCGAGCATCGTGTTCGCCAGCGCGACGAGCCGTCCGGCGTCGACCTCCGCCGCGTCGAGTTCGCGTTCCAGGGCGTCGGCGTCCCCGGCTGCCCGGTGCGCGAGTTCGAGCCGCGCGGTGAGGGCAGCGAGGGGCGTCCGGAGTTCGTGGCTCGCGTCGGCGATCATCCGGTGCTCACGCTCGGTGTTCTCGCGCTGCCGGTCGATGAAGGCGTTCAGGGTGCGCGCGAGCTCGGCCACCTCGTCCTGCGACGACCCGATCGGCAGGTGACCGCCGACGGCCCCGGTGCTCAGCAGCTCGGCGGTGCGGCGCATCCGCGACACCGGCCGGAGTGCGAGCGTCGTCAGCAGCCAGGCCGTCCCCGCGAAGGCCGCGAGCGCCAACAGCGTGCCGATGACAAGCGACCGGTCGACGCTGGCGACCGTCTCCTCGCCGGCCCGACCGTCATGGGCCGCCCAGACCACGTACGTCCCGCGGTCGTTCGTCACCGGGGTGCCGATGACCGTCGCCGCTCGGCGGTCCGTGTGCAGCCGCAGGGTGACCGTGCGGTCGGGGATGCCCGGCGGCAGCACGAGCCGGAGGTCCTCGGGCAGGGAGTCGGCGACCCAGCGACCGCCCTCGGTCCGGATCGCGACCAGGACGTCCGCAGCGGGGATGTCCGGCGGCTCCTCCGGGTCCTGGTGCAGGTCGGCGACGAAGGCCGCGGCGTCCCCGGCGGCGAGCGACCGGTCCGCCTCGAGCGTCGCGTGCTCGATCTGCTCGTGCAGGACGAAGGCGACGCCGCTCAGGACGACGGCGCCGATCACGACGCTGCCGAGCGTGATCCGAGCCCGGATCGACAGCCACCGGAACGGCGTCACGGGGTGGCCTCGACGTCGAGCGCGTAGCCGACGCCCCGGACGGTGCGGATGACGAGGTCCGCTCCGGACGCCTGGAGCTTCTTGCGCACGTAGCTGACGTACTGGTCGACGATCGTCGGGTCGAAGTGCTCGGCACTGCCCCAGACCTCCTCGAGGACCTCGGCGCGTGACCGGGGCAGCGGCGAGCCCTGGATGAGGAAGCGCAGCAGGGAGAACTCCTTCACGCTGAGCGGCAGGTCACGACCGCGGACGGAGGCCCGGACCGCGACGACGTCGAGCCGCACGACGCCGGCCTGCACGATCGTGGCCGACCCGGCAGCACGCCGCCGGAGCTGCGCCCGGATCCGCGCGTTCAGCTCCGCGATGGCGAAGGGCTTCGTCAGGTAGTCGTCCGCGCCGGAGTCGAGACGGAACACGCGGTCGTCGACGGCGTCCCTCGCGGTCACGAGGATCACGGGCAGGTCCTGTCCCGCCTCGCGGAGCCGCCGACAGACCTCGAAGCCGGTCATGTCCGGCAGCATGACGTCGATCGCGGCGGCGTCGAAGGACCCCGTCCCGCCGTGCCGGAGCGCCGCGGCGCCGTCGGACACGAGCGTCACCGTGTGGCCCTCGATCGTCAGGCCACGCTCGACCAGGGCGCCCATCGCCGGGTCGTCCTCGACCACCAGGATCGCCGCCACGGTCAGACCCCGCCGCCGGCCCCCGACGGACGCCGCCCGCCGCACTCGGGTGCAACGCGGGACGCTTCGGGTCGGGGCATCCGCTCAGCCAACCAGCATCGCGCCCCGGCGTTCGTGTGAACCTTCGAACGATGCCACCCCGGCCGACCGTGTCCGGCGGGGTTACCGTCTGCCCCATGACCGTTCCCTCCACCCGGGCCGCCGTGCGCGACGTCAGCGCCGCCGCCGGACCTCGCCGCCTCTTCGCGGCCCTCGTGGGGCTCACCGTCCTGTTCGTCTTCCTGCAGTCGCTCACCGCCGGGGAGTTCATCTCCGACGGGCTGTCGCAGGGGGCGAAGGAGGTCTGGACGGACGCGCACGGACTCATCGCCTACCCGGTGATGGTGTTCGCACTCGCCGCCGCGGTCGTCGGTGCCCTCCGCCTGCGTGCGGCCCGGGGTGCCGTCGTCGGTGCGGCGGTGCTGTTCGTCCTCGCCGTGGTCCAGTGGCTGCTCGGCCACTGCATCACCACGCTCGGCTGGGACTGGGTCACCCCGTGGCACGTCGTGCTCGCGTTCGTCGTCTACGGACTCTCGATCTGGCTCTCGGTGCGCTCGGCAGCGCTCCGACGAGGCCGCTAGAACCCGCGGTGCCCGAGCGCGTTCCCCCCTCTCGCTCGGGCACCGTGTGGTCCGCACCCGCTCTGACCTAGCAGGACGGTGTGCGCGAGCCGGTGGGGCGGCGGACCCGACCCCGCTCCACCGGCACAGCACGGAAGCCGTCCGCCCCGGAAGCGGGACGAGCACTGCCCGTCGGGCCGAGGACCGCCGTGCACGCACACCGCTTCCGTGACGCCCGGTGACACGCGCCGCGACGGGCGCTCGACCGCGTGCCTAGGCTCCCGTTCATCGGCGGCCCGCGCCGATCCCGAACCCAGGAGGACCGGCATGCCAGGACCGTCCATCGCCGACCAGGTCGACACCTTCAACGACGGCTTCACCGCACAGATCGGTCCCGACCTGTCCGCGGTGTTCGACGCCGAGCAGTCCGCGCTCCGGTCGGCGGGCGTGCCGGCGAGCGTCGTCGGCGTGGGCGACCAGGTCCCCGACGCCGACCTCCTGACGCCGACCGGCGCGGCCACCACCCTCGTCGGTGAACTGGGCGGCGCTCCGGCCGTCGTGGTCTTCTACCGGGGCGCCTGGTGCCCGTACTGCAACCTCACGCTCCGCACGTACCAGCAGGAGCTGCTCCCCGAGCTGCAGGAGCGCGGGACGCGACTCATCGCCGTCTCGCCGCAGACGCCCGAGGGCTCGGAACAGGCCGTCGCGAACGGAGCGCTCGAGTTCCCCGTGCTGTCCGACCCCGAGAACGCCCTGGCGGGACGCCTCGGGATCGTGACCGCGCCGAGCGCCGAGGCACGAGCGGCGCACACCGAACTCGGCTTCGACGTCGCGGACAGCAACGCGGACCACACGGCGCAGATCCCGTTCCCCTCGGTCGTCGTGGTCGACGCCGCTGGGGTCGTGCGGTTCGTCGACGTCAAGGTCGACTACACCGAACGCACCGAGGTGGCGACGGTCCTGGCCGCGGTCGACCGGGCCGCGCTCAGCTGACCGGGAAGCGCTCGGCGCCCGCCTGCGCCGACGTCACCAGGTCGTCACCGGCGAGGGCCTGGTCCGTCCCGAGCACGGCGACCCAGCGGTCGGTCGTCGCGACGGAGGCGAAGTTGGACTGCAGCACCGCCATCAGCGTGCGGTGGACGGTCTCCGCGTCGGCCTGACCCGCGGCGTTCGCGATGCTGATCGCACCCGTGGCGTCGGAGAGCACCTCGACCGCGATGGCGTGCGTCTCTGCCTCGGCCGCGCTCGCGATGATGCAGTTGTTCGTCATGTAGCCGACCAGCGTGATCGTGTCGACGTCCTGCTCGCGCAGCCACGCGAGCAGGTCGGTGCCGGCGAACACCGATCCGAACTGCTTCGTGATCCGCTTCCAGTCGTCCTGCCGGCGGGACTGCACCTCGGGGTGCAGCGCGTACTCGGGGGTCGTGGGGTTGAACACCGGCGCGCTGGCGCCGCCGGAGTGCTGCACGACGACGACGGGGACGCCGGCCTCGGTCGCGGCGTCGATGGCAGCCGTGATCCGGGGCAGGGACTCGGTGTGGGCGGGGTACTGGATCTCCAGGGGGCCGGAGAAGTACTGCTGCTGGACGTCGACGAGGACGAGGGCACGGTTCGGGGTGGTCATGCCACCAGCCTGCACCCCGGACGGGAGGCGCGTGGCGGCGCCGCCATGAGCCTCCTGTCCGGCACCGGGTCGCGTCAACGGGCCGCGCTCGCCTCGCGGACGGCGGCTTCCGCCGCCACCCAGGCGAGCATCCCGCACTTCACGCGCATGACGAACTTCGAGACGCCGTGGAAGGCGACGAGGTCCTCGAGGACGTCCTCGTCGGGCTCGCCGACACCGCGGGACCGCATCATCGTGCGGAACGCCTCGGTCAGCGTGAGCAGCTCGGGCACCGTCCGGCCGACGGCCATGTCGGTGAGCACGGACGCCGAGGCCATCGAGATCGAGCAGCCGTCGCCCTGCCAGGCGAGCCCGACGACGCGGTCGGTGCCGGGGTCGAGGCGGACGCTGACCGTGATCTCGTCGCCGCAGGTCGGGTTCCGCTCGAAGTGCGACGCATCGGCGCCGGGCAGGTCGCCGTCGCCGTGCCGGGCCTTGGCGTGGTCGAGGATGACCTGCTGGTACAGGCTGTCGAGGCTGTTCACGCGGTGGCTCCGAAGTAGGCGCGGATCTCGCTGACCGCCTGCACGAAGCGGTCGACGTCCTGGTCGGTCGTGTAGACGTAGGTGCTCGCCCGGCTGGTCGCGGTCAGACCGAGCCGGCGGTGCAGCGGCTGGGCGCAGTGGTGACCGGAGCGGACGGCGATGCCCTGCGCGTCGAGGTACTGCGCCACGTCGTGCGCGTGCACCCCGTCGACGTCGAACGACACCAGGCCGGAACGCGGCACCCCGGCGGCGGGACCGACGACGTGGATGCCGGGCACGCCGGCCAGGCCCGTGAGCATGCGCTCGGCGAGGTGTTCCTCGTGCACGCGGACCCGCTCCATCCCGATGCCCTGCAGGTAGCGGACGGCCTCGGCGAGCGCCACGGCCTGGGACACGGGCTGCGTGCCGGCCTCGAAGCGCTCCGGCGCCGGCATGAACTCGGTGTGCTCCATCGTGACCGTGGTGATCATCGAGCCGCCGGTGCGGAACGGGGGCAGGGCGTCGAGGAGCTCCTGGCGTCCCCAGAGCACGCCGATGCCGTTCGGCCCGAGCATCTTGTGCCCGGAGAACGCAGCGAAGTCCACGCCGAGCTGCTGCACGTCGACGGGTCGGTGCGGTGCCGACTGGCAGGCGTCGAGGACGACGAGGGCACCGTGGGCGTGTGCGGCTGCCACGATCTCGGCGACGGGCGCGATCATGCCGGTGACGTTCGACACGTGGGCGAACGCGACGACGGCGGTCCGGTCGGAGATCAGCGCCAGGGCGTCGGCGGCGCTCCAGCAGCCGTCGTCGTCGACGGGCACGAAGCGGAGGGTCGCACCGGTGGCGGCGGCGAGCTCCTGCCACGGCACGAGGTTCGCGTGGTGCTCGGCCTCGGTGACCAGCACCTCGTCGCCGGCACCGAGGCGGAAGCGCTCGGCGGCGGCTCCCCCGCGCCCGCGGCTGGCGTTCGCGATGCCGTACGACACCAGGTTGAGCGCGTCCGTGGCGTTCGCGGTCCAGACGACCTCGCTCGGGCTCGACGCGTTGACGAAGCCGGCGACGGTGGCGCGGGCGTCCTCGTACGCGTCGGTGCTCAGCGCGGCGAGGGTGTGCGCTCCCCGGTGCACGGCGGCGTTGTCGTGCTCGAGGAAGCGGCGCTCGGCGTCGAGCACCTGCCGCGGGCGTTCGGCCGTGGCGCCGGAGTCGAGGTACGCGAGCGGGTGGCCGTTCACCTCCTGCTGCAGGATCGGGAAGTCGGCCTTGATCCGCTCGACCTCGTCGGTGGTGAGCTGTCTCTCTGGTGCCTCGATCGTCACGGCGCTGGTTCCTCCTGCTGTCGTCGGGGACAACCGACCCATCGTCCCCGTTGTTCCAGCAGGAGTCCAGTCGGACGCACGGCAGCGCCTGCTCGGGGTCCAGGACGCAGGACGGCCCCGGTCCGCGCCTGCGGTCCGGGGCCGTCGGTCACGACGAGTGGTGTCACTCGTTCCCGAGGTGCTTGTCCGCGGTGTCGCGTGCGCCCTCGATCTTGTCGTCGTACTTGCCGCCGGTGGCCTTCTTCACGGCGTCGGCGACGCCGTCGAGCACCTTGTCGCTGACGCCCTCGGCCTTCTCGCTCTTCAGGGCGTCCTGGACCTTGCCGTCCTTGAGGAACGCCTGGGCCTTCTTGGTGATGTCGTCGAACCCCGCCATGTCGGTGCCTCTCGTGTCAGGCGGGCCCGAGCGCCCGCCGCGTGCAGCCGATGGTAGGCCAGCGCTCCGGATCGTGTACCGGCCCCTCGGACGGCGAGCGGGACGGGACCGGGTCGCGGCCGTCAGACCATCTGGGCGCTGCGCCGGCGGGCCAGGACGTAGCTGACCGCGACCGACCCGCTGACCGCGAGCAGCGACGGGATGAGGATGTCCGTGCCCTGCTGGGTGAACTCGACGACGAGCACGAGCGCGGTGAAGGGCGCCCGCATCGTGGTCGCCAGGAACGCCGCCGCCCCGATGAACGCGAACGACACCAGGCTCGGGCCGTCCGCGGGCCACATCATCGCCCACGCCCCGCCGAGGAACCCACCGAACGCGGCACCGATGGCGATCGACGGCGTCAGGGTGCCACCGACCGCGCCGGCACCGATCGTCGCCGCCGTGGTGATGGTCCGGACGATGCCGAGGACGAGCAGCAGCACGATGGGGACCATGCCGATGACGGTGCCGTCGTCGAGTGCGGTGTTCATCGCCGTGACCGCGAGGGCCCGGCCGTTGCCGAGGACCTCGGGGAAGGGCACGGCGATCAGCCCGACCATCGCGAACACGAGCGGCAGCAGCACGAGCAGGTGCCAGCCCTTCGGCGCGATGCCCTGCAGCCGGTTCGTCAGCTTCACGAACCCCACCCCCGCGAACCCGAGCACGGGACCGACCACCACCGCCCAGACGAGCAGCGACGGCGAGAGGTGCGTGGCGGGCACGTGGTAGAGCACCTCGTCCGGGATCACCAGGCGTGCCACCCCGGCCGCGACGGCGCTCGTGACGAAGGCCGGCAGGGCGGTGGCGAAGGTGAGCTCCCCGAGCAGGACCTCGACGGCGAACAGCGCGCCCCCGAGCGGGACGTCGTAGACCGCGGCCAGGCCGGCGGCGGCACCGCAGGCGACGAGGATCTTCGTCTCGCGCGCGGACACCCCGGCGCGGGCCGTCACGAGCTGGGCGAGCCAGGCGCCGACCTCACGCGGCGCCACCTCTTTCCCGATCGAGGCACCGAGCCCGACGGCGAGGATCTGGACGCCGGCGTTCGCCAGCGTCGCGAGCGCGGGCATCCGCTTGCCGCCCACCGCCGCTGGCACCGACACGATCGGGCGCCCCCACCGGCGGAGCGCCCACCAGGCGAACGCCGTGAGCAGGCCGGCCGCGGTGATCGCGACGAACCGGGTCAGCGGCGAGGGGGCGTCGGCGGCCTCGAGGTGCCCACCGAAGGCGTACCCGAAGGCGACGAACTGGATCAGCTGCAGGGCGAGCCACACGGCGATCCCGGCGACCCCGCCGCCGAGGCCGACGAGTGCGGTGACGACCCCGAGCTTGAGTGCCCAGCCGGACGTCGTGCGAGCGGTGTTCGGCATGGCAACGACCCTATCGGCCGCCACGAACGCCCCCGGGTCGGCGGAGCGACGGGTCCCGCCGCGCCTAGGCTGACCGCGTGAGCGAGACACCCGACCCCGCCCCGGTCCCGACGGCCGTGCAGCACGGCTGGGAGCCCCTCGCGGGCAGTGCGCAGTCGGTCGTGCTCGAGGTCCTCCGCGCCGGACCGCGCCCCCGCACCGAGCTCGCCGAGCGCCTCGGCCTGTCCGGCCCGAGCCTGTCGCGCATCACACGCCCGCTGCTCGAGGCCGGGATCCTCGTCGAGCGTGACGTCGTGCAGCCCACCACCACCGGGCGCCCGTCGATCCCGCTCGACATCGACCCGGACGCCCACCACTTCGTCGGCGTGAAGCTCACCGGCGACGGGCTCTTCGCCGTGGCGACCGACCACCGCGGCCGGGTCCTCACCGAGCGCGAGGAGCCCCTGTCCGCCACCGACGTCCCCGCCGTCGTCGCCCGGATCGCCGAGGTCGTCCGCGCACTGACCGCCGAGGACGACCGCGTCCGCGGGGTCTGCGTGGCGCTCGGCGGTGCCACGGTCGGTCGCCGCGAGGTCCGCCGCGCCCCGTTCCTCGGCTGGGAGGACGTCCCCCTCGCCGCCCTGCTCACCGACGCCACCGGCCTGCCGTGCTCGGTGGAGAACGACGTCCGGGCGCTCACCCACGCCGAGCACTGGTTCGGCGAGGGCCGCGACCACCGCTCGTTCGCCCTGCTGACCATCGGCGCCGGCATCGGGCTGGGCCTGGTCCTCGGCGGGACCGTCGTCGCCGGCGCGCACTCCACCGCGGGCAGCATCGGCCACCAGCGACTCGGCGGCGCGGTCGCCGAGTCCGACGTGCGCTGCGAGTTCGGGCACCGCGGGTGCGCCCGCGCCGTCCTCAGCGAACGGGCCGTCAGCCTGGCCGGCAGCGCCGCGCTCGGCCGCGAGGTCACCGCCGCCGAGCTGCTCGACGCCGCCCGCGACGGCGACACCGCCGCCCGCGCCGTCGTCGACCACGCGGCCGAGGCTCTCGGGCTCCTCGTCGCGGACGTCGTCAACGTCGTCGACCCCGAGGTCGTCCTGCTCTCCGGCGAACTCGTCGGCCTCGCCGAGACCGGCCGGGCAGCGCTCGACCGCTCGATCGAGGCCGCACGGCACTGGTCGACCCCCGCCCCGACCGTGGTCGTCCAGCCGTTCCGCTTCAACGAGTGGGCACGCGGCGCCGCGGCGGTCGCCATCCAGATGCACGCGCTCGGCGCCTGAGCGCGCTGCCTCGGCACGCACCACGCACCGGACGGGAGGCTCCCCACCGGTCTGGTGGGGAGCCTCCCGTCCGGCCCTGGTCGCGACCCGCGGCGCTACGTGAGCTGCAGGAGCGTGTTCACCTGGTCGTTCATCCCGGTCAGCGTGCTGACCGGCTTGCCGTTCGCGTAGATGTCGTCGAACGCGGGCTGGACCAGCGCCTGCACGTCCCCCGGGTTCCGCGTCACCGGGAACAGGAACGTGGTCTTCTCCGCGACCTGGCCGGTGAACGCCGACACGTCGAAGCCCTTCTCGCGGAACGCCGCGACGGCGGCCTCGGTGCCCTCCGGACGCGCCGGGAACACGATGCCGGCGCGGCCGACGATCTGCTGCGCGGTCGCTCCCCCGAGGAACGCGACCCACTTCGCGGCGGCCTCCGGGTTCCGCGCCTGCTTCGTGATCGAGTCGCCGAGCCCGTTGAACATCGACGCGCGGTGTCCCACCGGGCCGATCGGCGTCGGCGCGATGCCGACCTGCATGTCCGGCAGGTTGCCGTACGCGCCGATCATCCACGAGCCGTTGAACGACAGCGCGACCTTCTTCGCGCCGAGCTGCACGTCCGGCCCGGTGGTCGTCGAGAAGACGCCGTACTTCGGCATGTAGCCCTTGTCCGCCAGGCCGAAGTACCACGAGATCGTCTTCTGGAACCCGGCGTCGTCGTACCGGAACCTGTTCCCCCACGGGTTGGCGTTCGTGTAGAACCAGTCCGTCGAGCCGGTGAACGGCGACCACTGCGTCTGGCCGAAGCCGTCGCCGCCGCTGCCGTTCGAGCTCATCCCGTAGACGGCCACGTCGGTCTTGTCGAAGCCCGGTTCGTCCCCGCGGCGGCCCTTGCCGTCGATGGTGAGGTGGGCGAGCATCCGCTCGAACGTGCCGCCGTCCTCGGGGTTCCACTCCAGGGCGGCGAGCTGCTCCGGGGTGACGCCGGCCTTCTCCATGACCGCCTCGTCGTAGAACATCGCGATGGTGTCCCAGTCCTTCGGGGACCCGTAGCGGTGCCCGTTGCGGCCCTTCCACAGCTCGGCGAGCCCGGACTGGTAGTCGGCGTCACGGATGCCGGCGGTGGCCTCGAGCTCGTCGAGTTCGTACAGCACGTCGAGGTCGGCGTACTGCGGGAACTTCGTCAGGTGGTCGGTGAAGACGTCGGGCGCGGTGCCGGCGATGAACCCGGCGGTGAGCTTCGTCCAGTAGTCGTTCCAGCCGAGCTGGGTGATCTTGATCCGGATGTCGGGGTTCTCCCGCTCGAAGGCCTTCGCGACGGCCTGGTACGCGGGCAGCTGGTTGGAGTCCCAGAGCCAGTACGACACGGTGCCGGTCGCACCGCCCGTCGAGCTGCTGCGTCCCGGCGAGGAGCACGCGGCGAGGGCACCGAGGGCCAGGGCGGAGGCGCCGCCGGCGAACAGTGCGCGGCGGGTGATGGAGTTCGTCATGGGAGCGTCCCTACTTGATGCCGGAGAAGCCGATGGAGTTGACGATGCGCTTGGCGAAGAGGCCGAACAGCACGATCATCGGGAGCGCCGCCACGAGCGTCGCGGCCATCAGGCCCGACCAGTCGGTGCCGGACTGCGGCGCCTGCGACTTGAAGACGCCGAGGGCCACGGTGAGCACGCGCGAGCTGTCGGTGTACGACACCATGAGCGGCCAGAAGTAGTCGTTCCAGGCGGTGATGTACGTCAGCACGGCGAGCGTCGCGATCGGTGCCGAGGCCATCGGCAGGATGAGCCGGAAGAACACGCGGACCTTGCCGGCGCCGTCGATGAGCGCCGCCTCCTCGACCTCCTTCGAGATGCCGAGGAAGAACTGCCGCAGGAAGAACACCGCGAACGGCGTCATCAGCATCGACGGCAGCGAGATCCCGAGCAGGGTGTCGACGAGCCCGAGCGACTTGATGAGCGCGAAGTTCGGCAGCAGCGTGAAGATCGTCGGGACCATCAGGCCGGCGAGGAACACCCCGAAGACCTTGTCGCGTCCGGGCCAGCGGAGCCGGGCGAAGGCGTAGGCGGCCGCGGCGGAGAAGAACACCTGCCCGACGGTGATCATCGTGGCGGTCAGGACGGAGTTGAGCAGGTACTGCCAGAAGTTCAGCGTCGCGCCGGAACCGCCCTGTGACAGCGCCTCCTTCGTCGTCTGCAGGCCGAACACCCGCTCGAACCCGCCGAGGCTGAACCCGGTCGGCAGCAGCGAGGTGGGGTCGGCGGAGATCGCGCCGTTCGAGGACAGTGCCGTGCGGAGGATCCAGTAGAAGGGGAACAGGGTCACGACGATCACGGCGATCATCGCGATCCAGGCGGCGACCCGGCCGACGGAGGGACGTGGACGGGCGGGCTTGCTGCCGGCGGTGGTGACGGCGCGGGTGGTGACGGGGTCGACCACGGGCGGGAGGGTGCTGGTCATCTTCGACTCGCTTCCGGGAGTGCTGGTTGGCCGCGTCAGTCCAGGTCGCTCTCGCCGGAACGCGAGAGTCGGTACTGGATGAACGTGATGACGCTGAGGACGATGAGGAGGGCCACCGAGACGGCGGACGCGTAGCCGAACTGGAACCGGCCGAAGGCCAGGTTGTAGATGTAGTTCTGCACGACGTTCGTGGCGTTCGCCGGACCACCCTGGGTGGTGACGGCGACGGTGTCGAACACCTGGAACGAGCCGATGATCGTGATGATGAGCACGAGCGACAGGATCGGGCGGAGCAGCGGGACCGTGATCCCCCAGAACATCTTCCACTCGCTCGCGCCGTCGATCCGGCCGGCCTCGTACACCTGCTCGGGCAGCGCCTGCAGGCCCGCGAAGATGAGCAGCGCCGTGTAGCCGACGTTCCGCCAGACGTTGATGAACGCGATCGTCGGGATGCCCCAGACGTCGCTCTGCAGGAACGGGATGCGGCCGACGCCGATGGCGGAGAGCACCTCGTTGCCGATGCCGAGCTGCGTGTCGAGGATCCACAGCCAGATGAGCGCGGCCACGACGTTCGACACCAGGTACGGCGCCAGGACGATCCCGCGGACGAACGTCGACTTCGTCAGCCGGTGCATCATCACGGCGATGAACAGCGCCAGCACGGTCTGGAACCCGATGTTCAGCAGGACGTACTCGACCGTGACGAGCATCGAGTGCCAGAAGATCGAGTCCTGCACGAGGCGCTCGTAGTTCTGCAGGCCGGTGAACACCGGCGGCGTGAGCAGGTTGTACGACGTGAAGGACAGGTAGATCCCGCGGACGGTCGGCCACAGCAGGAACAGCGCGAACCCGATCGCGGCCGGGGCGATGAACACGAGCGCGAGCCGCAGGTCGTTCGGCGGGCGACGTCGCCGTGGTGCCGGGGTCCCGGTGCCGGCACGCTCCTCCACCGGGCGGCTCCGCCGGTCGGCGGTCACCGTCAGGGGTGACGGCAGTGGTGTTTCGGTGGCCATCGTGACTCCTTCGTCGCGTCGGTTCCGTCCGGCAACGCTGCCGGTCGGGTTTAGTGTCGCTGCAAAAGAAACGGCTTGTCAAGACATCCGCCGGGACTGCTCGAGTCACGCCCCCAGACGACGGACGGGAGGCTCGGTGCCAGCTGGCCACGAGCCTCCCGTCCGTCTCGTGGTGGCGTCAGATCGCGGTGAGGCGGAACGGCACCACGCGCTCGGCGTACGTCGACGGGGCCTCGAGCCCCACCGTCTCCAGGACACGGCCGGTGAAGACCCGCTCCCCCGACCACCAGACCGGCGCGCGCACGCCGTCGCTCCCGCTGCCGATGAGCACCGGGTCCACGCGGTAGCGCGCCTCGGGGTCGAGGTCGCGGAAGGTGATGCGGCCGCGCAGGCTGACCTCGGGTGCCGCGAGCGACGCGAGGAAGAACATCGCCTCGCGCCGGTCGGAGGACACCGCGCCGTACACGTTGAGCGTCTCGTCGACCTGGTCCACGCGGACCAGGTCCCCGCCGTGCAGCAGCCCGCGGACGTCCTTGTACAGGGCGATCCACTCGGCGAGGTCGCGCTCCTCGGCCTCGGTCGCCGTGGCCAGGTCCCACTCGATGCCGAGGTGCCCGAACAGGGCCGTGCCCGCGCGGAAGGACAGGTCGTGCCAGCGCCCGGTCGTGTGGTTCACCCCGCTGGCGATGTGCGAGCCGAGCAGCTCCGGCGGCAGGAGCTGCATGGTCCACCGGTTCATCTGCTGGCGTTCGAGCGGGTCGATGCAGTCGGACACCCAGACGCGGTCGGTGTGCTCGATGACGCCGAGGTCGACGCGGGAGCCACCCGACGAGCACGACTCGATCTCGAACCCGGGGAAGCGGTCCTTGAGCGCTGCCATCAGCCGGTAGGCCGCCAGGGTCTGCTCGTGCACGGCCGCGCCGCCGTCCCGGTGCCCGGCCTCGACCAGGTCGCGGTTGTGGTCCCACTTGACGTAGTCGATCCGGTACTCGTCGATGATCGCGACCATGCGGTCGAGGACGTACTCGTACGCCTCTGGGATCGCGAGGTTGAGGACCTGCTGGTGGCGGGAGCGGACCGGCAGCCGCCCGTCGGCCTGCATGATCCAGTCCGGGTGCGCCCGCGCCAGGTCGCTGTCCTCGTTCACCATCTCCGGCTCGAACCACAGGCCGAACTGCATGCCGGCGGCTCGGACGTGGTCGACGAGCGGACCCAGGCCGTCGGGCCAGACCGTCTCGTCGACGAACCAGTCGCCGAGGCCCGCGAAGTCGTTGCGGCGGTGACGGAACCAGCCGTCGTCGAGGACGAAGCGCTCCACGCCGAGGCGGGCGGACCGGTCGGCGAGGTCCTTCAGGCGGTCGAGGTCGTGGTCGAAGTAGACCGCCTCCCAGACGTTGATCGTCATCGGGCGGACGCTCGTCGGGTGCTGTGGACGGCTGCGCAGGTGACGGTGGAACCGGCGCGCCTGGTCGTCGAGGCCGGTGGCGTAGGCGCCGTAGAGCCACGGCCCCTCGTACGACTCCCCCGTGCCGAGCCGGACCTCGCCGGGCAGCAGGAGCTCTCCGCCGCCGAGGACCTGACGGCCGTTGAACAGGCGTTCGGCGTGGTGGCGGTGGTTGCCGCTCCACGCGGTGTGGACGCCCCAGACCTCACCGTGTGCGAAGCCGAAGCCCGGCTCGCCGACGCTCAGGACCGTGGCGGCGTCGGCGCCCGTGCGGCCCTTGCGCCCCTCGCGCTCGTGGATGCCGACGACGAGTTCGCGGCGCTGCGGGGTGCGCTCCTTGCCCCAGCGTCCGGCGAAGTCGAGGATCTCCCGCGCGCGGGTCGGGATCGGCAGGGCGACCGTGAGCTCGTCGACCGTGTACGTCCCCGCGCCCGTGTTCGTGACGGCGGCACGCGTGCGGACCAGGCCGGCGGGGAGCAGCTCGATCTCGAGACGGACGGCGAGCTGGGCGGTGTCGTCGGTGGCCTCGACGACGAGGCGTGCGGCTCCGGTGTCGATGAGGACGGGAGCGGCTTCCGTCTCGTCCGGCCCGGGCGCGGTTTCGTGGGCTTCGCCGATCACGTCGAGGCTGGTCACGATGAACCGGGGCGACCAGTCGTGCCCGTCGCGGTGTCCGGACAGGCCCGGCTTGCCCGACCACCCGGCGTGCTGCTCCGGCAGGACGGCCAGGCGGATCGGCTCGTCGATCGCGTTCGAGACGACCGGTTCGAGACCGGCCTCGACGAGCGCGAGCAGGTCGCTGGCCGACTGCTCGCCCAGCGCTGCGCCCCAGTGCACGACGGCCGGCAACCGACCCCGCGTGCAGTCGAGGACCAGGGAGACCCCGGCGGTGGACAGGTGGACGAGGGCGTGCGGGAGGTGCGTCATCGGATCTCCTGGGTTATTTCTTCCGCCGTGCAACTAAGTGGGCGGCCAGTATGTCAGAACCAGCGCTTGACCTTGAAGACGACGAACAGCGCCGCGGCGAAGACGACCATCGCCAGGACCGCCAGCGGGTACCCCCACGTCCAGGTGAGCTCGGGCATGTGGGTGAAGTTCATGCCGTAGATCGCGGCGATGAGCGTCGGCGCGAACAGGATCGCCGCCCAGCCGGAGATCTTCTTCGTGTCGTCGTTCTGCTTCTGCGCCGCCAGCGTCGCGTCGACCGTCAGGGCGTTCTGCAGCAGTTGGCGGAAGGTGTCCACCCGCTCCACCGTGCGGATCGCGTGGTCGAGCACGTCGCGGTAGCGCCGCTGCATCTCCACGGGCAGGTGGTACTTCTCCGCGCCGCGGTGGATGTTCTCGATCATGTGGATGAGCGGCCGTGCTGCCCGCTGGAAGTCGACGACCTCGCCGAACAGCTCGTAGATGCGGCGGGACACCCCGGGGACCCCGGCGAAGAGCTGGTCCTCGATCTGGTTGATGTCCTCCTCGAGCCCCTCGGTGACCGGACGGTAGTCGTCGACGATCGTGTCCATGAGCGCCCAGAGCTGCGCCTGCGAGCCCGCCGTCACCAGGCCCGGCTTGCCGCTCATCCGCTGCAGGGCCCGCGGGACGACGTTCCGACCGCGCGGGTCGGCCTGCACGACGGCGAGGAAGAAGTCGTCGCCGACGAAGGCGTGCACCTCGCCGAACTCGACCTCCTCGCGCCGGTCGTTGTACAGCGCCGGCTTGAGGACCGCGAAGAGCGTCGACCCGTAGCGCTCGAGCTTCGGCCGCTGGTGCCCCTCGGCGGAGTCCTCGACCGCGAGCTCGTGGAGCCCCAGGGCGACGGCGACGTCCCCGAGCTCGACCGGGTCGGGCTGGTACAGGACGATGCAGACGGTGGCCCCCTGCTCCCGCATCATCCGGAAGCTGTCGTCGAGCGAGGGACTCGCGATCGGGGCGATGCGGTCGATGTACACGGTGTTGAGCTCGACGGTCACGTGCCCAACCTACGCACCCGTGGAGCGGTCGACGACCGTATCTGGGTGCGCGCTGCGCGTCGGGCCCCGACCGCCGCCTACCGTGCAGATCGACAGCATGCTGACGAAAGGGAAGACGCCATGCGATGGTTCCGGAAGATCGTGATCGCGGCCAGTGCCGTCATCGCCGTGGTGGGCTCGTTCATCGGGTCGGGCGCTGCCGGTGGCACGCCCATCCAGGACGCCGCCGGTGGGGCGCTGTCCGCGTCCTCGACGGCGATCGCACCAGGCGGCCCGGCGTTCGGCATCTGGAGTGTCATCTACGTCGGGCTCATCGCGTTCGCGGTGTGGCAGTTCCTGCCCCGCCGTACCGACCAGGCCCGCCACGACCGGCTCGCCGTGCCCGCGACGCTGTCCCTGCTGCTCAACGCGGCATGGATCCTGTCCGTGCAGTTCGGCTTCCTCTGGGCCAGCGAGCCGATCATCGTCGCGCTGCTCGGGGTGCTCGTGTGGGCGTTCGTGGTCCTGCGGCGGACGACGCCGTCCGGCACCGTCGAGGCGGTCATCACCGACGGCACGTTCGGCCTCTACCTCGGGTGGGTGTGCGTGGCGACGGCGGCGAACACGGCCGCGGTGCTGACGGCGGCGGGCTTCCGCGGGTTCGGCCTCGGGCAGGACGTCTGGGGCGTCGCCGTGGCAGCGGTCGCCGGGCTCGTCGGGGTCCTCGTGGCGATCGGTGGCCGGGGCCGGCTCTCCCCGGTCGTCTCCCTCGGCTGGGGTCTGGCGTGGGTCGCGGTCGCGCGGCTCGACGGGCCCCTCGTCTCGGTGCCGACCGCCGTCGCGGCGATCGTGGCCGCGGCAGCCGCGGTGGTCGTCACGCTCGTCGTGCGGGCCCGCGCGGGCTGGTCCGCCGCGCGCTCGGCCAGTGCCGCCCGCGTGAGCTGACGCGGGGGCGGGCTGGCCGCGCGCGGTCGCCCGCGCGCGGCTGCCCGCGCGCGGCTGCCCGCGTGCGGGCTGCCCGCGGGCGGCTGCTCGCGTGCGGGCTGCCCGCGCGCGGCCGCCTGTGCACGCCGAGACTCGGCCCCGCGGACACTCTGCGGGGCCATCGGCGCGCAGGGTGTCCGGCCGCGCGAGACTCGGCAGCGCACCCGTGCCCGCCCGCGCCGCACCCCCGTGCCGGCCACACCGGCCGGCGGTCCCGCACGTCCGGCGGAAGCGACACCGGGCGTGCAGAAGCGCGACGCGATCGCACCGACGGCGTCGCTCGATGCGCGGGCATGGAGCCGCCCGCGACGAACGCGACACCGGGCGTGCGCAAGCGCCGCGCTCGCACCGACGGTGTCGCTTCCGCCGGTACGTCGTGCGTGCCCGAGCGCCCCGGTGGTCCCGCGGCCCCGAGACTCGGCGCCGCGGACACCGTGCGGGGCGTTCGGCGCGCAGGGTGCCCGTCCGAGCGAGACTCGGCAGCGCCACCCGCCGCCCGCGACCGCACGCACGCACGCACGCACCCGACGAAAGCGACACAGCCCGTGCGGAAGCGCCGCGCACTCCGCCGGCCCGTGTCGCTTCCGCCGGTCGGTCGTGCGTGCCCGAGCGCCCGCGGCCCCACGGCCCCGAGACTCGGCGCCGTGGACACCGTGCGAGCCGTTCAGCGCGCACAGTGTCCGTCCGAGCGAGACTCGGCAGTGCGCCACCCGTCGCCGCGGCCGCACGCACGCGCCCGACGAAAGCGACACAGCCCGTGCGGAAGCGCCGCGCACTCCCCCCGCCCGTGTCGCTCGATGCGAGGGCATGGAGCCGCCCGCGACCAAAGCGACACCGGGCGTGCGGAAGCGCCGCGCGATCGCACCGACGTTGTCGCTTCCGCCGGTCGGACGGTCGGTTGGTCGGGCGCACGGTCCCGCGCCCGAGACTCGGCGCCGCGGACAGTCTGCGGGGCGTTCGGCGCGCAAGGTGTCCGGCTGGGCGAGACTCGGCAGCGCGCCGCGCGCCGCGCCGCGCCTACCGCGCGGACGCGACCAGGCCGTGCGCGGCCGCGACGGCTTCGTTCGTGACGCGGCCGTCGTGCACGTTGAGCCCACGGGCGAGTGCCGCGTCGGACTCCATCGCCGCCGCCCACCCCTGGTCGGCGATCGCGAGGGCGTAGGGCAGCGTCGCGTTCGTCAGCGCGATGGTCGAGGTGCGCGGGACGGCTCCGGGCATGTTCGCCACGCAGTAGTAGACGGCGTCGTGCACGGCGAAGGTCGGGTCGTCGTGCGTGGTCGGCCGCGAGCCCTCGAAGCACCCGCCCTGGTCGATCGCGATGTCGACGAGCACCGAGCCCGGACGCATGTCGGCGACCATCGCGTCGGTGACGAGCTTCGGCGCCGAGGCACCGGGGATGAGCACGGACCCGATCACCAGGTCGGCCTCGCGCAGTGCCGACGCGATCGCGTGGGACGAGGACCGCAGCGTGGTGATGCGGCCGTCGAACCGGGCGTCGAGTGCCCGCAGCCGCGGCAGGCTGATGTCGAACACGGTGACCTCGGCGCCGAGTCCGAGTGCCATCGCAGCGGCGTGCTCGCCGGCGACCCCACCACCGATCACCACGACGCGGCCCTTCGGCGTGCCGGGGACACCGCCGAGCAGCAGCCCGCGGCCACCGTTCGCGCGGAGCAGGTGGTTCGCGCCGACCTGGGCGGACAGCCGCCCGGCGATCTCGGACATCGGGGACAGCAACGGCAACGACCGGTCCGGCAGCTGCACGGTCTCGTAGGCGATCGCCGTCGCGCCGGAGTCCGTCAGCGCGGTGGTCAGCGCGCGGTCGGCCGCGAGGTGCAGGTAGGTGAACAGCACCTGGCCCGGGCGGATCGACGCGTACTCGGACGCGACCGGCTCCTTCACCTTGAGGACGAGCTCGGCGTCCGCCCAGACCTCGGCCGCGCTCGGCACGATCGTGGCCCCGGCGGCGACGTACTCGGTGTCCGGGAAGGACGATCCGTCGCCGGCACCGGCCTGCACGAGCACCTGGTGTCCGTGGGTCGTGAGCTCACCGACGCCCGCCGGGGTGACGGCGACGCGGAACTCGTTGTTCTTGATCTCGGTGGGGACGCCGATGCGCATGGCGGACTCCTTCGTGGGCGGTGCGCGGGGTGTCCGCGCTGACCCGACCATCCAGCCACTCACGTGTGTCCGGCGTGTGACAGCCGAACATCTGGATGATCCTGGGCCGATCCGTGCAGCGCGATTCGGTCAGCCGTGCAGATCGCCCATGCGGTCAGCCCCTGCTGCGGAGCGACTCGCTCGGCAGCTCGCCGAAGCGCACCCGGTACGCGGCGGAGAACCGGCCGAGGTGCCCGAAGCCCCACGCCCGTGCGATCTCGGCGACCGAGACCTCGTCACGGTCGGCGCGACGGAGTTCGGCGTGGGCGCCGTCGAGCCGCACCTGCCGGAGCAGCTCCCCCGGCGTCTGGTCGAGGTGCCGACGCAGCGACTGCTGCAGCCCCCGCGGGCTGAGGCCGGCGGCCGACGCGATCTCCGGCGTGCCGATGGCCTCGGCGGCGTGGGCGTGCACGAACTCGAGCGCGCGTCGGAGCCGCTCGTGCTCCGGCCCGGTGCCGTCCACCGATGCCCGCCAGACCTCGCGCCGGGGGAAGGCGGTCAGTGCCGCGCGCGCGAAGGACTCGGCGATGTCGCGGCGTGCGACGGTGCTGAGCTCGGTGCCGCGGTCCAGCCAGGTCGACGAGTTGCGGCGGACGACGTCCTGCCACACGCGGACGCCCTCGGTCGACGGCCGCTGGAGGGGCTCGAACGCGAAGTCCGGGTCCCCGGTCAGGGCCGTCACGAAGCGGCGGTCGAGCTGGACGATGTTGAGGGAGATGTCGCGGTGGTGCATCTCCCAGGTGTCACCGATCGGCAGCACCACGGGCACGCCGGGCTGCAGGTCGACGTGCTCGCCGCGGTGGGAGAACGAGGTCGACCCCGACCGCAGCCAGACCACGTGGAACTCGTCGTCGGTGCGGCACGCACCGCGGAAGTCGACGGCGGCACGGGCGGTCCGCAGGGACATGCGCTCGTCGCCGACCCCGGAGAAGTCCCACGGCGTGTGCCGTGAGGTGCGTCGGACGACCGGTGAGCGGAGGTCGTAGCCCTCGGAGAAGAAGGCGACCGCGTGGTCGATGTCGGTGCCCTTGACCCGACGGAACCAGCGCGCGCCCGGGCGCTCCGGAGCACCGGCCACCGGCGTTGTGGGAGGGGTTCCGAGCGTCGTGGCCGACGGCCGGGTCTGCGTGGAGAGCACCATGGGCGAGAACGTATCGACCACCACCGACAAATCACCACGCCGAACGGACCAGCCGGAGGGCCGGCTCAGTTCTGCAGGATCGCCTGCCCGATGCTCTCGTCGAGGATCAGGTCCGTCACGAGCCCGGCTGCGAGCGCCCCGCGGAGCGACGCCGCCTTGCCCCGCCCGGCGACCACGCAGATCCGCCGCGGTGCCCGCTTGATGATGTCCAGGTCGGGGCCACCGGCGCGGGCGTTCAGCCCGATGTCCCGCCACGACCCGTCCGCGCGGTAGAACACCGTCGAGACGTCGCCGACGACGCCAGCGCGGGTGAGCTCCTCGCGGTCGGCGGGGTCGAGGTACCCGCCGGAGTAGACGTGCGAGGGCACCGGGGCCTGCGGCGCACCGACACCGAACACGACGACGTCCATCCGCTCGTGCAGGTCGAGCACGCGGCGGATGGAGCGCTCGCGGAACAGGGCTTCCTTCGTCGCGGGGTCGTCGAAGAACGCCGGCACGGGGAACTGCTGCACGAGGGCGCCGTACGCCTCGCCGAACCGCCGGAGGATCTCGGACGCGTAGACGATGCCGGTGGTGCGGGTGTTCGCGGCGCCGTTCACCTGCACGACCGTGGACCCGTGGGTGGTCTTCGGCACGAGGAACCGGCTGACGGCGCTCACCGTCGAGCCCCACGACAGGCCGATCACCATGTTCGACTCGATGTACTGGGTCAGGATCCGGGCCGCCGACAGCGCCACCCGTTCCAGGCGGTCGACGTCGCTCGTGTGGTCCGGCACCGGCACCACGTGGGCGTGCACCCCGAACCGTGCACGGATGTTCCGACTGAGTGCCGCGGCCTGGTCCAGGGGCGACCGGATCTGGATGTCGACGAGCCCGGTGTCCCTGGCGTGCTTGAGCAACCGGGAGACCGACGACCGGGACGTGCCGAGCTCGTCCGCGATGGCGTCCATCGTCAGGTCCTGCAGGTAGTACAGGTGTGCAGCGCGCAGGGCCTGCTGCGTCCGCATCGGCTGTGCCGCGTCGCTCACCAGGTCCACCCTGCAAGGGAACTCGCTGGACCTGCGCTCGTGTTCATGGAGCCAACCATGCACGGACGTGCACGGCCTCTGCAACCTCGGTCGAGCCTCCTGTCCGCCGTGCCGGACGTGCCCACAGACGTGCTGCACGTTCGTGCACGCAAGTTGCCACGACTTCTCAGCGGGCGCACGATCGATGGAGACCACCAGAACCGACCCCAGAAAGCGACGCGTACGCACATGTCGAAGACGACGCAGCCCCGACGCACGGTGACCGACCTCACCGAGCGCCCGAACGCACAGGTCCTCATCGTGGGTGGCGGCATCAACGGCATCGCCACCTTCCGCGACCTCGCCCTGCAGGGCGTCGACGTCGCGCTCGTCGAGCGCGGCGACTACGCATCCGGCGCCTCCGCGGCGTCGAGCCACATGATCCACGGCGGCATCCGCTACCTCGAGAACGGCGAGTTCCGCCTCGTCCGCGAGAGCGTGCAGGAGCGCAACGGCCTGATCCGCATCGCCCCGCACTACGTCAAGCCGCTGCAGACGACGATGCCGATCTTCTCGACGTTCTCCGGCATCATGAACGCCCCGCTCCGCATGCTGACGCACAAGCAGCGCTCCACGAAGGAGCGCGGCGCGATGCTCATCAAGATCGGCATGACGATCTACGACTCCTTCTCCCGCGACGGCGGCTCGGTCCCCAAGCACGTCTTCCGCACGAAGAAGGCGGCACTGGCGGACATGCCGGCCCTCAACAAGGACCTGAAGTACACGGGCACCTACTACGACGCCTCGGTGCACGAGCCGGAGCGCCTGGCGCTCGACGTCCTCAAGGACGGCCTGGCCGCCGGCACCGGGACCGGCTCCGCCGCGACCGCCCGTGCGACCAACTACGTCGAGGCCGCGGGCACCCGCGACGGCGGCGTCCTGCTCCGCGACCGCGAGACCGGCGAGGAGTTCGCCTTCCAGGTGGACGTCGTGATCAACGCCTCCGGGCCGTGGACCGACCTCACGAACCAGGCGTTCGGCGGCGAGACGAAGTTCATGGGCGGCACCAAGGGCTCGCACATCGTCGTGCACAACGACGAGCTCCTCGAGGCCACCAAGGGCCGCGAGCTGTTCTTCGAGAACGACGACGGACGCATCGTCCTGATCTACCCGCTCAAGGGCCGGGTCCTCATCGGCACCACCGACATCGACGCCGACCCGTCGAAGCCGGTCGTGACCACCGACGAGGAGATCGACTACTTCTTCGGGCTCGTCAAGCACGTGTTCCCGCAGATCGACGTCACCCGCGACCACATCGTCTACAGCTACTCGGGCATCCGCCCGCTCCCCCGTCACGAGGACACCGCCCCCGGCTTCGTCTCCCGCGACTACCGCATCGTGGACACCACGATCCCCGGGCTCGGGAAGACGACCGTGCTGTCGCTGGTGGGCGGCAAGTGGACCACCTTCCGCGCCCTCGCCGCGCACCTGTCGACCGAGGCCACGCAGAAGCTCGGCATGGCCCGCAAGGTCGACACGACCGGCATTCCGATCGGCGGTGGCAAGGAGTTCCCGACTACGGACGCCCAGCGCGCCCTGTGGGTCAAGTCGCACCGCGACGGTCTCGACACCGAGCTGGTCGAGGGGCTCCTGCAGCGCTACGGCACCCGTGCCGCCGAGGTCGTGGACGTCCTGACGGACGGTCCGGTCGAGCCGCTCGAGTCCGACGCCGGGCTCACCCGTGCCGAGGTGGCCTACTTCGCCCAGCACGAGCACGCCGTGCACCTGATCGACGTGGTGCTGCGTCGCACGAACCTCGCGTTCGTCGGCGGGGTCACGATCGACCTGCTCGACGAGCTGGCCGACGTCCTCGCCGGTGTCCTCGGCTGGGACGCCGAGCAGCGCGCGGACGAGGTCCAGCACACGCTCGACGTCCTGCGCGAGTCGCACGGCGTGGTCGTGCCGCTGACCGCGTCGGCGGCGCACGCCTGATCACGGCCCACTGACGGACGGGAGGCCCGGTACCAGCTGGTACCGGGCCTCCCGTTCGTCTGTGGCCGGGTCGCGTCGACCGGGCGTCGCTCTCGCTCGCTAGAACTGCTCGCCGGTCGGGTCCTGCGCGGTCCGGTCGATGAGGTCGTCGCCGCCGAGCGGCTCACCCTCCCAGTCGACCAGGCGCCAGCCGTCGGCCGTGGAGCCCTCGAGCTCGACGACGCCGGTGTTCTCCAGGTGCCGCCGTGAGCCGAGGTCGTTCGGCACGTTCTGCGCCGTCGTCGCGGCCCAGATCCGGATCGCGGCCCCGTGGCTGAACACGGCGACGACGTCCGCGCCGCTCGCCTCGACCTGGGCGATCGCGTCGTCGTAGCGGTCGAAGAAGTCCTCGCCGGTCTCGGCGCCGGCCATCCGGGCCTCGCGCTCCCCGGACGCCCAGGCGTAGCACGTGGCCAGGTAGCGCTGCACGGAGGTCTGGTCGCGCTTGCCCTGCAGGTCGCCGGCCTCGATCTCGCGGAGGCCCGGCAGCACCGCGGGCTCGAGGCCGAGCGCCTCCGCCAGCGGCGCCGCGGTCAGCTGCGTCCGGAGCATCGACGACACGAAGACCCGCTCGATGCCGCGCTCGGCGAGGGCCGCCGGCAGCGCCTCGGCCTGCTGCTGCCCGAGCTCGGTGAGTCCGGGGCCTGGGACCTCGGCGTCGAGGACGCCGGTCACGTTGGCGGGAGTCTGGCCGTGTCGGATCAGCAGCAGTCGCATGCAGCCACCCTACGGAGGCGCGTGTGTCGGTGCCGCCCGGCCGGCCGGACGCGCCCCCACCGGCGGCCCCCTACGATCGGGCCATGGCGATCGAACCCGACACGAAGAACTGGACCTGGGTCATCGAGACCCCGTGCACCGACTGCGGCTACGACGGCAGCGCGACGACGATCCGCGACGTGCCCGGCATCGTCGAGGCGAACGCCACGGGCTGGCCCGGGGCACTGCTCCGCGAGGACGCCCGGCAGCGCCCGGACGAGCACACCTGGTCCACGCTCGAGTACGCCGCCCACGTGCGCGACGTCCACGCGATGATGACCGAACGCCTCACGCTCATGCTCACCGAGGACGCCCCCACCTTCCCGAACTGGGACCAGGACGCCACCGCGGTCGAGGACCGGTACGCCGAGCAGGACCCGGCCACCGTCGCCCGCGAGCTCGGCGCTGCCGCCCACCGCGCCGCCGTGGCCTTCGACGAGGTCCGTGACGACCAGCTCGAGCGCACCGGGCTCCGCTCGGACGGCAGCACCTTCACGGTCGCGACCCTCGCCGTCTACTACGCGCACGACCCGGTGCACCACCTCTGGGACGTCCGCCGCACCCACACCGACCAGATGTAGCCACGAGCGCCGCGCGGGTGCAGTCCGGACCGCCGCCGCGTCAGGCCAGCGCGTCGAGCAGTGCCCGTGCGGTCGCCGCGTCCGAGACCAGTTCGTTGACGAGCCCCCCGCGGACGGCGCCGATGATGCTCGGCACCTTCGCCTCGCCCACGGCCACGCCCACCGCGTGCGGGACCGCCGCCAGGACCTCGCGCGAGGTCCGCACCATCCGGTCGCTCCCCGGGAACTCGATCGGGGACCCGTCGGGCGCGTAGAAGTTCAGGCAGACGTCGCCGGCGGCCAGGTCGAAGGCCCGGTCCTCCACGGGGATGCCCCGCGCCAGGGCGTCCCGCGTCGGGGTCGGCGCCCCGATGCCGAGCACGGCGCCCTTCGCCCGACCCCACAGGCCGATGACGTGCTGGAACGCGGGGTCCTCGTCGAGGGAGGCCCGCATCGCCTCGGACGGGAGCGCCTGCGCGAAGAGGAACGCCGGGATCGCGCCGGAGTGCTCGGCGGCCGTCCGGGTGATCTCGTTCGTCTGGAACCACGGCATCGGGTCCGCCTGGCCGCCGACGGTCGGGACGAGCTGCACGCCCGGCAGCTGCGGCATCCCCCCGCGGGCGACGTCGTACACCGTCCGGCCCGAGGACATCAGCACCGCGTCACCGGCGACCAGCGCCATGTCCTCCAGCGCGGCGGCGAGCGGCACGGCGAGGTCCGCACCGAGCGTCGTGGTGTGGGTCACGGCGGCGAGGTGCACCGCGTGCAGACCCAGCACGACCTGCAGGCGCTCGGCCAGCGCGACGGTCTCGTCCTGGAACGGGTCGACGACCTCGATGCGCACGAGTCCGGCACGACGGGCCTCGGCCACGAGCCGCGACACCGTGGGGCGGGAGACCCCGAGCCGTGCGGCGATCTCGACCTGGGTGGCGTCCTCGAGGTAGTACATCCGCGCCGCCTGGTACACGGTGTCGAGCGGGAAGCGACTGCGCGCGGAGTCCGGTGCGGGCATCTCGTCGGACATGCTGCGATCGTAACGCGCTCTCCGTCCAGAAATTGTGTTCTGTACATTTGTTCTGTGCGGTGTACAGTCGTGGTCGAACCACTGCTGACCAACGGAGGACACAGCGCATGTCGACGACGACGGACACCACCACCCCGACGGACACCACCGATTCCGGGATCCCTGCGACGATGCGGGCGGTCGTCGTGCACGGCCCCGGCGACTACCGCCTCGAGACCCGCCCCGTCCCCACCCCAGGACCCGGGGAACTGCTGCTCCGCACCGACGCCGTCGGGATCTGCGCCTCGGACCTGAAGTG
>NZ_JADKRX010000006.1 GCF_015350975.1 Curtobacterium sp. VKM Ac-1395
TGCACTGACAGACGGGAGGCCCGGTGCCAGCTGGCCCCGGGCCTCCCGTCTGTCTGGTGTGCCCGATCAGGGCACGAGGCGACTCAGGAGGACGACTCCCAGTCCGCGGGACCGCGCGAACCGGCGCGGTACTCCTCGAGCGGGACGTCGTTCGCCTTCCAGGCGGCGACGACCGGCTCGACGATCTCCCAGCAGCGCTCGGCCACGTCACCGCGGATGGAGAGCAGCGGGTCGTCGTGGAAGATGCCGTTGAGGACCTCGCCGTACGGGGTGAGCTCGCCGTCGCTGAAGGACGAGGACAGCGTGATCTGTCCCATCTCGAACGGGTTGCCGCCACCGTTGGCCGACACGGTCAGCTCGATCTCGTCCGGGTTCAGGACGATGCGGAGCGTGTCCGTCTTCGGCCGACCGCTCAGGCCGGAGGGCAGACGCGGCACCGGCTTGAAGGTGATGAGGACTTCCTTGCGGCTGTTGCCGAGGGCCTTGCCGGAGCGCAGCGTGAAGGGGACGCCCTTCCAGCGGGCGGTGTCCACCTCGACGGAGATCTCGGCGAGGGTCTCGGTCTGGCGCGACGGGTCGACGCCGTCCTCCTCCTGGTAGGAGGGGAGGTCCTTGCCGTCGATCGTGCCCGCCGTGTACACGGCGCGACGCGAGGCGATCTTGGCGTCGTCGCCCTTGAGCTGGGTCGACCGGAGCGCGCGGGCGAGGGACGAACGGAACTCGACGGCGTCGATCTCCGCCGGGGCGTCCATCGTGACGATGCCGAGGATCTGCAGCAGGTGCGACTGGATCATGTCGACCATCGCGCCGGCCTCGTCGTAGTACTGGGCGCGGTTCTCGAGGCCGAGGGTCTCGTCGTAGAAGATGTCGACCTTCTCGATGTTCTCCGCGTTCCAGATGGGCTCGAACAGGCGGTTCGCGAAGCGCAGACCGATGATGTTCAGCACCGTGGTGCGGCCGAGGAAGTGGTCGGTGCGGTGGACGCGGTCCTCGGGAACGAGCTTCAGCACCGTCTCGTTGAGGGCCTTGGCGCTCGCGACGTCGGTGCCGAAGGGCTTCTCGAACGCGAGGGTGGTGCCCTCGGGGAGCTCGACGTGCTCGAGCGCCTCGCAGATGTCCGAGGCGATCTGCGGCGGGAGCGCGAAGTAGAGGATCGGCTCGTGCTCGGCGGCGGCGAGGAGGGCCTCGAGGTGCTTCGGGTCCGTCGGGTCGCCCTGGATGAAGGTCGTCGACTCGATGGTCGCGTCGACCTCGGGGCCCTTGACGTCCTGCGAGGCGAAGGACGTCGTGACGATGTCCTTCCACTTCTCGGGGCTGCGCTCGCTGCGGCCAGTACCGATCAGCTGCACGGGGACGGAACGGCCGCTCTGCAGGAACGTGCCGAGACCCGGCAGGAGCAGGCGGGAGGCGAGGTCGCCCGTCGCGCCGAAGATGATGAGAGTGCGCTTGTCGGTCACCGGGGGTGACTCCTTTCGCGAGGTGGATGGGTCCGCGTGGCTCAAGCCGCTGTCGGACCGGTTGATTCCCCAGGCTGGAACGCTGTCACGATCCACAGCCGGGAAGGTCGTCCGGACACAGTTCGGGCGGCACCAGGTGGTGCCGCCCGAAGCGCGTCAGGTGCGGGTCAGTGCCCGAAGTTGCCGCGGTAGTACTCGAAGACCCAGCCGACGAGCGTGATCGTCACCAGCGCGAGGCCGATCGGGACGATCCAGAGGCCGGCTGCGACCCCGAGGAAGATGATCGAGACCGAGGCTGCCAGCAGGATGGGCCACCACGACCACGGGCTGAAGTGCCCGAGCTCGGCGTCGCCGTCCTCGATGTTGGCGTCCTGGCGGTCCTCGGGCAGGTCCCCGCCCTGGGCCGACAGCACGCGCTGCAGGTAGAAGGCGATGAACGCCGACATGACCCCGACGAGGCCGAGGCCCATCGTGCCCACCGGCTCCCACCCACCGTGGTTGAGGCGGAACCAGATCGTGTACGCGGCGTCCGCGAGGATGAAGAACCCGAAGAGGATCCAGAACAGGTTGACGTTGGCGCGCATCGCCTTACTTCACCTCGCCCTTCGCGGCGTCGTAGGTCGGGGCATCGGGAGCGTCCTTCGCAGGACCCACACCGATCGGCACACCCGCTTCGGGGTGGTTCAGGTCGAACGCCGGGGACTCGGAACGAATCCGCGGGATCGACGTGAAGTTGTGTCGCGGCGGCGGGCAGGAGGTCGCCCACTCGAGCGAGCGGCCGTAGCCCCACGGGTCGTTCACGGCCACCTTCGGAGCGTTCCGCGCCGTGACGTAGACGTTGAAGATGAACGGCAGGAACGAGATGCCGAGGATCATCGCGCCGATGGTCGACAGCTGGTTCATCCAGGTGAAGCCGTCGTTCGGCAGGTAGGTCGCGTACCGACGCGGCATGCCGATGACGCCCAGCCAGTGCTGGATCAGGAACGTCGTGTGGAACCCGACGAACAGCAGCCAGAAGTGGATCTTGCCGAGACGCTCGTTGAGCATGCGCCCGGTCCACTTCGGCCACCAGAAGTAGAAGCCGGAGAACATGGCGAACACGACGGTGCCGAACACCACGTAGTGGAAGTGCGCCACGACGAAGTACGAGTCGGACACGTGGAAGTCGAGCGGCGGCGAGGCCAGGATGACGCCCGTCAGACCACCGAAGGTGAACGTGATCAGGAAGCCGATGGCCCAGAGGATCGGGGTCTCGAAGGTGACCGAACCGCGCCACATCGTGCCGACCCAGTTGAAGATCTTCACGCCGGTGGGGACCGCGATGAGCATCGTCATGAGGGAGAACCACGGCAGCAGCACCGAACCGGTGACGTACATGTGGTGCGCCCACACCGTGATCGAGAGGGCCGCGATGGAGATGGTCGCGTAGACGAGGGTCTTGTAGCCGAAGATCGGCTTGCGGCTGAAGACCGGGAAGACCTCGGAGACGATGCCGAAGAACGGCAGCGCGATGATGTAGACCTCGGGGTGCCCGAAGAACCAGAACATGTGCTGCCAGAGCAGCGCTCCGCCGTTGGCCGGGTTGAACACCTGGGCGTCGAACACCCGGTCGAGACCGAGGCCGAAGAGCGCGGCGGCGAGGACCGGGAAGGCCATCAGCACGAGGAGCGACGTCACGAGGGTGTTCCACGTGAAGATCGACATGCGGAACATCGTCATGCCGGGAGCGCGCATCGTGATGATCGTCGTGATGAAGTTCACCGCGCCGAGGATCGTCGAGAAGCCGGTCAGGCCGAGCCCGAACACCCAGAGTGTGCCGCCGAGCCCTGGTGTGAACGTCGTGTCACTCAGTGGCGCGTACGCGAACCAGCCGAACGACGCGGCGCCCTGCGGGGTGAGGAAGCCACCGACGGCGATGAGGCCACCGAAGAAGTAGAGCCAGAACGCGAAGCCGTTGAGCCGCGGGAAGGCGACGTCAGGGGCACCGATCTGCAGCGGCATGATCGCGTTCGCGAAGCCCGAGAACAGCGGCGTCGCGAAGAGCAGCAGCATGATCGTGCCATGCATCGTGAAGAGCTGGTTGTACTGCTCCTTCGTCGCGACGAGCTGCAGCCCGGGCTCGAAGAGCTGCGCGCGGATGACGAGTGCCATCACGCCGGCGAGCAGGAAGTACAGGAACGACGTGATCAGGTACATGTACCCGATCGTCTTGTGGTCCGTGGAGGTGATCCACCGGACGATGATGTTGCCCTTCCGACCGACCTTGGACGCCTGGAAGTCCGGCGTCGCGGTGCTGGTCGGTTGGCCGACGAATGACGTTGTCATCTGGCGAGCCCCTACTTGTCGTCGCTCGACGCCGTGACGGGCGCCTTGTTGTCAGGCTGGTTCGTGTTGGTGTTGTACTCGTCGCCGAGCAGGCCCACCTTGCCCTGGTCGGTCAGGGTGTCGAGGTACGCCTGGTAGTCAGACGAGGACACGACCTTGACCTGGAAGAGCATGAGGGAGTGGTACTCGCCGCAGAGCTCGGCGCACTTGCCCTGGTACGTCCCGATCTTCTGCGGGATGAAGTACTCGTAGTTCGTCTTGCCGGGGAGCATGTCCTTCTTGTACAAGAAGTCGATGACCCAGAAGGAGTGGTCGACGTCACGCGAGTCGAGCTCGATCTTGACCTTCTTGTCGACGGGCAGGTACAGCGTCGGGAGCTGCGTCTCGTCGATCGCGCCGTTCGCGTTCTCTTCTTCCTGGGCCTGGATGCCCTGGTAGTAGACGCTCTTCGACGGGTCGTTCTGGTTGATGTAGTTGAAGTCCCAGCCCCAGCGCTTGCCGTAGACGTGCACGGTGGCGTCCGGCTGCGCGAAGGGCTTCTCGATCGCGGCCTGGTCCTTCGCGGTGAAGGCGAAGAAGCCCAGCACGAGGATGAGCGGCACGATCGTGTAGAAGATCTCGAGCGGCATGTTGTACCGCATCTGCACCGGGAGGCCGGTCTGGCCCTTCCGACGGCGGTAGACGATGGCGGCCCAGATGATCAGACCCCAGACGATGAGCCCCACCGCGAGCAGCACGATCCAGCTCGTGGTCCACAGGCCGACGACGCGGCTCGTGTGGTTGGTGACGTCCTTCGTCTCTTCCGTCCCGGGGAGCCATCCGTTGAGCTGCTGCTGCGAGCACCCAGCCAGTGCGATGACCAGACCGACGGCCACCGGGACGGCCGCCCAACGTATACGGCGATTCGAACGCACTGTTACCTCTCGGAAGACGCGGAAGCGAGAGCGCAGTCTGTCGTTGCCGACACCGTGCCGCTCGGAGGCGACGCATGACTGGTTCCCAGCTTGGTTGGAACACTCCTAGCTTACTCGCAGCTGGTGACAGCGAGTGCACGCGCGACACGCGTCGTGGACTCTCGGGGGGCCCTGGGACGACTATTTCCCCTGGTCATCCGCGAGATGTCCGAGATCGGCGGCGTCGCCACGCCGAATGACGAACGGGGAGCGACCGTGTCGGTCGCTCCCCGTCCGGGTGCTGCTCGTGGTGGGCTCAGTGGAAGCTGTCGCCGCACGCGCAGCTGCCCTGCGCGTTGGGGTTGTCGATGGTGAAGCCCTGCTTCTGGATGGTGTCCTCGAAGTCGATCGTCGCGCCGTCCAGGTACGGGACGCTCATCTTGTCCACGACGACCTCGACACCGTCGAACTCGGCGGTGGTGTCACCGTCGAGCAGACGCTCGTCGAAGTAGAGCTGGTAGATGAGCCCCGAGCAGCCGCCGGGCTGGACGGCCAGGCGCAGGCGGAGGTCGTCGCGGCCCTCCTGCTCGAGGAGGCTCGCCACCTTGCCGGCGGCGGCGTCGCTGAGCAGGACCCCGTGCGACGGGACGGCCGTGGTGACGGCTTCGGTCGTGATGGTGTCGCTCATGCGCGCCTCCTTCTGGGCGGTGCGGTCACCGCGCCTCGTCTCCGATTGTAAACACCCGCACCGACGGAACGCACACGCCCGTCGCGCGGTGTGGAGGACATGCACGGTTCCACCTGCCGGGGGCGGGCGGTCAGGACCGGCCGACCCGGGCCTCCCGTCCGGTGTCCGCGCTCAGGCGCGCGTGGCGAGGCGAGCCAGCAGGATCGTCTCGGAAGCGACCGCGCGGTGCAGCACGCCGAGGTGCTGCGACTCGTTCGGGCTGTGCGCGCGCGTGTCGGGGTCCTCGACGCCCGTCACCAGGATCTGGGCCTCGGGGAACTCGGCGGCCAGGTCGGAGACGAACGGGATCGAGCCGCCGATGCCCTGCTCGACGGGCTCAGCGCCCCACCCCTCGGCCATCGCGGTCCTGGCCTCCTTGACGGCCCAGCCGCTGGTGTCCACCAGGAACCCGTCGCCCGCGTCCGGTTCGCTCAGCTCGACGCGGGCGCCGAACGGGGTGTGCGCGCGGATGTGGCGCTCGACGGCGGCCGCGGCGTCCGTGGCGCTCTGGCCGGGTGCCACGCGCACCGAGACCCGCGCGCTGACGGTGGGCAGCAGCGTGTTCGACGCGTTCGCCACGCTGGGGACGTCCATGCCCGTGACGGTGATCGACGGCTGGAACCACATGCGGGAGAGCACGTCGCCGGTGCCGACGGGTCGCACCCCGGACACGAGGGCGGCGTCGGCCGCGAGCTCGTCCTCGGAGCGCGCGGGGACCGGGGCGTCGTACGCGGTCAGGCCCTCGACGGCGACCGAGCCCGCGTCGTCGTGCAGGGAGCTGAGGAGGCGGACCATCGGCAGCATGGCGTCGGGTGCCGCTCCCCCGAACATGCCGCTGTGGCTGGCGTGCTCGAGCGTCGTCACGGTCAGCTTGAAGGTGACGTTGCCGCGGAGGGACACGGTGATCGCGGGGACCTCGGTGGACCAGTTGTCGCTGTCGGCCACGACGATGACGTCGGCGGCGAGGTGCTCCTTCTGCTCCCGGAGGAAGGTGCGGAACGAGCGGGAGCCGAACTCCTCCTCGCCCTCGACGAACAGCACGATGCCGAGGTCGAGGTCGTCCCCGAACCGGGCGTGCAACGCCCGGAGCGAGGCGATGTGCGTCATCACCCCGGCCTTGTCGTCCGAGGCACCGCGACCGTAGAGCCGGTCCCCGCGGAGCGTCGGCTCGAACGGCGGGGTCTCCCAGAGCGCGTCGTCGCCCTGCGGCTGCACGTCGTGGTGGGCGTAGAGCATCACGGTCGGCTTGCCGTTCCGGGCCGGACGGACGGCCAGCACCGCGGGCTGCCCCAGCTCGACGCCGGCGTGCTCCGTGCCCTCGGCCTCGCTGGCACCGTCCGGTGTGTCGCCCGACACGGCGGACCGAACGATCCGGACGGACTCGAACACGCCCGTGTCCCGCGCCAGTCCGGCGACCGCCTCGGCGCTGCGGCGCACGGCCGACGCGTCGAACGCCGACCACGACACCGACGGGATCCGCACCAGCGCGGAGAGGTCGGCGATCGTCCGGGGCAGGTCGCCATGGACCTGTTCGCGGAGGGCGTCGAGCAGCTCGGGGTCGGTCGCGGGCGCGGACTGTGCGGTGTCGGTCATGCCCGGTAATCTAGAGGACACCAACGTCGGGCTGTTCCCCGGCGCACCGCTCACCGACCAGCAGGAATCACCGTGGCGAAGGCAGCACCCAAGACCATCACGACAGTCAACCCCTCGGAAGAGGAACTGCTCGAGCAGGGCAAGGGCCGTCCCACCCCGTCCCGTCGTGAGCGGGAAGCGGCCAACCGCCGTCCCCTCGTGGGCAACTCTCCCGTCGACAAGAAGGCAGCGCGCGCACGCCTCAACAGCGAGCGCGAGAAGGCCCGCGTCGGCATGGCCAACGGCGAGGAGCGCTACCTCCCCGCGAAGGACCGCGGCGAGCAGCGCCGGTTCGTCCGCGACACGATCGACGCCCGCTGGAACGTGGGCGAGGTCATGATGCCCGTCCTCGTGCTGTTCCTGGTCGTCGGCTTCGCTGCTCCGCGGACCTCGGTCGCCTCGTACTCCCTGCTGGTGATCTGGGCATTCGTGGCGCTGTTCCTCATCGACTGCCTGGTGCTCTGGATGTCGCTCCGCAAGAAGCTCACCGCGAAGTTCGGCGAGTTCCAGCGCGGCACCTTCTTCTACATCCTGACGCGGGCGTGGCAGCTGCGCTTCCTGCGCCTGCCGAAGCCCCAGGTCAAGCGCGGGCAGCGTCCCGCCTGACCTCGTGTCCTCCCGGAGCGCCGTCGGCATCGCCGGCGGCGCTTCGTCGTTCCCGGTGCGTCTGATGCTGCGGGCGGTGCGATCGCACGTCGTGTCGGGTCGCGGAGCGCCGAGTCGACACCACGTGCGATCTCGGCGGGGCGCGGGGGCGCGGGGGCGCGGGGGCGCGGGGTGCGGGAGGCGTCGGGCCGGAGGCTCGGTGGCGGGCCGGCGGTGAGCCTCCCGTCCGGCGAGGGGTCACGACACCCCGAGCGCGCAGCGCCGACCGGTCACAACCCGTCGCCCGCGCCGCGTGTCAGCGACGGAACGCGACCGCTCGGCGGACCTGAGCGGGGTGTCGCGACCGCTCGCGCGCAGCGGGCGGTGAGATCGCACGTCGTGTCGGGTCGCGGAGCGCCGAGGCGACACGACGTGCGATCTCGGCGGGCCGCCGAGGCGGGACGCGCCGGGCCGGAGGCTCGGTGGCGGTCCGGCGGCGAGCCTCCCGTCCGGCGAGGGGTCACGACACCCCGAGCGCGCAGCGCCGACCGGTCACAACCCGTCGCTCGCGCGGCGCGCCAGCGACGGAACGCGACCACTCGACGGACCTGAGCGGGGTGTCGCGACCGCTCACGCGCAGCAGGCGGCGCGATCGCACTTGGTGTCGGGTCGCGGAGCGCCGAGGCGACACGACGTGCGATCTCGCCGGGGCGCGGGGGCGCGGGGGCGGGACGCGTCGGGCCGGAGGCTCGGTGGCGGGCCGGCGCCGCGCCTCCCGTCCGGCGAGGGGTCACGACACCCCGAGCGCGCAGCGCCGACGGGTCACGATGCGTCGGTCGCGCGGCGCGCGAGCGACGGATCGCGACCGCTCGACGGACCTGAGCGGGGTGTCGCGACCAGTCGCGCGCAGCAGGCGGTGAGATCGCACGTCGTGTCGGGTCGCGGAGCGCCGAGGCGACACGACGTGCGATCTCGGCGGGGCGGGGTGCCGGGGCGGGACGCGTCGGGCCGGAGGCTCAGTGGCGGGTCGGCGCCGGGGCTCCCGTCCGGCGAGGGGTCACGACACCCCGAGCGCGTCGCGCCGACGGGTCACGATGCGTCGGTCGCTCGGCGCGCGAGCGACGGAACGCGACCGCTCGGCGGACCTGAGCGGGGTGTCGCGACCGCTCGGCGGACCTGAGCGGGGTGTCGCGACCGCTCGGCGGACCTGAGCGGGGTGTCGCGACCGCTCGACGCGCGACCGCTCGGCGCGTCAGCGCTCCGCGCGCCGCAACCGCTTCCGGCGCAGCCGGTTGATGCGCGTGGCCCAGGTCGGGCCCTCGTAGAGGAACGCCGTGTAGCCCTGCACGAGCGTGGCGCCGGCCTCGATGCGGGCCTGGACGTCGGCCTCGGTGGTGACGCCGCCGACGGCCACGACGCAGAAGTCCGCCGGCACGGCAGCCCGCACGCGCCGCAGGACCTCGAGCGACCGTGAGGCGATCGGCGCACCGGACAGTCCCCCGGCGCCCATCGCGGTCACGTCGGCCTCGGGCGTCGTCAGCCCGGAGCGGCCGATCGTGGTGTTGTTCGCGATGATGCCGGCGAGTCCGACGTCTACGGCGAGACCGGCGATCGCGTCGATCTGCTCGTCGGTCAGGTCCGGCGCGATCTTCACGAGCACGGGCACCCGGCCCGCGGCCTCGTGCACGGCGTCGAGCAGCGGCCGGAGCTGGTCGAGCTCCTGCAGGCCGCGCAGTCCGGGCGTGTTCGGCGAACTGACGTTGACGGCCAGGTAGTCCGCGAAGGGGGCGAGGAGCCGCGTCGACTCGAGGTAGTCGTCGACGGCGTCGGCGACGTCCACGACGCGGCTCTTGCCGATGTTCACGCCGATGACCGGTCGGCCCGGGTTGCGCCGGGCACGTTCGAGTCGGCGGGCAGCGGCCGGGGCGCCGTGGTTGTTGAAGCCCATCCGGTTGATCAGTGCGCGGTCGGCGATGAGCCGGAACAGTCGGGGCTTGTCGTTGCCCGGCTGCGGCTTCGCGGTGATCGTGCCGACCTCGACGTGGCCGAAACCGAGCAGGCCGAGCCCGGCGATGCCCTTGGCGTTCTTGTCGAACCCGGCGGCCAGGCCGAAGCGGGACGGGAAGTGGATGCCCATCGTGGTGACACCGTCGGCCGCGGCGGGACGGGAGTAGCGCTCGACGACCCCGGCGAGGAACGGCACGCGCGGCAGCCACCGGATGACCGCGAACGCGACGTGGTGCGCACGCTCGGGGTCCATGTTCGCGAACACCGCACGGAAGACCACGCCGTAGCCGACGCGGATGCACCGTTCGGCGATGTTCGTCACGCGCCCGCCCCGGTGCTCGCTGTGCGCGGGCCGTCGCGGTGGTCGATGCGGAGCTGCCCGATCGCGGACTCGAAGTCCTCGAGCGAGTCGAAGGCCTGGTAGACGCTGGCGTAGCGGAGGTAGGCGACCTCGTCGAGCTCACGCAACGGGTCGAGGATCGCCAGGCCGATGTCGTTGGCGTCGATCTGGCTGGCGCCCGAGGACCGCACGATCTCCTCCACCCGCTGCGCGAGCACCGCGAGGTCGGAGTCGGTGACGGGCCGTCCCTGGCACGCCTTGCGCACGCCGGAGATGATCTTCTCGCGCGAGAACGGCTCGAGCACCCCGTTGCGCTTGACCACGTTCAACGACGCCGTCTCGGTGGTCGAGAAACGGCGGCCGCAGTTCGGGCACTGACGGCGTCGGCGGATGGAGGTGCCGTCGTCGCTCGTGCGGGAGTCGACGACGCGGGAGTCCGGGTGGCGGCAGAAGGGGCAGAACATGGCACCGCCAAGGCTATCGGTTCACGCGCTCCGTCACGGCGGCACCGTGCCCCGGCAGCTGTTCCTCGGTCGACAGGGCGACGATGTGCGGAGCCACCGCGGCCAGGGCCGCGGCCGTGTACCGGATGACCTGCTGCGGCCGGAGGAACGTCGACGCGGACAGCCCCGACCCGAAGCGCGCCTGACCACCCGTCGGCAGCACGTGGTTCGACCCGGCGAGGTAGTCGCCGAGGCTGACCGGCGTGCTCGGGCCGACGAACACCGCACCTGCGGCGTCGATGTCCGCGAACACGGCGTCGTCGTCGACGGTCTGGATCTCGAGGTGCTCCGGCCCGTAGGCGTTGCTCACCGTGGCGGCGTCGGTCAGTGAGTCCACCAGCACGACGGCGGACTGCGGTCCGTCGAGTGCGGCCTGGAGGCGCGCCGCTGTCCCCAGGGCGGCCGTCCGTTCCGGGATGGCGGCTTCCACCGCGTCGGCGAAGGCCGCCGACGTCGTCACCAGCACGCTGCCGGCCTGCTCGTCGTGTTCGGCCTGGCTGATGAGGTCGGCGGCGACGAACCCGGGGTCGGCGGAGTCGTCCGCGATGACGAGGATCTCGGTGGCACCGGCTTCGGAGTCGATCCCGACGACGCCACGCACCAGGCGCTTCGCCGCGGCAACGTAGTTGTTGCCCGGGCCGGTCACCAGGTCGACCGGGTCGAGCCCGATCTCGGCGACGCCGTACGCCAGCGCGCCGATCGCCCCGGCCCCGCCCATCGCGTAGACCTCGTCCACCCCGAGGAGCCCGGCCGCGGCGAGGATCGTCGGGTGCACGGCGCCCCCGTGGTCCCGCTGCGGTGGCGACACGAGCGCGATCGACCCGACACCGGCGACCTGCGCGGGGACGACGTTCATCACGACGCTCGAGGGGTACACGGCCTTGCCGCCGGGCACGTACAGCCCGACACGACGCATCGGCTGCCAGCGCTGGTGCACCTCGGCACCGTCGCCGAGGGTGGTCACGGACGGCTGCGGCACCTGCGCCGCACTCGCGGCGCGGACGCGGGTGATGGCTTCGTCGAGCGCCGTGCGGAGCTGCGGGGTGAGTCCGGCGACCGCGGCGGCGATCTCGGCAGCGGGCACCCGGACGTGCTCGGGGGCTCCCCCGTCGAACCGCTCGGCCTGCTCGCGCAGCGCGTCGGCACCGCGGTCGCGCACGTCGTCGACGAGCACCCGGGCGGCGTCCACCGCATGCCCGACGTCACCGACGGCGCGCGGCATGAGTCGGAGGAGTTCGGCACGGGCGGGGAGACCGCCGCGGAGGTCGATTCGCTGCATCATGAGGCCTCCAGCGTAGCGAGCACCCCTGACCGCCATGCGCCGGCGAGCAGCGGTCAGGGGGCAGCCGTGACGGCCGTGACGACCGCGCGGTGGTGGTCCACGGCGGGCTCGTCCCAGGCGCCGAGCAGCACGAGCGTCGCGATGCGGAAGGCCAGCGCACGGACGAGCAGCTGTGACCACTCGGGGACCTCGACGCCGAGCGGCCCGAGCTCGTCGAGCGGGACACCGTGCCAGCAGACGGCGTCGACCGCCGCGATCGCCGCACCGAGCCCGGCCGGCCGCCAGTACGGCGCCCAGTCGAACACGGCCGGTGGGGCGTCGGCGGCGAACAGCACGTTGCCGAGCAGGTCCCCGTGGATGACCTGCGCGGGTGCCTCGACCGGCCGGAACGCCGCGGCCAGTTCCGCGAGCATCGGGTCGTTCGGCAGCGGGGTCTCGCCCCACACCATCCGGTCGGCCCGGCTCCAGGGGTCGTCCGTCGTGTCGAGGAACGCCGGACGCTGCAGGTCGGCGAGGGCACGGTGGAAGGCGGTTCCCGCGCGGATGACGTCCGACGCGCGGGACTCGTCCGTGGCACCGTCGACCCACGTGGAGGCCTCCCATCCACCGTGCAGCCAACCGCCGTCCTGCGTGACGACGGGCCGGGGCGTCCGGAACTCCGGGGTGTGGCCGAGTCGGGTCAGCACGTCCGCCTTCCACACGGCCTCGGCTGGGTCACCGTGCGGCCGCAGCACGACGTCGCCGGCGCGCCAGGTGAGCCCACGGCCACCTGGAAGCGGATCCGGGACCGCCCCGGCGACCCCGAAGGCCGTCAGGACCTCGGGGTCGGGGCGACCCGGGCGTTCCACGTCCCTGCTCCCCCGGGCCGCGCTACACCAGGCAGCGCGGGCCGAGCAGGCTCTTCAGCTCGCCGAACAGGTCCGGGGTCAGGTTCACCGGGAACGGCAGCTCGAAGGTGCGCGCGACGTCGTCCTTGAGCAGCCGGAGCCGCACCTCGGTGTCACCGGTGTGCCGACCGAGGACCGCAGCGAGCTCGGTCACGGTCTCGGTGGTGGCCTGCCGCTCCGGCACCGACAGCGTCAGCGGGCCGGAGCCCATGACGTCGCCGAGGGCCGGCTGGAACATGCTCACCGCGTGCAGCGCCTTGCCGTCGTCACGGACGTTGACCCGACCGCGCAGGACGACGATCGAGTCCGCCACCAGGGACGGCCCGAACTCCTGGTAGGTCTTGCCGAGGAACATGACGCCGATCTCGCCGCCGAAGTCCTCGACCTGGACGATGCCGTACGGGTTGCCGCTCGTCTTCGCCACGCGGTGCTGCACGCTCGTCAGGAGTCCGGCGACCGTGACGGTCTCGCCCTCCACCGAGTCGTCAGCCGCGATCAGGTCGGCGATGGTGATCGACTGGTGCTTCGCGAGCTCGATCTCGAGCCCGGCCAGCGGGTGGTCGGACACGTAGAGCCCGAGCATGTCGCGCTCGAAGGCGAGCTTGTCGCGCTTGGACCACTCCGGGCGCTCGGGCACCTGGGACACCGCGGCGACCGCCGGCTGCTCCTCGGCGACCTCGGCGAAGAGCGAGTCGAAGTCGAAGCCCACGTTGCCGTGGACCTCGTCGCGCTTGATCTTCACCGCGGCCTCGACCGCGCCCTCGTGGATCTCGACGAGCGCGCGGCGGGTGTCGCCGAACTCGTCGAACGCCCCGGCCTTGATGAGCGACTCGACGGTCCGCTTGTTCGCGGACGAGATCGGGATCTTCCGGAGGAAGTCGTGGAAGGAGTCGAAGGCGCCCTTCTCCTGGCGGGCCTTCACGATGTCGTCGACGACGTTGAACCCGACGTTGCGGATCGCGCCCATGCCGAAGCGGATGTCGTTCCCGACGGCGGCGAAGAACCCGATCGACTCGTTGACGTCCGGCGGCATCACCCGGATGCCCATGCGGCGGCACTCGTTCAGGTAGAGCGCCAGCTTGTCGCGGGCGTCACCGACGGACGTCAGCAGCGCAGCCATGTACTCGGCCGGGTAGTGCGCCTTCAGGTACGCCGTCCAGAACGAGACCACGCCGTACGCCGCCGAGTGCGCCTTGTTGAAGGCGTAGTCGGAGAACGGCAGCAGGATGTCCCACAGCGTCTTGATCGCCGCGGCCGAGTACCCGTTGTCCAGCATGCCGCGCTCGAAGCCGGCGTACTGCTTGTCCAGCTCGGACTTCTTCTTCTTGCCCATCGCGCGGCGGAGGATGTCCGCCTGACCGAGCGAGAACCCGGCCACCTTCTGCGCGATGGCCATGACCTGCTCCTGGTAGATGATCAGGCCGTAGGTCCCGCCGAGGATCTCCGCCAGGGGCTCCTCGAGCTCCGGGTGGATCGGCGTGATGGGCTGCTCGCCGTTCTTGCGGAGCGCGTAGTTCGTGTGCGAGTTCGCACCCATGGGGCCCGGACGGTACAGGGCGATGAGCGCGGAGATGTCCTCGAAGTTGTCGGGCTTCATCAGGCGCAGCAGCCCGCGCATCGGCCCGCCATCGAGCTGGAAGACGCCGAGGGTGTCGCCGCGCTGCAGGAGCGCGTAGGCCTCGGCGTCCTCGAGTCCCATGTGCTCGAGGTCGAGGTCGGTGCCGCGGTTGGACTTGATGTTGTCCAGGGCGTCACTGATGATCGTCAGGTTCCGCAGGCCCAGGAAGTCCATCTTGATCAGGCCGAGCGACTCCGATGCCGGGTAGTCGAACTGCGTGACGATCTGGCCGTCCTGCTCCCGCTTCATGATCGGGATGATGTCGATCAGCGGGTCGCTCGACATGATGACGCCGGCGGCGTGCACGCCCCACTGGCGCTTCAGGCCCTCCAGCCCGAGCGCCGTGTCGAACACCGTCTTGGCTTCCGGGTCGGTCTCGACGACCGTGCGGACGTCGACGGCCTCCTTGAACCGCGGGTGCTCCTTGTCGAAGATCCCGGTGAGCGGGATGTCCTTGCCCATCACGGGCGGCGGCATCGCCTTCGTGAGCTTCTCGCCCATGCCGAACGGGAAGCCGAGGACGCGGGAGGAGTCCTTCAGCGCCTGCTTCGCCTTGATCGTGCCGTACGTGACGATCTGCGCGACGCGCTCACTGCCGTACTTGTCGGTGACGTACTTGATCGCCTCACCGCGGCGCCGGTCGTCGAAGTCGACGTCGAAGTCGGGCATCGAGACGCGGTCCGGGTTGAGGAAGCGCTCGAAGATCAGACCGTGCCGGATCGGGTCGAGGTCGGTGATGCGCATGGCGTAGGCGACCATCGAGCCGGCACCGGAACCACGCCCGGGGCCGACGCGGATGCCGTTGTCCTTCGACCAGTTGATGAAGTCGGCGACCACCAGGAAGTACCCCGGGAAGTTCATCTGGTTGATGATGCCGACCTCGTAGTCGGCGCGGTCCTGGACCTCTTTCGAGATGCCGCCCGGGTACCGGTACTGCAGCCCCTTCGCGACCTCTTTCTCGAACCAGGTGTGCTCGGTCTCGCCCTCCGGCACCGGGAACTTCGGCATGTAGTTCGCCGAGGTGTCGAACTCGACGTCGCACCGCTCGGCGATGAGCAGCGTGTTGTCGCAGGCCTCGATGTTGTCGCGGAACAGGTGCCGCATCTGCTGCGGGGTCTTGAGGTAGAACTCGTCGGCGTCGAACTTGAACCGGTTCGGGTCGTTCAGCGTCGAGCCGGACTGCACGCAGAGCAGCGCCGCGTGCGACTTGGCGTCGTGCGAGTGCGTGTAGTGCAGGTCGTTCGTGCCGACGAGCGGCAGGCCGAGGTCCTTGGCCAGGCGGATGAGGTCGCCCATGATCCGGCGCTCGATCTCGAGGCCGTGGTCCATGATCTCGGCGAAGTAGTTCTCCTTGCCGAAGATGTCGCGGAAGTCGGCCGCGGCCTTGATGGCCTCGTCGTACTGGCCGAGGCGCAAGCGCGTCTGGACCTCTCCTGACGGGCAACCGGTGGTCGCGATGATGCCCTCGTGGTGCTCGCTGAGGAGTTCGCGGTCCATGCGGGGCTTGAAGTAGTAGCCCTCCAACGACGCCTTCGACGACAGCCGGAACAGGTTGTGCATGCCCGTCGTGTTCTCGGCGAACATCGTCATGTGCGTGTACGACCCCGCACCGGAGACGTCGTCCCCGCCGCCGTCGCCCCACCGCACACGGGTCTTGTCGGACCGGTGGGTGCCGGGCGTGATGTAGGCCTCTGTCCCGATGATCGGCTTCACGCCGCCGGCCTTGGCGGCCTTCCAGAACTCGAACGCGCCGAACATGTTGCCGTGGTCCGTCACCGCCACGGCCGGCATGCCCTGCGCCGCGGTCTCCGCGACGAGGTCGTTGAGCCTGGCTGCGCCGTCGAGCATCGAGTACTCGCTGTGCACGTGCAGGTGGACGAAGGAGTCGGAACTCGCCACGGGACCTCCGGTCGAACGAACTGCGTGTGGGACGCAGACAGCCTAACCACGGCCGGCGACACCCACGGGCGTGTCGACGGAACCGCCCGCGTGTCAGAGCGACGCGGCCCGGATCCGGTCGAGCGCGAGCCGCAGGTCGTCCGGGTACTCCGCCTGGAACTCCACCCAGTCGCCGGTGCGCGGGTGCGCGAACCCGAGCCGGACGGCGTCGAGCCACTGGCGGGTCAGCCCGAGTTCGGCGGCGAGCACCGGGTCGGCGCCGTACATCGTGTCCCCGACGAGCGGGTGGCGCGTCGCGGCCATGTGCACGCGGATCTGGTGGGTGCGCCCGGTCTCCAGGTGCACCTCGAGGAGCGTCGCCGACCGGAAGGCCTCGAGCGTCTCGTAGTGCGTGACGCTGGGCTTGCCGTCCGAGGTGACCGCGAACTTCCAGTCGCTCGAGGGATGCCGGCCGATCGGCGCGTCGACGGTGCCGGAGGTCGGGTCCGGGTGCCCCTGCGCGAGCGCGTGGTAGACCTTCTCGACCGTGCGCTCCTTGAACGCCCGCTTCAGGTGCGTGTAGGCGAGCTCGGTCTTCGCGACGACCATCAGCCCGGACGTGCCGACGTCGAGCCGGTGCACGATGCCCGCGCGTTCCGCGGCTCCGGAGGTCGCGATGGTGAACCCCGCGGCGGCGAGTCCGCCGGGGACGGTCGGACCGTCCCACCCGGGCGACGGGTGCGCGGCGACGCCGACGGGCTTGTCGACGACGACGATGTCCTCGTCGTCGTGCACGATCGTCATCCCGGGGACGTGCGCCGGGACGATGCGCGGGGCTTCCTTCGGCGTCCACTCGACCTCGAGCCAGGCGTCGCCGTGCAGGCGGTCGGACTTCTCGGCGGTGACGCCGTCGACCCGCACGCCGCCGGCGGCGACGACGTCGGCCGCGAAGGACCGACTGAACCCGAGCAGCTTCGCGAGGGCCGCGTCGACACGCTCACCGGCGAGCCCGTCGGGGACGGGCAGACTGCGGGACTCGGTCACGTCGCGTCGTGCCCGAGCGAGTCGTCGGGACGAGCGGAGGCACGGCGAGCGTCGGCAGCGTCGGTGACGCTCCCCGACTCGGGGACCGCAGCGTCCGTGGCGGACGCGCCGTGGGCCTCCTGGCTGGCCGTGCGCTGCTTGTCCGACACCGTCCTGGTGCCGTCGAGGTTCACCCCGAGGATGACCAGCAGGACGAACACGACCATGCTCACGCAGATGAACGCGTCCGCGATGTTGTAGATCGCGGGCATCATCCACGGCGTGGAGATGAAGTCGACCACGTGGCCCCGCCCGAAGCCCGGCTCACGGAAGAGCCGGTCGAGCAGGTTGCCGAGCGCGCCGCCGAGCAGCATGCCGAGGACGATCGCCCACCACATGGAGCGGATCCGCCGGGCGAAGACGATGATCGCGACGACGACCGCCGCCGAGACGATCGAGAACACCCACGTCATGTTGACCGCGAACGAGAACGCGGCGCCGGGGTTCCGCACGTACAGGAACTGGAGGGCCCGGCCGAGGACCGGCACCACCTGTCCGTAGGGGAGGTGTGCGACGACCAGCGCCTTCACGACCTGGTCGGCTGCCACCACCACGACAGCGGCGAAGGCCAGTGCCGCGATCGCGCGGACACTGACCTTCGCTCGTTGGTCTTGCTGGGACAACGTCAGTTGCCGAAGCCCTGCGCCGATGCCGGCGCGGGCGTGAAGCCGGACTGTTCGGTGCCCGACGGGGTGTCGAGCTCGTTGAGCTGGCCCTGGATGTAGCTCTTCAGCTGGGCGCGGTAGTCGCGCTCGAACGTGCGGAGCTCGTCGATCTTGCCCTCGAGCTGGCGCTGCTCGCCCTCGAGCACCTGCACGCGCTGGCGGTTGGCGTTCTCGGTGTCGGCGATGATCTGGCGCTGCTTCGACTCGGCCTCGGAGACCAGACGTGCTGCCTGGGCCTGACCCTCGGCGATTAGCGCGTCGCGCTTCTCGACACCCTCGCGGACGTGCTCCTCGTGGAGACGACGTGCGAGCGTCAGGAGGTTCGTGGTGCCCTCGGTGTCCTCGTCCGGGTGGACCGTGGTGGTCGGAGCCGCGGCGGCGACCGGCGCCGGCTCGGGAGCGGCGGCGACGGGGGCCGGCTCCGGCTCGGGCTCGGGGGTCGGAGCAGGAGCGGGCTCTGCGGCAGCGGCCGGCTTCGGCGCCGATTCGGCGGCCTGCAGGCGCTGACGGAGCTCCTCGTTCTCCTGGGTCAGGCGACGCAGCTCGACCACGACCTCGTCGAGGAAGTCGTCGACCTCGTCCTGGTCGTAGCCCTCGCGGAACTTGGTCGGCTGGAACCGCTTGTTGACTACGTCTTCCGGCGTCAAAGCCATTGCCGTCACCTCAATAGAACTGCTGAACGTGTGGAACCGGGACGTCCCGCTGTGAATGTACCAGCGGGGCCCTCGGTGCGGATGCCCGCGGAGGCGAGCATCGATCCCGACCACCGTACACCGAGCACGGGCCTGATCCGTGATCGTGGCCGCGGCGCGGCGCGTCTCGGACGAGACAAGGGCCGGGAGGGGTGGGTCAGACTGCGACCGAGATGACCCGGACGACGCTCATCAGGATGATCACGACGAGCATCACGATCGACCAGCCGAAGTCGAGCGCCACGGCTCCCATCCGGAGCGGCGGGAGCGCACGGCGGACGGTCTTGATCGGCGGGTCGGTGAGCGAGTAGACCGCGTTCGCGACCACGAGCATGCCGCCGCGCGGTCGCCACGAGCGGTTGAACGCCTGCACCATGTCCAGCGCGAACCGCCCCCACATGACGAAGAAGTACAGCAGGAGGAGGAAGTACAGGATCGTGAAGATCGAGGACACGGTTCGGCTCGCTCGTCTCGGGTGGTCGGCGTCTGGAGGACGTCGGCCACGGGGCGGGTGGGCCTGGGCGGCGCCCCGCGGTCACGACCGAGGTCGGGACCTGAGGGACGCGACGACTCAGGACTGGGCGAAGAAGGACGCCTCGATGTCGGACTCTACCTCGGGCGCCTCACCGCTCACTGCGACGTGCGCCGGGGAGAGCAGGAAGACCTTGTTCGTGACGCGCTCGATCTTGCCGTAGAGGCCGAGCGACAGGCCGCTCGCGAAGTCGATCATGCGACGCGCGTCGGACTCGGTCATCTGCGAGAGGTTGATGATGACGGGGATCCCGTCGCGGAAGCTCTCGGCGATGGACTGGGCGTCCTTGTACTCGCGCGGGTGGACGGTGAGGATCTCGTTCATTTCCTGGACCGGGGTCGCCTTCTGTGCGGTCGTGTGCGAGCGGCGCAGCGGAGTGACCTGGGCGCCGCGCTGGTGGGTGTGCGGGGCCTTCGCCTCGGGGGCCGCCGCAGCGGGTGCCGCCGCGGGAGCCGCAGCCGCCGGAGCGGGGGTCTCGTGCTGCTGGGCAGCGAGTGCCGTGGACTGCTGCTGCGGCGCGCGCGACTGCGGCTGCGCGCTCTGCGGCTCGTCCTCGTACTCGAGTTCCTCGTCGGCGAGGCCGAGGTAGACCATCGTCTTCTTCAACGGACCGGCCATGGTTCCTCCAGGGGTGTGCGTGCTCGGGGTTGCCCTGTGACGAGGCTAGGGCGCGGCCGGCCGGTTTCCGGTGATTGCCGTCCCGATCCGCAGGTGTGTCGCGCCCTCGGCGATCGCCTCGGCGAAGTCGCCGCTCATCCCGGCGGAGACGTCGGTGGCCGTGGGCACCGTCAGACGCACACGCTCGGAGATCGCCCGGAGCCGCGCGAAGGCGGCTCGGGGCTCCTCGTCGAGGGGCGCGACGGCCATCACGCCGCGCAGGGCGATCGTGCCGGTGGCCAGGACGCGCTCCACCATGGCGTCGACGTCATCGGGCTGCACGCCCCCGCGGCCGGGGTCGTCGGTGAGGTTGACCTGCACGAAGCCGTCGATGACGGGCGGTGCTGGTTCCTCGGTCGTGGGTGCGAAGGCGTCGACGACGGACGCCCGGTCGAGCGACTGCACCACGTGGGCGTAGCGGCGCACCTGACGGGCCTTCTTCGACTGCAACTGCCCGACGAAGTGCCAGGTGAGCCCCAGGTCCGCCAGCTCGGCGGCCTTGGCCTGGGCCTCCTGGTGGCGGTTCTCCCCCACGTCGGTCACGCCGAGTGCGGCGAGCTCGGCGACGAGCGACGCCGGGTGGTACTTCGTGACCACGATGAGCGTCAGGTCGTCGGACGAGCGACCGGCCGCCCTGGCCGCGTCGGCGATGCCGTCGCGGACCGAGGACAGCCGGTCCTGGAGGCTCGGGGAGCCGTCCGTCATGTCGTCTTACTTCAGGAAGTCGGGGACGTCGAGCTCGTCGTCGTCACCGTCGAAGGCGGGGTCCGCGGCGCGCTGCGCCGGCGGCTCGTGCTCCTGCGACGCCCACGAGCGTGCCGGGGCGTCCTGCGGGCCGGTCGAGCTCGAACCGACGGGCACGGTGGCACCGGCGTCCGGGTCGACCCAGCTGGCGCGGCGTTCCTTGACCTGCGACGAGGGCTCTCCGCCGTCGAACCCGGCTGCGATGACCGTGACGCGGACCTCGTCGCCGAGGGTGTCGTCGATCACTGCGCCGAAGATGATGTTCGCCTCGGGGTGGACGGCTTCCTGCACCAGGCGGGCCGCGTCGTTGATCTCGAAGATGCCGAGGTTCGAGCCACCCTGGATCGAGAGCAGCACGCCGTGCGCGCCGTCGATGGAGGCCTCGAGCAGCGGCGATGCGACCGCGAGCTCCGCAGCCTTGATCGCCCGGTCGGCTCCCCGCGAGGACCCGATGCCCATGAGCGCCGAACCGGCACCCTGCATGACGCTCTTCACGTCGGCGAAGTCGAGGTTGATCAGGCCGGGGGTGGTGATCAGGTCGGTGATGCCCTGCACGCCGGCGAGCAGCACCTGGTCGGCGGTCGCGAAGGCCTCGACCATCGAGATGCCCCGGTCGGAGATCTCGAGGAGGCGGTCGTTCGGCACGACGATGAGGGTGTCGACCTCGTCCTTCAGGCCGGCGACGCCGTTCTCGGCCTGCGACTGACGACGCTTGCCCTCGAAGCTGAAGGGCTTCGTGACGACACCGATCGTCAGCGCGCCGATCGACTTGGCGATGCGGGCGACGACGGGCGCACCACCCGTGCCGGTCCCACCGCCCTCACCGGCGGTGACGAAGACCATGTCGGCCCCCGCGAGGGCCTCTTCGATCTCTTCGGCGTGGTCCTCGGCGGCACGACGGCCGACCTCGGGGTCCGCACCGGCGCCGAGGCCGCGGGTGATCTCGCGGCCCACGTCGAGCTTGACGTCGGCGTCGCTGAGCAGGAGCGCCTGGGCGTCGGTGTTGATCGCGATGAACTCGACCCCACGGAGGCCCAGCTCGATCATGCGGTTGACGGCGTTGACGCCGCCGCCGCCGACACCGACGACCTTGATCACGGCGAGGTAGTTGTGGTTCGTGGTCACGTCAGTCCGGCCTCCGGTAGAACCCTCAACCTCTACTTGAAGTTGCGGGGTTGTGCTGCTATGGGTGGTGCTGGCTTCGACGCTACGGGTGCGCTCCGGGCGGTGTCGCCCCGCCACGCCGCGTGTCGTGCAATGCGGTGCCGCACTTTCTCGGCGCGGCGGTCCGAGCTCAGTCCTGGGTGCGGATGATCCCGTTGTCGGGCGCGGACACGTCGTACTCGACCGCCGTGTCCGGGGCGCGGGTGGCATGGTCCTTCACCAGGGCGTCGAGCAGGGCTGCCTTCGCCGCGGACTCGTCAGGGCTCCCCCACACGACGCGCGAGCCGTCCTTCATGGTGAGGGTCACGTCGTCGGCGGTCGACGCCGCGACGCCGGACACCTGCGACCGCACGGCCGACGGCAGCGCCAGGACGACCTCGGTCATCGTGCGGAACACCGAGGAACCGAGCTTCGCGGACCCGACGTCCGCCAGCGGCATCGTGTCCGGGCGCTTCGTCGAGGACTGCACGACGATGCCGGCGGGGTCGACCAGGTCGAAGGACTTCCCGTTCTCCACCGTCACCACGGGGGTGCGCTCGGTCACCGTGACGACGAGCGTGTGCGGCGGCGACTCCTCGGTCACGTAGCTCTCGATGAGCGGGAAGGCGGCGATGTCCCGCTTGATCGCGGCGGAGTCGAGCCGCGCGAGCGGCGTGCCGATCTGGTCGGACAGCGCCCGGCGCAGCTCGGCGTCGTCGACCCGGCTCGTGCCCTTGACCTCGATCCGCTGGAGTGCCATCAGCGGGGAGAACACGGCGACGAGGATCGAGACGCCGAGCACGACGACGATGCCGCCCGTCGTGATCCAGGCGGCGCGCCGGTGCCGGGAGCGGCGGGTGAAGCGACGGACCTCGGCCCGTTCGTGCAGCCGGCGGCGCTTGCGCGCGGCCCTGGCCTCACGCGCGGTCTCGGCAGCGCGGACACCGGCGCCGATGGGCGTGGTCGCGGCGTCGGGCTGTCCGGGACGGGAGGCCGTGCGCAGGTCCACGACGTCCGTCGCGCCCGGCGCGTGGTCGCGGTCGCTGTCGCTGTCGCGGTCGACACGGTCACCGTCAACGTCACCGGCGCGGTCGGCGTCGTCACCCTCGTGCCGCGCGTCTGGGTCGTGGTCGCGCCGCGCGTCGCGGTCGTCGTCCGCGTCGACGACGGTGCCGGTCGCCGTGACGTCGGGCAGGTCCGGCAGCGCTCCGGCCGAGCGTGTGGGGGTGGACGCGACCGTCCAGCGGTCCGTGGCGGACGAGGCGGAGGCGAGCGGGGCCTCCTGGGCGTCCTCGACCCCACGGCGGCCGGTGAGCCGCCCGAGTCGCGGGACCCGGCGCTCGCGTGGTGCGGGTTCGTCGCCCTCGTCGGCGGCGGCGCGCTGCGCCGGACGCTCGTCGAAGCCCTCGGGACGCTTCACCTGGCGCTGGCCCCGTCGGTCTGGTCGGCCGGCGCGTCGCCGAGGGCGGTGAGCACCTGCGGGATGATCCGGTACACGTCGCCGCAGCTCAGCGTCATGATGATGTCGCCGTCGCGGGCGACCGCGGCTGCGCGGGCCGAGGCCTCGGCCCAGTCGGGCAGGTAGTCGACGTGGGTCTGGTCGTGGAAGCGCTCCTGCACCAGGGCGCCGGTGACGCCGGGCTCCGGGTCCTCGCGGGCGCCGTAGACGTCGAGGACGACCGTGTGGTCGGCGAGCTGCTCGTAGACCGCGGCGAAGTCCCCGGCCATCATCCGGGTGCGCGAGTACAGGTGCGGCTGGTGGATCGCGATGATCCGGCCGTCGCCGACGACGTTCCGCGCGGCGCGCAGGGCTGCCGCGACCTCGGTCGGGTGGTGGGCGTAGTCGTCGTACACCGACACGCCGCGCTCGACGCCGTGCAGCTCGAAGCGGCGCTCGGTGCCGCCGAAGGCCTCGATGCCGCGGACCGCGTCGGCCGGGGACACCCCGAGCCCGACGAGCACGGCGAAGGCACCGACGGCGTTGACCGCGTTGTGGCGCCCGGGGACGCGGAGCGTGAGGTGGTGGGACTCCCCCGCCGCGCGGAAGTCGACCTCGACGCCGGCCGACTCGACGATGCGCTCGATGCGGACGTCCGCGTCGGCGGCCTCGCCGAACGTGACGACCTCGGGCGCGTGCTCGAGGGCGCGGACCCCGGCGGTGACGCGCTTCGCACCGGCGTCGTCGCTGGAGACGACGATGCGCTCGCGGGCCTTCGCCGCGAACTCGACGAAGGCGTCGATGAACGCGTCCTCGCTGCCGTAGTGGTCGAGGTGGTCCGCGTCGACGTTCGTGATGAGCGCCACTGCGACGTCGTAGAGCAGGAAGGAGCCGTCGGACTCGTCGGCCTCCACCACGAACAGGTCGCTCGTGCCCGGCGCTGAGCTCGTGCCGAGGGACTGGATGACGCCACCGTTGACGAAGCTCGGGTCGAGGCCGAGCTCGACCATCGCCGTGACGATCATGCCGGTGGACGTGGTCTTGCCGTGGGCCCCCGCGACCGCGACCAGGCGGTGCTGGGCGATGAGGGCGGCGAGGGCCTGGGAGCGGTGCAGGACCGGCAGCCCGCGGCGCTGGGCCTCGAGGAGCTCGGGGTTGTCCGGCCAGAGGGCGCTGGTGACGACGACGGTGTCCGCGGCGCCGACGTTGGACGCGTCGTGGCCGATGTGCACCTCGGCGCCGAGCTCGCGCATCCGCCCGGTCGTCGCGGTCTCGCGGGAGTCGCTGCCCGTGACACGGTGCCCGGCGGCGAGGAACATCCGCGCGATCCCGCTCATGCCGGAGCCGCCGATGCCGACGAAGTGGACCGTGCCGAGGTCGTCCGGGATCGGCTGGGTCAGGTCCGGCTTGATGGTCATGGTTCCTCCGTGCTGCTGCCGTGCGTGGTGCTGTCGTGCGTCGAGTCGCCGTGCCTGGTGCTGTCGTGCGTCGTGCTGTCGTGCGTCGCGCCGCCGTGCGAGCGGGGGCTGGTGCCCGTGGCGGCCGCCCGTCCGGCGTCGAGGACCAGGTCGGTCATCCGGTCGGCACCGTCGCGGTGGCCGACGCTGCCCGCACGCATCGCCATGTCGGCGATCCGCGCGCGGTCCTGCAGGAGCGTCAGGAGCTGGAACGTCACCCAGTCCTGGTCGAACTCCTGGTCGGCGACGAGCACCGCACCCCCCGCCTCGACGACGTCGCGGGCGTTGTGCCGCTGCTCGCCGTTGCCGACAGGGTACGGCACCAGGACGCTCGGCAGCCCGACGGCCGCGAGCTCGCACACCATGCCGGCACCGGCTCGCGACACCACGAAGTCCGAGGCGGCGTACGCCAGGTCCATCCGGTCGCAGTACGGCAGGACGGTGTACCCGTCGAGGTCGCTCGGGCCTATGTCGGACTTGCCGCCGACGACGTGCAGCACCTGCCACCCGGCGCCGACGATGGACGCCGCCGAGCGGTTCACGGTGCGGTTGATGCTCCGGGCACCGGAGGACCCACCCGTCACGAGCAGCACGGGTCGGTCCGGGTCGAGCCCGAACTCGGCGAGGCCCTCTGCCCGGCGCGCACGACGGTCGAGGTCCTCGACCTCACGGCGGAGCGGCATCCCGACCAGGCGGGAGTGGCGCAGCCGGGTGTTCGAGAAGGTCACCCCCACGTGGTGCGTCAGGAACGCCGCGAGCCGGTTCGCCAGGCCCGGCTTGGCGTTCTGCTCGTGCACGACGATCGGGGTGCCGGTGCGCTTCGCCGCGATGTACGCCGGAGCGGCCGCGTAGCCGCCGACCCCGAGGACGACCTCGACGTCGTGCTCGCGGATGAGCTGTTCCGTCCGTCGCACCGCTCGCCAGAAGGCACCGGGGAAGCGCAGCGCCGCGGCGTTGGGCTTGCGCGGGAACGGCAGCCGCGGGATGGTCAGGAGCTCGTAGCCGCGCATCGGCACCAGGCGGGACTCGAGGCCCTCCGCCGTGCCGAGCACGAGGACGCGGTCCTCCGGGGAACGCTCGGTCAGCCGGTCGGCGACGGCGAGCAGGGGGTTCACGTGGCCGGCGGTGCCCCCGCCGGCGAAGAGGTAGGTGCTCACCGCACGCTCCCGTTCCTGGTGCGGACGTCGTGGACGTCGTGGGCGCGGGACAGCGCGTTCTTCCCGGGGATCTCCCGCGCGAAGGACAGGACGACGCCGATCGCGACGAGCGTCATGATGAGCGCGGACCCGCCCGCGGAGATGAGCGGGAGTGGGACACCGAGCACCGGCAGCAGGCCGAGGACCACCGCGATGTTGACGAGTGCCTGCCCGATCACCCAGGCGAGCACGCCGCCGGTGACGGTCCGGACGAAGGGGTCGTCCGACAGGCGGATGACCTTGATCATGCTGATGGCGAGCACCACGAAGAGCGCCAGCACGACGACGCAGCCGATGAGCCCGAGCTCCTCGCCGACGATCGCGAAGATGTAGTCGTTGTCGGCCTCGGGCAACCAGGACCACTTCGCCTTGGAGTTGCCGAGCCCGACGCCGAACACCCCGCCGGACGCCAGCGCCCACATGCCGTGCACGGGCTGCCAGCAGATGTCCTGCGCCTGGTTCGAGTCGGTGCACCCGGAGAGCCAGGCGCTGATGCGGACCTGCCGGGAGCTCGACGCCATCGTGACGACGGGCAGCAGGACCGCGATCGCCGCGATGCCGACCGCCAGGTGTCGCAGCCGCACACCGCCGACGAACAGGCTGCCGAAGACCAGGATCACCATGATCATCGCGGTGCCCTGGTCGCCGCCGAGCAGGACGAGGCCGATGGAGACCGCGGTGGCCAGGCCGACCGGGATGAAGACCTCGCGCCAGTCGTGCAGCTTCTCGCGCTTGCGGAACAGCACCGCGCCGATGCCCAGCACGAGTGCGAGCTTGAGGAACTCGGACGGCTGCGCGGTGATCCCGCCGAAGCCGATCCAGTTGCGATTGCCCTGGACGTCGATGCCGATCGGGGTGAACACGAGCAGCTGGAGCACCAGGCCGGCCCCGACGATGCGCATGGCCCAGCGGCGCCAGAACTCGGCGGGGAACCGGCTCACCACGAGCATGAGCGGCACGCCGATGAGCGCGTAGAGGCCCTGCTTGGCGAAGGCGCCGAAGAAGCCGTGCTTGTACCGGTACTCCTCGACGCTCGAGGACGAGAGCACCATCACGACGCCGAACACGACGAGGAACAGCGTCACGCCGAGGATCGCGTAGAAGCTGCTCGACTCGGCCACGAAGACGTTCCGGACCGCGACGACGGCACCGTTCGCCCGGCGTCCGGCAGCAGAGCGGCTCGAGGTCGTGCCGGGCCGCCCGGCCGTGGTCGTCGTGCGCGCCGTCGCTGTGCGCGCGGTCGCTGCTCTGGCCGTCGCCGTGTTGGCCTCCGCTCGGCCGCTACGGCCGTTCGCCGGAAGATCCGTCGGTGTCGCCATCGGCGTCGCCTCCCAGGTGCTCGTGGACCGCCGCCGCGAAGCGCTCGCCCCGGTCGGCGTACGAGCCGAACTGGTCGAACGACGCGGCAGCCGGGGCGAGGAGGACCGTGTCGCCCGACCTCGCGATCGACGCGGCATGTCGGACCGCCTCGGGCATGACCTGATCAGTGTCCGTTGCTTCGACCTGCAGGACCGGCACCGTCGGCGCGTGTCGCGCGAATGCCTCCACGACCGGGCTGCGATCCGCGCCGATGACCACGACGCCGCGGGCTCCGGGGCCGAACTCCTCGACGAGGGCCTCGACGTCGACGCCCTTGAAGAGGCCACCGACGATCCAGACGACCGAGGGGAACGCCGACAGCGACGCAGTCGCGGCGTGCGGGTTCGTCGCCTTGGAGTCGTCGACCCAGGCGATGCCGTTCGCGGTGGCCACGTGCTCGGTGCGGTGGTGGTCGGCGCGGAAGGCCCGGACCGCGCGCTGGATGGCCGAGGGACGGACCGTGCCGGCGCGTGCGAGGGCCGCGGCGGCGAGCACGTTCATGGCCATGTGCGGGCTTGCGAGCCCGGCGGCCTCGAGGTCCTCGTGCGTGGCGAGCTCGAGCGCGCTGCTGCGGCGGTCCTCGACGAAGGCGCGGTCGCACAGGACGTCGTCGACGATCCCGACGTCGCCGGCAGCCGGGACGCCCGGCGTGAACCCGACGGCACGGCAGCCCTCGACCACGTCGGCTTCCTCGACCATGCGGCGGGTCGCCTCGTCGGTGACGTTGTAGACGCAGGCCAGCACGGTGCGCTCGTACACCTTGGCCTTGGCCGCGCGGTAGGCCTCCGCGGAGCCGTGCCACTCGAGGTGGTCGTCGGCGATGTTGAGGCAGACCGAGGCCAGGGGCACGACCGCGCCGTCCCCGGAGTCCGCCATGTAGTGCAGCTGGTGGCTGGAGAGCTCGACGACCAGGACGTCGAAGCCCTCGGGGTCGCGCACGACGTCGAGGACGGGGACACCGATGTTGCCGCAGGCCACGGCCCGCAGGCCCTCTTCCTGGTACATCGCGGTGGTGAGCTGCGTCGTCGTGGTCTTGCCGTTCGTGCCGGTGATCGTCACCCACGGGGCGGCGACCGGGCCGCGGACGACCTTGTCGCGCACACGCCAGGCGAGCTCGACGTCCCCCCACACCGTGCTGTGCTCGGTGGCCCAGCGGACGGTCGCGTTGTGCGGCGGCAGCCCGGGCGACACGACGACCAGGTCGGGTGCCTGGCGCTCCAGGTCCGCGGGCACGGCATCGAGCGGCGTCTGCACGAACCGGGCGCCGATCACCGCGAGCAGCTCGACGCTGTCCGCGGGGGCGTCGGTCGAGTAGACGGTGACGGTGCTGCCGAGCTCCACCAGGGTGTCGGCGACCGAGAACCCGGTGGCCCCGAGACCGAGCACGGCCACGCCGAGGCCCTTCCAGCCCTCGGACCACCAGCTGTCGAGCCCGTCGAGACGATCAACCAACGCGTGCGATCCATTCCAGGTAGAAGAGTCCGACACCGGCGGCGACGCAGAGTCCGGCGATGATCCAGAACCGCACGACCACCGTCACCTCGGCCCACCCCTTGAGTTCGAAGTGGTGGTGGAGCGGGCTCATCCGGAAGATGCGCTTCCCGTGGGTGATCTTGAAGTACGCGCGCTGCAGGATGACCGAGCCGGTGACGATGAAGAACAGGCCACCGATGAGGATGAGCAGCAGCTCGGTGCGGCTGAGGATCGCGAGACCCGCCAGCGCGCCGCCGAGGCCGAGCGAACCGGTGTCGCCGAGGAAGATCTGTGCCGGCGACGTGTTGTACCAGAGGAAGCCGATCAGGCCACCGCAGACCGCGGCCGCGACGACGGCGAGGTCGAGCGGGTTCGTCACGGTGTAGCAGGCGTGCTCGGTGCTCGCGTCGAGCCGGGCGCCCCCGCAGATCTGGTTCGACTGCCAGAAGCCGATGATCACGTACGACCCGATCGCCAGGATGCTCGACCCGGTCGCGAGGCCGTCGAGGCCGTCCGCCACGTTGACGCCGTTCGACGTCGACACCGTGAGCAGGACGATCCAGGCGAGGAACAGGATGGTGCCGATGACCGTGCCGAGGGCCATGAAGTCGAGCCACGGGATGTCCCGGATCGCCGAGATCATGGTGGATGCGGGCGGCTTGCCCGTCGAGCTCGGCACCACGAGTGCGACGGTCGCGAAGATGACGCCGACGATGACCTGGCCGAGGATCTTCGCCCACCCGCCGAGCCCGAGGCTCCGCTGGCGACGTACCTTGAGGAAGTCGTCGACGAACCCGACCAGGCCGAGCCCGACCATCAGGAACAGCACGAGCATGCCCGAGAGCGTGACGGAGTCCCGCCCGACCAGGTGCCCGACGAAGTAGCCGATCACCGTGCCGAGGATGAGCACGATGCCGCCCATCGTCGCGGTGCCGCGTTTGGTGTGGTGCGACTGCGGACCGTCGTCACGGATGAACTGGCCCCACCCGAGACGGTGGAACAGCCGGATGAACAGGGGCGTGAGCAGGAGTGTGAACACCAGCGACACGGCGCCGGCGATCAGGAGGGCGATCATGCGGGGACACCTCCGAGGCGGTCGCCGAGGAACCGCAGCCCGGCCGACTTCGAGGACTTGACGAGGACGACGTCGCCGGGGCGGACCATCTCCTGCAGGGTCTGGACGGCGTCGTCGACGTCCTCGATGAACACGGACTCGCCGTCCCACGATCCCTCGAGGGTGGCGGCCTGGTGGATCGCCATCGCGCCGCGGCCGACGACCACGAGCTGGCCGATCCCGAGCCGGACGACGAGGCGACCGATGGTGTCGTGCTCCTCCACCGAGAACTCGCCGAGCTCGGCCATCTCGCCGAGGACCGCGATGGTGCGCTCCCCCGGTCGGACGACCTGCACGAGCGTGCGGAGGGCAGCGGCGGTGGAGTCGGGTGAGGCGTTGTAGGCGTCGTTGATGACGGTGACGCCCTCTGGCCCGCCCTGGAGCAGCTCCATGCGCCAGCGCTCTGCCCGCGTCATGGACGCGAGCGCGGCGGCGCCGTCGGCGAGCGGGACGCCCCAGCGGTGGGCGACGGCCAGGGCGGCCGTCGCGTTCATCGCGTGGTGCTCGCCCAGGATGGCGAGGCGGACGTCGACGGTCTCGGGGACCTGCTCCGAGCCTCCCGGCTGGTCCTGGTCCTGGTCCTGGTCCTGTCGGCCGGGAGGCGCGGTGAGCGTGAAGCGCGTGCCGTCACGGTCCGTGGACACACCGGTCAGGCGGTAGTCGGCGTCATCGGACGTGCCGAAGCCCACGACGTGGGCGGCCGTGAGGCCGCGCATCGCCGCCACCCGGTCGTCGTCGACGTTCAGCAGGGCGGTCGCGGAGGCCGGCAGGTCGGTGACCATCTCGGACTTCGCGCGCTGCGTGGCCTCGATGCCGCCGAACTCGCCGGCGTGCGCGAGGCCCACCTTGAGGACGACGCCCGTGTCGGGCTCGGCTACGTGTACGAGCTTCGCGATGTGGCCGATGCCGCTGGCGCCCATCTCGACGACGAGGTACCGGGTGTCGTGGGTGACGCGGAGCATCGAGATCGGTGCGCCGACGTGGTTGTTGAAGGAGCCCTCGGGTGCGACGGTCTCACCGTGTTCGGCGAGGATCGTCCGCAGCATGTTCTTCGTGCTTGTCTTGCCGTTCGAGCCGGTGATGCCGACCACGCGCAGCCCGGCGGCACGGCCGTGCTCGTCGGTCCGGTCGGCGCTGGACGCACGGACGCGGGCGACGACCTCGTGCGCGAGCGCGGCGAGGGCGGCGTAGCCGTCGGCCACGACGACCTGCGCGGTGGCGCTGCCGTCGGGCAGGTCGGTGGCGCGCTCGGTGACGACCAGGGCGGCACCCGCGTCGGCCGCGGACGGCACGAAGCGGTGGCCGTCGGTCTCCTCACCGAGGAGCGCGAAGAAGACGCTGCCGGGGCCGACCAGGCGGGAGTCGGTCTCCACGGAGCCGTCGACGATCGTGTCGGCGGCACCGCGGACCAGCTCGCCGTCGACCGCTGCTGCGATCTCGGCGAGGGACATGGCGATCATCGCGTTTCCTCCACCGGGCCGGCGTTCGGCTCCCAGCCGGCCTCGCGGAGGGCCGCACGGGCCTCGTCGCGGGCGGAGTACGGCGTCCTGACGCCCTGGATGTCGCGGTAGTCCTGGTGTCCGGGCCCGGCCCAGAGGATCGAGTCCCCCTCGCCGACCAGTGCCACGGCGGCGCGGATCGCGGCCTCCGGGGGGCTGACCTCGTGGATCTCGTGGTCCGGGAAGGCCGCACGGGCGGCGTCGACCAGCGTGGTCCGGATCGAGGCGGCGTCCTCGAAGCGCGGGTGGTGGTCGGTCACGACGAGGATGTCGGAGCCCTCGGCGGCGACGCGGGCCATGTCGCCGCGCTTGGTCGTGTCGCGGTCGCCGTCGGCGCCGAAGAGCATGACGACCTTGCCCGGCGTGAACTGCCGGACGGCGGCCAGGGTGTTGAGGAAGGCGTCGGGGCTGTGGCCGAAGTCGACGTACACGCTCGGACCGTGCTCGCCGGAGACGCGCTCGGTGCGGCCGGGCAGGTAGCACTCGATGGCGCTGACGCGCTGGCCGTCGGTCTCGTCGGGGTAGCGGCGGTGGCCCGACTCGAGCGCCTGCGCGACGGCTCCGAGCTCGAAGCCGCCCTCGACGAGCATGACGATCGCCAGCGCGGCGTTCGCGGCCATGTGCCAGCCGATGAGCGGCACGCGGGTGGTGAGCTCGCGGCCCTCGGGTCCGGTGAGGCGGAACTCGGTGTACGCGGCCTGGGCGTCGGTGATGTCGACGTGCCACTCGGCCTCGACCTCGGGGTGCACCGTGATGGTCGTCACCGGGATGCGGGAGTCCTGCACGACGCGGTGGCCCCAGTCGGTGTCGAGCGAGACGACGCCGCGGCGACCGTGCTCCGGCTCGAACAGCGGGAGCTTCGCGCGGTAGTACTCCTCCATGTCGGCGTAGTCGTCGAGGTGGTCGTGGCTGAGGTTCGTGAACGCCACGACGTCGAAGACGATGCCGTCGACCCGGTGGCGGCTGAGGGCCTGCGCACTCACCTCGACGGCGACCGCGCGCACCTCGCTCTCGCGCATCCGGGCGAGGAGGGCGTGCATCTCGCTGGCCTCTGGTGTGGTCAGGCGGCTCGTCACGCTGAGCGAGCCGATGTGGCGCTCCGCGGTCGAGCTCAGGCCGGTGACCAGGCCGAGCTGCTTGAGGATGCCCTCGAGGATGTAGGAGGTGCTCGTCTTGCCGTTCGTCCCGGTCACGGCGAAGAGCTGCGGGAGGTCCTCGGCCTCGTCCGGGTGCGTGCGGTAGACCCAGGCGGCCACGTCACCGAGGGCCGCGCGGGGGTCGTCGACGACGAGCACGGGCAGACCGGCCGGCTCGGCCAGGGCGACACCGTCGGCGTCGGTCAGCACCGCGACGGCACCGCGCTCGGCGGCGTCGGCGGCGAACTGCGCGCCGTGCCGGTTCGCACCGTGCACGCCGACGAACAGGTCACCCGGCTGCACCTCGGCGGCGCTCAGCGTGACGCCGGTCGTCTCGACGCCGTCGAGCGAACCGACGACGCGGAGCCCGAAGGCGTTCGCGAGTTCGGCCACGGCCCTCGGGGTCGGGTGTTCGGGCCGGAGGACCGGGGGGATCCGTGCGGACAAGTGCTCCTTCTTCCTCACCACGTGGACGGGTAGGTCTTCGCCTCGGTCGTGGAGGGGGCGACACGGTACTTCTCGAGCACCTGGGACATCAGGGTACGGAACGCCGGAGCGGCGGAGCTGGAGAACTTGTGTCCCGGCCCCGGCTTCGTGAACGTCACCGTGACAACATACTGGGGGTCCTCGGCGGGTGCCATTCCGGCCACCGAGATGATCCGGTCGGAGCCGTAGCCCTTCGCACCGTCCGCGACCTCCGCCGTACCCGTCTTCGCGGCGATGTTGTAGCCGGAGATCGGCTTCATGCCGACGAGCGTGCCGCCGGTGACGACGCTCTGGAGCATGTCGGTCACCTGCTCGGCAGCGCCGGCGGACACGACGCGCTCCGGCTGCACGTCGGGCGCGTCGATCGTCTTGCCGTCGGCCGTCGTGCAGCCCTTGATGAAGTGCGGCGGGATGCGCACGCCGCCGTTCGCGAGGGTCTGGTAGATCCCCGCGACCTGGATGGCCGTCGTCGAGATGCCCTGGCCGAACATGGAGTTGATGTCGGTCTGCTGGTCCCAGTTCGGGCTCGCGCCGTACTGCATGCCGGGCTGACCCGGGTACTCGATCCCCGGCTCCGGCTGGAACAGGCCGAACTTCTTCATGACGTCGTAGCGCTGCTGCGTCGTGAGTCGGGCGCCGAGCTCCGTGATGCCGACGTTCGAGGAGTCCCGGAGGATGCCCGTCAGCGTCAGGTTCTCGGTCGCGTGGTACTCGGAGTCGTGGATGGTGCCGCCCCACGGGAACGTGCGGGAGTACGGCACCGAGATGCCCGTCGTCGGCGTGGCCTTGCCCTGGTCGATGAGCGCCGCCGCGATGGCCGACTTGATCGTCGAACCTGGCTCGTAGGAGTCCGTCAGGGCTCGGGACCCGTACGCACCCTTGTCCGTCGTCGCGTCCACGTCGTTCGGGTCGACCGTCGGGTAGTCCGCGACCGCGAGGATCTCCCCCGTCTTCACCTTCGTGACGGTCGCCGTGGCGGACACGGCGCCGATCTGCTGCGCGGCGTCGGCGATGTCCTGGGACGCCATGTACTGCAGGTCGCTGTCGATGGTGGTCTCGAGGGTGCCACCGTTCGTGGCCTGCTTCTTCGTCACGGTGCTGCCGGGCAGCTGGACGCCGTCCTCGCCACGTTCGTAGGTCTCGGAGCCGTTCGTGCCGGCGAGGCAGCTGTTGTACGCCAGCTCGAGGCCGGCCTGCGCGCCGTCGGTGCCCATGAAGCCGGTCAGGTTGCCGGTCGTGGCACCGGTCGGGTACGTCCGGGCCGACTGCTGCTGCGGGTACAGCCACGGGACGTCGAGCGCACGGACGGCCTCGTACCGCTTCACGTCGAGGCCCTTGACCAGGTAGGCGAAGTCGGACGTCGGGTCGGCGGCGATCGCCTTCTCCATGGCCGCTACCTCACCGCCGGAGGCCTCGGCGATCGCGGTCAGGGCGGCGTCGACGCTGACCTGCTTGACGCGGGTGCCGCCGAGCTTGCCCGTGAAGGACTTGACGAGCCGCGGCGCGGTCGTGATGTTGTAGCGGGTGACGCTGTCGGCCAGCGCGGTGCCGTCGCGGTCGACGATCGACCCGCGCGTGCCGTAGAGGGTCACGGGGATGCTGCGCTTGGCCTTCGACTGCTCGTTGAGCTCGGCTGCCTGCACGACCTGGATGTCGACCAGGCGCACGACGAACACCGCGACGAGCGCGATCACGGCGATGATGACGACGCTGTAGCGGAGTCGGCGGTTGCGGATCGTCTTCGTCACGCTGTGCGGTCCTTCCGGGGTCCTGACCCGCAGGTCACCGGGTGGAGGGTGCCTGGAGCTGGTTCGGGTCGGACTCTACGGACGACTTCGAGGAAGCCCCGTCCGACGCGCTGGCGCCGCTGGTCTTCCCAGTGTCACCCGTCGCAGCGGCGTCCTCCTCGGCCGGCGCAGCGGCTCCGGGTGCAGCAGCTGCAGGAGCGGCAGCGGCCGGCGCAGCAGCCGTGGGGGCGGCAGCGCCGTTCTCCTTGCTCGTCGTCGTGTCGCCCCGCGTCGCCGCGAGGGGCACGCCGTCGAGCAGCGAGTTCGGCACCTGGTTCGCGGTGTTGCCGGTCGCTTCCTCGGGCGTCGCGGGCGTCGGCGTGCCGAAGACCCGGCCCGTCGTCGGGTCGAGGTAGACCGGCGTCGAGTTCGCGATCATCCCGAGTGCCTGGGCGTTGCGAGCGAGGTTCTGCGGCGAGTCGAGCACCCGGAGCTCCTCGGACAGCGACTGCTGCGACCGGCTCAGCGTGGTCTGCTCGGCGGACAGCGAGTTCAGCTCGTAGGCGCCCTGGCTCAGGACCATGCTGATGCCGAGCTGCGCGAGCAGCAGCGTCCCGAGGGCCGTGACGCCGACGACGGCGTACGCGATGCGCGGGCGTGCTCGGCGCTGGGCCTTCGTCGGGGCGACCTCGACGAGCTCCGGCCGGGGGCGGGAGGGCCTGGGCGCGCGCGACGGGGCGACGGTGGGGTCGACGAGTGCGAGGTTCGTGCTCATGTCACTTCCGGATCCGCTCGGCCGCGCGGAGTCGCACGGGCGTTGCTCTGGGGTTGGCGGCGCGTTCGGCCTCGTCGGCCAGTTCCGCGCCCTTGACGACCAGGGAGAAGGTGGGGGCGTGCTCGGGGAGCTCGACGGGCAGGTCGGCGGGGGCACTGGACGTCGTCCGCGCGACCAGCGCACGCTTGACGATGCGGTCCTCGAGCGACTGGTAGGACTCCACGACGATCCGGCCACCGACGGCGATGGCGTCGAGCGCCGCGGGGATCGCCCGCTCGAGCACGCTCAGCTCCGTGTTGACCTCGATGCGGAGCGCCTGGAACACGCGCTTCGCCGGGTGTCCCTGACGCTGGATCGCGACGGGAGTGGCGTCGTGGAGGACCTGGACGAGGTCACCCGACATCGTGAAGGGCGTCTCGGTCCGGCGTTCGACGATGGCCTTGGCGTAGCGGCCGGCGAGCTTCTCCTCGCCGTAGCGCTGGAAGATGCGCCGCAGTTCGCCCTCGTCGTAGTCCGCGAGGACCTCGGCTGCGGTGATGCCCTGCGTCCGGTCCATGCGCATGTCGAGCGGGGCGTCCTGGCTGTAGGCGAACCCGCGCTCGGCCCGGTCGAGCTGCAACGAGGAGACGCCGAGGTCGAACAGCACACCGTCGACGGCGGCGAAGCCCTCGTCCGCGATGGCCGTCCGGATCTCGTCGTACACGGTGTGCACGAGCCGGACACGGTCCCCGAACCGGGCGAGGCGCTCCCCCGCGATGCCGAGGGCGTCGGTGTCGCGGTCGAGGCCGATGAGCGTCAGCTCGGGGAAGCGCTCGAGGAGGCCCTCCGAGTGGCCGCCCATGCCGAGCGTGGCGTCGACGACGACCTTGCCGGGGCCGTCGAGCGTCGGCGTGAAGAGGTCCACGATCCGCTCGAGCATGACGGGGGTGTGTGGGAACCGTTCGGGTGTGCTCATGTGCAGCCCCTCGCGTCCGCTGGGCCACGGGTCCGGATCCCCATCCATACCGACCTGACACCGGGGAAGGTGCATCAGGGCGTACGGCTGGGAGTCCCGATCCGCGGATCAGAAGACGCCCGGGATCACCTCCTCGTCGTTCTCGGCGAAGGCCTCTTCGGCTTCGGCGTAGTAGGCCTCCCACGCGGTGGTCGACCAGATCTCGGCACGGTCACCGCTGCCGATGACCGTGAGGTCCCGCTCGAGCCCCGCGTACTCACGGAGGTTCTGCGGGATCGTCACGCGGTTCTGCTTGTCGGGCTGTTCTGCGCTGGCCCCCGAGAGGAACAGGCGCATGTAGTCCCTGGTGCGCTTCGACGTCATCGGTGCCTGGCGGACGCGTTCGTGGATCTCCTCGAACGTCCTGGCGCTGAAGACGACGACGCAGCGTTCCTGACCGCGGGTCATCACGAGCCCCCCGGAGAGTTCCTCGCGGAACTTGGCGGGGAGGATCACGCGACCCTTCTCGTCGAGCTTGGGGGCATGGGTACCGAGCAACACGTCGGGGCCTCCCCTCAGCTCCACCGGTCAGCGACAGGCTCCACGGTACTCCACTTCCCTCCACTTCAGGGTGAAAGCCCTCCCCGAAACCGGCGCAGACCCCCGTTCTGGGGGCCGGTCTGGAGGCTCGGCGCGGCCCCGACACGTCCCGCACCCCCGGAACGGCGCGGATCGGCGTCGCGGGGTCGACCGGGGAGCGAAGTGGAGGACTTTCGCAGTCCCGGGGCGCGCGGTGGGCGGTGCGGGTCACCTCGCGCGGGGCGGGGGCGGCTCCGGCGTGAGCTGGGGGCGCTTCCGGGCATGAAGAAACGGGGCCGGCCCGTGATGGGCCGACCCCGTGGAGGAGTGTGGAGGGGAACTACTGGTTCGGGTCGTTGCGCTTGTCCCAGCGCTCGTTCATGCGGTCCATGAAGGACCCGCCGGTCGACGAGCCACCGGACGCCGGGCCGCGGCTGCCACCGGACGACGGCGTCCGTGGTGCCCTGCCCGAGGGCTTCGGTGCGCCCATGCCCGGACGAAGTGCGAACAGCACCCCGGCGAGCATGACGACGAAGCCGACGATGCCGATGAGGGGCTGGCGCATGACCAGCCCGAGGATGACGATGGCGACTCCAGCGAGCGCTCCGAGGACACCGATGGTGATCGACGTGTACGTCGGTCGCCCCTGCCGCCGGGTGACGCGCGCCACGAAGTCGGAGTCGTTCTGATAGAGGCTGCGTTCCATCTCTTCGAGAAGTCGCTGCTCTTGCTCCGAAAGTGGCATCCGGATTCCCTCTTTGTCCCTGGGATCGACGCGTGGATTGGGTGGACCGATACTACGACCGGGCCACCCACTAGGCTAGGCACCGTGGCTGAGAGTACGCGATTAGTGGACCTCGTCTCGGCACGGATCGATCGGGCACTGGACGACCAGCGTGATCGACTCGCTGCGATCAGTCCGGACCTGGCTCCGTTCGACGAGTTCGCCCGAGACCTCCTGTCCGGTGGCAAGCGCTTCCGGGCCCTGTTCTGCTACTGGGGGTGGCAGTCCGTGGCAGGGCGTTCCGGGTCGTTCGACCCGCTGGCGGAGGGCTCCCGGCAGACCACGGCCGAGGCGATCGTGACGGTCGCTGCGGCACTCGAGGTCTTCCACGCGGCCGCCCTGGTCCACGACGACATCATGGACCGCTCGGACACCCGTCGCGGGCGTCCGGCTGCCCATCGTCGCTTCGAGTCCCGACACCAGGACTCGGGGTGGGTCGGCGACCGCGGCCTGTACGGCACGAACTCCGCGTTGCTCCTCGGCGACATGCTGCTCTCGCTGAGCGACGCCGTCTTCGACGAGGGCCTGGCGCTGCTCGACCCCGCACGGGCCCGCGTCGTCCGCCAGGAGTTCCACACCATGCGGCTCGACGTCACCGCCGGGCAGTACCTCGACATCCACGAGGAGACGGCGTGGCCGACCGTGGACGAGGCCGAGCACCTGCTCCGTGCCCAGCGCGTGGTCGTGTTCAAGTCGGCGAAGTACTCGGTCGAGGCCCCGCTCGTCATCGGCGCCCTGGTCGCCGGCGCCTCCGCGTCGCAGCTCGAGGGGCTCCGCGCGTTCGGGCTCCCCCTCGGCGTGGCCTACCAGCTCCGCGACGACATGCTCGGTGTCTTCGGCGACCCGGAGGTCACGGGCAAGCCGGCGGGCGACGACCTCCGCGAGGGCAAGCGCACCGTCCTCATCGCCTCGGCGCGCAAGGCGCTGCCCGGTGGGTCCCGCGCACTGCTCGACGAGCTCCTCGGCGACCCGGACCTCGACGAGGCCCAGGTGCAGATGCTCCGGGCCACGCTCACCGAGTCCGGCGCCGTGACCGCGGTCGAGCGCTCGATCGACCGGCACGTGCAGCGCGCCAAGGCAGCGCTCGACGCCGCTCCGCTGACGCCGTCGGCACGCGAGCAGCTCGCGTCGCTGGCCGACACGGTCTGCCGGCGGTCCGCCTAGCCAGCACCGACGACGGGTGGCCCGGTGCCAGCTGGCACCGGGCCTCCCGTCATGGACGGCTAGAGCAGGGACTGCGCGACGCGGCGCACCTCGGCCTTGCGGCCGGCGCGCAGCGCGTTGATCGGCGAGTCACCGATGGTGTCGTCGACGGCGAGCATCCACCGGACCGCCTCGTCGTCGGTGAAGCCGTTGTCGCCGAGCACGACCAGCGTGCCGCGCAGCTCGGGCAGCGGTTCGGCGTCGTCGAGGAACTCGACGGGTACGCGCAGGACACCGCCGACGCGCGCCGCGAGCAGCGTCCGCTGCTCGAAGAGCCGGTGGACGCGGCCGGGGCTGACGCCCAGCAGGTCGACGAGGTCGGGGACCGTCAGCCAGCGTTCGGAAAGGGACATGTCATCCGTGGGTGTGGCACTCACACGCCCATCGTGCCAGAGAGCAGCCCCGGTGCGAACCACTCGTCCGTCACATCGGTCACACACGACGCATCCGACTCTCTGGTTGACTTGCGATTCACGACATGCCAGCGTGGAGCCGCCTGTGAGCGCGCTGCCGCGTCCCCACAGCTCACCCGCCCTGACAGGAGCACCCCGTGGACACCGACGCCGACGACCGCGCACGACGCGCACGTTCCGCCAGATTCGCCACCATGCCCATCGTCCTGGCCGGGACGATCGCCGTCACCGCCGGGCTCACCGGCCCGGTCGCGCACGCCGAGACGCGGCACGACGACGACGGTGCCGCGAACAAGCGCCACGTCGACGAGGACCACAACGTCGGGCACCGCTCGGTCTACAGCCCCGCCGTGGCCCGTGCGGCGAAGCCGACCATCACGACGGTGTCCGCCGTGCGGAAGGCCCCGACCACGTACTCCGTCCAGCAGGGTGACACGGTGTCCGGCATCGCGGCCCGCTACGGCCTGTCGGCGCAGGAGGTCCTCGTGCGCAACGGCCTCGGCTGGAACACGATCATCCACCCCGGACAGACGCTGCACCTGGCTTCGACCCCGGCCGTGGCTGCCCCCGTCCGTGCCGCCGCGCCGAGCGGTGCGGTCTACCACGTCAAGCAGGGCGACACCGTCTCGGGGATCGCGGCCCGCGTGGGCGTGTCGACCTCGGCCATGCTCGGGGCGAACAGCCTGTCGCTCGGCAGCATCATCCAGCCGGGCCAGGCGCTCCGGGTCCCCCGTGCCGCGTCGGTCCCCGCGGCAGCGCCCGTGGCCGCCGCACCCGCAGCGGCTCCGGTCACCGCAGCACCGGCGTCCGCCAAGGCCGGGTCCGTGAAGATCGGTGCCGGTCAGACGATCGCGTCGATCGCGGCCGCACACGGGGTCGCCGTGTCCGCGCTCCTGTCGGCGAACGGGCTCACCTACACGAGCACGATCTACGCGGGCAAGACCCTGGTGCTCCCGACGTCCGGACCGTCGCTCTCCGCCGAACAGCGGGCGAACGCCCAGACGATCGTGAACGTCGGTCGCTCCCTCGGCGTGCCCGACCGCGGCATCGTGATCGCCCTCGCCGCGGCGATGCAGGAGTCGAGCCTGCGCAACCTGCCCCACGGCGACCGTGACTCCGTCGGCCTGTTCCAACAGCGCCCGAGCCAGGGCTGGGGCACCGCGGCACAGTTGCAGGACCCCACGTACGCCACCCGCCTGTTCTTCGGCGGCCGCTCCAACCCGAACAAGGGCACGACCGCCGGGCTGCTCGACGTCCGCGGGTGGGCCTCCAAGAGCGTGGCCGACGCCGCCCAGGCCGTGCAGATCTCCGCCTACCCGAAGGCGTACGCGCAGTGGGAGCAGTCCGCGACCGCCTGGCTGGCGACGCTCTGAGCGCCGTCGCGGTCGGGACGGCACCGGCCTCCCGACCGCGGGCGCGACTCATCCTCCAGGTCGAGATTGCATCACGGCCGGTGCGTCCCCGCCGACGGATCGCGCCCGCCTTCGTAGAATGCCGCCGATGAGCACCAACGCCGCCACGGACCCCATGATCGGTCGCATGATCGATCAGCGGTACCGCGTCCGCTCCCGCATCGCGCGCGGGGGCATGGCGACGGTCTACCTGGCGACGGACGTGCGGCTCGAACGCCGCGTGGCGATCAAGATCATGCACGGCCACCTGGCCGACGACCAGGCCTTCCGGGAGCGCTTCATCCAGGAGGCCCGCTCGGCAGCGCGACTGTCCCACCCGAACCTGGTCGGCGTGTACGACCAGGGTGCCGAGGACGACACCGCCTACATCGTCATGGAGTACATCCCCGGCATCACGCTGCGGGACCTCCTGCAGGAGCACCACGCCCTGACGCCCGAGCAGGCGACCGACATCCTCCGCGCCGTGCTCGCCGGACTGGCGTCGGCGCACCGGGCCGGCATCGTGCACCGTGACCTCAAGCCCGAGAACGTGCTCCTCGCCGACGACGGCCGCATCAAGCTCGGCGACTTCGGCCTGGCCCGCGCCGCGTCGCAGAACACCGCCACGGGGGCGGCGCTGCTCGGGACCATCGCGTACCTGTCCCCCGAGCTCGTCACCCGCGGCGCCGCCGACTCCCGCAGCGACGTCTACGCGGTCGGCATCATGCTGTACGAGATGCTCACCGGCGAACAGCCCTACAAGGGCGAGCAGCCGATGCAGATCGCGTACCAGCACGCCAACGACACCGTCCCGGCCCCGAGCGTGGTCACGCCTGGCGTCCCCTCGGAGCTCGACGACCTGGTCACGTGGGCGACGTCCCGCGACCCCGACGACCGTCCTCGCGACGCCCGCGAGATGCTCGAGCACATCAACGGCAACCAGCAGCGCGCGACCGGGCAGTACCGCACCGCCGTGCTGCGGCCGGAGAACGCCACCGCGATCCTGCCGGCCGGCGCGCCGAACCCCGACCGGGCACGCGACGCGACCGACGCCACCACGGTGCTCGAGCCCCGACGTACCGGCGGAGCCCCGACCACCGACCGCGGACGCAACCAGCCCGGGCCGCGTCGCACCGGGCAGGCCCCCGGCGCGCTCTCCCCCGCCAGCCAGCGCCTCGCCGACAAGGCGGCCAAGCGCCGGAAGCGCGGCTGGATCGCCCTCGTGGTTCTCCTCGTGGTGGTGCTCGCGGCCGCGGGCGTCGGCTGGTGGTTCGGTCCCGGGCCCGGCGGGAACGTCCGGATCCCCCAGGTCGCCGGCAAGTCCGTGTCCCAGGCCCGCCAGATGCTCGAGGCCGAGGGGCTTCGTGCCGCCGACCGCACCGGCGCCCGCTTCGACACCGTCATCGCCAAGGGCCGCGTGTCCGCGACCGCACCGGCAGCGGCACGTGTCGTGCAGAAGGGCACCGCGATCCAGATCCTCGTGTCGAACGGCCCGAAGATGATCGCCCTCCCCGCGATCGTCGGACAGTCGGTCTCCACGGCGCAGGCGGCACTCGACGACGACTTCGACCTGCAGGACCCGCAGTACCAGTTCTCGGCCGACGTGCCGAAGGACACCGTGATCGCGGCGACCGGCCGTGGCACCGGTGGCACCACCATCGACCTGTCCTCCGTGCCCGAGTACGGCGAACGCGGACCCGTCACGCTCACCGTGTCACTCGGCGCCGTCCCCGACGTCGCCGGGAAGACCGTCGCGCAGGCACAGGCAGCGCTCGAGGCCGTCGGGCTCACCCTGGGCACCCAAGACTCCCGCTACAGCGACGACGTCCCCACCGGAGCGGTCCTGTCCTCCAGCGCGCACGACGACCCCGCCGTCAAGGGCACGGCCGTCGACGTCGTCGTGTCGAAGGGCCCGACGCCGATCACGCTGCCGAAGGTCGAGGGTGCGAGCATCAACCAGGCCTCGTCGACGCTCGAGGCCCTGGGTCTCAAGGTCTCCTACCCCGACTGCACGAACGTGCTCTGCAGCTTCTACGACTGGAAGGCCAACCTGCCGGTGAAGGCCACTGACCCGGCCCCCGGCACCACGGTCTACAAGGGCGACACGATCACCCTGTCCTACCCGCAGTAGCCCGCCGAGCCTCGGCCGGGCGGACACTGCGCGCGGCGCGGACCGCGCAGCGTGTCCCGCGAGCCGAGTCTCGGCAGCGGCGCGCGCTGGGCGCGACCACGTGACAGACGGGAGGCCCGGTACCAGCTGGCACCGGGCCTCCCGTCCGCGGGGTGGGCGCTACGGGCGCGCGGGGTACGGGTGCGCGCCGAGCTCCTCGGCCACGAGGAACGCCAGTTCCAGCGACTGCATGTGGTTCAGGCGCGGGTCGCACAGCGACTCGTAGCGGGTCGCGAGGGTGGCCTCGTCGATCTGCTCGGAACCACCGAGGCACTCGGTGACGTCGTCGCCCGTGAGCTCGACGTGCATGCCGCCCGGGTACGTGCCGGCCTCGCGGTGGACCTCGAAGAAGCCGAGGACCTCGTCCACGACGTCGTCGAAGCGACGGGTCTTGTAGCCCGTCGGCGTGGTCAGGCCGTTGCCGTGCATGGGGTCCGTGACCCAGAGGGGGTTGGCCTCCATGTCCTTGATGGCCTGCAGCAGCTTGGGGAGCTCGTCGCGGATCCTCCCCGCGCCCATGCGGGTGATGAACGTCAGGCGGCCCGGCTCGCGGTTCGGGTCGAGCTTGTCGATGAGGGCTTCCATGTCGGACACGCTCGTCGTCGGGCCGAGCTTCACGCCGATCGGGTTGCGGACGCGGGACAGGAAGTCCACGTGGGCGCCGTCGAGGTCGCGGGTGCGCTCCCCGATCCAGATGAAGTGGCCGGAGGTGTCGTAGGCGAGCCCCGAGCGGGAGTCGATCCGGGTCATCGGGCGCTCGTAGTCCATGAGCAGGCCCTCGTGCGAGGCGAAGAACTCGACGTGCTTGAGCTGCTCGAAGTCCGCACCGCAGGCGTCCATGAACCGGATCGCGCGGTCGATCTCCTTCGCGAGGTGCTCGTACCGGGCGTTCGCGGGGTTGGACGCGAAGCCCTTGTTCCACGAGTGCACCTGGCGCAGGTCGGCGAATCCGCCCTGGGTGAAGGCTCGGACCAGGTTCAGCGTCGACGCGGCCGTGTGGTAGCCCTGCACCAGGCGGCGCGGGTCGGCCTGGCGGCTCTCCGGGGTGAAGTCGTAGCCGTTGACGATGTCACCGCGGTACGCCGGCAGGGTGACGTCACCGCGGGTCTCGAGGTCGCTCGAGCGGGGCTTGGCGAACTGCCCGGCCATGCGGCCCATCTTGATGACGGGCATCGAGGCGCCGTACGTCAGCACGACGGCCATCTGCAGGATCGTCTTGACGCGGTCGCGGATCGAGTCGGCGGTGGCGCCGGCGAAGGTCTCGGCGCAGTCTCCACCCTGCAGCAGGAAGGCCTTGCCCTGCGCGGCGGCGGCGAGGCGGTCGCGGAGCTGGTCGACCTCCCCCGCGAAGACGAGGGGCGGCAGCGTCGCGATCTCGGCCGAGGCGGCCTCGGCTGCGGCCTGGTCGGGCCAGGTGGGCTGCTGCTTGATGGGGAGGGTGCGCCAATGGTCGAGGCCCTCGATGACGTCCGGATCCTGCAGGGCGACGAAGTCGGGCGACTCGGACAAGGCGGTACCTCTGAGTTCTCGTGGGTGGCGCTCCCGACGGTGCTGCCGGGACCGTCTGAGCCTACCGTCCGGCCGCGCCCCGTCGCTCGCGCTTGGCGGTAGCCCCCACGACCTGTGCGCGGGCGGAGCTCGCACGCTCCTTGACGCTCGTCGCGTAGACGTCCTCGTACTCCTGGCGGCTCAGCCCGGCGAGCTCGTGCATGACCTCGTCGGTGACGCTGCGGAGGATGAAGCGGTCGGTCTCGAAGCCCTGGAAGCGGGAGAAGTCGAGCGGCTTGCCGAACACGACGCCCACGCGCTTGAACTTGGGGAAGCGCTGGCCGATCTGCTGGACCTCTCGGGTGCCGACCATCGCGACGGGGATGACGAGCACGCGGCCCTCGAGGATCATCCGCGCGATGCCGGTGCGGCCGCGGTACAGCTTGCCGTCGGGGCTGCGGGTGCCCTCGGGGTAGATGCCGAGCTGCTCACCGCGTGCCAGCACCTGCAGGCCCGTGCGGAGCGAGGCCTCGGAGGCCTTGCCACCCGACCGGTCGATCGGCAGCTGGCCGATGGCGTTGAAGAAGGTCTTCGTCGCCCAGCCCTTGAGCCCGCGGCCCGTGAAGTAGTCGCTCTTCGCCAGGAAGGACATCCGCCGGTCGAGCACCGCGGGCAGGATCACCGAGTCGATGAACGAGACGTGGTTCGAGGCGAAGATGACCGGTCCCGACGCCGGCACGTGCTCGCGCCCGACGACCCACGGCCGGAACAGCGTCAGGATGAGCGGGCCGAGCAGGAAGTTCTTGAGCAACCAGTAGAGCATCATCGACTCCGGTTCGGGGACGGCGGACGGTGGTGCTAGGCGGTGCGGGCGTGGATGCGCGCGAGGTCAGCGGCACCGACCACGCCGGCGTCGTTGACGAGTTCGGCGATCACGAACTCGGGCTCCGGGTGGTAGCCGCGGGCCGGGAGGTTGTTGAGGTAGGCCTGGCGGATCGGCTCGAGCAGGCGCTCCCCCGCGCTCGCGACGCCACCGCCGAAGACGAACAGCTGCGGGTCGAGCACGGCGGAGAGCGAGGCGCAGGCTTCCCCGAGGTGGCGACCGAGGCGACGCAGCGCCGCGAGGGCCCCGGGATCGTCAGCCAGGATGAGCTCGCCCACGACGGCGCCGTCGAGGTGGCCGCCGTTGTCGTCGCGGGCCTGGGCCAGCGCGACGCCGATGCCGCCGGCGTCGGCGACGTCGTTCGCCATGCGCTGCAGGGCGCGGCCGGAGCCGTACTGCTCGATGCAGCCGCGGGCACCGCACCCGCACGGCAGGCCGTTCGGGACGATGCGCAGGTGGCCGATCTCGCCGCCGGTGCCGAAGCCACCGCGGAAGAGCCGGTCCTCGGTCACGATGGCGCCGCCGACGCCAGTGCCGATGGTGAGCATGGTCATGTCGGAGACGAGCCGACCGGCGCCGAAGCGGAACTCGGCCCACCCGGCGGCGTTGGCGTCGTTGTCGACGGTGATGTGCAGGTCGCCGAGCCGCTGCTGCAGCTTCTGCCGCAGGGGCTCGTTCCGCCAGCGGATGTTCGGCGTGTAGTAGACGATCGACTGCGACGCGTCGATGAAGCCCGGCGCGGCGACGCCGACGGCTCCGACCTGGTGCTGCGCACTCAGGCGCTGGACCATCGTGACGACGTCGTCCAGCATTGCGTCCGGGTCCGCAGCGTTCGTGGCCACACGGTCCTCGGCGATGATCTCGCCCAGCTCCGTGACGACCGCTCCCGCGATCTTGGTGCCCCCGATGTCGATTCCGATGGCCTGCACGAGGGACGAGCCTACCGGTTCGGTGCGTACTCATCGAACGCGCGATGTCCGCCCCTATGCTGGGACGAGAGGCGTCAACGTGAGACGCACTCGCCATCGAACCGGTCGACAAAGGAGTTGCCGTGAACGATCAGCGACCCGTAGAGGGGTCTCCGACACAGGACCACGCGTCCGTTCCCATCGCGCCGGACCACGGTTCCGCGGCACGACTGCTCGCGGACCGGGCCCGTCTCACCCCGGACCGGCCGATCCTGGCCGAGCGCCACGGGGACACCTGGACCACCATCAGCGCCGACGACGTCCTGCGCCGGGTCCGTGGGATCGCCAAGGGGTTCGTCGCCGCCGGCCTCGAGCCCGGCGCCCACGTGGCGATCCTCTGCAGGACCCGGCTGGAGTGGACGCTCGTCGACTTCGCGATCTGGACCGCCGGGCTGGTGTCCGTGCCGGTGTACGAGACGAGCTCCCCCGACCAGGTGCGCCACATCCTCGGTGACTCGGAGTCCGTGGCGATCGTCGTCGAGCAGGAGGAGCACGCCAGGCGGGTCGCCGGCATCGCCCCCGACCTGCCGCACCTCGGTCAGCACTGGACCATCGACGGCGGCGGGCTCGACGACCTGACACGACTCGGCGAGGACGTCACCGACGACGACCTCGACGCCAGGACCGCGACCGTACACGGCCACGACGACGCCACGATCATCTACACGTCGGGCACGACCGGCCGCCCGAAGGGCTGCGTGCTCCGGCACGACAACTTCACCGCGACGGTGGAGGGCTCGACCGAGGCCATGTCCGAGATCGTCGCGGGCGACGCCTCGACGTTGCTCTTCATCCCGCTCGCCCACGTCTTCGCACGCTTCATCGCCGTGATGAGCATCTCCGCGGGCACGCTCGTCGGGCACGAACCCGACACGAAGGACCTGATGCGGGCGGTGTCGACGTTCCAGCCGACCTTCCTGCTCGCCGTGCCCCGCGTCTTCGAGAAGATCTACAACTCGGCCGAGCAGAAGGCCGACCTCGCCGGGCGCGGCCGGGTGTTCCGTGCCGCAGCCGCCACCGCGGTCGCGCACTCGGAGGCCGTGGCCGCCGGTCGGGTCCCGCTCGGCCTGGCACTGCGGTTCCGGCTGTTCGACCGGCTCGTGTACGCCAAGCTCCGGAACGCCATCGGCGGTCGGGTCCGCCACGCGATCAGCGGGTCGGCCCCGCTCTCCCCCCGGCTGTCGCACTTCTTCCGCTCCATCGGCGTCCTGATCCTCGAGGGCTACGGCCTCACCGAGACCACCGCCCCCGCGACCGTGAACCGCGCCGACGAGCTCCGCATCGGCTCCGTCGGACGTGCGCTCCCCGGCGTGGAGATCCGCATCGCCGACGACCAGGAGATCCTGATCCGCGGCGTGGACGTCTTCGACCGGTACTGGCAGAACCCCGAAGCCACGGAGCGGGCCTTCGTCGACGGGTGGTTCCGCACCGGCGACCTCGGCCACCTGGACGGCGATGGCGTGCTCACGGTGACGGGCCGGGCGAAGGAGCTCATCGTCACGGCCAGCGGCAAGAACGTCGCGCCGGCGCCGCTCGAGGACGGCATCCGCGAGCACCCCCTGGTGGGGCAGGTCGTGGTGGTCGGCGAGGGCAAGCCCTTCATCGCGGCCCTCGTCACGCTCGACCGCGACATGCTCCCCGGCTGGTGCGCGTCCCGTGGCATCACCCCGGCGCTCTCCGCCCACCAGGCCGCCCACGACGAGCGCGTGCTCCAGGCCGTCCAGGAGGCCGTCGACGCCGCGAACGGACGGGTCTCGCGTGCCGAGTCGGTGCGGTCGTTCACGATCATCGACACGGAGCTGACCGAGGCGTCCGGGCACCTGACGCCGAAGCTCACGATCAAGCGGTCGGTGGTGCTCCGGGACTTCGCCGCGGACGTCGAGTACATCTACTCGGGGTCGAAGGTGCAGACCACGGCGACACCGGTGATCGAGAGCCGCCGACGGCGCTGAGCCCGACCTCGACCTGCGTGCGGGGCCGTCGGCTCCCCGACGGGAACGACAGGGTCGACGTCGGACGACAGCGAAGTCGTCGTTCCGGGTCCGCGACGGCCCCGGACGACGACGAATCGGACGCAACGGCGGGAGGCGGACGCACGGGAGGCCCGGTGCCGGTCCATGGGACCGGCTCCGGGCCTCCGTCACAGTGCGGTGGTGCAGTCCTGCGGTGGTGCAGTCGTGCGGTGGTGCCGTCGTGCTGGGTCGTTCTCTGTCGTGTCGGGCGCCTGATGACCGGTCGGGTGCGGTCTGCCGAGCGACGTCACCGTCGACGTCGATCGCCTGCCGCTCCCCATCCGTCAGACGGAGGCGGGTTCCTGACCCTGTTCGGGCTCGAGGACGGCCGTCGCGGCCGTCGTCGCCGGGACAGGCTCTGGGCGTCGGTTGGTGCGGGTGCGGTGCGAGCTGAGCTCGTCGGTGTGGAGTGTCATCGTGCGTCCTGGAGGTGGGAAACCATGTCGGCGGGAGGACCGACCGGGACACGGTACCGCTTCGTCGGGACATGACGACAATCCCGCGTTGGGGTGTCACCCGTCAGGGCGTCAGATGTCCCTCGCGGACGGCTGGTATCCCTCGGAGGGACACGTCAGCCGCCCGCGCGGGCATCGACTCGGGCGTGGGTCAGCGCCGCATCGTGATCGTCGAGCTGGCCAGCCCGACGGCACTGGCGACACCCGGGTGGGTGATCGTCACCTTCACGCGGTACTTCGACGCCGGCAGCTTCGCGATGGAGAACGGCACGGAGTTCGTCCCCTGCTTCACAGCGATCTTGTCGGCGATCGGCCGCCACGTGTTGGAGTCGTCCCCGGCGACGAACACCGTCGCCGTGGCGCCCGGGACCCAGGCGGCGTCGTGGAACTGGATCGTCGTCGAGCCGACGGCGGTCGGGTCGGCCCGGAGGTGCAGGGACCGCAGGTGCCAGGTCAGAGCGCCCGGGTCCTCGTTCGGGTCGAAGCGCAGCGCGGACACCGTCCGCCCGGACCAGCCGAGCTTCGGGTCGAGGGCGTCCTCGTCGAGGTCGTTCTGCGCGTTGAGGTCGATCCGGATCTCCCGCGCGTTGCCGTGCGAGTAGGTCAGGACGTCGTTGCCGATCTGCGGGACGGTCGACGACGGGTCCCACCAGATGAGCCGCGCCATCTTGCCGCCCCCGGCGGTCGACTTCAGCGAGTAGGAGCCGTCGTACGTGTACTCGATCGAGAGGTTGTGGTAGGTGCTGGCCGAGAACCGCGAGACCGGGAGCGAGAGCTGCGAGTCGCCGGGGTACATGCCCGAGTTGCGCGCCGTCATCCCGGCGTTGTTGTACCCGAGGATCGTCGCGTACTTGATGCCGATGCCCTGCGCGGCTTCCGGGCTGGTGAACACCCACGGCTTGCCACGCTGTCGGGTCGCGAGGTCGACGCCCTGCGACGGGTTCGGCGAGTCCACGACCGGACGAGGCCGCGGGGCGACGGTGATGCCGCCGTAGGTCCCCGGCGGGTAGGCCGCACGCGAGCCACCGGCTCCGTGCAGGCGGACCCAGTCGATGCTCGCCGTCCCGGTCTTGCCGGCCGGCAGGACCACGGGGTCGACGCGGAGCGCGACGATGGTCCCGCTGAAGGGCCGCTTCCCCTGGAGCTCGGAGCTCTTCGACAGCGCCAGGTCGTACACGTGGCTGCCAGCGGTCACCGGGAAGGTGATGCCGCCACCGCAGGCCGAGGTCTTCTCACGGCAGGTCCACCAGTACACGGCGCCGATCTGCCGCGTGAAGGGCTGGTCCATGCTGAACGACAGGCTCGTGTACTTCGAGGCGTTGATCGGCTTCGTGGCGCCGTCGCGCCCGTACGGCAGGCTGCCGCTGACGGTCTGCACGAGTGACACCTGGTCACCGGAGCGCAGGGCGACCTTGAGCTTGCCGGCGCTCACCGACGTGGGCGTGCCGACCTCGTCGGTGTTCTGGTCCTCGGCGTTGGAGTAGTCCCACGGGTCGCCGTAGACCTCGGACGCGAAGTCCGGGGCCTCGACCTGCTGCGACGTGGCTGCCTCTGCTGGCCGTGCGTCCGGCACCACGCTGATCGTGGTGCCGACGAGCGCGACGAACGCCGCCGCGACCGCGATGGAGGTGGCGCGTCGGCGCGCCACGTGAGTCTTCTGCATGCTGTGTCCCCTGCCCCTGGTCCGCCCGGAAGTGACCCGGACGCGGCAACCGTACACAGCGCCGCCGACATCGGCAGGCCCGCGTCCGGGGGCTGCCGACGGGAGCGACGGGTTGCTAGTGGAACCAGTCCTGCGCGCGGACGTCGCGGAGGGCCTGGCGGCGGGTCTCCGGCTCGAGGGTCATCACGTACACGGTGCCGTCGAGGTGGTCGGTCTCGTGCTGGAGCGCCTCGGCCATCAGCCCGGTGCCCTCGACCTCGACCGGGTCGCCGTCGACGTCGACCCCGCGCACCTTGGCATAGGGGTACCGCTTCGTCGGGTAGGCGAGCCCGGGGACGGACAGGCACCCCTCGTCCATGAACTCGGGTTCTCCCGAGACCTCGACGAGCTCCGGGTTGAGGACGTAGCCGACCTCGCCGTCGACGTTGTAGGAGAACGCGCGCAGACCGACGCCGATCTGGGGCGCCGCCACGCCAGCGCGGCCGGGCTCCTTGACGGTGTCGATGAGGTCCTGCACGAGCTCGCGGACACCGTCGGCGCCGATGCGCACCGGGTCCGAGGGCGAACGGAGGACGGGGTCGCCGAACAGGCGGATGGGTCGGACGGTCACGTTACTGCAGCACCACCAGGAGGTCGCCGGCGTCCACCTGCTGGGTCACCGGTATCGCGAGTCGGCCGACGGTGCCCGCCACGGGCGCCGTGATGGCCGCTTCCATCTTCATCGCCTCGATGCTCGCGACGGCCTGGCCGACCGTCACGACGTCACCGACGGCGACCTTGAGCGTCACGACGCCGGAGAACGGCGCCGCGACCTGGTGCGGGTCGGTCCGGTCCGCCTTCTCGGCGGCCTTCGTCTCGACCTGGACCGAACGGTCGCGGACGTACACCGGACGGAGCTGCCCGTTCAGCGTCGCCATGACCGTGCGGATCCCCCGCTCGTCGGCCTCGCCGATGGCCTCGAGCCCGACGTGCAGGTCCACGCCCCTGCCGAGCGACACGACGTGCTCCTCGCCGGGACGCAGCCCGTAGAGGTAGTCGACCGTGGACACGACGGAGAGGTCGCCGTACTCGTCGCGCACCTGCTGGAACTGCCGCGTGGGCTGCTCGAACAGCAGGCGGTTGAGGGCACTGCGGCGCTCGGGCCCGGGGGTGTCCAGGTGGACGCGCTCGTGCTCGGGCACCGGGGTGACCTCGAGCGAGACCGTCCGGCCGGCCAGCACCTTCGTGCGGAACGGCTCGGGCCACCCGCCCGGCAGCTCGCCGAGCTCCCCGGCCATGAAGCCGATGACGGAGTCCGGGATGTCGTACTTGTGCGGGTTCTGCTCGAAGTCCACCGGGTCGGCGTCCACCGCGGCGAGCTGCAGCGCGAGGTCACCGACGACCTTCGAGGACGGCGTCACCTTGGTCGGGCGTCCGAGGATCCGGTTGGCCTCGGCGTACCAGTCCTCGACCTGCTCGAACCGGTCGCCCAGGCCGAGGGAGATGGCCTGCTGGCGGAGGTTCGAGAGCTGCCCGCCGGGGATCTCGTGCTTGTAGACGCGGCCGGTGGGCCCGGCGAGCCCGGACTCGAAGGGCGCGTACGCCCGCCGGACGGCTTCCCAGTACGGCTCGAGGTCCCCGACGGCGTCGAGCGAGATGCCCGTGTCGCGCTCGGTGTGCGCCAGGGCCGCGACGAGCGCCGACATGCTCGGCTGGCTCGTCGTGCCGGCCATCGGCGCTGCTGCGACGTCCACGGCGTCCGCACCGGCGCGGGCGGCGGCGAGGAGCGTCGCGAGCTGTCCGCCGGCGGTGTCGTGGGTGTGCACGTGGACGGGCTGGTCGAAGCGCTCGCGCAGCGCGCCGACGAGCTTCTCCGCCGCGCTCGCGCGGAGGAGCCCCGCCATGTCCTTGATGCCGATGACGTGCGCACCGGCCTCGACCATCTGCTCGGCGAGCCGCAGGTAGTAGTCGAGGGTGTAGAGGTCCTCCGCCGGGTCCAGCAGGTCGCCGGAGTAGCAGAGCGCTGCCTCGGCGACGGCCGTGTCGGTGGCGAGCACGGCCTCCAGGGCGGGTCGGAGGGCGCGCACGTCGTTCAGCGCGTCGAAGACCCGGAAGACGTCGACGCCGGTCGCGGCGGCCTCGGCGACGAACGCGTCGGTGACCTCGGTCGGGTACGGGGTGTAGCCGACCGTGTTGCGTCCGCGGAGCAGCATCTGGATCGGGATGTTCGGCATCGCCTCGCGCAGCGACGCCAGGCGCTCCCACGGGTCCTCGCCCAGGAACCGGAGCGCGACGTCGTAGGTCGCGCCGCCCCAGGCCTCGGCGCTCAGCAGCTGCGGCGTGAGCCGCGCGACGTACGGCGCGACCGCGACCAGGTCCTTGCTGCGGACACGCGTGGCGAGGAGGGACTGGTGCGCGTCGCGCATGGTGGTCTCGGTGACGGCCAGCTCGGTCTGCGCGCGGAGCGCCTTCGCCCACTCGGTCGGACCGAGGAGTCGCAGCCGATCGCGCTGCCCCTCGGGGACCGGCGCCGACAGGTCGACGCCCGTCGGGAGCTTCGTCGCGGGGTCCACCACGTGCGCGGCGGGCGAGCCGTTCGGCCGGTTCACGGTGACGTCCGCCAGCCAGTTCAGGACCTTCGTGCCGCGGTCCTTCGACACGTGGCCACCGAGCAGCTGCGGACGCTCGCCGATGAACGCGGTGGAGACGTCGCCGCGGGCGAAGTCGGGGTCCTCGAGCACGGCCTGCAGGAACGGGATGTTCGTGCTGACGCCGCGGATGCGGAACTCCGCCAGGGCCCGACGCGCGCGGGCGACGGCGCTCGGGAAGTCCCGGCCACGGCACGTCATCTTCGCGAGCATCGAGTCGAAGTGCGGGCTGATCTGTGCGCCGGTGGCGACCGTGCCGCCGTCGAGGCGGACGCCGGCGCCGCCCGGGCTGCGGTACGTGGTGATGCGGCCCGTGTCGGGTCGGAAGCCCTGGGTCGGGTCCTCGGTCGTGATGCGGGTCTGCAGGGCGGCGCCGTGGACGACGACGGTGTCCTGGGACAGGCCGAGGTCGGCGAGGGTCTCCCCCGCCGCGATCCGCATCTGCGACTGCACGAGGTCGACGTCCGTGACCTCTTCGGTCACGGTGTGCTCGACCTGGATGCGGGGGTTCATCTCGATGAAGACGTGCTGGCCCGCGCGCTCGCCCACGGTGTCGAGCAGGAACTCGACGGTGCCGGCGTTCACGTAGCCGATGGACCGGGCGAAGGCCACGGCGTCGCGGTGCAGCGCGGCCGCCACCGCGGGGTCGAGGTTCGGCGCCGGCGCGATCTCGACGACCTTCTGGTTGCGGCGCTGCACGGAGCAGTCCCGCTCGAACAGGTGGATCGTGCCGGCGTCCGTGCCGGTGGCGTCCGCGAGGATCTGGACCTCGATGTGCCGGGGCCGGAGCACGGCCTGCTCGAGGAACATCGTGGGGTCGCCGAACGCGCTGTCGGCCTCGCGCATCGCCTCTTCGAGCGCCGGACGCAGCTCCTCCGGCGTCTCGACGCGCCGCATGCCTCGACCGCCACCACCGGCGACGGCCTTGGCGAAGACCGGGAACCCGACGGCCGCGGCCTCGGCGACGAGCTCGTCGACGTCCCGGCTGGCCGGCGTGCTGGCGAGCACGGGGACGCCAGCCGCGATCGCGTGCTCCTTCGCCGTGACCTTGTTGCCCGCCATCTCGAGCACGTGCTGCCCGGGGCCGATGAACGTGATGCCGGCAGCTGCGGCAGCCGCGGCCAGGTCGGGGTTCTCGCTGAGGAAGCCGTACCCGGGGTAGATCGCGTCGGCGCCGGACTCGCGGGCGACCCGCACGATCTCGGCGACGTCGAGGTAGGCCCGGACCGGGTGGCCCCGCTCCCCGATGAGGTAGGCCTCGTCGGCCTTGAGGCGGTGCAACGAGTTGCGGTCCTCGTACGGGTAGACAGCGACTGTGCGGGCACCGAGTTCGTACGCCGCGCGGAAGGCACGGATCGCGATCTCGCCACGGTTGGCGACCAGGATCTTGCGGAACACGCGGGCCCTTTCAGCACTGGGTCAGGTGCGACCACCCTACTGGCGGTAACGTTGCTCAACGTGCATGTACTCAGCGTGAGCTCTCTCAAGGGCGGTGTCGGCAAGACGACGGTCACACTCGGTCTGACCTCCGCCGCGTTCGCCAAGGGTCTGCGAACGCTGGTGGTGGATCTCGACCCCCAGTCCGACGTCTCCACCGGCCTCGACATCAACATCGCCGGCCACCTCAACGTGGCCGACGTGCTCGAGAACCCGAAGGAGAAGATCGTCCGCCAGGCCATCGCGCCGTCCGGCTGGACGAAGGGCTCCCAGGGCAAGATCGACGTCATGGTCGGCTCCCCCTCGGCCATCAACTTCGACGGGCCCCACCCGTCGATCCGCGACATCTGGAAGCTCGAGGAAGCGCTCGCCAACGTCGAGCAGGACTACGAGCTCGTCCTCATCGACTGCGCCCCCTCGCTCAACGCCCTGACCCGCACCGCATGGGCGGCGTCCGACCGCGTCACCGTCGTCACCGAGCCGGGCCTGTTCTCCGTTGCCGCTGCCGACCGAGCCCTCCGCGCGATCGAGGAGATCCGCCGCGGACTCTCCCCGCGCCTGCAGCCCCTCGGCATCATCGTGAACCGCGCCCGGGTGCAGTCGCTCGAGCACCAGTTCCGCATCAAGGAGCTCCGCGACATGTTCGGGCCGCTCGTGCTCTCCCCGCAGCTGCCCGAGCGCACCTCGCTGCAGCAGGCCCAGGGTGCCGCGAAGCCCCTGCACGTGTGGCCCGGCGAGTCCGCGCAGGAGATGGCCCGCAACTTCGACCAGCTGCTCGAGCGCATCATGCGCACGGGCAAGATCGGCCCGTACGCCGACGGCAGCCCCGTCTGACGCTGGCACGCTCGCGCTGAGGACGCACCCCGGGTCGCCGACCCGGGGTGCGTCCTGTCGTGGGACGTCCGTGTTCCGGGTCCGTGTCCGGGTCCGGGTCCGGGACGGTGTCCGTGCCCGTGCCCGTGCCCGTGTTCCGAGTTCCGAGTTCCATGTCCGGGACGGTGTCGAGCGGTCACGACTCCCCGCTCACGTCCGGCGAGCGGTCACGAAGCGTCGGCTCAAGGCCGCCGCGCCGACGGTTCCCGGCCACTCGGCACCGTACACGCGGGGTGTCGTGACCGCTCGGCCCGGTGTCGGGGCGCGTCCGGCACCGCTGAGATCGCAGTTCGTGTCGGCTCGGCCCCGCCCGAGGCGACACGAAGAGCGATCTCGGCGCCGCGGCCGTCACGTCACACGGCGGCAGCCGGGAGGCTCGTCACGCGTCAGCCGCGTCGGGTCGGCCCGGTGGACGCGCGGCCGAGCGGTCACGACTCTCCGCTCACGTCCCGCGAGCGGTCACGACGTGTCGGCTTGAGGCCGCCGCGTCGACGGTTCCCGGCCGCTCGGCGACGCGCACGCGGGGTGTCGTGACCGCTCGGCCCGTCGTCGGAGGCGCGTCCGGCACCGCCGCGTCGACGGTTCCCGGCCGCTCGGCGACGCGCATGCGGGGTGTCGTGACCGCTCGGCCCAACGTCAGGGGCACGTCCGGCACCGCTGAGATCGCGGTTCGTGTCGGCTCGGCGCCACCCGAGGCGACACGAACTGCGATTTCACGATGAGGTCGCGCCGCGACGCAGCCGCAGCCCGCGGGGTCAGGACGCGCGGGAGGCGCGGCGCGCAGCGAGTTCGTCGGAGGGGTCGGCCGCGGGCGTCGCGTCGAGCTCGACGAGGGAGCTCTCCACCTCGCGCAGGACCTTGCCGACCGCGATGCCGAAGACGCCCTGCCCACGGGACACCAGGTCGATGACCTCGTCGTCGGACGTGCACAGGTACACGGAGGCGCCGTCGGACATCAGCGTCGTCTGGGCGAGGTCGGAGACGCCGGACTCGCGGAGCTGGTTGACGGCGGTGCGGATCTGCTGGAGCGAGATCCCGGTGTCGAGCAGACGCTTCACGAGCTTGAGCACGAGGATGTCGCGGAAGCCGTAGAGGCGCTGCGACCCGGACCCGGCCGCACCGCGGATGGTGGGCTGCACGAGTTCGGTGCGGGCCCAGTAGTCGAGCTGGCGGTAGCTGATGCCGGCGGCCTTCGCGGCGACCGTGCCGCGGTAGCCGTTCTGTTCGTCGTGCTCGGGGAGTCCGTCGGTGAACAGCAGCCCGAGGTCGTACCGCGTCGTGTCCGACGGGGTACCGGGGGTGTCGTTCCCACTCATTGGACTGCCTTCCACGACGATCGAGCCCTCACCCGAAGGTTCAACGACGGGTTGAGAGTTGTTCCGAGGTCCACGGTAGCGACTCCGACCGGTTCGACGCGGGACATCCGACTCGGCGCGTCCGGCGTGTCGAGGATACGCCCGCGCACCGACGCTCCACCAGCGCCCCTCACGCGTCCATCCGACCGATCGCCGCGCGGATGAGGTTCGAGCGGATGACCTCGAGGTGCCCCGCGATCTCCCGCGCGAGCTCGGAGGCCTTCGCCCTGGACGTGGCGTCACCACGACGGGAGACGGGCATCAGCGCGGACTCGATGAGCCCGACCTCGCGCTCCGCGGTGCTGCGGAAGGTCCGGAGGTGTCGGGGCTCGATGCCGGTGCGCTGCAGCTCGACGAGGGCCTTGAGGACGACGACCGAGTCCTCGCCGAAGGTGTCCGACGCGGGCAGGAGCGAGGCGGACACGGCGTCGGCGACGAGCATCGGGGACGCCTGTGCCGCCCGGACGAGGTCGTCGCGCGTGTAGCGCTTCTCGCGGCCGAGGATGGAGGGCCTGGGGCCGTCGCCACCCCCGGGGAGCGCCGGCTGCCGACCGGCGTCGAGGTCGGCGAGGTACTCCTTGATGACCTTCAGCGGCAGGTAGTGGTCACGCTGCAGGCCGAGCACCACGCGGAGCCGGTCGACGTCGGCGGGCGAGAACTTCCGGTACCCGCTGGCGGTGCGGACCGGCGTGACGAGCTCGCGTTCCTCGAGGAAGCGGAGCTTGGAGCTCGACAGGTCGGGGAACTCCGGCTTGAGCCGGGCGAGGACCTGTCCGATCGTCAACAGGTCCGCGGCCGGCGAACCCGACCGCACTGCGGCCGAGCGCGCGGCCACTACGCGTTCGCCAGGCGCGCCAGGTCGACCCGGGACGCGTAGAACGTCAGGCGGAACTTGCCGACCTGCACCTCGGCGCCGTCGGTGAGCGGTGCTTCGTCGATGCGGACACCGTCGAAGTACGTGCCGTTCAACGAGCCGTTGTCCTTGACCGTGAACGACGTGCCGTTCCGGAGGAACTGCGCGTGCTTCCGGGAGACGGTGACGTCGTCGAGGAAGATGTCGGCGTCGGGGTGGCGGCCGGTGGTGGTGACGTCGGAGTCGAGCAGGAAGCGCGCTCCGACGTTGGGGCCGCGACGGACGACGAGCAACGCCGAACCGGACGGCAACGCGGTGATCGCGTCACGTTCTTCGGGTGAGACACCGGACTCGGGCGTCAGGGACGCGCCGAACTCCATGCTGAAGGTCAGCGTCGTGTCGACCAGCCGCTGCTCCGGGGCTCGCTGTCCCTCTGGCTGCGGGACCACTGGATCTGGCATCGGTGGACCTCCTCCTCTTGGCGTTCAAGCGTATCGGAAACGAGCGGCCAGTCGAGAGCCCCGTGGACGAGTGACACGACCTGTCCGCGGCCAGCGGACACCGCCGGGCGGATCAGCGGGACCGGGCGAGCAGCCAGAGCAGGTACGGCGCACCGACGACACCCGTCACGACACCGACCGGCAGCGTGGTGCCGGGCAGGGCGAACTGCGCGACGAGGTCGCTCGCCAGGACGATCACCGCGCCGACCGCCGCGGCCGGTCCGAGCGCCACCCGACCACCGCCGACGAGCCGTCGGGCGATCGGTGCCGCCATCAGCGCCACGAACGAGACGGGCCCCGCGGTGGCCACGGCGGCGGCGGTCAGGCAGACGGCCGTCAGGAGCAGGAGCACCTTCGCGCGGTTCGGTCGCAGGCCGAGCGAGGACGCGACCTCGTCCCCGAGCGTCAGGACGGTCAGCCGCGGCGACTGCACGAGCGCGGCGACCACGAGCACCACGAACGCCACCGCCAGCACGCCGACGATGCCCGGGTCGACGGCGTTCAGGCTCCCGGAGAGCCAGAGCAACGCGGTGCCCGCCTGCTGCACGGTGCCGCTCGTGAGCATCCACCCGGAGACGCTGACCGACATCGCCGCGACGCCGATCCCGACGAGCACCACCCGGTTGCCGGTGATGCCCCGACGCCAGGCCAGCCCGGCGATGAGCACCGACACGACGAGCGCCCCGACGAGCACGGTCCAGAAGAGCCCGACACCGGAGACGCCGAACAGCACGATGGCGGTCAGGCCGGAGGCACTCGCGCCCGAGGTGATGCCGATGACGTCGGGACTGGCGATGGGGTTCCGGACGACGCTCTGGACGATGCCGCCCGCGACGCCGAGGCTGGCCCCCACGAGGAGCGCTGCCGACACCCGGGGGCCACGCAGCTGCCCGATGACGAAGTCGGACACGGTGTCGCCGTGCCCGACGAGCGCCGCCACGACCTGGCCGGGCGCGAGCGGGATGTCGCCGACACCGAGCCCCACGAGCACCAGCCCCACGAGCACGACGACGACGGCCCCGAGCACGAGCAGCTCACGTCGTGCCCCGGTCACCCGGCGCCGCGCGGCGCGCTCCGTGGTCGTCACAGTCCCCGCACCGCCTTCGAGCGGACGAGCGCGATGAAGACGGGCGCGCCGATGAGCGCGGTCACGATGCCGACCTGCAGCTCCCCCGGGTACGCGACGACCCGGCCGATGACGTCGGCGACCAGCAACAGGGCCGGTGCGACGATGGCGGACAGGAGGATCGTCCAGCGGTGGTCGGGTCCGCTCAGTCGGCGGACGGCGTGGGGCACGGCGAGCCCGATGAACGCGACCGGTCCGGCCGCGGCGACCGCGGACCCGGCGAGCAGCACGGTGACGAGTCCACCGACCGCGCGGACGAGCACGACGCGCTGCCCGAGCGAGGCGGCGAGTTCGTCGCCGAGCGCGAGGGTGTTGAGGGAGCGCCCGAGCGCGAACGCGATGCCGAGCCCGACGAGCACCGGGATGGTGATGACGCCGGCCGCCCCGAGGTCCTTGCCCGCGAGCGCGCCGACCTGCCAGAACCGGAGCTGGTCGAGGAGGCTCTGGCTCGTCACGAGCACCGCCGTGGTGACCGAGGCGAGGGCCGCCGCGACGACCGCACCGGAGAGCGCGAGGCCGACCGGGGTGAGGCCGCGCCGCGCGACCGAGGCGATGCCGTAGACGAGCAGCGCCGCCAGCCCCGCCCCGGCGAACGCGAAGGGCAGGTAGGCCGCGGTGCCGCTGATGCCGAAGAGCGCGATCCCGGCGACGACGGCCAACGCGGCTCCGGAGTTGATGCCGAGCACGCTCGGGTCGGCGAGCGGGTTGCGCGTGACGCCCTGCATCACGGCACCGGCGACGCCGAGGGCCGCCCCCGCGAGCAGGCCGACGACCGTGCGCGGGACGCGGTTGCCGAGGACGATCAACCCGATCTCGTCGTCGCGACCCGGGTGGGTGACGGCGTCGAACACCGCCGCGAGCGGGATCGGCCGTGACCCGAAGGCGATGCTCAGGGCGACCGCCACGACGAGCACGACGACGGCCAGCACGGTCGCGCCGACGAGTCGTGGCACGGAACTGGGCGCGGGCGGGGTGGAGGACGGAGAGCGCATGGGAGCTCCGGCAACCCTAACCCGGTGTGCCCGCTCGGTGATCGCCGAGCGAGTCGTGAGCGCACGCAGTGCCCGTTCATAGGTTCTCCATGGGAAGCGGGCCTGTACTCGATCCATCGACACCCGACCGGGGAGTCGAGAGCGACCGGAGAGCACCGATGAACGAGAACCAGAACCCCGACGCCGAACCGGGCACCACGCCGATCGACGCACAGGCCAGCGCACCCCGCGCCTCGTGGGACGCACCGCACGCCGACCGGTCGACGCTCCGACCCGCCTACGCCTTCGACGGCTCGGGCCCGTACCTCTACGCCCCGGACGGCTCCGGCCCGTACGCCTACACGCACGACGGCCACGGCCCGTACCTCATCGGCAGCCCCGCCCTCGCCGGCACGGCCTCGTGGTCGCACGCCGCGCAGCACGGCACGCCCTACGGCGCCGCACACCCCGCCGACGCGACCGGCTGGAGCGGTGCGTTCGGGCCCCGTCCCGGTACGTCGAAGCGTCGCCGCCTCGGGCTGGTGATCGGCTCCGGTGTCGCAGCGCTCGCCATCGTCGGCGCGGCCGGGGGCACCGCGCTCGGGCTCTCCTCGCACGGCACGCAGACCACGTCGAGCCAGTCGCAGGGCTCCACGACCCTGCCCCGCGGCGGGTCCGGCACCGGCACGGGTGGCAGCGGCACGAACGGCTTCACCGTCCCCGGTGACGGCACGGGCAGCGGCACGGAGGGCGGTACCGGAGGCACCGACGGCAGCGGCACCGGGTCGAGCACCGGCACGCAGTCCCCTGCCACGGCCGCCACCGCCGCCCAGAAGAAGGGCGTCGTCACCATCGACACGATCCTGAACTACGACGCGGCGTCGCAGGCCGCCGGCACCGGCATGGTGCTGACGTCCGACGGCACGATCCTGACGAACAACCACGTCATCCAGGGCGCGACGAGCATCAGCGTGACGGACGAGACCACCGGCAAGGAGTACGACGCCCAGGTCGTCGGCGCCGACGCCACGAACGACGTCGCGGTCCTCAAGCTCAAGGACGCCTCCGGGCTGTCGACGGTGTCGCTCGACGACGACGGAGGCGCGAAGACGGGCGACGCCGTGACGGACGTCGGCAACGCGGAGGGCACCGGCAACCTGGTCGCCGCCGCGGGCACCGTCACCGCGACGGACCAGGACATCCAGGTGCAGAGCGAGTCCGGCACCGGGACCGAGTCCCTCACCGGGCTCATCCAGGTCGCGGCCGACATCGTCTCCGGCGACTCGGGTGGTCCGGTCCTCGACAGCGAGGGCGAGGTCGTCGGCATGGCGACCGCGGCCTCCTCCGGCAGCTCGGACGTCACCGGGTTCGCGATCCCGATCGCCACCGCCAAGTCGATCGCGCAGAAGATCCTGTCGGGCGACGCGTCCGGCACGATCACGATCGGGCTGCCCGCGTTCCTCGGGGTGCAGGTGAGCGGGACGGCCACCACCGGCGGCGTCGCGGTCGCGGGCACCGTCGACGGTTCCGGTGCCGCCGCGGCCGGGCTCGCCGCCGGGGACACGATCACCTCGGTCGACGGCACCGCGGTCACGAGCGCCGACCAGCTGACGAAGGTCATCCAGTCGAAGTCGGTGGGCGACCGGGTGTCGGTGGCCTACACGGACACCACCGGCGCGGCGAGCACCGTCACCGTGACCCTGACCGCTGGTCCCGCCGCCTAGGACTCGATGGGAACGGGCGGCAGGAACGCCCGTACGACCGATCGGTACACGTTGGCCGGTGACTCCGCAGAGAACGCGGAGGCGCCGGCCTCCGTGCGTCCGACGCGCGCGAAGCCGATGCCCTCCGCGTGCACGAGGGTGACCGGGGTGGGCTTCCCCGGCCGGCGGACGTACGAGACCGTCCAGGGCGCAGCCCAGAACCGTGCCAGCCGCGGGTCCGCCTCGGCGACGGCAGCCGGCAGCTCGGGAGCGTCGTCCCCGCCGGCGAGCCGTCGGTCGAGCAGGTCCGCCCGGAGCGACCCCGTGCGGAACGGGAAGGTCCACGTCGGACGCACGCCGAGCCTCCCGGCCGCCAGCGCCACCACGCGCTGCGGAGCGAGCCGCGTGAGGACCGCACCCGTGTCGTCCGGTGCGTCGACGACGGTGCGGGACCAAGCCTGGAGGCGCGCCACCCGCCCGTCGGGTCGGTGCTGTTCCAACACGGTCGGCTGGGTCTCCGCTGTCCACGGCTCCAGGAGCGCCTGGGTGCCCGCGGGGAGCGTGCCGAAGCGTCCGACCAAGCCGGCGTCGACGAGTTCGCGGCCGCCGGGTGTGCGGAGGAGCGTCGGGTTCCACCGTTTCCCGGCGATGCCCTGCAGGGTGGCGAGGGCCTCGGGGGTGAGTCGGGGGCCATCGACCGTGGTCGGGGCGAGCGGCGCCGGCAGGGTCTCGAGGTCGCGGGTGGTGCCGGTGGTGACGGGGCCGACGGCGCGGACGGAGTCGAGGACGGCGAAGACGAGGTCGTCGGTGTCGGCGAGGCGGGCGAGGGGCCGTTCGATCGTCACGTCGACGCGGTGCCGGCCGGTGACGAAGAGCAGGTGGGCGCCGATGATGTCGCCGGGGCCGTCGTCCTCCTCCGCGCTGGCGTCCGGGCGGACGTACTCGACCAGCCGGGCGGGGGCGCCGACCGTGGTCCAGACGTCGCAGCCGACCAGGAGCAGGCCGTCGACGGAGCCGGGCAGGCGGTCGAGCAGGGAGGCGTTCTCGTCGCCGATGGAGCGGTCGCTCGGGCGGGAACGCACGGTGAGAACGACGTCGTCGCCCACCACGCGGAGGTCTGCCTGCGCCGTGTCCGCACGCTGCCAGGAGTCGGGGCGACGGAGGACGACGCGTGCGGTGCGGTCCTCGGTGCCGAGCGGGACGGGGACTGCCATGGGCGCAAGGCTACGACGGGGCGGGGGCGCTTCCACGGGCGGCTCGCCGTGCGGGTTCAGCGCAGGCGCGGGCGGCGCGGTGGTGGCGGGGGAACGCGCTTGGCGGCGACGACGTCCTGGAGGGCGACCTCGACGAGGCCCCGGCGGGTGTCCACCGTGACGGAGTCCGCCGTCCGTGCGACCAGGTCCCCGAGCGCGTCGCGTGCTCCCCCGGCGTCGTGTGCCCGGACGACGACCCGCTCCCCGAGCTCGGCGTCCCGCAGCAGCCCGAGTGCCAGTGCCCGCGCGATGCCCGCCTGCTCGTCCGTGCCCACCCGGGAAGCGTACGGGCTGCCCCACGCCCACCGGTCGGCATCGAGGGAGCTCGTGGCGGGCGCGCCTAGGCTGGGGGCATGGACAAGGCCCGGGTGGACAGCTGGATCTGGGCGGTCCGGATCACCAAGACCCGGTCCGCCGCGACGACCGCGTGCAAGGCCGGCCACGTGAAGGTGAACGGTGAGCGGGCGAAGCCCTCGCAGCCGGTGGGCCCGGGTGACGAGGTCCGCGTGCGACAGGCCGGCTTCGACCGGATCGTCGTCGTGAAGAGCCTGATCCTCAAGCGCGTCGGCGCGACCGAGGCGGCGAAGCACCTCGACGACCTGACCCCGGCCCGTCTGCCGAAGGAGGAAGCGGGCTTCGTCCCGATGCGCGACCGCGGTGCCGGACGCCCGAGCAAGCGGGAGCGCCGCGACCTCGAGAAGCTCCGCGGCCACTGAGCCGGCACGGGCCGACCAGCCTGGCGGCCCGACCGGCCCGACCGGCCCGATCAGCCCGACCGGACGTCAGACGAACCGGACGGTCTGCTGCAGTCGGTCGCGGACGTCGAACACGTCCACGGTGCCCTCGGGCGACCAGATGCCGTTGAGCACCTGTCCGAGCGCACTGCGACGCACGACGAACGCCGTGGGCTTCCGCTGCGGGCCGACGAGCTGCACGTCGGTGTCGACCGCGGAGTCCGGCACGACGAGGATCCGCCCGGTGAACCGCACCCGCGTCTGCTTCTGCACGGCACGCGCGGCGCGGACGAGCTCCTTGACCGGACGCTCCCCCGGTTCGAGCGTCTCGCCGACGATGTCCCCGTGCTCGACGCGGACGGGGCCGCCCCAGTCGATGGACTCGAGCGCCCAGAGCCCGCTCGGCATGAGCACGACGTGGTCGAGCTTGCCCTCGGCCCCGGCGTCGAGGTCGTGCCAGACGGTCACGCCGATGCCCATGTCGGCGACGATGGCGGCGGTCGACTCCTCGGCGAGGGCCTCCCCGAGCAGTCGACGGATGTACCGGGGAGCGCTGCGGATGAGGGACGGGTCGTACGGGTCCTCGATGGGGTCGCCGAGGCCGACCCACTCGCGCTCGGCGGCGAGGAAGACCTCACGCGACCGACCACCGGGGTGTCCGTGGGACCGGGCCCGGGGGCGGGAGTCGCGCCGCGCTGCGGGCGGTGCGTAGGCGTCGCGACCCGATCCGGGCCTCCCGGCGGACGCTGACCACGCGGACGAGCCGGACGGCGCGGACGAGGGCCGGGACCCACCGGCGTCGTAGGCGCGACGCGCTGCGGGTGTGCCGATGCGCTCCCACGCGACCTGGACCTGTCGGAACCGCACGGCGTCGCCGCCGAGGTCGGGGTGGGTCTCGCGGGCGGCGCGCCGGTAGGCACGGCGCAGGGCCTCGTCGTCGGCGGTCGCGGCGACGCCGAGGACTTCGTAGGGGGTGGCGTCGGCCGGGCTGTCCGTCATGGCCTGCGGTACGTTACCGGAGCGAGCGCGAGCACCAGCCGTGTGCGCGCTGAACGGCGGCCGGGAGGCTCGTGGGGCGTCGTCCCCGCCGGCCGCGGCCCGTCAGGCGGCGGAGTTCACGCCACGGCCGCGGAGATCACGCCACCGCGGCGGCGATCTCGTCGAGGTGGTCCTCGAGGTAGGCGACGTCGGCGCGGTACAGGTCGGCGTGGCCGTGCTGCAGGTCGCTGATGAACTTCGGGTTGCCGGCGGCCGCCTCGGTCTCCATGAGGGTCACCATGGCGACGAGCGAGGACACCATCGTCTCGGCGACCCGGCTCCTGGAGACGTCGTCGAGCCCGTACGCCCGGCAGAACTCGGCGGCGCGGGCCAGGCGGGCCTCGAGCGTCGGTGCCGCGCGGCCCTCGACCACGCCGGTGGTGAACGGGGCGAAGCGGTACACCGCGCTCGCGACGTCCCAGACGCGGGGGCCGGGGTGGGCGGTGTCGAAGTCGATCAGGCCGACCGCCGCGATGCCGTCGTACACGCAGTTGTACGGGGCGAAGTCGCCGTGCACGACGGTCTCGACGGGTGCCCGGTGTGCCTGGGACCACACGTCGACGGTGTCGTCGAGCGGGAAGGTCGCGGCGGCGTCGTGGTAGTGCCGGAGCATGCGGGCGCTCGTGACGAGGGCCGCTTCGCTCGCGACGTCCTCGGTCCACGGGTACTCGCCGGCGACCCCGGGCACGAACGACACGGTCTCGAGGGCGTCCCCGAGGGCGATGGGCTCCGGCGCTGCCACGAACCCCTGTTCGTGCAGGTGGGCGAGGAGCCGGTGGACGGTAGGCGTCCAGGGGCCTGCCGGCCGGTGGACCCGGTCGTCGGCCTTCGTGATGCGCTCCATGGGAGTCTCCTGTCGCGGTCGTCTCCGTTGACGTGCCTTCGTCGTCGCGGTCGTCTGGCTGACCGCACCGGCGTGCAGGTCAGCGTAGCGGTCACCGGCGGAGTTGGCGCGATCCAACTGCAGACGTGCGCTTGTCGGCCCGGCCGCGCAGAGAGCGCGGTCGTGGGACTGCGGCGGCGTCGCCGCGTGACCCGGCTGTGGGACCGCGGCGGCGTCGCGGGGTGGTCCGGTCGAGCGTGACTAGAGCCGTTCGCGGAGCCAGGACGGCCCCTGCACGCTGGCCCCGAGTGCGACCACGCGGTCCCGGAGCCCGCGGTCCGCCGTCACCACGACGACGGGTCCGTCACCGGCCGCCACGGCGTCGGCCGCCGCGGCCACGATGGCGTCGTCACCGGAGCCGGGCGCCCGCACGACGGCCACACCGGGCGTACCGCCGACACCGTCGCCGCCCCCGGGACCCGTGGCCACGTCGGCACCGCGTGCGTCGCCCTCGAGCACCACGGTCCACCGCGGCCACCACGTGGCGGAGTCGAGCCCGAGGGCCTCGGCGGGCAGCCCCACCGCGGCGAGCGCCGTGATCCCGTCGACGAGCCGGGTGGCGGCGCCGGAGCGGTCCTTCCACCAGCCGTCGGGCACGCTGCCGACGACGTTCGCGGCGTCGACGACGACGTGCGGGCTGGTGTCGAGCGTGGCGCGGAGTGCGGGCCAGGAGCGGCCGAAGCCCGGGTGCAGGGGCAGGTCGTCGACGGCCTCGACGGGGACCCAGTCGAGCGCCAGGCTCTCGCGGTCGGCGATGACGGGTTCGAACGGCCGTGCGGCGCGGCCGACAACGGTCGTGTAGGTCCAGAAGCCGAGGTCGAGCACGGCGGTGTGCCGGAGGTCGATGCCGTCGAGGGGCACGCCGGCTTCCTCGGCGGACTCGCGGAGTGCACCGGTGACGGCGTCCTCGTGCTGGTGCCGGGCGCCGCCGGGGATGCCCCAGGTGCCGCCGTGGTGGCTCCACTCGACGCGGTGCTGCAGGAGGACGCGGCCGTGGCCGTCGTCGACGAGGAGTCCGGAGGCACCGAAGAGCCCCCACGCCTTGGTGCCGTCGGGTCCGTACGCCCAGGCGTCGCCGGGGTCGCGGGGGCCGGGCGGCGGACCGGGGGGCAGGACGTCTGGCACCTGTCCACCCTGGCACACGCGCCTGACATGCGTCGTGTACCGTGCTGCTCGAGACACGGGGTGCCGCGACCAGCGGCTGAGATCACACCCGTCGAACCTGCTCGAGCTCGTACTCGCGAAGGGATCGTCCATGGAGAACGCTGCGCCCGTGTGGCCAGAACGCACCGCCGAACTGCTCGAGGCCGTCCGTGCCAGGAGTCCCCTGGTGCAGTGCATCACGAACACCGTGGTGCAGAACGTGACGGCGAACGTCCTGCTCGCGCTCGGCGCCTCGGCCGCGATGGTCGACGTGCCGACGGAGGCCGGTCCGTTCGCCCGGGTCGCCGACGCCCTGCTGGTGAACACCGGCACCCCGCACGCGGAGCCCCGGGTGGCGTCGGTCGAGGCGGCGACCGCTGCCGTCGAGCACGGCACACCGTGGGTGCTCGACCCGGTCGCCGTGGGGTCGCTCCCGGTCCGGACGGCCCTGGCGCGGGACCTGCTCGCGATCGGCCCGACGGTGCTGCGCGGCAACGCCTCCGAGGTGCTCGCGCTGCTCGGCGCCTCCGCCGGTGGACGCGGGGTCGACAGCACGGCCGGCACCGACGACGCGCGTGCGGCTTCGGTCGACGCGGCCGGGAGGCTCGTGGGCGCGGTCGCCGTGTCCGGTCCCGTCGACCTGGTGGCCGGGTCCGGCGCCCCGGACTGGTCGGGCACGGTCGTGCGGGTGGCGAACGGGTCGGAGCTGCTCACGCGGATCACGGGTGGCGGGTGCGCGCTCGGTGCCGTGATCGCGGCGTTCACGGCGGTGTCGCCGGAGGACCCGGGTGCTGCTGCCGTGGCCGGGACGCTCGTGCACACGGTCGCGGCGGAGCTCGCGGCGGCCGACGCCGGTGGCCCCGGCACGTTCCAGCCGCTGTTCCTCGACCGGTTGGCGTCGCTGACCCCCGAGGACGTGCTCCGCGTGGCCCGGGTCACCGAGGAGCGTGCCGCGTGAACGACGTCGGCGTGTACCTGGTGACCGACGGGATGCTGTGCGACCGGCACGGGATCGGGGTGCTCGGCGTCGTCCGGGCGGCCGTGCACGCGGGGGTCCGGATCGTGCAGGTGCGGGACAAGGACGCGAGCGCCAGGGACCTCCTCGCGCTGACGGTGGCCGTCGCCGACGCGGTGGGCGACCGGGCCGCGGTGGTCGTCGACGACCGGCTCGACGTCGCCCTGGCTGCCCGGCTCGCCGGACACCGGGTGGCGGGCGTGCACCTGGGGCAGTCCGACGTGCCGGTGTCCGCGGCGCGGGCGCTGCTCGGACCGGACGCGCACGTCGGACTGACTGCGAACACCCCGGCGCACCTCGACGCCCTGGTGCGGCTCCCCCGCGGGACCGTCGACCTGCTCGGGGTGGGGGTCGTGCACCCCACGACGACGAAGCCGGACCACCCGCCGGCGCTCGGGCACGACGGCTTCGCCAGGATCGCCGCGGCCACCGACCTGCCCTGCGTGGCGATCGGCGGGGTCGACCTCGACGACGTGGCGCCGCTGGCCGCTGCCGGGGCGGCGGGGGTCGCCGTCGTCTCGGGGATCTGCGCCGCGCCGGACCCCGGTGCGGCGGCCGCTGCGTACGTGGCGGCGTGGAGCGGTGGTGCCGGTCGCCCGCTCGGCGGACAGCCGAGTGGCGGACGGGTGTCGAGCCTCCCCGCCGGCGGTGTGCGGTGAGCGGGCCGGTGCGCGTGCTCAGCATCGCCGGGACCGACCCGACCGGTGGGGCCGGGCTGCAGGCGGACCTCAAGGCGATCGCGGCGCACGACGGCTACGGCATGGCCGTGGTGACCGCGGTGGTGGCGCAGAACACGCACGGGGTGCGGTCGGTGCACATGCCGGACGTGACGGTGCTGCGGGACCAACTCGACGCGGTGTCGGACGACGTGGTCGTGGACGCGGTCAAGATCGGGATGCTCGGCACGACGGCGGTCGTCCGCGAGGTCACCGACTGGCTGCAGGCGCACCGGCCGCCCGTCGTGGTCGTCGACCCGGTGATGGTGGCCACGAGCGGCGACCGGCTGCTCGACGCGGACGCCGAGGTCGCGATGACGGAGCTGTTCGCCCTCGCGGACCTGGTCACGCCGAACCGGAGCGAGCTGGCGGTGCTGGCTGGGCTCGCCGGAGTCGCCGGAGTCGCCGGTTCCGAGACCGTCGACGCGGACGCCGTCGTCGCGGCGCTGGCCGTCGCCCGACGGTGGGACGTGCTCGTGCTGGCGAAGGGCGGGCACGCGGGCGGCAGCACCTCGGACGACGTGCTCGTCGCGTCCGACGGCGCCGTCCGGGTCTTCCGGGGTCCCCGGGTGCCCACGAGGAACACGCACGGCACGGGGTGTTCGCTGTCGAGTGCGATCGCGACCCTCGCGGCACGGCACGGTGACTGGGAGCTCGCGGTCCGCGGGGCGAAGGACTGGCTGACGGCGGCGCTCGAGGGTGCCGACGCGCTCGAGGTCGGGAGCGGCAACGGGCCGGTGGACCACGGGGCGCTGGTGCGACGGGCGCTCCCCCCGGTCCGGTCGACCGACCTGTGGTGGACCGACGCCGAGGAGCTGCTCGCGGCGACGATCGACACCCCGTTCCTGCGCGGGATGGCGGACGGCACGCTCGACCCCGACGTCTTCGCCGGGTACCTGGCGCAGGACGTGCACTACCTGCGGGCGTACGAGCGGCACCTCGGGGCGGTCGGGGAGCGTTCAGCGGGACCGGCGGCGGCGTTCTGGGCGGCTGCGGCTGCCGGGTGCGCCGAGGAGGCCGCCTCGTTGCACCACCGACGGCTCGCCGGCACCCGCGCCGACGACGCGGTCGACCCGACGTGCGCCGGCTACCTGGCGCACCTGGCGGCCTGTGCGGAGGCGGACGACGTCGCCGTGCTCGCCGCCGCGGTGCTGCCGTGCTTCCGGGTCTACGCCTGGGTCGGAGCGCAGTTCGGCGCGGCCGCGGTCCTGCCGGGCGCAGGCGAGCTGCATCCGTACGCCGACTGGGTCACGGCGTACGGGGACCCCGGGTTCGCGGCGTCGAGCGCGGCGGCGACGGAGCACGTCGAGGACCTGGCGCGGGGAGCCTCCCCCGCCGTGCGCGGAGCGATGGCCCGGGCGTTCCGGGCGTCGGTCGCGTGGGAGCTGGCGTTCTTCCGGATGCCGACGGGCGACGCGGTGGGTGCGCCGGGCTCCCCGGACGGGCGGGGCTACCGCGCTGCGGGCACCACGACGTCGGCGGTGGGCGTGCTCGGGCTGACCGACGGCTCGGTCGCCCCCGGGGCGAGCCGCACCAGCTCCACGGCGAGCGCCGACCCGTCGACCGAGCAGCGCATCCAGGTGAAGTCGGGTTGACGCCGGCGGTCGGTGGGCGACCCGGGGTTGAGCAGGCGGAGGGCCCCGGTCGTCCCGCCGACCCCGGGGCCGGTGACGCGGGTGTCCCACGGGATGTGGGAGTGACCGAAGACGAGCACGTCCGTCCCCGGGTACGTCGCTGCCGCACGGCGTTCCCGGCCGGTGGCGGCGCCGGTCTCGTGCACGAGGGCGATGCGGAGCTCCTCGACGTCGACGTGTTCGACCAGCGACAGGCGCTCCTCGAAGCCCGGCGCGTCGTCGTTGTTGCCGCGCACCCCGACGAACGACCGGCTGCGGGCCTGGAGCGTCTGGACCGTCGCCAGGTCGACCCAGTCCCCGGCGTGCACGACGAGGTCGGCGGCGTCGACGTCGGCCCAGAGCGCCGCTGGCAGGTCCTTGGCGCGCTTCGGCAGGTGGGTGTCGGAGAGCAGCAGGAGCGAGGTGCTCACGCGTCGGGCACCCGGTTGGGCACGGGGAGCCCGGCCTCGTCCGCGGCGCCGAGGCGTTCGAGCAGTCCGGCGAGCAGGGCGATGTCGTCGTCCGACCAGCTGGCGATCCGCTCGTCGAGGGCGTCGCGGTGCAGCTGCACGGACCGTTCCAGCGCGGCGCACCCCGCCGGTGTCGCCTCGAGGGGCTTCGCGTTGCCCGTGCCGCCGTCCGTCGTGCGGATCAGGCCCGCGGCGAGGAGGCCGGCCAGCTGCCGGGAGATCGTCGACCGGTTCAGGCGCAGGTACCGGGCGATGTCGATGGCCATGCAGCCGGGGTGTTGCACGACGAAGTCGACGAGCGACTGGTCGACGACACTCAGCACGGCGTCGTTGCCGCGGGCGCGGATGCTCGCGCGGCGTGTGATGCGCGAGAGCTCCGTGTAGGCGCGTCCGATGTCAGCGTTGCGGACGTCGGACCTCGGGTGGTCCATCGTGCCTCCAGCTTGTTGCACGCCGGTGGGCCGGCGCTCTTCCCCTGCCGGTCACAGTACCGGCAGCCGTGGTGCCCCCTGGGGAGCGTCAGCCGCGGATCGCCGCCTGGAGCTCGTCGATGTCGAGCTTCACCATCTGCCGCATCGCCTCGAAGGCGCGGGCGGCCCCGGCCGGGTCACCGCCGGCGCTCATCAGCTCGCCCCAGTTCGCCGGGGTCACCTGCCATGCGACCCCCCAGGCGTCGGTGAGCCAGCCGCACATCGACGGGGTGGCGCCGGCGTCGAGGAACGCGTCCCAGATCCGGTCGAGCTCCGCCTGGTCGTCGACGTCGATCTGGAACGAGATCGCATCGGAGTGCGGGTGCCCGGGGCCGGCGTTCATCGCGCGGAAGGGCTGTCCGTGCAGGCGGAACGCCACGACCATGGTGGAGCCGTCGGGGAGGCGTTCCACGTGGTCGACCGAGGAGTCCGGGACCACCGACGCGTAGAAGGTGGCGGCCTCCTCGGCCTGGCCGTCGAACCAGAGGAAGGGGACGATCTGCTGCACGGGATGGTCCTGTCGAACGGGCTCAGTCCGCGACGTTGCGGCTGAGGAGCGGGGTCTTCTCGGGGTGTTCGTCGAACCACGTGCCGACGAACCAGCACATCGGCACGATGCGCTTGTCGTTCCTGGCCTCGACGTCGTCCACCGCGTACGCGACGAGCTCGCCGGCGTACCCGTGTCCACGGTGCGCAGGGACCGTGTACGTGTGCGGGAACGTGACGGCGTCGTCGTTCTCGCGGTAGTCCAGGACGCTCACGAGTTCCCCGTCGACGTACATGGCGTACCGACGCTGGTCGGCTTCGTCGCGGAACTCGTGTGCCATGTCGCCATCATGCCTCGGAATGCGTCAGCAGGCACGGCGTTGACTCCTGGCATGACCACCATCGGCATCATCGGAGCAGGCAACATCGGATCAGCGCTGGCACGGCTGGCGGTGCAGAACGGGTACGACGTCGCGATCGCGAACTCGCGCGGACCGGAGACGCTCACGGACCTCGTGTCCGAACTGGGCGACCGGGCGCGTGCGGTCACGCGTGACGAGGCGGCAGCAGCCGGCGACCTCGTCGTGGTGACGGTGCCGCTCGCCGCGATCGAGAGCATCCCGGTCGAGCCGCTCGTCGGCAAGGTCGTGATCGACACGAACAACTACTACCCGGAGCGCGACGGCCACATCCAGGCGCTCGACGACGAGACCACCACGACGGCGGAGCTCCTGCAGGACCACCTGCCCGGCGCCCGCGTCGTGAAGGCCTTCAACCACATCTACGCCCCCGACCTGCCCGCGCAGGGCTCGCCCCGTGGGACGCAGCACCGTCGTGCACTGATCGTCGCCGGGGACGACGCCGGGGCGAAGCAGACCGTGGCGGACCTCATCGACGAGTTCGGCTTCGAGCCGGTCGACATCGGCGCGCTGTCCGAGGGATGGCGCATCCAGCGCGACACCCCCGGCTACACGCAGCAGTTCGACGCGCTCCAGCTCGAGCAGGCCGTCGCGGACGCGAAGCGCTACCGCGACATGTGACCCACCCGCACCACGACGAGGGGCCGGACACGCAGCACGCGTGCCCGGCCCCTCGTCGTCCACGGTCCGGCGACCGGGGACCGGGTCAGGCCGCGTCGAACACGACCGTCATCTCGGCGAGGTCGTCCTCGCTCGGCACCCAGGCGGTCCCCGCGTCGACGTTCTGCGTGATCTGCTCCGGCCGCGTGGCACCGGCGATGACGCTGGTGAGCCCGGGCTGTGCGAGGAGCCAGGCGAAGGTGGCCTGCAGCATCGTGACGCCCCGCTCGTCGCAGAAGCGCTGGTACTCCTCGAGCACGTCCCACGGGGCGGAGTCGAGCAGCTCGGGCTTCAGCCGGGTCAGGCGGCCGTCCTGGGGGCGGTCGCCGCGGGTGTACTTGCCGCTGAGCAGCCCGTTGTACAGCGGGAAGAACGGCAGGAACCCGAGCGCGTACGCCCGGACCGCCGGCAGCACCTCGGCCTCGACGTCGCGGGACAGCGGGCTGTACTCGTTCTGCGCGGAGACGAACGCGGTGGTGCCGGCGATGGACGCGGTCAGCTCGGCCTCGGCGATCTGCCACCCGGCGAAGTTCGAGTGCCCGACGTAGCGGATCTTGCCCTCGCGCACCAGGTCGTCGAGGACCGACAGGGTCTCCTCGATCGGCGTGACCGAGTCCGGTCGGTGCATCTGGTACAGGTCGATCCAGTCCGTGCCGAGGCGCCGCAGGGACGACTCCACCGCGAGCCGCACGTAGCGCCGGGACCCGCGCACGCCCCAGTCGGGACCGTTCGCCCCGCCCATGTCCATGCCGAACTTCGTCGCGAGCACGACCTCGTCCCGGCGTCCCGCGATCGCCGCACCGAGCATCGTCTCCGACTGCCCCGGCGTCCCGCCGTAGATGTCCGCCGTGTCCAGCAGGGTGACGCCGGCGTCGAGCGCCGCGTGCACGACGGCGTCGGTGCCCTCCTGCGTCTCGGTCACCGTCCCCGGCCTGCCGAAGTTGTTGCAGCCGAGTCCGACGGTGGAGACGACGAGCCCCGAGGGGCCGAGAGGACGGTGTTCGATGCCGGTCATGCTCCGACCGTACCGGCGCGACCCCGGAACTGGGGCTGCGCCAGGACCACGTCTTCCGGCTAGAACTGACGGTGGATCCGCCGACGGTAGGGAGCAGCACACGTGGCGTCACACCGCATGCCCGATTCCGATCGGCCCCGCCGGCCCGTCCCGGCCTGGGTGACGGCACCCTACGTCGAGGGCGCCCAGGGCAGCACCGTCCTGGAGGCTCCCCCCGCCTCCGCCACGAGCGCTCCGGCGGCACACACGGCCGGGTCCACCCCGTCGCACGTCACCCCCGGCTCGGTGCCGGCCCCGCTGAGCGCGCCCGGTGCCGAGCACCCCGAGGTCGTCGTCCCGGACTTCATGCCGTCCGAGGAGCACCTGCCGCCGGCGCCCACCTCGCCGACGGTCCACACCCGTCCGTTCGACCGCGCCACCGAGCTCCCCGCGCCCGTCTCCCCCGTCGACGCCGTCGACGCCGACGCCGTGACGAGGGCCGGGGCACGACCTGCGGCGCTGGTCGGCGCCGGCATGAACGCGCCGGCACCGACGGGCGTGCACGCCGGACCGGTCGCACCGCGCACCGGGCAGCCGCGGTTCTCCGTCCCCGGTCTGGAACACGTCGTCGTCGAGGGCACCGACACCGAGCCCTCCGGCCCCGTCGGCTACCGCACGCCCCGCCGCTTCGCCCACCAGCAGGGCGTCGGCGCACCCGTCGCGGCCCCGGCCCCGACCACCCCCTTCGACACGGTGCTCGCCGCGCCCACCGTCACCGCCCCGGCCACGTCCTCCGCGACGGCACCGTTCGCGACCGGCACCGCGACGGCGGTGACCGGGTCCGAGGAAGCCGAGTCGAGCCTCCCGTCCGGCGCGCAGGCCGAGCAGACGAGGCGACGCACGACGATCGGGGCGACCCCGGGTGCCGTGGTCGGTGCGCTCGCGGCGCTGGCGACGACCGGTCTGGCGGCCTGGTGGTTCACGGCTCCCGCGACGGTGCACGCCGCCGGGCTGCTGCTCGGGCTCGTCGCGCTCGTCTGCTCGGTCGCGACCCTGCGGCACCCGGCCGTCACGTGGCAACGGCCGGTCGCGCTGCTCGGGGCGGTGCTCGGCGGTGTCGGGACCCTCGTGCTGCTGTGGGCGGTCGCGAACGCGGTGCTGCCGATGGCCGGCGTGACGCTGCCCGACATCACGGGCACGGGCGTCGTCCCCATGCTCGCCCCCTGACGCGTCCCACGCGTCAGACCGCGCGGACGACCCCGCGTGACAGGATCGCGTTCGTCAGGGCGTCGATCGGCTCGCGCTGCACCGTCGGGTTGGCGATGAGGACGTAGTCGACGGCCGGCAGGTCGGGCAGCCCGAGTCGCTGCGACACCTTCACCAGGTCGGCGGGGATGAGCGAGTGCGGGAACACCGCCACGCCGATGCCCGCACGGACGGCTGCCAGGACGCCGTTCACGTCGCGGGTGTTGCAGGTGATGCGCCAGGTTCGGCCGGCAGCCTCGAGCGCGTCGATCGCCATCTGCCGGCTGATGCTCGGCGCCTGGTAGACGATGAGCGGCACGGGCTCGTCACGCTCCACGGCGATGCCGTCCTGCGCCATCCACACCATCTGGTCCGTGGCGACGCGGGTGCCCTCGGCCGACTCCCCCGCCGTCTGCTTGATGAACACCAGGTCGAGCTGGCCCGCGTGCACCCGGCGGAGCAGCGGTGACGACTGGTTGACCGTCAGCTCGAGGTTCACCTGCGGGTGCAGGCGTCGGAAGTCCCGCAGGATGCGCGGGAGCTGCGTGATCGCGAGGTCGTCCGCCGCGCCGAACCGGAGCCGTCCGCGCGTCGCCGAGCCCGAGAAGTACGCGTCCGCGGTGGCGTGTGCCGCCAGGATCGTCCGCGCGAACCCGGCCATCGCGTCGCCGTTGTCGGTCAGGGTCACGCCCCGGGTGTCCCGCGCCACGAGGGTCCTCGACACCGCGGTCTCGAGCCGTCGGACGTGCTGCGACACCGTCGGCTGGCTGATGCCGAGGCGCGCCCCGGCCTGCGTGAAGCTGCGGGTCTCGGCGACCGCGAGGAAGGTCTGCAGGAGCACGGGATCGATCACGGTGGGCCCTCCGGTCGCGCGGCCATTCGAGAACGCAATGGACTGATAGCCACCATACGGGTGTCGAATGGGGTCGCAGCAACTAGTTTTGTACGGGTACCTTCCCGCCCTCGACCGCCGGAGAGCCCCACTGTGAGCGCGTCATCGACGACCCTCCACCCGCCCACCGAACCGCTCCCGATCCAGGCCACGCGTCCGCCCTGGCGGCACACACTGATCGCCCTGTCCGTCCCGAACTTCCGCCTGTTCACCGCGACGAACCTGGTCGCGATGACCGCCGGGTGGATGCAGCGCATCGCGCAGGACTGGCTCGTCCTCCAGCTCACCGGCTCCGTGGCGCAGGTCGGCATCACCGTCGCGTGCCAGTTCGCTCCGATGCTGCTGTTCGGGCTCTTCGGCGGCGTGCTCGTCGACCGGTTCTCCAAGCGGGCGCTGATGATGATCACGCAGGGCGCCTTCGCCCTGCTCTCCGCGCTGCTCGCCGCCCTGACCCTGGCCGGGGTGGTGCAGGCGTGGCACATCTGGGTGATCGCCTTCGTGGTCGGCATGGTCACCGTGATCGACAACCCCGCGCGCCAGGTGTTCGTCACCGAGATCGTCGGGCACAAGCACCTGCGGAACGCCATCAGCGTGAACTCGTCGGTGTTCCAGCTCGGCGGCATGATCGGCCCTGCACTGTCCGGCGCACTGCTCGTGGCCGTCGGGGCGGGGTGGTCGTTCGGCGTCAACGCCGTCGCCTGCGTGGCCGTGGTCGTGACGCTCGGGTTCCTCCGCGTGTCCGAGCTGCACCGCACCCCGGCGGCGCCCCGCGGCAAGGGGCAGCTCCGCGAGGGCCTCCGCTACGCCGTCAGCAAGCCCACGATCATCGTGCCGGTGATCCTGGTGGCGTTCTTCTCGGTCTTCGCGCTGACGATGCCCGTGCTGCTGTCGGCCTTCGCGTCACAGGTCTACGACGTCGGCGCGGGCGGCTACGGCCTGTTCAACTCCGCCGTCGCGGTCGGCGCCCTGGTCGGGGCGCTGCTGTCGACCCGGCGCGCGGTGGTCCGGCTGCGCACGATCGTCGGCGGGGTGTTCTGGACCGGGATCCTGCTCGTGGTCTCCGGCTCGATCCCGGTGATCGCCCCGTTCACCGTGATGCTCGTCGCCGTCGGGATGTCGCAGCTGCTGTTCCAGACCGCGTCCAACTCCATGGTGCAGCTGTCCTCGAACACGGCGATCCGCGGGCGCGTGATGTCGCTCTACATCCTCGTGCTGCTCGGTGGCCAGGCCATCGGCGGACCGCTCATGGGCCAGGTCGTCGACCACTTCGGCGCACACGTCGGGATGATGGTCGCCGGCGGCGTGCCCGCCGCGGCGGCCGCCGTGATCGGCGTCGTGCTCGCCCGGCGCGGGGGCTTCCACCTGGCGGTCCGGATGCGGCACCACATGCCGCTGCCGGCGATCGTCGGACACCGCTGACGCAGCGGACGGGAGGCTCGTGGCGGACCCGCCCCGAGCCTCCCGTCCGGTCTGTGGTGGTGGTGGTCGTGCTTGGCGTGGCTGCAGAACACCGGTGTCCAGGCTGCGCGCCGCGGAAAGCCGCGGCGTGACTGCTGGACACCGGTGTCGTGCGACGGGTCAGGCGGGCGACGGGTCAGGAGGCGACGGGTCAGTAGGCGACGGCGAAGCGCGCCTGGTGGTGTGCCGGCGTCTCGATCTCGTCGACGAACGCGATGGCGAAGTCGGCGCCGGAGACCTCGGAGTTGCCCTCGGCGTCCGTGAGCAGCAGGTCGTCGCTCGTACGGTAGGTGCCGAGGCGCTCGCCCGGGTTGAAGCTGCCGAAGGCGGCGGCGGGGCTGACGTAGAACCAGTCGACGTCGGTGTCCGAGGCGCGGAGCGCGTCGAGGACCTGGCCGTGGCTCTTCGCCTCGCCCTTGAAGGCGTCCGGGAACTCGGGGGTGTCGTACAGGGCCGGTCCGCCGTCGGCGACGAGCAGCGAGCCCGCTCCGCCGACGATGCCGAGGCGTGCGCCGGCAGCCGAGGCGGCGTCGACGAAGTGCTGGAAGCGGTCCTTGAGCTCGCTGCCGTCCGACTGGACCGCGTGGAGTGCCACGACGACGACGTCGGCGCCCGTCGTGACCTCGGCCACGAAGTCGGCGTCGAACGCGTCGCCCTGCGCGAGGGTGAGGCCGTCGGCGGGGTCGAGCTTGGAGGTGTCGCGCGCGACGGCGACGACCTGGTGGCCGCGGGAGAGGGCCTCGTGGGTGATGGCGGAGCCGGCGTAGCCGGTGCCTCCGAAGACGACGATGGTGGACATGCGTGCTCCTGGTTCGGTTGGTGCGGACGTGCTCGGCCCACTGTAGGCGCGATACTCTCTCCGAGTAAGTAGGCACCTCGTGGTGCGTGACGGAGGTCGACGTGCGTGTTCTGGAGTACAGCCCCTACGCTGCGGACTGCCCTTCGCGGCAGCTGCTCGACCGCATCGGCGACCGGTGGAGCGTGCTGGTGATCGGCACGCTGGCCGACGGTCCCGTGCGGTACTCGGCGATCGCCGCGAAGGTGCAGGGCGTGTCGCAGAAGATGCTCACGCAGACACTCCGGGCGCTCGAACGCGACGGCCTGGTGACTCGGACCGTCTTCCCCGAGGTCCCGCCGCGCGTGGAGTACCAGCTCACCGACGCCGGACGGTCGCTCCGCGCGGTGCTGCAGCCGCTCGAGGACTGGGCGACGTCGCGCATGGCGGCGGTCGGCGTGGCTCGCGAGGAGTACGACGCGGCGCGGTGAGCGAGGTGCGGTGCGGCCGTGTCGCGCGGGGGCGGTGCCGATCCCAGGGCGGGCGGCGGGTGTTCCCGGTGTCCTCCACGGCCGGACGTGGTTGCGTGGAGCCATGCGATCGATCGTCTACTCCCAGCCCGGTGACTCGTCCGTCCTCTCCCTCGTCGACCGGGACGTGCAGGAGCCCAGCTCCGGCGAGGTCCGCGTCCGCGTCGTCGTCTCCGGGGTGAACCCGACGGACTGGAAGGCCCGCGCGGGCGGCACCTACGGCGACGGCCTGCCGTTCCCGGAGATCACGCCGAACCAGGACGGTGCCGGTGTCGTCGACGCGGTCGGGCCCGGGGTCGACGACCTCGGCGTCGGCGACCGCGTGTGGCTGTACATGGCGGCGGCGTCCCGGCCGACGGGCACCGCGCAGGAGTCCACCGTCGTGCCGGCGTCCCGCGCCGTCCGCCTGCCCGACGGGGTCTCGTTCGACGTCGGCGCCTCGCTCGGCGTCCCAGCGATGACCGCCCACCGCGCGCTGACCACGCACGAGCAGGGCCCTGCGCGCCTGACCCCTGGCGCGCTCGCGGGGAAGACCGTCCTCGTCGCCGGTGGCGCCGGAGCCGTCGGCCACGCCGCGATCCAGCTCGCACGGTGGGCCGGTGCGACCGTCATCTCCACGATCAGCTCCGACGAGAAGGCCGCGCTCGCCTCCGCCGCCGGCGCGCACCACACCGTCAACTACCGCTCGGACGACGCCGCCGAGCAGATCCGCGCGATCGCGTCCGACGGCGTCGACATCGTCGTCGAGGTCTCCATCCCGCAGAACGCCGCCCTCGTCGCCGACGTCCTGGCGAACCACGGCGTCGTGTCGATCTACGCGAACAACGGTGGGGACGAGGCGCCGCTGCCGATCCGGCCGAACATGAGCATCAACGCGCGGTACCAGTTCCTGCTGCTCTACACGATCGGCGACGAGGCACTCTCCGCGGCTGCCGAGGACATCACCGAGGCACTGCGCGACGGGGTCCTCCCCGTGGGTGACGACGCCGGGCTGCCGCTGACGCGGTTCGCGCTCGAGGACACCGCGGCAGCGCACGACGCCGTCGAGCAGGACACGGTCGGCAAGGTGCTCATCGACGTGCAGGGCGAGTAGGGCGCGGCGCGGCTCGGGCTCGGGTTCGGCGCTGGCGCTGGCGCGGCTCGGCGCTGGCGCGCATCGGCGGCGCACAACCGAAGTGGGCTCGAACCGGCGAATCCCGCGGTTCGGTTCGACTTCGGTGGTGCGACGCCGCCAGACGCCGCCCGTCGCCCACCGACGCTGCCCGCCGCCGCCGTCCGACGCCAGGGACGGCAAGCCGCTGAGTCCGCGTCAGCCGTGCGTGCGGAGGAACGTCACCGGCGGCGGGTGCGCCCGGTCAGCCGGGCGCGGGCCGCACGGAGCGCCCGCTCGAGGTTCGCCGCGACCACCCGCGGGTCGTCGTAGTCGGCGTCGGTGGCGTCGACGCGCCGGTCCGTCGCACGGACCGGGGCACGGCCGAACGACAGCGGGGTCGGGTGCACGCTCGTCATGCCGACAGGGTACGACTGCCGACCGACAGTCGTCACGGCAACCAGCGTCGACGCGCCGGACGTGCCCGGGGCCTCCTCAGCGGTGCTGGTGCCGCACGGGGAACGCCAGCGTGCAGGCGACCCCGACGTACTGCGCCACGACGCCGACGTTCCGCACGTCGAGGTCGGCGAAGGCGTCCGGCGTCGGGCAGTCCACCGTCAGCATGCCGAACGAGTAGCCCTCGCCCCGGATGACGACGGCCACGTACGAGCGGTACCGGGGGTCGAAGTCCGGCTCGTCGTCCACCGCGTCGACGTCGGACTCGCGGTCGCCCACCACCCGCGGCGGACCGCCCTGCAGCACCCAGTCGAGGTTGCGGTCCCCGTACGGCGTCCCCGCGCGGAACACCCCGGCGGTGTCCCCGGCACCTCCGTGCCCGATGGGTTCGAGGGCGTCGAGCGACGGGGCCAGCAGGTACACGTTCGCGCGGACGTCCGGCACGTGCGGGAGCAGGTAGAACGCCAGGGCCGCGGCCGCCCGGTCGGCGAACGCCCCGAGCTCGGACCGTCGCGTGGCGTGGTCGTGGGCGGCGAAGCGGGTGAGCCGCGTGGCGATCTGACCGAAGCCGTACTGCACGGCGACCTCGTACGCGGCGAGCGCCGTGGCGCCGGCGTCCTCCGCACGACGGCGGGCAGCGGCGGTCCGACGGGCCCGGAGGGCCTGCCACACGACGACCCCGACGAACACGGCGAGCGCGACGATGACGAGCACGGCCTTGCTCACCGGGGCTCCGACGAGGTTCGGGACCTGGAACACCGCGGTGGGCAGGGCGGCGGCGACGACGGGCAGCACGACGTCCCCGTACCGACGGCTGCTCGTTCGTTCGTTCCCCTGACCCACGCCACGACGGTACGGCCGACCACCGACCCCGCACCCCGTGGGCACCGCTGTCCGTCCGCGCCGCTGTCCGCGCACCGCGCAGGCCGTGGAGTTGGTAAGCATGGTGCATGAGCCAACTCGCACCGCCCACCGCTGGATCCCGAGCGATCGTCCTCGGCGGTGGTGGGGTCGCCGGCATCGCGTGGGAGCTCGGTGTCCTCGCGACGCTCGAGGACGCGGGCGTCGACCTCGGTGCCGCGGACCTGGTGGTGGGTACGAGCGCCGGCAGCGTCGTCGGCACCTTCGTCCGGCACGGAGGCGTGCAGGCCGCGTTCGCGCAGCAGATCTCACCGCTCCCCACCACCTACGAGGAGCCGGGCGTGATCGACGTCGAGGCGATGCAGCGTGCGTTCGAGCAGGCCCTCGCCGGGATGACCTCCGAGCAGGACGGCCGTGCGCGGCTCGGACAGGCGGCGCTCCGCGTCACGACCGGGCAGACCGACGACCAGCGGGTCGCGACCTTCGGCGAGACCCTGCCGTCCTCCGAGTGGCCCGAGCGCCCCCTGGCGGTCACGACCGTCGACGCCACCGACGGCACCTTCCGCGTGCTCACGGCCGCGGACGGCATCCCGCTCCCCCGCGCGGTCGCGTCGAGCTGCTCCGTCCCCCTGGTCTGGTCGCCGGTGATGATCGACGGCCGCCCCTACGTCGACGGTGGCGTCCGGTCGGGCACGAACGCCGACGTCGCCGCTGGGCACGAGCGCGTGCTCGTGATCGCCTGCGGACCCGAGGCACCGTCCCCGCTCGGTCCGTGGCTCGACGAGGCCGTCGAGACCCTGCGTGCCGCCGGGTCGAGCGTGGAGGTCGTCATCGCCGACAGCGCGTCGCAGCAGGCGTTCGGGACGAACTCGCTGTCCCTGTCGACGCAGCGGCCTGCTGCCGAGGCCGGTCGGACCCAGGCATCGGCCATCGCCGAGCGCATCGCGGAGTTCTGGGCCTGACCGAGCGGCCGTCTGACGGAGTTGTCCACAGTCTCGTCGCCAGCCGGACGGAGCGTCGGGGCGCGCGGCTAGCGTGGTGGCATGACGACGGCGTTCTCTGACCTCGACCAGTACCTCGCACTCCCACGGGTGGACGGCATCGCCCTCAGCCCGGACGGCACCCGTGTCGCGCTCACGGTGAGCACGCTCGACCCGGACGGCACCGGGTACCGCCGCGCGGTCTGGTCGGTGCCGGCGTCCGGCGACGGCGCGCCCGTCCGACTCACCCGGAGCGCGAAGGGCGAGTCCGGTACCGCCTTCACCCGGAACGGTGACCTGCTGTTCGTCTCGGGCCGCCCGGACGCCGACGGCGGCGCCGACGACACCGCGCAGCTCTGGCTGTTGCCGGCTGCGGGGGGCGAAGCACGCCCGGTGACGCGTCTTCCAGGAGGCACGGGTGGCGTCCTCGCGACGGCCAGCGCCTCGGACATGGTCGCCGTCACCGCCGACCTCCTGCCGACGGCCGCCGCCGGGGAGCGCGTCGGGGTCGTCACGCGGGACGCAGCGCTGCGGAAGCGCCGCGACGACAAGAAGGTCCGCGCGATCCTGCACGAGTCGTACCCCGTGCGGTACTGGGACCACGACCTCGGCCCGGACCAGACCCACGTGCTCGGCATCGACCTCGCCGACCTGTCCGAACCGACCGCGGTCGAACCGGCCACGGGTGTGTCGACCGCGGCGAGCGAGTCGGCCGCCTCCGACGACCACGCCCCCGCGCCCTACCCCGCGCACCTGCCCTCCCCAGTGGACCTCACGCCGCAGCCCGGTCGCGCCCTCGACCACGTGTCAGGGGCCCTCACCCCGGACGGCAGCACGCTCGTCGCCGCGGTCGGTGCACCCGAGGCCCGTGGCAGCCGCTCCGTGCTGGTCGCCATCGACGTCGACACCGCCGAGCGCACCGTGCTCTTCGACGACCCCGACGTCGACCACGAACTCCCGACGCTCTCGCACGACGGCTCGATGATCGCCTGGGTCCGGACGGTCCGGTCGACGCCGGCCGGTGCGAACCCGCAAGAAGTCTGGGTGGCGGCCGTCGACGGCTCGGGCGCGCGCCGCATCGCGACCGAGTGGGACCGGTGGCCGAGCGAGCTCGTCTTCGAGCACGGCGACGGCGCGCTCCTCGCGACCGCCGACCAGGACGGCCGCGCCCCGGTGTTCCGGCTCCCCCTCGACGGCGCACCCGTCGAGCAGCTGACCCACGACGACTGGGCGTACTCGGGTCTCCGGGTGGCGGAGGCGACCGGTGTGGTCGTCGCGCTCCGAGCCTCCTGGGCGGCGCCGCTGCACCCCGTCCGGATCGACGCGGACGGCACGGTGACCCCGCTCGCGACACCCGCCGCGCTGCCGGCCGTCCCCGGTCGGCTGGAAGAGGTCGAGACGACCGCCGCCGACGGTGCCCGCGTGCGCGGGTGGCTGGTCCTGCCGGAGGGCGACGGGCCACACCCGCTGCTGCTCTGGATCCACGGCGGTCCGCTGAACTCCTGGAACCAGTGGTCGTGGCGGTGGAACCCGATGCTCGCCGCGGCGCGCGGGTACGCGGTGCTGTTGCCCGACCCGGCACTGTCGACCGGGTACGGCCTCGACTTCGTCAACCGGGGCTGGAACGCCTGGGGACAGGCGCCCTACACCGACCTGATGGCGATCACGGACACCGTCGTCGCCCGGTCGGACATCGACGAGACCCGCACGGCCGCGCTGGGTGGGTCCTTCGGCGGCTACATGGCGAACTGGGTCGCTGGGCACACGGATCGCTTCCGGGCGATCGTCACGCATGCCAGCCTCTGGGCACTCGACCAGTTCACCGGCACGACCGACGCCTCCGACTACTGGCAGTCGATCTTCGACGCGGACGGCATCCACCAGAACGACCCGCACCGCTTCGTCGAGGACATCGTCACGCCGATGCTCGTCATCCACGGAGACCAGGACTACCGGGTGCCGATCGGCGAGGGGCTCCGGCTGTGGTCAGAGCTCGCGGAACACCATGCGGGACCGGACGGCACCATGGCGCACCGGTTCCTGTACTTCCCGGACGAGAACCACTGGATCCTCAAGCCCCAGCACGCATCGATCTGGTACCAGACGGTCTTCGCGTTCCTGGCGCAGCACGTGCTCGACGAGCCGTGGGAGCGGCCCGAACTGCTCGGGTGACCGAGCTGCGGTGAACCCGACCGGTCGGGCTGCGCGCCCCGACCGATCGGGCTGCGGGCCCCAGCCGGTCGGGCTGCCAGCCCCAGCCGGTCGGGCTGTACTCAGACGAACGCAGCCTGCCCGGTGATGGCGCGACCGACGATCAGGGTGTTGACCTCGCGGGTCCCCTCGTACGAGTAGATGGCCTCGGCGTCGGCGAAGAACCGGGCGACGCCCTTGTCGAGCACGATGCCGTTGCCGCCCTGCACCTCGCGGCACCAGGCGACGGTCTCGCGCATCTTCGACGTGGCGAACGCCTTCGCCATCGCCGAGTGCTCGTCCGCGCCGACGCCGGCGTCCTGCATGGCCGAGGCCTGCGTGCACAGGGCGATCGACGCCGTGATGTTCGCCAGGGACTTCACGAGCAGGTCCTGCACGAGCTGGTGCGCCGCGATCGGCTTGCCGAACTGGATGCGCTCGCGGGCGTAGGCCAGTGCGGCGTCGTAGGCACCGACCGCGATGCCGATGGCCTGCCAGGCGACCTCGGTCCGGGTCAGGCGGAGCACCTCGGCCGTCGTGCGGAACGACGTGGCCCGCTGCAGGCGGCGGGACTCGGGCACGCGCACGTCGGTCATCACGATGTCGGCGTTCTGCACGCCGCGAAGCGCGATCTTGTCCTCGATCTTCGTCGCGGTGAAGCCGGGGGTGTCCGTGGTCACGAGGAAGCCCTTGACCTGGTCGTCGGCGACGTCCTTGGCCCAGATGACGACGACGTCGGCGAAGGTCGCGTTGCCGATCCACCGCTTCTCCCCGTCGAGGACCCAGCCGTCACCGTCACGCCGGGCGGTCGTGCGGAGCCCGCGGGCGGAGTCGCTGCCGGAGTAGGGCTCGGTCAGGCCGAACGCGCCGATGAGCTCACCGGTCGCCATGCGGGGCAGCCACTCGCGCTGCTGCTCGTCGCTGCCGGCGACCGCGATCGAGTTCATCGCCAGACCGGACTGCACGCCGATGAACGTCGCGACGCTGGCGTCGATGCGTCCGAGCTCGAGCGCCGCCCACCCGCGGTACACGGCGGAGTTCTCGAACTCGCGCACCAGCGGGATCCCGGGGCCGTACATGCCGAGCTCGGCCAGCGGCTTGATCACCTGCATCGGGAACTCGGCGCGGGCCCAGTACGCGTCGGCGATCGGGGCGACCTCGCGCTCCAGGTACTCCCGCAGGCGTCCGAGCGACTCGCGCTCACGCTCCGTCAACTGCAGCGCGAACCCGTAGAAGTCCGACTCGAGCAGGCTGGGCAGGGACACCGACGTTGACATGGGACCAACGATGCATCATTCTCGGAAACGTTGCAAGGGAGATTCGTGTACACGTCGGAACCCGCGCTGCGCGCCTTCCGGGAGGCTCGCCACACCTTCATCGCCGGGTCCCGGATCGACATGGGCGCGCTGGCCACCACGCTCGGCGTGGACCGGACGTCACTGTTCCGGTGGGTGGGCAACCGGGACCGGTTGCTGTCCGAGGTGCTGTGGTCCCTGGCGGTCCCCACCCTCGACGCCGCCCGCCGTGATGCCGCACCGTCGGGAGCGGCCCGGATCGTCGACGTCCTCGACCGGTTCACCGCCGACCTCATCCAGGCGCCCTACTTCCGGCGCTTCCTGACCCGCGAGCCGGCCCGGGCCCTCCGGCTCCTCACCACGACCGAGAGCGACGTGCAGAGCCGCTTCGTCCAGGCCGTCACCGAGCTCGTCACGGTCGAGGAACGCTCAGGCGCGTTCGACCCCGTACCGTTGTCGGCCGAGGAACTCGCGCGCCTGCTCGTCCGGATCTCGGAGTCGTTCACGTACGCCGACCTGATCTCCGGCGAGACGCCCGACCCCCTGCGGGCCCGGACGACGTTCGAGTACGTCCTCCGCCCCAGCAGCCCCTCGAAGGGAGACCGATGACCATCGACGAGTACCCGTTCCGCCGCACCTACCCCACGCGCTGGAACGACAACGACATGTTCGGGCACGTCAACAACACGATCTACTACAGCGCGATGGACAACGCGTCCACGTACTGGTTCCGCGAGCAGGCCGGCCTCGACCCCTTCTCGTCCACGTGGATCGCCGTGCTGGTGACGTCGAGCTGCCGGTTCGTCGAGTCCGCCGTGTGGCCGGACGTCATCGAGGTCGGGATGCGCTCGAAGCACCTCGGCACCACGAGCCTGTCGTGGGAGTTCGGCCTGTTCCGGCAGGCGGACGGGGCGCTGCTCGCGACGGGCGAGTTCGTGCACGTCATCATCGACCGCGAGGGTGCCCGGCGCCCCGTCCCCCTGCCGGCGGAGCTCCGCGACCTCGTCACGTCGACGATGGTCACCCGTGCTGACGTCGAGCCGCCCGCATCCGCTCTCGCCGGTTCGGACTGACTCAGCACAACCGACGACGGCTCGCACCGCGGACATCAGCGGCGCGAGCCGTCGTCGGTTGTGCGGTGCCACGATGCGCCGCGGCAGAGCGCGCCGTGCCGCGGCACTGGCCCTGCCGGGTGACCGCGTCAGCTGCTGAGGGCGGCCAGCTCGAGGTTGATGTCGTCGGGGTCCTGCACGGACAGGATCGTCATGCCGGCCTCGCCGAGCTCGGTGACCTCGCCGTGCTCGACGCCCGCCGCGTCGAGCCGGGTCGCCGCCTGGTGCAGCTCGTCGACGCTCCCGACGACGAAGCTCACGTGGTCGAGCCCGACGGTGTCGGCGTCGAAGCGCTGACCGGCGGGGGCGACGGGTCGCAGGCCGAACACCTGGTCGCCGAGCTGGAACACGCAGCCGCCGTAGAAGCGCTGGCGGTCCTCGCGGACGCCCGGCTCGTCGACCTCGTCGCTGAAGTCGATGACCGGGTCCGAGCCGAGCAGCTGCTGGTAGAACGCCTTGCTGCGGGCGATGTCGGTCACGGTCACGCGGACGTGGGCCAGGGCGGTGGGACGGGCGATCGGTTCGCTCATGGTGGTGCTCCTCGCGGGGTCGGTCGGCGCCGCTCTCGACGCCGACCACGACGCAACGCCCCACGCCTGGGGAGTCGCAGGGCACGGCGCGGAGACCGGACACCGCCCCCCCTGACCGCGGCCCTGACCGCGACCGGCGGCGCAGATCGGCGCCGCACAACCGCCGTCGGCTCGAACCGGCAACGTCCGCGGTTCGAGCCGACTTCGGTGGTGTGAGTCCGATCGGCACCAGGCGGTGATCAGCGACCGACGGGCGGCTAGATCAGTTCGTCGGTGAGGTGGTTCGGCGTGCCGAAGCGGTGCGCCGTGATCGACACCGCCTGCTCGCGGAGGAACGGCAGCATCTCGATCCGCCCGGCCTCGGTCACCGGCTCCGCGTAGACCGCGACGTCGGGGCGACCGTCGACCGCCTCGTACAGGGCCGACGCCGATCCGCCGATGAGCCGCACGCGGGTCGCCGGGCCTCGGGCGACGCGGGCGCCGAACGCCGAGTCGGACTCCGACGCCGTGACCGAGCGGACGACGGGCAGCGCCGCGATCACCTCGGGGACGGTGCCGGCAGACGAGACGTCGATCGTCGTGCCGGCACGGAGTGCGGCGGCGACGACCCGGACCAGGGACTCGACGTCCTCCGCGGCGTCCGAGGCCAGCCGCACGTGGACACCGGGGAACGGCAGGTACCGCGCGATGTTCCGCTCGGCCGACAGCGCGGACACGTCCTGCGCGGTGCCGAACAGCGACGTCCAGGCCAGCTCGTCCGACGCGACCGCGCGGGAGAGCGACGGCGACGAGACACCGACAGCGCGCAGGAACGCCGCGACCGGGGCCGAGACGGGGGCGCCGGCGGTGGCGTCGGCAGGTGCCCACGACCCGAGCCCGACGAGGTAGTTCACGCCACCGGCCTTGGTGCCGGCACCGACGGCGGACTTCTTCCACCCGCCGAACGGCTGCCGACGCACGACCGCCCCGGTGATGCCGCGGTTCACGTACAGGTTGCCGGCGTCGATGCGGGACAGCCACGTGCCGATCTCGGACGGGTCGAGCGAGTGCAGGCCCGAGGTCAGGCCGTAGTCGACCTCGTTGACGATGTCGATCGCCTCGTCCAGGGTGGCGGCGCGCATCACACCGAGCACCGGGCCGAAGTACTCCGTCCGGTGGAAGGCGGACCCACGGGCGACACCGCCGCGGACGCCGGGGCTCCAGAGCTTGCCCGTGTCGTCGAGCTTCCGCGGGCGGACGGCCCAGGACTCCCCCGCGCCGAGCTTCGTCAGCCCGTCGAGCAGCTTGCCCGCGGCCGGTTCCACGATCGGCCCCATCTGCGACGTCGGGTCGGTGGGGTAGCCGACGGTCATCGAGGACACCGCGTCGACGAGCTGCGAGTGGAAGCGGCGCGAGCGCGCGACGGACCCGACGAGCACGACGAGCGACGCAGCCGAGCACTTCTGCCCGGCGTGCCCGAAGGCCGACGCAACGACGTCCTTGACGGCCAGGTCGAGATCGGCCGACGGCGTGACGATGATCGCGTTCTTGCCCGACGTCTCGGCGAGGAGCGGCAGGTCCGTGCGGAACGAGCGGAACAGCGACGCGGTCTCGTAGGCGCCGGTGAGGATCACCCGGTCGACGAGCGGCGACGCGACCAGCGTCGACCCGAGGTCGGTCTCGGAGACGTCGACGAACGCGAGCACGTCGGCGGGAGCCCCCATCGCGTCGAGCGCGGTGTCGATGACCGACGCCAGGACGGCACCGCTCCGGGCGGCCGGCGGCGCGGGCTTCAACACGACGGCGGACCCGGCGGCCAGGGCGGCGAGCGTCGACCCGGCGGGGATCGCGACGGGGAAGTTCCACGGCGGCGCGACCAGGGTCAACGCAGCCGGCGAGAACGTGGCACCGTCGACCTCGTCGAGCGCCGCGGCCATGTCGCCGTAGAAGTGGGCGAAGTCGATCGCCTCGGAGACCTCGGGGTCGGCCTGGTCGATGGTCTTGCCGGTCTCGGACGCCATCACCTCGATGAGGGCAGCGCGGTTCGCCTCGAGCGCGTCGCCGACGGCGTGGAGCACCGCACCACGCGCCGCACCGGACCAGGTCCCCCAGACCGCACCCGCGCTGCGGACGCGCTGCAGGACCGACGTGAGCTGCGTGTCGGACGTCAGCCGGGCCTCCTGGACGCCCCGGACCCCGAGCGTGGACGACGCGATCCGCTCGGTGATGGCCGCGCCCCAGGCGCGGGTGGCGGCGACCGACGGGTCGCTGTCCGGCGTGTTCTCGAAGTGGCCGGGAGTCGGGCGACCGACGGCTGCGTAGCGGTCGGCGACGCGGTGCGACTCCGGGACGGCGAGCCCGTCCGGGCGCGACAGCGGCTCCAGGGACGCGCGGAACCGCGACTCCTCGCGCGCGAACAGCGACGGCGACGAGTGCAGCGAGAACACCGCGGACATGAAGTTGTCCTGCGAGGCGCCCTCCTCCAGTCGGCGGATGAGGTAGGCGATCGCGACGTCGAACTCCCCCGGGTGGACGACGGGCGTGTAGAGCAGCAGCGACCCGACCGTCTTGCGGACCGCGGCCGCCTGACCCTGCGCCATGCCGAGCAGCATCTCGAACTCGATGCCCTCGCGGACCCCGCGTTCGCCGGCCAGCAGCCAGGCGTGCGCGACGTCGAACAGGTTGTGCCCAGCGACGCCGACGCGGACGTTCGCCACGCGGTCGGGCGTCAGGGCCCAGTCGAGCACCCGCTTGTAGTTCGTGTCCGAGTCCTGCTTGGTGTGCCAGGTCGCGAGCGGCCAGCCGTGCACCGAGGCCTCGACCTGCTCCATCGGCAGGTTCGCCCCCTTGACCAGGCGGACCTTGATGCCGGCGCCACCGCGGGCGCGACGGGCAGCGGACCACTCCTGCAGGTGCTGCATCGCGGCGAGCGCGTCCGGCAGGTAGGCCTGCAGCACGATCCCGGCTTCGAGCCCGAGGAACGCCGGCTCGTCGAGGAGCTTCGTGAAGACCGCGATGGTCAGGTCGAGGTCCTTGAACTCCTCCATGTCGAGGTTGATGAACTTCGCCGGATCGGAGGATGCGGCGCGGGCGAACAGTGGGCGCAGCTTCTCGACGATGTCGTCGACGGCGTGGTCGAAGGCCCACGGCGAGTGCGGGTGCACGGTCGAGGAGACCTTGATCGACACGTAGTCCACGTCGGGGCGCGCGAGCAGCTTGTGCGTGCCCTCGAGCCGTCGGGCCGCCTCGCCTTCGCCGAGGACCGCCTCGCCGAGGAGGTTCACGTTGAGCCGGACGCCGTCCTGCTTGATCTTCGCGATCGCGGGACCGAGCTTCGCATCGGTCGCGTCGACGATCAGGTGGCCGACCATGTTCCGCAGCACGCGTCGGGCGACGGGGACGACGACACCCGGGAGGCCCGGTGCCAGTCCGCCACCGAGGCGCACCAGAGAACGGAGCGCGCTGGGCAGGAAGCCGGGTGCGTCCGGCGCGATGGCGCGCAGCTTCCGCGCGGCGACGCCGAGGTCCTCCGGTCGGACGACCCCGTCGACGAACCCGACGGCGAACGCGAGGCCCTTCGGGTCGGCGAGCACGCCGGCGAGCTGCTTGGCCGACCCGTCGACCGGGTACGTCTCCGCCTCGGCGAGCCACTGCCTGACCAGCGCGACGGACTCGTCGGCGAGTCCGGCGTGGTCGGTGGCGGAGGCGCGGTCGGTCGTGGTCGCTGCGTCGTTGCGCGGCTGGACGTCGGTCATGGGATCAGTGTGTCGCTCGCGCTTCCGGTAGCGGAAGCAACTCTTCCTGATGTGTTCCGTTCAGGTGAACTACTCTTTCGTCATGCTCGACGTCCGTCGCCTGGTGCTGCTCCGCGAGTTGTCAATCCGCGGAACGGTCGCCGCTGTCGCCGATGCGATGAACTTCACCCCGTCGGCGGTCTCACAGCAGCTCGCGGTGCTCGAGCGCGAGGCCGGCGTGCAGCTCCTCCGCAAGGCCGGACGGCGGCTGCAGCTCACCCCGCAGGCCGAGGTGCTCGTGGCTGCGGCGGGCGACGTGCTCGACACACTGGAGCGGGCGCAGTCGACGGTCGAGGCCACGATGACGAGCGTGCAGGGGCGCGTGCGGGTGGCGGTGTTCCAGTCGGCGGCGCTCGCCCTGATGCCGAACGCCCTGCGCATCATGGTGACCGAGCACCCGGACGTCCGCGTCGAGATGGTGCAGCGCGAACCGGAGACCGCGCTCAACGAGACCTGGGCGCGGGACTTCGACATGGTGATCGCCGAGCAGTACCCGGCACACGCGGCACCGCGGTTCCCGGGCCTCGACCGTCGCGACCTGACGACCGACGCCGTCCGGCTGGCGCTGCCGCCCGTGGACACGTCCCTGTGGCCCGTCGACTCCCTGACCGGCGCGGCCGACCTGCCGTGGGTGATGGAGCCACGCGGGACGGCGTCGCGGCACTTCGCGGAGCAGCTCTGCCGACGTTCGGGGTTCGAACCAGACGTGCGCTACGAGACGGCGGACCTGCAGGCGCAGATCCGGTTGATCGAGTCGGGCAACGCCGTGGCGCTGATGCCCGACCTGGTCTGGGCCGGCCGCTCGACCACCTGCCGGCTGCTCGACCTGCCCGGGGACGCCGAGCGGACGATCTTCACGGCGCAACGGACGGCGTCGTCGCTCTCCCCCGCGGTGGCAGCGCTCCGGGACGCCCTCGAACGGGCAGCGGCGACCTCGCGCACCTGACGGAGTGCGCTGTACCCCCAACGCGAGTGACATTGCGCGTTTCCGTCTGGCTGCTCGCGCGCGGATACCAATACGCTCCGAGCACGTCGGGGATTCTCGGCGAATTCTTATGTTCCGGCACCCGACCGGACTGCATCCCTGGGGGAACCCGTGCACCGAAGCACCTCCGGAGCTCGACGCGCCTGCGCTGTCGGCACCACCATCGCACTCATCGGTCTCACGACCGGTCTCGGCCTCGTGACCGCGACCGCGGCCTCCGCAGACGAGATCAGCGACCCGACCACCAGCGTCTCCGCGCCCGCGGACCCGACTGCCCCGACGGACCCGACGGCCCCGGCCGACGGCACGCCCGCACCGGACGACGCCCAGCCGACCGCTCCCGCGTCCACGGAGCCGGCAGCGCCCGCATCGACCGAGCCCGCTGCCGCGGCTCCGACCGCGCCGGCGACACCTCGGCCCACGAAGCCCACCGCCCCGTCGAGCTCCGCACCGACCGCTGACGCCTCCGCACCCGCTGCCGCACGCATCGCCGCCGAGATCGTCGGCGACGCGAAGGTCGGCTCGGTCCTGCGCGTCGACACCGCCGACATCACCGGTCCGTACGCGTACGCCTGGTCCGTCGGGGACGGTCCGACCGTCTCGACCACGCCGTCCTTCCCGGTCACGAACGCCGAGATCGGTTCGACCATCACCGTGGTCGTGACGGGCGCCGATGACGTCACCGCCGAGGCCACGACCGCCGCGGTCACCGAGGACGTCACCTTCGGCGGGGACACCACGTCCTCCGACGAGCCCCTGGTCATCGACACGACGGCCGGCACGACGTTCGCGCAGTCGTTCGCCGTCACCGCGGGCAGCGGCGACGTGACCTACTCGGTCGGGTACTCCGACCCGGAGTGGTCCGACCCGACCGACCCCGACGACCAGCCGGAGTCGTACCTGCCGGACGGCGTGGAGCTCGACCCCGCGACCGGCCTGCTCAGCGGCATGTCGACCAGCGCGAGCTACTACGACTTCACCGTCGTCGCGAGCAACGGCACCTCGACCGCGACGCAGTACGTCGAGGTCGTCGTCAGCCCCGACGCCGCGATCGGCGTGCTCGCATCGGCCCTCGACACGTCACCGCAGGACCTCTTCCAGGACGGCAGGCCCGCCACCGCCTGGATCATCCTGCCGGACGGGTCCATCAGCACGGTCCACTTCCCCGGGGACGACGCCGTCGAGCCCACCTTCGAGGACGGCGGCCAGCCGACGGTGCCCCAGGGCCAGTCGCTCTGGATCTCGGGCAGCGCGATCGACCGGTTCGGCAACCTGACCGAGGAGTGGGAGGACGGCGAGACCTTCCCGTCCCCGACCATCACGAGCGACCACGCCACGGACGTCATCGCCCTCGACGAGGACACCTTCTCGACGAAGGTGACCTTCCCGCACGCGTCCGAGCACCGCCTCACGGTCGCGCAGGACGACGTCTCGGTGTCGTTCCCCGTCACCGTGGTCCCGACCCCCGCGGTCGTCCCGGCGGCCACGGCTCCGGTCTTCCCGGTGGCAGCCGCCCCGATCGCCTCCGCGCCGACCGCCGGTCGTCAGCTCGCCTACACCGGCTCCGACACCACGGACGCCCTGCCCTGGGCACTCGCGATGCTCCTCGCCGGGGCCGGCCTGGTCGGCGTCCGCGTGATGCGCCGCCGCACCCAGCGCTGACCCGCACGACACACCGAACACCACGAGGGCGTCTCCACCGGGGGCGCCCTCGTCCTCTCCCGTTCCTGCCCACCCGGCCAGCGAACGTTCACGATCCGGCACCCGACCGGACCTCATCCCCTGGGGGAACCCGTGCACCGCAGCACCTCCGGAGCCCGACGCGCCTGCGCCGTCGGCACCACCATCGCACTCATCGGCCTGACCACCGGCCTCGGCCTCGTCACCGCGACCGCGGCCTCCGCCGACGAACTCGCGGACCCGACCACCGGCCAGACCGCGCCGGCCGCACCCGCCGACCCGACCGCCGACCCGACGCCGGGCGCGACCCCGACCGACCCGGCCAGCCCGACGACGCCGGCGACCGACCCGTCCGTTGCGCCGACCCCGGGACCCGACCAGGGCCTCCCGACCGACACGCCGACAGCCGCAGCGCCCACCGGAGCCGGCCACGGCACGCCGACCACAGCCCCGATCACGGGCGCCGAGCCGAGCACCCTGCCGCCGTCGCTCACCGCACCGCGCGACGTGCCCCCGTCCCCCGCAGCGACGACGCCGACCGTGACGATCACCGGGACGCCACGTCCGGGCGAGGACCTGGTCGCGAAGACGTCAGGCTTCACCGCCCCCGCGTCGTACTCCTACGTCTGGACCGTCGGTGACGTCGTCGCTGCCGAGACCGGCGCGAGCTACACCGTGCAGACCGCCGACATCAGCAAGGTCGTCCACGTCACCGTCACGAGCGGCACCGAGACCGCGGAGGCCGACACCGCCACGACCGTTGCGCAGCAGCCGGCCTTCGGCACCGGGACGGTCCGGGAGGACCCGCTCGTCCTCACGACCGTCGCGGGCGAACCGTTCTCGTACACCGTCACCGCGACGGGCGACCCGACGCCGACGTACACGCTCGACTGGTCCGACCCGTCCGACGTGAGCGACGTCGACGAGGGCTACACGCCGGACCTCCAGCTCCCCGACGCGACCACGTTCGAGGACGGCGTCCTGACCGGCACCCCCACGGCCGCGTCGTCGTACACGTTCAGCGTCGACGCCACGAACGCCGGCGGCACCGCGAAGCAGTACGTCGAGCTCGACGTCCTGCCCGCGGCTTCCGCCGGCTTCGAGGTGTCCACGGGCGACCGCGCCGAGCTCACCACGAACGGCGAGGTCGAGCAGTGGATCATCGCGCCGGACGGCTCGGTGTCGACCCTGCACCTGTCGCAGCACGTCGACGAGGACGGCACCGGGTGGAGCATCGGGTTCTCCGAACCGGGCGGCCGACCGACCATCGAGCAGGGCGGCACGCTCTTCATCACCGGCAGCACGGTCGACGCGTACGGGAACCCCACCGACAGCACCGCGGGCGACACGTCCTCCCCGACACCGACCGTCACCTCGGACGTGGCCAGCGACGTCGTCAGGTCCGACCCGGAGAACGGCGACTACGGCATGGTCGACGTCACCGTGCACGAGGCCTCGACGCACCACCTGACCATCGCCGACACCGCTGCCGGGTTCGCAACGGCGTTCGACGTCGAGGTGACGCCCACGGCAGCGGTCGCCCCGGTGCCCCCGGTCGCGTTCGTCCAGCCCGCCGCACCGGCAGCCGCCCCGGTCGCCCCTGCGCGGACAGTCGGCCGCCAGCTGGCCTCCACCGGCTCGGACGCCACGAACGCCCTCCCCTGGGCGCTCGCGATGCTCCTCGCCGGTGCCGGTCTGGTCGGCTTCCGCACCTTCCGCCGCCGCGCCCAGCGCTGACGGCCCCTCCTGGTCGCGTCGGGTGCACCCCTGACACGACCGGGAGGCTCCTCCCGCGGCCCCGTCCGACCGGTCAACGGTCAACGGGGCCGTCCTGCGCGTCCCCGGCCGTCGCGGCGCCCGGTCGGTACCGTTGGCCCATGCCCACACTGCTGCACATCGACTCCTCGGCCGACCTCGCCCACTCCCGCTCGCGCGCCCTGACCGCCGCGTTCGCCGACGCCTGGCGTGCACGGGGTCCGGAGTACACGGTGGTCCGCCGCGACCTGCACACGGACCCGCTCCCGCACCTGGAGACCTCGGCGCTGCACTGGGCCGCAGCGGACCGCACCGACGAGGAGTCCGTCGACCCGCAGGCCGAGGCACTGCGCCAGGCGGTGATCGACGAGCTCCTCGGTGCGGACGTCGTCGTGATCGGTGCGCCGCTGTACAACTACACGGTGCCGTCGACCCTCAAGGCCTGGATCGACCGCGTGCACATCCCGGGCGTCCTCGCCCCCGCGGCCGAGGGTGACGCCCAGCCCCTCGCCGGCCGGCCCGTCGTGACCGTCGTCAGCCGTGGCGGCACCTACGACGCCGGCACCCCGACCGAGCACTGGGACCACGGCTCGCCCGTGCTCGAGATCGTCCTCGGGAGCGCGCTCGGCATGCGGCAGTACCCGATCACCGTGAGCGCCACGCTCTCCGACCGGCTGCCCGCGCTGGCGCCGATGGCCGACCACGCCGCAGCCGAGTTCCACGACGCGCGGACGACGCTCGAGCGCCTGGCGACGACGCTCGGCTGATCAGGCGGGACGGACCTCGGCGCGCCGGCCGAGCAGGTCCGCGTGGAAGGCCGTCTGCGTCAGTGCGCTCGCCAGCAGGAAGCCCCGCATCGACGCGATGCCGCCGCTGAAGGGCACGCGGGACGCGACCTCGAACAGCGTCGGCGCGTCCAGCGTGTCGAGGGCGGCGGCGACGTGGGCGCTCCGCTCCTCCCGATGCCGTGCGAGCGTCCGGGCCCGGGACACCACGTCGCGGAACCGGTACTCGTGCCCCGGGCAGACCTCGAGGTCCGCGTACCCGTCGAGCCGCCCCAGGGACGCCAGGTAGTCGCCCAGCGGGTTCGTCGCCGTCCGGCCGCCGAGCCCGAGCCCGGAGTTGATCCGCGGCAGCACGTGGTCGCCGGTGAACAGCAGCCCGTCGGCCTCGTCGACGAAGCACAGGTGCCCGCTGGTGTGCCCGGGCGTCCACAGCGCCCGGATCGTCCTGCCCGGGACCGGCAGCACGTCGCCGTCCTCGAGCAGCAGGTCGGCCCACGGGGGTTCGGCGGCGCCGAGACCGATGCGCCGACCGGTCCCCCACGCGGCGCTCAGGCCGGCGCGGAACTCCGGCGGCACGCCCCAGGTGGCGATGTCGGCCTCGTGCCGTGCGGCGTCCTCGCGTTCGTGCTCCAGCGCGTGCACCTCGAGCGCGTGCATCGCCACGCGGGCACCCGAGGCCCGGCGGAGGGCAGCGGCCGCGCCGAGGTGGTCCGCGTGCAGGTGCGTGACGACCACGAGCCCCACGTCGGCGAGCGCACGGCCGATGCTGCCCAGTCCCGCGGTCAGGACGTCGAGCGCACCGTCCTCGCTCCACCCCGGGTCGATGACCGCGAGCGAACCGTCCGACCCCTCGACGACGTACACCAGCGTCGCGTCGGGGACGCCCCCGCGGAACGGGACGGCGAGCGTCCAGATGCCCGGCCGGACCTCCTCGACGGGCGGCAGCTCCCCCGCGGCGAGCGCCGTGGCCTGCACGGCGCTGATCGGGACGGGGGCCGGGGCAGCCGGCGGCGGGGACGGACGGGTCGACACCCGGCCACCATAACGACCGGACGGACGCGCGACGAGCCGACCCGGGCCTCCCGGACAGCGGTCCCGAGCCGAGCCGGACGGACGTGGACCGCTGCCCTCCTCGCCCGCAGCGTCCTTCCCGGCGGTACCCGCTCCCCGACCGTTTCGCCCTGCGGTCGTGACGGATCTGGTCGGCGAGCCTCGGGGATCGCGAGCCGGATCCGTCATGGCGGAATCCGATCTCCAGCCGGGAGCCGGGATGCGGCCGGTCCTGTCAGTCACTGCGGGATGGGGACGGTCGAGCCGACCCGGACCTCCCGGACGGCACCTGCGGGTAGACAGGACGCATGGAGATCGCACCGATGCTCGCCAAGGCCGTGCCCGACGTCCCGGACCCCGACAGCGTCAAGGGCGGCCTGCGGTACGAGCCGAAGTGGGACGGCTTCCGCGGGATCGTGACCATCGACGGCGACGACGTGGAGATCGGCAGCCGTGGCGCGAAGCCGCTCACCCGGTACTTCCCCGAGCTCGTCGAGGCCTTCCGCGCGCAGTTCGGCGGACACGGCCACCCGGTCGTGCTGGACGGCGAGGTGATCCTGCGGGCCGGGGCACCGGGGCACGAGAAGCTCGACTGGGAGGCGCTGTCGCAGCGCATCCACCCGGCGGCATCGCGGATCGCGAAGCTCAGCGTGGAGACGCCGGCGCAGTTCGTCGCGTTCGACCTGCTCGCGGCCGACGGCGAGGAGCTCGTCGACCTGCCGTTCGACGACCGACGCGCGCGGCTCGAAGCCCTGTCCGACGGCGTCACCGACCCCCTGTTCGTGACGCGGACCACGCTCGACGTGGACGTCGCCCGTGGATGGCTGACGACGTTCGAGGGGGCGGGGCTCGACGGCGTCGTCGCGAAGCCGCGCACCCGGCCCTACGAGCCGGGCAAGCGCTCGATGCTCAAGGTGAAGCACCACCGCACGGCCGACGTCGTGGCGATCGGGTACCGCGTCCACAAGAGCGGCAGCGGGGTCGGTTCGCTGCTCGTCGGGCTGTACGGCGACGACGGCGAGGTCCGGCAGGTCGGCGGTGTGTCCGCCTTCTCCGACAAGCGCCGACTCGCGCTGGTCGACGAGCTCGACCCGGTGGTCGTCAAGGACGCCGACGGGAGGCCCGTCACCGGTGCCGGGGAGACGTCGCGGTTCTCGTCGGGTCGCGACACGTCCTTCGTCCGACTGGCGCCGGAGCTGGTGCTGGAGGTCCGGTACGACCAGATGGAGGGCGACCGGTTCCGGCACACGGTGCAGTTCGAGCGGTGGCGGCCGGACCGCGAGGCCTCCTCGTGCGGGTTCGACCAGCTCGAGGTGCCGGCGGCGTACGACCTGCGCGACGTCCTGTCGTGAGCGCGGTTGTCCGTTCTGCGGGCGGCCGTGTCCGATAGTCGAAAGTAGTTAGGCGAACTAGTGACTGCGTGGAATGATCGTCTCAGCGGCACTCGCAGGGAGTGCCAGCAGATCGGAGCGGATCGACATGAGCAGTGCAACACTCGTCCGTCACTCGCAGCGCCACCCGTTCAGCGAGCTGCGTGAGGCTCGCCACCAGCGTGCCCTGCGGATCAGCGCCGTGATCAGCGGCATCGCCGGGGTCACCGCCACCGCGCTCGCCCTCGTCACGATCGGCCTCGGCGCATGATCGTCGACGGCATCACCGACGCCCACCGCGGCACCTGGTCCAAGCTCACCCGCCTGCACACCGCCACCGTCGTGCTGCCGATGCACACGACGCTGATCGACTCCGCCGACGCGCGGCCCGAGGTCCCCGGGGTCTGACCGCTCGTCCCGCCCGGGCCTCCTCAACCCAGGCACTGCGGGGCCAGGCCTCCCGAGTCAGGCCTTCTTGGCGCGGGACGGCTGCACGCGCGGCGGCTCCCCAGGCATCTTCGGGAAGTCCGGCGGGAACGGCAGTTCGCCGAGGCCGTTCTCCACGTCACGCTCCCACCAGGCCAGGAGCGGCGCGATCGACGCGGACTCCTCGCCCATCGCCTCCCACGGGTCCCCCACGGTCGCCAGGCGCTCCGGCATCGTCAGGATCGTGAACGTCGTCGGGTCGGCGTCACGCAGCTCCTCCCAGCGCAGCGGCGCGGACACCGAGGCGTGCGGGAGGGCACGCGGGCTGTAGGCACCAGCCATCGTCCGGTCGCGGTTCGCCTGGTTGAAGTCGACGAAGACGCGCTCCCCGCGCTCCTCCTTCCACCACGCGGTCGTCACCTGGTCGGGCATGCGGCGCTCGAGCTCCCGCGCCGCGGCGATCACCGCGTGCCGGACGTCGAGGAACTCGTGCTCGGGCTCGATCGGGGCGAACACGTGCAGCCCGCGGTTGCCGCTCGTCTTGATCCACGCGGTCAGGCCGACCTCGGCGAGGACCTTGCGGAGCTCCTCGGCTGCCGGCACCGCGTCGTGGAAGTCGGTGCCCGGCTGCGGGTCGAGGTCGATGCGGAGCTGGTCCGGGTGGTCGCTGTCCGATGCCTTCGAGGCCCACGGGTGGAACACGACGGTGTTCATCTGCGCTGCCCACACCGCCACCGCGGGCTCGTCGAGCACCAGCTGAGGGTGCTTCCGGGCGCTCGGGTACGTGACCGTCACGGAGCGGACGTAGTCGGGCGCGCCCTTCGGCGGGTTCTTCGAGAAGAACTGCTCGCCGTCGACACCGCCCGGGAACCGCTGCAGCGACAGCGGCCGGTCGCCGTTCGCCCGGACGAAGGCGTCGCCGACCGTCACGAGGTACTGCGCCAGGTCGAGCTTGGTGATGCCGGCGTCCGGCCAGAGCACGCGGGAGGGACTGCTGATCCGGACCTCCCGGTCGCCGTCGGGGCCGGGTACGGTCAGCGTCGTCGCTTCGCTCGCCATGCTGGGGAACCTACTCGCGGCTCCGTGTGCGTTCGCGTCCGGGAGCGCACGGCAGGATGGACTGGTGAGCGCGTACATCGGGGTCGACCTGGCCTGGGGACTCGGGACGGCGACGCGTCGCCCGAACGAGACCGGACTGGCCGCGCTCGACGACGCCGGCCGGGTCCTCGACGCCGGGTGGGCCCGCGGCGTGGACGACGTGACCGCCTGGGTCGCGTCGCGCCTCGGTCCCCGCACGCTGATCGCCGTCGACGCGTCGCTCGTCGTGACCAACCCCACGGGGATCCGCGAGGCCGAACGGCAGGTCGGGCAGCGCTACGGCCGGTGGAAGGTCGCGGCGAACCCGACGAACACCGCCTCGGCCGCGAGTGCCGGTGCGCAGCTGCTCGACCGGCTGACCGCGCTCGGGGTGCGCTACGTCTCGGACACGACCGGCATGCGGGAGCGCACGGAGCCGGGGATGTTCGAGTGCTACCCGTACACGACCCTGGTCGGCGTCGAGGAGCTCGGGTACGACGACGAACGCCCGCGCTACAAGCGCCTCGACACCGCGCTGCCGGCGCCCGCCGCCAGGGCTCGCCGCGCCGTCGCGTTCGACGAGCTCGTGCGACGTCTCCGCGAGACACCGCTCGACCCGCCCCTGCACCTGGACACGCACCCCCTGACCGCCGGGCTCGCCGAGGCCTCCGGGATCCACGGTCCGACGCACAAGCACCGGGAGGACCTGCTCGACGGCGTCCTGTGCGCCTGGACCGCCGCGTTCTGGGAGCGGCACGGCGACGAACGGGTGCAGGTGCTGGGAGGTGACCCGAGCCTCCCGTCCGACCCGGTGGACCAGGCGGGCCGGATGCCGACCATCGTGACGCCGGCGCGCGCGTCGCAGCGGCGGCCCCGCGGCTAGTCTTGACCGGTGAGCGCCACCACCGAACCCCTGCGCATCGGGCTGGTCTCGCTGCACACCTCCCCCGGCGACGAGCCGGGCTCCGGCGAGGTCGGCGGGATGAACGTCGTGGTCCGCCACCAGGCCGAGGCCCTCGCGGACCGCGGGCACCACGTGGAGATCATCACGCGACGCTCGTCCCCGACGCAGCCGGACTCCGTGTCGCTCGTGCCGGGCGTGTGCCTGCGTTTCCTGTCCGCCGGGCCGGCGGCGCCCGTGCCGAAGGGCGAACACGACGCCTTCATCGAGCCGTTCCGCCACGAGCTCGCCGCGCTCGGGCCGTTCGACGTGCTGCACTCGCACCACTGGTTCTCCGGCGTCGCCGCCCTGCCCGTCGCACGCGAGCGGCACATCCCGCACGTGCAGTCGTTCCACTCCATCGCCGCCGACTCCACCACCCCGCTGTCCGAGGGCGAACGCGCCGAGTCCGCCGGTCGGATGACCGGGGAGGCGATGCTCGCGCGGGACTCCGACGCCGTCGTCGTGGTCAGCGAGGCCGAGGCGCACACCGTCCGCTCGCGGCTCGGCGGCGAAGCCTCCCGCGTGTGGATCGTGCCGCCGGGGGTCGACGGGAGCGTCTTCCGCCCCGCCGCCGTCGGAGCGCGCCGCCCCGCGGCCCCCTACGTCGTCGCCGCTGCCCGCGTTCAGCCACTCAAGGGGCTCGACCTGGCGATCGAGGCGATCGCGGGCATCTCCGAGGAGGCCCGGCCCACGCTGGTCATCGCCGGTGACTCCTCGAGCGAGGCCGGCGACCACATGGCCGAGCTGCAGGAGCTCGCCGCCGCGCACGGCATCGCCGACCGGGTCACGTTCATCGGGCCACAGTCGCGGGCCGACCTCGCCCTGGTGTTCCGCGGGGCATCGGCCGTGCTGGTGCCGTCGCACTCGGAGACGTACGGGCTCGTCGCGCTCGAGGGCTCCGCGTCCGGGGTGCCTGTCGTCGCGGCCGCTGCCGGTGGGCTCCGCGAGGCCGTCCTCGACGGGGAGACCGGCGTCGTGCTGGAATCCCGTGACCCGAGCGTCTGGGCCGCCGAGATCGAGCGCATCCTGACCGAGCCGGAGTACGCCCGCGCGCTGTCGGCAGCGGGGCGCGAGCACGCCGAACGACTCAGCTGGGAGCGGTCCGCCGCCGGGCTCGAGCAGGTGTACCGGCGGGTGCTCGGGCGTCCGGAGTGAACGGGCTCGGCGGGTTCTGGGACGCGCTCGACGCGGTACCGGTCGCGTCCGACGCAGAGGCCCTGTACGACGTCGGCACCGCGGACGGGCGACTCCGTCGGGAGAACCTGTCGCGCTACCTCGACACCGTCGGGCCCGGTGCCGACACGCTGCTCGTCGCGGAGGCGCCCGGGTGGCGTGGCATGACGAACACCGGCGTGCCCTTCACGAGCATGCGGGAGCTCGGGCCGCAGTACCGCGTACCACCGGCGCCGACCGCCCCGTGGGAGGCGTCGTCCCGGGTCGTCCACGCGGCACTCGCCGAGTGGCAGGGGCCGCTCCCCGTGGCGTGGGCGATCTTCCCGCACCACCCGTTCGTCCCCGGGGACCGGCTGACGAACCGCACGCCGCGTCCCGCCGAGGTCCGCGCCGGAGCACCCGTCGCGCTCGCGCTCATCGCTGCGCTCGGTGTCCGGCGCGTGGTGGCCGTGGGGCGGAAGGCGCAGGGGGCGCTCGCGTCCGCGGGCATCGACGCCGTGGCCGTCCGGCATCCCGCGCAGGGTGGGGCACGGCAGTTCACCGAGCAGGTCCTCGCGCTGTCGCGGACGTAGGCGCTGTCGCGGGTGTCGGCGCGGCCGCGGTCGTGTCGCGGGCTGACGGGGCGGGCGCCGCGTCAGGCGGAACGGACCTCGATGTCCTTCGCGGCGAGGGCGTCCGCCACGTGCGCCGGCAGCCGGGTGGCGGCGTACACGGTGCGGAGCGCGGGGAGGTCGATCAGGTCGTCCCAGTTCTGCGGGTCGAAGCGGTCGTCGGTGCCCTCCCACCCGGGGTGCACGTCCTGCAGGACCTCGAGCGCGGAGTCGACGGTCAGCTCCGTCACCAGGGACAGGTGCGACGGCAGCAGGTCGAGGTCGTCGTAGTACTCGCGGGCACGGTCGTCCTGGCCCTCGACGTCGACGTCCTCGTCGGTCTCGTCGGCGGTGTCGGCGTCGTAGGGCTCCAGCACGCCGAGGTCGTAGCAGAGCACGTCGAGCACGAGCAGCTTGGCGTTGAAGTCCGCGAACTCGACGGGTTCCTCGGTGGTGTTCGACTCGTCGTCCATGCAGCGGATCGTAGCGGGCTGTCGGCACGTCGTCCGGTTTCGGGCAGGACACGGCCGTGTTGCGATCGAGGGCCAGAACTCTGTGAGACTCGACAGGGAAGCGATCGTCGGGAACAGTGTGTGCATGGCCACCACGAACACCGAACGCCCGTCCACGGAGCAGCCAGCGCTCCGACGGGTCATCGGCCCCAAGCTCCTGCTGCTGTTCATCATCGGGGACATCCTCGGCACGGGCGTCTACGCCCTCACCGGTCAGGTCGCCGCGGAGGTGGGCGGAGCAGCGTGGCTCCCCTTCCTCATCGCGTTCTCCGTCGCCCTGCTCACGGCGTTCTCGTACCTGGAGCTCGTGACGAAGTACCCGCAGACCGCCGGTGCTGCGCTCTACGTGCACAAGGCGTTCGGCGTGCACTTCGTCACGTTCATCGTCACCTTCATCGTGATGTGCTCGGGGATCACCTCGGCGTCGACGGCGTCCCGCGCGTTCGCCGCGAACCTCGGCGTGGGCTTCGGCCTCGAGCTGCCGAACACGGTCGTGATGCTCATCGCGATGGGCTTCATGCTCGCGGTGATGCTCGTGAACTTCCGCGGGGTGAGCGAGAGCGTCAAGACGAACGTGGTGCTGACCCTCGTCGAGCTGAGCGGGCTCGTGATGGTCATCCTCATCGGGTTCTGGGCGATCGCGGGCGGCAACGCGGACTTCTCCCGCGTGGTGATGTTCGAGACGCCCGAGGACAAGAACCTGCTGCTGTCGATCTCCACCGCGACGTCGCTGGCGTTCTTCGCGATGGTCGGCTTCGAGGACTCGGTGAACATGGCCGAGGAGACCAAGGACCCCTCGCGCATCTTCCCGAAGGTGATGCTGACCGGCCTCGGGATCACCGCCGTGATCTACGTGCTCGTGTCCATCTGCGCCGTCGCCGTCGTGCCCATCGGTGAGCTCGCCGGCAACGAGACGCCGCTGGTCACGGTCGTGCAGACCGCCGCGCCGGACTTCCCGATCGGCAACCTGCTGCCGTTCATCTCGATGTTCGCCGTCGCCAACACCGCCCTGATCAACATGATGATGGCGTCACGACTGCTGTACGGGATGAGCAAGCAGGGCGTCCTGCCCGGGTTCCTCGCGAAGGTGTCCCCGACCCGCCGCACGCCGTCCACCGCGATCGTCTTCACCACGCTGATCTCCCTCGCACTGATCGGGTGGGTGTCCCTCAGCCCGGACTCCCCCATCGTCGTCGTGCTCGGCGGCACCACGTCGCTGCTGCTGCTGTCGGTGTTCGCCGTCGTCAACCTGTCGGTCCTGGTGCTGCGCCGGGACAAGGTCGACCACCGGCACTTCAAGGCCGGCGTCGTCATCCCCGTGATCGGCATCGTGACCTGCCTGTGGCTCGTGCTGCCGTTCTCCTCCGGCCGTGACATCGAGCAGTACCAGATCGCCGGCGGGCTGCTCGGGCTCGGCATCCTGCTGTGGGTCGTGACGTGGTTCACCCACGGCCGCAAGCAGGCCGGCAAGCCGCCGACGGGCGTGGTCACGGAGCCGACGAAGGTGGTCCACCGGGACGGGCACCACGACTGAGGTCGACGCCCGAGCGCACGGGTGACCCCCGGACCGGGGCATGTCGAGGGCGGCCGTTCCCAGGCCGCCCTCGTACCCTCGTCCTGGCACCCGGACGGAAGGACCCGAGCATGCGCCGTGTCGGCATCACCCTGGCATCGGTGTTCGGCGCGGGGATCGTCGCCGTCGGCATCGGTGTCGTCGTGCTCGTCGTGATCGCGGTCAACTCGCTCTCCGGCATCGGCAGCTCGGCGTCCACACCACGGGCCGTGACGTGCCCCGCCGTCGCGTCGAAGACCGTCGGCGGGATCGTCGTCCCCGCAGGCCCGGTGGCCGGGTACTGCCAGGACCGTCTGGTCAACGCCGCGTCGGTGATCCAGGCGGCACGGGCGCTCGGCATCGGACCGCACACCCAGGCCGTCGGGGTGATGACGGCGCTCGGTGAGTCCGGGCTGCGGAACCTCGACCACGGGGACACCGTCGGGCCGGACAGCCGCGGCCTGTTCCAGCAGCGGGACAACGGCGCCTGGGGCACGTACGCGGACCGGATGGACCCGTACACGGCCGCGTCGATGTTCTACGCGAAGCTCGTCAAGGTCCCCGGGTGGAAGACGATGACGCCGACCCAGATGGCGCACGCCGTGCAGGTGAACGCCGACCCCGACCACTACGCGAAGTCGTGGCCGGCGGCGAAGGCGATCGTCGAGGGCCTGACCGGCGAGACCGTGCCGGACACCGCCCCGCTGGGCTGACGCGGGCGGACCGGGTCGGCCTCACGCCGCGGCATCGCTCACCTCGTCGTCGTCGAGCTCGACCATCGACGCACCCCCGTCGTGCACCACGACCTGCCCGCGCAGCGGCACGCGGTGCTCGGCGAAGACGCACACCATGGCGTCGACCCACTCCCAGTCGACCGGGGAGAGCTCCGTCGTGGTCGGGCGCTCCCACGCGAGCACCACTTCCTTCGCATCGACCTGTTCGACGAGGTCGGCCACCAGGGCGCCGAAGTCCTCGACGTGCTCGTCGGGTTGCCAGGGCAGGTCGGCGATCGGGATCACGAGGCGGATCGGCACGGCGTCGGCGCCGAGGAACAGCACCCAGCACTGTCGGCGGACGGGTCGTTCGAGGAGTGCGACGACGAGGTCCACCACGTCGTCGTCGGTACGGACTGCGGTTCGCTCGAGTCGGTCGAGCACGTCGGTGTCTGGCATGCCTCCACGCTCGCGGACGGCAGCACCGGCGAGCACGCCCACCACGAGATCTGTGGACGACTGACCGCACGACCGCGCCTGTGGAGGAATCGCCGAACCGCCAGCTGCCGCGCCCTAGATCCCGAGCGTCACCGCACTGTCGACGAGCAGCAGCGCCGCGAAGAACACCGCCACGACGGCCACGAGACCGGTGACCGCGACGGGCCACGCCACGCGGCGCCGGACGAGCCGTACGACGCTCACCACGACGGACAGCGCCACGACGAGCGCGACGACCACCGGACCGGCGTACACGACGACCCCGCCGAGGGTCTCGTCACACCGGTTCCCCGGCGCCGAGCACGAGTGGAAGCCGAGCGAGAGGAACACGATCCCCCACGCGACCCCCAACCCAGCCGCCGTCGCGATCGTGAGCACGGCGATCGTGGCGACCATGTCGGCGACGCGACGCCCGCCGACCAGGGGCTGGCGGGCCTCCCGTCCGGTGGTCGACGCAGCCGCGTCCGGAGCGGACAGCCGCGTCGGCATCAGCAGACCCCGCCGGACGGCCGCTGCAGGCCGGAACGGCGCTGGTGCCGCACCTCGCGGAGCGGCAGGGCACGGACGGACGAACGCATGGCTCCAGCATGCCCGCCGGGGGCGCCGCCGGTCAGCCGGTGCCCCCTGGACCGGCGTCTCCCGGACAGCTGGGTGCATCGGTATGGTCGGGGCATGGCCGCTCGGACCCGAGACCACGAACCCCCCGCAGCCCCGGCGTTCGCCGCCGTCGTCCTCGCGGTGATCGCGCTCGTGCTCGGGTGCCTGGTGCCCGCCGAGTCGATCGTCCGGCACTGCGTCCTCGGTGCCGTGTTCGGCCTCACCGCCCTGGCCAGCGCGTGGCGGGCTATCAGCATCTCCGCGCGTCGGCGAGCGCCGCGGGCCTGGTCGTGGGTCGCCGTCGTCATCGCCGGCGTGGGGCTCGCGATGCTGCTCTACCAGGTGCTCGAGATGGTCTCCGGCGGTGCGCTGCCGCGGCCGTTCTGGTCCCCGTACGCGACGCACTGAGGCAGCAGGACGGCGCGCAGGAGCGCGGACACACCGAAGACGAGCACGACCGGGCACGGACCCCGTCGAAGGTGCATCCTGGCCGGGTGACAACGACGCCGCGCCCCACCCTGTTCCGTCGCAAGCCGATCGAGGAGATCGACGACGACACCGGGGGCGAGGGCGGCCTGCAGCGGCACCTGGGGCTGTGGCAGCTCACCGCGATCGGCATCGGCGGGATCATCGGCGCCGGGATCTTCACCCTCGCCGGCACGGTCGCCCACGGGGTCGCGGGCCCGGCCGTGCTCATCTCGTTCCTCGTCGCCGGGGTGGCCAGTGCCGCCGCCGCGCTGTCGTACGCGGAGTTCGCCGGGATGATCCCGAAGGCCGGCAGTGCCTACACGTACGGGTACGCCGTGCTGGGCGAGATCGTCGGGTGGTTCATCGGCTGGGACCTGCTGCTCGAGTACACGGCGATCGTGGCCGTGGTGGCGATCGGCATCTCCGGCTACGTCGGGTTCCTGGTCGGCCAGTTCGGCGTCGACCTGCCCGCGTGGATGCTCGGCGCGCCCGGTACCGGCGACGGGCACGTGGTCGACGTCTTCGCGATCCTGCTCTGCCTGCTGACCGCGTTCGTGCTCACCCGGGGCATCCGCAGTGCCGCGCGGTTCGAGTTCGTCGCCGTCGGGATCAAGGTCGCCCTGGTCGTCCTCATCGTCGTGCTCGGGGTGTTCCACATCGACAGCGCGAACTACGACCCGTACTTCCCGTTCGGCTTCGGCGGCGTGATGACCGGTGCCGCGACGGTGTTCTTCGCGGTGTTCGGCTACGACGCCATGTCCACCGCGGCCGAGGAGTCCGTCGACGCCCGGAAGCACATGCCGAAGGCGATCCTGCTGTCCCTCGGCATCTCGATGGTGCTCTACGTGCTCGCCACGATCGTGCTGACCGGCATGCAGAAGTACACGGACATAGACCCGGCGTCGGGGTTCTCCTCGGCGTTCGCGTCGGTCGGGCTCGGCGGCGTGGCGAACGTCATCGCGATCGGCGCCATCGTCGGCATCGTCACCGTGCTCGTGACGTTCATGCTCGGCGCCTCGCGGGTGTGGTTCTCGATGAGCCGCGACGGCCTGATGCCGGCGTGGTTCGCCAAGACCGACCCGAAGCGGCACGTCCCGACCCGCGTCACGTGGATCCTCGGCATCGCGGCAGCGGTCCTGGCCGGCGTGCTGCCGATCGGGGTGGTCGCGGAGCTGACGAACATCGGCATCCTGCTGGCCTTCGTCGTCGTCTGCACGGCCGTCGTCGTGCTCCGCTACACCCAGCCGGACCTGCCCCGGCAGTTCAAGCTCCCGCTGATGCCGATCGTGCCGGTCATCGGCGTGATCGCGTCGCTGTGGCTCGTCACGTTCCTGCAGTGGGAGACGTGGGTGCGCTTCGCGGTGTGGTTCGCGATCGGGCTCGGCGTGTACTTCGGGTACTCGCGGAAGCACAGCAAGCTGGCCGAGAAGGCCTGACGCCCGGCGCCGGTCAGCGGCGGTGCTTGCCCTCGGCGGCGGTCGGGTCAGCGAGCGGGTGGTTGCGGAACCAGCGCAGCAGCTCGCGGGGACGGCTGTGGTCGGCGCTCTGGTCGCCCTGCGCCAGGAAGCCGCTGAAGCCGTCGGGGGTGCCGTTCTCCTCGGAGCGGTCGAAGGCCATCGACCACTCCGGGAAGCGCCGGGTGTGGATGGACTCCTCGACGAGCAGCGAGACGTCACCGTGGCGCTCGTCCGCGAGGATCCGGGAGTACGTCGCCATCACGGCGTCGTAGGGCCCCTCGAGCAGCTGCATGAAGCGGCCGGCGCGGTGCACGAGCATGCCGGACAGCCCGTCGGCGGTGTTCCGCTCGCGTGAGTACGCGAGCACCTCCTCGAGCTCGTCGTCGTCGAACTGCTCGACGGCCGAGCTCATGTAGACCAGTGACTGCAGCATGGTGCTCCTCCCTGACGGACCTCCTCTGAGCCTGCCTCGTCCGTCTCGGCCACGACAGCCCCTGTCCGGGGTGCGTGGCACGATGGGCGTGTGCCAGCTGCCCCGATGATCGACGCCGTCGACGTCATCCGCTTCGTCGGGCCCCAGACGTTCGGCCGTGCGCGGGACATCGTCCGCCGCGGGCTCGTCGAGGACGCCGCCTCACACGAGGACGGCTCCATCACCGCCACGGTCGCCGGGTCCGCCGACGAACCCTACGACGTCCACGTCGACACCACGATCGCGCGCGGCGAGTTCGTCCGCCCCGTCCGGTCCCGCTGCACGTGCCCGATCGGCGGCGAGTGCAAGCACGTCGCCGCCGCGCTCCTCACCATCAACGCACGAGCGGTCGCCGCCCACGCCGGCCCCCGGTCCGCAGCACCGGTCGCGTCCACCACGGACTGGAGGCACGAGGTCGCCCGCCTCGCCGGTGACGCCGACGAACCGCTCACCACCGGCACCACGACCCCGCTCGGCCTGCAGTTCGAGCTCCGCGACGCCGTCCCGGCACGGATGGCCGCGCGGGCGCGCGCCACCGGCCGGGCGCTCGCGGCGCCCTCGCGCTCCGTCCGGCTCGGCGTCCGGCCCGTCACGCGGAGCGGCGCGGGCAACTGGGTGCGCGGGCAGCTCACCTGGGGCACGCTCCCCTACTCGATGAACCGGCTCGGGCTCTCCCCCGAGCAGCACGGCTGGTTCCTGCAGTTCGCCGCGCTCCACCGTGCCGGCCAGCTCGCGGGACTGCCCGGGGAGAGCGACTGGATCCACCTGGACGACTTCCAGAGCCCGCTGCTCTGGCCGCTGCTGCGCCAGGCGCCCGGACTCGGGGTCGCGTTCATCACCGGGAAGCGCGAGGGCGGCGTGGCCCTCGGCGCCGACGCGCGGGTGCTCCTCGACGTCGCACGGTCGGACGCCGGGCTCGTCATCGGCACGAGCGCCGTGCTCGACGGCCGCCCCGCAGCCGACGGCGCCGCGCGGCTCATCGGGGACCACGGCGTGTACGTGTTCCGCGAGTCACCCGAGTTCCACGTCGACCTCGCACCGACGCCCGACCCCGTGCCCGACGACCAGCGCCGCATGCTCGTCGAGGGCTCCCGCATCACCGTCCCCACGGACGAGGTCGACGAGTTCCTGGCCGACTGGTCCCCCCGACTCCGCGGTGCGCTCGGGCTCGTGAGCTCCGACGGCTCGATCGAGCTGCCCGAGCGGACGCCGCCCGAGCTCGTCCTCACGGTGACGTTCGAGCCGGCCCGGGCGCCGCGCACCGACGACGTCGCGCACCTGCAGTGGCGCTGGCACGTCGACGGACGCAAGGACCCGGTGTCGCTGCACGGACCGCTGCCGGACCTGCGCACGGTGACCGCGGCGGACGACGTCGCGTCTGCTGATGACCCCGACGCCGATGCCGACGCCGACGCCGCCGCTCCGGGTGCCGACGTCGCCGAGCCGGCCACGGCGGCACTGGCGGCCGACGACGCTGCGCGGGCCGAGCCTCCCGTCGGTGTGGGAGCCGACCACGGCGCGACCGGACCCGGCGGCGGGCTCGACTGGTTCCAGGACGGCACCGTGGAGGGCGCCGACGTCGCGGTCCTCGCGACCGAGCTGGTGCCGGCCCTGGCCGACCACGGCGTCCGCGTCGTGGTGCAGGGCGAACGGCTCGACTACGAGCGCCTGACCGGGCGGCCGCACATCCGCGTCACGACGATGCCGTCCGACAAGCACGACTGGTTCGACCTCGGCATCTTCGTCAGCGTCAACGGCAAGCAGATCCCGTTCACGCCGCTGCTCCGGGCGCTCGCCAAGCGGGACCGGCGGATGAAGCTCATCGACAACTCCTACCTGTCGCTCGCCGACCCCGCCTTCGACCGGCTCAAGGAGCTCATCGAGGAAGCCCGCGAGCAGGACGAGTGGGAGCCGTCGCAGACGATGACGGTCACGCCGCTGCAGGCCGGGCTGTGGTCCGAGTTCGACCAGCTCGCCGACGAGACCGACCACGACGCCCGCTGGCAGGACATCGCCTCGCGGTTGCTCGACGCCGCTCCCGAGACCGACCTCGCGGTGCCGTCGACCGTGCACGCGGACCTGCGGCCGTACCAGCGGTCCGGGTACGCGTGGCTGTCGTTCCTGGTGGCGCACGGGGTCGGTGGGGTGCTCGCCGACGACATGGGGCTCGGCAAGACCCTGCAGGCGCTCGCGATGATCGCCGACCGACGCGCCTCGCACCCGGACGACCCGCCCTTCCTCGTCGTCGCACCGACCTCGGTCGTGGGCAACTGGGCGCTCGAGGCCGCCCGGTTCGTCCCGTCGCTCCGGGTCACCACGATCGAGACGACCTCGCTGAAGCACCCGTCGCTCGTCGCCCGGGCCGCCGCGGACGCCGACGTCGTCGTGACCTCGTACGCGCTGCTCCGGCTCGACGCTGCGGCCTACACGGAGCAGCGCTGGTCGGCACTGCTCCTCGACGAGGCCCACTTCGTGAAGAACCCGCAGTCGCAGACGCACCGGGTGGCCGCGGAGCTGCAGGCGCCCGTGAAGATCGCGATCACCGGGACCCCCCTCGAGAACGGTCTGACCGACCTCTGGGCGCTGTTCTCCATCGTCGCGCCCGGGTTGCTGTCGTCGTGGACGCGGTTCGGCGACGACTACGTCAAGCCCCTCGCGTCGCCGGACCTGCGCGGCGACGCCCGGTCGGAGCTCACCGCCCGGCTCCGTCGCCGCATCCGGCCGCTCATGCTGCGGCGGACGAAGGAGAGCGTGGCGTCGGACCTGCCGCCGAAGCAGGAGCAGGTCGTGCGGGTGACGCTCGACCCCGCGCACCGCGAGGTGTACGAGCGCACGCTCAACCGGGAGCGCCTCAAGGTGCTCGACCTCATCGACGACCTCGACCGCAACCGGATGATCGTGTTCCGCTCGCTGACGCTGCTGCGGATGCTCGCGCTCTCCCCCGCGCTCGTCGCGGACGGCGACACCTCGATCCCCTCGGCCAAGCTCGACCTGCTGCTCGACGAGCTCGAACAGCTCGCGGCCGAGGGGCGGCGAGCGCTCGTCTTCAGCCAGTTCACGTCGTTCCTGCGCCTCGTCGCGACGGCCCTCGATGCGCGCGGCATCGGGTACGACTACCTCGACGGGTCGACCAGGCAGCGCACGAAGGTCATCGACCGCTTCCGCACCGGCACCGCGCCGGCGTTCCTCATCTCGCTCAAGGCCGGCGGCTTCGGGCTCACCCTGACCGAGGCCGACACCGTGTTCGTGCTCGACCCGTGGTGGAACCCCGCGGCCGAGTCGCAGGCCGTCGACCGGACCCACCGCATCGGACAGACCCGGTCCGTCAACGTCAACCGCCTCATCGCGGAGGACACCATCGAGGAGAAGGTCCTGGCGCTGGCGGCCCGCAAGGCGAAGCTGTTCGCGACGATGATCGACGACGACGCCCTGTTCGCGGACGACCTGACCGCCGAGGACGTGCGTTCCCTGTTCGACTGACCGTCGGCGAGATGCGACATCCGGAGAGTTGGCGGCGGCGGGCGGAGGCGTCCTAGCGTCGGCGCATGCTCCTTCTCGATGCACCGCCGACCACGCACGCCCCCGTCGAAGCGGACAGAGCCCGCGTGGTGCGTTCCCCGACCGGGATGTCCTCCGTCATGAGGCTGCCCAACGGTACGGATGTGCCGCTGTTCGGCGGCACCGGGATCTTCTCGGGCATGTACCCGCCGAACCACCTCGAAGACCTGCGCTCCAGCGACCAGTGATCGCCCTCGACGCGAGCGTCCTGATCGCCTGGTCGGACGCTGGAGACGCGAGCCATCAGCGCGCCTTCGACCTGATCGAAGCGCACGAGTGGGACGAGTTCGCCACGAACGCCGTGGTGGTCAGCCGAGTGAGGCAGTCCACTCCGCGGTCGTGACGACGTCGGCCTGCCGCGGGAACACCTTCTCCAGCAGCACCCGGTGCACCTCGGGATCACCGTCCGCGCAGGCGTCGGACAGCACCGTCAGCCCGAAGTCCAGGTCCGCCGCCTGCCGCAGCGTCGACAGGACGACACCGCTCGTGGCGATGCCGGCGAGCACCAGGTCGCGGACCTCGAGCCCACGGAGCAGCACCTCGAGGTCGGACCCGGCGAAGGCACTCACGCGGAGCTTCGTCACGACGATGTCGTCGTCGCCCACGCCGAACGCCGGGTGGACGTCCGTGGCGCCGGGTGCCTGCGCGCCCATGCGGTCCCGCATGCCGGAGAACATCCGGTTGGACGACGCGACCTCGGGAGCGCCGGGGCGGAACCCGACCCGCACGAACAGCACCGGGATCCGTCGCTCGCGCGCGGCCGACACCGCCGCCGTCGCGGCAGCGAGGGACTCCTCGCTGCCGAGACGGTCGACGATGCTGTTCTGGTAGTCCATCACCAGCAGGGCAGTGCCAGCCATGTCAGTGTCCGAGCGCGTCGATCTGGCGGACCTCGTCGTCGGACAGGCTGATCGTGGCACCCGCGGCGTTCGAGCGGATGCGCTCCGGGTTCGACGACTTCGGGATCACGACGAACTCGTGGGCGACGTGCCACGCGACGATGACCTGGGCGGCGTCGGCGTCGTGCGCCTCGGCGATGGAGACCAGCGTCGGGTCCTCGAGGTTGCTCGCCTTGAAGGGGCTGTACCCCTCGAGCACGACGCCGCGCTCGCGCAGCCCGTCCGCAACGGCAGCGTCGAACTCGACGGGGCTCCACTTGATCTGGTTCACGGCCGGCGTGACCCCGGTGGCCTCGATGAGCTCGTCGATCTGGGCGAGCGAGTAGTTGCTGACGCCGATGGCCTTCGTCAGGCCGTCCTGCTGCGCCTGCACGAGCTGCTGCCAGACATCGGGACGGGCCTCGCCGTTCGGCGGCCAGTGCACCAGCCACAGGTCGAGGTGGTCGAGCCCGAGCTGGTCGAGGCTCTCCTCGATGGTCTCGCGGACCTTCTCGGCGTTGTCCGGCGGGAGCTTCGTCGTGACGAAGACGTCCTCACGGGCGAGCCCGGAGTCGGCGATGGCCTTCCCCACGCCGCGCTGGTTGCTGTACCCGGTGGCGGTGTCGATGTGGCGGTACCCGGCCTCGAGGGCGGAGCTCACGGCGGCGGGCGCGTCGGAGTCGTCGATCTGCCAGGTGCCGAAGCCGAGGAGCGGCATCGCTCCGCCGGTCACCGGCACGGACGGTTCTGCGTAGTCGGTCATGTCCTCGTGTCTACGCGGCGATCTCGGGGGCGTCCGCCAGGATCGTCAGGAACCGCCGAGCACCACCAGGAGTCCCGCCAGCAATGCCCTCTCGCCGACGCCGTCCCGTCCGCCTCCGCACGGGCGTCACCGCCGTGCTCGTCCTGCTCGCGATCGTCGTCGCGGGCTACGCCACCCTGACGGCCGAGCCCCCTGCGCCGGGGCCGAGCCGAGCCTCCAGTCCGACGGCCGCCAGCCCCGCGATCACCGCGAGCGCCGACCCGACCGCGCCGACGGCGACTGCGACTGCGACTGCGCCCACAGCCCCCGCTCCCACCACAACGGCAGGCACGATGCCACCGGCTGCTGCCGCGGCCCACGCTCGCGAGCTGCTCGCCGCGCTCCCGGTGAAGGGCCCCGCGCCGGCCACCGGCTACGACCGCACCGGCGACTTCGGCTCCCCCTGGCTCGACGTCGACCACAACGGCTGCGACACCCGCAACGACGTGCTCGCCCGCGACCTGACCGACGTCGTCCGCAGTGGTCCCTGCCGCGTGCTCTCCGGGGAGCTCGTGTCGCCGTACACCGGTGCCACGATCGACTTCGTGCGCGGGAACACGACGTCGACCGCCGTGCAGATCGACCACGTCGTCGCGCTCGAGAACGTCTGGCGCACCGGCGGGCAGCAGCTCACCCAGGACGAGCGCCAGGCGCTGGCGAACGACCCGGTGAACCTCTTCGCGGTCGACCAGCACTCGAACGCGCAGAAGCGGTCCGGGGACGCGGCGACCTGGCTGCCCGCGGACACGGCGTTCCGCTGCACGTACGTCGAGCACCAGGTCGCGATCAAGACGACGTACCGGCTCTGGGTCGTCCCCGCTGAGCGCGACGCCATCGAACGGGTCCTCGCTCGATGCTGAACCGGCCTGACCGGGCGAGATAAACGACAGGTGTAGCCTGGAGGGAGGCTGATGCGCACGCATCGACCTTCACCGTCGAAGACCTCAGGAGGCCTCCCCATGACCGTGCCCACCACCGGCACCACCCGCTTCACCGACCGCGTCGTCCTCATCACCGGCGGCGGTTCCGGCCTCGGCCGCGCCACGGCCGCGCGCCTGGCCACCGAGGGCGCCTCGCTCGCCCTCGTCGACGTCTCCGAGCAGGGACTCGCGGCCTCCGTCGCCGCCGTGCACGAGGTCGCCCCCGATGCCGACGTCCTCACCACCGTCGCCGACGTCTCCGACGAGGCCCAGGTCGACGCCTACGTCGCCGCCACCGTCGAGCGCTTCGGCCGCATCGACGGCTTCTTCAACAACGCCGGCATCGAGGGCAAGCAGAACCCCACCGAGTCCTTCACCGCCGCCGAGTTCGACAAGGTCGTCTCGATCAACCTCCGCGGCGTGTTCCTCGGCCTCGAGAAGGTCCTCGCCGTGATGCGCGAGCAGGGCTCCGGCAAGGTCGTCAACACCGCGAGCGTCGGCGGCATCCGCGGCGTCGGCAACCAGTCCGGCTACGCGGCCGCCAAGCACGGCGTCGTCGGCCTGACCCGCAACTCGGCCGTCGAGTACGGGCAGTACGGCATCTCGATCAACGCGATCGCCCCCGGCGCCATCTGGACGCCGATGGTCGAGAACTCGATGAAGCAGCTCGACCCGGAGAACCCGCGGAAGGCTGCCGAGGAGTTCATCCAGGTCAACCCCACGAAGCGCTACGGCGAGGCCCCCGAGATCGCTGCGGTCGTCGCGTTCCTGCTCTCCGACGACGCCTCCTACGTCAACGCGGCAGTCGTCCCGATCGACGGCGGGCAGTCGGCCAAGTACTGACGCTGGTCCGGCCGGGTCGCCGAGCAGGGCCTCGGCACCGGCCGGGAGGCTCGGCTCGCCCCGACACCGCATCGCGCCATGGCAGCATGGGTGGTCACACGACGAGTCACACGTCGAGTCACACGTCGATGGAGGAGGACGCGATGAGCGCGAACGGATCGACCGGGTCCGGCTTCGGCCGGGGCGCCGAGCACGCGGAGCCCGACGCTGCCGGTGCGCTGCGCCGCCGGATGGGCGAATCGGTCGAGGGCTTCCTCGGCAGCGCCGCCTGGGTGCCGTGGAAGGCCGCCGGGACGAGCGGCGAGGACGGCAGCATCGCGCACGTCATGATCCGCGACCGCGAGTTCGTGCCGGTCTTCACCGATCCGGCGGAGCTGACCACGAGCCTCCCGGACACCGAGGCCCGCGCCATGCCGATGGCCGAACTCGTCACTGCGCTCCCCGAGGGCTTCGGCATCGTCGTCGACCCGACCAGCGCGCAGGCGGCGAACTTCCTGCAGGCCGACGTCGTCGCCGAGCTGCGGGAGGGGATGCGCGGCGGCGTCCCCCTCGACCCCGACGAGCGCTGACCGCAGAAGCGAGCGCCCCCATGGCTGAGCACCTCACCGTCCCCCGGGCGTTCGCGCTGCTCCTCATCGAGCCCGACGGGCGTCGTGTCGTCAACGGCCAGACGTTCGACTCCGGCCTGGCGGGCGCGGTGCTCGCAGACCTCGCGCTTCGCGGCACGGTGTCGCTCCACGGCACGCACGTCCAGGTCGTCGACGGCACGGCCACCGGTGACCCGGTCCTCGACGGCGTCGTGGAGATGATCGGCGCTCCTGGATCGGCACGCTCCGCCAGGTGGTGGGTGTCGAAGCTGGGCCGGCGTCCGCTCCGCGACGGCGTGCTCGGCGGCCTCGTCGCCGACGGCCTGGTCACCGCGGCCCAGCGGAAGACACTCGGCATCTTCCCCTCGACCACCTGGCCTGAGCGGGACGGCGGACCCGAATCGCTGCTCCGAGCCGCGATCGCGGACGTCCTCGCCGCCCGGTCTGCTCCGACGCCCTTCACAGCCGCCGTGATCGGGCTGCTCGACGCCACCGGGACGCTGCGGAGGCAGTTCGGCACGGTCGATCGCGGCCGCGTGGCGGTCATCGCCTCCGGCGCGTGGGCATCCCCTGCGGTGAAGGCCGTGCTCGACGAGCTCCAGATGGCCGTGATCGTCTCGGTGGTCGCGGTCACCGCAGCGACGACGGCGACGACGGCCGGCACGAGCTGAGGGGCAGGCCGAGGCTCACCGGCCGCCGGGACGACCGATCCCGTTCTCGGGGCTGACGGATCCGGTCGACGAACCCCGACGTACGCGAACCGGATCCGTCACCGCGCTGAGGGAAGTGCATCGCTCGGACGAGCGACTCCCAGCGGTGAGTCGACGAGCTCGATGAAGCGGGAGAGCAGGGACAGGCCCGGGATCGAGGGCGGCAGGGCCGTCGTCAACGCAGGTGAGTACACGAGGTACGCCGCCCACTTCGCCCGCGAGAGCGCCACGTTCAACCGGTTCGGCATCAGGAGGAAGTCGAGCCCGCGGGGGATGTCCGCCGACGACGACGCCGCGAGCGAGACGATCGACACGACGGCCTCGCGCCCCTGGAACATGTCGACCGTCCCGACCTGGGTCCCTCGGAACCCCGCGCGGTCGAGCTCCTGCCGGATCACCGCCCCCTGCGCGTTGTAGGGCGCAACGACGATGACGTCCTCGTCCGTGAGCCTCCGCACGGTGTCGCCGTCGGTCCAGGTGCGCCCGACGACGTCCTGCGCGAGGGCGACCACGCGGGCGGCTTCCTCGAGCGACGAGGTCGTGTTGCCCGCGTGCACGACGGGCTCCGGGTGCACGCCAGCCTCGATGCCGTCGAGTTGCCGCCCCGTGACCATCGACGTCAGCTGCCCGTCGTAGGAGAGCCCGGACACCGCCGACGTCAGCGCTGGCTCCATCCGCCGGGTCCGCGCGAGGAAGTACCCGAACTCGGGTGGCAGCACATGCTCACCGTCCGCCAGCCACCCGAGCGCCGACTGGTCGACCGGCTCGGGGTGCGAGCCCTGCGACACCTGGGGCAGCTGCTGCGGGTCCCCCAGCAGCAGCAGGCGGGTCGCTGCGATCGAGGACGCGATCGTCGGCGCCAGCGAGAACTGGCCGGCCTCGTCGACCACGAGCAGGTCAAGGGAACGTCGGGCGATCGTCGTCTCGTTCGCGAACGTCCACGCCGTGCCGCCGACGACTCCCCCGGTGCCCGACTCCTCGCACGACGACAGGAACGCAGCCACCGCCGCGTTGTTCTTCACCGGGGTCCACCGCGCTGCGTCGAGCTCGTCCTCGGACGCGCCGGCCTTCGGCACCTTCACGACCCGCTCGGGGGCGACCCCCGCGGCGATGACGGCGTCGAGGAAGTTCTCGCTCGTCGCGTGGGACTGTCCGACGACGCCGACCCGCCACCCGTGCTCGCGGACGAGCCGCGCGACGACGTTCGACCCGACGTACGTCTTGCCGGTGCCGGGAGGCCCCTGGATCGCCAGGTACGAGTGGTCGAGTCCGAGCAAGGTGGTGACGACCGCGCCGACGGTGTCGTCCCCGACGACGGGCGCGAGCGCACCCCGCGGCGGCACCCGGCGCAGCAGGTCGAGGGCCGGGTCGGGCAGCATCTCCGGCAGCACGTCGAGCACGAGCGCACCCCACTCCGCGATGGCCTCGGGCTGGGGCTTCGCCCGCGGCGGGGCCGACGGCGCGAGCGCGACCGGGTACTCGTGGTGAGGCTCCCCGCCGACCGGCAGTCGTTCGAGCAGCAGGACCTCGGTGTGCTCGCCGTCGTCCCGCACGTCGAGGATCACCGCTCGGTCCGACGCCCCCTTCGACCCCGGGCCGGGCGAGCCGACCGATGGCGGAGTCGGGGTGTCGTAGACGAGGTGGGGCGAGCCTCCTGGCCGGAGCCGACTACCGGGCGCGAGCGTCCCCGACAACCGGAGCTCTCGTGACTGCGACCGGGCGCGCGGCATCGTCGCCCAGTCGCGCTCGACGGACGCGCGCTCGACGACCAGGACGTCGCGCGTGTCCGCCCACTCGTCGACCGGGTTGCGGAGGCGGTCGAAGTGGTCCTGCCAGAACGTCTTGGCCTCGCGCCGGTGGTAGTCGATCGCGGCCGCGGCGAGCGCCAGGGCGGTCTCGTCGGGGGTGCGGTCGAGGGCGTCCACGTGCTCGAGGTGCTCGCTCAGGGCGACGTACACGGGGTTCGGCTCGCGCTCGACGGGCACCGGTGGCAGGTCGAGCTCGAGCGGCGTGGCCGTCGTGGCGGGCTTCAGCGACAGGAGCCAGTCGCGCAGGCGGAGCGTCGAGCGGCAGTCGTAGGCGTTGTAGTCCGCGACCTGATCGAGCATCCGCTGCCCCGCGACCCCGTCGCCGGTGCGGAGCTCCTCGATCGCGTCGACGTAGGCGGTGATGCTGTCCGCCGCGTTCGTGACGTCGCTCTCGCGCAGGTCGTCGCCCATGTAGAGCGGCTCCAGCTTCTTGATCGAGTAGCTGCGGCTGCCGACGACCAGGGCCTTGCGGACGATCGGGTACAGGTCGACGAGGACTCCCGCGCGGAGGAGGTCGTCCACCGCTTCTTCGCCGACGCCGTGGCGCGCGGCGAGCGACAGCAGGTGCGTCCGCTCGTAGGACGCGTAGTGGTAGACGTGCATGCCGGGGTGCTGCTCGCGGCGCTGCTGCACGTACGCCAGGAAGTCCACGAGCGCCTGGCGTTCGTCGCGGATCGTGTGCGCCCAGAACGCCGTGAAGTCCGCGCGGTCGTCGACCAGGCCGAAGAGGTAGTCGAGGCCCCAGTGGACGCCGTCCTCGGTGTGCAGTGGGTCGCCCTCGAAGTCGAAGAAGACATCGCCGGCATCCGGTACCGGGATGGCGTCGAGGGCGGTCGGGTCGAGGAGTTCGAAGGCCGGTCGTGCGGGTCCGGTCAGCGTGGTCCCGGTTCGTTCCGTCTCGATCTGGAGGCTCGCCTGGCGGACCAGGCGATCTCGCGTCGTGCTCGACATGCCGGGCACCGGAGCGGTGCGGACCGCCAGGTCGTCGATCGTCCGCACCCCCTGCCGGATCAGCTTGGTCCGCTGGTCGAGGCGCATGCCGGCGACGAGGACCAGGTCGCGGTGCTGCGCGACCTGCTGCTGGCACGCGCCGCAGCGGCCGCAGCTGCTGTACCTCGGGTCGCCCCACTGCAGTGCTTCGTCGGCGCCGAGTCGTTCGTCGATCACGCGCTGGAGTTCGGCGCGCTGCGTGCGGTACACCGGCGCGATGTCGGCCAGGTCGTGCGTGGTCGTCGTGCGGTCGCCGAGGACCAGGTGGACCTGCTGCCCGGTCGGGATGCCGTGCGCCTGCATCTGCTCGGCGTAGGCGGCGAGCTGCAGGAGGGCGCTGATCTTGGCGTGGCGGGCGAGCTTGGTGTCGTAGACCTCGTACTCCCCCGCGTCGTTGCGGATGATGAAGTCCGCGAAGCCGATGAAGCCCGCGGTGTGGGCGGTCGGGGGTGCGTGGAAGGTCGGTTGGAAGAGGACGTCGGCGCCGTCGTGCATGGCATTGCGTGCGGCTTCCGCTGCTTCGGCGTACTGCGGCGGTGCCGGGCGGTCGAACTCGACGACGTCGTGGGTCTGCTTCAGGATCTGCAGGTAGTCGAACTCGTGCTGGTCACCGAGCTTCGCCGTGCGGTCGAGCATGTCGTCGTGCTCGTCCGGCAGGGGTTCGGCGCGGCCCAGCTTGGCGTCGAGGCGGCGGAGGAACGCCCACTCGCAGGTCGCCCACGTGGTGAGGTCGCTCGGGCTGAGGAGCGGCCGGCCCTCGGTGGTGATCTGCATGGGATCAACCGTAGGGGCGGCTGCCGACAGCGCTGGGCTGCTACTGATCGAGCGGGTCCTGCTCGTCCCAGAGCTCGTAGGCGGTGACGCCGTACCCGCACAGCCCTACCGCGTCGAAGCTCGAGTGCATAGCCGACACCGTGTAGCCAGCGCTCTTGAGCCCCGGCGCGTCGAAGGTCGTGACCTCCCAGAGTTCCGCGCCGGTGCTGGTCTGCCCGAGCTTGCCGACGTTCGCCGTGTAGCCCTTCTGCTGCCAGTGACGCTGCAGCTTCTTGACCTGGTGCTCGGCGTCGTCCTGTCCCTTGCCAGACCACGCCGACTGGAAGAACACCCCGTCCTCGTCTGGGTGGGTGCACTCCTCGATGGACATCTCACCACGCCCCTCCCACGCTGCATCCACCAAGCCAGTCCCATCGTCCACGAAGGCCGTGGTCTGCGCCTTCCGCGTCTCCCAGTCCACCGAGCGGTCGCCGTGCTGCTCACCGACCAGCGGACGCTCACTGCACCCGAGCAGCGTGATCAACACCGTCCCGACGATGACTCCGACAGCCGCCGGTCGGACGCTTCGCTGACCCATCACGGGTTGAGCGGAGTCCCGCGCTCGGGGAGTTCCCCGGCAACGCAATGACCGAAGACCGTCACGCTCGCATGCCCTTCAGCGGCGCCGATGTCGAACCCGTAGCCGTCGGCTTCAGTCCCGCCGTTGCAGCCGTTCGGGTACCCGATGACGGACTGCCCATTGGACGCGTCATGCTGCACTCGGACGTCGACGCCTCGATCGGAGAGCGAGTGCACGATGCGCTCGAGCACCTCTTCTGGGCTCCCCGGAAGCGTGCCCTTGCGAGCGCCGTCGATCGTGTACTGGACGGCACGTCCGCCGTCCGACCCGCACGGAACCCACCGGTGTTCGGTCTGCCAGTCGTCCTCGCCGACCGACTTCTGCACCATGGCGTACAGGTCGTCGAGATCGGCCTTCGCCGCTGTCCTGCTCATGCTCGGCTCCTTCGTGAGCCGTGTGATGGGATCGCCTTGTCTACAGGCTGCGAGGGCGACGAGGACCAGTGCAGCGCCGGCCGTCATCAGGGAAGGGCGCCGTCGGTTCCCGGGCGACGGACCGCGCCGCCGAGAACTGGCTCCGTTCAGAACAGCCACGTCTCCCCCTCAGACTCATCCGGCGCGACGAACGTAGCACCGAGCAACCTGGTGCATCACATGCACCGAGCACGCGCGACGGAGGGCAGCGCACACGACGTGAGAGCACTGATATGCTGCCGGTCGTACCACTTCGGGGGAAGGAAGAACGTGTCGGATGTCGTCGTCGACAAGGGGGCCATCCACGGGGTTGCCGGCAGGATCGAGCAGAGCAAGGCCGAGCTCGCATCACTGCAGATGAGCACCAGCGGGGGTGGAGCGGCATTCGGAGCCGCGGACGTACAGTCCGCGTTCGAGGCGGCGGCACACGTCCACGCTGCGCTGATCGAAGCGCTCGCATCGAACACGGGCGACATCGGTGCGCTGGCCAGGTCTGTCGCTCACGAGTTCGACAAGTGGGACGCCGACACCGCGGATGCGGCTGGGCGATGACCACCGACCCGACTGCTGGCGACCCAGCATCCATCCGAGCCATCGCCGCCACCCTCCAACGACGAGCCGGCGAGATCAGGACGTCTGCGAGCCGCGTGCAGCGTCAGGCCAATGCCGTCAGTGCTGGCGAATGGACGGGGAAGAGCCGGGCACCGTTCGTGCATGCCGCAGCCGATGTCAGCACCGGCGGGGAGCGGGTCGCAACCCAGGTCGATCAGGTGGCGACGGTACTGACCACCTACGCCGCGCGGGTCGAGCAGATCCAGGACGAAGCCCGAACCATCAAGGCGGCCCAAGCCCGCAATCAGCACGACGCCGTCACGAACTCCCGCTCGACGCAGAAGTTGCAGGACTCCCACGCCGTCGACGTCGCCGTGCAGCTCGGCGGTCTCGCTGTCGAGGCCGCGAGCCTCACCGCCTCGAAGCGAGCGCTCGACCAGTCCTGGGACGACCTCATCGCTCGCCGGAAGACCGCTGACGCCGAGACGGCGTCGAACCTGCGGAGCTCAGACACAATCGGTGCCTTCTCCGTCTCCACGTCGTCGATCTCCGGCATGTCCGACTCGCAGTTCTTGACGTTCCTCGCGAGCCTCCGACCCGAGGAGGTCGCCGCGTTCGCGGGCAACACGACGATCGCGGCTCGGCTCGCGGGCCTCGAGGACCCGGACGCTGTCGCCAAGTGGTGGTCCGGGCTCGGCGGAGAGCACGGCAAGGGGACGGCGGGAGAGCACACGGTTGCGCAGGCCGCGTTCATCACGGCGTTCCCAGCAGCCGTCGGGAACCTCAACGGGGTGGCGTACTGGGCGCGCGATGTGGCGAACCGCTCGGAGCTGGCACGACAGAAGCAGGCATCTGACGATCGCCTGACGGACCTCGAGAATGCGATCGACCGAGCTGTCGCGAGGGGCGAGCGCCCCTATGACCTCGCGCAGCAGATTGCCGCGGAACGAGTCCTCAACAAGCAACTCGAGAACTTCGCGAGCGCGGCTCGTGGGAGTCAGCTCCAAGAGACGGAGAAGTGGGACGACGTGCCCGTACAGGTGCTCTCGTTCACGATGGGGCATCCTCCACTCGGCGCGATTGCACTCGGCAACGTCGACTCTGCGGAGAACGTGAGCTACGTCGTTCCGGGCATGGGCACGACGATCGGGGATTCGACTGTCCTGCAACGCGGCGTGCGTAACCTCAAGGAAGCGCAGTTCAGGGTCACTCGGGACCTGGATGACACAGCAGTCGTCGCATGGGTGAACTACGACACTCCTCTCGACGTGCTGCAGAATCCTGATCAGGTCATGCAGGAAGAAAAAGCTGACGCGGGCGCTCGACGGCTCGTCGCCGACCTCAATGGCTTCCGCGCGGTTCGAGGCCCCCATGCGACACTCAACGTCGTCGGGCACTCCTACGGAACCACGACGGCTTCGATCGCGCTGGCGATGCAGGCCGACCTCCATGTCCAGAGCTTCGTGACACTCGGGTCGGCTGGAATACCCGAGTGGATTCCGAACGCAGAGGCGCTCCACGCCGCTCATGTCTATGCGGGTACCGGGCACGAGCCGATCGCTCCCGCCGGTCGCTATCTCAGCGGCCGCTCCGATCCGAGCAGCGGTGCTTTCGGAGCAGAGCCCATCCAGACGGGGCCGAGTTCTTCGGGCGAAGGCGTCAACGTGCACGATCCACTGAAGCATTCGCCCGACAACGACAAGTACGGTTACCTCGATTCGGGGACCAGTTCCCTGAACGAAACGGCGAAAGCGACATTGACCCCATGGTGAATCGATGAACGGGCGGCTGCTGCCCTGGCGCATAGCCGCGCTCGTTGCAGTGACGATGATCTTGACCAGCTGTGCGAACGGGGAAGGTTCTGGTATGGACATCCAGAAGAGCAAGCAGGACGGCGAGGCGGCGCTGCTCCAGGTGGTTCGTGTCCCTGGGAGCGAGTGGTCCTCTGAAGAACGCCAAGCGAAACCCGCGCCGACAGTCTGCACCTTCAATGGCGATGCTCAAGGTGGCGTTCAGTATCACTGGTTTGTCAATGGGAGCGCTCCGTCGGACCCCGAGGCCTACATCGCAGCCGTCGGCAAGGAGTTGCGCGGGAGCGGCTTCACGGTGCAGTTGCGCGAAACGGACTACGGCAAGTACGGGACGCTGTATGAGGCGGTGGCTCGCGGTGAGAGCTTGCCGACGGTCGCGACATCGGCGAACGCCAAGGGGTCCACGATCATGTTGGACTCGGTCTGTGTTGCTGGTGATGCGGAGAAGCTCTAACCAGGAACAGACCGAGGACGTGGGTGACGAGGGATGGGGTGGGCGCGATCTTGGTAGTCCTCGTGACCTCGCTCGGAGTGGAATCCACCGGTTGCGCGTCCGATCGCGGAGAAAGTCCGCCGACGAACAGCGCTCGTGTGCCCGCCCACGACCCGCTGCGGCACAAAGCAGGTGATCGTCAGCATGGCACTTCGACCGTAGGACGTCCTCGATGCACATCACAACTGCTGCGACCTTGAGACAGCAATGATGACCACGCTCGTGCGTCCTCGACGGACCGTCATCGTCGGTGCCAGCCTTGCCGCTCTCCTCTCGCTTGGCGCAAGCGGCTGTAGTCAAGCGAACACGGAGACTCCTCCCATGCCGGCTTCCGTGTCTGCTTCGGACCGGAATGAAGTTCGTGCCGTTGGCGAGGAAGCTCTTCGCCTCGTGAAGGAAGTCGCAGGCGCGACATGGGACACCGATGACGACAGCAACGGGTTCAGCGCCAACGACTGCTACCTCGACTCCGAGACGAAGGGTGTGCTGTTCCAGTGGTCATCCACCGGTCCGGAGATCTCGGACGGCGCGAACTACATCAAGCACGTCGCCGCCGCGCTCGTCGATGCTGGCTACTCAACGACGACTCGGACCACAACCCTCGAGCGGTACGGGACGTCGCGCCAAGCGGTTGGGCGGGGCGATGTCGTGTCCGCAGTGAGTGTCGCGTCCAACGAGAAAGCCGTGATCGCGTCCGTCGAGACGATCTGCGTTCCGGGGAGCCCGGAGGACTCCCCAGACAGATGAGCGCGTGGTTCAGAGTCCTGACACCGCTCTCGAAGTCGGAACGATCGCATCCGAGGACCAGGTGGACTTGATGACACTCGGGCGTTTCGCGATATCCACGGCGGTACTCGCCGCTGTCCTTCCGCTCTCGCTGAGCGCATGCGCGGGCTCAGCCCCGGCCCAGTCGTCTGGAACGACCCAGTTCGAGGAACAGAGAATGACACCCACTGAAGCGCGACAGGAAAGCGGCGAGGTAATCGCGAAGCTGCGGAGTCTCGACGAATCTGCCGTACCGACGCCCCCGTCGCCGAGTTCGGTGGAGTGCGGACCGCATCCGGACGCAGGCGTCGAGTTCCACTGGGTTATCCAAGGCGCTGCCGCCGAGGATCCACGGGAGCATTCCGCACGCGCCGTGACCGCGCTGAAGGCCGCCGGGTTCTCGACGAACGAGACCACCAGCGAACTCAACGACGAGCGGCCCCTTTACTTCGTCGGGGGCGAATCTCCGAGCGGCGTGCAGGTCGCTCTGAGCGCAAGCGCGGTGAACACGGTGTTGCAGGTTTCATCTGCTTGCTCGGACGGTGACGCGGACGACTCCGGATGATGTTCCCGACTTCGACCAGCATCAGTACTTCCGATGTCCGACGAGGACCTCCAGGCCGACCCATGAGCAACTTGCAACGGCGGTTCACCATGAGAACAACGACCGCGACGCTCGCATTGATGATCACTGCGTCGCTGGCAGTGAGCACGACCGGCTGCGCATCCGACACCAGCCGAAGGCCACCGCTGAACAGCACGCACTTCCGGTCTGACGCAGAAGCCTCGCTTCGTATGGTCTTCTCGGTTCCGGGCTCGACGTGGTCATCGGCGAACTCGAACTCCGAACCGGCCAACGCCGAGTGCACCCACGACGGCGACCCACACGGCGGTCATCAATGGCACTGGAACGCGGCGGGCTCTGCCCCAGCGGACCCGAAAGCCTACATCGACTCGGTGGTGAAGACGCTGCAAGATGATGCCCGGACGGTGACGATCACCTCCGCGAAAGCCGGAGCGTACGGAACGCTCCACCAGGCGACCGCCGAGGACGACGGGCGCCCAACGATCGCGGTGACGGCCAACCCGCGCACGACGACCGTCACGGTTGACTCACCCTGCCTCCCGGCGTCGTGAGCGCATCACCTCGAGGAACCGAAGACATCCCATGCGTACCGAGTCCCTCCGCAACAGCGGACCCCGCGACGACCGGAAACGTCCCGACCCAGTGACATTGCACTTGCGCCGCGCCCGGACGGCCACCCTCCTCCTGGCGGTCGGACTCACGGTCAGCGCATGCACGCCGACGGTGGATGCCGAGCACGCATCGAAGCAGATGCAGTCGCTCGTCCGAGACACGATGAACGCCGCTGGTGGGGAGTGGACGAGTGCGAGCGACGGCCCGGCCGGCCACGCGTGCACCACGCCTGACGGCGGCGAGGGCGTCTGGTTCTCATGGGACCAAGACGCCGATGGGCCGAGCGATCCGCAAGCGGTCATGCAGCGCGTCGATCGGGTCTGGCGAGACAAGGGACTCGCGACGACGACGCAGAGCGTCAAGCGAGCGGACGGCAGGACCTTGCATCGGGTCGGTTCGGCTGGGCGCGATGTCGACGCGATCCAGTTCAACGCCACGACGGGCCGCATGTCAATCAACGTGCAGTCGCTCTGCGGAATGGGCGACATCGACGACTTCACTGATGACAGGGGTGGCTAGGTGTTCTCGACCAGAAGCAGTGGAGCATGCACGGCTCCCCGCCGTTTCGGCACGGCCGCTCTCATCCTGATGATCGTCCTCGCCGTCACGGGGTGCACCCGAGCGTCGATCGAGCCCGTGCTGACGGCGACGAAGGCGTCCAAGCAGATGCAGTCCCTGGTCCGCGACACAATGGCTGCTGCCGGCGGCAAGTGGACGAGCACGAGTAACGGGCCTTCTCCAGATGCCTGCACCACGCCGTCCGGTGCAGAAGGAGTCTCCTTCTCGTGGGACCAGATCGCCGACGGAGTCGACCAGCCGAGAGCCGTCATGGAACGGATCGATCAACTCTGGCGGGACAAGGGACTCGCCACGAACACGCAGAGCGTCAAGCGCGCGGACGGCAAGATCCTGAACCGTGTCGGCTCCCAGGACGACGTCGTCGACGTGATCCTGTTCTCTGCCACGACGAGCCGCATGGTCATCGAAGTGCAGTCGTTCTGCGGCACGGGCAACGTCGATGACTTCGCCATCGACGGCGACTGACCTGCGGCGCCTCTGCCAAGACCGCGGCGCCGGAGACTCCCCCCATCGAAGCTTCCGACGCCGCGCCGACTCAGACCGCAACACCCCGCAGTGCCTGCGAGCTCAGCGCCACGAGGTCGTCCGCGCGGAGCCCCGGCCACCCGTGCAGCAACTCACGCCACTGCGTGGGCAGCGCCGACGCACCGTGGACGGCCCCCGCCAGTCCTCCGGCGATCGCCGCGACCGTGTCGGTGTCGTTGCCCGACCGGACTGCGGCGACGAGGGCGTCCTCGAGCGAGTCCGTCCGGAGCACCGCTGCGTACGCGGCCTGCAGCGCCGAGACGACCCAGCCGTTCGTCGCGGTGAAGTCGACGGGCACGCCGGCCTCGGCCGCGGAGAGCCGGCCGGCCCACAGCGCGCGGCGGTCCTCGGGCAGGGAGTCGAGCCCCCGCCGGACGTCGAGCGCCCCGTGCACGATCGCGTGTCGGATCGCCACGCACCAGAGCACGCAGCCGTCACCGGCGTCTGCCTCGAAGTGGGTCAGGTCGCTGACCGCCCGCGCCGCCGTGACGAGCGCAGCCTCGTCGTCCAGGTAGCCGAGGACCAGCGGCGTCGTCCGCATCAGCGAACCGTTGCCAGCGGAACGACCGCTCTGGTCGTGTTCGAGACGGGCCGCAGCCCGCGCGGCGGACGCGGTCCGAGCCTCCAGTCCGGTCAGAACGCTCCGTGTCTGGATGCCGACGTCCGGAGCGGTCCGTGCCCAGTCGGCCCAGGCTGCGACGAGGCTGTCGAGGACGGCCTCGTCGGCGAAGGACCCGCCGCGTGCGAGCGCCCGCAGGATCGGGACCGCCATGCTCGTGTCGTCGGTCCACTCCCCCGGTGCCCAGTTGAACATCCCGCCGCCCTTCATGCGGATCAGGGTGGGCTCCGGGACGGGCGGTTGGAACTCGTAGCCGGCGCCGAGTGCGTCGCCCGCGGCGGATCCGAGGACGGCGCCCACCGCACAATCGAGGATGTCCGGGTTGAGGGTCATGGCCACTCCGATCGGTTCGGGTTCACGCAGGATCGCGTAAACCCATCATGCATGGCGTTCTACGTTTGCGCAAGAGCGCGTAAACTCGCCGCATGACCAACTCCTTCCGAGACAGCAGCGGCAAGCGGCTGTCGGACTACCCGCGGCCCTCGGTCGCGGTGGACACCGCCGTCCTGACCGTGCCGATCGGTGGGCCGCTCTCCGTCGTGCAGGTCCGTGACCAGGTCGCCGGGGACTGGCGCCTGCCGGGGACGTTCGTCCACGAGGGTGAACGGCTCGCCGATGCCGTGCTGCGGTCACTGCGGGACAAGGCCGGCGTGACCGGGCTCGCGCCGCGGCAGCTCCACGTGTTCGACGACCCCTCGCGGGACGACCGGGGGTGGGTGCTGTCGGTGGCACACGTCGACGTGGTGCCGGCTGCTGCTCTGCAGACCGCGATGGAGGCGCGGGTCACGCCCGTCAGCGAGGCGACCGGGATGGTGCATGGGCACGACGACATCCTCGAGTTCGCGGTGGCGCAGCTCCGCGCTGACCACCGCGGCGCTCCGGATCCGCACGGGCTGCTGCCCGCGCCCTTCACGATGTCGGCGTTGCGAGGGTTGCACGAGGCGGTGCTCGGGGAGCGGCTGCTGCCGGACTCGTTCCGGCGGGCGATGCTGCCGATGTTGACGGCTACCGCCGAGAAGCGGGCAGCGGGGCCGGGGAAGCCGGCGGCGTTGTACAGACGGTAGCGGTCCCACGGCGGTGGTGGGACTCGAGCGCTCTCAGCGCCCGTCCATCGCCACGAACCGCGGCCCGTCGTACCCGTCCCGGACGACGTGCGCGGTGAAGTCCTCGAGCGAACGGACCCAGTGGCCGCGTTCCCCGTACAGCGCTTGGTACACGACCACCGGATCCTCGGTCTCGACATCCCGTGCCACGAGCAGTACCTCGTACTCGCCGCCCTTGAAGTGTCGGTAGCGTCCCGGCGTCACGTCGTTGTTCACGGGTCCGATGCTAGGGCCGAGCAGTCGTCGCGCGGGCTCACTCGACCTCCGCGAGAACCCGCTCGACGTCATACTCCGGATGACCGCCAGCCCAGCGGTGTCACGGGCTACCTGGCTCCTGAATCGAGCATCAAGCACGGCCGCCGTCCGCGACCTCGACGCGCTCGGCCTGACGGCGGACGACGTGGTCGTCGGGATCAGCGCGTCCGGCAGGACGCCCTACGTCATCGCAGCCATCCTGGAGGCCCGGCGCCGCTCCGCCCTGTCGGTATCCGTCGCGTGCAACCCCGACTCGGCCGCGGGGCGGGAGGCCGACATCGCCATCGACGTCGTCGTCGGCCCCGAGTTCATCGCCGGGTTGACCCGCCTGAAGGCGGGCACCGCGCAGAAGCTCGTCCTCAACATGCTCACCACGCTCGCGATGGTGCGCAGTCACAAGACGTACGGCAACCGCATGGTCGACGTGCGGGCGACGAACGCGAAGCTCGTCGCGCGGGCGTTCTCGCTTGTGCAGGACGTCACCGGCGCTCCCCCCGCCGAGGTCCAGGCAGCGCTCGATGCCTCGGACGGCGAGGTGAAGACCGCCATCGCCGTGATCCTGACCGGCGCCTCGGCTGCCGACGTGCGTGCTCGCCTCGATGCTGCTGCCGGCTCGTTGCGCGCCGTGCTCTAGACGTCGTTCCCCCTTTTCCGTTTCCTTTCCCCCGAGGAGCACAGCAATGCCCGATGCACAGCAACTCGCCCAGCAGATCCTCGACGCCGTCGGCGGTTCCGCGAACATCGCCGACGCCGAGAACTGCATGACCCGCCTGCGGGTCGAGGTCGTGTCCGACTCCTCCGTCGCGCTCGAGCACCTCAAGGCCACCGACGGCGTCATGGCCGCCATCGCGGCCGGCTCGAACCTGCAGATCGTGCTGGGCCCGGGTCTCGTCGACCGCGTGGCCGACGGTCTGGAGGCCCTGCGCGCGGCCGCCCCGTCGGCTGCGGCTGGTGGGCCTGGTGCGTCGCCTGAGGAGCTCGCTGCTCGCGGTGCGTCCATCAAGGCGACCGCGCGGTCGCGTTCCGACGGTCGCACCATGCGCGCGACCCGGAATATCTCCGCGATCTTCATCCCGCTCATACCCGCGCTGATCGCCTGCGGGCTGATCGCCGGGATCAACGGCGTCCTGACGAACCTGAGGTGGTTGCCTGCGTTGACGCCGTTCCTCGGGGTGCTCTCGTCCGGCTTCTTGTCGCTGCTCGCCGTGTTCGTCGGGATGAACGCCGCGAAGGAGTTCGGCGGCACGCCCATCCTCGGCGGTGCGGTCGGCGGCATCATCGTCGCGGCCGGTGTCGCGAACGTCACCGTGTTCGGTGAGACCCTGGCCCCCGGGCAGGGCGGTGTGCTCGGTGCACTGGCCAATGGCATCCTCACCGCCTACGTCGAGCGCTTCATGCGCCGGGTCACGCCGGACGTCATCGCGCTCATCGTGGTGCCGACCGTCACCGTGCTCGTCGCCGGTTCGATCACCCTCGGCGTGCTCATGTCCGTCGCCGGCTTCGTGCTCGGAGGCCTGTTCCTGCCACTCGTCATGACCGGCATGCACCAGGGAATCATCCCGATCCACACCACCCTGATCGACCAGACCGGGTGGATCGTGGTGCTGCCCGTGCTGGCGATGGGTGGTGCCGGGCAGATCGGTGCGTGCATCGCGCTGTGGGTCCGGTTCCGGTCGAACGCCTCGTTGGTGCGGACCATCCGCGGAGCGCTGCCGGCCGGCTTCCTTGGTGTCGGCGAGCCCCTGATCTACGGTGTGCCGCTCCCCCTCGGGCGGCCCTTCATCACCGCGTGCATCGGAGGGGCGTTCGGCGGTGGCGTCGTTGGGCTGTTCGACCAGCTCGGGCACTCCGTCGGGGCGATCGCCATCGGGGCCTCGGACCTGTCGCTCATCCCGCTGCTGAACGGCTCGTCCGGGTACGGGTGGGCGTTGCTCGGGCACGGGTCGGGCTCATCGTGGCGTACGTCGTCGGGTTCATGGCGACGCTGCTGTTCGGGGTCTCCGCGTCGGTGCGGGCTGATCTGGAGGCACGGTCGTCTGCGCCGTCCGGCGACCCCGTCGCTCCCGCTGCCCCGCTCGCCGTGGAACTTCCTGCGGTCGATCAAAGTGGCTCGGGCGCCGATCGACTTCAGGTTCTCGGCATCGGCGATCCGGCAGATCGCCTCGGTGCTCCCGATCGCCCTGAACGCGAGCACCCTCTAGGCCGACGAGCTGACGCCGTTCGCTGATCTCAACGTCGAGCTGATCCACAACTTCGACCCGCGGGAGTGGACCGGGCTGGCGTTGTCCTCGGTGGCGGCGTCGGTCTCAGTCGCCCGGCAGTTCGGCTGGCGTGTGGGTGCGTTCATCGCGGGCGACTCGGTCCGCCGAGGGCCGCTCGGCGAGGGGCTACCGACCGTCGAGGAGCACCGGAACTCGCCGCCGTTGTTACAGGCGCTGTCGCTTGTGGACGCCGGCGTGGACGATGTGTACGTCGAGGACCCGGTGCCCACCGATCACTCGTGGTCGCGACTCGGGTCGTGGTCCGCGAGGACCTGGGCGTGCTCGACGGCACCGCCGCCCCCGGCGTGCGCCCGGCGGTCATCGAGGCGCTGGTGGTCCGGACCGAAACCGACCCGATGCTGCCGAGGCGATGATCCGGCTGGAGCACTCGCGGGAGCGGTTCGACGGGTTGCCGCTGCCCGAGGTCGGTGGGCAGCCGAGGCCTACGGGATCGGTCACCGTGCATTTGACGTCGGCGGGGAGGTACTCGGAGGAGGTCTCGGTCACGATGCGCGACCTGCCCGTCGACAACCGCGTCGCCGTCCTCAGCTCGATTCCCGACGAACTCGGTAGGTTCCGTAGACGGCACTCCTTCGCGATACGTCTCGACTGACCGGACGTTCACAGCTGGTGACGCGCGGCCCTTGGCCATCCTTGAAGCTAACAAGATCGGTCGCGAGCGCAATCTCGCCAGAGGTGCCGAGGTGCCGAACCGACCGCACTGCCTAAGAGGCGGGCTGGCGTGTGTCTCGTTTCCCAAGTACGAAGCGCCGGTATCTGTGGCGCAGCGGGCCATGGGGTGGACGCGAGCCGGAGGCGCGACCGTCACGCCCTGAACGAGGAAAGGGTGTCGCCCCATTCTTCGGTGATGATCTGGATCGGTGCGAGCCGGTCGGCGAAGTCCTTATGCCGGGCCATGTCCGCGGTGCGGCCGAAACGGAAGTCCCACCGCCCGGTCGGCGAAAACAGACAGGCGGCAACGACATCGAATCCGTCCACTGGGTAAAATCGCGAAGCAGCATTGCCCTTGGAGGCGCGTGTCTTCTGCGTTTCGACCTTGTACGCACCGCTGGCCGAGGACTTCGGGCTGGCGTTCTTGCACTCAACCCGCAGGAGAGTCCCGTCATCAAGGGTGACGTCAAAGTCGTGCATCGCGTCCACGTCGAGCCGCCGCACCGAGGCAATGCCGGGAGCGCCGGTGAGTTGCCGCTCCAGGTGGTACTCGGCCACCCCACCACGCACAGCGACCGAGAGCCGATTGCGGCCGCCGATGATATCGAGGATTTGCTCGCTGGTCAGTGCGAACTGCTCTTCAAGGACATGCCTGTGCTGAGGCTCATCCGGCAGAACACGGTTGGCAATCGCGGTTGCGGCGGCAAAACGCAAAGGGGGGTCCAAGCGCAACGAGGTGGCGCGCCGCTCCAGCCGGGCGTAGTCGATGAACCGGTCGGGGGTGAAAGCGACAACGGTCTCGAGGTTTGTCGGCGAGCGCGCCTCACGGCGCTTCGTGCCCCCGCGATTGACCTTCTCCCAGACATGCCAACCTGAGTCCTTGGCTTGCTGCAACTCGGCGTCCTTGGCATAGAAAGAGATGCCCATCGGCAGCGGGTCCCACAAGTTGACGTCCAACCCGAGCAGCACCCCGTCAACCGGGTCGATGCCGATGATCGTCGTCACGTCCACGCCGGCGATATCACGTCCGACTGGATGCTCGCGCCTCCAAGTGTCTTCAGAGCCGTACCGTAACTGGCCCCGAACCTCGTCCCTGGGGCGCTTCTTGATCGGGTTTCGGGTGATCCGGAACGGGTAGACGAGCATCCCTATTCGCTCGTCCGAGTCCAGTTGCACCCCGAGGTACACCGGCGCGCGGCCGGGACCGCTGGCATAGAGGACGCGCCCGCCGGAAGCCTCGACGGCGTGCACGAGGAAGTCGCGGAGATCGGTCCCATGGACCCGGTAGACCTCGCCGAAGTCGCGACCTGCGAGCAGCTTGTCCTCCACAGGGCTCCCATCGTTCTCGAACGTCACAGAATGGCCGTCTGTCGCTAAGCATGTCGGAGGCATGGGACAGACTCGCTTCGACGATACTGGTCATACGCCCCGGGCCCACGGTAGACGGGCCGCGAGGGTATCAACGATTGAGGTAGCAGATGAGCGAGCAGCTCCCGGTAGTCAGCCTGTTCTCCGGAGCAGGAGGCCTCGACCTCGCCGTCGAGCGGGCCGACGCGGAACCGTTGTCCACCGCTGACCTCGGCGGTGGACTGCTGCGGGTCTCGGTCGCAACCGACTACAATGAGCCGGCTCTCCAGACGCTCAAAGCCAACTTCCGCGATACCAAGACGCTCACTGGCGACATCCGCGTCGTGCCGACCGAAGAGATTCTCGCCAAGGCGGGCCTACGCGCTAAAGAGCCCGTCCTCGTGGTCGGCGGACCACCCTGCACCCCGTTCAGCAAGTCCGGGTTCTGGCTGGAGCAGAAGCGCGAGAGCCGCGACCCCAACGCCTCTCTCCTCGACGAGTACGTGCGCGTCGTGCGGGAGACCCAACCAGAAGCTTTCATCCTGGAAAACGTCCAGGGACTCACCTACAAGACACACAAGGCACAATTCGAGCGCCTCCTCAAAGGCCTCGGCGCGCTGGGATACAACCCTCAGTGGAAGGTACTGCTCGCCGCGGACTACGGCGTGCCGCAGCTGCGGCGCCGCGTGTTCGTTGTCGGCCGCCGCGACGGGCAGAGGTTCGAGTTCCCCGAGCCGACCCACTCCGGATGGAGTGAGCATTCCCGCACTGTGGACGCCACGAAGATCCCTCACGTCACCGCCGCCCAGGCTTTCGAGGGCCTGCCCATCCTTTCGCGGGCATCTAACGACGAAATCGTCGACGGCAACTACGGCGAGCTTGCCGCAGAAATACCGCCCGGCCAGAATTACCTGTGGCACACCGAGCGATATGGCGGCCGCAACCATTTCGAGTGGCGAAGCCGCTACTGGACCTTTCTACTCCGACTTGACCCGAACCGGCCCTCCACCACGCTTCAGGCCCAGCCCGGCCCGTGGGTCGGGCCGTTCCACTGGGAGAACGTCCGCACCACTTCTGGACAGGAACGTGCTCGCCGGCTCCGCGTCAACGAGATGCTTCGTCTCATGTCATTCCCCGACGACTTTAAGATTGCTGGCACCCGAGCGGACGTGCAGCGTCAACTCGGTAACGCCGTCCCACTGGAACTCGGCAAGGCCGTCGTCCGTGCACTCATGACGCAACTCGGCTATCTCGACCGTGAGCCCGCATCCCGCTCCGTCGCGTTCGCCTGATCGAGACGAAGAGTTCACGCAGGCCTTGCCCGGACCAACACGCTTCGCCGAATCATCGTGGACCTCGGATGCGTGACACGTTCTACGCGTTCCGGTTCCAACGGCCGCCCGACGCCTGGTCGACATCTGCCTGCGAAATAGCCAATTTAGCCTCCGCTGATTCGAGCATTTGTAATGCAATAACGTTGTAAACGCTCTCGATGACGGAACAGAGCGCAGCGCATAGGTCATTCCAATTCAAATGCTCCGGCAAAATGCGGGCATCACCTAAGCTGTAATGTACGAGTCGATTGCGCATCTCGTAGAGTGGATGAGCCGTGCGCTCAGCCGTTGCATCGCCCTCAATCCCAAGGCTCCACCCCAACTTCGCCACGCTCTCGGCGCTGCTCATATTCAACACATGGGTGAGAGCCTCAAACTCTCGCGGACGCCACTTCAGGGAGCCGGCCAGCGATCTTGCAAGTTCAATCCAACTTGCATCTACCTTGAGTTCCGCACGTAGATCGGAGCTGGCTTTGTAGGCGTAAACGCCCTCCAGATATCGGTAAAGAACCATGAATAACGATCGGGGATCTTGATCTAGCAGCACCTCGACGAGCGGACCGGTTGGCATCATAGTCGGCACCGATCGCGCGAGCGTAACTAGCTTTCTCCGCAAGCCCTCTTCCATCCAGGACCCAGAGACCTCGGCTTCGTCAGACAACGCACTTATAAAGGCCCGCTCAACGTCGGGCTCAGAAATCTTGTGCCGAAGTTGCACGCATTGGAAGCGAGGGAAAAGCTCCGATAACGCAAGCCCGTCTTTGTCGACTGGCGAATTGCCACTGCGATCCGCGCCGATCAGATTCGCCACGTAAGTAGCGCTTTCGCGGGGTCGGGGCCCCATCTCGGCAGCAAGAAGCAGGAACATCGCCGAGGTCAAGTCGATTGGGCCAGAGTCGGCCAGTTGCAGATCGGAGTCAAAGCCGATAGTTGCAACGTAAGCTGTATCTTTCAACTCCCAGTACGAAACGGAGCGATACCTACCAAAATGGTACGCCTTGACCTTCACGGCGTTCTCAACAACGAGGTAGTCGTACCGAGAAAGCCATATCCGCCTCGTCCGATCGCGACCTTCAACCACCGCCCGTCCGGACATACAATAATCGTCGAGCGCCGCGAACAGACGCGCATTTGTGGAGTTGACCGAGCGGCTCAAGCCGCCCGCCAGCAAGGCTCCAAGTTGACCAAAGTGAAATCCTCATCGACGAGCACTTTGAATGCCTCGGAGAAGACGGAACGTTCGTAGCGTCCGACCTGCCCTACGCGTCGATCAAGGACCTCGCGGAGCACGTCAAGGCGCAGGTAGTCACCGAGTTCATCGTCCGTCATATTAGACAGTCGGTCCACCAGGATCCCGACGGACTCACCAACTTGCTGCATTCGCTCCGACCGCTCGCCCGCTGACCGGTCACTCCCGGGACGGCCCAGTATTTTCATGCCGAGAGCGACAATAAATCCAATTCGAGCAGGCTGTCCGTCGAAGATATTCCGACCCTTGCTGAATCGAGTCGAGTCGCCACCATCGAACCTTGAGAACTCTTTGTCGAGACGGGCAAGGAGGTTAAGGGTCTCGTAGAACTGATTCTGGAACTGCTCGTCGCTTAGATTATCCACAACATCTAGACGCGAGAACTCGTCCGAGACAGCTTCTTTAGTGTCGACGGCTGTCTTTCGGAGACCAAATGCGAGATACAGTTCGATAACGGCGTCGCTAGAGTACTGTGCACCACCGACCCTCCGACCCGGCGCGTCGGGAGTGTTCAACTTGTCGATCTCAGGAACTCGCGCCCTGATTTCGTCGAGGAGCGACGCGTAGACCACCGAAAGTTGACGACTCATCGTCCACGGCACTTGGCCGGTATTCAGGACGAGCATACGGTAGATTAACGCCCGGACGTCTTGCGCCAACCAGAACTCGACCCGAAGCTCGCGAGTACCGATTTCTGCCGCCTCGGTCAAGGCGTCCATGATTGCCGCAGTCCGCTGCATACCATCAATAATGGATAATGAACCGAACTTGTCGTCGCCCATGAGTGATTTGAGTTCGTCAAAGCTTTGGACAGGAAAGCTTTCGAATACATCGACGTCTACGACCTGTCCAATGACAACCGGTGGCAGCACGGCCCCGGCGCGAATATCCTCGACCATCCTCGTCCGAATGCGCCTCGCCGTCGTCGTGGCTAGGACATCACGTTGACCCGATATCGCGCCCTGCGCTTGATGAGCCTGATCGATCATCTGCACATAATCTTCGACGGTCATCAGGGTCTGCACGGACCAGCACTTGGTGCGGTCGTCGAATAACCAGTTCAATACGAGGCTCCCTCATCGGTCCGCTAAACACAGTAGCGCACTGCGCCGAGGCGGCGAACTAGTCTGAGCCGAGCCAGCAGCAGGGACTCGCCCCGTCTTTCGTTGTCCGGAGTGTTCATCGACCACGGCGTCCATCCCCGACGCGTACGGCGGCGACGCCCGCGACCAGTCAGGGCGCCTGGCTGACACCGCCGCCTCGGTCGGGTTGACAGCGAAGCCCCCGCCCGAATCCGCACCAGCCCCGCACCGGCGTGCGGCTCCGAAACCTCGTAGACGGCTAGGGCCACCTCGGAGCTTCCGAACACTTCGACCCCGGATGACGTGCATGCTCCCGGTCTACTTCCCCCGCACTTTCGCCGCTCAGAGAGGCCAGCGCCCACACGGAGTGCCCCTCTGCGCATCTGACATGATTAGGACATTCTGTATGCATGGCAGCCGCACTCCTTGATTATCAGTCAGCAGTTCCACGACACCTCGTGATGCAACCAGCAGGCGATGCTGCAAAGGTCAACCTACAGAAGACCGTGCTTACGCCGGTCCCGCGTCACGTGTGGTCCGAGCACCTGTCAGATCAGGATCGAGGAGTACTCGATCGCGAACATCCGTCCGGTAGCGTCCCGATGTGGGGCACGACGACTGGCGCTAAAGGGCAGATGCAGGGCAAGTGGGATCGCATGTTGCCCGGCGACCTCGTGCTCTTTCTAGCGAACAACCGGGCCTTCCTCGCCGCCACCGTCACTCACAAATGGGCAAGCGAAAGCCTCGCCGATGTGCTCTGGCCGAGGAAGCGAAGTGGCGCTCACCTCGTTCCTTGGCAACTCATGTTCAGTTTCACCCGGCCGACGCCGGTACGGATCTCCTATTCTGAAATGGCCACAGCCGCAGGAGTTAATGGCGCCCTCGGCACGAGGGAGTTCAACGTGTACGGAGCGCCGATCAGCGAGCGTGTCGCTGCACTGCTCAACGTCGATCAGCGAGCCCTCCTTAGGACTCATCCGTCGATCGACTTCGATGAGGTAGTTCGAACGTTCGACGTTGTGGACGCCGCAGCTTCGAGCGCACGACGACTGGAACAGTCGTACCTTCGCGATCTCATCCTCCCTGGGCGACAAGGCCGATGCGACCTTTGCTCCCGGGAAATGGCATCGGTTTTCCTCGTAGCTGCGCACATCAAGAAGCGCTCTTGGTGTTCCTTCGAGGAGAAGACTGACCTACCCGCGATCGCGATGGCAGCCTGCCGTTTCGGCTGCGACGAGTTCTTCGAGCGAGGCCTAATCTGGATTAGCGGCACGGGCTCGATCCGTCGGTCTCCTGCGTTGACTGACGAAACGGCCAGGTCTTATTGGACCGAACATCTGCAGGGGAAGAAGGTGTGGCGGTGGGAGGATCGCACCGCCTCGCACAAATACTTCGCGGTGCACCGAGAGGCGCATCGACCCTGACTGGCCACGCGGTTCTCCCCACACGACCGTCAGCACCTGGCTTTTCGGAGCGATCTGCCGAGACGCTGGGCATGTTCCGTCGGATGGTCGGCCGGTGCCTGGCGACGCGTATTGAACGCGGCGGACTCGCCCTCGGCCCCGCGTCCTGAGCGTCCTGAGCGGCACCTACCAGCTCAACACGAACCGCCCTCGCGTCCCGCCCGCCTCGAGCCGCTCATGCGCCTCCGCAGCCCGCGAGGCAGGCAACACCTCCGCCACCCGCGGCGTCACCGTCCCGCCCTCCACCGCGTGCCGCAACTGCTCAAGTTTGTCGAACGACCGGTACTCCTCGGACACCATGATCTTGTCGAACCGGATGTCCCGAGCCCCGTTGCCTTCGCACCCCCGAACGCTGAAGAACACTCCCCCGTCCTTCACGGCGTCGACGACCTCGGCCTGCTGCACGGAGGCATCGGCGAGCGCATCGACCCCGCCGCGCGGGATCGAACGGACGGCGTCCGCGAATCCCGCCCCTCGCGGCACGATGTGGTCCGGCCCGAGCGCCCGCACGACTGCCTCGTCGGCAGGCGCAGCATCGGCGATCACGGTCACGTTCGCGGTACGAGCGAGCTGGACGACGTAGTTCCCGAGCAGCCGCGCAGCCCCGGTCACGGCGAGCGTCTGCCTGGGAGCCAGCGCCGCACGAGACAGGATCTGCAACGCGGTCAGCCCGTTCATCGGCACCGTCGACGCAGCCTCGACCGACGTCCTACGAGGAATCCGCGTGAACGATCCCACCGGCGCCACGAACTCCTGCACGTACGCCCCGCCGTGCGTGCTGAGCGGCAGCGCGATCGCCTTGATCTCGTCGCCGACGTCCCACCCGGTGACGTCGGGCCCGACCTCGTCGATGACCCCGGCAGCGTCCATTCCCGGCACGTACGGCGGCGAGGCCTGCGAGCTGTCCCGCTGCCCGGCACGCACCCCCGTGTCGGTCGGGTTTACGGCGAATGCCTGCACCCGGATCCGCACGGATCCCCTACCGGCGTGCGGCTTCGGCGACGAGGGTCTCGACTTCGAGCAGCGATCAGGCCGCGTGAACCGTCTTGGCGGCCACGCGGTCCGCCAGAACGTCGCGGCGGCGCACGGGGCCTTCGTTGTCTCAGACGATCCGAACCCGTGGCGTGCACGGTTCGAGGACGCGACCCAGTCGGCTGCGGCGGCCGGGTACGGGCATTTTGCACCGTGGTGGTCTCCCCGGAGTGGTCAGCACCCAGCGTCTGGTGATGGAGGGCCCGCTGAGCCGGGATCGTGCCCGGTACGACCGGCTGCGGGACGCTCGTGCTCTACCGGCTGACCCTCGGCAGCCGCAGCAGGAAGACATAGTGGACCTGACGAAACAGCGCGGGGTCGGCAGCGCAACGATGGCATCGATTGACCTCCGTGACCCGTCCAATCGTGCTGACCAGCTGTGGGTCTGCGCCATGACGCATCCTTCACAGGGTTGGATGCGCTCCCCCACAGCAGCCCATACAGTAAAAACTGTTCGTGACGTTGCCCCCCCCCCCCGATCGCTCGTTCAGACGATCAAGATGCGAGACGAGACGAAGGACTGAGATGAGCGAGGACGACGAACTCACCACGCGAAAAGCAGAGAGACTCCGGCAACTCGCCAGCAGCAACTTCTCAAAGTTTGCCATTCAGGTCGAGCACCTCAGTACCGAGGTACAGATGAAATTGATTGCACAGCTACCTGAGTTCCAGAAGCTCGCTGCGGGGGCTCTCGAGAAAGTCTCTGACGCGCATCGAGAGACGCTCCGGTCGATGGGCCACAACGAAAATCAGGTGCACGAGGCGTTCGAGGAATGGAGAGCTGCCCTCCGAACTCTGCTCGATGATTCCTCGCTCACGCTCGACGAGAAGCTTCGAGTCACCTCTGAGATCGGTAGAACAGTGCGGGAGCAAGCAGATCTGCAAGCACAAAACCACCGAGCCAAGGTCGCCATGTTCGGGAAGGTCGCCGTCGGTTCTCTGATGGTGGTCGGGAGTATCGTCGTTGCTGTAACCGGTGGGAAATTTGGCATCGACCAAGGCGACAAGAGTGCGTGAAGCGACTGCGGGTTTTCGTCGAGCGAACGAATTCACCTCAGGGCGTAGGCGCCGTCGCCGGAGCTTGTTCATTAGCACGTCGCGTTGTCCGTACAGAGTTGATTCGACCTCGCCGCAATGCTGCATCAGGTCCCCGTGCTCCGCGACGGCGCGACGATGCCGCCGCAGAATGTCGTCTCCTCAACGCGGATCACCGCGAACCGGCCCCGACGATTGACTCCTTCGACGACGAACTCAGAGAGCGGCTTCTCAACGGCGTCCTCGGCGCCCCGTCCAGGACTGGATGGCCTTCCTCGACCCCACCCAGGCCAAACTCGTCCGTCGCAACTTCAACGGCCCGGCACGCATCCGCGGCGCCGCCGGCACCGGCAAGACCGTCGTCGGCCTGCACCGCGCCGCCTACCTGGCGCGCGCGACCGGCGGTCGCGTCCTCTTCACCACCTACATCCGCACCCTCCCGGCGGTCCTGCAGTCCCTCCTCGAACGCCTCGCGCCCGACATGGTCGGCCGCGTCGACTTCGTCAACGTGCACGCCTTCGCCAGCCAGCTCCTCAAGGAGCGCGGGGTCCCGTTCCGCATCGACGGACTGGAGGCTCAGCGCGCCTTCGCCGACGCCTGGAACGTGATCGGAGCCTCCAGTCCGCTGCGCGCTCCGCGCTTCACGCGCCGGTACTGGGAGGAGGAGATCGCTCACGTCATCAAGGGGCGCGGGCTGACGCACTTCGACGAGTACGCCGACCTGGCGCGCGTCGGGCGGCGGCACGCGCTGCCGGTCGAGGTCCGGCAGGCGGTGTGGGACCTGTACGAGACCTACTCGACCAATCTGCGCGAGCGGCGCGTCTGCGACTTCGAGGACGTGGTCCTGCTCGCCAGGGACGCCGTCCGCGACCAACCGCTCGACCGGTACGACGCCGTCATCGTGGACGAGGCGCAGGACCTGTCGTGCGCGATGGTCTCGCTGCTGCACGCCCTGGTCGAGGACCGCCCGGACGGCCTGACGCTCATCGGCGATGGCCAGCAGACCATCTACCCGGGCGGCTACACCCTCGGCGAGGTCGGCATCAGTCTTGCCGGGCGTGGTGTCGTCCTCGACGTGAACCACCGCAACACCGCCGAGATCCTCGACTTCGCGAAGAAGATGGTGGCGGACGACCAGTTCGTCGACATCGAGGGCGTCGACGGCGCCGGGGACACGGTCTCCGCGGTCACCCGCTCTGGCCCTGCGCCCGGGGTCCACCGCTTCGCGGACCGCGCGGCGCACGATGCTGCGCTGCTCGCCCGCGTCGACGAGGTCCTGCGCTTGGTGGGGACCGGCCGCGGTGACGTCGGCATCCTCACCGCGACGAACCCGCAGGCCGACAAGGTCACGGCGGTCCTCGATGCAGCCGGAGTGCCGTCCGTCTCGCTGAAGCACTACGCGGGTAAGAGCTCCGACAGGGTGCGGGTCGGGACGATCAAGCGGGCGAAGGGCCTCGAGTTCAAGCAGGTCCTGCTGCCGCACGTACCGGCGAAGCTGCTCGGTGACGCTCCGGACACCGAGTCGGTCGCCGTCCGCGAGCGCCGCGAGCTCGACCGCCGCGAGCTGTACGTCGGGATGACCCGAGCGCGTGACGGTCTCTGGGTCGGTGCGCTCGGCCGCGCGTGAGCGGGTCTGCGCGCCTCGGCGAGGCACTGACTCTCCACCGGTCGTCGGCGACCCATTCTGCACGCGCACCCGTCGGGCTAGCGTCACGGGATGCAGCAGTGGGAAGCGGACGACGCCCGGCGGAAGCACATGGCTCGGCTCCGGCGGCGCGACACTGCACCGGAGCTCGCACTGCGCCGGGTCCTGCACGCACGGGGCCGACGGTTCTTCGTCAACCGGCTCGTCAGCTCACGCACTCGGACGCGGGCTGACCTCGTCTTCTCTCGTGCCCGGGTAGCAGTCTTCGTCGACGGCTGCTTCTGGCACTTCTGCGAGGAGCACGCGCACCTGCCGAAGGCCAACGCCGATTTGTGGCGGCAGAAGCTCCTGGCGAACCGGCAGCGGGATGCTCGGCACGACGAGGTGCTCCGCGCTGAGGGGTGGAAGGTCGTCCGCGTTTGGGAGCACGAGGATCCTGTTCAGGCCGCTGACCGCGTGGAGCGTGAACTCGCGCTCTGGGCTCAGATCGTCGATGGTCGATGGTCGATGGTCGACGAGCCTCAAGCACGCCGACCAGTCCGCTGAACCGCACGACGACGCCGGCGTGACGCCGACGTGTTCAACATCGCGTCGCAGTCGTGTCCGATGCCGCGTCACTCCTCGTAGTCGTCGAGCGATCCTGTAGCACACGGTGAGAGGACGCGGATGGCGACCGTCGTGTTGCTGACCTGGTAGGCGGCGCTGGCTGCCCCCGCCTCGTCCGCGGTTGCCGAGTACAGGATGCCGCGCTTCTCGCCGAAGTCCGTCGTCGACGGAGAGACAGTCAGCCCCTCGGCCGTCCAGAACCGCCCGAACGTCGTGGCGAGTTGCTTCGCGTCCGTCCGGATCCTCGCGGTCACGTAGTACCCGAACCGAACGCCGCCTTCGCACTGTTCTGCGCTTGGGGACGGTGTCGCTGGCCACGGCAGGTCGACTTGATTCTCGGTGCGGTTCAGCAGCTGCACCGCTGCCTTCTGCGCATCGCGTGGCGTTGACACGGCTCCCTGCCCTCCTGCGCACGCACTTGACCCGAGACCGACGATCAAGGTGAGAGCTACCAGTCGGCAGGTCTTGATTCGGTTGCTGCTCACCGCATCGTCCCTTTCGGGGCGCTGGCCGAGCCAAACACCCGATTGGCTCCGAGAAGCGGATCAGCATCGTGAGGAGGATGACTGCCCTCACGCCGTGCGCTGCTCACTCGTAGTCGCTGACGTTCCCGTCGGCGCACTGAGAATCAACGTACAAGTTGATGCCAGTGCTGGAGATCTCGTACGAGCCCCAGGGCATCCGATCCGCACGAGCGGTGGCTGAATACATGACACCGTACTTGCCGAAGTCTTCCTGGGATGGCTTGACCTCAAGACCACGGCTCGTCCAGTACGACTGGAGTGTCGAAGCGATCTTCTGTGAGTCCGCATCGGTGTCCACCGAGACGAAGTACTGGAATCGCACCCCGTCATCTCCATCGGAACATCGCGTAGCCACGGGTGTGGGCACCGGGGGCCATGCGACGTCCTGTTCGTGCTGCATGGTGTCCTTCAGGAACGCAACGGCTTCTGCTTTGGCGTCGTCGGCGTGCACGTTCGAACCTCCGGTAGCGGCGCAACCGCTGAGTAGGAGCATCACTGCGGAGAAGATCGCCGCTGACGCGATGAGATTGGGTTGTTTGGCTGTGGTCATGGAAGCGTCACCTTCGCTGTAGCGGCTAGCGACTGAGTACCACTGTCAAGGTATCCAAAGTCATCGCCCTGCCCGTTCGCGCTGAGATCGTGGACATTGACCGCGGAGGCCCCTCCTGTTCCGATCGGCGTCGAGCCGAAACCTTCCGTGGGGTCCGCACGGTGCGGCGAACTGAAGGTCCTTCCGACCCACGCGACGCCGTACTTCTCATCGGCCTGAGCAGCGTACATGTGCCTGACATGCGTGGCCGATGCGTCCGGAACACTGGTGTGCATCCCGGCAGACCCGTAAGTCACGAATGAGTTGACGTCCACGTCCGCGCTGTCTGCGAGGGCGAGCGAAGCCACCGTCGACCCGTACGAGTGCGCGAGAACGTTTAGCGAGGCATCAGGACGGGTTGCACGGAGGCCCGACAGGTCTTGTTCAAGGGCTGGCGCCCCTCGCTCTGCGTACTCCTGGTTGAACACGGCTGGGTCCCCTGTCTTCGTGAAATCAGGTGGGGCCTCGTACCCGAGCCAGGTGACCACGGCCGTCGGTTCTGCGGGCGGCGGCAGTCGCTGCTGCGCTGCCTGGATGTTTGACCCTGTCCGCATGTAGTGCGTGGTGTCCTCGAGGGAGCTTCCCATGCCGGGAACGAGGTAGGACACGCTGCCTGCAGTGTCCAGGTCTCCGACGGAGAAGGCCCCAAGAGGCGGCGCTCCCGGTTTGAAACTCACCATCTGGCGGGGTAGCGGAGTCCGGAGGTTGAGAGGCGTCCTGGCTCCAGCCAAAAAGTTCTCAAGTGCATCGTGCTGCTGCTCTGCAGCACGGAGCTTCGCCAGGGCCCGGGAGTAGGCGGTCCGTCCCACTGCACCCGCGACCGACTCCTTCGCACGCTTCAAATCAGCCTTCGCAGCATCGAAGGCCTTCTCCGCGCTGATCCGGTTCGCCTGGTCCCGCGCCCAGTACGCGACGCCGTTGAGATTGCCGATCACTGCGGGCAGGGCGGTGATCAACCCGTCCTGCGCAGCGGAGTGCTCGCCCGCACTCCCACGGCCGCCCATGCTGTCCCACCACTGCTTCACGACGTCTGGCTCCATCGATGCGAGTCGCATTTCGATCTGCTTCTGCAGCGCGGCGAGTTGTTCCGGCGGCATCGTGGTGAGGGCCACGAGGAAGTCAGCGTCGGACATCGACGGCATCGATGCGGCGAAGGAGATGGTGTTCCCGACGACGTCCGAACCGGAGAGTGCGGACGCGGCCGCACGGTCGGCAGCCTGGCGACGCGCCACGAGCTCCGTCCACTGTGTCGCGAGCCGCGCTTGCGTCAGAGCGAGGTCATCGCTCGAGCTCTGGAGACGACGCAGGGCAGCCCGATCAGCATCGGACGCGTCATCGGCGTGCGCGGCGTGCGCTGCTCGGGCAGTCGAGTTCGCGTTCCTCGCGACATCGGCCGCCGCGTTGTCCTGAGCGCTCCGGATGCGCTGGGCTTCGTCCTGGATCTGCCGGACCTGTTCGGCGTAGGTCTCGAGCGCGGTCGCTGCGGCGTCGACCCGACTGCAGACTCGGTTCGCGGCATCGGGGAGTGTCGATGCCGTCGAGGTGAAGCGTTGCCTGGACGCACCTTGCCATCCGACGGCAAGGGCGGAGGCTCGGGTCGTCGCGCTCGCGCCGGCCGCGATGGATCGTGAGCGCTCGGTGAGCTGCATCGCCATTCGCTTGATCGTTCCGGGGTCACCGGACAGGGGATCCGCGGTCATCTGCCGGCAGCCTTCCCGGCGAGGTCCTGGTCAACGTCTTGGAACGACGACTTGGTGTCGTGGGCATAGGTCGAGAGAGTCATCGCGCTGTCGCTGAGCCACTGGGCCATCTGCTGCTGCATCGCTCGCATCGTCGCGAACGCCTGGTCGACCTCGGCAGCACCGAACGCGCCAGTTGGACCGTCGACCGAACCGTGCGCGAATGACCGGGCCGCCGAGTGCATCCGCTCAGACACATGGTCGAGCACGTCGTAGGACACCGTGAGTACAGCCATGCAGATCCCCCCTCTTTTCCGGAACAACTCCCCGACGGCAACATATCAGACGCGGTCTCGACGCGGCATGCTCGCAGAGATCAACTGAACCTCACGTACCTCGCCGTTGTGATGGCAAGAGTGATGTTTCCCCCTCCCCTGCTAGCGTGACGCAGGGTCGTCGGAGGGGCTGACGACTTGAACCACCGAGGGGAATCACCATGCCGAACATCAACGTGTCCTACCAGGAGCTCAACGGCAACGCCGACCGGCTGCTCGCAGGGCGTGACGAGATCAACGCGACGCTGTCGAAGCTGCAGGCGCAGATCGCGTCGCTGACGCAGGCGGGGTTCCAGACCGACCGCTCGTCCGGTGCGTACAACGACGCCTACCAGCGCTTCACCTCCGGTGCGCAGAACACCATCGGTGGCCTGAACGACCTGGCCCAGTTCCTCCGCACCACCGCGACCACGCTGGGCGACGTCGACCAGCAGCTCGCATCGAAGCTCGGCCGCTGACGCGAATCGAGATCATCGACGCTCGCGCTGGTGTGGGGACACCGCGTCGAGCGTCGTCTCAGGGGGTGAACTGTGAGTGCAGAACTGAAGGTCGTCCACGCCGCATTGGATGCAACAGCGACACAGGTGTCCGTTGCTGCTGACGACGGCCGAGTGCCCTGCGCGACATGAGAACGTTCGTCGAGGACCAGTGATCATGAAAGCCGTCAAACTCCTCGCCATTGCGACGACAGCCGCCCTCCTGACGGGATGCTCCATGAACGGTGCGAACGACGCGGCCGACCCGAAGCAGCGAGTGATGGACGCCAAGGATCGCACGCAGCAGTTCGAACTCCGTGTGGCAAAGCTCGTGCCAGAGAATGACGTGAGCCAGGTGACACAACTCGGACAAGGCTCACTACAGTCGTGCGAATCCGGCGAGATGTGGGCGGGCGGCGTGACGATTCAGCTGCGATCTGGGGTGGAGCCCGAAGCCGTTCTCAACGATCTTCGTGCCAGCGCGCGCACCGCGGGCTTGGAGGTGGGCTCGAGCAAAGCGTTCGGCGGCGCGCAACGGGTCACGGTCACGAGCAAAGGGGGGATTTCGATCTTGGTCGATGCCACCGAGCGAAGTCTTGAAGGTGGATCCTTCTCCGAGTGTTTCAACCTCCCCGAGGACTTCTACAGGGGCGGTGCCTTCTGACAGGCAATCCCGTCATGATGACGGAGGTTCGACAGTCGGTCTGCCCGCCTCCAGGGTGCGGCCGGCGGATGCGGTGATTCGTGAGGAGGACAGTCAGGATCCGTGGCACATTCGCGGTCGCGGTGACCTTGGTCCTGCTGGAACGCTTCCTCGGGATGGGCACACGATGAAATCGACAGCTGTGTTGCTCGGCCTGACGCTGATCATCGGACTTGATGGATGTGCAATGAAGAGCGATCTGCCGACGAACCCCGATGAGCGGATCCTCGTCGTCAAGTCACTTGCGCAAGACGCCGAGATGAAGACCGCCGAGCTCGTCCCCGTCGATGACCGCACTGACTTCAAGCAAGCCGACAAAGGGACACTCCTGTCGTGCTCCGGCGGCAGACAGTGGTCTGGCAACTCGACAATTCAGTTGGAGAACCCGGCGAACGGCGAGCAGGTGATGGAGCAACTCGGCAAGGTGGCCCCTGACCACGGCTTCACGGTCACGCGCAGCACCACGCACGATGGAGCTGCCCGCCTGCGCCTCATCGATGTGCACGGAACGACGGTGTACGCGTCAACGTGGGTCGATGGGCGATCGATCGAGGTCAATTCATGCTCGAGGTGTTTCCCGCTCCCCAATTACTTCCACCCTGAACGCTCGTACTAGCCAAGTGTCGGGCAAACGGCCGGGCGGAAGGAGAACTGTCATCATGCAACCTGCGAGACGCACCTGGGTCGTGTTCGCAGCACTAACACTCCTCATCGCCGTGGCAGGCTGCTCGTCGTCGAGCCTCCCCGATGCGCCGAGCGAGCGAATCGCAGCCGCGAAGGCTGCAGCGCAGTCGGCGGAAGACACCGTGGCCGACTTCGTTCCTCGTGATGAGGTCGAACGCCGTCACCAGATCCCCACCGGCAACCTGCTGCCGTGCTCGTCCGGCAAACAGTGGTCAGGCAACACGACCTTGCAGCTGGTGCGACGGTACGACGCGGATCGGCTCGTCGACACCGTCGCCCGGAAGGCGGCTCGCGCAGGTTTCACGGTTGAACGAGACGTCTCCCGGTCGGGAACGCCTCGTTTGAGCGTGACGAACAACGCGGGTGTCTCGCTGCTCTTCGGGGTCTGGAACCAGGGCACAGTCGTCAACATCGACTCGTTCTCGATGTGCTTCTCACTGCCGACCGGCTTCTCGCCACACCCGTCGTACTGACGGGGCTCATGAAGGACACACGCAAGCAGAGAGATGAGCAGCCAGTGAAACGAAGTGGTCTTCTGGTGGGCATGGCCCTGGTCATCGGACTGACGGGATGCGCAACGGACACTCATCTCCCGTCTGATCCAGAGGAGCGCATCCTGCTCTTCAAAGCTCAGGCACAAGAGGCCGAGAGCGCGGCCGCGCGCCTGATCCCGACAGGCGCACGGGGAGAGGTCAAGCAGATACCCGAAGGGACGGTGCTCGCTTGCTCTGGTGGCCGACAGTGGTCAGGGAACACGAGGATCACGCTGACGGACCCGAACGCGGGGCCCTCAGTTCTGCGCGACCTGTCCAGCGATGCTGCGGAGCAGGGTTTCCTGGTCGCCCGCAGTACCACCGCAGACGGCGCACCCCGGATCCGACTTGTCGACGACAACGGCACCACGCTCCTGGCAACGGTGTGGGTGGACGGGAAGTCCATCGACGTCGACTCGTTCTCGAAGTGCTTCCCCCTCCCTGCCGACTTCATCCCCCACGGCTCGTACTAGCCGCGCGCAGGTTCGTTCTGACACCGCTGTGATGCCCCGGGCGACGTCAGAACGTCCCGAGACCTCGAGCACCATCCTCCGATCGGAGGACCCCACCCCGCCCGCCCCACCGATCCGCCGACCGCCTCCTCCGATCAGGCTGGTCTCATGCCCGAGTCCCCCGCCATCGAGGTCCACCACCTCGCGAAGCAGTACCCCACCGGCAGACGCGCCGTTGACGACGTCTCCTTCACGATCGAGCGCGGCGAGACCTTCGCCCTCCTCGGCCCCAACGGCGCCGGCAAGTCCACGACGGTCGAGATCCTCGAGGGCCACCGCTCCCGCACCGGCGGCGACGTCCGCGTCCTCGGCCACGACCCCGCGAACACGAGCCGCAGCCACAACGCCCGCATCGGCATCGTGCTGCAGTCGAGCGCGGAATCGCCGAACGTCACGGTCGCCGAGCAGCTGAACCACTTCGCCAAGCTCTACCCGAAGCACCGCACCACGGACGAGCTCCTGCACGCGACAGGGCTCGAGACGCACCGCAACGTCCGCCTGAGCAAGTTGTCCGGCGGACAGCGTCGCCGCGTCGACGTCGCGCTGGGGATCATCGGCCGCCCCGAGGTCCTCTTCCTCGACGAGCCGACGACCGGCTTCGACCCCGAGGCCCGTCGCCAGTTCTGGGACCTCCTCCGACAGGTCCAGCACGAGGGCACGACCATCCTCCTGACGACGCACTACCTCGACGAGGCCGCCCACCTGGCCGATCGGGCGGCGGTGATCGTCGACGGCCGGCTGCTCGACATCGCGCCGATCGACGAGCTCGGGGGTCGGGCAGCCCGGCAACCTCGAGTGATCTGGCGGGATCCCGACGGTCAACGACACGAAGAACGAACCACCGACCCGACCACGCTGATCCGCAGCAACACGGACCCGATGCACGACCTCGAAGTCATCCGCCCGTCCCTCGAGGACGTCTACCTGGAGATGGTGGGACACGCATGAACCCGGCAACCGTGGGCATCGCCCGCATCAGCTACGAGCTCCGCTCCTACTTCCGGGCGCCCGAGTCCGTCTTCTTCACGTTCCTGTTCCCGATCATCATGCTGGCGCTGTTCTCCGTCGCGTTCAGCAGCGCCGCCGACATCCAGGCCGGCCCGGGCACGAGCGTCGACTACGCCACGTACTACCTCCCCGGTCTCGTCGCGACCGGCATCCTCCTGTCGGGCACCCAGGCGCTGGGAGTCGACATCGCCACCGAGCGCAGCGACGGCACCCTGAAGCGCCTCGGCGGCACCCCCCTCCCCGTCCTGAGCTACTTCGTCGGCAAGATCGGCATGGTCCTGGTGACCACGTTCGTCCAGACGGCGATCCTGCTCGCCGTGGCGAGCCTCCTGTTCGGTGTCGACCTGCCGACAGACGCGAGCCGGTGGGGCGTCTTCGCCGGCGTCCTCCTCCTCAGCATCGCCACCAGCTGTGTCCTCGGCATCGCGATCTCCGCCCTCCCCCGTGAAGGTCGCCGTGCCACCGCCACCATCGTCCCGGTGGTCCTGGTCCTGCAGTTCATCTCCGGCGTCTACCTCCCCTTCACCCAACTTCCCGCCTGGTTGCAGGATGTGGCGTCCGTCTTCCCCCTCCGGTGGATGGCGTCCGGCATGCGGTCGGTCTTCCTGCCGCAGGCGTTCGAGTCCGGTGAGCCGGGAGGCTCGTGGCAGCTCGGCCTGGGCGCCCTGGTGCTGGTCGGGTGGCTGGTCCTGGGCACGGTGGCCTGCGTGGTCACCTTCCGGTGGAACCGCAAGGACGCCTGATGCCCCGGCAGGTCCGGCCTGTGGACAACTGCCTGCGGCCCGCTGAAGGGTGGGATGCTGTCGGCATGGACACGGTCACGGAGCGCGAGGACACCTGGGTACGGAACCGGTGGCTGCACGCCTTCTTCGCTGCGACCATGTCCCTGACCGCGGTGATCGCGGTGTTCGGCTGGTCCCCCTGGTCGACCCGGTGGCCGGCGTTCGCGATGATCGTCGTGCTGGTCGTCGCCTACGCGGCCTACGGGCACCGGGGCTACGACAGTCATCGACCGGCAGCGGCGTTCCTGCCGTTGGTGGTCCTCGCTGCTGCCGTGCTGCCGGCAGTGGCACCGAGTACGGCCTTCGTGCAGTGCATCCTCTTCCCGCTCGTGTGGTGCCAGTCGCAACGCATCCGCACCGGCGTCGTGCTCTCCGTCGCCGTCGGCGTCGCGAGCGGCATCGGCCTGCAGGTCAGCGGCGGCCCGGACGAGATCGTGAGCACCCTGCTCATCGAGGGCATCAGCGTCGTGGGCGCGTCCGCGATGGGCGTCTGGATCTCGAGCATCGCCGGCCTGTCGGAGTCACGCCGCGCCCTGCTCGACGAGCTCCGAGCGACGCAGACATCCCTCGCCGAGGCGAACCGCGCCGCCGGCATCGCCAGCGAACGGGAACGTCTCGCCCGCGAGATCCACGACACCGTCGCGCAGAACCTCGCCGGCATCGTCATGCTGACCGAACGCGCCCGCCGTGACCTCGCCGACGACCACACCGGTGCGCTCGACGAACGCCTGACGGTCCTCGAGGAGTCAGCCCGAGCAGCCCTCGAAGAGTCACGCGTCCTCGTCGCCGCCGGAGCCGCTGGAGCGTCCCACGACAGCCTCGCCGGCGCCCTGCACCGCCTCGGCGAACGGCACACCCGCGAGACCGGCACACCGGTGACCGTCGACGCGGCGGACCGCCCGCTGGACCGCGACGCGCAGGTGGTCCTGTTGCGTGTCGCCCAGGAGGCCCTGGCCAACGTCCGTGCGCACGCCAACGCTGCCTCGGTGCGCGTCGCACTGCATCACGCGCCCGAGCAGACCGTCCTGCGGATCCAGGACGACGGCGTCGGCTTCGCCACAGCCGTCCGGAGCGTCGGCCGCGGACTCGCCGGGCTCCGCGAACGGCTCGCCCTCGCTGGCGGGACCTGCGTCGTGACCAGCGCTCCGGGCGACGGCACCACCGTGACGGCCACGCTGCCCACGGTGACCACCGCCGGACCGGTCCTCCCGGACCAGGCGACGCCGAACCTCCCGGCAGTCGCGCGACCCGTGGCGGAGGTGGCCCGGTGATCCGCGTCGTCGTGGCGGACGACCATCCCATCGTGCGGGCCGGCATCGTCGCGCTGCTGCAGTCCGCGCCGGACGTCGACGTCGTCGGCCAGGCGTCCGACGGCGAGGCAGCGGTGTCGATCGTCCGCGCCGAACGCCCCGACGTCGTGCTCATGGACCTCCGCATGCCGCTCCTCGACGGCGACGCGGCGACCGCGCAGATCGTGGCTGCGCAGCCCGACGTCCGTGTGCTCATCCTCACGACGTACGAGTCCGACGACCAGATCCTCGCCGCGATCGAGGCCGGCGCCACGGGCTACCTGCTCAAGGCCGCTCCCGAGTCGGAGATCCTCGCCGGCGTACGGGCGACAGCCCGAGGCGAGACCGCGCTCGCTCCCTCAGCGGCCGCGGCCCTCGTGCGTCGCGCGACCGGAGGGACGCCGGCCGGGCCGAACCTCACTCCGCGGGAACTCGAGGTCATGCGGCTCGTCGCGCAGGGGAACAGCAACCCTGCGATCGGCAGGGCCCTGTTCCTCAGCGAGACGACCGTGAAGACGCACCTCGGCCACGTGTTCGAGAAGCTCGGCGTGAACGACCGCACGCGTGCCGTGACCCGCGCGATGGAGCTCCACCTCCTACCCTGATCGCGGAGCGCTATATATCACACTCCGGCTGTTATACGGTCGAAGCGTGAACAACCAAGTCACTGCCGCCTGGGTCGGCGTCATCATCACCCTCGTGATCTCGATCTGGAGCATCACCGTCGCACGACGCGCCGAACGCACCGCGAGGACGGAGCGAAGCGTTCGCGAGGCCGCCAAGGTCAGCGCCTGGATCTCACCACCACCTGGTCGGTCTCCGCGCCGGAGGACGACTCCCAGAAGAGCAACATCCTGGTCATCCGGAACTCGTCCGATGCGGTCATCCACGACGTGGAGGCCACGGCGCTGATGAACAAGCGAGAAGCGACGTTCTCTGCTGCGGTGTGCCCGCCAGGAGAGTCCTTCGCGACCTGGAAGCCGGGCGGGCGCTTCGCGTGGGAGCTCCTCGCGTCGTGCAGTGAACTGGCCACCGGGAACCGGGGATCCCGAGCGTTCACGAAGAGCCCGAACTGGAGGCTCGTCTCCCTCCGGTTCACCGATGCCTTCGGGGCACGCTGGGAGTACCGATCGGGCGAGGGCGTCACGCTCGTGCGGTGACCGTCACCAGGTGAGGACGAACCGGCCTCGGGTCCCGCCGGCCTCGAGCCGTTCGTGCGCCTCGCGGGCGCTCGTCGCCGGCAGCACCTCGGCGATGCGCGGCGTGATCGTGCCGCCCTCCACGCCGTGGCGCAGTCGCTCGAGCTTGTCGAACGACCGGTACTCCTTCCCGACGAGCGCCCGCTCGAACCGGACGCCCTCGGCGCCGTTCCCCTCCCAGCCCCGCACGTCGATGAACACGCCGCCCTGGCGCAGTGCCGGGACGACGACGTCACGCTGGACTGCACAGTCGGCGACGGCGTCGACACCCTCGGGCACGATGCGTCGGACAACCTCCGCGAAGGACTCGCCGCGCGGGACGATGTGGTCCAACCCGAGGGACCGCACGAGGGTCTCGTCCTTCTCGGCAGCGTCAGCGATCACCGTGATGCCCTCGGACGTCGCGAGCTGCACGAGGTAGTTGCCGAGCAGGCCGGCTGCGCCGGTGACAGCGAGGGTGTCGCCCCGGGAGAGCCCCGCCAGCTCGAGGACCTGGATGGCGGTGAGCCCGTTCATCGGGATCGTGGACGCCAGCTCCACCGAGGTCCCGCGCGGGATCCGCGTGAAGGACCCGACCGGGGCGACGAGCTCCTCGACGTAGGCCCCGCCGTGGGCGGTCAGGGGCAGTGCGATCGCCATGACCTCGTCCCCGACGGCCCACCCGTCGACATCCGGGCCGACCTCGTCGATCACCCCGGCAGCGTCCATGCCCGGCACGTAGGGAGCGGACGCATGCGAGCTGTCTCGCTGACCCGCGCGCACGCCCGTGTCCGTGGGGTTGACGGCGAACGCTCCGACCCGGATGCGGACGGACCCGGCACCGGCGTGCGGCTCCTGGACCTCGTGGACGGCGAGGGCCTCGGGCCCTCCGAACTGCTCTACTCCGACGACCTTCACCCGTCCGGTCTACCGGCCTCGACGACGCAGCGTTCTCAGGCGTCGGACCCCGAGCGAGCAGGACCAGGGCCAGGGCCAGGGCCAGGGCCAGGGCCAGGACCAAGACCGGCCCCGGTGGGCACGACCGCCCGTCGCATCTCGACCGAGTCACCAGGAGCGAACCCGATCGGCCGTCGACGCCCCGTCCGCACGAACCCGTGCCGCTCGTAGAACGCTCGCGCCCGCGCGCCCGCCGGGTTCTCGTCCACCCACAGCGCGATCGTGTCGCCACGTCCCCGAGCCCAGGCCAGGACCTCCGCGAGCAGCACCTCGGCCACACCGTTTGCGCGGCCGCGGAACTCCGGCACGACCCACACACCGGTCAGCAGCAGTCCGCCCTGCTGCTGCGCGCTCATCATCCCGATCCACCGCCCACTGACATCGTCGATCGCGACCAAGCTCGTCGCGTCGGTCGCGTGCCCTCGTCGAGCACGCATCCGCCAGTCGTCCTCGGACATCGCCGTCGTGGTCTCGAGGCTGGCACCGTACGACACCGGGTTGTCCGTCGCGTTCTCGATCCGCGCGGCCCGCACCGCGGGCCAGTCGTCCTCGGTGGTCACGCGGACGGAGAACCGCGCTCCTGGAAGCCCCGAGCGGTCCAGCACCGAGACGAGCTCCTGCTGCAGGGCACCGGGCTGAGCAGTGCCATGCGGCGAACTGACGGGTGCGCCGAACGCAACGGCGGCCGCAGACCGCATCACCACGTCGAGCGCGCTGCGGGTGGTGGGCAGTGGAACGTCGGCAAGGTCCGCCGAGAGCGCCGCCCAGGAACCGGGACCGCCCTCCGAGCGCACGCTCGAGAGCAACCCGCCGATCGTCTGCATCACCCCATCGTGCCAGGATCCACCGGACGGGAGGCGCGGGACCTGCCCGCCCCGCACCTCCCGCCCGACAGGACAGCCGGACAGCAGGACGCCTGCCTGCGCCTGCGACCCGACTGGACAGGAGGACGCCTGCCTGCGCCTCCTGCCCGACCCGACGAGCAGCGCTGCCATCGCCACCCGTCCGTTCTCGACACCGACCGATCAGCGGATGCGGAACACCCGCGCCGTCGGTGTGACGCCCCCGTTGTCGACGTGGAGCACCCCGTCCTCCCACGTCGCCGTCCACGGCCCCGCCTCCCGCGGGAACAGCGGCTCCACGGACACGTCCCGCCCCCGGAGTGCCGGCACCGGCAGCGACACCGAGTCCGACGCCCCGGGCAGCGACCACACCGACAGGAACAGGTCGCCCCCGGGGACGGCGAGCCCCAGGGCGATCCAGGTGTCCTCCCACGCCGGCAGCCCGAGCGGCCACACGGGGACGGTCGTCGGCAGCACCTCGAGCACCGTCCGGTGGGCCGCGATCGCCGCTCCCACGACCTCGAGCTGCGCCGGCGACATCGTGTTGAGGTACCCGGACAGGTACATCCGCCCGAGCACGCCGTTCACGAGCGACAGCACGAAGCGCTCATCGCTCATGTCGACCGCGGGGTAGGCCCAGTTTCCTGCCTGTTCCGGCAGCATCGCGGCGGGTGCAGCAGCGGCGATCGAGGCGTACAGCACCGGGTCCTGCTGGTCCGACGTGGACTGCATGTGCAGCCGCGAGAGCATGGCCTGGTCGGCCCGCATCGCCCCGGAGGCGCAGTTCTCGATGAGCAGCGACGGGTGCCGCTCCTGCACGGCGTCGATCCAGTCGAGCAGCGCCCGCTGGTGCTCGAGCATGCCGGGGAACGAGCCGGTCATCGTGTTGTCGTCCATCTTGATGAAGGTCACGCCGAGCGACCCGACCAACCGGTCAACGACCGCCTCGAGGTGCGCGCGGGCCTCCGGCGAGCGCAGGTCGAGCAGGTGTCGCCCGTGCTCTGCGACCCGCACCCCGTGGTGCTGCACGAACGCGCGGTCCGGCAGGGTCGACGCCAGCGGCGAGTGGATGCCGATGACCTCCGGCTCGAGCCAGAGCCCGGCCTGCATGCCCCGGTCGCGGATGTGGTCGATGACGAGCGAGAGCCCGCCCGGGAAGCGCGAGACAGCCGGCTCCCACGCGCCGACGGTGTCCCACCAGTGCCCCTCCGCGTACCAGCCGGCGTCGATGCAGAACAGGTCGGCCCCGGCGTCGGCGGCCGCGTCGATCAATGGGAGGAGCTTCGCCGTGGTCGGGTCCCCCATCAGGGTGTTCATGTAGTCGTTGAACACGAGCGGCATCGCGAGGTCGGCCGGTCGGAGGTTGCGCGTCGCCCGTCGTTGCCTGGTGAGCACCGCGAAGGCCTCGTCCACGGTGCCGGCGATCCCGACGGACACGGGCACCGAGGTGAACGGACGGTCCCTCGTCACCTCGGTCGTCCACTGGTGGTCCTGGTCCGTCGGTCCGCTGAGCAGCACGTACGCGTGGTGTCGCGTCTCCCCCAGCTCGTACAGCCACGGCCCGTTGTGCTCGACCTGCCAGGCGAGGCCGTACGACGGTGCCAGGAGCACGCCGATCGGCAGCGCCTCGCCCGTCGACCACGATCCCCGGTTCTGCACGACCGCCCGGCTCCGCGGCGGCTGGTGCTGGACGTCGCGGTCGATCCGCGCCAACCCGATGTCCCGCAGGGGGTCGGTGCGCCAGCGGCTCTCGGCCACCCAGTCGTTGTCGGCGTGCGCGAGCGCGAGCTCGTCGACGGTCGCGCCGGAGTCCGTCAGGAACGCGCCGGTCGCGAACGAGGACACGAAGTCCACGACGTGCTCGCCGTGCTCCGCCGACACTTCGGTCCAGGTCCGGAACGCGGGCACGTCGGCGTGCGCCCGGAAGACCGATTCGACCTGGAGGCCCGTGGTTGCGTCCGACTGGAGGATGCGGAACTCATGATCGGTCCCCTCCTCGGACGCCCGGTGCGACACCGGGCGCAGGCGCGCCCCGATCGTGGAGTCGACGTGCCGGAAACCGCCGGGGAACCGACCGTGCCCGATGGTCGTCAGCTCGACGAGCGGCTGCGGGTCGTCCGGCCCGTCGGCGAGGACGCCGGAAGCGAAGACGCTGGAAGCGAAGACGCCGGAAGCGAGGACGCCGCCCGCGCGGGTCCCACCGGCGGCGAGCGAGCCGAGCGCCGCGGGCACGAGCGACACCAGCGCCGCGGGCACGAGCGACACCAGCGCCGCGGGCCCGTCGCTCCCGATCCGGAACCGGGCGGAGAAGCCCGGCGTGACCCAGTCGACGAACGTCGACCCGTCGCTCATCGTGCTCCCACCGGTGCCGGCCGGCTCGGGACCCACGCGCCGACGGTGTGGTCGTAGCACGTGGTGTTGTCGATCGTCGACCGGTCGAGCGCCGGACCCGCCGTGACCCGCCGTTCCCCACGCTCGGGGTCCGGTGCCGCGTCGGCCAGCAGCCGGGTGTAGTCGTGGTGCGGGTCGAGGATCACCGCGTCCGAGGGCCCTCGTTCGACGACCCGGCCGCGGTAGAGCACCAGGATCTCGTCCGAGAAGTGTCGTGCGGTCGCCAGGTCGTGCGTGATGTAGAGCACGGCGAGGTGGTCCTCCCGCTGCAGGCGCCCGAGCAGGTTGAGGACGCTGAGCCGGATCGACACGTCGAGCATCGACACGGGCTCGTCGGCGATGAGCACCTGCGCACCCGGGGCGAGTGCTCGGGCGATCGCGACGCGCTGCCGCTGACCACCGGAGAGCTCGTGCGGTCGGCGGGAGGCGAAGTCCTCGTCGAGGTTCACCCGCCCGAGCAGCTCCCGCACCCGGTCCGTGGTCTCCTCGGCGCCGCGGGCCCGGTGGTGCAGCTGCAGCGGCCGGGCGATGTGGTGCTCGATCGAGTGGAACGGGTTGAGCGAGGCGAAGGGGTCCTGGAACACCATCTGCACGTGTCGGCGGTACATGCTGCCGACGACGGGGGTGCCGTCCTCCAGGCGGACGTCGATCGACCCGTGGGTGACCGACTCGAGCTTGGCGAGCATCCGCGCGATGGTGGACTTGCCGGACCCGGACTCCCCGACGAGGGCGACGGTGCGGCCGGGGAGCAGCTCGAACGACACGTCGTCGACGGCCCGCAGCGTGGTGCGCCGGAGGCCCTTGCGGGTGTGGAAGTCCTTGCCGAGGTGGCTGACGGTCACACTGGTCATCGGTCCGTCTCCTGTGCTGCCTGCACCAGGACGGCCCTGGTGTCGGTCTGGGGTTCGACGCCGTCCTCGACCCCGCTGCGGATGAACGCGCCACGCGCACCCGACAGACTCGGGAACGACCGCAGCAGACGCCGCGTGTACGGGTGCTTCGCGTCGTGCTGGATCACCGAGGCCGGCTCGCACTCGACGACCTCGCCGCGGAGCATGATCGCGATCCGGTCGCTGATCTCCAGCAGGAGCGGCAGGTCGTGCGTGATGAACACGACCGCGAACCCGAGCTCGTCGCGCAGGCGGACGATCTCCCGCAGGATCTCCCGCTGCACGACGACGTCGAGCGCCGTCGTGGGTTCGTCCATGATCATGATCTGCGGCTCGAGCAGCATCGCCATCGCGATCATCACGCGCTGCCGCATGCCGCCGGAGAGCTCGTGCGGGTACGCCGTGATGCGCGACGGGTCGACGCCGACCCGGCGCAGGGCGTCCTCCGCGATCGCCCGTCGCTCCCTGCGGGACAGCCCCTTGCGGTGTTCGACGAGGGCGTCGTCGAGCTGGGCGCGGATCGTGGTGACCGGGTTGAGCGCGTTCATCGCCCCCTGGAACACCATCGACAGCTTCGACCACCGCACGGCACGGAGCGCTTCGTGGCCGAGGCCGAGCAGGTCCACGTCGGAGCCGTCCCGGTCGTGGAACGTGATGCTGCCGGAGGTGACCTTCGCCGGCGGTCGGTGCAACCGCGTGATCGCATAGGCCAGGGTGGTCTTCCCGCACCCGGACTCCCCCGCGAGTCCGAGGATCTCGCCGGGTGCCAGGGTGAGCGACACGTCCTTCACCGCGTGGACGGGGTGTTCGGTCTCGTAGACGACGTCGAGGTGCTCGATCGTCAGGACTGCGGTGGCGCTCATCGGGCGGCCCCCTTCGTGTCGTGGGCTGCGGGGGCGACGCGGGGCGAGCCTCCCGACCGGGCAGCGCGCTTGGCGCGACGGTCACGGCGACGCTGGGCGCGCACGTTGCCGAGCCGGGGGTTGATGACCTCGTCGATCGAGAAGTTCACCAACGAGAGCCCCATGCCGAGCAGTGCGATGAGCAGCCCCGGCGGGACGAACCACCACCACGCGCCGTTGGCGAGCGCGAACCCGTTCTGGGCGTAGAAGAGCATCGTGCCGAGCGTCGACGAGTTCGACGCCCCGAGCCCGAGGAAGGACAGTCCCGCCTCACCGAGGATCGCCGCGATCACCGCGAAGACGAACTGCGACGCCAGCACGGGCAGCAGGTTCGGCAGGATCTCGACCGCGATGACCCGCCAGGGCCGCTCCCCGGCGACCCGGGCGGCCGACACGTAGTCGCGGTTGCGGATCGACATCGTCTGCGCCCGGAGCACCCGGGCGGACCCGGCCCACGACGTGATCGCGAGGACGACGGCGATGGTCCAGAGCCCGCGGGCTTCCCGCGGGACGAGACCCGAGATGACGATGACGAGCGGCAGGCCCGGGATGACGAGGAAGACGTTGGAGAAGAGCGAGAACGCCTCGTCCATGATCCCGCCGAGGTACGCGCCGAGGATCCCGAAGAAGGCGGAGAGCACGGTGGCGAGCAGCCCGACGATGAGGCCGATCTGCAGGCTGCCCCGGGTGGCGAAGGCGAGCTGCGCGAGGACGTCCTGCCCGGTCTGCGTGGTGCCGAGGAGGTTCTCCGCGCTCGGGCCCTGCAGCCCGGAGTCGCGGATGGTGGTCGGGTCGCCGACGAGCAGCGGTCCGATGACGCCGAAGAGCACGACGCCGAGGACCAGCGCGATGCCGGCGACGAGCCACGGGGTGAGGGTCGGGAGGAAGCGACGGATGCCGCCCTTCGACGCCCGTCGGGTGGCGATCGACGTGGTGCTGTCGGCCTCCTCCGTGAGCGCGCCGATGGTGGGCTCGGTCTCCTGCTGGATGTTGGTCATGGTCGTCTCTCCCTAGCTCCGCGCCCGCGTCCGCGGGTCGATGAGCCCGTACAGCAGGTCGACGACGAGGTTCGCGCCGAGGACCGCCAGGGTGATGAACAGGAAGATCCCCTGCATGAGCGCGTAGTCGTTGTTCGTCACCGCGGAGAGGAGCTTCGACCCGATGCCCGGGTAGGAGAACACCTGCTCGGTGACGACGGAGCCGGACACGATGAACCCGAGGGAGATCGCGAACCCGGCGACGGAGGGCAGCACGGCGTTGCGTGCGGCGTAGTTCCGCAGGATCTTGCCGTCGGGCAGCCCCTTCGCCTGCGCGGTGGTGATGTAGTCCTCGGACAGCGTCGACACCATCATGTTGCGCATCCCGAGCAGCCATCCGCCGAGGGACGCGAGCACGATCGTCACCGCCGGCAGCACGCCGTACTTGATCGCCGAACCGATGAAGTCGCCGTTGAACCCGGGCGTCAGCACGACGTCGTAGCCGCCCTGGGCGGGGAACAGGTGCAGTCCGGTGGCGAAGAAGTACACCAGGATCAGCGCGAGCCAGAAGTACGGCACCGCGGCGAGCAGGGTGGTGGCGGGCACGAACGAGTCGAGCCAGGTCCCCGGTCGCCACCCGACGAAGGCGCCGAGGCCCACGCCGATGACGGCCGCGACGATCGTGGCGATCCCGACCAGGGCGATCGTCCAGGGCAGGGAGCTGCCGATGACCTCGGTCACGGGTGCCGGGAAGTAGCTGACGGACACCCCGAGGTCACCGCGGAACACGTTGACCAGGTAGTGGCCGTACTGGGACCAGAGCGGCTCCGAGGTGTCGCCACCGAGGAGCAGCTCGTACGCCTTCCGTGTCGCCGGGGTGACCTGCCCGCCGCGCTGCTGGAGCTTGGCGAGCAGGATGTCCACCGGGTTCCCGGGCAGCAGCCGCGGGATGATGAAGTTCAGCGTCAGTGCCGCCCAGAGGGCCACCACGTAGAAGCCGATCTTGCGCAGGAAGTACGTCATCGTCGAGTGCTCCTCGGTCGCGATGCCATCGTGGTCAGCCCTTGGCCGGCTTCAGCGCCTTGAAGACCTCGGCGTTGTCCGGGCTCGCCCAGACCGCCGGGAAGGCGTAGAGGTCGTCCTTCGTCGGCCATCCGGTGAACTTCGCCGAGTGGAACTCGCTCGTCGTGCCGCCGGTCATCACCGGGATGTAGGGCAGGTCCTCGACGATGTGCTGCTGGACGACGTCGAACTCCGGCTGCGTCTTCGCGGTGTCGGTCGGGTCGATCGTTGCGAGCTTCGCGAGGGCGGCGTCGACGTCGGGGTTGCTGTACCGCGAGATGTTCATCGGGGCCGCCTCACCGACCTTCGCGGTGTTCGCCGTCGTGAAGTAGTTGTTGTAGAGGTAGTACGGGTTCGACGCCGGCCCCTGGCCGAGCGAGTCGATCGCGAGCTCGAAGTCGCCCTTGGTCTTCTTGTCGGTCCACTCGTTCCAGGACGACTGCTGCGCCTTCAGCTCGATGCCGGCGGCCTTGAGCTGCTGGGTCATCGTGTCGATCGCGGTGATGTAGTCGGTCCAGCCGGTGACCACCTCGACGGTCAGGGACAGCTTCTGGCCGTCCTTGGCGTAGATGCCGTCGGAGCCCTTCGCCCAGCCGGCGCCCTCGAGGGCCTCCGCCGACGCGTCCTTGTCCGCGTTGTCCGGCATGACCGCCGGCGACACGTCCTTCGAGATCGTGTCCTCCTGCGTGCTGGTCAGCGCGAAGGTCGGCGAGATCTCGCTCGCGGTGTTCTCGAACGCCAGCGAGTTGAGCTGCTTGCGGTTGATGGCGTCCGCGATCGCGTGCCGCACGGCCGGGTCCGTCTGGGGTCCCTTGCAGCCGAGCGCCGTGTTCGAGCAGGTGAGCAGCGCCATCTGGTTCTGCGGGACCGTGATGCCGTCGTACCCGGGGTACTTCGCGGCGATGTCGGACATGCCGGGGACCGGGCCGGTCTGCCAGTCGATCGAGCCCTGCGACAGGGCGTCGGCGCCGGCGGTGTTGCCGGAGAGCGAGAGGTAGCGGATGGTCTTCACCTTCGGCGCCCCGCCCCAGTACTTCGCGTTCGCCTCCAGGGTGAACGCCTGCGGCTTGAACGTGCCGAGCGTGTACGGACCGGTGCCGACGGGCTTGCGCATCACGTCGGTGGTCGGGTCGATGTCCTTCCACAGGTGCTCGGGCACGATCCAGGTCTTGCCGAGCAGGTTCGGGCCGAGCACGAACGAGGGCTTCGCGAACGACACCACGACCGTGTCGTCCCCCTCGGCCTTCGCGGTGCCGTCGTACCCGATCGAGTTCAACGCCTTCTGCTTCTTGAGCATGTCGAGGGTGAAGACGACGTCCTTCGACGTGAAGGGCTTCCCGTCGCTCCAGGTCGCCCCGTCGCGGAGCGTGATGGTCAGCTGCGTGCCGTCCGCGTTCCACTCGTAGGACTTGCCGAGCAGCGGCTTCGGGTCGTTCGTGTTCACGTTCGTGATGAAGAACAGCGACTCGTAGATCGTCCCGACGCCACCGATGTTCGACGGCGACCACGGGTTGTAGTTGATCTGGTAGTCGCCGGACTGGCCGGTGTACGCGACCAGGGTCGAGGCGGCGTCGCCACTCGTGCTGGCGGAGCCACTGGAGCTGCAGCCACTCAGCGCGAGGCCGGCTGCCAGGAGAACGGCGCCGCCGATGGCGAGCCGCGAACGGGTTGGGTTGAACATCGTTGTCCTCTCGGTCTGCGTCATCGCAGGTCCACGTTGTGAGCGTGATTGTTACACGCATAAACTAAGTCGGTCAAGGGGTGGCATCGTGTGACCCTGGGAACCCTGAGGAGACGCAATGGAGCGGACGACACTCGACGGCACGTGGACGGTCGAGGCGGTGCGCGGTCCGGCAGCAGCCGACGCGGCCGCGACCCCGATCGAGGCGGTGGTCCCCGGCGTGGTCCACACCGACCTGCTGCGCGCCGGGTTGATCCCGGACCCGTTCGACGGCGACAACGAGGCCGCGACCCAGTGGATCGGCGACACCGTCTGGCGCTGGCGTCGCACCTTCGACTGGCACGCCCCGGCCGCCGAGCGCCACGACCTGGTCGCGGACGGCCTCGACACCCTCGCCACGATCGAGCTCAACGGCATCGTCGTCGCGACCACGGCCAACCAGCACCGGTCGTACCGCTTCCCCGTCGGGCACCTGCTCCGGGAGGGCACCAACGAACTCGTCGTGACCTTCGACGCCCCGGTCCCCGCGGCCGAGCGGCTGTCCGAGCTGCACGGCGGCGAACTCCCCCACGTCAACCACCACCCGTACAACGCGCTCCGCAAGAACGCGTCGAACTTCGGCTGGGACTGGGGCATCGACGTCGCGACGAGCGGCATCTGGAAGTCGATCGGCATCGAGTCCTGGAGCGGCGCCCGGATCGCGTCCGTCCGGCCGCTCGTGGACATCGACGGCACCGACGGCGTGCTCACCGCACACGTGGACGTCGAGCTCGCCGGGTCCGGCAGCCGCTTCACGCAGGCCATCGGCAGCGCGCCCGTCACCGCAGCAGGCGGTGCCGACACCACCGGACTGGAGGCACGGGTCACCCTGGCCCCGCACCGCGCGTCCGCAGGGTCCGCGGTCACCGGCACTGAGCCTCCCGTCGGTGCCGGAGCGGACGGTGTCAGTGCGGACGGTGGCGACACCGTGGTCGGATCGCGCCGCGTCGAGGACGGGTCGGCCACCGTCCGGCTCGTGGTGCCGGAGGTCGCCGTCTGGTGGCCGCGCGGCGAGGGCGACCAGCCGCTGTACGACGTCCGCGTCGAGGTCGGCGACGACGTCTGGACCGGCCGGGTCGGCTTCCGGACCGTCACCCTCGACAGCGCTGCCGACGCTGGCGGGGCACCGTTCCTGCTGCGCGTGAACGACCGGCCCGTGATGGTGCGCGGGGCGAACTGGATCCCGGACCACGCGTTCCTCACCGAGATGACCCGCGAGCGCTACCACCGGCGCATCGACGACGCGGTCGACGCGAACATGAACCTGCTCCGCATCTGGGGTGGCGGCATCTACGAGTCCGACGACCTGTACGACCGGTGCGACGAGCTCGGGGTCCTCGTCTGGCAGGACTTCCTCTTCGCCTGTGCCGCTTACGCCGAGGAGCCGTGGCTCCGCGACGAGGTCGAGCCCGAGGTCCGCGAGGCCGTCACCCGCCTCAGCCCGCACCCGTCCCTCGTGGTCTGGAACGGCAACAACGAGAACCTCGTCGCCTACGCGGAGTGGGGGTGGCGCGCCTCGCTCGTCGGTCGGACCTGGGGCAACGGCTACTACCGGGACCTGTTCCCGGCGCTCGTCGCCGAGCTCGACCCGACGCGTCCGTACACGCCGGGCAGTCCGTTCTCGTTCGACGAGTACCTGACGCCGAACGACGAGCGGAACGGCAGCGTCCACATCTGGGACGTCTGGAACCGCCTGGACTACCGCGCCTACGCCGACTGGCAGCCGCGCTTCGTGGCGGAGTTCGGGTTCCAGGGACCGCCGGCGTGGTCCACGTTGACGGCGGTCGTGCACGACGAGCCGCTCGACCCCGACGGCCACGAGATGCTGGTGCACCAGAAGGCCGACCAGGGCAACCGGAAGCTCGCGGACGGGATGCGGGGCCACCTGCCCGAGCCGGCCTCCATCGAGGACTGGCACTTCGCCGCGCAGCTGAACCAGGCGCACGCGATCCGGTTCGGCATGGAGTGGTTCCGGTCGCGCACCCCCGACAACACCGGGATGGTCGTCTGGCAGCTCAACGACGACTGGCCCGTCGTCTCGTGGGCGCTCGTCGACCACGCCGGTATCCGGAAGCCTGTCTGGTACGCCGTGCGACAGGCGTACCAGCCCGTGCTCGTGACGGTGCAGCCCGGGGCCTCCGCGTCGTCGGTGCTCGACGTCGTGGTCGTCAACGCGTCCGGCGCCGCGGTCGAGGGCCAGGTCGAGGTCGCCCGGATGTCGTTCGACGGCACCGTGCTCGCGTCGGGGTCCTTCCCGGTCACCGTCGGGGCCGCCGATGCCGCTCGTGTGGCCCTGCCGGCGTCGCTGGCGGTCCCCGGGGACCCGGCGTCGGAGGTGCTCGTCGTCACCGGGACACCCGGCCGGACCGTGTACGACTTCGCCGAGGTGATCGACCAGGCCCTCGAGTCGGCACCGTTCACCACCGCGGTGGAGCCGACGACGGACGGCGCCCGGGTGACCGTCACCGCGACGTCGTACGCGCGGGACGTGTCGCTGTTCCCGGACCGCGTCGATGCCGCGGCCCGCGTGGACGACGGGCTGGTGTCGCTGCTGCCGGGCGAATCCGTGACGTTCACCGTGACGGCGGCCCCCGGGATCGACACCGGGGCGCTCACGACGCGCGAGGTCCTCCGGCACGCGGGGTCCCTGCTGCGCTGACCCACGCGCCCGCTCCGCCCGGCCGACCTGGCCGGGCGGAGCGGGCAGCGCTCAGTCGAGCGCCGCGCACTCGAGCACGATCGCCGTCGCCGGCGCGAGCATCGGCAGCCGCACCCCGACGTCCTCGAGCACCGCGCCCGACAGCTCCACCCACCCGCGACCGACCCACGGCGGCGGCACCATGTCGAGTCCGCGCGGCACGCCGATGCCCGTCGCCGGGGCCACCCGGTAGCGCCGCGACCGGTCGAGACCCCGCAGCCGGACCGGCACCGCGAGCGACTGTGGGCCGGTCACGGTCCGGGCCACGCGGACGAGCGCCCGCGACCGGTCGACCGCCACCACCGAGGTCGCGTCGAGCCCGGGGTCCCCGAGGTCGAGGTGCCGCAGCCGTCCGGTGTGCAGCAGCGCCCGCGAGCGTCGGTACAGCGCCGTCCACGCGCGGAGCCGGTCCAGCTCCGGCGGGGACAGGCGCGTGACGTCCGTCTCGATGCCCGCGGAGCCGAACAGCGACACCGCCATCCGGAAGTCCAGGTCGAGGTGCCGACCGGTCGTGTGCGACACCTCGGGGCCGACGTGGCTGCCGATGAGCTCGAGCGGCAGGAGCGCCTCGGTCCACCGCTGGATGGCCAGCCGCTCCACCGCGTCGTTCGTGTCGGACGGCCACACGCGGTCGGTGTGCTCGAGGGCGCCGAGGTCGACCCGGGCTCCGCCGCTCGCACACGACTCGATCTCGAGCCACGGGTGGCGTCGGCGGAGGTCGTCCATGAGCGTGTACACGCCCCGGGTGTGTGCGTCGATGCCTGCACGTCCTGCGTGCACCGCGTGGACGACATCGCGGTTCGCGTCCCACTTGACGAACTCCACGTGGTGCCCACCGATGACCGCCGACATGCTCTCGAGCACGAAGGCGCGGGCTGCCGGGTTCGCCAGGTCGAGCACGTGCTGGTTCCGCCACGTCCGCACGTCGTCGTCGGGTCGCTGCAGGAGCCACTCCGGGTGCGCGGCGGCGAGCTCCGACGCGGGGCTCACCATCTCCGGCTCGAACCACAGCCCGAACTCCATCCCGAGCTCCCGCACCCGGTCGACGAGGGGGCGGAGCCCGTCGGGCCAGACGGCCGGGTCGACCTGCCAGTCGCCGAGCGACGTGGTGTCCGACCGGCGTCCGAGGAACCAGCCGTCGTCGAGCACGAACCGCTCGACGCCGATGTCCGCGGCCGTCTCGGCCAGGGCCACCAGCGGAGCGAGGTCCTGCTGGTAGTACACCGCCTCCCACGTGTTCAGCACGACGGGCCGCGGGCGTCGCGGGTGCCCGGGCCGCGCGCGGATCGAGCCGTGGAGCCGGGCCGACATGCCGTCGAGTCCCTCGTCGCTCCACACGAACACGGCGTCCGGGGTCGTGAACGTGTCGTCCTCCCCGAGCACGACCTCGCCCGCGCGGAGCAGTTCCCCGGCGCCGAGCAGTGGCCGCGCCTCGGCGAGCACGTCGTGGCGGTGCACGGAGTCCGCGCTCCACGCCAGGTGCACGGCCCAGACCTCCCCCGCGTCGTCCGAGAACCCGGGCGTCCCGAGCACCAGCAGCGTCGGCGCGTCGTGGCCCGTGCGCCCTCGGCGGCTCTCGCGCGCGTGGCTGCCATGTGTCAGGGTCCGCCGCTGCGGGGTGCGTTCCCGCGTCCAGCGCCCCGCCAGGTCGAGGACCTCCCCCGCCCGTTCCCCGACGGGCAGCACCGCCTCGAGCGCCTGGAGGTGCACCGCCGCCGCACCGTGGTTCGTCACGGCATGTCGGACCCGCAGGACCCCCGCGGCGTCGAGCGCGAACTCGCTCCGCAGCCGCAGTTCGGCGGAGACCGCGGTCACCGTGACGAGCCCCTCGTCCGACACCACGACGACGTCCTGCCACCGCGGGACGAGCGGCAGCCCGTCGACGTGTCCGGCGATCCCCGGTCGCCCTTCCCAGCCGTCCCGTTCCGTCGGCAGGACCGTCAGCGGCCAGGGCGCGTCGAAGGCACTCGGTGAGACGGGTCGCCCCACCGCCAACAGGAGCTCGTCCGTGTCGATCGTCCCGACCGGTCCGACGTCGCGGCCCCAGTGCAGCACCTCCGGCAGACCGTCCGGCGCCGCCACGAGCACGAGCGACACCCCGGCGGCGCGGAGCACGTGTGCCTGCCGGGCCTGGTCGGACGGTCGTGTCCGTGCGGCGTCCTGGTCGACGACGGTCACGCGTCCCGCTCCTCGCGGAGCACGCGGACGCGGCCTGCCGGCACCACGGTCTCCGGCCCGTGGCCGGAACCGTCGAGCAGGTCCACCCCGGACGCGCGCACCGTGACGGGCTCGGCCAGGTGGTTGACGAGGAACAGGAACGCGGAACCGTCGCGTCCGACGCGACGCACCGCCTCCAGTCCGGGAGGCCCGGTGACGGTCCGCGGGACCGCCCGCTCCGCCACCACCTGGTCCACCACCCGCTGGATGCTGCCGTCCGCGAGGGCCGCGGAGACGTACCAGGCACCGCCGCCGACGTCCCGGCGAGTGACCGCGGGGCGTCCGGTGAGCGGGCCGTCCGCGTAGCGGAGGACCACGTCGGCGTCCTCGGTGACGACGGCCTCGGCCCAGTCGGTGACGACCTCGCCGTCGTCGAGGGTCCAGCGTTCGTCGGGCTGCAGCGGCGTGAACTCCTCCGACCACGCGCCGAGCAGGTCGCGGAAGGCCCCGGGGTAGCCCCCCGTCCGGATTCGAGCGTGCTCGTCGGCCACGCCCGAGAGGTACGTGACGACGAGGGTCACGCCGCGCTCGGCGAGGTCCGCGACGCGGGCGACCGCTGCGTCGTCGACGATCAGCAGCGTCGGCAACACGACCACGTCGTACCCGGACAGGTCGGCCTCGAGCGGGACGACGTCGGTCAGCACCTGCCGGTCGAAGAACGCCCGGTGCCAGGCGCGGATTTCCCGCGATGCCCGCAGGCCTCGATGCGGCTTCAGCCCGGACTGCATCGCCCACCCGGACGGCTCGTCCACGACGATCGCGACCCGGGCGAGCTCCACGGTGGTGCCCCGTACCGGTGCGAGGGCGCGGAGCGCACGCCCGAGGGCCGTGACCTCGCGCCAGATGCGGGTCGCGGTGCCGGCGTGCGGGAGCATCGCGGAGTGGAACTGCTCAGCCCCGGCGGTGGAGGCACGCCACTGGAAGAACAGGGCTCCGTCGGACCCGCGAGCGACGTGCGCGAGCGAGTTCCGGAGGATCTCGCCCGGCTCCTTCGCCCGGTTCCGCTGCTGCCAGCTCGGGCTGCCAGTGGAGTGTTCCATGAGCAGCCACGGCGTGCGGCCGGTCGTGATCCCGCGCATCCGGTCGGCGGACGCGGCGAGGTCCTGCTCGCGACGAGGGTCGTCGACGAGCGTGTAGTGGTCGTTCGCGGGGATCGCCACGTGCTTCGCCCACTCGGCGTAGTCGACCGTCTGTGACCCGGCGCCGACCATGAAGTTCGTCGTCACGGGGACGCTCGAGTGGCGTTCGATCGTCGTCCTCTCCATGGTGAAGTGCGCGAGGAGCGAGTCCGACGAGAACCGTTCGGCGTCCAGGAACAGCCCCGGGTTCGGGGCCAGGTTGTGCCCGCCGTGCGGCAGCCCGATCTCCTCGAAGTCCGTGTACGTGTGCCCCCAGAAGGCCGTTCCCCACGCGGCGTTCACGGCGTCGACGTCGGCGTACCGCTCCCGGAGCCACCGGCGGAAGGCTGCCGTCGACGCGTCGCAGGCACACCGGGCGTTGCCACCGCCCAGCTCGTTGCTGACGTGCCAGAGCCGCACGGCGGGGTGCTGCCCGTACCGCTCGGCCACGGCGTCGACGATGCGGTGCGCGTGCTCGCGGAAGACCGGGGAGTCCGGGCACCAGCCGAGCCGCTCGCCCGGACGACGGACGACGTCGTCGCGGTCCACGGGCAGCACCTCGGGATGCGCCGCGAGGAGCCAGCTCGGCGGAGCGGCCGTCGGCGTCGCGAGGTCGACCGCGATGCCGTTGGAGTGCAGGAGGTCGAGCACGTCGTCGAGCCAGGCCCACGTGTACTCCCCCGGTGTCCGCTCGAGGAGTCCCCACGAGAACACCCCGACCGTCACGAGGTTGACCCCGGCCTCGCGCATCAGCCAGACGTCCTCGTCCCAGACCTCACGTGGCCACTGCTCGGGACTGTAGTCGCCGCCGAACGACAGACCGTCGGTCGGCCAGGGGACGGATGGGGCTTCGGACACGGCATCTCCTTCGATGGTGGGTCCGTTCCAGCCTCCCGTGCTGGTGCGCCTTTGTCAACGTGCGTAACTAACGCACTGAAGGCTCTGCTGCTCGTCTCCTGTGGATCGTCACTCGGCGAGCAGCCGGCGGATCGCGAGCACCGCCCCCGCCCGGGCCCACTCGGAGAACTCGAAGGGCTGCACCTCGACCGTCACCGGCTCCGTGTACGGCTCGAGCGCCCCGCGCAGCGCCTCGTCCACCGCGGACCGGGCGATGTCGTACACGGGCAGTCCGTCGCCGGTGAGCACGAGTGTCGAGGGGTCGGCGATGTGCACCACCGTCGCCAGGACCACGCCGAGCGCGCGGCCGGCATCCGCGAAGGCCGCGAGGGCTCGCTCGTCACCGGACCGCGCGCGTTCGACGACCTCGTCGTAGGTGGCATCCGTGTGCCCGGAGTTCCGCACGATCACCGGGCTCGGGAGGTAGCTCGATGCGCATCCGAGGTGTCCGAGCCCACAGTCGGGACCACCGCCCAGCACCGGCAGGTGTCCGATCCGCCCGAGGCGACCGTGCTCCCCCGTCGACACCTGCCCGTTGGCGATGAGTCCGAGTCCGAGGCCTTCCCCGACCGTGACGAGCGCCATCGACCGCCCACCCGTCGCCGCGCCCGCGCCGAACCAGTGCTCCTTCGCCGTGAGCGCGTGCACGTCGTTCGCCGTGAACGCCGCCAGGCCCGTCCGTTCCGTCACCATCCGCGCGAACGGCACGTCCGTCCACCCGAGGAACAGCGAGTGCGCGACGACGGGCTCGCCCCCGACCGTGCGGACGTCCCCGGGCAGGGACACGCCGATCGCACACATCGCGGGATGCGCCGTGCGGAGCCGCTCCTCGACGGCGCGGATCTGCTCGGCGACGTCCTCGGCACGGGTCGTCGGCATCGACTCCTCGTGCAGGGCGAGGACACGTCCGCCGAGGTCGGTGACGGCTGCGTAGAGCCGGTCCTTCGTGAGCTTGATCCCGAGGAACTCCCACTGCCCCGAGCTCGGGTGCAGGAGCTCCGACGGCCGACCAGTGGCTCCTCTGACATCCGTCCCGACTTCGACGACGAGCCCGTGCCCCACGAGGATGCGCATCGCCCGGGTGAGGCTGGCACGCGAGAGCCCGAGCGACCGAGCGATCTCCGCCCGTGACAGTTCCCCGTGGATGAGGATCTCCCGCAGGGCCAACCGGGATCCGTCCGGCAGGACCGGCCACGCATTCGTCATCGTTCCTCCGTCGTCGGCTGATCCTAATGCCGGCGACGCTCGCCATTGTTCCCGAGAGCGCAACGGCCCCGCCGAACGCAGAAAACCCCTGACCATGAATGGTCAGGGGTTCCCTGGTGTTGCAGAAGAAGTCCGGCGGCGTCCTACTCTCCCACAAGGTCCCCCTTGCAGTACCATCGGCGCTGAGAGGCTTAGCTTCCGGGTT
>NZ_JADKRX010000007.1 GCF_015350975.1 Curtobacterium sp. VKM Ac-1395
AGAGGTACGCCTCGACCAGGCGCGGCTGGACTTGCAAACCGCGACGCCCTGGACAGACACGGTCGCTGACATCGCTCCCGCAAGTGGAAGCGCAGCTCGTCCGACTGATGCCTGATGCCTGATGCCCTTGAGACGGAAAGCCCGTCTTATCGCCCAGGACAACAGTCGGGCCAGAGGTAGTGACGGCCAGCGCCTGACCGCCGCCGTGCTCGAGCGTCCGATGCTTTGGCCAATTTTGAGTTGAAGAGGGGCGTGGACCCGCCGTGTCAGGACGGTTCGAACCTCACCCATCTGCTGAGAGCAGGAGGCTCGCCATGACGCCGAGGCCGGACCCGATCAGGGGTCCAGCGATGGGAACCCAGGCGTAGTCCCAGCGGGCTGACGGCATCCCACTGCCGCGGTAAATGATCGTGTAGACAACGCGGGGTCCGAGGTCCCGAAAAGGGTTCATAGCCGCAGACGTTGGACCGCCCGCACCGATGGTGAGGACGAAGATGACCATGGCGACAGCGGCGTACCCGAGGCCCTCGTTGCCGAAGTGATACACCCCGTCATGGACGGATGCGGACGGTGAGCAGAGCACAAACGCCACCAGGACTCCGGAAGCGAGCGCTTCTGTCGTGACGTTTCGGACGTGACCTGGCCGGAGGGGCAAGGTCGCGAACAGCCCGACGAGGTGATCGTTGTTCCGCTCCCCGAGGACGTCGTGATGGAAAACAAACGCGGCCAGGACCGCGCCAACGAGTGTGCCCGTGCCCTCGCCGGCCAGGTAGGCGGGCACATCGACCCAATCCACCCGCCCCGCCAGAGCTTGCGCGAGCGTAATCGCTGGATTCAGATGTGCACCGCTGGCATCGGCGACGCTCGCGCCGGTGAAGACCGCGAGAGCCCAGCCGGCAGCACCTGCGGCCGCACCCTGGCGCCGGAACCATCCCTGCATCGATGTACTGAGACCGAGGAAGATCATGATCCCGGTACCGAGCGTCTCCGAAAGGAAGATTCCGGTGTGGGAGATCACAGAGCGCCCGGGAACGGTGACGATGCTGCGGGCATGAAGATCCTTGGAGCGGTGACGGACAGTGGGGTGCCTGAGCTGCGCTGCCTGACCAGACGATCATCTCATGGCAGCACTAGCCGGGGAGTCCTGCCCAGGCGCCATTCCGATGGCGGAGGCCCTGCTGCGGTCGGCCCTTCAACTTGCCTCGCCCACTGACACATCGTCGCCGGGTCCCCACTCCGCGCCGCGGGCGGTACTGCGCGAGGAGGGTGTGTCTGGACGAACGAGCTTCATCCTCGGGACCGATGTGAGTGGTCCTTGGCGAGGATGTCGAATGTGGTCGCGGTTCATAATGTTTGAAGGGCCCGGTTTTCCTGCTCTCAACTTCTCGAAGGACCGCACCCGTGCCTGACGTCTTTTTCATCCTCCCAACGTTGTCGCTTCTCCCAGTGGCTGCAGTCGTAACATTGGTCACCGTAATGGTGTCATGGCGGCGTGGTGCACCGCTGGGTCTCGCGATGTGGCGTGTGCTCGTGATCGCCTACCTCACGGCCCTGGTCGCGCTTACGTTCTTCCCGTTCCAGGTGAAGATCGACGAGCTCACGGGTTCCTCCACCTGGTGGAACTCGATCAACTGGGAGCCGATTGTCACAATCGATCCCATAGGTTTCGCCGAGAACGTCCTGCTCACCGCGCCGCTCGGGTTCCTCGTTCCGGCACTGACGAAGCGGCGGACCCTTCGCGCAGTGCTTCTCGTTGGCCTCGTCGTCAGCGTGAGCATCGAGGTGTTGCAGTACGCGGATGTGCGCTTGCTCTCTGGTGGACGCCTGGCCGACGTGAACGACGTCATCGCGAACGTCCTGGGTGTGGCGATCGGCTATGCCGTCTATCGAGTTTTTCGGAGCAGCGAGCCGCTTGCACGGCTTCTCCCAAACAGTGAGCACGTCGCCACAGTGCGATGACGGTCGCCTTGTTCAATATCAGGTTGACACCCGCTTGCGCAACTATCCACACATTCGGGACCGAGACCGGGACGGTCATGGTCGAGCGAACGAGGCCCGGACGGGATTTCTGCACTCATCCTCGCGCGAGATTTGATTACTGCGGTAGGGGTTGCGTTCATGGCGACCAAGGTTGTCGCCAGCCTTTCGATCGCAGTGACATTCGTTGAATCATGCGGTAGGCAGGAAAGTGCTCCAGGTCTCTTCCTAGTTCGAATTCATCAGAGATCGCGCGCCGTCCGTCCGACCACGTCGTGGTACCACGATCGCAGTACGCCGGCGGGTCGCCGTCGCGGTCAAATGGTTGCGTCCCGAGCCACCCGTGCTCCGACCAGAGGAGAACCATGCGCACCGTCGTCGTCACCAGCCCAGGATCCGTCGAGATCCGCGACGAGCCCGTCCCCGAGGTCGGCCCCGCCGACGTCCTGATCGCCGTCAAGGCGTGCGGGGTCTGCGGTTCCGACGCCTTCTACGCTGCACGCGGCGGCATCCCGCCGCGCGAGGGGCACACGCCCCTCGGACACGAGGTCGCCGGCGAGGTGGCCGTCGTCGGCGACGCGGTCGAGGGCATCGCCGTCGGCGACCACGTGGTGGTGAACCCGATGGGCGACCCACGCGGGATCATCGGTAACGGCGGCCCCACCGGCGGGCTGTCCGAGTTCCTGCTCGTCGAGCAAGCCGTGCTCGGCACCAGCGTCGCGATCGTCCCAAAGGACCTGCCCTGGCAGGTGGCCGCGCTCAACGAACCGATGGCGGTCTCCCTGCACGCCGTGAATCGGACTGCGCCACAGCCGGGCGACACAATCGTCGTGTTCGGTGCCGGCCCGATCGGGCTGGGCGCTGTGATCAGCTACAAGGCGCTCGGCGTCGGGCACGTGGTCGTCGTCGACGTGATCCCCTCGCGACTCGAGAAGGCCCTGCTCGTCGGAGCCGATGCCGTCGTGAACTCGGCGGACGAGCCGCTCGACGAGCGGTTGATCGCCCTGCACGGCGGAGCGCGCGACGGCGTCGGGCACGGCGGCAAGTCCGGCACCGACGTCTGGCTCGACGCCGCCGGGGTCCCCGCCACCGTGCAGACGGCGTTGCGCCTGGCGAAGCACCGCGCGACGATCGGCATCGTGGCCGTGCACAAGCGGCCCGTGGAGGTCGACTTCGGTGACCTGCTGGCCGTCGAGCCGACGATCGTGACCGCCATGGGGTACCCGACCGAGATCTTTGACGTCACCAAGCACATCATCGCGAACCCCGAGGCGTACGCGCAGATCGTCAGCGACGTCTTCCCGGCGAGCGACGTGCTCGAGGCCCTCCGGGTTGCGGCGACCCCCGGGGCGGCCGACAAGGTTGTCGTCACGTTCGACTGATGCCGGTGACCAGAAAGGTCACCGTGCAGTACGCCGTCACGGTGTGGCGGGACCGGCCGCGGCGCGGGCTCGTGCTCGCCGTGCTGTCGGTGCCGAGCAGCCTCGTGATGGCGGGGTGGAAGGTCGTCCTGTTCTGCGCGGCCCCCTCGTTGTTCCTCGCCGCGACCGTGGTCTTCACGCTCGGGGTCGCGGCCGCGAAGGTCTGGGCCGTCCGTCGGCACCGGCTGTCGTTCGAGTTCGATGCGGCGAACGGCGATCGGATGCGGTTCCGGCAGGCCGGCCACCGGCGGATCGGGGGTGCGATGACCGCGATGTCGGTCGTGTTCGTCGGGTGCAGCGCGCCGATGCTCGTCGGGCGGGCGCACCCCGTGCACTACGACCAGTGGGTGGCGATCGTCATCGCGGCGGCGACGTTCGCGGAGCTGGGCATCGGGGTCTGGGGTGCGGTGACCGCGCGCAAGGACGGGGAACCGCTCGTCGAGGCGACGAAGCTCGTGAACATCGCCGCCGCGGTGGTCCTGCTCGTGCTGACCCAGTCGGCACTGCTCTCGTTCGCGGGCAGCGCAGAGGACACTGCTGCGTCCGCGGGTGCGAGCGGGATGTTCCTCGGCGGCGTGGCTGCGGTGATCGGGCTCGCGATGGCACTGCGACGGTTCCCGGATGCGCCGGCGCCTCGGCCGGTGCCGACCTCAGTCGACCAGGCCGGCCTGGAACGCGAACGCCACGAGCTGGGCCCGGTCGCGGGCATCGACCTTCGCCATGGCCCGGTTCACGTGGGTCTTGACCGTAAGCGGTGAGAGGAATAGCTCGGCGCTGATGGCGTCGATGCCCTGACCTCGGCTGACCATCACCACGACGTCGCGCTCGCGAGCGGTGAGGGCCTCGAAGCGCCGGGTCATCTCCGGGTCGACGGAGGACGCCGGCGTGCGGGCGACTTGTCCGATGAGCGCCGCTGCGGCCGCCGCGGACAGCGCCCCTCCGCCCGCTGCCACCTCCTCGATCGCCGCGACGAGTTCTGCGGGTCCCGCGGCCTTGCTGAGGAACCCGTTCGCCCCGGCACGCAGCGCCGCGAAGACGAGTTCGTCCTGGTCGAAGGTCGTCAGCATGACGATGCGCACCCGCTGAGCGGTGCGTTCCGCGCGGATCCGTCGGGTCGCCTCCACCCCGTCGATGCCCGGCATCCTGATGTCCATAATGATGACGTCCGCCGGGACCGACAACGCCGTCTGCACCGCGGCGAGCCCGTCCCCGGCCTCGCCGACGACCTCGATGCCGTCCTGGCGGTCGAGGATCGCACGGAGCCCCAGTCGGATCATGTCCTGGTCGTCGACCAGGATCACTCGTGTGGTCATCGTGCTCCGTTCGCGGTGGGCAGGTGGACGCGGACGACGAACAGCACGCCGTCCGCCGCGGCCTGGACGGTCCCTCCGGCGGCGGCGACGCGTTCGCGCATGCCGACCAGACCGAGCCCACCGGTCCTGCCCGTGCCGAGGTCGTCCGCCGGGGCCCGCCGGCGGGGGTTGCGGACCTCGAGCACCAGGTCGTCACCGGCGCGGGCGAGGGTGACGGTCGTCCGGCCCTCGCCGTGCCGGTGGGCGTTGGTGAGCGACTCCTGCAACACGCGGTAGACCGTCACACCGATCGGCACGGAGACCGGGCCGATTTCGTCCAGTCGGGCATCGACGTCGAGGCCGATCCGTTCGTACGACGCGATGAGTCCGCGGAGCTGCTCGATGCCGGGGGCCGGAGCCGTCGGGTCGTCGAGGTCGGCGCCGCTGCTCGACGCCGAGCGGAGCACCGTCAGGACGTGCTGCGTCTCCGTCAGGACGTTCCGCACGCCGTCCCGGGCGGCGTCCAGCGCACGCCGGGCCTCGTCGGCCCCGGCGGGCAGGGTGACCTCGGCGACCCCGAGCTGCATGCTGACCACCGCGATCTCGTGCCCGATGACGTCGTGCAGGTCCCGCGCGATCCGGACGCGTTCCTCGGCCACGCGGCGTTCGGCCTCGAGTTCGCGGGTCGCGATCGCGTCGGCTGCGCGTTGCTCCAATGAAGCGCGGTACTGGTGCTGCACGCGGAGCCCCGAGCCGATCGCGACGCCGGCAACGACGGAGATGAGGGCGCCGAGCGCGGTGGGTACTGCTCCGCCGGCCCCGGGTGCGAGAAGTGTTCCGATTACGACCCCGGGTGCGACGATGCCCGCTCCGCGGACCGGATGGCCCTCGCGTGACGAGACCGCGAACAGCAGCAGGACGGCGCAGCTCCACGCCACGATCGGTTGCCAGCCGGACAGCCCGCCGAGGACGGGTGCGACCGCTGCCAGCGCGAGTGCCGCCCACGGGGTCCAGGGCGCCATGACGGCGGCGAGTACGGTGGCCGCGACCGCGACTGCCGGTCCGGGGCCTGCGCCCGACGTCACCACCCGGCCCGTCTCGATCGCGCACGCGAGCAGGACGACGGCAGCCGTGCCGCGGAACACCCAGCGGTCGTCCGGACGCCACGAATCCCAGATCGCCCGCAGTCGCCGCATGCACTCATCCTGTCGTGCGCGTCAGCGGCCCGGCTACTGCGAACGCAGTAGTCGGGGGTACCACCGATCGCGGATCTGCCCGCGGCCCGTCCCCGGGACGATCGACACCAGGCCGGAACGATCCGGCACCGACCGGAGGAACCGCCATGACACTGGCCACGACGAACACCGCCCCCACGTCCTACGACTACTGCACGGTCGAGGTCCCACGGGGCAAGAACGCCCTGTACGCGGACACCTACCGCAACTTCGGCTGGACGCCCGACGGCTCGGACCGGACGGGCGGACCGACCCGCCGGCGCATCCTCGGCCTCCGCCGCGACCGTGCCGTCCGCTCCGTCGAACTGAACGAACTCCAGCAGAACGCCGTGATCGCCCTGGCCACGATCGACACACTCGAACGCTCCCGCACGACCGCGGCGTCGGTGGTCGCGTATGCCCTCGGTGCGATCGGCAGCGTCCTGCTGGCCGCTTCGGTGTTCGCCATGCAGGACACCGTGGCCGTCCCCGACCTACTCGGCGGGCTCGACCCGGTCACGGTCTTCCTCGTCGGAGCCGGCGGCCTAGTCAACTGGGCGATCGCTCCGGTAGCCTTCCAGCTCGTCCGCGCGGCGCGCACCAAGCGGATCCGTCCGGCCGTCGACCGCCAGTTCGACGTCGTCTACGGCGCGTGCGAGGCAGCCAGTCGCCGCCGGACCGCCTGAGCGCGGCCCGAGCCCGATGACGAACACCATCGACCGAGCCGGCGCTGTCCTGAACGCGCCGGTCCCCCGCCACCTCGAGACCCGGGTGCTGTACGCACCGACCGCGTTCGTGCCGCTCCACCGGCACACCCTGGAGCAGTTCGGCTGGACGGTGACCGTGCAGGGCGGACGGCTCGGCACGACGTCCCTGCTGCTCCAGCGTCTGCGCACCCGGCCAGACCCGGCACGACCGATCCTCGAGCGTCGTGCCGAGCGCGCGCTGGCCCGGATCGCCGCCCTCGAGCAGCAGCCCGCACGGCTCGCCGGTGTCGTCGCCATCGCCGGTTCCGCGGTAGCCGTGCTGGCGGTCGCGCTCGGCGGTCTGCTCGCCCTCAGCGGAGATCCGACGCTCGTGCCGGTCCTCGTCGGTGCCGGCGTGTGGATCGCCGCCGTGGCCGCTGCGCCCGGCATCCGGTCGTGGCGCACCGAGCGGAACCAGGCCGCACTCAGCCGGGAGTACGCCGCGATCGACGCGTGCACGCACCCGGCCGCCGGGTCGTGACGGCGGCGGAGCCCCGCTCACAGCGCACACACGACGGCCCGGTGGGATCCCCCACCGGGCCGTCGTGTGTGCCGGGAGCCGCCGGGTCATGCCACCAGATGGATCGCCAGGGCCGGGCAGACCGCCGCGGCATGGCGCACCGCTTCGACCTGGTCGTCGGCGACCTCGTCGGTCAGCAGGACGGCGATGCCGTCCTCGTCCCGTTGGTCGAACACGTCCATCGCGGCCATGACGCACTGGCCGCTGGCGACGCACTTGTCCTGTTCGAGGATGACCTTCATGACTCGTTCCCTCCGGTGGTCAAGCTCGCGCTCGTGGTGGTGTGGCGGTCGACGGGGCACCACGTGACAGGGAGCTCGTACACCCCGTAGACGGCGCCGTCGTGCTTGAACGGGACCTCGTCGAGCGGGATCGCGCGAGCGAGGGTGGGGATCCGACGGAACAGCGTCGGGTACACGACCTGCAGTTCGACCCGGGCGAGCGGCTGGCCCAGGCACTGGTGCACGCCGAACCCGAACGCCACGTGGTTCCGCGGGTTGCGGGTCAGGTCGAGCCGGTCCGGCTCCGGGTAGACGTCCGGGTCCCGGTTCGCCAGGTCCGTCGCGACGATCACCCCGTCACCGGCGCGGACCCTGGTGCCGGCGACGTCGAGGTCCTCGGTCGCCACACGCTTACGTCCGTCGTGCGTGATGGTGAGGTAGCGCAGGAGTTCCTCCACCGCCGAGGCGACCAGCGCCGGTTCGGGGTCGTCGAGCAGGCGGTCGCGCTCGACCGGGTGCTCGAGCAGGGCGAGCGTGCCGAGGGCGATCATGTTCGCGGTCGTCTCGTGCCCGGCGATGAGCAGCAGGATCCCCATCTGCACGGCCTCGCCCTCGGTCATGTCGCCGGCGGTGACCCCGGCGGCGATGTCCGTGAGCAGGTCGTCGCCGGGTTCCGCCGTCTTGCGGTGGAGCAGCGACGTCAGGTACGCACCGAGCTCGCGGAACGCCTGCTGCCGTTCGTCGTCGGTCGTGGTGCGGCGGATGATGGTCTTCGAGTGCGCCTGGAACCGGTCGTGGTCCTCGTACGGCACGCCGAGCAGGGCGCAGATCACCAGGGACGGCAGCGGGAGCGCGAACGCCTCGACCAGGTCGACCGGGTTCGGACCGGCGAGCAGCTGGTCGATCAGGTCGTCCGTGATCCGCTGCACCACGGGGCGGAGCGCCTCGATGCGTTTGATCGCGAACGGCGCGGTCACCATCCGCCGCAGCCGGGCGTGGTCCGGGTCGTCCATCAGGATGAAGGACAGCCCGCCGCCACCTCCCGAGGCGCTGGCGGAGGGGTACCCCGGGTTGGCCGCGTCTGCGCTGACGGACAGGCTCGACAGCACCTGCTTGCCCTCGTCGTAGCGGGTGACGAGCCACGGCTCGCGGCCGTCGGCCAGCGTCACGCGGTGGATGGGGCCGTCCTCCTGCAGCACGCGGGCCGCCGGCGGCGGGTCGAAGGGACACCCGGCGGTCCGCCGGTCCATCGGGAACGTGTCCGGTCGGTCGGCGGTGATCGGTGGGTCGGTCATGGTCTGCTCCTCTGTGTTTGTGTGACGGCCCCGGTCAGGCGACCGGAGCGGACGGCACCGGTCAGCCGACCGGTGCCGGGCTCTCGGCGGCAAACACCGTAGACGCGGCAGGTGCCGCTACCGGCGCGTACCGGGGACGCAGGCGCATGCTGGCGATCCGCGCCTGCTTCGGCATGCCCCACCCGAGCACCCCGACCGCCTCGCCGGCGCGTTCGGCCACGGCGACGAACCGGCCGTCCTCGGGGTGCCCGTCGACGACGGTGACCCGGTCGGTCGGGGTCATCTGCCCGAAGACCTGCACGCGGGTGCCGTGCTGGTCCGTCCAAAAGTACGGCACCGGCGTGTACGGCACGCGGCGCCCGAGGACGTTTCCGGCGACGACCTGCGCCATCTCGGTCGCGTTCGTGCGGTTCTCGAGCCGCATCGGGCACCCCGCGCCGGCGTGGTGGAAGCGGGCGACGTCGCCCACGGCCCAGACGCCGGGTGCAGCGGCTCCGAACGCGTCGCAGTCGACGCCGTCCGTGACCTCCAGGCCGGACACCTCGAGCCACCCGGTCGTCGGGCGGGACCCCACGGCGACGAGGACGGCGTCGGCCGGACGGCTCGGGCCGTCGACGAACTCCACCGTGTCCGCGCGACCGTTCCGGCCGCGCACCCGCGTGGCGCGGACCCCGCCGAGCAACCGGATGCCGGCCGCCTCGTGCTGTGCCGCGAGGAACTGCGAGCCAAACCCGCCGAGCTGCCCGGACATCGGCGCACGGATACTGCCCGCGAGCGTGACGTCCACGCCGAGGGACGCGGCGGTCTGTGCCACTTCGCTGCCGAGCACGCCGTTCCCGAGGACCAGCAGCGGCCCCTGCAGCGTCTGCAGTCCCGCTCGGAGCCGGTCCGCGTCGGCCCGGGTGCGGAGGACGTGCACGCCGTCGAGCCCAGCCCCCGGGATCGCACGCGGGGTGACACCGGTGGCGATGACGACGTGGTCGGCGGCCCGGGTGGTGCCGCTCGTCGTGGTCACGGTCCGGGTCGCGACGTCGAGGGCGACCGCACGGTCCCCGAGCACGAACTCGGCGTCGAGGCCCGCGAGCTGCTCGGTCGAGCGGAGCACCAGGGCGTCGGCGCCCATCTGCCCGGCCAGGTACTGCTTCGACAGCGGTGGCCGGTCGTACGGGTCCTCGGTTTCGCCGTCGAGCAGTGTCAGCCGGCCGACATGCCCGTGGCGGCGGAGCGCCTCGGCCGTCGCGACGCCGGCAGCCGAGGCGCCGACGACGAGGACGGATGCGTGGGTATCGGTCCGAGGGACTCCGGTACTGGCCATGCTCCGAGCCTCGCCGGGCTCAGCAGTGCCGGACTACTCCGGGCGGACCGACCGAGATACCGCAGACGCAGTATGCGCCGCGCCCGGCGATCGAGCACACTGGACCGGTGATCCGCACCCGCACCGAACACACCGCCCTGCTCGTCGTCGACCTGCAGGCCGGGACCGCGCCGTACCAACGCACCCACCCCGTCGAGACCGTCGTGGCCAACGTCGAGACCCTAGCCCGCGCCACCCGTGGCGGCGGCGGCAAGGTGGTGTTCATCCGCCACGACCCCGCCACGACCCCGGCAGGCGCGACCCAGTACGGCGGCGGCCCCCGCCCGGCCCCGGTCGCCTACGGCTCCCTGCTGCTCGAACGGGCCGACGACGACGGCAACCTCACCCGCGGCGGGTGGAGCGCCTTCGCCGGCACCGGCCTCGACGAGCGGCTCCGCGCCGACGGCGTCACCGAGGTGGTCGTGGTCGGCCAGGCGACGACCTTCGGCGTCGAGTCAACGGCTCGGGCCGCGTACGACCTGGGCTACGCCGTCGTCCTCGTCGAGGACGCCACCAACGACCCGAACCCCGACGCCCACGCCGCCCGGTTCCGGTCGGTGTTCCCCGCCCTCGGCATCGTCGTGCACACAGCCGACCTCACAGGGCCGAGCGCAGCCTGAGCGAGCGGGTGGAAGGAGCGGCGCTAACTCGACCTCTGCGCGTTAGACAAGTTTGTATAGAGGTCTCGCAAAGGTCTAATGCGCACCGGTCAACGGACGCTTCGCTCTAAGGCTTCGATTCACTGATTAGGACCTCCCGAGACGCGAGATATCTACGGCAGTGCTGCTGCTCATATGTCGGAGCGCACAAGAAGAGGGGCGGTCACTAGGACCGCCCCTCTCCCCCCCCTTCCCTTGGTGTGTGGTGCTACTTGACTGTTACGGTCACCCCCTTTGACGAGCCGGTGTTGCCGAGCTTGTCGATCGCAGACAGGTGAACTGCCAGCGTCCCGGCGCGCACGCCTGGAACTGCGACCGACCACTTGCCGGACTTCACGGACGTGGCCACCGCTGTGGCGTTCGCCAGTGCCGAAGTTGAACTCTTCGCCTTCACGAACTTGCTGCCCGTGAAGTAGTAGTAGCTCGAGCCGCGTTTCTCCGTGACCTTCACCGTCACCCCGGCGACGCCGGAGCCGGTGTCCTTTACGGTGCCGCTCACGTGCGCCCATGATGATGCACGTTCCGGATGTGCGGGACGCGTCGCGGAAGCGACGGGTGCCGTCTTGTCGACGGTCACGGCGAGGGCTGCCGAGGCTTTATTGCCACCTGGGACGGACGCGCTTGTCGCGACAGCGACAACTGAGATGGAGTGCTTCCCTGCTGCGAGCGTGAGCGGCGTCGACAGCACGGACGACGCGACGGTCTTGACGACCTTTCCGCCGTCTCGAACCTGGTAGGCCTTCACCGATGTTGCCGGTGTCGACGCTGACCAGGACAGGGTGACCTTGGACTTCACGAAGGTCGTCGTCGATCCGACTCGCACGCAGGGGGTCGCCTTGACATGACCCGGCGCCGTCAGCGCCACACCCTTCACCGTGAGGACCGTGGCCGTCGTTGGGACGGAACCGAGGTCGTTGGTGAAGACGGCGCGGTACTGCGAACTGTTGTCGGAGAGCTTCGACTTGAACGTGTAGGTCGCGGAGGTGGCACCGACGACGTCGTTCCATGTCGTGCCCTTGTCCGTGCTGACCTGCCACTGAACAGTCGGTGCCGGCGACCCGGTGGCGGCTGCGGAGAGCGTCACCGTTGCGCCTTCGTTCACCGTCTTCTTCGCGACTGGGTTCGTCGTGACAGACGGAGCGACGACGGTTGCGGGGACTTCGCGGGTGACCGAGGCGACCAGGTTCTCGGACGACGCGCCGAGGCTGATAGTCCGCTTACCCGAACCGATGACCCACTTTTGTCCAACGGTGTCCCAGGCGGAAACCTGCTGCAGGTCCACATGCAGCGTCTTCGTCGCTGACTTGCCAGCGGCGAGCTCGACGCGATCGAACTGCACCAGCTTCTGCGTGGACTGTTGGAAGCCAGCGGTCACGATGCCGTTCGCGTCGAACGTCGGCGTTGCCAGGTCGGGAGAAGCGCCGAGGTACACCTGGGGTGCGTCCGCGCCGTCCTTCTCGCCGGTGTTTGTGACGGAGAAGGTGACGTCGAGTCCGCCGTCCTTCGCGTTCTTGACGCTCAGATCGGAGTACTTGAACGACGTGTATGAGAGTCCGTACCCGAAGGGGAACCGCGGCTTGTAGCCATTCGGGTTGGCCTCAGGGTCGGTGTACCAGCGGTAACCAACGTTGACGCCGTCGGTCCACTTGATCGACGGTCTGGTCTCCGATCCGGTCTGCGTACCCGTGGTGCGCTCGAGGTTGCCGGAGAACGGGGTGGAGTCGTCGTCCTTCGGGAACGTCATCGGAAGCTTGCCTGACGGGTTCACCACGCCGTACAGCAAGTTGGAGGTTGCTTGCCCTCCCTTTTCACCCGGGTACCACATCTCGAGCACCGCATCGACGTTGTCTACCCAGGGCATCGCGACGGCGGTGCCGGAGTTCAGCACGACGACGGCTTTGTTGCCGGCGGCGTGTGCCGCGGCGCTGACGGCGTTGATGAGGTTCACCTGGGTCGCGTTGAGGTTGCGCAGTGACGCGGTGGTGGACGAGTTCGGGCCGGCACCCTCAGTGGTTCCCGGGGTGGAGTCGTCGACGAAGATCACCGTTTCGTCACTCGTCTTCGCAGCCTGGACGGCCTTGGCAGTGTTCTGCGCCAGCGGCGCCCACGCAAACCGGATGGTTGGAGTGGTCGCCGTGGTCGCGGTGGGCTTGTAGGTGAAGCTGACCTTGTGCAGTCCGACCGACAGGTCGAGGCTTACGCCGAGGTTTTGCTTGCCTAGGTACTGCCCGTTAGAGGCGCGCTGACCGTCGGGGAAGGCGTTCTGCAGGATGTTGCCGCCGGGGTTCACGATCGTCTGGGCTGCGCCATCGACGCTCAGGCTGAGTGGCTCGGGCGGGCCGTTGCGTCCGGGTTCCTGTTGTACGCCACCGTTGTATGCCGATGCGTTACCCGTGTCGACTCCGTAGGGACGCTGCAGCAGCAGCCGGTACGTGTCGGCAGTGGTCACGTTGAGGTAGCCGCTCCAGGTGTACTGGCCACCCTTGGCGAGGGTGGTCTGCTTGCCGTCGATGGTGGTGTCGACCGTGGTGGAGCCATCGGTGTTCGTGCGGGTCAGACCCGGCACGGCTGAGCCATCGTTGGTCGTCTGCAGGTTCGCGGTGGGGACGGTGTCACCGATCCAGTCGACGCCGGGTGCGGACGTGACGTTCTCGGAGCCGACCTGCGCCTTGATGGCCTTCAGTGGCGTGTAGTTCACCTGGTCGCCGAAGCCGCGGGAGCGTTCACCGCCGGGGCTTGCCGGGAGCAGGGTCGAGGCGGGGCCGACGACTGCGACGGACTTGCTCGTCGACAGCGGAAGCGCGTCGTCCTCGTTCTTCAGAAGTACGCCGCTCTCCTCAGCGAGTGCGAGCGCCACCTTGTCACCGCTGGCCTTGTCTACGGTGGTGCCGTTGTACGTCGAGGAGACGTCACCGTGCTGCTCGACGTCCGATTCCACCGAATCGGGGATCTTGCTGTTGTCGAGCAGGCCGAACCGTTCGTATTCGTAGAGCATGCGGGCGACCGCGTTGGCAGTGGCGCTTGCGTATGCCGGATCGAACGACGATGAGGTCAAGTCGATGAGCGGGACGAGCTTCGGCGCGGAGAGGTTGGTCGTTGCGAACTCGTTGTCCATGCCGGCGAGGATGTCCGACGTCGCCTTGCTGGCGTTGTAGTCGGAGGTGATGAAGCCCTTGAGGTTGAACTGATTCTTGACGATGTTGTTCAAGAGGTTCGAGTTCGAGCAGGCGTACTGCGGAGCGTTCTGCTCGCCGACGATCTGGAAGATCGCATAGGAGCACATCAACGAGCTGACGCCGCCTTCTTCGATCGCGGACTGCGCCGGTGCGAGGTAGACCTCGTGCGCGGCCTGCGAGCTGATGAGCGACGGCGTCGCCTGGTTCTGTCCGTTGTAGAAGGAGACGTGCTTCACCTGGGACAGCAGCCCGGTGCTCTGGATGCCGTTGATCTCGGCCGCAGAGAACTGGGACGATACGTAGGCGTCCTCGCCGTTGGTCGTCAGGTTCCTGGACCATGACGGGTATCGGGCCATGTCGACCTGAGGACCATAGACGAGATCAACGCCAAGCGCTTTGCCCTGTTTGCCTACTTCTTCACCGAGCAGGTTGTAAGCGTCACGGTCGAACGATGATGCCAGGCCGAGTCGCGTCGGGAAGGCCGTACCGTCTGCGAAGACGTTGATGCCGAGTGCGTCAGCATGCCGGACGGCGGGGACCCCGAGACGGGGAACACCGGCGAGGTATCCGGCTTCTCCGTGGTTGTCCGGGTCAGTGCCTTGGGCGATGACGGCAACCTCTTCCGCTGGCGTCATCTGGGACAGGAGATAGGAGACGGTCTTGGTGTAGGGGGCGTCCTGAGCCGTTGCCGGCGAGACACCGAAGCTGCTCGCGGGTAGGTCGGCTGGCGTGGCGGCGATCGCGGACGGGCCGGTCGTCGTGCCCAGCACGATGGCGAGGCCGACACCTCCCGCGCATGCGGCCAAAGCGGTCCTCGATACCCGCTTGCCACCTCGACCCTGGTTCATTGAGTGATACACGGTTGTCCTCTCTGACAACACTTCAGGATGAGATCGTGTCGACCTTGCGTCAGCTTCGATGCGAGGTCGTCACTGCCCACCGCCGGCGCGATTCGTCTTCGAAGGCGACTCATAGGCGGTGGAGCTAGCTCAACGTAACCGCACTCTTTCTGCTCGTCAACGCGAAAAACAGCGCCGACTCAAGCAATGTTTTTGACTGCGACCACTTAAAAACAGTCAGTCCGATGCGGCATCGCTAGGATCATCGTGTGGCTGCCGTCAAAACCGTGTCCCCGCGCGACCGCGCGCTGGAGGATGTCTACGACCGAATCCGCCTAGCTCCCGAAGGAGTGTCCCGGTCGGAGCTCGCAGCCGCTTCGTCCATGTCGCGGAGCGGCGTCGCTTACCTCGTCCAGCGGTTGCTGCGTGAAGGTCGGGTCATCGAGAAGCAGTCCGATGGCCAGGGCAGAGGTTCCGGCAGCGGCCGCCCTGCGGTGCGGCTCTTCCCCGCGCCAGCAGCTGGATGGATCGCCGGCATCGATTTCGGGCACAAACACATCTACGTGGCGCTGGCGGATGCTCTCGGGAACGAGATCGCCAGCGAGAACACCCTGCAGAACGTCGACCTGAACGCGCAAGGTGCGATGGACACCGCCTGCTCGATCCTGATGACGCTGTGCCAGAAGAACGGCGTCGAAACGCTCGACGCCATCGTCGCGGGCGTGCCCGGACCCATCGACTCGCAACGAGGGGTGGTCCGATCACCGACAATCTTGTCCGGCTGGGTCGGACTGGACCCAGCCGCCGAGCTCGAGCAGCGACTCGGTCAATCCGTCATCGTCGAGAACGACGCCGTCCTCGGCGCCATCGGCGAGTACCGAGTCGGTGCTGCCTCCGGGCACGACGACGTCCTCTACGTCAAGCTCTCCGACGGTATCGGCGCGGCGATGATTCTCGACGGCCGGGTCTACAAAGGCTCGGCCGGACTCGCCGGCGAGATCGGGCACAACCGACTCGAGAACAACAACGAACTTTGCCGCTGCGGTAGCCGCGGCTGCCTCGAAGCCGTCATCTCCGTCGACAGCGTTCTCGCGCAACTCGCCCACAGCCACGAAGGCGTTGAGATCCCCGACATCGACGACCTACCGTTCGACGACGAGGTCACCGAACGCATCTTCAGCGACGCAGGCCGAACAGTCGGACAAGCCCTCTCCACATTGTGCAACCTGATCAACCCAAGCCTGCTCGTCGTCGGCGGGAAACTCGGAACTGCAAACCAGGCGCTCCTCACTGGCATCAAACTCGGACTCGACCAGTTCGCGCAACCCGCCACCGCGCAGGGACTCAGCATCGTTGCAGCTCAACACGGGTGCCGTGCTGAGCTCGCCGGAGCACTGCAGTTGGCAGCCAGGCCCACCTTCTGAGTTCGATCCGAAACGTATGTGACTCAAGTCACGAAGACGCACCCACTACCGATCCCCACCAGAAAGACGCGAACGAAATGCGGCCTGTCGCCGATACCCCACTGATGAACGCAATGGGCTACGACTCACCAGGTGGCCCGGACGTTCTCCGCCCTGGAACTGTCCCCCGACCTACACCTCTTCCCACCGAAATCCTCGTGCGAGTTACCGCATCTGGACTGAACCCCGTCGACTGGCGCACTCGGGCGGGTGCGCCAACGCCAGCCGCCGCCGCGCAAGGGGATGGTTTCCACGTGCTGGGCTGGGACGTGTCCGGCGTTGTCGAGCAAGTAGGCCCAGGTGTGCATCTCTTCACCCCAGGCGATGAAGTACTCGGCTTGCCGCTTTTCCCACGTCCCGCTGGCGCGGATAGCGACTTCGTCTGTGCACCGTCGCGGCACTTCGTCCGGAAGCCTGCGTCGATGAACCACGTGGAAGCTGCCGCACTCCCGCTCGCAGGGCTGACTGCTTGGCAGGCTCTCACTGACATGATCACCATCGAGCCGGGGCAGCGCGTGCTCATCCACGCGGCCGGCGGCGGAGTGGGCCACCTTGCCGTCCAAATCGCGAAGCACTTCGGTGCGTACGTCATCGGCACCGCAAGCGCAGCAAGACACGAGTGGCTGCGCTCCCTGGGAGCCGACGAACTCATTGACCACCACACCCAGTTGTTCGAGGACGAAGTCCAGAACCTCGACGTGGTCGTGGACCTAGTGGGCGGATTCCCCCAAAACGACATTGCTCGTCGCTCGATCAACGTCCTCAAGCCCGGCGGTACGCTCGTCCGGGTGGCACCCGGCGGCACCGATGGGCTCCTCGAAGCAGCCGGTCAACAGGGGATCGAGGTCACACCCGAGATTCTTGTCGAACCGGACTACGCCGGCCTTCTTGCCCTCACCGGTCTGGTTGACCTTGGAGCCCTCACCGTCGAGGTGCAGCAAACCTTCCCGCTCGCTGAACTCGCTGCCGCCCATCGACTTGGTGAAACTAACCGTGTCCAAGGCAAGCTCGTGATCATTCACTAGTCAGCACTCGCGTGCTGAAGCCGCGGGTGTGGCGTTGCTCTCAGTCATGGTTTCGTAGCCGTCCAGCTCGAGGGTGACAACGCGATCCTGACCGGCACCACCGTCCACGTCTCCGCCGACGCCGCGAAGCTACTCAACAGCACCTTCAAGATCGACGCCGTCAAGGCAGGCCTCCCCGTCGGGACCGCGACGATCACCGCCCAGATCGAGTAACGAGCCTGGCGGCCCCGCCTGCTCTCGGGTGCCATCCGCGGGCGAGACGTCTCCATGATCCGGTCTGGGTGCGGCTCCGCCTGCTCGCCACATCTCGGTCAGGCCTCTGCGCGTCGACGTCGAACTCGTCAGGCCTAGGCCGTTGTGTCGAACGGAGGGCGTCGTGGCGAGGCGTCCTGGTGTCCGTGCCCACTTCGGGGTCTCGTGTCGGACGTCAGGTGAGACGTACCGTCAGAACATGAGCGTGGTTCGAGCGGCGAGAAGGCGAACCGTCGGTCACGAGGGCCGCTGATGCCACCCTCGCACTCTCCGAAGCGTCCCGCTGGTGCGATCTGCATGAAGACGGGCGTCGAGCGGGGCATGATCACCACCCTCGCGGTCGTCGCTCTGCTGCTGGTCCTGCTGGCGTTGCCGGGATTCCCGTCCGACCACGTGCCGGTGGTCTGGCCCCACGGCGTGGCATCCTTGTGCTCCGCCGCAGTGTTGGTGGCCGCAGTTCCGTCGGCAACCGTGGGACGGCAGGATCCAGCCCGAGGGTGGCTCTGGACCTCGGTCGTTGCGTACGTCGCTCTCCTCGGTCTGGAACCGTTCCAACTCCGGGATCCACTGCCCGCCGGATCGACTCCGTGGCTGCTGTCACTGTGCCTCGTCGCTTTCGGCGCCGTGGCCGTCGCGGCATCGAGCCCGATCCGGGCAGGTGCGGTCTGTGCAGGCCTCGATGCCGCTCTCGCCGCTGTGTACGCAGGCAGGATCCCCGTCAGTCACAGCATCATCGACGCCGTCGGGCTCGGACTCCTCGCTGCCGGTCTCATCGCGGGCGTTCGAGTCCTGCGGACCAGGGCAGATCGCGCGGACCAGTCGGAACTCACGGCGCAACTCCTGTTCGAGGACCAGCGACGACAGACGGCGATCGAAGCGGAACGCGTCCAGACGGATGCGCTCCTGCACGATTCCGTGCTCGCAGCCCTCCTCGCCGCCGCAGGGCACGAAGCTCCGGGACGAGCGACCAGCATGGCGCAGTCCGCGCTCGACGTCATCTCCGACGCTGACCAGCATCCCGTGATGCAACCCTCGTCGGTGCCCCTCGGGGCCGTGCTGGCTGCTGTCGAGCAGGACTTCGCCCGCTTGCGTCGAAACGCCGACATCGATCTGACTCCTGCCGCCGACACCGAGCTCCCGGTCGAGACCGCGAACGCACTCGTCTCGGCGACGTTGCAGGCGTTGACCAACAGCATCGAACACGGGGGGCCCTCCGCCCGTCGTAGTGCCGTGGCTGTCCGTCTGGACCGCGGCGGCATCCGCATCGTCATCACCGACGACGGTGCGGGTTTCGACATAGACACCGTCGACCAGGAACGACTCGGCGTCCGCGTCTCCATCCTCGAGCGTGTCCGCATGGCCGGTGCTTCCGCTGAGATCCGGTCAGCTCCGGGTCGGGGCACCACCGTCGTCCTCGAGTGGCACCCAACCGGCCCCGAGCAGCCGATGACGCGACGGACCCCGGTCCTCCGGATCGGACTGATCCCCCGCCAACAGCTGTACCGCGTCCTCGCCGCCCTCATCAGTGTGGCCATCCTGACTGCAGTCTCGGAGACCGTGCTGTTCTCCCGCGCCGTCGGCCCCGTCATCGCTGCCGTCATCGGACTGCTCATCCTCCCCGCGCTCCTGCGTGGTGCGAGGACAGGGACCATGCACGAACGAACCGCGTGGGCCATCGCAGCAGGGGGCGTGCTCCTGTGCTGCACTGCCACGATCGGGCTCGATCCCACCGCCGTCGACTGCGTGTCGATCTACTGGTACACCTGCGGTGTCCTCGCCGGCGCCGTCATGGTCTGGATGAGTGGACACCACGCACCCCCGATCGTCGCCGTCGTCTTCCAGGTCGCTCAGATCACACTCTGGGCCGGACCCACCGGAGCGATACGTCTGGGCCTCGCAGCGGAGATCGTCCTCGTCATCGCCGGGCTCATGATGCATCGCGCCGTCCGCCGTGTCAGCGCAGCAGCGGACGTGTCGGCCGCCAGGCAACGCGAACTGACCAGCCGGCAAGCAGACCTCGACGCGTTCCACCTCGGACGGCGACAACGGCTACAGCGAGCGAACAACACCGCCGCCCCGATGCTCCGCCACATCGTCCACCAGCAGGGCATTCTCGACTCCGGATCTCGCGCGGAGTGCCGCATCCTCGAGCAAGCGCTCCGAGATGAGATCCGTGGCCGGAGGCTGCTGAACCCTGCTGTCCGTCGGGTGGTGTCGGGACTTCGACGGCGCGGAGCATACGTGCAAGTGCTTGATGACGGTGGACTCGACGGCGTCCCGTCGGACGCCCTGGACACCCTCCTCGACGACGCAGCTCGCCGTCTCGAAGCGCTCGACTCAGCCCGTGTGGTCATCCGGACCGGGCAACCCGACTCCGACACCGCCGTCACCATCGTCGCGTCCACACCCGACGAAACAGCAGCCGCGCTCGGGCTCGACGCGGACGACGAAGTCGATCTCTGGACGAACATCCCCCGACCCGCCGGCGCCAGCATCGCAGGCTGACAGAAGCCCGGTCATCCAGGCCGCAACGGCAAGCTCCAGGCATCACAGAGGTGACGATCCTCGCAGTGCGGAGAGCGGCCCGTCTTGCTCCCACCATCGGGAGTCGTCTGCCACCCCCTGGCTCGTGGGTGAACCCGACCGTGCGGTTTCCGTACCGAAGCGGCACATCCGGTGCCAGGTCTCCTCGAGGCCACAGGTTCGTCCCCTTCGCGCTCGGCATCGCACGCCGACACTGCAGCCGCGCAGCACCTCCCTGCTCCCCCGTGTCCGTCAGGATGACGCACGGAGGTCGTAGACGGCGGTGCCGCCGATGGTGGTGGTGGCGTAGTGCGACGTCACCCACGCGGTGATCTTCGCGGCGGCGGTGTCCGAGCTGCTCGAGGTGCCGGGTATGAAGAAGTGGATTTTCCCGTCGGCGACGTCCTGCTGGAACTGAACCAGGGTCGGGGACGGGTCGGTGCCGTTGTAACCACCGATCGCCATCACCGGTTCCCCGGTGGCGAGTTGGTACGTTGCGGCGCTGTTCGAGCCGACCGTGGCCGCGACCCAGGTGTACTGGTCCGCGTCCTTCGACAGTGCCGCCTGCAGCGCCGCCGACACGGTCGTCGATCCGCCGAGGATGCTCCCGCCGCCCATGCCGCCGTTACCGGGCCCGCCACCGGTCGATGCGCTCTCACCCGTCGAAGACTGTCCGCCGCCGGAGGCGTTCGGCGCTCCCGGAGCGGAACCGCCGGGCCCGTTCTGCCCCGCCGGCGCACCGCCACCCGTGCCGGCCTGCCCGCCGCCGAAGCCGCCTTGCCCGCCAGGGCCGCCCTGCCCACCCGGAGCACCTTGCCCACCGGGTCCGCCCTGCCCGCCGGAGCTGACGGACGGGCCAGCGGAGGGCAGCGCGCCGGTGTGGCTGACGGTGACGGTCTGCACGGAGAAGGCGGTCGGGCCGAGCAACGCGGTGACGAGGACGGCGCTGACGGTCACGACACTCAAGGGGCGGTTTCGCCGCGGCAGCAGCACGAGAGCCGCGGCGAGGACTGTCGTCGCAAGCATGGTCCAGCGGATCCAGGGCTGCCACGTCGACGCCATCGGGAGCAGGTGGAACGACCATCCACCGGTGAGGACGATGGTGGCAGCGGCGACGATCCGCCATGGCAGCTGCGCTCGACGCCGCCACAGCAGGCTGGCTCCAATGCCGACGAGCCCCGCGATGTAGGGGGCAAGGGCGACTGTGTAGTACGGGTGGAAGATGCCGCCCATGAAGCTGAAGACCAGGCCGGTGGTCAGCAGCGACAGTCCGAGGACCAGGACCGTCGCTGCGCGGGGGTCGGTGCGCCGGCGGACGCCGACGGCGACGAGCGCGACGACGAGCAGGATCAGGGCGGTGGGGAGCAGCCAGGTGATCTGGGTCGCGAACTCGGAACCGAACAACCGTGTCAGGCCGGTGGAACCCCACGAGCCGGCTCCGGTGGTGCTGTTGCCGGGAACGACGCTGCCGGCCTCGTCGCCGGTGACTCGCCCGAAACCGTTGTAGCCGAAGGTCAGCTCGAGGAAGTCGTTGGTCTGTGATCCGCCGATGTACGGACGGGCTGACGCGGGGACGAGTTCGACGATCGCGACCCACCACCCGGCCGAGACCACGAGTGCGCCGGCGGCGGCGAACAGGTGCCCGATCCGACGGACGACCGGACGTGGCGATGCCCAGAGGTACACACCGACCAGCGGGGGGAGCACGAGGAACGCCTGCAGCTGCTTGGTGAGGAACCCGAACCCGATCAGGACCCCGGCCCAGACGATCCAGCGCATCGTGCCGGTCTCGATCCCGCGGAGGGTCAGGGCGATCGCGCCGACCGTCAACAGCACGAGGAGCGCGTCGGGGTTGTTGTACCGGAACATCAGCGCGGCGACCGGGGTGGTCGCGAGTGCACCACCGGCGAGGAGGGCGGCTCCGGCGGAGAAGCGGCGGCGGACGATCCGGTACAGGATCACCACGGTCGCTACTCCCATGAGTGCCTCGGGGACGAGGATCGACCAGGAACTCAACCCGAAGATGCGAACGAAGACGCCGATCACCCAGAGGAAGGCTGGAGGCTTGTCGACGGTGATCGCGTTGGCAGCGTCGGATGAGCCGTAGAAGAATGCCTCCCAACTCTGGCTGCCGGCTTGGACAGCCGCCGAGTAGAAGGAGTTCGCCCATCCGCTGACGCTGAGGTTCACCAGGTACAGGGCGGCGGTCGCCACCAGCAGTCCGAGGAACGCCGGGCGCTCCCAGCGAGCCGCATCTGCGCTGCCCCGCACCAGGGAACGGAGGATGTTGCGAGTTGACGGGATTCGTCCAGAGCGCGGTGAGCGCGATCGTCCGGCGGTCGTTGTATGAGCCATCCCGTCACGATGCAGAGCTTCAGTCCACAGAGCATTGCCGGATCCTCTGCAGGATCTAAGGGCCCCGTGTCGCCGGCCGTGCCAAGTGACGCACTGGAGGGTCTTAGATTCCGCATAGGCGTCGCTGGGGTTTGTCGGGGGCGCGCTTGGGAGCGTCTCTGCCATGACCACGTACCCGATTCCCGTGACCGACCGTCGCGACAGAGCGCACACGGGAGCGCAGACACGTCGCCGAGCCGTCCCCCGGCTCTTCCTCGGCGAGCAGACCGACGCCCGCTGGCTTCGCCCGGCGTTTTGGCTGCTCCTCGTCGTCACCGCCGTCGTGTACCTCTGGGACCTCAGTTCCTCCGGGTACGCGAACTCCTTCTACGCAGCCGCCGTGCAGGCCGGCACGAAGTCGTGGGAGGCGTTCTTCTTTGGCTCCCTCGACTCATCGAATTTCATCACCGTCGACAAGCCCCCGGCCTCGCTCTGGGTGATGGTGCTCTCGGCGCGGCTATTCGGGTTCTCCTCGTTCAGCCTGCTGCTTCCGCAGGCGCTCATGGCCGTTGCGTCGGTCGCGCTCGTCTGGGGAACCGTCCGTCGCACTCTGAGCCGCGTCGGCACCACGACTGCGAACGTCGGCGCGCTGCTTGCGGGTTTCGTCGTCGCCGCCACACCAGCCGCTGCGCTGATGTTCCGGTTCGACAACCCGGACGCGCTGCTGGTGCTCCTGATGACGGCTGGCGCGTACTGCACCGTTCGTGCTCTGCCCCGCGGCAGCTGGCGGTGGGTCGCCCTTGCCGGCGTTGCCCTCGGGTTCGCGTTCCTGACGAAGATGCTGCAGGGGCTCCTCGTCCTGCCGGCGTTCGGCTTGGTCTACCTCGTTGCCGCGCATACCTCATGGGGTAAGCGCATCGTCGGCCTGCTCATCGCAGCGGTCTCGCTCGTCGTCGCGGCCGGCTGGTGGATCGTCGCTGTGTGGCTCTGGCCCGCGTCCGCTCGCCCCTACATCGGCGGTTCGACGAACAACACCGTCCTCGACCTGGTGTTCGGCTACAACGGGCTCGGCCGGATCTTCGGCGGCTCCGGCAACGGCGGGGGAGGCGGAGGCGGGGGAATGACCGGCGGCACCGCAGGCTCGTCCTTCGGCGGATCGACCGGCCTGAACCGACTGTTCTCCTCCGAAATGGGGTTGGAGATCTCCTGGCTCCTACCCGCCGCACTCCTCGCGCTCATCCTCGGCGTGATCGTCATCGGGCGGCAGCACCTGGGCGATCTCCCTCGCGCGGGATTGGCGCTCTGGGGCGGTTGGCTGATCGTTACGGGCCTGGTGTTCTCGTTCATGTCCGGGACGATCCACCCGTACTACACGGTGGCCCTCGTACCCGCGATCGCGGGCCTGGTTGGTACCGGTGGCGCGGTGCTCTGGAGCGCCCGCGAGCGAGTCACCGGCAGGCTCGGTCTCGCCGCGATGATCGGCATCACGTCGTTCTGGGGGTGGTGCCTGCTCAACGAGAACGCATCCTGGCTGCCCTGGCTGCGCTGGGTGATCCTCTTCGGGGGGCTTCTCTCCGCCGCCGCGATCGTCATCGGCAGCGTTCCCACCCTCCGGAAGCTCGTCACCGTCGGCGTCCTCGCCGGCACACTCTTCGGGCTCACCGGCACCACCGCATACGCATTCGCAACCACGACGGTGGCGCACTCCGGCTCCATCCCGTCGGTCGGCCCGTCCGGGTCCTCCAGCGGCGGCATGGGCGGAGGGATGGGCGGAACGCCCGGCGGCTCCACCGGCCCAGGCGGATCGAGCAGCACTAGCGACAGCGACAGCGACAGCGACAGCGCGCAGCAGGGCCCCGGCGGCACCCCGCCGAGCGGCACTTCCGGTGAGATGCCGTCCGGGCAAAAGCCTTCCGGTGAGGTGGGTACCCCGCCGGGAGGCTCGGCCAGCGGCTCCCAGAGCGGCACGTCCGACTCCTCGACCGACGCGACCGCCGACGATGGTGCTCCCTCCGGCGGAGGGATGGGCGGTGGGGGCGCGTCGACGTCGTCGGCGCTGGAGAAGCTGCTGAGGGCCACGGACACGACATGGGCCGCAGCGGTGGACGGATCCCAGTCCGCAGCGCAGTTGGAGCTTGACACGAACACCCCGGTGATGGCGATCGGCGGCTGGTCCAGTGACCCAGCACCCACCCTCGCCCAGTTCGAGGCCTACGTAAAGCGCGGCGAGATCGGCTACTACATCGCGTCCAGCAACGGCGGCGGCATGGGCGGCGGCTCCTCGACCTCGAGCGAGATCAAGAAGTGGGTCGCCGCGAACTTCACCAGCACCACGGTCGGTGGCCAGACGGTCTATGACCTGAGCAGCGCCAAGTGATCAGTGACGAGGGCACGGTCGGTAGGGTCTGAACGATGGCTGACCAACCGCTGCAGCGTACCGACGGCTCGCCCGTCCGTGCTCTCGTCGTCGATGACGAACACGCTCTCGCCGACGCCGTCCGTCTCGCGTTCGAGACGGACGGGTGGGCCGTCGAGGCCGTGCACCGCGGCCGCGACGTCCTGTTCGCAGCACGAAAGTTCCAACCCGACGTCGTCGTACTCGACGTGATGCTGCCCGACATCGACGGATTCGAAGTCCTCGAGCGGCTCCGGACGTCCCGCGAGGACGTCCGCGTGCTGTTCCTCACCGCCCGAGACTCCTCGGAAGACCGACTCGCTGGCCTCACCCGCGGCGGCGACGACTACCTCACGAAACCGTTCGGCGTGTCCGAGCTCCTTGCGCGCGCCCGGATCCTTGCACGCACATCCAGGGTGGTGTCCACGGCCCGCACCGCGACGGTCGTCGGGGACCTTCGCCTCGACGAGGACACTCGTGCGGTCAGCCGCGGCGGTGACGTGATCGACCTGACGCCGACGGAGTACGAGCTGCTGCGGTACTTCGTCCGCAACGCCAACCGTGTCCTCTCACGCGAACACCTGCTCACTCATGTGTGGGGCATGGACTTCGGCTCATCATCGAACCTGGTGGACATGTACGTGTCGTACCTGCGGAAGAAGATCGACGTTGGCCGCGAACCGATGCTGCAGACTGTTCGCGGCGCCGGCTACGCCCTTCGGCCAGCAGTGTGAGTCGACAGGTGAAGGCGTCGAGGCCGCGTGGTGAGAATCGGAGGGTTCCATCGTTGCGGTGGCGAATCGTCGCGGCCGTAGCACTGCTGCTTGTCGCGACGAACATTGCCGTCGGTGCGGTCACCGTGGTCGCGTACAACAGTTACCTCGTGGGTCGACTCGACTCCGAGCTCGCAACCGCAACCCAACGCAGCAACGGCCGCCCGCAAGGCGAAACACCGGGCAGCCCACCCAGCGGAACACCGACGGCAGCACCGACGCCCGGCTCACCAGCGGAGGGGCCCGCCTCGCAGCCCGACCCGAACAACGCCTTCATCGGCGCGCCGGGACAGGCCGCGAACACCGTCATCGCGATCTTCAACGACGGCACGACGGTCCTCGCCGGCTACACCGACGCCCAGGGCGAGCAGCACAGCCTCACGACGGCGCAGGAGCGCACGCTCCGCCACGTGCAAGCCACTACGGCACCGGTCACGGTGTCGCTGGGGTCTCTCGGCTCCTATCGTGCTCAAGCCGCCACTGCTGACGACGACGTCATCATCACCGCACTCCCACTCGGAGACCTCCACGCCTCGATCATCCGGCTCCTGGTGGTCATCGGCAGCGTCACGCTCGCTGGTCTGCTGATTGCGGTGTGGGCAGGAGCGATGCTGGTGCGCCGCTCCCTGCGCCCTCTGGAACACGTCGCAGCGGTCGCCTCCGGAGTGACCACCCTCGACCTCGAACGAGGTGACCCCGACATCCAGGCCCGCGTCGCCGCGGCAGATCTCCGTGCGAACCGTGAGGTCGGTCAAGTCGGTACCGCACTGAACCAGCTCCTCGGACACGTCGCCCGTGCGCTCACCGTGCGCCGTGACGCCGAAGCCGGGATGCGGACCTTCGTTGCGGACGCCTCGCACGAGCTCCGTACGCCGATCGCCACAGTCCGCGCCTATGCGGAGCTCACCACTCGAACCCAGAACCCGGACGACGTGCAGCGCAACGTCACACGCATCGGCACCGAAGCGATTCGGATGGGGAACCTCGTCGAGGAGCTCCTTCTGCTCGCGCGTCTCGACGCCGCGGCGATCGCTGACACTGCACCTGCTGTGCACGGTCCCGTCGACCTCACCGCGATCGTTGTCGAGGTGACGATGGACGCCCGGGCGACCGCGCGGGATCATCGGTGGACGCTTCAGGTGGATCCGGAACCCATCACCGTCACCGGGGATGACGCGGAGCTCCGGCGGGTCGTGACGAACCTCCTCACCAACGCCCGCATCCACACCCCGGCCGACACCGCGATAGTCGTCTCACTACAACGCGTGCGCGACGACGTGCGGTTCGTCGTCACGAACGACGGCCCGGCGATCCCCGCCGAGACACTGCCGACACTGTTCGACCGGTTCACCCGCGGCGAAGCTTCCCGGTCCCGCGAGTACGGCACCAGTGGGCTTGGTCTTGCGATTGTGCGAGCCGTCATTGAGGCGCACGGCGGCACTATCCGCGTCGTTTCGGACCCCGCCCGCACCGCGTTCACCGTCACCCTCCCCGCAGGTCGGTGACAGCCCGATGCGTTCTTAGATCGAGCACAGCCGGCTGCTGCAATCCCCGTAACCCCGCTGCCGAGCATGAGCAGCATGACGGAGACGAACCCCGCACTCGACATCGACATCGTGGTCCCCTGCTACAACGAGCAGAATACCCTCGCGGCACACGTCCGACGACTCCATGCGTTCTGCCATGCGACGTTCTCGCACAGCTGGCGGATCACGATCGCGGACAACGCCTCGACGGATGACTCCGCCCGCATCGCTGATGACCTCGCCGCGATGCTCCCCGAAGTCCACGCCGTGCACCTCCCGGAGAAGGGCCGTGGGCGTGCACTCAAAGCGGTATGGGGTACGTCGCCGGCGCGGGTCCTCGTCTACGTCGATGAGGACCTGTCAACGGACCTCGCCGCCCTCGAGCCCCTCGTCGCGCCGCTGCTTTCAGGCCACTCTGACGTCGCGATCGGCACCCGCCTCGCTGGTTCCTCCCGCGTTGTCCGAGGCGGGAAGCGTGAGTTCATCTCCCGCTCCTACAACCTGCTCCTCCGCACCACGATGGGAGTGTCGTTCTCAGACGCGCAGTGCGGCTTCAAAGCCATCACCCAAGAGGCCGCAGAGCACATCCTGCCGCTCTGCGAGGACAACGCCTGGTTCTTTGACACCGAGATGCTCGTCCTCGCCGAACACGCCGGCCTGCGCGTGCACGAGGTTCCCGTCGACTGGGTCGACGACGTCAACTCCTCCGTCGACATCACCTCCACCGCAACCGAGGACCTCAAGGGCATGTGGCGGGTCTCCCGCGGCCTCGCGACCGGGCGCATCCCGATCACGCCCATCTACGCAGCGATCGGCCGGCAACCGTTCACCACTCCACCCGTCGGGATCCTCGGGCAGATGCTCCGGTTCGGAGTGATTGGTATCCTCTCCACGATCGCGTTCGCGTTGCTCTACGCCGTCCTCCGCCCCGCACTCGGCGCACAGACCGCCGACTTCCTCGCACTCCTGCTGACCGCGGTCGGCAACACCGCACTGAACCGCCGATTCACATTCGGCGTTCGCGGCCGAACGGGCGCCGGACAACACCAGATACAAGGCCTGGTCGTCTTCGGTATCGCTTGGGCCATCACTTCCGGTTCCCTGGTCATGCTCCACGCGACAGCCCCCGGATCGCCGCACGAAGCGGAAATCGCCGTCCTCACCGGCGCCAACCTGGTGGCAACACTCGTCCGATTCCTGCTCTTCAAAGCATGGGTGTTTCGCACCCGCCGCGAACCAGAACTCATTTGCCCCGCAAGGACGCCCGCCAGAGAAGCAAACACCGAACCCCTGCCGACGGCCACCGCGACGCCTCCCTGGGACGAGCGTCCGGGCGTCGAGCTGGTCCCGGACAGCCCCCGTCTCGATAGCTGACTGGCTACCAGGCAGCTTGTCTGAGGGTCTTCAGTCGGCCATCCGCTCGGGGCGTTTCTGTCGTGCGAACTCGGCGGTCCGATCCGGGCCGCGCCAGACTGTGACGATGCTCCACGCGACAGCGGTCGGCGGCACGGTGAGGATCGCACCGATGATCCCGGCGGTGACGGTACCGATAGTGAGGGCGATGAGGATCACGAGCTGATGTAGCTTCAAGGTGCGGCCCATGACGACGGGTTGCACTTCACCTAGTTCGGAGCTTGGGTGGCGCAGTCTCGAATGGGGTGTCGGGGGTGTTCATCGGCGGGTGGCGCCTTTCACTGGGGCCGATCGTGTCGGTGCCACGAAGGACTGTTCGTCCGGGGTGGCACCGACACGGGTTCGGGTTGGTTCAGTTGCGGGCGAGGTTCGCGGCGTCGTGGAACCGGTCGACCTTGCGGTGGTACCGCATTCCGGCGAGACCGCCGAGGATGGCGCCGACGAGGGTCACGACCGCGACCGCGAGGATCCCGACGATGCTCGCGGCGATGTTGCTGCCGTCGACTGCGTCCGTTGGGAGTGTTCCGAGCTTGGAGAGCGCGTCGAACTTCGCGCCGGCGATCGCGCCGATGATCGCGAGGATCACGGTGACGATGATCGCCCACAGCCAAACGGCGACGCCCTGCTTGATGCCGGAGAATCGTGCCATCCGACCGGCGACGTAGCCGCCGGCGTAGTAGCTGATCAGCAGGATCACGAGCAGGATGATCGTTCCGACGATGCCAGACGTCGCCGGGTTGTTCGCGGCGTCGTTGGCGGCGTTCTGTGCATCCCCGTTGCTGCTGAGGATGGCGGCTCCGATGCCGGACAAGATCGCGAGGAGGAGCACGGTCAAGCCGGTTGCGGTGAGCCAGCCGAAGAACGCGACGCCGAAGTGCATGCCGCCGAACTCGTCCTTTTGCTGCTCACGGCTCGAGCGTGCGACGCTCGCGCCGGTGTCACCAGGTCGCGGCGCCGGGCGGGACCCGGCGTCGGGTCCGAGATCGGCGCTCATCGGGTGCCCTCCGCGTCGATGTCGCTACGCCGACCGGCCGTGGTACCGGCGGAGCCGTCGACGCCGTCGAACTCGATCTGCTCCTTGCGGACCTCTTCGGTGACCTCCTGCTGCTCGGTGACGGTCTCGGTGTCGAGTCGGATCCGCTCAACCGGGACGGTCTCCTTGTCGGTGACCACTTGATCCGCCATCAGCGTGACCTCGTGCTCTTCCTCGGTGAGCTCACCGCCGGACATTGCGTCGCCGACGTTCGCCTCGGTGATGGGCTCACGGGTGACGTGGACCTCGTCGTGGCTGACGGCGACGTTCTGCGTCTGCTGCTCGGTGACGATGTACTTCCGGAGGCGGGCCCGGCCAGATTCCTGCTGCCGTGTCCCGACGTGCAGTCGCTCTTCGGAGCGGGTCATCGCGTCGTCGGTGTTGGCGCCGGAGGTGTCGTGGCCGACGTCACCGGACTCGTCCCGATCGGTGCTGTCGAGGTTGGAGCGCGACGTCTCAGCGTCGTAACCGGTGGTCTCAACATCTGCGCCTTCGACGGAACCGGGAAGTTCCTGAGCGCGGTCAGTGTCCTGGTCGTAGACCTGCTGTGACTGGTTCTGCTGCCTAGTGTCCTGGTCCGCGTACGGGTCGGTCATGCCGTAGTGGCGGTACAGGTCGGCTTCCTGGTCGATCTCGAGCGACCCGTCGGTGTCGTTGCTGTGCGGAGCGTTCTTGACCTGGTCCTTGGTGTACGGAACCGTGACGTCGTCGCCGTTGGCTGTGGCGTGCTCGAGGGGGACGAAGGACTCGCCGCCGCCGAACAGGCCGGTGCGAGCGGTGACCCACTCGGGATCGCCGGTGGCGTCGTTGAGGTAGATCTGGCCGATCTTGCCGATCTTGGTGCCGTCCTGGCCGATGACGTTGCCGCCGTGGGAAAGCAGCGTGTCGAGGTCGTTCGTGGTGATCATGTGGATGTCCTGTCGGGTAAGGGACGGCCAGCGTTGGTCGTCGGGAAGCGAGATGCACGTAGCGGCGTACGTCGAACGCGTGGGTGCTGCGCAACACAGCCGAAGCGTCGGGCTGCGAAGGAGAAGGACCGGCCGCGGGGACTAGGCGGGCCGGATCCGGTCGATCACGGAAGATCTATGGCGTGCTGACATGGTGCGAGCGGCCCGGTGATAACAGGCCGTATTTCCAGTGTCCATCGGTAGCTGCGTGGTCACCGTGTGTCACGGCGGAAGCTACTCCGCCGGGAGTGTGATTGCCCTGCTACTGCAGGCGGGTGGTCTTCGCGGCGCGCGCGCGGAGGCCGCCGGAGACCTGCACGAGGGCGGGAACTTGGAATCCCAGCAGCAGATCCAGTGCCGTCAATGCGCTTTCGATGGTGTTTGCGACGTCCTTCGGGGACACGCCGCGGCGGGCCGTCGCAGACACTTTCAGCACGTTCGTACCGTTGACGTCGTACGTACTGACGTTCGCTGCGACGATGTCGTCCCGGTCCGCGAGGGCCTGCTCGAGGGCGTCCTTCGCGACCGTGGACTTCACGATCGTGGAACCATGTTCGGTTGTCTGGTCGGAGAACAGCTCACTGGTGTGGCCGTTGCCCTGACGGATGATGAACACCAGGAGCAGGATGACCAGGAGCAGCAGCAGGGCGAGCGCTGCGACGGCCAGCCAACTGGCGCCGGTCGTCAACAGCGGTGCCGCAGCGAAGGCCCCGTCGACGTTCTTTGACACGGTCGGCGCGTTGCTCTTCCACGCCGATGTCACCGATGGGACGACGGCGAGGACGATCGTCGCTGCGCCGATGATGAGCAGCAACAGCCCGATGATGAAGATGATGGCGCGGTTCAGCCCACGGTTGGTGGTGTTCATGCGCCGACCTTCCCGGTCTTCTTGACAGTGATCTTCGATCGGAGCTTGGGCCGCATCCCGTAAGCGTCGAGTTGCTGATCGACAGCGTCCTTGATGGGAGCGGTGTCCGATGTCGTTCCCGAAGACGGCGTGACGTCCACGACCGCTCGGTTGTGGAACACCGAGACGTGCGTGTTGTCGGGGTCGGTGCCGCCGGCGTACGCGGCATGCCGGGCGAGCGCTGCTGCGATGACGTTGTTGTCCACGACCGTCACCGCGCGATCGGTTTCGATGACGTGGCGTGCGCGGCGGCCAGCGGTCAAGGACGCGATGACCAAGACCAATCCCACGATCGCCAGGACGATCCCAGCGGCGAGGAGAATCCCGTACGGCAATGTCGCCGCAGACACGATGGACTGTTCCGCGTCGGTCGGTGCAACGAGCAGCGCGGGCTGTCCGATCATCGACAGCACGATCTCCGTTCCGAGCCACACTGACACGAGGATCAGGATCACCGCGAGGGTGATCGCGAGGGCCGAGCGGGGCGAGTGCGTCTCACGGCGGGCGATGCGTCGGTAGATGCTGGTGGTGCTCATCGAACGCGCCTGTTCTCTCTGATGTGCACACCGGTGATCTTCACGATTACCCTGGTCACCGTGGATCCGGTGAGCTGCTGCACTCGGGTGCGGATCTGTTCCTGCGCCAAGCGAGCCCGGTCAAGGACAGATCCGCCCGACTGGGTGAGCGCCGTCGGCTCATCCATGATCCGGATCAGCGATGGAACCCCGATTGGAGTACTGACCAGCAGCGACAGATGACCAGCATCGTCCGTGAGATCGGTGCTGATCTTCCCCGCGGGTACGTGCAGGGCGTCCGCGGTGACGGCGGTGACGACCCGGTTGAGGGCGCGAGGGGCGATGCGGGTCCGGCCCGGGGCGGCCGAAGCCGCCCCGGTGCTGGAACTAGCCGGTTGCGCCGGTGCGGTGAGGGTCACGAGGATGAGCCCTTGCCGCGGACCATGTCGAGCAGTCCCTTGGCGTCGAGCTTGCCCTCGATGATCCGGCCGATGAGGGCACCGATGACCATGACGACCAGCACCAGGAGGAACGCGCCAAACCCGAATGCGATCCAGGTCAGCACGAGCGTCGCGGCGACGGCCATGCCGATGGTGGTCGGGGTCACTTGACGCGGCTGTCGTCGGAGTCGTCGTCGTCGTCGGACGGGATGTAGACGTCGGCGATGGTCACGTTGATCTCGGCGACCTCCATGCCCACGATGTCCTCGATGGCCTTCGACACGGCGGAACGGACGTCGTCCGCGACGTCCTGCAGCGACACCGGGTACTCGGCGGTGAGGGTCACGTCGACGGCGACCTGGGTTTCGCCGACCTCGACGGAGATGCCCTGGGCGTGGTTCGTCTGGCCGACTCGGTCGCGGAGCGCCCCGATGGCACGGCCGGCGCTGCCGCCGAGGGCGTGCACGCCGCGGACCTCGCGGGCGGCGATGCCGGCGACCTTGGACACGACGGCGTCGTTGATCTCGGTCTTCCCGGTCTCCACCGACTGCGCCGGGCTGGCGGTCTTCGGGGCAGCGGTTGCCGGCGTGGGGGTGAGGTTCGACATGGTGTCTCCTGGGGTCGTAGTCGGCTCTCTGTTGAGAGCCGTTCACTCAAGAGACGGACGAGGAGACCTGTTCGTCACACCGGCACGAAAAACTTCCCTCCGAAGCTTTCTCAGCCGCTGACCCGGGCGATCGTGAGCGTGATCAGCGGCTGGTCGGCTGTGCCATCCAGTGGGTCAGTGGTGCCGCTGAGGTGGTCGGCGAGGAGGTGACGGATCGAGGTGCAGAGTTGCTGCAGCACCAGGGTGGGGGTCACAGTCGTGTCGATCCCGATCGACGCGCGTACGGCGGTGATACGACCGTCGGTGGCATCAACGGCTACAAGGTCCGGAGTTCCGCCAGCGGCGTCCCGAAGCGCCGCGACGGCACCGGAGAGCAGCGGAATGTGTCCGGCTGGCGGATACAGCTGCACAACGCCTGGCGTGGCACGGATCATGGTCACGATCGACATGGAGAACGCATCCTCCCCCATGTCCACGGCGTGGGTTCGCGCATTCGGGTTCATCACGTCATCCGTGTTCGTCGAGTCGCTCACGCTCACGTCGATCGCTCCCCCGGTCGAGGCGGGAGCACGTCGCTGACGGTGACGTCGATCGCGGCAATGAGCAGGTCAGTGTTTGTTGCGAGGGCGGAAGCGACAGCGACGCGCAGGGCGCTCACCCGGTCCGGGATGTGGGTCCCCCAGAACACGGTCACGTCCATCTGCACCGTGACCGCCGTCTCGAGGATCTCCACGTCGCCGTCAAGTCGTACGCGTCCGACGAGCACCCCGGGAACACGGTCACCCGCATCACGGACCAGTGCGCGGACCACTCCCTCAGTGATTTGCAGATGAGCGGCGCCATCGTCGTGGTCGAACGGGATCAACCGGCCAGCGTGAGACTCCAAACTGATGTTGTCCAGCACCGACCGCATCCACGTGTCATCGGGTTCCGGCTCTTCCGCAGCGTCCGCTTCGAGCAAACCCGCCGCGGTTATGCGGAGCCGGACCAACGCGGACATCGCCATCTGGCAGGCTGCCGATTCGTCGATCTTCGGGTTCCGCGGACGTTGCCCCGCCTCGAGGTAGTCCGAGAGGTCGTCGATGCTATAGCCGTCGAGGTCGTCCGGCTCCAACGCCAATACCTCGACCGCAGTCGCTACGTCCAGCACCGGCGCGTCCGCCCCAGCAGGAACCAACGGAGCACCCGATACAAAAACCGGCCGCTCGGGGGTAGTCGGGTTGTTGGGGGTTGTCATCGCCAGCCCTCCATCGCTCGAATCATGTTCTTCCGGGCCCGAGACAGCAAACCCCGGACCGTCGACACCGGTACATCCAGTTCAGCGGCGATGTCCTGGTAACTGTAATCCGCGAACTCTTTCAGAATCCAGCACCGCCGCTGGTCCTTGGGAAGCGCCTGCAACGCTACCGACATCGCCTGCTCCCGACTCGCTGCCTCATGGAGCCGGTCAGGCCGCTCCCATTCGGGTGCTTCCTGGTCGTGGTCATCGATGTCGACATGGCTTCGGAGCGCCCGCACCCGGTCGATTGCCTTCCGAGTTGTGATTCGCAGCAACCAGCCGCGCACCACAGCCGGATCAGACAACCGCGGCAACTGCTGCCATGCGGTGACGAACACGTCTTGGGTGACGTCGTCAACATCGGCAGAAGAGCTCAGGACACGGCGGACGTATGCACGTACCACGCGGCTGTACCGACGCATCAACACCGCAAATGCCCGCACATCTCCCTCTGCAGCACGCGACGCCAACAGCGCATCCTCTGCATCCTCGAGCGCAGAACGCGCAGCAGCCTCCGGCACCACGCACCACCCTTCTACGGTGACCTCGGGTCAGCCACCATCCATCGGTTGGAACGCGACACAGACTGTCACATCGATGCAGCACCACCCAGGTCCTCCTGCTACCGCAACATCAATCTCTTCGGTTCCGCAACCCCTACCGATCGAGTCCGCGCCAGGCGCGAGCTGTGATCCCCTACCACGTAGACCTGCTCGTTGCTCAGTTGCAGAGCACCGACACGAGTATTTAAGTCGAGCGCCGCGTGAACGCGCGGAGGGTCTTGCCCGCGCAGCGCGCGTTCCACGGAGCTTCTGCGCCATCGCCAAACCACCGATGCGGCCCTTCATGATCGGCGGAGAGCATGCAGGTCCAACAATCGAACCGGCTGTCGCATCTCACGGTGAAATCGTAGGGGCAGACCCGGCGAGATTCGCGTGGTTCGACCTCGCGGGGGCACGCTAGCCGGTCAGGAGAGGGCGACGTTCGCCTGAACCTCGCGGATACGCACAGTCAGTTCCTCCACAAAGGATGGGTTGTTGTCCTCGAGTTCGTCGTCGGGAGCCGCTTCGGCTGCGAGTGGGATGCCTGCCCCTAGCAGCACTGACGTCTCCGAGGCGTATCCAGTCCTGTCGACGGTCGGAACGGCGATGACGTCGCTCGCTTTGATCTGGGCGAGGATCGCGGCGTAGTGGAGAACGGCGTCGGCGACGTCGTCCGTGACGAGAATGGGCGTACCGCCGTACATCAGGTTCTTCATGGCCTTCGACCTCTCAAGGTTGCGGGTCCACACCACGGTAGGGATCCCGCACTGGAAGGCGACACCTGTTGCACGTACTGGACAACGGAACGCGACCCGAAAATGCCAGTTGGTCTCCGGGCGGAGCGCGCCCCGTCCTGATCGGTGGGAGAGGCACCGCTCGGAGGGGCGCGACGGTGCGCGGAAAATTGTCGCGCCTGTCGTTCCGCGCCGACCATGCCGTCGTCGACAGGGTGCCAGAACGCTACGCAGCGACGTTCGCTCTGACCGCCGTTGTGCGCTATTCAGCGGACGAGTTGACCGAGGGCGTCCACAATCAAAGCTGGCGGTAGGAGGTCGGCATGAACGCATCGCAGTACGAGCGCGAGCCATCGGTTCCGCCAGCACGGATCGAGACGATGGCAGGGCTCCGACGTCGATTCCGCCGAGGGGAGGCGTCCCCCGCATCCGCGGAAGGGCACATGCCCGACCTGTTCGAGATGATTTCCGAAGCCAACGTGTTCCCATCCCAACATCGCTCTGCTCCGCCCCCTGAGGCCCAACCGAGGATTCGCCACTCGGCGACGTGCGGGGAAGCGGACGGGGTCTGATCGTTGACCCCGTCCGCTCCGGGCACGCCCGCATCGGACCGCCCTGACGAGGTCAGGAGCTTGCTCGAACCGGCCTCACCGCGAGGGTAGGACATGCACCGCCTGGAGCACCAGGTCCAGGCTGAGCGCCAAATGACCAGCTCGAGGTGCTCCTTTGCTACCGAGAGGTATCGTGCGCAGTGCTACAGCGCGGACCCTAGCCGCGTCCGTCCACGCAGTGGACGGGGCTCGTCAGAATCAACGTCGACCCGACGACGTCGTAGCACGGGGACACCCGTTCCAGACCCGAACTGAGAACGGGTGCCCTCGCTACGACAGTTCTATCGTGCGCGGCCGACACCGCCAGACATGACGAGCGACGGCTGGGAACTGTCACGTGGCACTGTCATCTAACTCGGTGGAGATCGTGACGACGTAGCCGTAGAGGTACTCGGCTTGACCTTCGGCGAAGATGCTCGAGTACGAGCGCCATCCGGAGTGCTGGAGGCCGACGCCTTCGGCTGGATCGGTCGGTGTCCTACTGGGCCGAGCCCATGAGCTCGAAGTGTCGTGCACGGGTTAAAGGCGAGCGGCACCGGCGACGGGGACGATCCCCGAACAGACGCGTTGTCCACTCCATGTCAGCCGGACACAGCTCCCAGGCGACGGCATCCCCCGGCGCCACAAGCAGGTGTGGTTCCACGACCTGCCAGTCCGTCAACCACACGAGCACGCGGTGATCATCGCACCCCAGGACCCGAAGTTCATCCTCGCGTCCCTGAAGACGGTCGGCGTCTGTGGTCGCCCACGTGTCGACGGTTGCCGAGTCGATGACACGGGTTGCTGCGGTACCAGTTCCAAAGCGGTAGGAATCTGGACGTGGATCGGTGGCGTTGCGCTTGAGTGGTCGGATGAACACACAGTCACGTTGGACGACGGCCTCTGCTGTTGTCCTGCTCGGTGTGGTGCTTGCCGGCTGTAGCTTCACCAATACGCCGACTCCGACCACCGCACGAACCGTCACCGTGACCGCGACAAGCTCAGCGACGGCTCCTGCTGTTCCGCCGACCGTCTCGCCGATAGATACCGCCGGCGCTGACACGGGTACTGGCACGGCCGGCCGCGCACCCGATGAGGACGCGCTCCGCTGCACGACCGAGCATCTCAAGGGTAATTTCGCCGGTCGGACCGCTGGCGCGTCGAACGTCGAGGAAGAGCTCCACCTGACCAACACCGGCACCACCGATTGCACGCTCCAGGGTTGGCCCGGAGTGTCCCTCGTCGGTGAGGACAACGGGACCCAGATCGGGCAGCCGGCCGAGTTCGACCGCAGCACCGCCCACGCGACCGTCGCACTCAAGCCGGGGACCACCGCAGTCGCCCGGCTCCACTACGTGCAAGCCGACGCGTTCGACCCAGGCACGTGTCGGCCCGTCACTGGCGACGGGTTCCGCGTGTACCCACCGGGATCGAAGACGAGCCTGTTCATCCCCGCGGAGGGCGTGCGAGGCTGTACGGCCGGCGACGAGACGATCTTCACCGTCGGCGCTCTCCACTAGCCGGCGAATCGCGTCGTCCGGGAGGTACTTGCTGCAGTCTCTGACGTTGACGTTGACGTTGACGTTGCGACGGCAGTGGTTCTTCCGCGTAGAACCGGCGTCACTTTTGCCAGCGGTCCTGTGGGTTCGTGCTGCCAAATACGGCAGATCATCGATCGGCGCGTCGAGGGGGTCGGCGTCGCGGTTGGTCTTTACGCAACTCTGAGGAGATGCTTAGGATCGAGGTGTCGTCGTTTCCCTGACGGCATCTCATCTGCGGCGCTGACCCAACTCGTCATCGTCGCCAGGACGAACGGATACCCGTGACGAAGTCGTCATGGCGGAAGCTGCTGGTCGCGCCAGCTGTGCTCTCGCTCGCGCTCGGAGGAGCGCTCCTCACTGCAACATCCGCCAGCGCCGCACCCGGCAACCTCGTGGTGACGTCGCCGACGTCCGGCCAGACCACCGCCACCCGCGACGTGGAGTTCTCCGGGACGGCTGTCGCCGGCTCGAAGATCGTGATCCACCAGGACAACCAGGCTGGCGCCGTCCTGGAGACCGTCGCGAGCGTCCCGGCCAGCGGCGCATGGTCGGTCGACCACGTGTACGCGGCGGACGCCGCCGTGGCGCAGACCGCGTTCGTCGACGGGGTCGTCGGCGGCAGCGGGTTCAGCGACGCGAAGTCGGTCTCCTTCGCCCTGCCCGCCGCGGCGGCGCAGCTCACCGTGACGAGCCCCACCGCGGGCCAGTACGTCACCTCGCGCACCGTCACCGTGACCGGTACCGGCATCCCCACGGCGAACATCGCCCTGGCGCCCTCCGCCGGCACCCCGACCACCGGGATCCTCGTCGGCGCCGACGGCTCGTGGACCGGTCAGGTCACGTTCCCCGCTGACGTCGACCGCGCGCAGTCGATCACGGTCAACCAGATCCAGGGCGGAGCCGGCCGCGGGAGCCAGACGGTGAACGTCAACCTCCCCGCGACGCAGACGCTCGTCGTGACCACCCCGAAGGACGGCGACACCGCCGCCACCCGCACCGTGACGTTCTCGGGCACCGGCACCGCCGGCTCGCGGGTGTCGCTCGACGGAGACTTCCCGCTCGTGCAGGCGACCGTCGGCGACGACGGCGCCTGGAGCGTCGACGTCACCTTCGCTGAGGACGCCGCCACGGCCCAATCCGTCCGCCTGACCCAGGTCACGGGCGGCGTCGGCACCGGTGACGTCACCGTCCGCTTCTCGCTCCCCGCAGCGACCACCCCGCCGACGACGCCGATCGCGCTCGACACCCCGGTCATCACCTCGCCGGAGAACGGTGCCGAGGTCGTCGGCTCGCAGGTCACTTTCGAGGGGACCGGTACTCCGGGCAGCAACATTCTGCTCGTCGCTGTGCCCACCGACCAGGTCACCCCGACCGCACGCGCAGCCGCCCAGCCCGCCGACCCGACCGACCCGATCGTCGTCGGGACGGACGGCACCTGGTCCGTCACGCTGGCCGCCGCTCCCGGTGACTACACCGCAGTCGCGACGAGCTTCCTGCTCGGAGCCGACGGTCAGCCGGTCCTCGACACGAACGGCGACCCGGTCGTCTCCGCGCCGTCCGAGCCGGTGGAGTTCACCGTCACCGCGACCCCCGCCGCCGGCACCACGCCGGTCGGCACCGGCACCGGCTCCGGCACCACGCCGGTCGCCACGGGGACGGGCACCGTCACGCCGACCGGGGAGCTCGCCTTCACCGGCGCCGACATCACTCCCGCGGCGGTCATCGCCGGTCTGCTCATGCTGGCCGGCACGGCCCTGACCGTCGTCATGGCGCGTCGCCGCTCACGCATCGCCTGAGTCGCACCGCACCACGAGGCGCCCCTCCGACCCTTGGTCGGAGGGGCGCCTCTCCTATGCCGGTGTACCAAGGCAGACGGACACATCGGTCACGGTGGCCCTGTTACGCGGACGGCACATTCAGCTCGCGCGGCGATACCACCGACGACCACATCTCACGTGCTGACCCTCGCTCTTCTCCGAGACGGGAAGCGCGTCTGGCGGGTCACTAGAACCCCAATCTGAGGCGATCTGTGACGACAACGCACCAGCCCCTCCTGTAGCCGACTCGAACTCCCGCGAGCGATCTACGAGGCAACGACCGCTCTCTGGCCCCCTAACAGGGCACATTTCCTACGTAAGATGTCACGATCGTGCAACGGAGTACGGGATTCCAAACCATTCGTCGGAGGCCGCCGAATACGTTGCACAGGCCGGGAAACACCCGGGCGCTCACCAGCCGGATATCGCTGGTTCTCCACCCTCAACGAGGGTGTGTTCGGCGCGCACACAGCAGCCGCGCCGAGCGCGACACAGCAAAGGACACGAACACCATGCGCAAGATCACCAAGACCACGGTCTCCCTCGCCGCCGCTGGCGCGATCATCCTCACCGGTGCCGGGTTCGGCGTCTCCGCCGCGCAGGCCACCCCCACGATCCACACGGTCGCCTCGTCCTCCTCCAAGATCCCCGCCCCCGTCGCGTCGGTCCCCGAGGTCCTCGGCGGCGACACCTCCGTCGCCCTCGACAAGGGCTTCACCGACGCCCTCACCTCCCTCAAGCTCACCCCCGGCGTCTCGGGTTCCGCGAAGCTCGCCGACGGCGCCGTGTCGTTCCCGATCACCGCCGGCTCGGTCACCTACTGGAGCCCGGACGGCAACTACCGTCCCTACGTGCAGGGCCTGCTCAACCACGACGACTCCGGCCTCACCCTGAAGGCCGGCGACACCACGGTGACGCTGGAGAACTTCGTCGTGAACCCCGGCTCGTCCAAGCTCTACGGTGACGTCCTCGTCAACGGTGAGGTCGCTGCCCCGAACGCGTACCTGTTCTCCCTCCACGGCGGTTCGCTGAAGGCCCTCCAGCTCGAGGGTGACAACGCGATCCTGACCGGCACCACCGTCCACGTCTCCGCCGACGCCGCGAAGCTGCTCAACAGCACCTTCAAGACCGACGCCGTCAAGGCCGGCCTCCTCGTCGGTACCGCCACCATCACCGCGCAGATCAAGTAAGCACTTGATCGCAGGCCCCTTGGGTGCCTTCTGAGCCGGGGAACGGAAACAGCATCTCGCAGCAGCGAGGTGCTGTTCCCGTTTTGGGGGTCTCCGCCGCACTGCGGATACAACTACCGTGATCGACCGACCGACCGACCGATCGATCGGAAGGGTAGGTGAGCCGCGTGACTGCACGGACCACGGCCGCGTTCACTGATACTGGCATCGCGGCCGCGCTGGTCGCACGAGACGCAACAGCGTTCGACGGCCTCTACCGTGCGCTTGCACCCGGACTTCGGCGCTTCACGCGGAGCATCATCCGCGACGCCGACCTTGCCGAAGACGTCACACATGACGCTTTCATCGAGCTCTGGGAGCGCCCCGAACGATTCGACCCCGCCAAGGCCTCGCTGCAGTCCTGGTTGCGGACCATCGCGCACCGGCGAGCGATCGACCGCATCCGATCGAGTGAGTCCTCACGAGCCCGAGACCTCCGCATCGGAAGCCGCGATCAGGAGTACGGCGATGCCGGCATGGATGCCGTGGACACGATGCTCATGCGCCCACTGCTCGTGACTGCCCTCGCCGGGCTCAGCACGAAGCAACGCGACGCTGTCGTGCTGCGGTACCTCCACGAACTAACTGGACCCGAACTTGCCGAACGGCTCGGCGTGACCGTCGGCTCCGCGAAAACTCGAGCGCGCGATGGGATACTCGCGCTGCAGACACTCCTACCGGCGCGAGCCGCATGAGCAGCACGTGTAAACCGCGACGTCGCGGGGGGCAGTACACGCTGTGGGACAGTGCGCAAGGTGAGCACGACGGCAGTTGATACTCTGTTATGAAATCCCAGCTTCATAACAAACGATCGGTGGTCTGATGCAGCCAAGCCCCTACACCCCAGGGGAGATTGCCCGAACTGTGCCTGGGCGTGCTCAGCAGATCGCTGAGGTCGACGAACGTCTGTCCACACTGATTGACCTCGGCCGCCTGGTGGGCCGCATCCGGGTCGACCACGCGGCCCGCGGCTTTGGGAAGACCTCCCTCCTCCGGGAATACCAGCGTCATGCTGCAGCACGTGGCGCAGTGACGGTGTGGGTGACCGCAGGCGAAGAACAGGGACTGGTGGCGCAGATCGCCGCCGAGCTCCGGCGCGCGACCGACGGGTTCAGCGGCAAAGCACGAGCGGCGCTTCGGAGCAGGATCGAGACGTTGCAGCTCTCTGTTGGGGTGCCAGGTGTCGCGACCGCGACCGGTACCTTCCACCCAGCGAACAACCGCCAAGAACTCGAGCTGTCGGGGGCGCGCGCGCTTGAGGCCGTAATCGCGGCAGCCGCCAACGAATCCCCCCTGGTCATCCTCATCGACGAGATCCAATCCGCCGACCCAGCAGGGCTTCGCACGCTGGTCTACGCCTGGCAACACCTGCAAGGCGAAGGCTCCGACGTTCGTGCAGCAGTATTCGCCGCCGGGCTCCCAAACGCGCCCGAGACGATCGCGGGGATCGTCACCTTCAGCGAACGTCTCGCGTACCGGCCCCTCGGGCCACTGCATCGGGAAGCAGAGGAGATCGCGCTCATCGGCCCCGCACGAGCACTCGGCGTGCACTGGTCACCGCCCGCCGTCGACCGAGCTCTGGAAATCGCACAGGGGTACCCGTACTCCGTGCAACTCATCGCGGATGCCGCATGGACGGCCGCCGGCCGGCCGGACCCGGGCGGCATCATCGACATCGACGCCGTCGAGCACGGCCACGTCGCAATGCAAGCGGACCTCGAAGCCCTCTTCCGCGCGCGGTGGTCTGCCTGCTCACCAGCCGAACGACGCATGCTTGCCGCTATCGCGAATCTCGGCGACGGTCCCGCGTCCCGTTCATCGATCGCAGGGGCACTCAACACCGGCAGCAACCAGCTCTCGACACCGCGCGCGCGCCTGATCGACAAGGGCCTCATCCAACCCGCCGACCGCGGAATGCTCGAGTTCACCATCCCCGGCTTCGCAGCGTTCGTTCGCGACACCGAGATGTAGCACTCTCCCGTCTCGATGCAAGAAAGGCCGACCATCTCTGTCAGGCTAGGAGCCCGTCCCCGATTGGAGCACAAACATGGCGCAGAAAGTCACCACGCACATCGTCGATGACCTCACCGGCGACACCATCGAAGACGGCGCCGGCCGCACCGTCACCTTCGGCTTCGACGGCACCAACTACGAAATCGACCTCACAGACAACAACGCCGACGCGCTCCGCGACGCGTTCTCCGACTACATCGCCGCCGCCCGGAAGGTCAGCAGCCGCTCCGGCCGTGCCAGCATCGGGAGTGCGCCACGGCGTGGTAACTCGGAAGAACTCGGGAAGATCCGCGAGTGGGCAAACGCAAACGGACATGACGTCTCCTCGCGCGGCCGCATCAGCCAGGCAGTCCGCGATGCGTACGACGCCGCACACTGACACCACTCCCCCACGCGCAACAACGGCCGGTCATCCCACGGGGTGACCGGCCGTCACTGTCCGCGCCGATAGCGGTCTCCTATGTCAACTCTCGGCCGTCCGTTGATGGGCCACGCATAATCTGACATCACAACCAGCGGTCGCGTTCCACACCAGTTGGTAGTTCTATCGGCAACTCGACCTGCTCTAACAAAGCATGTCGGTCTGCCATCTGCCAGTCTTATTCCATGATGATTTCTCGGATACCGGTACGCCGAGGTGCTGCTGCGCTGGCTGTCGCGACAGGCATCACTGTCACTCTCGCCGGGTGCGCCCAGGAACAAGCTGACCCGCTCGAGGTCACAAACACTGCAACGATCAACGACATCACGGACAACACGGACACGGGCTTCTACACAGTCGACTCGGCCGTGTTGAACACGACATCCGTTGACACGGAACTGACCCTCGGGTCCACGATCCTCAAAAGTAACGGGATCAAGTTCAGTCCGGTGTCAACGATCACGTTTAGCGACGGTACAGAGCTGACGTGTGAAGCCGACGACCCACGTAGGGTTCCGTCGCTCGTGGACACTACGGACTCCTGGGATTTCGCTTGTGATGCAAACGAGTTTCCGGAGGACAGCGACGGCGCGAAGCTCGTTGTCGTCGATGACTACAACTGACGTCACAGATCCTGCTGGCGGCGAGCAGCGGGCAGCGGAATCGCCACGAGGGAGCCGGCGGCGGTGCCAAGTATGTGCGTGCCGACCCGTAGATTGAAGAGAAGCTCGCTGATCGGAGGACCCAGTGTTGAAATCGGAATTCCAGGCGCATCCGCTGTGGGACACGTTGCAGACGGCATCAACGCTGATCGGCTCTCTTCATGACGCGGTGAGCGATGCGGAACGAAGCGAGCTAAGCCGGGTTCGAGAGTTGCTGGCTTTCTCGCAGGCGGTGAAACCGCTCGGCGCACACAACGCCCGCCGGTTCAACCAGGCACTTCTAGACGACTTGCACAGTCCGTGGACCTCCGCGCTGTCCTACTTGCAGAACCGGTCCACCGCCGCCAGTCCGTCTTACACCGATCAAGCCGTCATCTATGCCGAGGGCACCCTGCAACCGCTGTACGCGATGTGGACGCCTCCGTTGCCTCCGGCGCAACAGGCGCAGCTCCGTAGCTTCTACGACGACCTCGTTGAACAGCAGGACGTGGACATCGCCCGCCTACACGAGAAACGAACTGCGCTCGGCGAACGGCTGGAGGAGCTCGGCGAGGAGGCGGAGCAGCGGTTCACGGTGGCCTCTACGGCGTTGGAATCGTTGCAAAACACGGCGAGCAGTGTCGGCGAAACCGTTGACGGGTACGAGACGCGCGTTGACACAGTCGTCGACAACGGCACCAAACGGATCAACGAACTTGAGTCGACAAACACGAAGAACTATACGGCGTGGCAGCAAGCGCAAGGGGAGCGGTTCGATGAGGACTTCGCCCCATTCAAGGCGGCGATCGAGCAAAAACTCCAAGAAGCCGACGGCACGCTCCAACGACTGCGGGAGACAAACAAGGAGTACGAGACTCTTACTGCAGCGGCGGCAGCGAACACCCTCGCACAGAGTTTCTCACGGGAGGCGCTCACCACTCGTGTTGTCGGACTATGCCTCTACGGTCTGGGGTTCGTGCTGCTGTGCACAGCGGCGGTACCACTGATCCTGCTGCTAACCCGGCCTGTGGAAGAGGGCGCCGGGGAGGCGCTGTGGGCAACGTTCGCTGTCCGCGCCGCCATCGGGGCATTGGCTGCATCCGCCGCCACCGTAGCGATCCGGCTCGGATCACGGTTCGTGTCGTCTGGGCAAGATAGCAAGCGCACGGAGTTGGAGCTTCGGGCGTTCGGACCGTTCCTGGCGAACGTCGACAAGTCCGAGTCCGACACCGCTCGGTTGGAATTCGTGGACCGTGCCTTCGGACCACGTGCTGTCGATGACCGCCACGACGAAGCCATCCCGGTATCGACGTTCTCGCAGATCCTCGCTGCGGTCACCAAGCTCATAGGTCGCTGATTGGTCCCAGGGGACGGGTGAACTCGGGATGCCGAGGAGCGTCCGCGGTAATTCCTACGGTTGCCAAGGCGGTGTCGGTTTGCGGCAAGTTTCGCCCTGCGATCAGTCGTCGAACCTCTCGAATCTTTGTCTCGCTCGACGTGCGCTGCTATGTAGCGGTGAGGTATACCCCATTGCAGCAGTCGCTCGGGTAATGCCATTGCGTTGCAATGGGTCCCCTCTTCCCCGCGCCACGGATCTGGGCGAGGGTCTGGACGCGCATGATCTGGGATCAGATCATGCGCGCGTCGTTGGGCGGTAGCTCCACCACGATCGGGAGCGGCGTGTAGTCGTTGTCGGCGAGGTGGCCTGCCTGGTTGCATGCTCGGAACGGTCCCTGCTGCTTGTCGAAGAGGATCCGGGCGTGGTGGTCCCAGTGCTGCACCCACCACCCGGATTTCGCTCCCTTGTCTTCGGACATACGCTCGGCCGCTTGCTGGTACGCCTTCCATGCGACGTAGAGCCGTTGTACGACCTCCGGGTGCTTCCACCACTCCGGGCACCACGCCGGCTTCTGCGCGATGGGCTGCTGATACGCCTCGACCTGCCCGATTTGCTCGCTCACCCACTGCAGGAACGCTTCGCGGGGATCCTGCTTTGGCTTCCGTGGGGGTGCGGCCGCGGGGTCGCCCGGTCCAGACGGAAGGACCTCACCGGTGCCGGGATCTGCCGACGGCGCGCCCTCGTCGTCGACGGGCGGCGGTGCGTCCTCGTCGTCGCACGGCGGGGGCTCGTCCCCTCCCCCTCCGCCGCCGGCTGCACTGCTGCCGGGGCCGTAGCCGGCGGGCCAGTGTTCAGGATCAAACGGGCTCGACACGGCCGGTTCTGTCCGTCGTCGACGGCCGTTCCGCGGCCGTCTTCTTCTCCTTGACGATCTTCCCGTTCTTGACTTCTCGGCCCTCGATCATTGCCTTGAGCACGTTGTCCAGGAACCACGGCCGGGTGCGGATCAGCACCGGCCCGACGTCGCTCCCGTCGAACACCGCCCGCCACTTCGGCAGGTGCGCCAGTACGTCGGGCGGAAGGATCGGCTTCGACTTCGACACCCGCGATCGGGTCGACCCGTTGCGGCCCGAGGACGTGTTGGTGGTCCACTCGTCGTAGTTGCCGATGCTCTCGGAGAACCGCTTGAGAAACGGCGACTGCGTCGATTCCCCGCCGCCGTAGACACGGATCGACGATGCGCTCCACAGCGTGGCGGCACCCTCGTTGCCGAACACCCGGACGATCTGCCCCCACGACTGGAAGTACATGCCGAGGATCAGGCCCATCGAGCCGTAGAACGAGACCACGTCGGGCAGCTCAGGCCACCGGACGATGTTCGCTACCTCGTCGAGCTCGAACACCACGGGCGTCGTGATGCGGCCACCGTCCGCGGCCGCCGCCCGCTCCCCCGCACGGGAAATCGACCGCACCAGCGCCGCGACGAACGCGCCGCCCGATCCGGGACCGTTCCGGGAGATCAGCACGGCGGTGTCCGTGCCGCGGACGAACGCTTCCGCGTTGAACTTCCGCACCCCGGGCGCACTCGCCCACGCCAGCAGCGTGTCGTTGGCGATCGCCGACGCCATCCGCTGCGCGGTGGCGTAGACGCTACCCCGCGTCTTGTCCGGCTGCCCCTGCAGACCGACCAGCGCCGATGCCGGACCAGTCTGGCCGTGCTTCTGCATGATCGCGCGGATCTCCGCGTGCTCCTGCTTCGTGATCCAGCTGTAGACCTGCCCGAGCCCCATCCCGTCGAGCTTCGCGGCGAGGAGGGCGTAGGCGAACAGGTCCCGGCCCTGCGAGTCGAACTGCGCGTCGCTCTTGCTGTCCGCGTCCTTGGTGCTCGCCTCAAAGATCGCCGCGAGCTCCTGCGCCGTGGTGAGATCCTCGACGTCCCACAGTGGGTCGTAGATGAAGTCCGGCCGCGGCTCACGTCGGTACACCTGCGTCGGGTCGTACACCCACTGCTCGCCCATGCGCTTCCGACCGGCGAGGACCTCCTTGACGCCGTCGACCTTGTTCGAGGTCATCACGGCCGGGCCGGGCGCCTCGAGCACGTGCCGGACGACGGAGCCGGTGGTCTTCCCTCGTCCGGGCCCGAAGATGTAGATCGCGACGTCCCGCCACCCCTGCCACACCCAAGCGGACCCCGTCCCGACGAGCGTGCCGATCTTCTGCCCGGGCGGCAGGTCGACCGCGTTCGGGTGCAGCTGCTGGGCATCCTTCCGCCGGCGTGGGTATAGCACCGGCGCCAGGTTGTTCCCGGCGCGCAGGTGCCGTTGCATCCGGTCCACCGGGTTGCCGCCGCGCGTGCGGACCAGGAACAGTACCCCGCCGGCGAGAACGATCACCACCACGGCGACGATCAGCGGCACACCCCACCACGGCCATTGGAACTGCTCGAGCGCCGTCTGGAACGGGTCCGGTGTCGTCGTCTTCATCAGTTGCTCCCCTGCTCAGCGCATCCGGTGAGGGTGGCCTCCAGTGCGTGTTCGTCGGCAGTCCCGAGCGACAGCCGCCACTTCGTGGCCACGGCCACGAACGTCGTGGCGTAGGTGCACGCGTCGCCGGCGTTCGCCGGCATCCACTCCCCGGGACCTGCGTCGGACTTCTGCTCGTTCGCGGGCCCGCCGACCGCGGCGAGGTTCACCGGGTCGTTGGCGAACTGCTCTCGTTGCGCGGGCGTCCACGCCGCCGCTCCGTGCTGCCAGGCGAGCCCGAGCGGGTACCGGTGGTCGATCTGTACCGCCAAGCTCGACGTCTCCCCGCGGCGGAAAGCAATGGTGCGGCCCGTGTACGGGTCGTGCAGCGTCCCGGAGAGCACCACGCACCCGCGGGTGCCGGCGCGGGTAACAACGCCCGCGAGGTCTCGGCGCAGCACGTCGTTGCGGGTGTCGCAGCCGTTGTGGTCGACGTCGGCCCATGCCTGCCCGAACGCGGCCCGGTCGTACCCGGGCACGTAGGCATCTGACACCGCCAGGGCGTGGAGGTCCTGCAGCGCATCCGACGCCGTGGCCGAGGACGTCGTGCTCGAGGTGGACGGAGCGGCCGTCGACGCCGGCAGGCTGTCACCAGTCGCCGTGCTCGGATGAACGTAGGGAGCGGCGATCGCGCCGAGGCCGGCGGCCGCGACGAGGACCGCCGCGGTGAGGAGGTGCTGCTTCATGCGGCGTCTCATCGGGGGTCCCCTCTCCGGTCAGCCGCTTCCGCCTCAGCAAGCAGCTGGCGGACGCGGCGCCGGGACAGCCCGGATGCTTCCGCGACGCCGTGCTGGCCGAGCACCGGGACGGCGGCGACGATCATCTCGTCGCGCTCCCGGCGGGCCTTCTTGTACGCGTCGACGACGTCGTGCAGAGCGTCCGCGACGCCGGTCATGGTGCGGCCGATCCCGGTCATGCTCACCACGTCCGTCCGGTCCAGAGCGCTACCGCCGGCACATCCCGCAGCCCGGGCCCGTCGAGCTCCAGTCCGCCACCGAACCGCACGACCGGCTCGGCCGGCGCGAGGGCCGCCAGCCGATCGAGGACCGCGGCAACGCTGCCGAGATCATCGGTGAGTGCATCCACGCGTCGGTACCGGTGGTCGGGCTGGTACTCCAGCAGGTCGACCATGTGCTCGGGAGCGGTGAGCGCGAGCAGGTCCGGTGGCATCTCCCCCTCGAGCGGGGAGAACAACGCGCCGACCGACGCGGTCCGCCCTCGCCACACGAGCGTCGTCCCCTCGAGCGCGGCGAGGTCCTCGAGTGTCACCGTGGCCGCGTCGACGCGGTGCGTGAGTGCTGTCATGGTGTGCTCCTTGCTTCGTTCGTGTACCGGCGTCGATGACGCTCAGAGGCCGGCGCTCAGAGGCCGTCGACGGGTCGCCAGACCTGGCCGTTGGGGGTGCCCCACACCTTCTGGATCTTCACGACGTCACCGGGCTTGGGAGCGGCGATCATCATGTCGCCGCCGAGGCTGATCCCGACGTGCCAGGCGTCGTTGCCGCCCCAGAAGATGAGGTCCCCGGGTTGCGCTTCCGACAGGGGGTGCATCTGCCTGCGGGCGACGCCGTTGCGCCACTGCGTGGTCGCGGAGTGGCCGGCGTCGATGTGGATACCGATCTGCGCGTAGGCGACCTTGGTCAGTCCGGAGCAGTCCCAGACGTTTGGGCCGGCGCCGCCGAGGACGTAGTTCTCGCCAAGCTGCTGCTTCGCGAACCCGATGACCTGGTTGATCTGCGCCGCGTGCGGCCCCGTCGCGGGCTGCTCGCCACCGACCAGAGCGTTGTTCGTGCCGCCAGCGGCGGCACCTGAGGCCGCTCCTGCGGTGCAGGTAGCGCCCTCGGTGGTCTGCGACACCGTCGACACCGTCACCGCGGACAGGGCGTTCATCATCTCGACCGCGTACGCCGACTTCGTCGCGTACGCGTCGGGGAACGCCGATCCCTCGACGGCCTGAGCTGCTTCGCCCGGGCTCATGGTGTCCCAGCCGGGCACCTTCACCAGGCGTTCGTAGAACTCAGTTGTCGCGTAGCTGATGTCGGTGATCTGCGCGTGTGTTCCCCACCCCTGGGAGGGGCGCATCTGGAACAGGCCGGCGGAGTCGCGGTCCCCGCCAGAGAGGTTGTTGAGCGTGGACTCGGTCATCGCGGCCATGAGCGCGGTCTGCTGGGCGTGCTGGGTGAGCCCGCGCTGCTTGGCGATCGAGATGATCGCCGCGGCGTTCTTCACCTGGTCACCGGAGTAGGGGCCGATCTTCGCGGGGAGGTTCCCCTCCTGCACCGCTACGGCGGTACCGGACACGGTGCCCGTCGCCCCGCAGGTCGCGGCCGCGGCGTCGTCGTCGCCGGCGCCGGTGATGATCGTGAACAGCACCACGACGACCAGGACCACGCCGAGGATCGGCGCGAGCGCGACGATCGCGATCATGCTCCCCTTGCCGCCCATGAGCTACTCCTGTCCGGCGTTGATGTAGGACGCCAGCCACGGGTCCCGCTTGGTGTCGCGGTGCAGCGTCACCGTCACGGGACCGCCCGTGGAGGCGGTGAACTGGTACGCCCGGTCCGTCGACGTCTGCTGGTCCCCTACGGGCTTCCCGTCGTCGTGGACGTCGGCGCACGGGACGTTCGCCGGCCGCACCGCCGAGTAGAGCTGCCACGCATCGGGGGTCAGGTACGGGGTGAGTGACCGCTGCCAGGTGTTCTTCGTCGCATCGGGCTCGCAGAACCGCTCAGCGACCGCGTGAGCGACGTCTCCCGAGGTCGGCGCTGCGGAAGCCGAGGGAATGGGTGACGACGTCGAGCTGGCGTCCTCGCCGCGGTGCGGAAGGTGTGCCCTGACCGCGAGAAGAATGAGCGCGATCGCAATGACGCCCAGCAGTGCAATCGCGATCGCGAGGTTCTTCTTCGTCATGGGCAGGTCAGAGCCCCTTCGCGACGGCAGCGCCGGCGGCGAGCCAGGCGCGCTGCGTCTCCGGTCGGAGGCCGCCGTAGTTGATGACGTCTGCGCCGAGCCCCTTGTCGTACGGGATCGTGACGACGTCGCGGGCGAGGCCGGAGAACCCGGACGCCATCTTCGTCAGCTCCGCGTCGGGCAGGTCGTGCTTGTGCTTGCTGACCACGACGACGGCCTTGTCCGCGAGGTCAGCGAAGTGACCGCCGCGGGCGTGGAGCCCTTCAAGCAGGAGCGCTGCGGACTCGGCCGCTTTCGCTTCCCCGATCGTCGGGACGACGATCTGGTCCGCCCGCTCGATCGCGCGGAGCCACATCGGGTCCGTCTCGTCGTTGCCGGAGTCGATGAACACGAGCCGGTAGAACTTCGCGGCGACGTTGTGGATGGAGTCCACGGTCGTCGCGTCGAAGCGCTGCTCGGTGGCGAGGACCTCGGGCTTGGAGCGGAGGACGTCGTACCGGTCTCGGGTCTGGTGGTGCACGTAGTGCGCGAGGTCCGCGGACTGCGCGCCGGTGCCGAGGAGCCGTGAAACCTGCGGAAGCAGGTCCAGGATGCTCGCATCGTGCGGGCCCTGCTCGGTGGACCAGCCGAGGGTCCCGCGGGTCTGGTTATTGTCCCACGCGAGGACGCCGGCGCCGCCGTGGCGAGCGAACACGCTCGACAGGCTGATGGTCGTCATCGTCTTCCCGACGCCGCCTTTCCCGTTGACGATCGCGATCGTCCGCGGGCCGGGCCAGTGCTGGCTCACCAGCCGCGTCCAGTCGCGTTCTGCGCGCTCCGCGGCCGACGGTGAGACCCGCAGACCCATCCGGGCGAGGATCCCGCGGAGGCCCTGCGTGGCGGGTTCCTCGACCTCTTCGCGGGTGAGGAACGACTGCCGAGCCTCGCGACGCGTCGACGGACCAGCGTCGGCCTCCGACGCTGCCGGTGAGGTCGGCGCTGCCGGCGCGGCGCGGAGCGGGTCGAGGGCAGGAGCGCCGGCGGGGGCGAGGCTGACCGGCTCCCCACGGAGTTCACGCGCTACGTCGGCGTACTCACCTCGAGGGGCTGGCGGGATTGCCGGCGCTGCGGGCTGTGCTTCCCACGGGGATCCGGCGGCATTGTCGGAGACGGCACCAGTGACGGCCTCAATGGTGCCGGCCCCGTCGATGCTGAACAGCGTGTCGGCGCCCGTGCCGGCGTCGTAGCTGCGGACCACGACGGCCGCGCCGGTGCTCGCCGCGCGAGCGGTGAGCCACCCGATGGCGTCGGGGTAGGCGCTGTCGCCGGTGAACGTGGCGTCCCCGATGGTGATGTGGTCGCCGTTCGCGACCAGGTCGTAATCGACGTGCACAGTGCTGTTCGGCATGATCGTTCGTCCTGTCTCTCGGCTTGTCGTCTCAGGGTTCGTCGTCACTGGTAGCGCTCGTCGGTGTCGTGGAGGGCCATCTGCGTCTGGGTGCGGAGCATCTGCACGGGGATCCCGACGCGCTCGGAGATCTTCAGCAGCACCTTCCCCGCGCCGGGAGGGGCACCCTTGGTGCCCTTCTGCCGCCGCGGAGACCGCCACGTCTTGGACGAGTTGAACTTCGCGACGAGGTCGATCTCCTTCGGCGTCAGCGACCGGACCTTGCTGAGCTCGTTGAGGTCGTCCCGGCTGAGCGCCATCAGCATCAGCAGCCCGGAGCGTTCGATGAACCCCTTGGCCTTCTCCCGGTCGTCCGCGTTCGGCAGCGACAGCAGGTCCTTCGGGGAGTGCGACACCTTCAACTCCGCAGCTCCCACGCTGCGGTTGGTGCGGGACAGGCCGTCGACGAGGTCGACCATGCCCTCGCAGGCGCGGATCGGGTACCAGAACTCATCCATCAGGGACGTGTAGCCGCCCCACGTGACCTGCGCTTGGTAGCGGTCGCCGTTGGCGTACGCCTCGGCTTCCTTCGCGAGTTCGTACTGCGCGAGCTCCCAGTGCGCGTCGATCGCGTCCATGCCGAGCGACCAGGTCGACAGCATCGCCGCGGAGAGCAGCTTCGTGTTCCCCTGCCCAATCGAGGACGTGTCGAAGCAGAACCCGCCCGGGTTGCCCGGTTCGAACTCGATCGAGTTCGTGCCGGAAAGCATCTGCCCCATCTGCCCGGTCATCAGCGATCGCAGCGACTCCCCGAGCCGGGCAAATCGCGTGTGAAACGCCTCCGGCGTGGACAGGCCGGTCCGCTCGAGCATGAGGGGAGACACTTCCGCGAACGCGCGCACCAGGTCCGCGGTAACCGCGGTCTCGTTCGGGCCGACGCGGTTCAGGATCGTGTCGACGATCGCCTCGACGGCGGTTTCCTCGATATCGCTGAGTGGTTCGCGGCTGCCGCGGCTGATCTTCACGCACAGCTTCACCAGGTCGATCGACTTCGCCCGTGCGAGCTGCAGCAGCTCGGCGCCGACCTTCCCGCCGATGCGGCGGGCGGCGTAGCCGAGGGGACCGGGCGAGAGCAGATTCAGTTGGTGGCGGGCCTGCGGGCCGATCGAGAACACGGTCCCACCGAGCTCCTCGATCCACGGGACGTGCTCGCCCTTGATCGGGTCGAAGATCGCCGGCGTGAGCCCGCGGCCGACCTGCCCGCCGATGAGCGTCTGCGCGGTGCTGGACTTCCCGTTGCCGTTCAGGCCGAACAGGAACGCCGAGGGCGAGGAGATGATGTTAGCCCGGTAGAGGGCGTCGTGGTCGGTGCACACGGCGGTGTGGGTCATCATGTCCTCGCCGAGCGGGGAGCCGTCGATGGGACGCCCGGTGCCGGCGCCGAACGGGTAGATCCCGCACACCTGCACGCTGGTGGCGTACCACCGCGGCGGCTGCGGCATCTGCTCCCACCCGCCGCCGTTCGGGGCGAAGAACCCCGACGGGGTCCGGGTGAGCCGCTTCGTCATGCTTTGCGCCATCAGAGAGCGCTCCTGTCTTGGATGAGGGTGTCGACGAAGGTGGCGTACTGCTCGCCCTCGAGGACGACGGTGTGGACCAGGACGAAGCCCTGGCTCGTGGCGGCCTCGAGCTCGTGGAGCCGGTCGGCGAGCTTGCCCTTCCGAGCGTCCGCGAGGTCGTCGCGCTTCGGCACGACGGTCTCCACGGTGCCGACGTCCTGCAGCCGCATCAGTCGGTCCGATCCGTGACGCCCTGGATCGCTGTCGCGTACGCCCACGGCAGGACACCGAGCGGGAGTGTGGAGTGGAAGCCGGCGGCGGCGTCGGTCTCCACGAACCGGTACGCGATGCCGGTGCCGTCGAGGATGTTCTTCAGTTCCGTGGTCGCGTTCCGGATGCCGCGCTTGGACGGCTCGAACGTGACGCTGACCTCGATCGCGAACGCCGTCATCGACGCACCGGTCATCAGGTCCAGCTCCGTCTTCTTCGCGAGCTGCCGCCGGTACTTCGCCATCTCGTCGTCCTGGCCGGTGGCGGTGGTGGAGTTGCGGCGGGCGTTCGCACCGAGCTTCTTCGCTGCCTTGATCGCAGCCCCCGGGCTGAGCGGCCGGTAGAACACGGCGGTGCGCTTGCGGAGGAACTTCCCGTTGGGCCGGAACAGCACCTCGAGGAAGTCCTCGGTGATGTGCATCTGCGGAGGGGCGACCATCATCGCCGTCATCGACGCGACCCCGTCGTGGTAGCAGATCCGCCGCTGGTCGTCGTGGAACTCGTCGGGGCCCGCCTGGGTGACCTTCATCCGGAACGGCAGCCCCGCGAGGTCGTCGGAGCCGAACTCGCGCGATCGCTCCGGCTGGTACGCGACGCGTACGGCACGGGCGAGGTCCTGGCTGGTGGCCACCGCGGGACTCCCGGCGCCGGCGCCCGCGAGGAGCGCCCGGTGGTTCGGCAGTTTCGCTGCGATGTCAGCTGCGGCCTCGTTGACGTTCTCGGCGAGCTCGTGGACGCTCCACACCACGGAGGTGAACACCTCGACGTCGGCGTAGGCCGGCGGCAGGGCCCGTGCGCCCTCGCGGAGCTGACGCTGCGCGGCCGCGGGGGCATGCGGCGAGACTTCGCCGTCAATCTTTGCGATCAGGGGGTCGACGGATTCCTGGGCGGAGTCGACCACGATCACGGCGCCCTCGATCGCGGTGTCCCGTGACAGGGACGCGATCCACCCGCCGAACTCGGACACCTGCGCGTTGATGCGGTCCTGCGGCAGCAGTGCGGTGCCGTCGGGGTGGCAGGTGAACGTCGCGGCAAGCAGCGGGTTCCGGGAGTCCTTCCGGTGGTGCAGGAGCACGTACTCCTCACCCTCACCGTCAACGCCCGTGATCTCCTCGAGGTCGGAGAGCATCCCGGGTAGCGCCGTCAGCGCGTCGTCCGGCAGCTCGGTGAAGAGCCCGGTGCGGTAGTGATTCGTTCCCGCGCGCTGGCGCTTGCGGTCCACGGACCGGTCCCAGACGCGGGCCGCGACCGTGCGACCGGCTGTCGGGTCGCCCCACCGGACGATGAACAGGGCGTTGCCGACGACGCCGGCGAGGACGGCGAGGATGCCCGCGAGCCACCAGCCGACGACGAGGCAGACGACCATGACCATCACGCCGGTCAGGAGCATCGCCCAACCGATGAGCGTCAGCCCGCCGAGGGTGCCCTTCGTGGTCGGCAACCAGTTGCCGAACCGGACCCGCTTTCCTGCTGTTGCGTCACTCACCGATCATTCCTTCCGCTGTGTTCGCTGCACCCTCAGAGCTGTCCGCCGCAGCTCCGGCCGCAGCCCATCCCGCGCGGCTGCCCGACGCCGGTCCAGAGCCGGAATCCGATGCCCCGCCCGCGGCAGGCGTCCCGCTACCGCTACCGCTACCGCCGTCGCTCGACCCGTCACTGCCGCCAGCACCCGACGCTGATTCCCCGCCGACCATGCCTGCGGCGCCATCGCTGCCCGAGCTGCCGGAGCTGGACGCGTCGCCGTTACTGCCACCGGCGGTCGGTGTGCTGTCCGATCCGAAACCGCCGGCCTGTCCACCCGCGGAGGCCATTTCGCCGCCCTCGGCAACGCTGGTGCTCGTCGTCGATGTCGTCGCCGCGGTGCCTGCGCCAGCTCCCGCGCCGGCAGAGGCCCCACCGGTGGCGACCGCCGCGCCGACCGCGACACCGGCCTGCAGCGCTGCAGCGCCGACACCCAGCGCCATCGCCCCGCCGATCGCGCCCCCGAGGGTCCCGGATGCGGGGATGAGGAGTCGCATGATCGCCGGCAGCGCCACAACGGCGAGGACGATGAGCATCAGCCCGTAGAGGACACCGCCGACGCCGTCCTGCCCGTCCTTGAGCCGCCACGCGAACGCGTAGATCGACGCCGCAAGCGGCGTGTAGATGATGAACGCGATGATCCAGGCGGTGATCTTCTCGAACGCCTGCTCACCCCGCTTGAGGAGGGCGTAGGAGGCCGAGATCTGCCAGAACGCGTTGAGTAGCAGCATCAACGCCTGTCGGACGAACATGATGACCCACTGCAGGCCGACGGCGATCACGCCGAGTAGGCCGAAGATCAGCGCCAGCCCGGGGGAAGCTGCGGCGAAGCCTGCGGCCGTGTACCCGCCGGTCGCGCTGATCCCGGATGCCTTGAGGATCCACTGCGCGTAGGCGTCACCGCCCCACACGAAAATCTGGATCGCCGCGGTTCCAAGTGTGATGACCGCGACTGCGCGACCGAGTGCGCCCATGACCTCCTGGAATGGCTCCCCGCGCCGCGAGTACATCACCCGGGCACCGGCGACGATGAGGCCGAGGGTGAGCAGCGCGATCGTGATCGGCAGGGACGTGTCCTGGAACCACTGAGTCGCCTTGTTGTCGAGCGACACCAGGAACCCGGAGCCGGTCCAGCTCGTCAGGAACTGCTTCATGATGTCGTCGTAGGCCGAGAACATCGTGTCCGCAGCCTGCTTGAAGCCACTGGAGGCCGCGGCCCCCACGGCGTCTCCGACCGCGCTCTTGGCCGCATCGCACCCGATTACGAGGTGACAGACCGTGTCACCGACGCCGTTAGCCATCTGAGCCTCCCCAGGCGGTGAAGTCCCCTTCGGAGGGGGTGAGTGGGTTGCCGGAGTAGAGCGCGCCGTTATCGAGAACGGTCATCTTCCAGTCGTCGTGGGTCCAGGTCATCGTCAGCGGGACCGCGAAGTACCCCGTCGAGCTCGACGGCTGTGTCAAGACGACGTCCACCACCGCGCGGTTCTTCGCGAACGACTCCACCGAGTACCCGGCGACGCTGTTGCCCTGCGACCGCAGGTCCTCAGGCGCCGTCTGCGCCTTCACCGTGCTGTCGACAGCATCCGCCTTGCCGGGCCCGTCCTCGATGTAGAAGTTCAAGAGCTCCTTCACGCTGTGACCCGTGTCGTACTGCCCCAGGTACGCCGTGGTTGCCGCGAGAGCAGCCCCGGACTCGGTGCGCGCGAAGCATGTGGGGAAGCCGTCGACCTTCTTGGTCGGACCGACCGCGCCCGATACCGGCCATGTGATGCCGCCACGGCCGGCGTGCCACCGGAGATCGGAAGGCACCGCGGAAGCGGCCGCACCCGTCGTTGGGACGTCGCACGCTCCAGTAGGTGCAGCGGTCGGTGCGTTGTTCGCTGCCGTGGGTGCAGCCGCTCCGCCGTTCTTCACTGGAGCGAACACGCCGAGGACAATGGCGAGCAGGACGACGATCACCACGAGAGCGAGGACGATGATCGCGCCCACTGCGGCGGGCTTGGAGTTCCAGCCGCGCCTGACGGTGTCGCCGATGCCCTTGTTGTTGCGGTTGCGTTGTGCCATGACGGCCTCCCGGAGTTGGTGTCGGTTACGCGCCGGGGATCTGCTTGCAGTTTGCCGACACCGACCCGAGGAAGATCGAAGCCACCCCCGCGGCGGCGCCGATCAGGGCTGCACCGCCGATCCACCAGCCGAGACCCTTGAGGGTCTCCCCGCCATCGTGGCGCTTGCCGGAGAAGAACATGCCGATGCCGAGGATGATGAGCGCGATGATCCCGAGCGCGATCGCGACGATGCGGGTCCAGAGGGTGGCGGTGTCGAGGGCGTCCTGCGCCTTACCCGGCAGGCAGTACGCCTGTGCGACGACCATGCCTGCACGGCTGCTGGCGTCGACGAGCTTGGGTGACTTGGCTACGACGGCGTAGATGGCGTTGCTGATCATTCGGCCTTCTCCTTGTTTGACTGCGCCCCCAGGAGCGCCTTGGTGACCCGTTGCGCGGGTCGGGCGAGCTGCCCGGCCAATGCAGGGGAGATTTCTGCCACCGCCCGGAGGCGGGGAAGCCACGGCACCGACACGACCGGTACGGCGCCGGCAAGCACGCGTTGTTCGCGTGCCGCGGCCGGGACGGGCTTGCCGGGTGCATCGGCAACGACCAGAACGGCGTCAACGGCGCCTGTGCCGAGCGCGTGGATCGCGGCCTTGGTCGCGTTGATGCCGGCGGGTGTCGAGCGGCAGACGAGCACGACCGGACCGGTGGGCTCATCAGTGAGCTGCACCTCCGGGAGGTCGAGCAGGAGGGCCCATGTGCTGGCACCGGCGCCGGCGTGCACGCCGACCAGCGGCGGCCGCGACCGTGTCGGGGTCACTGGCTGTACGCCCGGGCCTGCCCAGGCCGCAGCGTCGTCGCCCTCGGCCACCGAGCTGCCATCGAGCCGTAGAACGACCCTGGTCACTCGCGCCCCATCCGTGATGACCACGCGAACCGGTGCGGCCGCTTGAGCGATGCCGGCGGCGGTATCAAGGATCGTTCGGCGGAGGTCCTCCCCCGTCGCCACGGTGAGGACGTGGCCGTTTACTGCCCACATCGGGCCGACCGCGTGCGTGACGATGACCGGCGGGACGAGCTGGGTGCCGCACTCGGTGCAGAACCGAGGGCCGAGCTTCTGGCTGCCGCAGACCAGGCACGCGCGCGGAGCATCGGGCGAGCCCTGGCTCGAACGCATCTCCTCTGCTCCACTCATGTCCATGAGTGTTGCAGATTTGCAAGATCATCGCAACGAGCTGGCCTTAGTCCAGGTTACTTAACATCCTCGGCATCACTTTGTCGCAGATTCGCAACGATCCAGTCGTCGACGTGGGCGGCGAAAAGCTTCGGTGCTGCGTTCCATTCCATCGCGTGCGGGCTTGCCGGGAACTGTTCAAGAACGACGCGGTCCGAGCTAGCGGCGAATGCCTCAGATGCTGCGAACGGCGTGGTCAGGTCACCCGTCGAGTGGATGACCAAGGTGGGGATAGACACCGTCGGTAGCGCCTCCGTCAGGCTCAGCGTCAGTGGCAGGCCCAGCACGCGCGCACCGAGCCGTGATGACAGCAGGGCGATGGCTGACGACGCGAGCCACCGCGGGACGTGTTGACGGGCCATCCCGTAGTGGATGGTGCGTGCCCAGCTCACGACGGGCGAAACGAGCACCAACGCGTCGATCGAGGCGCCCTGCAGACCACGTGTTGTCTCCTCGAGGGCCACCGTTGCGCCGAGCGACCAACCGACGACGACGATGCGTGCTGCACCCTGCGACCTGGCGTACGCGATTGCTGCGTCGAGGTCCTGCCACTCTGCTTGTCCGAGTGCTGAGGGTTCGCGTGTCTCGCCGGCAGCCTCGCGGTCGCCTCGGTAGGAGATTACCAGCGACGTGTATCCGGCCCCGGCTACTGCTTGGACGCTCCGTAGCGCTGAGTCGCGACCGGCGAGCATCCCGTGCACGTGGATGACCCACGTGGATGACGCGGCGCCGGTGCCGGCGTACAGCCACGCGGGCTGGGAAGCGTGGTCCGTGTGGATCTCGACGCTTGCTGGCGGCGTCGTTGTGACGTTCGTCGGAGTGAACACGTTCCCCGCCGCTCGCCCGTCGGTGCCCGCCTCTAGCGCTGCAGGCTCCGCGAGGTGACGCACCACGGTGCCGTCCGCGTCTTCCTCGTCGACGGCGGAAGTGAGCACGGCCAGCTTTGTCTCGTCGTCGTAGAGGAGCCCGATGATCCCGCCGAAACGCGTCAGCGGGTTGCTGGTGAGCTCTACGTCCCCGCTGGGGCTGACGTGGAAGATCTTGGCGGGCCGGGCGCGCTGTGGGAACACCACGGCGCGCGCGAGCAGGAGCATGGCGGCGCAGTAGGCGGCGGCGAGCACGACCACTGCGATGGCCACGATGATGAGCGCGAGCATCAGGGGGTGACCTCTCCGAGCTTGTTGGACAGCGTGTGTTCAACGACCGCGAACGTGATTCGTTCGGCGGTGGAGAGCTCTTGCAGGCCGACCTTGACGCGGTCGCGGATGTTGGCGGCGGAGTCGAACGCGAGCTGCCGGTTGGACCAGCGGCGCGCTGTCGCCAGGGCAACGCGGTTCGCTCGGTAGTCGGGGCCGTGGCCGCGGGCGTCGACGCTGACGGTCCAGCGGGCGGCGGCCCACCAGAACGTGCGTGCGCCGAGGATCCAGATGAACCCGGCGACGGCGATGAAGATGCCCGAGAAGAAGGGCACCTCGGCGACGTAGTAGTAGTGCTCTCGGAACGCCGCTGAGACTGGTCCGAAGTGTGCGAGGAGGAGGTAGAGCACTTCGACGACGTCGCTGACGAGCATCAGGGATAGCCCCGTCACCCAGAACATTGTCGGCATTGTGCGGCGCTCCGCCAGCATTCGGATGGTGAGCGCGGTGATGATCCCCATGACCGCTGTGTAGAGGGTCGCGAACAGCCACACGGCTGGCTGATCGAGGCGATCGAGCACGAACCGCGGGGAGGTATGCCCTGGGTCAGCGATGAGCAGGAACGGAATCGTGAAGGCGATGATGGCGGCGACGACCGACCCCCACGGCAGCCGCCGACGTTCGAAACCTCGCTCGGCCGCAACGGCGTTGTGGAACGACCACATCGCCGCAACGGCGGAAGCATCGCGTACGAGCGTGAGGAGGTTCCGGTCGCCCAGCAGCCCGTCGAGGACTGCGGGAGGGGCCGCGATCACGCCGTAGGTCGCCAGCGACACCATGCCGAACACGGTCGCCCACCATGCGGGCTTCCGGTACGACCTCCGAGTACGGAACGCGACGGCGACAATGAGGATCAGAAGACATGCGCTCTGGATCACCCGAAGTGCTCCTCTTCCGTCGTGTCGGCGTAGGCCGAGAGCCTGCGGGTGAACATGCGCGCCATCTCCTCGACGATCAGCTCTTCTCGCACTGACTCAGCGTCGTTCGACTCGGAGCTGTTCCGGGGACAGAGGCGAAGGAACAGACGCGAGTCGGGCGCCGGCTGATGCGGCCGCGCGGTACCCGGCGGGAACCAGTCATCGGGCGCACTCCGCACGATCAGATGGCAGAGCTCATGCGTCCGACTCAAGAAGCTGTAGTAGTTGCTGTCGTCCGCCGGCACGAGAATCCCGGTGAATGTCTCCGCCTCGAACAGGATCCCAGTGGTTGCGCGGAGCGAGGCGTCCTTGATCTCGTCGAAGACCAGCCGGCGCCCGTAGAGCGCCGACACTGCGCTGCACAGGTCCTCGAACTCCGCCATGTCGGGCAGCGGCGTCCTCCAGACGAGCGCAGCGGCGATCGCCGCGACAGGTTCGTGAGCGGCCTGCCCCTGGCGACGTCCTCGCATGATGTCTCCCGTCCAGTGCTCCCCCTTCGGTGAGCACTCACTTCCCTAGGATCGGGGACCCTCTTCTTTGTCGATCAGCGCACGGATGGCGGACTCCACCGTGGCCATCTCCTCGGGTTCTAGTTCGTCGAGCGAGCGCGCGGCGATCTTCGTCACCCCAAGCGATCGCATCGATCGGGCGAGGCCAAGCTGTGCGTCGATCCGCTGCGCTTCGTCTTCCGGCGTCTTTCCCAGGAGGTAGTCCGCCGGCACCTCGAGGAAGTCAGCCAGAGCGATCACCAACGAGTGCGATCCAGCACCGTCGACGAACGCACGCCACTCTCGAAGTGACAGCAGGTGGCCGGTCTTGCTCAGCGCCGACCGCGCCTTCGTGTACGCCGCGTCCTGGTTGTCCCAGAGCCCGGACGCTTCGAGCGCGAGCCGGGCGCGGTCAGAACGGACAATCTCGTCGGCGCCGTCGCCCAGATCAAGCCCAGCGCGCTTTGCTGCACGGGCCACCAGTTCGAGCGGGTCATCCCCGATCGCCCGGCAGAGATTGACCAATTCCACTACGGTGACCGGTCGTTTGCCGTTGAGGACGCGGTAGATGGTGTCGTGCGTGATCTCCGACCGCTCGGCCCACGCACGCACGTTCACGTGCGCGACGCCCTGCGCAGCGCGCAGCTCAGCTGCAAGCGCTCCGTGCAGAGCTTGTGCGGAGGATTCGCTCATTGGGTCCACTCAAAAACGCTAGCAGGCGACGGTTCAGTACGCTTCTTGCAAAGGTACAGCAGGGTTGCTAATTTGCAACCGTGCCCATTGCTCCACCGCCTACCTTGCCAGAGCGATGGCAACCACGTTGATGACTCCAACCGCCACCGCCCCGGCGAAGATCACCCAGACCCACGCTCGTCCGCCTCGTGCTCTCACGGGTTGCTCGGCAGCGCTGGGTTGGGTTGGATCCGCGGTCAGCGTGGAACGATCGGTCGGCACGGGGACCACTCTCGCGCTTTCTGGCTGGTATCAGGCCGAGAGCCCACCGGACCAGTCCGGTGGGTGCCTATCGGGGTGCACAGGACGCGGAGTGGGCTGCGGCCAGCCGAGCAACAGCCGGTACCGGCCGCCCCATTCCTGAGATCTACGGGGAGCCGAAGATGAAGGCCATGCGGGCGTCTATCGCCGGTGGCACGAAGGCGAACGGCGGCCCCGGTGAAGCCGGCGCGGACGCCGTGCTTCGGAAGGCTGAATGGTCCGCGGCGAGGCTGGCCCTTGCTGGTTGCGGCTTCGCGATGGGCTGCGAAGTGGCGCTCACTGTCGGCCCACCCGTCGTGGCTGCTCTGTGGAAGGCTGACAGGGATGTCCGTGCAGCGGTGCGTGCCGAGCTTGAGCAAGGGACCGTCGAGGACTGACGTGTGAGCGGCAGCATTGACAGCTTGTCCGCTCATTCCCTCCTCGAGCCCACCTCAGGAGAACCGATGACCCAGACGAACTTCACACCCAATGCCCACGACCGCGTGCAGTACAACCGCGGCAAGGTCAAGCATCTCATCGGGCACTACGGCGTCGTCGTGCCAGACGAAAACCGCCAGACTCTGCCGTCGGGACTTCGGTACGTCCTCTTCGACGGTGAGCGGTCGCCGAAGGTCGTCGCAGCAGACGGGCTCGACCAGGCCTAGCCCGCCGTCGGGTGCATCAGCCCGTACATTTCGTCCGAGGTGCGTTGCGCGTCAGCGAGGACCTCTGCGGACCGGGCAAGCGCTTCGGCCATGCGCCGGTCGAAGTCCTCCATGGCGTCGTCGAACTCGTCTTTGAGCATTTCGTCGAACCGGGTCGGTTTCGGCTCCGACGGTATCCACTGCTGCTCGCGGTATCCCGTCAGCAGCTGTACGTTCCCGATGACGTCGGAGAGCGTCCTCGAGGAGGTCGACTGGTGGGAGTCCACCCAAGGTAGGAGCGTAGGGAGCACGTTTCTCAGCTCTCCCCCACCTCTCGCCCAAACGCCCTGTGCCGGCCCTCCCCGGCCCAACACAGGGCGTTTCTGCCGGCCTGGCTACCCCCGACCCCGTTCCGATCGCATAGGCGTAGTCGTGAGCGATTTGAACTCTGACGCACCTGTTGATCTCTCGAAGCCGCAGTGTGAGCCAACCACTCCCCCGGTCGCGGCGGCGAACGGCGACCGCGGCGCCTGCGTCTACTCGACGGCATCGTGACGCCGGTCGGTCTCGTCTGGCTCGCGCTCAACGCCGCCCTGTTCGTCTTCGTCGGCTACGGCGTCGGCGGCTTTCTCACGATGTCGGTAGGGCCGCTGGGCCTGATTGCGTGGGGCGCCTTCGAGTGGCTGCGTGACCTCGCTTACTGCCGCGACGCTCTTGAGCAGTGGCGGGACGACGTCGCCGCGTGGGAGTTCGAGCATCGGCTCGACGCTTCCCGCGCATAGAGGGGCGACATGCACACGACAACCACTCCCCGCGACTCATCATCGACCCGGACGTGCAACCCCACCTGCGTCTCGCCGGCGTCGTCGGCACGGACCCCGTGGTCTTCACAGAGGCCGACCTTCGAGGCCCCGACGGCGATGAGCGCCGTGCGTTCCTCCGCGACGCCCGGAAGCACTCCACCGTCGACGTCGTCGAAACCGGCTTCGGGAACACGGATAAGACCTTCGCCGTGAGGCGACGTGTCCCCTCCCTGACCTCGGTGCCGCACCACGCATCGAAGGCGCAGACGGTACCCCCGAAAGTGAAGACGAAGCACAAGCGACGCACGCCCGCTAATGGTCTGTCGCCCAGACACCCCTTCAACCCGCGGATGCGCGGATGCGCGGATGCGCGGATCCGCGCATCCGCGAGTAGAGTCCCTCCGCCCCCGTCCCAGGTAAAGCCGACCAAGCCCGGATCGGGGGCGCGACAAGAGTCCCCCGCAACAGCCAGCTGACCGAGTTATCCACAGGTTCTGGGCCCGTTTCTCGGGCGCGACAAGAGTCCCTACGGTTTTTGGGGGTGCAAGGCCCCTCGCGCGGGACTCTGTTCGCGGCTTCACGGGACTCTGCTCGCGCATCGAGGGGACTCTTGTCGCGCCCGGACCCGTCGAAAAGCACCTCCCATCCGCCCCCAGTCAGCGATCCACCGGCCTGTGGATAACCCTGCATGTAGTTCCCACCTGTAGACATCACCTGTAGAACCGGTCCGTATCAACGTAAGTACAGAGACGGGACCGTCTCGCAAGACGGCTGAGTTCAGAGCAGCAGGGATGATGAGCAGGGCCCGCACTAACGAGGGTGGGAGCGACCGCCAGGTGGTTGTGGGAGCCGCTACGCGGCTGTTCTCGCTGACGATGACCCCTCACCGGGTATCGCTGAACGAGTCGAGCACGCTGGACGTCGCAGGCAGGCGCACAGCAGCGAGAGCTTCGAGGGACTCTATTCGCGCGGTCATCTTGAGGGCTTCTGTTCGCGTTGAGGGACTCTTGTCGCGCTATGCGGGCTCGATACCCGACCGCTGACAACCGAGCGACTGGCCGCGACAAGAGTCCCCCGCTTGGGATGGCAGGTTTCACGAGGGATTCTTGTCGCGCCAGCTGAGCGCGACTCCCGAAGGTTGCTGGCCAGGCGTGATTGCGCGACAAGAGTCCCCAGGTTCAGATCCTCGGCACAGGACCGCATGTTGCCCAAGGGATTCTTGTCGCGGCCCAGGGCTAGCAGCAGCCGTCTCCACCGACAGCTGGCACGGATGCGCGACAAGAGTCCCGCATGGGCGTGCGCGACAAGAGTCCGCGCTGAAAGGTCCAGATAGGCGTGTAGCCGCGACCGCGGCGGAGAGTAACTGTCTCAGCTGGTTCGGCGCTACAAGAGTCCCTGCCTGATGCGCGACAAGAATCCCAGGGGGAACCACGTGCTGCTCCACAATGCGCGACAAGAGTCCCCCGCTCCCGGCGTTCGTCGCTGCCTGGACTGTGGCACTCGGGCAGCTCTTGCTCCGCGCCGAAAGTACGGGACTCTGGTCGCGCCTGACATCACGAAACCCAGCCGCGGGATTCTGTTCGCGGCTGGGCTTCGTTCTGTTGCTGTGTCGGGGCGGGGGCTACTCCCCCGCGCCGGCGTCATGTTCGTCGGTCGGCTCGACAGCGCGCAGCTTTCGCTGTGACCTCGGAGTGCGGACGGTACGTCGCTTCGAGGTCTGCTCGATAGGTGTCGGCCCCGGGTACAGCACGAAATAGTCCGGCTCGAGCTCGTACCGGAACTGCGGGGGCATGATGATGGCGATGTCGCGCATCGCCGTCTCGAATGCTTTGCGGAAGTCGCGGAGTCGCTTCGTCTGCGAACCGAACTGACGGTGCAAGTCCGACCAGCCGATCCGTGTCGGGTAGTGGACGTCGTAGAGGCGGTACGACACCCACACGTATATGTCGAACGTTAAGGGCTTCGAACCGAGTACCTGCAGGGCTCCGGGATCCACCGGAACGGGACGTTCGATGATGGAGTCGAAGAACCGCTTCGACAGCACGATCTTCGAGTCCCACAGTCCCGGTTGCTCCTGAGACCGGGAGCTGATCTCGCCACGTGCGTTGAACCACAGCTGCGTGCTCTCGGCGATGGGGAAGTACTCCTTCGCCTGCCCGTAGCCGGATCCGTCAGCGCCGATGACCAGTCCTTCCACGCTGAGACGGGAGCCGAACACACGGTCCATCTGGTTCGCGAGCCGCTTGCGGCTGTTCCCGCCGACTTCGACCTGGAGCTTCTCCATGAACTCCTGCATCGTGTCGCCGAGGATGAGTTCCTGGTTCCCCGTCTTAACTGCCTCGGTCGCCATCCACGTCATGATATGCCGCGGGAGGATGCCGAACGGGTACGCAACCTGGTCGACGCCGTCGACAGTGATCGCCGCTGGCTGCACCCGCAGAGTGATGTCGCCGTTCCGGCGGACCCAGAACGGCACCTCCCCCGGGTCCTTGTATGGAAGCGACACCTGTGCCCACACACGAGCGGAGAACGCGATCTCCTCCGGCTGGCCATTGTTCCGGTCGAGGGCGTCCCGGTAGTTCAGCAGTCGGACGCGGTCCTTGGGGAGGTCCAACGGGTGCGAGATGTTCGGGAAGTTCGCCGGGATCGCCGCCTCAACCCGTGGCTCGAGGTCGCCAAGCGAGCTCCCCGTGTTCGGTTCGTCGCCTTCGACGTACCAGTCATCACCGCTGGCCCCGGCGGCCGCTGCGTCGCTCGTCATCCGGAACCTCCCAGGTCCTCGACAGAAATGGCGTGCCGTCACTATCCCGTGGCGAAGGGCCCTCGTCAGGGAGACTCACCGGCGTGTTGGGACTCTTGTCGCGCACGTCCGTGACCAACTCGCGCCCCAGTCCCCGGTTCTACAGGCATCCGCCGACAGTTTCGATGGTCAACTCGCGCGGGACCGGGGGGCTACTCGCGCCTACGACTGCTTCTGGAAGGACCCGCCCCGCGGCAGCGGCTTGTCCCGTCGTTCGAACGGTCGCCCCTGGTTGTAGTCCTGCTCGAGACGTTCACGCTCACGGTTGTAGATGTACGCGAGGAACGAGCCTGCGTTCTTGTGCCCCTCGAAGAGCACCGCGGCCTTCACCGCTGCGTTGAACGCGTCACGATCCTCCCGGCGAACGTCGAAGGTCACCTTCAAAAGGTCGTCAGGGTTCTGCCCCTTCGGATCCGCGTTGCGACGAGGCTTCTGCGCCGGCGCAGCCGTCCCATCCCCCATCTCGGCCGCCGGAGCCGCATCAGGTGAGCTTCGGAAGGACGGCGCCGCTGCAGCAGTGCGCGTCTCCTCGAATCGGACGCTCGGGGCGGGCCCGCTGGAAGGTGCGAAACCCTGCGCCTCGAGTGTGTCGTGTTCCGGCAGCGGACGCACGGGGTTGGAGTCCACGTGCGCCGCTGCTGCGGGAGTTTGAACGTCCGGCGGCGAGGCGTCAATGACGGATGGGACGACAGCGCGTTCAGGCTGGATCGGTGCACTGTCGCTGGCCGCCACCGCTGACGCTTCGGCGTCCGTGGCCCTTGCAGCTCCCCCAGACGGCTGCTGCTGCTCGTCGTCTGTAACCGCTTGTGCCGCCGCAGCGACCTCGGGTGATGTCGGAGCGCCAATCGGAGCGGGTGGCGGGCCGGAGACGCGATTCTTCCTGATCAGAGAGCTGGCCGGCGCCGGGGTCTCCCGCTGCGCCTGTGCGCCGACTGGACGAGGTGTCGGCGGTGGCCCCGCGAGCACGCGCTTGCTGTCAGACACGTTCTGCCTCCCCTGCAGCGGCCGCCTCGGACTGTTCCTTGTCGATGAGACGGTTGATGAACTCCTCCGTCACAGCGACGAGACTGTCCGCCACTGACCCGGAAGACTTCGGGCCGGCGACTTCCGGTGCCTCACCCTTCTTGAGCCGCTCGTACCACTTCGGCGCGGACTGGACGAACTCGTCGAGCTCGTGGACGAGCATCCCCTTGTCCCGTGCTGCCTTGGCGACACCCTCCGCGTGGCGGATGTAGTTGTCGAAGACGATGCCTTCCGCGCCCTCTCCCCCGAGGTCTGCGACGACGGCTTCGGTCCAGTCGCTTCGTACTCGGGACGCGCTCTTGCTGGAGTCGAAGATGACGACTCCGAGAAGGTCGAGGTCCGGGTTGAGGTCCAGCACTCGGTCTTGTCGCTCGGCGGTGAACTTCAGACCCTTCTTGCTCGCCTTCTCGGGGCGACCCGGGATCAGCATGTACCGCGACGCGGCGGCGGCGATGGACTGAATGGTGTCGTTGTTTGGGGGGCAGTCGAGCAGAATGAGGTCGTAGTTCGCCGACACCTTCGCCAGCATCAGGGCGAGGCTGAGCCGTGCGTAGAGGGTTTCGTCCCCTCCCCTGCCCATCTTCTGCCCGAGCGCATCGCTGATGTCGTTGATGCGCTGACCGCCCGGAATCACGTCGAGGTTCTCGCGGACGGCAATCAGCGGGTGCGGGTCGTCGCCGAACAACAGTGCCTTTGACAGGCCGGCGCCGCTGTCATCGCCCTCGGTGTCGACGTAGCCGAGGTCGTCGCCGACGTTCCCCTGCGGGTCCAGGTCGACGATGAGTACACGCCATCCGCTGCGGGCAAGGAGACCGCCGATGTTCGACACGAGCGTCGTCTTCCCCACGCCGCCCTTGTTGTTGATCACTGCGACGACTCGCTGCAAGTACGAGCGGTCAACGGTCACTGCCACGAGGACTCCTCCCCCCGGACCTGGCGCGCCTGGCGGACATGGCTTACGGGGATGACGCTCCCCCACATGCGTGCGGGAGCCTTTCGAACAACGTCCTGCTCACACTAGCTTAGATGCCGCGGCCAGGTAATCTGGCGACGCCAGGTCGACTGGCATACGCGTAAGCCAGAACCGCTGGCCGAGCCAGTACTGCTGGTTTCGCCAGATGAGATGGCTAGGCGTAGGCCAGGACATATGGCACCGCCGGTTCGACTGGCGGACCTGGCATAGAGCTAGACGGCCGGCATCCGTCTCCCAGGGTCCGAGCTAGCCGAGTTTCCGGGCGTCGCGCGTAAGCCAGGACCGCCATCTCTGCCAGGTAGCACGTTTCGCTCGCTACCGGGCGAACGAGGGCTTCCGTGTGTACGAACCAGCAAACAGGGGTGTCGTGCCGCAGGGGGGCGCACAGCGCCTCTGGGAAGGCCTTCCTCACTGGAACACGTTTGGGGCAACGTAAGCCATACTCGCCAGGACTGCCAGGCACGCCATGACTGCCAGCGGCGCCAGGATTACCAGAACGCCTGAGACGGCCACCGATGTGTCCCTCCGCCGCATAGTGCCACGTGCCGGTCCAGATCAGTGAGGCCGCGCAACGGGGGATCATCACGACGGACACCGCAATCGGAACTGGCATCGGCATCGCACTCGTAGACGCCGTGCTGGAGGGGGACCGGGAGCAAGTGGAGCGAATCCACGAGCTGTTCCCGGCATTCGAGCTGATCTCGGCAGCCGCCGCGGCCGAACGAAGCGCACTGGCTCTGACAGGGCTGTTCAGCAGAGACTTCGTGTTCTCGCTTCACGACGCTCATCGGCAGACGCTGAACTACCGCGAGTTCGTGCTGCGACGCAGAGACCGAATCGGGTCCGGTTGCATCCTCGAGGTTGCAGTAGTACCCCCGATTGACCGCAGCGAGGAGGTCCCCCTTGGAGGCCGGTTCAGCCGAGCTGGCAGCGATGACACTCTCGACCGCTTCATCGACTTCTCCCTGTTCGGAAACGACCGATTTTGGGACACGGGTTTGAGCACTGCATCGAGCTGACAACGACGCGGCGCGTCCTGTGCCGGAACTCAGTGTCGAAAACTATGCGCCGATACCAGTACCAGAGATCGAGTTCCGATACAGTCCGAGCGTGGGTCATCTCCTTGGGTACGCGCGGGTGTCAACGACTGATCAGGATGCGTCGTTGCAGCTCGACGCCTTGAGCGCCGCCGGCTGCTATCGCGTGTGGGTCGACACGATGTCCGGGTCGCTCGAGCACCGGCCGGAGCTCACGAAGCTTCTTGATCAGCTCAGGCCGGGGGACACGCTTGTGGTGTGGCGACTTGATCGGCTTGGCCGGTCGATTCGGCACCTCATTGACCAGCTGCAGGCTTTCGGGGAGCGGGGTGTCGGGTTCCGCTCATTGCAGGAGACGATCGACACCACCTCACCCGGAGGCCGACTCGTGTTCCACGTGTTCGCCGCCCTCGCGGAGTTCGAACGCGACCTGATCAAGGAGCGGACCAACGCTGGGCTCGCTGCGGCTCGGGCGCGTGGGCGAACCGGGGGCCGACCGCCGCGGTTGTCGGTTGACCAGGTGCGGACAGCGCGTCGGCTGTATGAGCAGCAGGACATGACCGTGGCGCAGATCGGCGACGTTCTCGGCGTCAGCAGAACCACCATCTACCGGGCGCTCGCCCGACAGAACGACGCCGTCACCGTTCAGCGCATCAAACGAGACCTCGACAGCTAGTACGGCCGTTGTGGCGGCTAGATCAGGTGCAGCTCGGCCTGGCGGGCAGTTTCATCCGCTCAGGGATGGGTGCCGGTACTGCTGTGTGGTCGAATTCGCATCGAGCGCCAGCTCCTCTGTGCTCGAAGGATCGGGGCAGGTGGAAGTGAAGCGGATGAGGGCAGTGCGCCGGGAACCAGAGCTTCCGTCCATTCGAGTCCCCCTGGTAGGTTGCGCACCAGGGACCATACGTTCCCCGCTTGGCACTGACCGTGACAGCTTTCAATCTGTCGTTTGGCCCGCTCCGGTGCGCACGAAAGTCTGAATGGCAGGGCCGGTACCCGACCCGAACGAGCACCGACCCTGCTTGCACCCTCTGACTCAGGTGAGCCCCGCCGCGGTTTCGCTTCGCGCCACGTCGACTGCCAGACCTGCACTGGTCCGGACGTATCCGACACCTCGACGCGAAGTCTCCGCAGTCGCGGTATCTGAGCTCATTCGGTACAGAATACGCAGGCGCGGGACAGGTCGACTCGAGTGGGACGTACCGTTTGGCTTGTACGGGTCTTCCTGATCACGTGCTCCTTTCTGCACACGATCGCTTCCCTCTTGACCTGGTCGCGGGTGCTCCGACCTTGACGACCAGCAGCACCCTCACCAGGTGCGACCAGTCGTCGGCCGCATCGCAGCTGAGGACGCAGGTCCGAAGTGGATTGATCATGAAGCACCTCGTGTACGGACTTACTTCCATCCTCGCCAGCAGCGCGGCAGCAACGGCTGTCCTGCACTACGCGGCCGCGCTCGGTCAGAGTGCACGCACCGACGTCGTCACCGTGCCCGCCGTCAGCCTGGCCGGGACGCAGACGAGCGTCGAGCTGATCCTCGGTCCCGGGATCCCGGTTTTGGCTGAGGAAGCCGCCGATGATGTCCTTGAGCCATCGGACCAGGACTTCGTCGATGACCTCACCGCTCGCGCCCAGGCCGTGCGCACCGGAACCCGGCACTAGCCCCGTAGTGGTGCGCCGATCATGTGCGGGAGCCTACGAGCGCCTGCTCGGGGTCGAGGGAATGCGCACCGAATAACAGGTGTTGTTTACGGCGGTGATGTCGCGCGGTTCCCTGATTCAGCCGCGCCACCTCGTCCACGCCGAGCGAGGGCCGGTCCGTGACCCGAATACGGACCGACCATCCTCTTCTGCACCGCAGTGACGCGCCGATGCTCGATGCGGATATAGCCTGATGCGTCCGGGCGCCCGTCTGCACAGCCAGAACCCGCAACCTGGTGCGGCCTCTGGCGGAGCTGGCCCATCTCGGCGCCCCGTTCGGGGGTAGCGTCACCCCTGTTCGTTCCGAATCGAGCGGCAGCTACGTGCAGCAGAGGTGGGAGTCGCGATGAGTGCGTATGAGACGGCGCCGAACGTCCAGCCAGTCCGGATCGACACGTTCCGGCAGATGCGCAAGCGTCACAAGCACGGGGAGGTCCTCGGTGACGAGCCGCGGCTCTACGAGGACTTCTACCTCAACATCACCCCACTGCAGCAGCAAACACGCTGACCGGCGCGCTGCTCCCGATACTCGAGCGCTTGCTGCACCCGCCGGACTTCGTGGTGTGGGCGCTTGGGCGATGAGAACGGACTGGGCAGAATGTGTCCGCTCTCCCGATCAGGGAACGGTCTATACGGGATACGTCGCGAGACCGCCGCGAAGTCGCGTACTGCGCCATCGGTCGGCATGCTGAACGCGTGTACGACTTGCTGGGCCAGCGCCCCGTTGAACCGATGATCGCCCTGTCGGGACGCGACCCTCAGGGGGCGGTCCGAGAGTTGGCGCCGTTGTATTCGGGTGTGGGTTGGTACTGCCGGCCGGTGGATGAGCAGTTCTGGTTCAAGTACGTCGCCATCGGTGATGACCTGGTAAGTCTGCGTCGGCTCCAGATGCACGGCTTCCTCAGTGGTACCGCGTCAACAGGCGAGGACATCGTCGTGCACTGGCTGGAACACGGACGAGGCCGCGTCACCGTCGGCGGAGATCGGATTCCTTCGCAGGCGGCAGCGACGCCGACGGTGTTGCCGGTTGGTCGGCAGTTCCGGATCGAGTACGAGGACTGGGATCAGCGTCTGATCCACGTGCGACATGACTTTCTTCTCGATGTCGCAGCGGAAGACGACGTCGCCGTCGACGGGGCGCTCATCTTCGACACCAGCGTCGCGCCAAGCTCCCACGATGTTGGGAGGTGGCACCAGTCGCTCCGCCGCGCGGTCGAAGCGTTCCGAAGCGACGGTCCGCAATCCGTCAGCTGGCTTGCGGCTCGCCGGGACGTTGCTCGTGCCCTGCTGCAGCTCTACCCGCTGCGTGAAGCGACCCCGGCACCGGTAGGGAGCAGCGCAGATGGGCGTGTGGCTGCAGCTGTCCGCTACGTGCACGCCCATGCGAAGGAACCGCTGACTGTCGTCGACCTCGCTCGCGTGGCGGGCCTGAGCGTGCGTGGTCTTCAGGAGGCGTTTCGACGCGAAGTGCAAACGACTCCGCTGGCATACGTACGCGAGGTACGCCTTGAGATGGTGCGAAGCGAGCTCCAGGCAGCAGCGCCCCGCGACGAAGCCGTCGCAACGATCGCGCGCCGGTGGGGGTTCTCGCACCTCGGCAGGTTCGCTTCGACGTACCGGGCGCGGTACGGCGAGTACCCACACGAGACACTCCGCCTCCCGCACACCTAACCAGCGCAGCGCTCCACGCGCTCCTTCTCTGCCGCCGCGGTGCCCGTCGCTGAAGAGCGAGATCGCAGTTGTAGTGGAGGACGTCCGGTGAGACGCGCATCCTTGGTGCGCGCCCTCTCGGCGATGCAGGCCGATCGGAGACCACTGGTGGACTGGCAGGAAGTTCTCGACGTCGGACGTGCTGACGCTCATCGGCACCGCTCCGAGGCAATCGCTGAGCGGGCGAATGCAAGGCACTGCACTGACCAGGCGCACGCAGCACTGAACGCCGACGCCACGGTCCTCTGGTTGATGCGCGCAATGCAGCAGCGCCTCGTTGCGTCGAACAGCGACGCCGCGTCAGAGGTCAGCGATCGGATCGCCGACCACGCAGAACACGTCCTTCGCGGCGCCGCCTGACCGCTCCGCCATCGTCCGCCGAGATGACGGGTTGCGGGTCCGTGAAACGGTGCAAGGTCGGTCACCTCAGCACCGCGCTTTGGAGATGGAGAACGACGAATTCGTCGCCCGCCTCCACGCAGCCGCAGCAAGCTTCGGCCACAGCAAACCCATCCACGCCGACACACGCTTCGACCTGACAGGCACCACAGCAACGGACGCCTGAGGAACCCGGCGCAGCTGCGGGAAGAGCCACCAGTCGCACCGGCCGTCGTCGGACTATGAACTCGGGTCGAGCTTGAGGACAGGGAGTCGATTGTCGGTGTGGATTCGGGTGGCGTGAGCGGCACGGCGTCACCGTCACGCTCAACCAGATGTGCGGTTGCGCGATCCCGCATCCAGCGTCTTGAGCGATCTGTGCCCGGTTCTGAAGTGTCAGCATGTGCTCAGCCGAGGCGCAGGAGCCACGGAGAGGGCAGGGGACACCGTGTACAAAGCCGTACTCACCGCAGCCGTGGCTGCCGTGCTGATCACCGTCGGAGGGGCCCTGCCCGCGCAGGCCCTTGACCGTTCTTCGACGCCGGGTGCGCCGACTGCCGTCCGTGTCACCGGGACCGGCGGTGACGCCGACGTCACGTGGCGGGCACCGGCGTCCGGTGCGAAGGTGACGGGATGGAGGGTGCGGATCACTCCCGCTAAACAGCAACCGGACCAAGGGGTCGATCGGCTCCGGGCCTCCGCCCTTTCCGATCACTTCGGCGCCTTGACCGCACGCACCACCTACTCCTTCACCGTCCAGGCAACCGGCTCCCGAGGCACCGGACCCGCGGTGACCGTCCGGTACACGGCAACCGGTGCTACGAGCGACCCGACGACGCAGTCGTTGTACGCGCTCGACGCGTCCGGAGCGGTGGTGCGCTTCCCGTCGAGCGGAACCGGCTTGGCGGCCACGGTCGCGCAGAATGGGGCCGGGTACGCGGTCGATGACCGCGGCGACGTGTTTGTCCCGACGCCGGACTTGACCTCGATCACGATGTACCCCGTCGGTGGTGGGGCAGTGACGACTATCGCTACGGGGCTGCACATCCGTGGCGGGCTCTCCGCGGACGTCGCGGGGAACCTGTACTGGATCGACTCGACGACATCGATCCCGATGAAGCTCCCGGTCACGGGCGGGCCAGCCCGCCCAGCAGCCGCTGGGACCGGGACACCGGCACGAGGAGCCATCGCCTTCGGGCGAGACGGCACCGTGGCAACACTTGAGGGCACGACGACCGCACGCACCGCCACGAGGATCTCCCCGAGCGGGTCCGTCACGACTCGGTCGCTCACGCCGGCAGCGGACGGGACCCCGTTCAACCGAATCACTCAGCTGATTGTCGGACCCCAGGGCGACCTGTACTTCACCGACACCTCCGGCGGTGGGGCTGGCTACCAAGCCTGGAACGAACTCCCCGCTGGTGCGACAACGACCACGCCAGTGGATGACCGTTTCGCGTTCGAGCTGGTCGCAGCGAACTCCACGTCCTTTTTCCTGCTGCGTTCTGCTCAGTGGTGCGCAGCGATCTCCGAGGGATCCCCGACCGGATGCAACATCGACCGGGCAGCGCACGACATGCTCGTCCGTGATGCCGACGAGACGACCCGAGCCGTCCCAGTGTCCGGCGTCCAACTGACAACACGGTTCCCGTTCCCGGGTGCTGCAGCCGAGGACGGGGACGTGTACGTCAACATCGCCGACGGAGCGACAACCGGGCTGTGGCGGATCCCTGCCGGCGGCGGCGCCGCGCAGCAGCTCTCGACAGCACAGTTCACGCGACTCACCGTGATGTGAGACACGGCCTCTGACTGAATGACCACAGGGCGGTACGTCGATGAAAACCTCGGAGGGTGTACCGCCACGCAGATGCCTCCGTCGACGTCGTGGGAGACGAGGGCCGGTGCGACGCACCGGCCCTCGGGCCGCAGACCGAGCCCCGCAAAATCGTCGGAGTCAGACGGCGCTGCGGCTGAGTGCGGGCTCACGCCCCCTCGCGTCGAGTAGCCGCGTCACCGCTTCCCGCCCGCTCCTCCGGGCAGTACGCCGGTTAGGGCCGGCGGAGGGTGACGCTTGGGTATTCGCCGTAGTGGGTGGCGTAGGTCGAGGAGAACCGTCCTGCGTGGGCGAATCCCCACCGGCGGGCGACGTCGGCGACGTTGGTCGTTGTCGGGTCTGCGTTCAGCAGCTCGGTGTGGACGCGCTCAAGGCGGACCTGGCGGATGTAGGAGTTCGGGGAAATTCCGAGGACGCGGACGAAGGCTGCCTGCAGGGTGCGGAGGCTCAGATTCGCGAGGGTGGCAAGGTCGGTGCTCGTCATTGGGAGGTGCGCGTGTTCGTTGACGTACTCGTGACGCAGCTGGGCGTTGCGGGGGAGCAGCAGCTGCGGGGGCAGGTCGATGGTGGCCTGTGGGTACAGCTCGAGGAACGACACGGCCGCGAGGCGGCTCATCTCCGCCTGAAGCAGCGGTGACGCGTTCCTGTCCAGTGTGGTGGCGGAGATCAGCTTCACGGTGTGCCGCCAGCGACGCATGGCTGCGTCGTTGGGTTGCGCTGTGTGATCGAACCGGGCAGGGGTGATGGTGGTGCTGCGTTCAGCGGCGATCTCGTCGACGGCGTGCCGGTTGACTTGGACGAGGCGCTGGTCGTAGTTCTCGAACGCGAACTCGAAGGCTTCGTTGGGCCACATCTGCAGGCGGCCCGGCTGCAAGTGGATCTCGTGCCGTCCGAGGTCCAGGACTCCGGTGCCGCGGCTGATCCCCTGCACCACGAAGTCGTCCCCGGCTGGCATCTCACCGACGAGGCGGCCGTCGAACTGGACGGCTCGCAGCGTCATCGACGCGTCACCGGCGGATGCGTACCGGTACGCGAACTCGGCGTCCGTGGTGTCGGCTGCCCAGGAGAGGCCGTCATACGCAGCTGCGAGGACGTCGCGCGCCTGCACGAGGTCGGTGCCCCGTTCGTCGACGCGGATCTGGGGCGGCTGCGAGTCAGTCACGGAACACCGAAAACAGTGTCACATTCTGACCTATCTCAGTTTGCCGGCTGTCCCCTTTACGCCACCTTGGCGGAGTACGTCTGGTCGTACACGGCGATCAGCATCGCCGCTGCTCTGCGGGCAGTTCGAGCTGGTTGGACAGCCCTGTGGACCGCAGCTTCGACCTGCGCGCCCTGCAGGAGCAGGGTGAGTGCCGGAGCGAGGTGAGTCGGGAGCTCTGCGGCGTCGCAGAGCATCGCGATGTGCTGCTCGCACTGTTGCAGGTGCTCGTCAGCGAGGCGAGCGACGAGGGGATCGATGCGACCGAGTTCGCCGTACCCGTTGATGAACGCACATCCGCGGTAGCTGTGGTCAGCGAAGCACTGCTCGAGGTAGCTGAACACCGTCAAGATCTTGTCGCATGGATGCTCAACGGCAGATTCCGCTCGAAGCAGCGCCGCCATCCAGTCCTGGTGTCGGTACTGGAGCGCGGCGACCACCAGCTGATGCCATGTCGGGAACGCTTCTTCGACGGCTGCGACGCTGACGTCCGCACCCGCCGCCACGCGCTCGAGCGGAACCGTGGGGACGCCCTCGGCGGTGAACAGCGCATCCGCGCTCACCACAATTGCCTCGTAGACCGCGGAGTGGGCCGAGGATGGTGCAGTGGTGAGCACTGAAAGAGTCATATATGTGTCGGTGATCGTCGCTGACGCTACGCGGCGAAGGTTTGCATTCCCACAGTCCCGGTCAGGGTCCGGGGGACATGACGGCGCAACGGCTTGTCTGCCGGACGCATCGGCGTGATCAGATCCACGGTCGGTAGGAACACCAAGCGGTCCCACACAGGAGGATGCGGCTCAGTGCGCTCTTGAAGGTCCGCGAGCAGTGTCACGCTGCGGCGAAGAAGTCTGCGTACGAAGTCCAGCGCCGAGGGACGGGCGTGAGTCTGGAAGGACGACTCACGCCCGGAGCGACCAGTCGGGTCTGATCGCTCTCCGTAGGCCACCACCCTGACGCACGTGGATGCAGTATGCGCCCCACACTTCAGGTTGCATAGCGAAACAGGCACCGAAACTGGATCCCGTCTATATACGCGTCTCCATCGCCGGCGCTACGCAGGATCACGCCGAGCGAGTCAACTGGAATGAGCGCCTGCGGACGCGCTTACCTTGGAGGGGTGCGTTCCGCTAGCTCCTGTACGAAGGTTGGGTTTTTCTCCTCGAGTTCATCCCATACAGCCGCTTCCGCGGCGACCGGTACGCCAACCGCCAGCAGTACCGTCGTTTCCGATGCGAAGCCAATGTTGTCAACCGTCGGGATGATGACGATGTCGCTTGCCTCGATCTGTGCGAGGAGTGCCGTGTACTGCAGGACAGCATGTGCAACGTCGTCCGTGACGAGGATCGGCATAGCGCCACACATCAGGTTCTTCATCGCAGGTGACCTCCGCGCTTGGGGTAGTGGGTGTCACGGTAGACACCGAGCGCTGCGAGGCGACACGTGTTGCACGATCTGGATGAACCGGCGACACTTCGAGCAGCCGGTTGGTTACCGGTCAGAGCGGCCCCCTTCCTGATCGGTGGGAGATACCGCTCGGAGAGGTGTGACGCATCGCGTCGCACCTCTCCTTCGATGCAGAAGCCCCCGCGACGCGCGATTTGCACGCAGTGCGAGGGCTTCCGGAGTTCCGCGCCGACCATGCGATCGCCAACGGGGCGAATCAGACACTACGCGGCAGATGACCCTGCAAGCGCCGTTCTGCGCTCCGCGGCGACCGGGTCGGACCGGTCAAGGCAGTATCGGAGCCAGCTGTAGGAGGTCGGCATGAACACATCACGGTACGAGCGAGAGCCATCAGTTACGCCCGCAACGATCGAGACGATGGCGGGACTCCGTCGCGAGTTCCGCCGGGGCGATAAAGCACCGGCGTCGGCGGAAAGTCGTATGCCCGACCTGTTCGAGATGCTGTCCGAAGCGAACGTTTTCCCGTCTCGAGACTCGTCAGCCTTGCTTCGCAAGAATCGGTTCGGGATGCGTGGTCCGGACTCAAACGAGGGAGCGGACGGGGTCTGAGCGTTGACCCCGTCCGCTCTAGGCAAGCCCTGTCGGACCGCCCTGACGAGGTCAGGAGCTTGCTCGAACCGGCCTCACAGCGAGGGTAGAACATGCTCCGCGAGCACACCAGACCGGGGTGAGCGCCGGATGGCTACTGCTGAGTGCTAGATCGATTTCGCGGCGTATCGTGCGCTTTGCTACAGCGCGGTCCCTAGTCGCGTCCGTCCACCCGCGGTGGATGGGGTTCGTCAGTTTCAGCGTCGACCCGACGACGTCGTAGCACGAGGACACCCGTTCCAGACCCGAGCTGAGAACGGGTGTCCTCGCTACTTCATGTGTACAGGGTGCCGCCGACTGTCGCCGTAGACGGGCATTTCTTGAGCCGAGGTCCGCTGCTTTCAGTCAGCGTCTGGGTTGAATGCGCCGAGGAACGTCACTGCTCCATGAACGCGTCGACCGGCTCGACCTCGAACAGCCGTGCTCGACTTGCCCCAGCACCATGCACAAAGGCAGCCACGCTCGAGTCGACACGCTCGTCGAGCTCGCGGTCGTTCTTGCCCCACCCTGGCGTGCCAGGGTGGTCCGGTGACACCGCCGCAGTAAGACGAGACCCCACCTCATTCCCTTCCGGGAGCCCGGCGGAGTCCTTTCGTCGTAGCCTGCTGCTGCTGCTGCTGCTGCTGGGCTCCTGGGTGCAGTCGAGACGCGCGGAGTACAAGCGTGACCTCAACCGAACCCTACGTCTCTGGCCCGAGCTTGCGGCACTGCCCTTCGAGTGGCAGCAGCGGACCGACCTCTGGGACCAGGGACTGGCGGCCCTTGAGCAGTATCGCCGAGACTACGGCGACACACGAGTGCCGCACTGGTTCGAAACCACCGACGGCATCCACCTCGGCAAGTGGCTCGACACCCGCCGCACCGAGTACCGAGCCGGAGGGCTCGACGCGGAACGCATCGCGGCCCTGGAGGCGCAGGGGGTTCAGTGGTCCCTGCGGATCGTGACGGACACCGTGGCGCGCGAGGCACGTGAGGACGCGCACTTTCGGGCGATGCTAATCGCGTCAACACGGTGGGTGCGGGAGCACGATGGTCTTCTGCCTGTAGAACGGGAGCTCGACTCAGAAGGACTGGCTATCGGCCGGTGGTCCGGCCGGGTACGACGCCAACTTCTGCGAGGCCGGATACCTGACCGTCGGCTACTGCTCATCGAAGAGGAAATGCCCCCGACTCTTGCGGGAGTGTGACGTATGACAGACCTTCCGGCGAACCAGCAACGTTGTCACGGACCGTGTAGAACATCCTGTACTTGAAGCGCGAGATCTCGAAGTGCTACTGGATCGATATCAGGCCCAGGGTGATCGGATGCAACCACACAGACAGCGCCGATACGGGTTCCGTCGAGTGCAACGATCGGGTGTCCGGCATAGAACCGGCCAGGAAGCCTCGGGTCGATGCGTGAATCCCCGGATGTGTCAGAGATGATCACCGTTCCTCGTTGTGTGAGAGTGACTGCACAGAACGAGCCGGCGAACGCCGTGGTACCGGTCGTCCTGTCGGATGCTGCACGAACGGTCAATTCGGACGTCCCTGCGGTGGTAAACAAGATCGAGTCGACCCCAAACATGGTACTGGCGCGTCTCAGTATGTTATCGATCCGACGTTGCTTGGTTGTGTCAAGGAGTTGCAGGACGCCCTGTAGCGCATCCGCTCGCCGAGAGGCATCAATCTCGGAGTGCTTCGAGTGGTCTGGTTGGGGAGCGGCCGTCCGCAACTTGAGGAGGCCTACGAGCACGTCGGCCTCGTGGGCCGCCCAGAATCGATAGTGGTCGGGTCGGCCTCGTCCCTGGGCTGCGGTGGGCTCTTTGTCGTATAGCGGCATTGGAAGAAAGAAGACTTCTTCCTGAGCGGCGCAAATCGTCTCGGTTACGTCGTTCAGGCGGGTAGCGCGGACGTCCCCGATCCCGCCGATCCGAGCGTGCAGAGCAGGGAGCCCGCTCGGGAGCGGAATCTCTCCGATGGCGATCGGCGTAGCGGTCGGGGCGTGATCACGCACGTGAAGAAGTACTCGATCGAGATCGGTTTGCCACTCGGCGAGGCCACGGCGGCTGCGGGCTCTATCGACCCCAACATGAAGTACGACGATGTCGATGTCGGACAGGTTACGGGCAGCGAGGCCGCCCAGGGTGCTCTCAATATCGTCCGACTCCGTCAAACTCAGTGCGACGTCGACTCCCCGACCAGTTCGGTCCGCAAGGGCACGAGCAAGGTGACCGGGCAGCGCAAGGTCATGCGTGCGCACCCCCCATCCACGGAGGATGGCTCCTCCGACGAGCAGCACATGCAGTGCGTCTGGCCCTGATGCATGCGCCGCTGGGGCGTCGTCGGGGAACACGGGGGTTGGTACAGCGGGACGCACCCGCCAGCGGCCGGCGCGGAGCAGCGCCTGCTGCAACTTCCTGATCATGGAGCCCTCGAACGAGATTTTGGTCCGCACGAGCGAGGCGCAAGCACGGGACTGGCTGGTATCAACCCGAAAGGTTGGAAGCGGACTTGTATACCAAACCAGAACGAGCTGTCCGAGAATGGAACCAACTCACGGTGTCCGCGACAAGGGGTTGACGCCTCGTTCGAAGGACTGTATGAGCCTATGAAGCCGTGGCAAGAACCCCGGCCATAGTGCACAGTGACGACAACTGCGTCGACCACCGTGAGTGCGCTGCGCGCAGCTATGGAAGCCGCCCTCCGTCCCCTCGGGATGACCGTCACGCAGGGATGGCACGGTTGCTCGAGTACGCCGGCGCCGGCGACACGGTGGTCGTATGGCGGGTGGACCGGCTCGGCCGATCACTAGTCGACGTATTGACGACGGTGACGATGCTGGGGGAGCGGGGTATCGGTGTCCGGAGCGTGTCGGACGGGATTGATCCGGCGACGTCGACGGGTCGGCTGATGCTGAACCTGATGGTGACACTGGCGGAGTACGAGCGTGAGCTCATCGTCGAGCGCGTCAACGCTGGCATCGCCGTCGCCCGGGCTGCAAGGACCCGGTTCGGGCGGCCGCCAGTGAACCCGGACGTGATCGCGCGGAAGCTCGCGATTGTTGCTGAGGCCCGTGCCGCCGGCCATACTGCGGCGGATGCGGCGAACCTCGTGGGTTGGTCACGTGCGACGTTGTATCGACACCAGGCGGCCCCTGAAGCCGCGGCTGGGAGTAGCTAGTCGGGTGACGTGTGCATAGATCGGAGCCGCGGTGACGGTGAGTTGTGGTGGATGGCGGGCCGGCTCGCTCGCGACCCGAACGCGGCGAGACCGGCTTCGCCGTCGCGGCACCCGAAGCCGCGTGTGTGGTGATCTAAGCCACGATGAACAGCCAAACACATACGTCGCCGTGTGGAAGGCCCAAAGGGTGGGCAGAATCAGGTTCACTCCACCGGCTCGAATGAGCGTGGCAGGTGCCTGCCGGGTGGCGGGGTTGTGTCGTCGAGGTGGTCGTGGTGCGCTAGCCCCATGAGTTTCTTCACCGATGATGAAGACCCGGGGGATCATGTCGCCGAGGAGCCGGAGCGGGATCCTCGGCACGGGCCCGCTGAGGATGAGTTACCGGCGGTCGTGTCGCTGGGGATGCGATGGGCGGTCAGTACGCATGCGGTGGTCGTGTTGGAGTCCGCTCGGGTGTTCTCCGATGGGGTGCTGTTCGAAGTTAGTCGGTACGTGCGTCGGGGGGACTTGACCGTACGTGAGTTCCAGCAGCTCACGCACGAAGAGCGGTACGGCAGCAGCGACGATCGTGGACGCCGTCTCCGGGTCGGGGCAGTGCTGCCCGACGGGGAAGAAATCAACGACAGTCACCGTCCCGGCGCTGAAAGGGGTGCAACCCGGTCCGTCCTTGTCCGCCGCGGGGGAAGTGGTGGTGGCGGTGCGTGGCGGTATCGGCACAGCGACGAGCTGTGGCTGCACCCGCTGCCATCGGAAGGGCAGCTGACGCTGGTGCTGCAATGGCTCGCGCTCGACATCGCCGAGACACGACTCACCGTCTCAGCCACCGACCTGGTCCGCGCTGCTGACGAAGCGACCTCGCTCTGGGACGACTGACGTGCACACATCTTCAGTCCCCGCCGAGCCGCTCCGGGTGCAGCACCGGGTCTAGACCCTTGCACGCATCGGTGGCGGAAGGGGTGAGACCGCTCGATCGCCCAGGAACGGTAGCCGAGACCGCGTCTGATCCCGAGGTTCTCGGTCTTGTACGTGCCGAGGTTCACTCGTTGGAACTCAGCGCCGATCGATGCTGCAAAACGCTCGCTCATGCGCGCGCTGCCGGATTGTCATCCAGGGTTGCGAAGGCAATGGTGCGGCGCCTAGTCTGCTCTGCCACGGCGTGCATCAGCGCAGTGCCGATGCCACGTCCACGTACTGGCCCGACCACCCCCACGAGCTGGATGAATACCGGATCCAATTCGGTGGTTCCGGACATTGACACGCAGAACCCGACAGGTGTCTCCCCGATCATCGCGAAGAGCACCCGCTGTTCAGCGATCGTTTTGTCGTTGCTGGCCGCTGATTGGACCGTGAGTGGTTCGCAGGCGACCTGCATGTATCTCATCCAACGAGCGTCCCCGGAATCTGCTGTTGCCTGCCGGATCGTGAACTCGGATGAGGTGAGTTCCTCCAGCGAAGTGAGCCATGCCGCGAGGTTAGGGTCGAAGGTTGGATGCAGCGGGTAGCTGTCAGATCGGATCTCGTCCACGGGTTCACGCTACGGCTGGCGTGCTTGAACGTGGGTCGCTGTGGTTCTTGCAGGTTTCGATGATCCCAAGGGCGGCCACGCGACGGTGTGCGCCCCTCGGCAGCCAGCTCGACGGGGGAATTCTGCTCTGCAGCGAAGTTCAGGGCGCCGTTGAGGAGGCTGCTGTGCCTGATGACCTGGTCGACCATGGTCGCTGAGTCTCGCGTAGCGCTCCACAGCCGGGCACCTCACCGGGCGGGTCAGCTGCGACACCTGCGTCCGCGGACTTCCAAGGGCACCGACACTGGCGCCGGGCCGTGCGGCAGCCGATCGGCAACGTCTAGGAGCGCGCGTCCGGACCGGACGCCGTCTCTTCGGGCACTACGGCGTCGGACGTGTTGGAGGATAAGCCGCTTGTAAACTGCCGGACGATTTCCTGCTCGCTAGCCCCGAAAGCATGGATCCGTGCAAGGAGCCGGCGCCGCTCGGGCTCGAAGAACGCCTCTGCTTCGGCGTGTATGTGGTCCACAGAATGCAGCGTCACGACGCGGCGATCAGCGTGCCCGCGCACGCGGGTGATGTGTCCCGCGTCTTCGAGGCGGTTGAGAAGGATCGTCGTCGCCCCGCTCGTCATGCTGATGCGCTCCCCGAGGCGCGCAGGAGTGAGCGGCCGACCTGCGTCCTCTGCGCGAAGGATCTCGACGATCGCGGTTGCGTCGGTGGGTCGCATGTGCATGTGACGTGCAAAGGCCCGCCCCAGGTCGCTCTGTTCTGCACTGAACGCGAGAAGGTCCGCCAGGATGCGCGACGGAGTCTCGTCGTGTCGATCTGTCGTGCTCATGGGGCTTGACCTCCACTTCTACCTTAGACGCTTCTAGTAACTTTGAATCAAAGCCACTTTGATTCAAAGGTAGTATGGTCTAGCGAACCGGCTCTACTGCCCGGTGACAACACTCTGCAGCGAGGCCCACATGACCGACACCCGAGCGCCGGCACCATCCGATGCGACCACCACCCCGCGGCCAGGCTGGGCGCTGTTTGTCCTTGCCGTCTCCCAGCTCATGATCGTGCTGGACGGCACGATCGTGAACGTCGCGCTTCCGACCGCGCAGCGCGACCTCGGCTTCGCATCAGATCAACGCCAGTGGGTCGTGACCGCCTATGCGCTCGCCTTCGGCGCGCTCCTCCTTCTCGGCGGGCGGCTCACCGATGTCCTCGGGCGCCGACGGCTGTTCATCGTCGGCCTCGTCGGATTCGCTCTGTCGTCCGTCATCGGTGGCGCGGCACCGAACTTCGGGACCCTCGTTGCCGGCCGGGCAGCTCAGGGCGCGTTCGGCGCGCTCCTCGCTCCGGCCGCGTTGTCTCTGCTGGCCGCGCTGTTCACCGCACCTAAGCAGCGCGCGAAGGCGTTCGGGGTCTTTGGCGCCGTCGCGGGCGGTGGTGCAGCGATCGGCCTGGTGCTGGGCGGCCTACTGACCGAGTACACCTCCTGGAGATGGACCCTGTTCATCAACTTGTTCTTCGCCGCCGCGGCCGTCATCGGCGCCCTGCTGACGATCCCCGCATCGACCTCACGAGCGCCACGACCATCGATCGACGTGCCGGGCGCGGTCCTGGTCTCCGTCGGTCTCGCCGGTCTCGTCTATGGACTGTCTTCGGCGGAGAGCACCGGCTGGACCAGCCCTATCACAATCAGCAGCATCGCCGGAGGCATCGTCTTCCTCGTTGCCTTCGTCATCGTCGAGTCCCGGACGCGTCAACCCTTGCTGCCGCTCCGGGTGGTGCTCGATCGCAGCCGCGGCGGCGCGTTCCTGACGACCGGCATCGTGTCGCTGGCCCTCTTCAGCGTGTTCCTCTTCCTGACCTACTACCTGCAGGCGCTTCGCGGGTACACGCCGCTCCTGACCGGGGTCGCGTTCCTGCCGCTGCCGATCTCGATCGCCGTCACGTCCATCGTCATCGCCCCCCGCTCGCTCGCCCGCTTTGGACCGAAGGTCCTCCTCGTCACGGGGCCTCTGCTGGCCGCGGCAGCGCTGCTGATCCTCAGCACGATCTCTCTCCACAGCAACTACTGGTTCACCATCGTGCCGGCACTGGTCGTCCTCGGTCTCGGTATGGGTCACGTCTTCTCAGCGTCTCCGAACATCGCCACCTCCAACCTCGATCCCGGAGACCTCGGCGTCGGCTCAGCGATGGTGAACACCACCCAGCAGGTCGGCGGCGCGATCGGCACAGCTCTGCTGTCCGTCATCGCCACCACCACCGTCTCCCGGTACCTCGCCGACCACGGAACAGGCGCCACCGCTCAGCAGCTCGCCCAGCTCGCCAGCTACCAGACGGCGTACCTCGCTGCCGTCGGCATCATCGTCGCACTCAGCGTGACCACCAGCATCCTCATCCGCAACACCGGGCGCGCCGGCGCCACAGCCAAACCCTGACTGCCAGATTCACACCTCACCCAACGCTCGACACCACCCACGGAGTGACCTCATGAAGCTCAACCACGTCAACCTCTGCGCCAGCGATGTCGCCACCTTGGCCCACACGCTGGACACCCACTTCGGCTACCGCACGCTCGAGCTCGGCACAGTGCCCGACCTGCCGTGGGCCACCAACCCAGGAAGCGCTTACGCAATCCTCGTCGGCGAAGACGTCTCCGACATCGTCATCACGCAGATCGACCCCGTGCCCGAGGGTGAGTCCGCGTACCCTCCGCAGTTCCACTTCGGCCTGATCCAGGACACCAAGGAAGCCGCGTACGCCAAGCACGCCGAACTCATCGAGGCCGGGTTCACACCGCATGACGTCGCCGACGGCTTCGAGGTCCTCGGCGCCACATGGACGGCGTTCTACTGCCCCCTCGGAGACGGACTCGAGATCGAGATCAACTACCGCACCCACTCCGACATCCTCGACGGAACGAACTGATGCCCCCGATGCGCCGCCCGTTTAACCCGGTCTTCTGGGCACTTGCCAACGTCGGATCACGAGCCCGATACGTTCCAAAGGTCGCTGCTCCCTTCACGACCGCCGAGCTCCCTCCAGAACGACGACTGCAGGTGCCGACACGGCACGGCACACTCAACGCGGTCGTCATCAGCCCCGGCACACCGACCGCTTCTGCAGAGCCAGCACCGCCTGTCATCGTGCAGTTCCACGGCGGCGGGTTCCTCAACCGATACCCGGAGCAAGACCGTCACCTCGCACGGTTCCTGGCCGCGAAGCTCGGCGCGGTCGTCGTCATGCCCGACTATTCGATAGCGCCGAAAGTGCGCTACCCGGTCGCCGAGGAGGAGGCGTTCGACGTCGTCCGGTGGGTGCAGGACTCCGGGTATCGGCACGGCTGGGACGGTCGACGACTGTTCCTGTCAGGCATCAGCGCGGGCTCGAAGCTATCGATGAACGTGTGCCAGCAACTCCACGCCACCGGGGGAACGCGACCGCTGGCCGTGTCGCTCGTTGTCCCCGTAACCGACATGAGCCGCACCGATCGACGATCGGAGATCCCACGGCCGGCGATCAGCCCGTTCATCCAACGATTGGTGAGTTGGGCGTACTTCCCGGACGAGGACCGCCGACGAGAGGCGCTTGCAGCTCCGCGCTTCGACGGAAACCTCCCGGCGAAGATGCCGCCCACTCTGATCCAGACGGGGAAACACGACACACTCTGTGTGGAGGGTAAGGAGCTCGCGGAGACGCTGCGGATCGGCGGGGTGGAAAGCAGGTACATCGAGTACCCCGGAGCGGACCACGACTTCTACGCCAGCAAGCCCGCCGCCCGTGTCGAGAGCGTCCTCACCGAGATCACCGCGTTCTTCGCCAGCCACCTTCCGCGCTGATGGTCTCATCGTGCGAGCGTGGAACCGACTCCTGGGCTGTCCCGGTGAGCACTGATGTCGAGCCACGCCCTTTGGCGTTCGTTAGCGGTCGGTGCCTATCACAAACGATCGTTTCTGCATGCCCGTCAGACGGTCGCTCCCCGGACGCGTTCGAGACCGCGGGGGAGTGGGTCAAGGATCCAGGATGTGAGTAGCTGCGCTCGGCGTCGTCCTTTTTGCTGCGCTCCGTGCCGTGATCGTGCGCGCAGGCTGATCGGCTGCGGCTGATCACGCAGTGCCTTGAGGCTTCCCGTCGACCTGCTGAGCTGTCGAGCTGTCAGTCGTCGCCGATTCGCGGAACGATGGCTCTGTCGTCTTTCACTAGGCTCATGGCATGGCAGTCAAGAGGAATCATCGTGTGCCATCGCAGGCGCGGCCGGTCGCGATGTTCCCGTCAGTGCGCGTGACGGCGGTGTTTCGGTGAGGCGGGTGCCGATGCAGAGCGGCGACCTCGTGTCGGTGGGGTACGACGATGCTGAGCGCGCCCTTGAGGTGGAGTTCGTTGGAGCGACCGTGCGTCTGTACCTCGACGTACCGCAGGACGTCTTCGAGGGACTGCTCTTAACGCATGATCACGGGGCGAACGTTCGCAAGTACTTCGACGTGCGTGTGGATCAGGGCGGTTACCGGTACCTCGAGATGTGAGTCCACTGTCCGGTAGCGCCTAGGCCGCGCCGGCAGCGTGTTCGACTCTGTATCGGCGTCGGGTGGCGAGGGCTGTCTGAACGGGGATAGATGCCCTCGTTCGGGGGTGCCCTGTATTCACAGAAGACCGATAGGTTTCGAGTGCCCCTCATCTGAGGCGACGTCATAGTCGACGGACGGTGCGGGCGTTTCACGTCTTTCGAGCGGCTGTCCTGGGGGACGCCGAGCTCTATCACCGCACCTTCTGTGTTGTCACTCGTTCTAGGGGAACCCGTGCTTCTTGCTCCACGCCGCCCTGCGGCTCATTCATCCTTCGGTTGGAAGGTCGCACTCGTCGGGGCGGTCAGCGTCGCGCTTGTCGGGGGTGTCGCGCAGACCGCGCACGCCGCGATCCCGGGCGGCCCCACCACGACCGGTCTGACCGGGTCCCGTCCGTCAGCCACCACACTGCCGTTCGCCGTGTCCGACCAGGTCGGCGTCGCCGTCGACGTCGCAACGGGCAACCTCGAGGTCACGACCGCAGGGCTGTCGCTGCCGGGTGTGAGCGGCACGAACGCGATCGCGCAGACCTACAACTCCCTCGGTTGGCAGGCCGCGAGCACGAGCACCCAGCAGGCGGCCCGGTGGTCCACAGGTATCGCCGGCGCTGGGTCGTTCTCGGCTGGCGCGTCGGGTGCGGTTGTGTACACGGCGGCGGATGGTGCGACGTGGACGTTCACGCCGGCGACGTCGACGACGTTCACTCCGCCGGCCGGGTTCCTCCGGAAGCTGACCGCTTCAGCGACCACTAACCCGACGTACACGATGACGGACCCGGCGACGGGGCAGGTCATCACTTCCAACGTCAATGGGCTTCCCGTGTCTGTCGCGGACCGGAACGGGAACACGGTCGCGATTTCCAACGGCCTCAACGTGCCGACCTCGATCGTCAGCACCGCTGGCACTGCCGCGGCGAAGACTGCGACGGGTGCGTACGACTCGACGTCGCGGACCTACACGGTGACGCAGGGCTCCGGTTCCGCTGCCCGGTCGGTGAAGTGGGTGAAGGACACCAACGGCAACCTCACCTCCTACGTCGACGGCGCTGGGAAGACCACCACGTTCGCCTACTCCGGTAACGACCTCACCAGCATCACCAGCCCGACCGGTGCGACAACGACCATCAGCTACTCGGGAACCACCCACAAGGTGTCCCAGGTGGCGCAGTCCAACACCACGGCGGGCGCTGCCGGCGCGTCGACGACGCGTCTGAGCTACGCGTCGGCGACGTCGACCCTGGTCGCGAGCCCGAACACGGACACCGCGACTGCGGTGGCGTCGGTGCCGCACACCACCTACAGCATCAACTCGTCCCAGAAGCTCGTGAACAGCGTCACCGACGCTGCCGGCCGAGTCCGGTCGAAGACGTACAACGGTGCGAACCTGCAGCCCACGACCTCGACGGTCGGGTCGGGATCGTCCGCGTCGACGACAACTGCGACGTATGGGGCGAACAGCAGCCAGTCGCTGACGAAGGTCGCCTCGAGCGGGGGAGCGTCCCAGTCGCTGAGCTACAACGCGTCCCCGGCAGCAACGGCGTACTCGCCGGCTTCCACCACCGACGACGCTGGCAACACGTCGAACCGCACATATGACGGTGTTGGGAACCAGCTGAGCAACAGCACCGGCACTGGTGCCACCGCTGCAACGTCGACGCTGACCTACACGGCTGGGCAGGTCGCGACCGCGACTGCGCCGGGCAACGGCACGAACAAGACGACCTACAGCTACACGAACAAGCAGCTCACCGGTGTCACCCCCGTGACCGGGACCAGCCTCGGTGCCCGCGCGTACACGTACGACGCCCTCGGACGGATCGCATCCGCGTCCGACGGCGCCGGCCGGACCACGTCGTACACCTACGACGGCGACGACCGGGTGCTGACGACCTCGTTCTCGGACTCCACACCGACGGTGACGAACACGTACGACAACGCCGGACACCTGCTCACCCAGGCGTCGGGGTCGGGCACGGTGACGAACACCTACGACCAGCTCGGCAACCTCCTCACCACTGGCAACACCGCGAGCCCGTCCGGGATCAGCACCATCACGTACGCGTATGACAAGGCCGGGAACCAAACGTCGTACGCCGACCAAGACGGCACCACCAAATCCGCCTACGACGACTCGGGTGTGCTGATCTCGACCACGACGCCGGCGCCGAACAAGCCGACCGAGACGATCAACTTCGTCACCGACACCAACGGCCGTCGCACCGACACCTACGTCGACTCGAACGCCGATAACAGCAGCTGGGCAAGTCGCACGCACACCGACTACGACACCAACGGCCGCGTCAAGGAGATCCAGGGGTGGATCGGCACGACCGGGCAGCGGCTCTACGACTTGAACTACTGCTACAACGCCGGTAGCACCGCGCCCACCTGCGGGACCACGACCACGAACGACCGGTCCAAGATTCAGTGGGTTGGTGACAGTGTCTCCGGGCAGAGCACTGCGTACACGTACGACACCAGTGGCCGGATCACGAAGACCGTCACCACCGGCAGCGGGAAAGCGACTCCGGGAACGTGGGAGTTCGGCTACGACATCCGCGGCAACCGCACCAGCACGAAGTTCACCAAGAGCAACGGCGACGTCACCACGAACCAGACGCTGACCTACAACGCGGCGAACCAGATCACCACCGCCGGGTTCGGCTACGACGGGGCCGGTAACCTCACCGCGCTGCCCGAATACGCGTTCACGTACAACGCGGCCGAGCAGATGACCAAGGCCGTCCGCAACGGATCCACGACGACGAACTACACGTACGCCGGCGCCGACCAGAAGTCGGTCCTGTCCATCGCCACACCGGGCGGCGACAACCGCACCTACCAGTACGGACGTGCGGACCAGAACGGCAATCCCACGCTGACGAGCTCGACGACGAACGCGCACCGGTCGAACATCGTCAACGACGCGAAGACCGGGCAGCCCATCGCCCTGTCGACCCCCTCGAACGTGCTCGGTCAGTACCAGTACGACGGCTCCGGGAACATTTGGGGCATCCTCGTCGACGCCACTGCCGCGTTCGACGTCGACTACGACCCGTACGGCACCAGTACCGTCGCCTACAACGGCGGCGGCGACGGACTCGCAGCCAACCCCTTCGGCTTCAAAGCTGGCATCGAGGACACCCACACCGGCCTCGTGAAGTTCGGGCAGCGCTGGTACGACCCGTACTGGGGCTCCTGGACCCAGCAAGACACCCTCGACAGCCCCCTCGACCCCAGCAACGGCAACCGGTACGCCTACGCAGCAAGCGACCCCATTAACGGAAGCGATCCGCGCGGGCTGGCATACTGCTCCTCATCAGTGGGTTGCTACACCACGCCGGACGGCACTGACCACTTGGGAACTGGTCCCGCTGAAACTGATGCACAGCAGCGTGCGGCGAACGGATGTGTACTTTCACTCGCGATCGCGGCCTTCTCGGGTGCAGGTGCTGTTGCATATGGGCTTGGGGTTGGAGCCACACTTGGAATCTGTGGATATTCTCTTTAGGAGCGACAGTGGTAAAAGGGTTTTTGCGGTTATTTGCAAGATCGAGTGTTAGTGCTAGCGTAGTATTCGGTATCGCTTTCATTGCGGTTGGCGCTTACATCCTGTCTAACGGACACATGATTGCCGCCGTCATATGTTTCGTTCTTGGTCTCCTGGCTCTCGTTGCAGCTCTATTGCAGTTCCGTTTAGGGGCTCATGGCGAAATTGCGGATGACAAATCCGACGAAGGTAATTTCTAGAGTGACGGCGGACGGTTCTGACGGCAACGGCCGATATTGATGGGCTAGCAAGAGCGTCTGACCATGTTGCGGTCGGACGCTCTTGCTGTTCGTACCGGGAGAGCTGGGCGGGCCCACGCTTCCCCTGTGGGTAAAATCACTGGTGAGGTGAGTGGTTTCGGGTGGATCACGCCCGGTGGTTAGAGACCGTCCGGCTCCTAGTGGTCTGTCCATACGAAGCAGCGCTCTGCTCCCAAGCGAGTGGATACACGACCAAGCCCACCGCAACTCGACGCTGGCGAAAAACCTTTCACTGAGTGCGTCTTGTGGCGGGGTTACGTTCGGTTTCCTGCTACACAAGGGTCATGGCACAGAAAGTCACCACCCGGCTCATTGACGATCTCACCGGCGAAACGATCGAGGACGGCGGCAAGAACGTCGAGTTCTCCTTCGACGGTAACCACTACGAGATCGACCTCTCCGACGACAACGCCGAGAAGCTGCGTGAAGCGTTCTCTGACTACATCGCGACAGCCGCGAGGACGACCGCTGAAGTGCCGCGTGAGGTGCCACGCCGCATCGGCGTACGACGGCGTACGACGGCGTATGACGGCGGGGGACAGCCGAGGACAACACGACACCGGACAGCTCGACAAACATCTTCGATGTCGGCCGCCACCACCGGGAACTCTTAAGCTGCGTCCATGTCTGATGAGTCCTCACGTGCACCCAGTCGGTTCAGTGCTGGCTTCTACTGCCCAAGGTGCGGCGTGTACAGCCAGCAAGAGTGGAGCGGCCTTGTTGTTGAGGCTGATGACGGCGATGGGCAGACCTGGTTCCAGCCTCTGGAAACCGAGGTCCTCGCGCAGAACCAGACCTACGACCTCTTCGAACACGCAGCCGAGGCACTGGATCCCTGGGAGCAGGCAACCGGCACTCCGCCTCAATGGCGCGATTCTCAGAGCTGGGCTGTGAGCAGGTGCTTCGCATGTCAGCGCGGAACCGTGTGGCACGACAACCAGATCGTGTTCCCGGCAGCGCGCACCGCGCCACAGCCGAGCCCGGACATGCCTGAGGTCCCGCGAGAACTCTATGAGGAAGCTGCGGCAGTCATGCAGGTGTCACGTCGCGCCGGAGCGGCGATGGCGCGAGCAACGCTCGAACGCTTGCTCATCGAGCTCGACCCTATGGATATTACGAGGCCAGCTCTCGACGAGCGCATAATCCACGTCATTCCACGTGTCTCTTCGGCACTTGAACCAGCACTCACGGTCATTAGGCACGCGGGGAACAGGGCGCTGCATGTCGCAGACGCCCCTGGCGACACTCTCGTCCTGGTGCTGGACGAGGAGGATGAGGGCATCGTCGAGTTGCTCTTCTCTGCGATCAATGATCTCGTCGATGAACTCGTTACTAAGCCCAACGCCCGACAACGATTGCTGAACACCGTGCCAGCGTCGGTCATCGAGGCAGTCGAACGCAAGAAGGCGGCGGCAGAGGCCAAGGACCAAGCCGGCTAGCGAGACAAGGCATAGCTGTCGCACGAAACACTCCGCATGTTTACGACTTGTAACCCTACTGTTGCGAGACGTCTCATCGGCAGCCGCGACCGCGGGTGTCGGTGCTGCGGAAGTTCGCAGGGCGGCGAGTCTTGCAACCATGTGTTGCAAGTGCTGGCCATCGTCGCTGTCACGAGCGTTGGGTTGCGAGACAGAAGCCGCGTCGTGGTGAGCAACAGGAGCTGCTCGCTCAGAACGGCTCCTGGAAGTAGCTTCCGACCGCCGTCCTCTTTGTTCGGTAGGGGATCGGCTACCGATCAGGTGCCCGTGACGTTATGCGCTCGGAAGAAGTATCCGTCCTGTCCGGCGGGGTAGGGCTCCACCTCGAAGCGCACGCCCTGACCGGGCCGCAGCGAGAGGAAGCCGGGACCACTCAGGACGGAGAAGTGCACGAAGACGTCGGACTCGAGCGCCTTCGAACGAAGGGCACCCCAGCCGTCGTCGTCGCTCCACCAAACACAAACGCCTTCGACGATCTGCACGACCGTAACGTACCGCGCCGCGGCGTCCGGCAATGGATCGTCTACCGAACGGAGCGGGGAGAGCAGGAGGGAGTCCTACGAAAGGATGACCGCGACTTCAGTAGGAACGTGGTGCCATGAGCCTTGGTAGGACTTCTCGGAGTCGTACCGTGAAGCCATGTGGAAACGGTTGCTGGTGCTCGGCCCACCTACGCTTGCGCTTGTGTTGCTGGTCGCCTGGTGGGCTACCCAGCGGGCCGGCATCGTCGACGTGGTCCCAACTCGGGAGGAAACCTTCCTCACGAACCCCTATGCCGTGCTTGTGATGATCGGATACGCCGTCGTCCTCGGCGTTTCAGGTTTCCGCCCCCGCCAATCCGTCATGCTGCTCATCGTTCTTGTTGGTCTCCAGCTGTTCTTCTGGCCAGCTCGTTTCAGCCAGTTGAGCTGGGTCGGCTACCTCATCCTTTTGCCCCTGCCCGCAGTAGTCGCCCGCTCCAGCTCTGCCCGCGCGCGAACCCCAGCCTTTGCGCTCCTGCTCACCACATCCGCCGCGATCGGAGCGCTTTTGACCATCCCCGCACTGTCTGTGTCGGGCCGCTGGGGGCTCGTCAACGGGCGACCGTGGGACGCTGACCTCACGGTGAACGCACTCGTTTGGGTCCTGGTCTGCCTTGCTGCGACTGCCGGGTCCTGGAAGATGGGGCGCGATCGCCGGGCAGGACGGGTCGAACCGGCGTTGCGAGGACTACCTGTCGCGGTGCCGGAGTCGGTGGGCATGCTTTCGCCAAGAGAACGCGAGATCTTCGCACTCGTCGCGGAGGGGCGTTCAAACGCTGACATCGCACGATCGGCGTTCATCAGTGAAGCAACGGTCAAGACCCATGTCGGAAAGATCCTGACGAAGCTCGGACTGTCCTCGAGGAGCGAGCTCATTGCGTTCGCCTACCGAACAGGACTGATCACGCCGATCTCACCTGAATAGCCGGTTGTCCAACGGGGCCGAAGGTCGTCGCGCTGATGCAATCGCCCATCTAACGTCGTCCGCTTCAATTGGCGATCGCAGGACGGACTTCCCTCGCCGTAGCATCGGCTCATGCCAGAGATTCGACGTGAAGACGGGGTCGTCCGTGAGAAGCTCAGCGCGATCTTCCGGGCAGAAGAGCAGCGCCTCGCTTCAAGCCTCAGCCAGGCTCGTGCAGGGCTACAGCATCGGCCTAGCAAGGGGCAGCAAGTCGAGGTCGCGGTGCGGGACTTCATCCTGGGGCACCTGCCGAGGCGCTTCGATGTTGGTTCCGGTGAGGTCTTCGACCGTTGGGGTGCTGTCAGTGACCAGCTCGACATCGTGATCTCAAACGACGACCAGCCCTTCCGACATGGTCCGGACCAGGCAGGCTTCTACCTCGCGGAAGGAGTGTCTGCGATTGGTGAAGTGAAGAGTCGACTCACTCGGACAGAATTGCGAGACATAGCGAAGAAGGGGCGGAGTGTTCGTCGACTGGAGCCGGCGCCGCTCCAAATGAACGAACCGCTTTCGTCGAACATCAGCGACGCGTCGCGGTTCGTGGAGTCGTTCCCTACGTTCGCCATCGCCCTCGAAACGTCGATGACCCTCGCAACGATCAACGAAGCGTTGAACGCCGAAGTACCAGTTCCAGCCGGCGCACCGGCACGCGGCAACCTAGGGCTGCTTGATGCGCTGTTTGTCCTCGGACGCGGATACTTCGTGAACCTCGCGGACGGGCAGGGCGCGCTACGGATGCTGAACCCGGAGACGGGCGAGACCTTCGAGGGTTGGGCGTACATGGGCCCCGAAACCCTTCTCGGCCTCTTCACATGGCTCGACGCGGTCGTTGCTCGACGCTATCGGTGGCAGGGCGTGGCGACTCCGTACATCCTTCGCTCGATTAGTACCGACGGCATGTGACACGTCGCGCTCGGCCGAGGTGCCCGATAACCGGTCGTCCTCGGGCGCACGTCCGGACGTGTCAACCATGACAACCTGCCCGTGTCCTGCCTGATCGGGGGATCCCCGTTCAGGTGTCGCGCAAAACTGCCCGGTGAAGGGGCGACAAACGCAACACCTCATCCGCCTCGAAAAACTATAGGTTTTCGAGACGGAGTCGTGAGACGGTTGGTGGCTCGGGTGAGTCCAGTGGTTCCGGGAGTCTGGGTTGTCTCGGAAAGTCGTCTCGGTGTTGATGGTGCTTCGGTGGGTGGTTGCGGGGTTTTCTGAGACACTTGGCGGGTGAGGCTTCTCGGGTATACGCGTATCAGCACTGGAGCGCAGGATGCGACATTGCAGGTTGATGCGTTGGTTGCGGTGGGGGTGCAGGAGCGGGACATCTTCGCTGATGTCACGTCTGGTCGGAAGGAGGCCGCCGCTCGTCCGGGGATGGGCCGGCTGCTCGAGCACGCCGCTGCCGGCGACACGGTGGTGGTGTGGCGGGTTGATCGGCTCGGCCGGTCACTGGTGGACGTGTTGAGCACGGTGACGATGTTGGGAGAGCGGGGCATCGGGGTCCGGAGTGTGTCGGATGGGATCGATCCGGCGACGTCGACGGGGCGGCTGATGTTGAATCTGATGGCGACCCTCGCGGAGTACGAACGCGAGCTGATCGTCGAGCGCGTCATCGCCGGCATCGCTGCCGCTCGGGACGCTGGTACTCGGTTCGGGCGGCCGCCGTCGGATCCGGTGGTAATTGGCCGGAAACTCGCGATCGTGAACGAGGCCCGCGCTGCCGGCCATACCGCCGCGGATGCAGCGAACCTGGTGGGGTGGTCCCGGGCGACCCTGTATCGGCACCAGGCGACTGCCGTGCAGGCCGTGGGGAAGGAGCGTCCGTGATCGAGATCAGCCGTCGGGAGTTCGCGTTGCGTCGGCGCGCGGAGTTCGTCCGCTGGGTTCGGATTCGCGGCGAGTGGGAGCCGGAGATCAACCGTGGAATCCCGACGCAGTTCACCGAGATTGGGCTGCTGGTGTGCGTTGACGGGGTGTTGCAGGAGTTGCACCGGGATGAGTGGACGTTCTGCGACAGCACCACCTGAACACCGGCAGAGTCGTCGTGCTGGTGTTTCACGGAGGAACGTGATGCGGTGTGGGAGTGACGTTCTTTGCTGATGATCCAGACCCGCTCGACCTTGCGGCGGTCGAGGAGCCAGTCCGGGATCCACGGCATGGCCCGGCGGAGGATGAACTCCCCGCGGTGATCGGCTACGGGCTCCGGTGGGCGACAAGCGAGCACGCGGCCATCGTGGTGGAGTCCGCACGGGTCTTCACCGACGGTGTCCTGTTCCAGATCGGGCGCCAAGTTCGCCGGAGGGACCTGTCCGAGCGGCAGTTTCAGCAGCTGATCCACGAGGACCACTTCTTCGTTTCCGAGGAAGGCCGCCGCGCGCGGCTGCAGTACGGCGCGATCCTGTCCGATGGGCAGCGCCTCGCTGACAGCGACCTCTTCGACGAAGACGGTGTGGACGACGGCGCCGTGCTTCTGCGTCAGGGCGGCAGCGGGGGAGGTGGGGCGTCGTCGTACCGGTACGCCGACGATCTGTGGCTGCACCCGCTACCGCCGGCTGGGTCACTCGAGTTGGTTGTGCAATGGCCGGCCCTGCAAGTCCCGGAACACCGCATCACCCTGCCGGTCGGCGATCTCCTGCGCGCTGCCGAGCAGGTCACGACCCTCTGGTCGGACTGACCACTTCGTGTGGCGGGACGTCTAGACCCTGACGCATACCTGTGGCAGAAGTCCGATTCGGCACCCTAGAGCGACACAGAGCGACCCGCTGAAGCGTGATGCGTTGAGGTATACCCCAGAGCGACATACGCGACGCTCCACAGCACCGGAACACGTCCCTGACCGCAAGTTGCGTTCGGCGTGATAATATAACGCCTATGAGCACACCTGACTCGGCGGTCGCCCAGCGGATTGCGGAGAGCGCGCAGCCCGTCGTCGACTCCATCTACGACGGCATCCAGGAAGCCCACTACAACGTCCGCCACCTGACGAAGAAGGGTAAGCGGATGGAGGCCCTGCAGCAGCCTCACCACATAAAGCTGGTGACAGACCTGTACCGGTTCTTTATCTTCAACCACCTCGATGCCAATGAAGCTGATCTCGGGGACTGGCGCCTCAACCGGCAGATACAGAAGAACTCGATCACGGTGCACAATGGTCTCCAGACGATCAAGCTGTTTCACACAACTAAGCACGACGTGATCCCCGCGGCTGGGCGAAACACTCAGCGAGTCAACTACTTCTCTAGTGAGATCGGCGCCGCGGACCCCGACGCCCTGCTCGCCGCGCAAAATCTGATTCTGACGTGGCAGCGCTGGAAGCCGACGGCTCCGTTGCGACTTGTGCACACGCTGACCACCGGGACTTACAGCACCAACCCGAAAATCGACTTCAGCTGCGTGATGCAGCGCTCGTCCGAAGACTTCTCTGGCTACTCGTTCGATCGTCGAGAGCTTGACCAGCTCGAGGACTACGGCGATCTAGAGATCGCGACTGGCACCGATTCCTGATGCTCTACGGGGCAAGGATTGAAGCCGCCCGCGCCATCGCTGGCGTTACGCAGACTGAGCTCGCCACGGCGACTAGTGTCAAGCAGCCGCTTATATCAATGATGGCACGAGGTGAGCGCACGTTATCCGAGGAGTACGCAAGTAAGTTCTCAGAGGTCATGGCGCTTCCGGTAGAGTTCTTCTCTATTCCGCCTTCCGGGATTCCCGACTCGTCTGTTGACATGCGAAAGATGAAAACCGCCTCTGCGAAAGATTCGGAGCGAGCAAAAACTCTCTTCAAGGAGGCGTATCGAGTTTCAGCGGAGCTGGTATCCGCCGACGAGGTGCCAAGACCTACTCTTCCAATCGTGCAGGATCGGGATGGGGTCCTCTCTACTGCGCGCATTGAAGAGATTGCCCTAGAAGTGCGGCTCCGTCTCAGGCTGGATCCAACCGCGGTGATTCCCGACATGACTGCAACACTCGAGCGCCATGGGATCGTGGTCGCACCTCTTGTGGTTCCTGGTGCGAAGGAATCGGGCGACCAGACAAAGCATTTCGGAGCGTCTCATTGGGCTGGAATCAACGAGACTGCGCTTGCAAGCTACGTCCCTGGGAGCTCCGGGGATCGCGATCGGTTTACGCTCGCACACGAACTCGCGCATATCGTTCTGCACACGTTTAGAACGCATGTAGAGCCAGACATGAGAGAGAAAGAAGCATATCTTCTTGCAAGCGCGATCTTGCTACCTTATGCGGAAATCGCTGAAACTATCGGCCGAGGTAGTACTCTGCGAAACTTGGCCGCGTCGAAGGCTCGGTGGGGCGTATCGATGCAAGCAATCATCATGCGAGGCAAGGCTATCGGTTCTCTTCCGGAGGATCGCGCTGCAATGCTATTTCGTCAGATCTCTGCGCGAGGGTGGCGCAAAAATGAGCCGGTTGATGTCGCACATGAGCAGCCCAAGTTGCTCCGCAAACTCTTGGAAAAGAGGTACGGCCCGGAGCCCCATATGAGTAGGTCCGCGGTTTCTGAGCTCGCGCTACCTAGTGCGGTCCTTCAATCTTTGGCCCCGCAGATTCGTCAAAGGAATGATTTTGTCCCGGCGGCGAAAAAGGTTGGCCCGGGATCGAATGTCATCGAGGCGGACTTCGCGCGCCCAGATAAGCGCTTGCGTTGACATAAGAGCGCCATATCGGCGCGAACGAGAACAGCCGGCCACCCTGAGGGTGGCCGGCTGTTTTGTGTGGGGAGCGGCGTCAGTGTGCCGCGTCGTACGCGTCGCGGACGGCCTGGCTGATGCGGCCGCGGGAGGAAACCTCGTGGCCGTTCGCGTTCGCCCATTCGCGGACCTTCGCGAGCTCTTCCGAGTTGCCGCGCTTCGGCGCGCTGCCACCGCTGGCCCGACCAGAGCGGCCGCTGACCTTGCGGGCGGCGGCGATGTAGTCGGAGAACGCTTCGCGGAGGGCGTCGGCGTTGTCGTCGGTGAGGTCGATTTCGTAGTGGGTGCCGTCGAATCCGAAGATGACAGTACGGCCCTTGCCGTCGTCGATGGTGTCGCCGGTGAGGTCGTCGACGAGGTGCGTGGTGACTTTCTGCGCCATGGTGGAGGTCGCCTTTCGCTCGGGGGTTCGCTTCCACCCTGGCATAACTGTTCCGTAGAACGCTTTGTCCGTCGTCCGGTCGTCGGCTGGTCGGGCAGACTGATCGTGATGTCTGATTCCTCGCCGGCCGTATCCGGGTATGCCGCTGCTCTCACCGAGTTAAAGCAGCAGGTACGTGCTGCTCGGTTCACGGCGCAGCGCCGCGTGAACACGGAACTGATCCGTCTCTACTGGGGAATCGGAGCAACGATTCTGCAGCGCCAGGGGGAGGAAGGGTGGGGGAGCAACGTCATCGGCCGGCTCGCAACGGATCTGCGGGCCGAGTTCCCGGAGATGAAGGGGTTCTCCCCGCGGAACCTCGCGTATATGCGGGCGTTCGCGGCAGCGTGGTCTGACGAGCAGATTCTGCAACAGGCTGTTGCACAACTGCCCTGGGGGCACATCACCGTCCTCCTCGACCGGCTCGATGACCACGAGCTCCGGGGCTGGTACGCCGGTCAAGCGTCCGCGCACGGGTGGTCGCGGAACGTCCTCGAACATCAGATCCGCTCGGTGGCGCATACGCGCCTGCAGGCGGCGCCGACGAACTTCGCTGAGGTGCTCCCGCCGGGGGAGTCGGATCTGGCGCAGCAGATCACGAAGGACCCCTACGTGCTGGACTTCCTCGCCCTCGCGGTGACGCGAAGGAACGCCACCTCGAGCAGGCACTCGTTGACCGGATCATCGACACCCTCCGCGAGCTCGGGGAGGGCTTCGCGTTCGTCGGCCGGCAGGTGCACTTCGACGTCGACGGGGACGACTTCTACGTCGACTTGCTGTTCTTCCACGTCGAGCAGCTCCGGTACGTCGTGATCGAGCTCAAAACCGGGAAATTCAAGCCCGAGTACCTCGGCCAGCTCGGCTTCTACGTCGCCCTCGTCGACGACAAGCTCCGCCGACCTCAGCATGCGGATACCGTCGGCCTGTTGCTGGTCGCGGACAAGAACGACGCCGTCGTCCGGTACTCCCTCGCCGGACAGCAGACCCCGATCGGTGTCGCCAGCTACGACCTCCTCCCACCAGCAGTCCGCGCCGCCCTGCCCTCGGAAGCGGACCTCGTAGCCGCACTTGCGACGGAGATCGACACCCCCGAGTCCTGACCAGGAGCAGTACCTCACGCAGGGATGTGAACGATGACTGTTCTCGAAGCGCCGCAACGGTCCACCCGTCCGTTTTCGGCCCGCGCCGTGACCGCGTCAGCGAGCGGCTTGGACCCGGACCGCGTTCTCGTTTTCGGTGACGGGGTCTTTGCACCGGAGGAGTCGCTACACGACGCTGCACGAACGATGGCACGGGCCCTGGCGGCGCGATCAGGGCGAGGCGTCGACGTCACAGCAGTGCCGTGGTCGAGCTGGTCCGGACAGACGCTGCTGTCGGCGGGCAGTGGAATCCACGTCGCCAACTACGACGTCGTGATGGTTTGCCTGTCGGGCAGCGTCGTCCACAGCCGGACGACGAGCACTGCGGTCACCGGGGCTGCCGACGAAGCGCTCGTGCTGGTTGATCAGCTCCGACCGCTTCTGGCGCCGACCGCGGAGATCGTGGTCGCCCTGGCGTACAAGGAGGAGCAGCCGGCGCTCCTGGCGTCACTGCGGGAGGCGCGAAAGGACTTGGTCGTGTTGAGTGTCGACAGCGACACGGTCGCGTCGCCGCCGCCGCTTCTGCTGGAGGTGTCGCAGCTGCTGCTTGAGCAGCAGCGCGCTCGTGCCGGTAGCCCACAGTGGCTTCGCTCGAAGTGGCAGCCGTTCCAAGAGCGGTACGACACCATCCGCGGCCTGGGCATCGTCGATACACCGACTAACGCGGCCCTGGATGAGATGGTGCAGCACATGACCGAGCTCTTCCACACGCGGGGAGCGGCGATCACGTTCCTACCGGAAGGGCGGCAGTGGTCGGCCGCGAGCATCTGGATTCCACGTGGGACAGGAGCGCTGCAGGACTCCTTCTGCCGTTCAACCGTGCTGAGCTCGGGCCCGATGGTCGTCGGAGATGCGTGGGACAAGAACCGCCCGCAGCTCGTGCGCCGCGGACCGATCCGCTTCTATGCGGGCCACCCGCTGGAGAGCGTGGACGGCACTCGCGTCGGTGCGGTCTGCGTGTTCGACTCCGCGCCGCGACGGGAGGACAGTGTCGAGCTCGATCTGCTGCGGGACTTCGCGGTCCGGGCGCGGGACATGCTGTACGGCCTCTAGAAACTCCACCAGGTTCGGGCCTGGTGAAGCGCGTCGCGCGCTGAACGGCGCGACGGCCGCGACAAAGGACGGGAGGCACGGTGTCGGATACCACCGTGCCTCCTGACCGTCATTCATGCATTGGCAGGGCCAGGAGCTGACCAAGAGCCGGAGTCTGTGGGACCTGCCCGCCCTCACGATGCGGGGGTGGGCAGGCGCATGGGGCCGAGGATCAGAAACTCCAGACCCCATTGCTTGGGCGGTAACCAGCCGCCCCACACCAATCCTTCCAGCCCCGCCCGCCCTGCGCCAGCACGTTAGTCGTCGGACTGATGTGGCAAGCAACGATGGCCGGCTGCGGGCTCGCGACCCTGGACGGGCCATCATCCGCGGCGACGTTGGGTTGCAGCATGAAGTACATCCACTACACCGGACGGCCGACGCTGACGGTCCACGGTTTCGGGGACGTCGTCATCGAATACGCCGACGTCCTCGGTGCCAGCGGCCAAATCGACACTGTCGACGTCCTCACTTTCGTCGAAGACGGGCAAGCCGCCGTGGAAACACTTCTGATCGGGCCTGGCGGCCAGATCGCGATTTCCTCTGCGTCCGAGGACGAGGACGAGTTCGAAGACGATCGCGAGAGTCCGAGTGCGCCGCAATGACCGGTGGACCGGCTTCCACGCCCGAGATCGATGAGGTCGCCGCGGTGTTGCGATCGGGACGGCCCAGATGGCCACGTCGATCACCGAACCGCCGCTGATTCCAGCCGCCCGAAGCCGAGCTGCAGTGGCCCAGGAGGCGATCACGACACCGACGAGGATGCACAGCGCGTAGTAGTGCACCTCGACGGGGCCGATGGTGAACCCATTGACGGGTGGGCTTGGGATTCCAGCAGCGATGGTCATGTCCGTTCCGTTCCGGCGTACCTGACCAGAGCACGGCTGACTGTCTCTGGCATGCCGAAGCAAGTCTGTCCTAGCAGGCCATGGTCGAGCGATGCGACCTCACTCAGCTCAGCCCTGCGGCTGCGTTCGGCGCATCCGGGTGGTGGTTCGTGCGTGTGATCGGCTGAGAGCACGAGATAGCGAGGTGGTCGCCGACCTGGCGTCGCTCTCCACACCCAGCTCGGACGCCATCTGTGCGCCCCACGAGCAATCGGACGCGTTGAGCAGGCTTCGTGTCAGTGGGTTCGCCCGGGGCTCACGGTGCCGGAACGGCAGCGGTCACGATGCTTCGCTGACTGAGCGCCGGCGTTGGTCTCCACCGCGCCGTCGGGGAACCACTGACCGCCAGACATCGCGAAGGGTTCTGTGGTGGCGCCACTCCCGCCACGTGAGGACGATGACGAAGACGTCGAACAGCATGAGTGCGGCGATGCCGAAGCTGGGGTGCAAGACCATGTCGACGCCTTGCCAGAGCAAGAATCCGGTCAACGCGGCGATGGCCAGCGGGTAGAGCCGGCGTGTGCCACGCAGCAGCGCCGCGACGATGCCGACCTTCACGATGCCGTGCAACAGGAGGAACACAGCGGTGGTGATCGCGGCTTCAGCGCTGAGTGTCGCTGCGCCGTGCAGGATCAGGTTCGCGACGAGGTCGTGCGGATCCTGCTGCAGTTCACCTGCGGTGGCGTCGTGCGCGATCGCCGAGATTTCCGCTGGCCGGAGGAGCACCAGCGGCACGCCGAGCGCGAGCTCGACGACCCCGTCGACGGCTTTCAATCCGATCCCGATCAGGAACACCAGGTCCGCCAGACGGGCGCTGTTCCACCGCGCGCTGCTCATAGGGCAATCTTCCGCACGTTGTTCCCAGAATCCACTCACGAAGCGTCGTTGCGTTCTGGGTCGTTCCTTGGAGGGCTGCCGCGACGGTGGTTGTGGAGGTGGTTGCGGTGAGCGTGTGGTTCGTCGTTGCAGGTGCAGCAGTTGCCCTGATGGTGTTCGCCGGGTCGGTGACTGCGGCATTGCTCGCGGTCGCAACGGAAGTGGAACAGGAGGGTCTCCTCGATGCGGAGTGAACTTGCATGGGCGGCTCCTCGCGCTGCCGCGGCGATGGTTCTGGCGATGATCGTCGTTGCGGTGGGATTGATGCTTCGAGCGGTTCCAGCGGCGGGGGCGGGTGAACTTCGCCTTGACCTCATAGTCGCCGCCCACGTTTCGCCTGTCGGCGTGCATGGCGCGCAAGTTCTCGGTGCTGTCTTGGAACCGGCCGGCGGGTTGGTACTGATGCTGGTGTGCGCTGCACTGATCTGGTGGCGACAGAACCGCTGGCAAGCGGCTCGGTTCGCTGCGGTCGCAGCGATCGGCTGGCTCTCGGTTGAGCCGGTGAAGCTGCTGGTGCACCGCCCGCGGCCGGTACTGCCCAACGTGCACGCGGCGGCGGAGAGTTGGTCGTTCCCGTCCGGTCACGTCGCGTTGGTGACCGCGGTCGTGCTCGGTCTGGTACTCGTCACGACGGGGCGCAGTCGTGCGGTGACGATCATCTTCGGTTCGGCCGCCGTGATCGTGGTCGCCCTCTCCCGCTTGACGCTGGCGGTGCATTACCCATCCGACACGGCGGCGTCGGTCGTGTGGGTGGGGGCCGTCACCGTCATCGTCATGAGTGGCATGCGGGTTGTGGAAGCAGCCAACACCGACAGGGCTACCCGTCCGCGCCGAGCCGAAACGGCCGGAGCGGACACGCAGCCGATCCTGATCGACGGTGTCCGTCAGGATTGACAGAGGCGTCGTCGCTGCGACGATCGCCCGTTTCCCGTCCGTCCACTGTGTGACCGTTTCACGCCGGCGTGCCGAGACGGTAGCCGACGCCGCGGATGGTGCTGATGAGGTCCCGATCGGTTTTCCGGCGGATGTAGTGCACGTAGGTGTCGACGGTGCCGAGCTGCTCACCGTGTTCGAAGACCGCTGAGAGCAGATGCTGCCGGGTAAAGGCGCGGGAAGGTTCGCTGGCGAGTAGACGCAGCATCGCTGCCTCCTTCTCCGTCAGCATCACCCGGCCGGTGTAGGGGGAAGTGATGCTGCTGTCCTCGGGGTAGAACACCCAGCCGCCGATCTCGATCCCGGCGCCGACACCGGAATAGTCACGCGTCAGCGCGCGGAGTCGGGCGGTGAGCTCATCGAAGTCGAATGGCTTCACCAGGTAGTCGTTCGCGCCCGCGTCGAGACCGGAGACCCGGTCGCGGACTTCGCCGAGCGCGGTGAGCATCAGCACGGGAGTGCTGATGCGACGTTTCCGCAGCGTGGCGATCACCTCCGTACCATCGATGCCGGGCAACCGCCGGTCAACAACCATCACGTCGAAGTACTGCTCGGCTGCGACCTGCAGGGCGCTCTCCCCGTCCTCGCAGAGGGTGACGTCCCATTCTTGGCCCAACACGTCGGCGACCAAGGGGCCAAGCCGTGGGTCGTCTTCAATGAGCAGGAGACGAAGCATCATCGGTCGTCCTTCCAGTCACATTCTTCGGCACTCGGACGGGCGATCGGTAGCCGCAACGCGAACACTGTGCCGCCCGTGCCGGTGCGCTCCACAATGATGTCGCCTCCCGCTCGCACGGCGACATCACGCACCAACGCGAGTCCGATCCCGTACCCGGTTCGCGTACCAGCCTCACCGGCCGTGGCGCTCGGCGCACCATGAGCGAACCGGTCAAAAACACGATTGGGCGCGATGCCGGTGATCCCAGGCCCGTCGTCGCTCACACGGATCCTGACGTAGGGGCCGTCCTTGTCCGCCGCAACGGACACGTGCCCTTCGCGGCGGGTATGACCGATTGCGTTGTCGGTCAGAGCGACTAAGCATCGCTGCAGCTGGGTGCCTGATACGGCCAGGGTCGTTCCGGCAAGTGATGACCCGGTTGATGTGACCTCGAGGTGCACCTGGCGTTGAGCGGCGAGGACAGCCATGTCACGACGGAGCGTGATCAGTGCCGCATCGAGGTCCGCGACGCCACCGGTCGCCTCCGCTCCGGCCGCGGCATCGAGGAGGTCGTTGACGATGTCGATCAACACCCGGGTGTCGCCCTGGAGCTCGTCGACGACGGCGCGGCGCGGGTCGCCTGTCGGGGTCATCATCCGCAGGTGCTGCACGCGAGCGTGCAGCACCGTCAGCGGTGTGCGGAGTTCATGGCTGGCGTCAGCGACAAAGGTGCGCTGCATCCGCGCTGCCTCCGCGATCGGCCGTACCGCACGGCGTGCGATCATCCACGCGGCGATGCCCGCGAAGGCGATGGCGAGTCCGCCGACGCCGAGGACCGCGATGCTGAGGTCGACGGTGTCGAGGGTGATGTGCACGTCAGTGGGACCGGGCGTCTCGCGCAGTTGCCCCGGCGTGAGCTGCCACAGGACGTAGCCGACGACCAGCAGGATGATCGCGATCACCAACGCCGCAGAGACGACCGCAACACGGAACCCGATCCCGATCACGGACCGCCGGTACGCCAACCGGTCGGGGTCGCGGTCCCTACTCGATCTGAACGACCATCGAGCGACCGTGTCAGCGATGGCTGACCACCACGATGACGACACTTGCGCCCCTTTCCCGGAAGCGACGCCGGAACACGTGGGGGGACGCGTTCCGGCGTCGCCGTCTCGGCATCGATCCTGCCCTACCCGAGCAGCACCGACACATTCAGCATCAGGAACGACGACTCAGAAAACACCAAGAAGCGTGGATCGAGCGTCTGTTCTGTTTCTTGGTGAAGTCTTGCCGGTGTCTTCCTACCGTCGTGTCATCGCCGATCCCGCGTCCCGCGGAACGGCCCGTTCCGACGAGGAGAACGTCATGTCCCACTCGCCTGCAGCGCTGCTGCGAACCCGGACCCGCTCGAATAAGGTCCCGGACCCCACCGCGTCGTTCTGGATCATCAAGGTCCTCGCCACCACCGTCGGTGAGACCGCAGCGGACCTCCTCAGCGACACCGTCGGCCTCGGACTGCCCCTGACGACGGTGATCATGGCGATCGCGCTCGTGGTGTTCCTGGTGCTGCAGTTCCGTGCCCGCGCCTACCGGCCGCCGCTCTACTGGATCACCGTGGTGCTGATCAGCATCGTCGGCACCTGCATCACCGACCACCTCACCGACGGCCTCGGTGTGCCATTGATCCTCAGCACTACCGTCTTCGCCGCTGCACTGGCCGCAGTGTTCATCATCTGGTACCGCAGCGAAGGGACCCTCTCGATTCACAGCATCGACACGGTCCGCCGTGAAGCGTTCTACTGGCTGACGATCCTGTTCACCTTCGCCCTCGGCACCGCCGCCGGCGACCTGATCGCCGAACAGACCGGGCTCGGCTACTTCCCCTCACTGCTGCTGTTCGCTGCCGCGATCGTGCTGACCGCTGCTGTGTGGTTCATTGGCCGCCGCGGCCCGGTCGTGTGCTTCTGGATCGCCTACATCCTCACCCGACCGCTCGGCGCTTCCACCGGCGACCTGCTTTCCTCGCCGGTCAAGGACGGCGGCCTCGGCATCGGCACCATCACCACCAGCATCGTGTTCCTCGCCGTTATCACCGCGATCATCACCTGGATCACACTGCGGCTCCGCCGCAACGACACCGCCCTACGCACGCAGCTGACCGTTTGACCCCGCTCAGCGCACCGCCACGTCCTGGACCGGAGGTGGCGGTGCGCTCCGCCGTGAAAGGTTCCCCATGCTCACCACCGTCCCCCTCGCCGTGCACCTGCTCGACGCCGCATCCGTGCTCCACGCGTTCGGCCCATACGTCCTCGCAGGCATCGCCGTCCTGATCTTCATCGAATCCGGCGTGCTCTTCCCGTTCCTGCCCGGCGACTCACTCCTCGTGACCGCCGCGATCATCAGCAGCGCACTCGGCATCACCCCGTGGCAGGTCGCCCTCGTCGCGTCCCTCGCCGCGATCGCCGGCGACCAGGTCGGCTACTGGCTCGGCAAACGCTTCGGCCGACGGCTGTTTCGCGATGACGCACGGCTGCTCACCACCGCCCGACTCGGAGAAGCGGAAGCGTTCTTCACCCGCTGGGGCGGCCTGTCCCTCATCCTCGGCCGCTTCGTACCGGTCGTCCGCACCTACGTGCCCCTCGCCGCTGGAACCGCACAGATGCACTACCGCCGGTTCCTGCTGTTCAACCTCACGGGCGCCGTCGCTTGGGCGGCAGGACTGACGGCTGTCGGTGTGCTCCTGGGCGGGATCCCGTTCGTGGCCCACAACATCGACGTCCTCATGATCGTCATCATCGTCGTGTCGGTACTCCCGATCTTCATCGGCGCACTCCGTCGTCGACGCCACAACCGGGCGGCAGCGAAGGACGAGCACGCCGCCCAGGAACGCCGTGCGGCGCCGGAACGGCGGCCGTGAACGTCTCCGCGCACAGCCGGGTGAACCGTGTGCCCGATCCGACACCGTCGTTCTGGGTCATCAAGGTGCTTACCACCGGGATGGGGGAAGCGCTCTCCGACTTCCTCGTCACCCGGTTCGACCCGGCACCAGCCGTCCTCGTCACCGCGGCGCTCTTCGCGGCCGTCCTCGCCGTGCAGCTCGCAGCGACCCGGTACGTCCCCTGGCTGTACTGGACGGCGGTGTCGATGGTCGGTGTGTTCGGCACCATGATCGCCGACGTCACCCACGTCGCCTTCGGAGTTCCGTACCTGGTGTCCGCACCCGTGTTCCTGCTCGCCCTGGTCCTCGTGTTCGTCCTGTGGCGTCGCACTGAACGCACGCTCGACGTGCACGCGGTCACCAGCCGGCGTCGACAGTACTGGTACTGGGCCGCCGTTGTCGCGACCTTCGCGATGGGGACGGCCGCTGGCGACCTGCTCGCGAGCACCTTCCACCTCGGCTACTTCGCAGCCGGACTGGTCTTCGTCGCCCTGATGGCACTCGTCGTGGTCCTGCGCATGACGGCCGTGCTGGGGCCGATCGCAGCCTTCTGGACGGCGTACGTCCTCACACGCCCCGTCGGTGCGTCATTCGCGGACTGGATCGCCGTCCCACACGTCCGTGGCGGCCTCGACGCCGGCACCGGCCTGGTCAGCGCGCTTCTCGTCCTCACCATCGCCATCGCGGTCGCCTGGACAGCTCAGCACCACCGCGCAACGCAACTCAACGAAGTCAACAGCCGATGATGCTTTGAGCGCGTGTATGCGACGTGGCTAAGACAAACGCAATGACCAGCCGCCTGCGATCTGCGTTGGCCCTCGCAACCGGATCACGATCCAAAATGGAGGGGCCGAATCTGTCGCGTGCATAACCGCCGCGTGCTCAGGACGTGGGTAGACCTCCAACGAGCCCGTAGATCAATCGCAACATGACACCAAGCGCAGGTCAAAACGCGACGCTGAGCGCGGTTGCACACACAATTGCGCTCGAAACGGCTTCCGCTTTTACCAGACGAATGCGCAAAAGACGCGAGCCCCCGGATGTGAGTATCACCCGCTGTGCACCGACATCAGCGGGGTGAGCGGGGTGAGCCAGAAGCGCGCGCCTGGTGTCGCCACGGCCGATCCGTCACGGCGGAACGCGAGCACGTCGACCGCGAACCTGGCGGTGATGCGGTCGAGATCCGCCTGGTCACCGGCCATGATCGCAGTCGCGAGCACGTCGGCCGTCACGATGTCGTCGGCGGCGACCGTCACCTGCGCGAACGTCGCCGAACCACGGACCCAGATGTGCTCGCCGCGCTCGGCGGTCCCGGAGGTCGCGAGAGCGCGGCGTCCCGATCGGAGCTGGAGCCACGCTGCGAGTGCATCACGTCGGTCCGGGTCGACGACGCCCACCATCCACGGCTCGCCGCCGGTGTGCGAGCCGCGGCCGAGCACGTCACCACCCACGGTGAGTAGCCAGTCCGCGCCCTCCGCGTCGAGGACGTCGCCGGCGTCGCGCATCGCGAGGGCCTTCACGACCCCGGAGAGGTCGACGACACCGTCCGGGCGGTGCGGTGTGAAGGCGCCGTCGGTCCGTTGCCGCCACTCGAGCGCGAGCGCGTACACGTCAAGGATCGCGGGGTCGGCGTCCGTCAGGTGGAGGTCTCCCCGGGCAACGGCGCTCAGCGGGCTCGTGTCGTCCCAGAGGCTGTACGTGCGGTCGTACTCGTCGAAGACGCGGTGCAGTCGTCCGAGGTGAGCGTCGGTCATCCCCTCGGGGGTCCGGAGGCTGACGACGGTGCCCATCGTGCCGAACGAGTGGACGGTCACAGTCCGGCCGTGTCGATCGCGGACTGCAGGGACGTCGTGTAGCCGTCGCTGGTGTAGGTCGCCCCGCTCACCGCCTGGATGTCCGACGACTGTGCGGTGAGCGCCTCCTGGCGGAGGACCGGGGCCGCCTGGTTGCTGATCGCGACCGAGCGTCCGCCGTCGTCGGTGAGCTGGAGCGCCTCCACGTCGGTGATCGTGCCGTTCGTCACCACGATCTCGACCTGGACCGGGCCGTAGCGGGTCTGTGTGGTGGCACCGTCGTACGTCCCGGAGACGCCGGACGCAGCCGACCCGGATCTGCCGGAGCCGGAGCTCGCCGACCCGCTGGTGCCGGACCCGGACGTCCCGGATCCGGAGGTCGACCCGGTACCGCTCGCCGTGCCTCCCGTCCCGGAGGTGCCGGTGGAACCGGCGCCCGTGGACGGCGTGGTGACCGCGGGCTGCACCCCGAGCTGCCATCCGATGGTGAGCAGTGCGACGGAGGACAGGACCCCGCCGACGACGACGCGTGGCTTCATGACTCGAACCGTTCCTGGTGGATCTGGTGCTCCGGGACACCGGAGCGGCGGGCTTCGGCGACGACGAGGTCGCTCCAGGCGCGCGGCCCACAGACGTAGAGGTCGGACTGGAGGAGGTGCGGGAAGGCGGTGCGGAGCGAGACGCCCCGGCGGAGGTCCTCCTCGGTCATCCAGCTCTCCCGGCTCCGTGCCCGCGGACCGACCATGGCGAACAGCGCGCTCCCGGTCGCCTCGGCGAGGTCGGCGACCTCGTTCCAGAGGTACTGCTGGTCGGCGTCGGATCCGCGGAGGAGCACCGTCGCCTCACCGGGACGGAGGTCGGTGTCCTCGAGGAGCGACCGGACCGGTGTGATGCCGATGCCCGACGCCACGAGCGCGAGGTGGGGAGCGGTCCTGGCCGCCGTGGTGAACAAGCCGTAGGGGCCCTCGAGCGAGACGAACGCGCCCGGGCGGATCCGCCCGAGTCGTGCGGTCCCGGCGCCGAGGTCGCGCACCGTGATCCTCGCGCCGCGGTTCGTCGGGACCGCGGAGAATGACACGGGGTGGGCGTGGTACCAGGTGTGCGCGGTCCAGAAGCGCCAGACCCCGTACTGCCCGCCACGGACGCCGAGACGATCGAGGTCGGTGCCGGCCAGGTGGATGGAGACGACGCCGGGAGCGATCTGCTCGACGGCGAGGACCCGGATGCGGTGCCGCAGGGTGACGACGACGGGCATCACGAACCGGAACAGGGCGATCAGGCCGAGCGACAGGGAGTACAGCGCGATCCAGTAGCCGCGCTGCCAGGTCCCGGCCCCGAGGACACTGCCGACGCTCAGCATGTGCGGGAGCGCGACGCCGACCGCGACGTAGCTGAGGAGGTGGATCACGTGCCAGGCCTCGTGGGCGAAGTGCCGGCGGACGGACACCACGCTCGTCACGACGACGACGAGGAACAGTCCGAGCGACAGGTAGGCGAGGGGCATGTCGGGCACGGTCATGAACAGCGACATCGTCTCCGCCACCGGGTTCGTCCGGTCGGACAGGCCGTAGCCGAGCGTCAGGAGGGCACCGTGCGCGAGGAGCAGGTACAGCACCGGCTTCCCGAGCGACCGGTGCTGGGCGATGGCGTTGTCGCTGCCGAACACCCGGTCGACGAGCGGCACACGGGCGGCGAGGACGATCATCACGAGGCAGAGGTCCGTGGCCACGAGACCGGCGACGATCCCCGCGGCGGTGAGCCACCCAGCGATGTCGGAGACGGTGTGGGACCCGGGGGACGCCAGGTAGAGGGCCACCGCCATCGCGGCCGAGGCCCAGGCGAGCACACCGAGGGAGTCCGAGGCGGCGGACCGCCGTCGGTGGTCGCGTCGCCGGCGCGCGGCGGCGCGCTCGAGCGACTCGGAGGGGACGGACGGGAGGCGCGGTGCCGGTGACTGGGGTCGATGCAGCGGGCGGGTGATCTGGTCGGTCATCACGCGCTCCTCTCGGATGAGATCCGGAGCGCTCGGCTCCCGATCAGTGAAGTCACAGCATCGTCAGCCGCCCTTTGGGACAGCCTCGAACGAGGCAGCGGTTTCGTTCGAGAGCTCACGTGATCCGATCCCGCCGCGACCGCTCAGGTGCGGGGGAGCATCACCGTCGCGACGGCACCGCCGCCCGGGGCGTTGGCGAGCTCCGTGCTCCCACCGGCACTCATCGCGATCGCCCGGACGAGGGAGAGTCCGAGCCCGCTCCCGCCGCGCACCCGTCGCCGTGATTCGTCGGCGCGGGTGAACCGGTCGAACGCGACCGGGATGAAGGACGCCGGCACACCGGGTCCGTCGTCGGTGACCGTCAGGACGAGCGCGGTGTCGGCACGCTGCGCCAGGTGTACGCGGACGGATCCGCCCTCGGGGCTGAACGTCGTCGCGTTCGTCACCAGGTTGTCGAGGACCCGCCCGAACGCGGCTGCTGAGACGGCGTACGTGGCCTCGGGGTCGGACACCTCCAGGTCGAAGTCCACACCGACGGCGGCGTCCCCGGTGCCGGCGCGTCCCCGGTCGATGGCGGCCATCAGCTCCGAGACGAGGTCGGACGCGGTCGTCGGTGCGACCGTCACTGTGGACGGGGCGGTCTCGTCGAGCCGTGACAGCTCCAGGAGCGTCGCGGTCAGGGCCGTGAGGCGGTGCACGTCGGTCTCGATGCTGCGGACGTCCCGCTCGAGCGCCTCGGCGTCGCCGAACGACCGGTGCGCGAGTTCGAGCCGGTTCGTCAGCACGGCGAGGGGGGTCCGCAGCTCGTGGCTGGCGTCGGACACCATACGGCGCTCGTGCTCGGCGCTGGCACGCTGTCGCTGCAGGAACGCGTTGAGCGTCGTCGCGAGGTCCGCGATCTCGTCGTCGGTCCGTCCCACCGGCAGGTCGCCGTCGGCGTCACCGGTGCTGAGGTCCTCGGCCGCGCGGCGCATGCGAGCGACCGGGCGGAGGGCGAGCGACGTCAGGAGCCATGCCGTCCCGGCGAACGCGGCGAGGGCGAGGACGGTGCCGATGACGAGCGACCGGTCGACCGCGGCGAGGGTTAGTTCGCCGGCGGCTCCGTTCCTGGCGGCCCAGACCCGGAACGTGCCGTCCGCCGTCGAGAGCCGTTCGCCGACGACGCTGAAGACGGCGCCGTCCGCCTGCGTCCGGTACGTCGTGCGGCCGTCGGTCGTCGACAGCCCGACCGGGACGCCGTCCGCGGGGCCGCCCTCCCGGTTCCTGGTCCCGGGCCCGTCGCCGGGCTCGCCACGGTGCTGCCCCGGACCGGTCCTGGTCCCGTCCACGTCCGACGAGCCGGGAAGGCCCCTTCGTACGTCGTGCGGCAGGGTGTCGACCAGGAAGGACCCGTCGGGGCTCTGCACGGCGACGAGCACGCCGGCGGAGGGTGCGTCGGGCTGCTCGTCGGGATGGTTCCGGAGGTCCGCGAGGAACGGGGCGATGTCGCTCGTCGCGAGGGAGACCTCGGTGCTCCTGGTCTGGGCGCGGATCTGCAGGTGGAGCACGACCGCGACGGCCGCGAGCACGATCGCACCGATGAGCAGGCTGCCGAGGGTGATCCTGGTCCGAATGGACAGCGACCGCATTGTCCTCACGGGCTGGCTGTCTCGTCGGGCGGCACTCGGACCTCCAGGCGGTACCCGACGCCGCGGACGGTGACGATCGCGACGTCCGCGTCCGCCGTGGCGAGCTTCCGGCGGACGTAGCTGACGTACTGGTCGACGATGGTCGGGTCGAAGTGTTCCGACGATCCCCACACGTCGTCGAGGATCGCGGCACGGGACCGGACCTCCGGCGCGCTCTGGATGAGGAACCGGAGGAGCGAGAACTCCTTGACGCTGAGCGGGAGGTCCTTGCCGAGCACCGTCGCCCTGACCGCGATGGTGTCCAGGCGGACGGTGCCGAACTGCACGGTCGTGGAACCACCGGCGGCCTGACGACGGAGGTGCGCCCGGATCCGTGCGTTGAGTTCGGCGAGGGCGAACGGCTTCGTGAGGTAGTCGTCGGCGCCGGAGTCGAGCCCGAAGACCCGGTCGTCGACGGCATCCCGTGCCGTCACGAGGATCACCGGGAACGACCCGCCCAGCTCGCGGATCCGTCGACAGACCTCGAACCCGGTCATCTCCGGGAGCATGACGTCGATCGCTGCGGCGTCGAACTCGGCGTGTGCCACCGCGACGAGCGCCGCGACGCCGTCGTGCACGAGGAAAACGGTGTGTCCCTCGCCGGCCAGCCCCGCCTCGACGAGCGTGCCCATCTCGTGGTCGTCCTCCACGACGAGGATGTGCGCCATCGTCGCCTCAGACCACGCCGGACGTACCGAGCAACGACCCGATGAGGAACGTCGCCACGAGCGCCGCCGCGCCGCCGATCACCACGCGGACCGTCGCGCGCAGGACCGGGCCGCCGCCGATCCGTGCGCCGATCGCGCCGGTGAGGGCGAGGGCGAGGAGCACGACCCCGAAGGTCACGGGCACGCGTGTCGACTCGGGCGGCAGGAGGATCGCGAGGAGCGGCAGGACGGCACCGACGGCGAACGCCGCCGCGGAGGCGGCAGCGGCGTGCCACGGACTCACGACGTCGGCCTCGTCGATGCCGAGCTCGGTCGACAGGTGCGCCGCGAGGGCGTCCCGCTCGGTGAGCTGCGCGGCGACCTGCTCCGCGGTGTCCCGCGTGAGGCCTCGGCCCTGCCAGAGAGCCGTCAGCTCTTCGAGCTCGGCGTCCGGGTCGTCGCGGAGTTCCCGCCGCTCGAGCTCGATGAGCGCGCGTTGGCTGTCCCGTTGGCTGCTCACGGACACGTACTCACCGAGCGCCATCGAGATCGCGCCGCCGACGAGCGCCGCGGCACCCGCCGTCGCGATCGCACCCGTGGAGGTCGATGCACCGGCGACGCCGACCACGATCGCAGCGGTCGACACGATGCCATCGTTCGCGCCGAGGACACCGGCACGGAGCCAGTTCAGGCGGCTGGCGAGGCCCCCCGCGTGCGCCTCGTCCGGGTGCGTCGCGGGCCCTGCGCCGCCCTCGTCGGATGCGGTCATGCCGCCACTCAACACCATCGGCTGCACCGCGCCCGGCAGTTCACCGTCGCGCAGGTGCTCCGCCGCTCGTTCGTGTGAGGTCTCGAGTGATCCGTGCCGGTGGGCGGCGCGGTCGTGCGCCTAGCGTGCGGTGCATGACTGCTTCGACACCGTCCACGACGACCGATCGCCGAGCGAGCGCCGCCCCGGACGGAGCACGCCGCCTGTTTGCGGTCTTCGTCGGCGTCACGGTCCTGTTCATCTTCCTGCAGTCCCTCACCGCGGGGGAGTTCATCACCGACGGGCTCCCGGACGGCGCACGTGCGGTGTGGACCGACGTCCACGGCTTCCTCGCCTACCCGATCATGGTGTTCGCACTGCTCGCCGCGATCGTGGCGTTCGCCCGTCTCGACGCCCGCGGCACGGCGATCATGACTGGCCTGCTGTTCGCCGGCGCGGTCGTGCAGTGGCTGCTCGGACACGCCATCACCACCCTGCACATGGACTGGGTCACCCCATTCCACGTCGTGCTCGCGTTCGTGATCTACGGCCTCGCCATCTGGCTGTCGGTCAGGAGCGCCGCGCTGCGCCGACGCTGAGCTAACGCGTCTGATTCACCAGCAGTCGTCCAACGACACAGAAGTACGAGGACAACCCTGACGCGCACCACACAACACAGATCAACCAGTGGCACCGGGGGAAACCGACTCTGCTGACACGTTGAACGAAGCTCCAGAGACGCGGGCCCACGGTGAGGCCTGCAGCTGTGAGCGCTCTGCATCCAAGAGACCTTCCTGCGACGGATGCCCCCGGAAGGACGTTCTGGACCTTGTCCGCGAACTAGCCGATACAGAGCTGAGAAGCTCTCCCGTACTCGATCGACTCCGATGAGAAACTGACAAGGTGTGTGCCGTGGCACTGTCATATCGTGATCCAGATCGCACCGCCCTCGCCGTGCTTGGGTCCCCAATCGCGCACTCGCTTTCCCCAACGTTGCACTCCGCCGCGTACGCCGAGCTAGGACTCCCCTTCTCGTACAACACGCATGAGGTACCCGCTGGGGGGCTTGCGGCTTTCGTCGCGGGACTCGGCCCGAGGCAGCGTGGGCTCAGCCTCACGATGCCCCTGAAACGTGAGGTACTTCCGCTACTCGACCGCACCACGGCGCTCGTAGACGAGCTCGGCGTCGCCAACACCCTCCTGTTGCGGTCCGAGAACGACCGCATCATCCGGGCTGGTGCGAACACCGACGTGGAAGGGTTGGTCCGGCCGATCAGCGCGATTGGATGCGCTCCGGTAGACGTGACGATCCTGGGCGGCGGCGCGACTGCGGTGAGTGCGCTCATGGCTGCCTTCCAAGTCGGTGCGCGGCTCGCACGGGTCTTCGTGCGAAACCCAGGTCGAGCCGAACCACTCACCACCCTCGCAACACGACTAGGTGTCGCCATCGAGGTGCACCCGCTCATCGAGGTCTCCCAGATCGGTCCGCTCGGTTTCGTCATCTCGACGCTGCCGGGAGGTGTTGCGGACGACCTTTCCCTTGTTCCGACCAATCCCGATGCGGTTCTGTTCGACGTCACCTACAAGCCGTCGAAGACGGCCATTGCGTCTCGATGGGAGGAGGCAGGGGGTCGCGTCCTGAGCGGTCTGGACATGCTGACGGAGCAAGCGATCGGCCAGATTCGGTTCTTCCTGACCGGAGACCAGGACGAGCCCCTGACCGACGAAGACGAAGTCCGGCGGTCGATGCGGATCGCCGTTGGCTTACCCCCAACGATCACGCCGTCCGCGGTTCACGAACTTCGTCACGAACTCACACATCACGTCGTCTGAGACGTGCGGCGTACGAGTCGTAGATCGTCTCGCTACACGATCGGCTATCGAACCGTCACTGGCGCCACCTGCGGGCGTATCCGCTTAGCTGTGATGATGCTCCAGGTACGCGTAACGCAATTGTAACCGTCCCATACGGCGTCTCATATGTAGGTGTCGGTGGTGCGGGTTACAGTCATCGCGACAAAGGAGGTGACATGAGTAGCAACAGGAACGTGGTGCCCAACCCCAATGGTGGTTGGGACGTGCGAGGCGGCGGAAGCCGAGCCTCGGCACACGCCGACACCCAGGCTGAGGCGATCGACCGTGCACGGACGATCATCAACAACCAGGGTGGCGGTGAACTCTCCATCCACAACCGAGAGGGTCAGCTGCGCGCGAAGGACACGATCGTGCCCGGCAACGACCCGAAGAACGTGAAGGGCTGACCCGAGCATCCCTTCACAGCGAGGCCCGATCACCTGGCGGCGATCGGGCCTCGTTCATGCAGCTGCGCTGCAGCTACTTCGACTTGGGCGGCTTCGGTGGCTTGATCTGAGACGTTGACGGACGGACCACTGGTGGTCGTTGCACGTTCGCCGGCTGAATCCCGAACTGACCGTCCGGCTTCCGAGGCTTGTTGGTCACTGCCCTTGCCGCTTCGCTTGCGACGAGCTCGCCGGCGGCTTGATCTGAGAGTTCGCGGACCGTGGTGCTGGCCGGTACTGCACGTGTGCTGCCTGCATGCCGCGCTCGGTCGGGCGGGACGAACCGCCACCCGACTTCGCGTACGTGCCGGTCACGAACTTGCCTGGGACCGAACTTCGTGACTGACCACCCGCTGACTTCGACATCGCTCCGCCTCCTCCTAGCATTATGACCGGGAAAGGGGTCTGATGCCTACGAGTGCGCTGGGGGTTGCCTTCTACGTCTTCGCCCTGTTCCCGGGAGTGGCGTTCATCTTCGCGAGGGAGGGCCACCAGCCTGCAGTCAAACGCACCGCCCTGCGGGAGACTGCTGCGCTGGTCTTCGTGAGCGCGATTTGCGACGCCATCGTTGCTGCGATCGTCGCGGTCGCGTCCATCTGGTGGACTGACCTTCGCACCCGGCTCAGCGAACTCGCCGCAGGAGATCTTCGGTGGGTACACGACCACCTCGCAGTCTCGATCTTCGCCGCGATCGGCACGGCCGCCCTCGCCACTCTCCTCGGCTACCTTCTCGGTTCGGAGTGGGCCGATAAGCGCGGCCTCAACCGGATCTGGCGATCAGCAATCCCACGAGATACGTCTGCCTGGACTCGTCTGTTCGGTGATGCCCCAGAGGACGAGGTTGTCCAGGTTGCCATGGTGCTCAAGTCAGGCGGATGGGTCAGCGGCGTCCTGTGGGAGTTTGACAACGACCCTGACCCCCACCCGCACCGCGCCATCGTCCTGACCCAACCTCAATACCGCCCAAGCGGAAGCGACGATATTGAACCGCTCGAGGGAGTGGACTACGTCGTCATCGAAGCCGGCGAAATCGAACAGCTCCACGCGGCCTTCGTTCCAGTCGAAGAAGCAGAGGTCGACGGCCCGATCGAGGAGTAGATCCTCGCGATGTACAGACCACGGCGTGGCAAGGATGCCCCCGGAGCTTCCGGCACAGTCGCGGTAGCCGATCGGCTACTGAGACGCTGGTAAGCGTCGTGTTCAGGTCGCACCAAGTTGGGGCGGTGTTCGATGCATGGCTGCTCATCGCCTTCCGGACAACGTGTGTCGGCCATGAGACGAGTGTGGGTTTGGTGGTCTCATGAAGTACTTGGTCTATGGCAGCGACCGTGTGATGACCGGCGATGCGAGCGCTGATGCGGTGCTCGCGTATTCGGTCGTGCTCGCGCAGCACAGCACGACCGACCTCGTCGACGTGCCGACGGCGGACGAGCACGGCGCCGCGTCCAGCGTCGGGCTCCTGCTCGGTCCGGCGATCGCGGTGATGAGCGAACCTGCTCCGGACGACGAACTCGAGCCCGACGACACGGCGTTCGTCGCCGAGATCACCGGACGCATCGGCCGCTTCGGGCGGCATCGGGACTCGGCACGGCACCCGGACGGCTTCGACGGGCTCGCCGCGGAGCTCGAGGCGGTGCTCGACCCGTCCCTCGACGTGCTGGACGCGATGGACCGCGTGATCGACACCTGCGTCCGGTGCACGTCGGCGACCGAGGCTGCCATCGTGCTGGCGGACCGGTCCGGCACCCTGCACGTCATCGCGTCCACCAGCGAGCGGTCGACCGACGCCGAGGAGGCCCAGCTCCGCACGAACGAGGGCTCCTGCATGGACTGCTACCGCACCGGGGAGACGATCGACGTGCCGGACGTCCGGACCCGCGCGGACGACTGGCCCGCGTTCGTCGAGACCATGCGCGAGCGCGGCATGGTCGGCACCTTCGCCGAACCGATCCGGCTCCGTCGCACTACGATCGGGTCCCTGTGCGTCTTCGCCACGCACGACCAGGGCCACGACGACCGTGACGTCGTTCTCATGCAGCTGCTCGCCGACGCCGCGTCCGCCGCGCTCGTGCGACAGCGCGACCAGGGGCGCATGCAGAACCTCGACGAACAGGTGCAGGACGCCCTCGACGCCCGGATCACGCTCGAGCAGGCCAAGGGCGCGCTCGCCCACCGTCAGGGCATCGGGATCGACGAGGCGTTCCAGGCACTCCGGAGCGGCGCGCGCGGTGCCGGTCGTGGCCTCCGGGAGCTCGCCGAAGACGTCGTCTACCGGGCCGAGCGGCTCGAGGGGCTCATCTGAACGTGCGGCTCTCGTTGGTCGTTCTTCCGACTACTGGAGCGGGTTTGGCTCGGGTATTCGCCGAACCGTTCGGTATACGTGGCCGCGAACCTCCCGAGGTGGTTGAAGCCCCACCGTCGAGCGATGTCAGCGACCGTGTCTGTCCAGGGCGTCGCGGTTTGCAAGTCCAGCCGCGCCTGGTCGAGGCGTACCTCT
>NZ_JADKRX010000008.1 GCF_015350975.1 Curtobacterium sp. VKM Ac-1395
CTCGTGGCGGCGCCGCCACGAGCCTCCAGTCCGTGATCAGCACCGGCACCACGGAGGACCCATGGGATTCGAACACGTCACGGGGGTGGGGACGAGGATCTGGCGATGGAGCCGGACGTCCGGCACGCAGCCACGCCTGTTGCACGCCGGCAAGGCGGCGGGTGCCGCCGCCCTCGCCTGGGTCGTGGCGCGCCACGTCCCCGGGGTCGCGTCCGACTACCCGTACTACGCGCCGCTCGGAGCCGTCATCGCGATGCAGACCACGGTGTTCGCGGGCCTGCGCAGCGGGATCCAGACGCTCGTCGGGATCGCGCTCGGCATCGGCGTCGCGGGCTTCACGATGTGGGTCGGGGACCCCGGCGTGCTGGCGGTGGCGCTGGCGGTCGGCATCGGCGTGCTGGTCGGTGGGTTCCGGATCCTCGGGGAGGGCAGCTCGTGGGTGTCCACGGCAGCGCTGTTCGTGCTGCTCGTCGGGGGTGCGCACGCCGAGGGGTACTCGCTCGGCTACCTCGTGCAGATGGCCGTCGGCGTGGTCGTCGGCCTGCTGGTGAACTTCCTGGTGTTCCCGCCGCTGCACTTCTGGGACGCCGAGCACCGCATCGACGCCGTCAACGGGGTCCTCGCCGACCACCTCGACGGGCTCGCAGCCGTGCTCCGCGAGGGCAAGCGCGACGTCGCCGCGTGGGACAAGCAGCAGGACCGGTTGGACCGGGCGATCGCCGACGTCCGGTCGCGGGTGTCGATCGCGCACGAGAGCCGTCGGATCAACCCCCGGGGTGCGCTGCGGGGCTCACGGGCGCGGCTGCAGGAGGACGGGGCACGCTTCCGCGCCCTGGAGCGGGTGGCCTGGTACACGACCGACCTCACCGAGCTCGTGGCGCGGTCCGGACCGGTGTCGGAGGGCATCGGCCGCCCGGACCCGGCGTTCGCGGAACCCCTCGCGGCGGCGCTGGACCAGATCGCCGCCGTGATCCGCGGCACGAGCCCGGACCGCGACGCCGACACGGCCATCGCCGCGGTGGAGAAGGCCCTCGACGCGTCGCGGGAGAACCCCTCGCACGTCGCCGTCACGTCCGCCGCGCTCGTGGCCCTGCGGGGCATCGTCGAGTCCGAGCGCCGGGCCACGGTCGACATCGACACGAAGACCGGGCCGTTCGGCTCAGCCCGGAGCGCGTCGCGCTGAGTCCGGACGGGGTGCCGTTCAGCCGGTGAAGGAGGACACCGCCCAGCGCTCGACGGACGAGCTGGTGTCCGGGGCCACGCGGCTGTGCAGGAGGTACTGCGTCCACGCGCCGTCGTGCACGACGTCGATCGTGCAGGCGCTCGCGTCGCAGGTCCGCCAGGCGCCGTCATGGTCGCCGAGGCCGGGGAGTTCGATGCGGTCGTCGCGGTCGACCAGCCCGGCAGCGAGTCGCTGTTCCACGAACCAGCCCGCTCGCGGCGTCGACGAGTAGACCGCGTCGGCGAGGACGTGGTCGGGTCCGGCACTGAACACGCAGGCGGCAGCGCCCATCCGGGTCTCCGCGTACTCCCGCAGCCACGGCAGCGTGTCGGTCTGCGCGGCGGGATCGCGCAGCGCAGCCGAGGCGACGGCGTTCACCTTCTCGGGGGAACAGGTGGTGAAGGACCCGTCTCCGGAGTCCGCGCCGGTCTCGGTGCCCGCCTGCGAGGGCTCGACGGCGGCGCGGACGCGGTCGACCAGTGCGACGAACGCGGGTCGCATCGCCTCGGGAGTGGCATCGGCGCCGTCCTGCAAGCGGATGACGTCGACCGTGACCCAGGCGTTCTGCGCGAGGACGCTGCCCTGGCAGGTCACGCGAGCTGGAGTGCTGGCGGCACAGTCCGGGGTGAGTTCGCTGTCCTGGAGCTCCTTCGCCATGCTCGTCGCCGCGTCGAACGCGGTCGTGGCACGGGGCAGCACCGACACGACCACACCCTCGTACCCGGGGTCGTCCCGCGTTGCGGGGTGGACGTCGTCGACGGGCGACGTGCCGTTCGTCGCCCAGCAGTCCGTCCCACCGGCGACCCGGAGCGCCGACCAGGAACCGTCGACGTGGACTGCAGCGGTGAGCGGGTCCGTGACGGTCACCCCGGGGACGAGGGCGTCCACCAGGTCCGTCGGCAAGAGGGTGGTGCACGCGGGTGCCGCCGCCTGTCCTGGTGCGTCGCCGAAGTCGACCGTCGTCTCCTTGGCGTCGCTCGTCGACGACCCGCTCGGCGTCGCCGAGGTGCTCGGCGTGACGGACGGATCGGCAGGTGTGGTCGCAGTGGAACAGCAGACGAGCACCGTGGCCGCCGTGGTCAGGAGCGCGAGGCCCACGACCCCCCTCGTGATGGTGTGCATGTGTTCAGGGTAGGGGTGGGCGGAGTGGACGTGATCGTACCTCGATCACGTTCCGACAACGCCTCCGTGGACCACGGTGCGTCAGTTGGTCAGGGACGCCTCGGCCCAGCGGACGACGCCGTCCGAGGGGGCGTCGGCCACCCGTTCGTAGAGCACGAAGTGGGTCCAGTCGCCGTCGTCCACGACGTCGATCGAGCACGCGAGGTCGGTGCAGCTGCGCCACGCGGCAGCGCCCGCGGGGAGGCCGTCGAGCTCGACGCGCTCCGCACGGTCGATCGTCCCCGCGTCGAGTCGGCGCTCCACGACCCATCCGCCGCCGGGGACCTCGGAGTACACCGCGCCGGTGATCGCGTAGGGCTGTTCGCCGGTGCCCTGGGCTTCGAACACACAGCTCGACGCACCGAGCCGGTTCATCGCGTACTGCTGGAGGCCAGCCGACGCGTCACCACCACGAGTGTGGGGGTCGGCGAGGTCCTTCGACGCGACCGCGTTGACGTTGGCGGCGTCGCACGTCGTGTACGAGCCGTCGGGGGAGCCGTGCTCGGACGTGGCCGACCCGAGGGCGCTGCCCTCCACGGCCGCAGCCGTCGCGGCGAGCAGGGCCGTGAACGCGGGCTCCGACGCCTCGGGCGTCGCACCGGCGGTGTCCTGCGCGCGGACCGAGCGGATGTCGACCCAGGCGGTGCCGGCTCGCACAGCGCCACCGCAGTACACGCGGGCCGAGTCGCTCGCGTCGCACCGCACGGTGGTCGCGGCGACCTCCGGGCTGGTGGCGCTCGTCTGGGCGTCGATGTAGTCCGCGTCGGCGTCGGGCAGCACCGTGAGCCGCACGCCCTGGTACACCGGGTCGTCCTTCGTGGTCGGCAGGACCTCGTCGATGGCGGAGACGCCGTTCGCGCTCTCGCAGTCGGTGCCTCCGGCCGTCGCCACGAACGCCCACGCCCCGGCGATGTCCGGGGTGTCCACCAGGGTGTCGACGGGCTGCACTCCGGGCACGAGGGCCTCGACCAGGTCCGCCGGCAGCAGGGCGTCGCACGCGGGGACGCCGTCGCGGCTCGGGGCGGCGCCGAAGTCGACCGGGGCGGCCGACGCCGTCGCCGAGGGCGCAGCGGAGGACTCGGACGGCATCGCGGAGACGGTCGGGTCGGCGCTCGTGGTGGGGGCGCAACCGGCCATGGTGACGGCAGCGGCGGAGAGGAGCGCGACGCTCACGATCCCCCTCGTGAAGGTGTGCATCTGCTCAGGCTAGCCAGCACGGGACCCCGCGGACCCCCGGTTCCATCACGATCGCGCATCACGTCGACCTAGACTCGCACCGTGGCAGCGCACCCCCGCATCGCCGTCCTCGGACCGGTCCTGGTGGAGGACCCGACGGGCGTCCCGGCACCCGTGCCCGGAGCGCTCCCGCGGGCCTTCGTGACCGCCCTGGTCCTCGCCCGCGGGCACGCCATGACGACCGACGCACTCATCGACGAACTCTGGGGCGACGCCCCGCCGAAGGGTGCCCGGGCAGCGCTCCAGACCCTCGTCTCGCGGCTGCGGCGGAGCACCACCGAGGGGCTGGTCGTGTCGACGGCGACCGGCTACGCGCTCGGGGTCCGCCCCGAGGACGTCGACCTCGCCTGCGCCGAGCAGCTCGTCGCAGCGGCCACCCCCGGGGACGCCGTGCTCCGGACGGCACTCGCGACCTGGCGCGGCGAGCCGGGTGACGACGTCGAGGGGGCGCTCGGCCAGGCCCTCGCCCACCGCGCGGACGTCGCCCGCCGCGCCCTCCGGCGCGCACTCGGCTCAGCCCTGCTCGACGCGGGGGACGCCGACGGCGCCGTGGCCGTCTGGCGCGAGCAGGCGGAGGCCGACCCGTTCGACGAGGTCGCCGTCGCCGGCTCGATGCGCGCGCTCGACGCGGCGGGACGCACCGCCGAGGCACTGGCAGCGTTCGCGGCGCACCGGGAACGCCTGGCCGACGGCCTCGGTGCCGACCCGTCCGCCGAGCTCGTGCGGCTGAACGCCGAGCTGCTCCGCCGTGCGCCGTCCGGTCCTGGCGCACTCCGCCACGTCGGCCTGCGGGCATCGCCGAACACGCTGGTCGGACGGGAGGCCGACCTCACTGCCGTCACGGAGCTGCTGTCCCACGGACGGCTGGTCACGATCCTCGGTGCCGGTGGGCTCGGCAAGACCCGCCTGGCGCAGGCGGTCGCCGCCGCGATCGCCCAGGACCGCGGTGTCGTGGTGCTCGAGCTCGCGCCGCTCACCACCGGCGAGGACATCGTCCCCGCACTCGGCGCACTGCTCGGGATCGCGGAGGTCCGTGGCGCGCGGTCGCTGCGGGAGGCGGTCGTGTCCGACCTGTGGGGCCGGGTCGTGCGGGCACTCGCCGAGGAACCCACCGTGCTCGTGCTCGACAACTGCGAGCACCTGGTCGAGGCCGCAGCCGCCTTCACCGCCGACCTGCTCGCCGTCCTGCCGTCGCTGCGCGTGCTGACGACGTCGAGGGCGCCGCTGGCGATCGCCGGCGAGGTCGTCGCGGCGCTCGCACCGCTGCCCGTCGAGGCCGACGGGTCCGCGGTCCGGCTGTTCACCGAACGGGCACGGGCCGCACGCCCCGGTGCCGTGCTCCCGGTCGACACGGTCCGGAGCATCTGCACGCGGCTCGACGGGTCGCCGCTCGCGATCGAGCTCGCAGCGGCACGCATCCGCGGCATGAGCGCGGACGAGATCGAACGGCGGCTCGACGACCGGTTCGCCCTGCTCCGCGGCGGCGACCGCAGCGCACCCGAACGGCACCGGACGCTGCTCGCCGTGATCGAGTGGAGCTGGCGTCTGCTCGACGACGGGGCCCGGGACCTGCTCACCCGGCTCGCGCTCTTCCCGGACGGACTCGCGGTCGACGCGGTCGAGGCCGTCGCTGATCCTGCCCGGCACGACGACGCCCTCGACGACCTGGCCGAGCTCGTCGAGCAGTCCCTCGTGCAGCTCGTCGAGCACGAGGGCGAGCCCGTCCGGTACCGCCTGCTCGAGACGGTGCGGGAGTTCGGTGCGGCCCGGCTCGCCGAGCGCGGCACCACCGACGCGGTCCGCGCGGCCATGCTCCGCTGGGCACGGGACTTCGCCGCCGCCAGGAACATGTTCACGGCGACGGGTGAGCGCCAGCGCCGGTGGTTCCGGGAGGTCGGGCACGAGGCCGACAACCTCGTCACGCTGCTCCGTTGGGCGCTCCGGGACGGGGACCACCGCACGGTCGCCCAGGTCTTCGCGGCGCTCGGTGGGTACTGGACGCTCCGCGGTGCCCACGGTGAGGTGGTCACGATCGCCCCGGACCTGCTGCCGATGCTCCGCCGGACCCCACCGCTGCCGGAGGACCGTGCCGCCGTCGTGCTCGGGCTGGTCCTGATCGGGTCGACGTCCGTCTTCACCGACCGTCGGACCGCCGCGTGGGCGATCTCCGCGCTCCGCCGGGTGGTCCGACTCGGTCCCACGGGTGCCGCGACGCTCGACGCCCAGGCGGCCCTGCTGCTCACCCTCGGTCGTCCGGACGACGGGACGGCCCTGCTCGCGCGCTACCGGGACGGCGACGACGAGGGCGTGGCCTGTCTCGCGTTCCTGCTGAGCGCGCCGATCGCCGAGAACGACGGGGAGTTCGCCGACGCACTCCGCCACGCCCGTCGCGCCGGGGAACTCGCCGAACGGGTCGACGACGCCTGGGCGCTGGGCTCCGGCGCCGTCACGCTGGCACAGCTCCTCGCGCAGGACGGGCAGCACGCCGAGGCGCTCGCCGCGGCGGCCGTCGCGCGGGAACGGCTCGAGGTGTTCGGCGCCGAGGACGACCTGTACGAGATCGGCTGGACCATCGGACTCTGTGCCGCAGCCACCGGGGACGTCGACCTGGCCAGGTCGATCGCCGCCGACCTCGGCAACCAGCCGGTGGCGAACCGCGGCGGCTTCGAGGACGACGCCGTCCAGGTCGGGGTGATCGCGATCGCGATCGACGCCGAGTGCAGCCGCGCGGACGGTGACCTCGACGGCGCCGTCGCGCACTGGCGCCGCGCGTGGGACTTCGTGGTGCCCCGACGCAAGCGCACACAGAACTGGTGGTTGATGGCCGGGGCCGCGCGCATCGTGGCGGAGGACGAGGCGGCGGCGAGCCGGTCCGGCGGGGCCGCGCCGAGCCTCCAGGCCGAGCAGCAGGCCATCGCGCGCCATCTGCGGATAGGCGCCCTGGTGATGCTGCGCCTGCACCCGTGGTGGCTGGACCTGCCGGTCATCGGCACCGCGCTCATCGGCATCGCGCTCGTCGCGCTGCGTCGGGGGATGTCCGCCGAGGCTGCCCGGTGCTGGGGCCTGGCGACGCGGTTCGGCTCGCGGCAGGACTTCGCGGTGCTCGCGCACCGGCGCCTGCGCCCGCTGCTGGTCGACGTGGTCGGTGCCGACGTGGTCCTGGACGCCGAGACGGCCTCGGCCGGATGGGACCGGGCCGAGGCCGTGACGGCGTTGCGCACACTGCTCGAGGAGCTGCGCACCGTCGCGTGAACCGCGCTGCGTCAGGCCTTCCGCATGTAGGCACGGACGGTCAGCGGGGCGAAGACCGCGACGATGACCGCGGCTCCGAGCAGCGAGAGCCAGAGGTCGGTGCCGACCTGGCCGTGGTTCACGAGCTCGCGGACCGCGGTGATCAGGTGCGAGACCGGGTTGACCTCGGAGAACCAGCGCAGCCAGTCCGGCAGCGTGTCCGCCGGGACGAAGGCGTTCGACAGGAACGTCAGCGGGAACAGCACGAGGTTCGAGATGCCCGAGACGCTCGACGCGGTGCGGGCCACGACGCCGAAGTAGGCGAAGACCCAGCTGATCGCCCAGGCGACCACGATGACGAGCAGGCCCGCCAGGACGACGGCGCCGAAGCCGCCCTCGGGACGGAGCCCCATCGCGAAGCCCGTCACGAAGGTGATCGTCGTCGCGATCGCGTACCGCACGGTGTCGGCGAGCAGTGCCCCGGCGAGCGGGGCGATGCGGGCGATCGGCAGGGACTTGAAGCGGTCGAAGACGCCCTTGTCCATGTCCTCGCGGAGCTGGACGCCGGTGACGATCGAGGACGTGATGTTGGTCTGCACGAGGATGCCCGGGATGATGATCGGCAGGTAGGACGCCACGTCGCCGGAGATCGCGCCACCGAAGATGTAGGTGAACATCACGGTGAAGACGATCGGCATCAGCGTCACGTCGAACAGCTGCTCCGGCGTGCGACGGACCTTGATCAGGCCGCGGTACGCCATCGTGAAGGACTGCCGGATCGTCGCAGCGAGCCCGGTGCCGCCCACGCCGGGGCGCGGGGTGCTCCTGGCGCCGGTCGTGCCGGCGGACGCCAGGTCGGGTGTGGTGAGCGTGGTCATGCGATGCTCCCTTCGAGCGCGTGCTCGTGCTCGTGCTGGTCGGCGGCCTCGTCGGCGACCGGGTTACCGGTGATGGTCAGGAAGACCTCGTCGAGCGTCGGCTTCTGCACGCTCATCTCGGCGAGGGAGATGCCCGCGTCGCGGAACGACACGAGCAGGTCGGTGACGCGGTCGGGGTCCGTCATCGGGGCGGTCAGGCGCGACCCCTCCGGGCTGACGACCGCTGGGGTGCCCAGGACCCGAGCGACGAGGTCGGACGCCGTCGCGAGGGTCTCGGCGGAGGCGTCGGCGAGCCGGAGCTGCAGCGACGCGGTGCCGATCGACGCCTTGAGCTCGTCACCCGTGCCCTCCGCCACGACCCGGCCGTGGTCGATCACGGCGATGCGGTCGGCGAGCTGGTCGGCCTCGTCGAGGTACTGCGTGGTGAGCAGCACGGTCGAGCCCGTCGCGACGAGCTCGCGGATCGTGTCCCACATCTGCGCCCGGGTGCGGGGGTCGAGGCCGGTGGTCGGCTCGTCGAGGAAGATCAGCGGCGGCTGGGCGATGAGGCTCGCCGCCAGGTCGAGGCGCCGGCGCATCCCGCCGGAGAACTTCTTGAGGGGACGGGTCGCCGCCTCGGTCAGGCCGAAGCGCTCGAGGAGCTCCGCGGACTTCCGCTTCGACTCCGCCCGGCCCAGCCCGAGCAGGCGGGAGAAGACCACCAGGTTCTCGGTCGCGCTGAGCGTCTCGTCGACGCTGGCGTACTGCCCGGTCACGCCGATGAGCCGGCGGACCTCCTGCGCCTCGCGGCGGACGTCGTGGCCGAAGACCCTGGCCTCACCGGCGTCCGCCTGCAGCAGGGTCGCGAGCATGCTGATCGTCGTGGTCTTGCCGGCGCCGTTCGGGCCGAGCACGCCGTACACCGTGCCGGCCTCGACGCGGAGGTCGACACCGTCCACGGCGCGGTTCTGCCCGAAGGTCTTCACGAGGCCGACGGCCTCGACCGCGAGGGGTGTCGTGGTCATCGTCGGTTCCTTTCTCCGATGGGGCGTCGGCGGTCGCGTCGACGTCGAGGACGATGGTGTCGGCCGGCGCTCACGCGGCACTGACGCGGCGCTGACATCGGTACCGTGGTGGTGTGAGCGAGACGGACGTGGCCCCGGCGCAGGCGTCGGCCGACAGCGGCGCCGACGGCGGCGTGCGGCTCCGGCTCGACGTCGCGTACGACGGCGCCGCGTTCTCCGGGTGGGCCAGGCAGCCGGGGCTCCGCACCGTGCAGGGCGCGCTCGAGACCGCGCTCGCCACCGTCTTCACCCGCTGGGGCTCGCCGCCGCTGCTGACCGTCGCCGGGCGGACGGACGCCGGGGTGCACGCCGTCGGGCAGGTCGCGCACCTCGACCTCGACGCCGCGCAGTGGGCCGCGCTGGCACGGCCCCGACGGAGCGCTCCCGACGCGGGCGGGCGCCATGGCAGCGGGCGCGACGGGAGCGGGCGCGACGGCAGTGGGCGCGACCCGCTCGACGGTCTCGTCAAGCGGGTGAACGGCATCGCCGGGGTCGAGGGCGACGTGGTCGTCACGCGGGCGTCGATCGCGCCGGACGGGTTCGACGCCCGGTTCTCCCCGCTCTGGCGGCGCTACCAGTACCGGGTCGCGGACGTCGACGCCCCCCGCGATCCACGACGTCGTGGGCACACGCTCTGGTACCCGGGGCGTCTCGACCCGGCAGCGATGGAGCGCGGTGCGCTGACGCTGTTGGGGCTGCACGACTTCGCGGCGTTCTGCAAGCCGCGCGAGGGGGCGACGACCATCCGGACGCTCCAGGAGTTCCGCTGGGACCGCGAGCCGGACGGCGTGCTGGTGGCGAGCCTCCAGGCCGATGCGTTCTGCCACTCCATGGTGCGCGCGATGGTGGGGGCGACCATCGCCGTCGGCGAGGGGCGCTTCGGACCGGAGCGGCTCGAGGAGCTGCGCGTGGCGGGGGAGCGGACCAGCGCGTTCAAGGTGGCGCCGGCGAAGGGGCTCACCCTGACCGAGGTGGGGTACCCGCCGGACGCGGAGCTCGCGGCCCGGGCGGAGCAGACGCGTGCCCGGCGATCCGTGGACGGGACCTCGGCTACCGTCGGGGGATGAGCTCCCGCGAACCCCGGTCCGTCGTCTCCGTCGCCCCTGGTGTGGTCTTCGTCGAGGGGCCCGTCTCGAACTGGGTCGTGTTGGCGGAGGAGGACGGCGTCGCCCTGATCGACGCGGGCTACCCCGCCGACAGCGACCTGGTGCTCGACACGGTGCGCTACGCCGGACACGACCTCGGCGACCTCCGCCGCATCTACGTCACACACGGGCACGTCGACCACGTCGGCGGCATCCCCGGGATCCTCGAGCGCCACCCGCACGTCGAGGTACTCGCGCACGCCGCCGAGCTCGACAACGTCCGTGGACCCGGGCGGCAGCAGGTCACGCCGGCGGAGATCGGTGGGCGGCTGGCCTCGGCGCGGGTGCTCCGCTGGCTCGGCCGGGCGATCCGGTCCGACGCCCTGCGGCCCGTCTCGGTGCCCACCGCCAGGGCCTTCACCGGCGCGGACTTCGAGGGGCGGGCGATCACGCCGTTCCCCGCCGAGGGACACACGGCCGGTTCCACCGCGTACCTGCTGCCGGCCGCCGACGCGATCGTCACCGGGGACGCGGTCGTCTCCCACCACGACACGCAGCCGGCGTCGTGGACCCCGCGGCCGCGGATGATCACGCCCTTCTTCACGGCGGACCAGGCGACAGCGCTCGAGTCGGCGCGGGCGCTGCCCATCCCCGAGATCGTGCTGCCGGGGCACGGGCCGGCCGTGCACCGGGTGGGGCGGGAGTGGGTGCCGGTCGGGTCGTGAAGTCGAGAGCAAGCCGTCCAGCGACCGGGTGGGTGACGAATCCCATACTGGTATTTCAACAGGAAATCTGAAATGGTGGTTCGGCGGCGATGACGCCGTAGAACGATTGGGCAACCACCATGAAGAACGTCCGCACTGTCGGGATCATCGGAGCGATCGTCACCGGGGCGATGCTGAGCACGGTCGGGGCGACCGCAGCTTCAGCGCAGCCGATCACCGTGAGTTCGACGAGTGTCCCCGGGTACTCGACCACCGCTCGGACGATGCCGATCTCGTCGACGACGGGGACGACTGCATCGACGGGGGATTCGTCGACTGATCGCATCCCGATCAAGCCGATCGTCGATTGGCTCAAGAGCAACGCTTCATCCGTCATCCCAGCGCTCAAGACTGCGCTCAGGAACAGCGTCAACGCCTTCAAGAACTGGTGGAACGGACTTGCGGCATGGATCCGCGCGGGCATCAACGCGATCGCCCAGATGACCGTCGAAGAGATGTTCAGCGCGCTCTGGGACTACTTCTTCGGTTGATCAGAGCCTCGGGGGAGCGGACCGGCTCAGCCGGTCCGCTCCACCTCGTCGGAAGGGACGACCAATGATCCAACTCCAGGACGTCGGTCTGCGTGGGCGCGGCCGACCTCGTCTGCAGGACGTCTCCGTCGCGTTCCAGGCGGGACGGGTGTACGGGTTGATCGGGCCCAATGGGGCAGGGAAGTCCACGCTCCTCTCGGTCCTCGCTGGGTTGGTGCGCCCTGATCGGGGCTCGCTCGTCGGACTGCCGTGGCAACGGGGCCAAGCCGTCGGCGCAGTGTTCGGCGACGTCGACATGCACCGTGGCAGGACCGTCCGGGAGACGCTGCTGCTCAGAGCTCGCCTCGTCGGTTCTGATCGCCCTTCTGTCGACACGATGGCGCATCGCGTCGGACTCGGTGCCGTCCTCAGACGCCGAGTCGGCTCCCTGTCACTCGGCATGAGGATGCGTCTCGCGATCGGTGTGGCGCTCCTGGGATCGCCGTCCCTCGTCCTGCTCGACGAGCCCATGAACGGCCTCGATCCCAACGGCATCGCATGGATGCGGGGGATGGTGGCCGATCTCCGGAGCTCCGGGGTGACGGTCATCGTCTCGAGCCACCTGCTCGGTGAACTGGAGACGATGATCGACGACGTCGTCATCGTCAGCCAGGGAAGGATCGTCCGCTCCGAGCCCGTGGGCATCGCCCGGACCGACGCCTGCGAAGTCCAGGTCGACGACTCGGCGAGGCTCTTGGCGGCGGCCGCGCAGCGGGGAATCCCGGCCACCCAGCGAGGCGGTCTGATCCAGCTCGGCACGAGAGCGGCTGACGCTGTACGCGTGGCGGTGGACATCGGAGTGGACGTGCTGTTGGCGGGACCCGCGGGACGGTCCCTGGAAGCACTGTACGAAGAAGTCTCCACAGCGGAGTTCGAATCGGAGGTCGTCCGGTGATCGCATTCGTCGAGGTCACGAGGCTCGAGGTGCGCAAGCGTGTCGACACAAGGAGCGCTGCCGCCGGGTTCGGAGTTCTGTCGTTGCTCGTCGTCATGTGCTGTGTACTCAGCGTCTCGCTCGTCACCAAGGCCGCGAGCTTCGGTGTCGGGGAGGTGATCGTGACCGCCGGGCTGCCCGCCGCACTGGCGGCTTCGATCGTCGGTGTCGTGATCGGCGTGGGCGACGCATCATGCGGTGGCGAGCGTGACGGCGTGCTGGCCGGACTGACGAGGAACGTGATCTACATCGCGAGGTTCGCAGCGTGTGTCGTCATCATTGCCGCTGTGGTCCTGTTCACCGCCATCGTCGGGGGCATCGGCGCCGTGGTGGCCGTGTTGCTCGGAGGACACGTTGCATCGACGGACGTCGTTCCGTCCGTCATGCAGGTGGCTGCGCTGTCCTTCTCCTCGGCGGCCTTCGGGTTCGGGATCGGAGCGACGTCCCGCTCGTTGGCGCTCGGGCTGGTGAGCGTGCTCGGAGTGATGCTCGTGCTCGACGTGGCTCTCGCGTTCCTTGGGTCATGGACTGCTTTCGTCCGATTCGGGACAGTGCAGAGCGGGATGACGGGGGACGCTGACGTCCTTCCGGCAATCACTTCGGGTCTGCTCTGGATCGTGCTCCCCGTCGCGGCCGGATGGCTACGGACACGAAAGGTCGCGACGTGACTGAGGCTCCTCGGGGTGTTCGCACGAAGCGGGCCCGACGGTTCACCGTCGCGTTGCTCGTGGTCATCGCAACTCTGAGCTGCTGCATCGTCGGCGTGACTCATCAAGTTGGAGTGATCCGAGCCATGGCGGCCGTCGCGGCGCTCGCAGCGATGGCAGGCTCGCTGGTGCTCGCGAAGAGCCGCGGCAACGTCATCGGGTGGTACGTCATCACGGTGGGAGTCACACTGCTGCGTGTCCTGACCGAGAGCTGAGGGGCAGTAGACCGAAGGGTTCACCTCGTCGAAACCTGAACGCCCCCGCAGATCGGTAGCGTGCTGGAGTCCACGACCCCGCACCGAAGGTCCGCATGCCCCAGCACATCCGTCGCACCCTGCTGTGCGCCACGGTCGCCGCGACACTCCTCGCCGCACCGCTCGTCTCCGCCACCGCCGCCTCGGCGGACCCCGCCGGCACCGGCCTGGTCATCCGTGAGGCATACCTCAAGGGCGGCAGCGCCGGCGCCCCCTACAACCACAAGTTCGTGGAGATCGGCAACCCGACGGCTGCGCCCGTCTCGGTCACCGGGTGGTCACTGCAGTACCGGTCCGCGACGAGCACCGGCGCGTTCAGCACGAGCGCGCTCGAGGGCACCGTCCCCGCCGGTGGCACGTTCCTGGTGTCGATGGCGGGCAACGGCGGCGCCGCTGCCGTCGGTGCCGACCTCCCCACGCCCGACGACGAAGCGGGCCTCAACCCGTCCGGCACGACAGGGACGCTCGTCCTCGCGGACCGCACGACGGCGCTGGCCCTGCCCGCCGGTGCGGTGGCGACCGGCACGCCCGGCGTCGTCGACCTGCTCGGCTACGGCGCGTCGAACACCTTCGAGGGGGCGGTGCGCTCCGTCGACGGCGGGAACCCCGTGCCGAACGCCCTCGTGCGAGCGGGCACGACCGACACGGACGTCAACGCCGCGGACTTCTCGAACACCACCACGCCGACCCCGACGAACGCCGCCGGACAGACGGCAGGCGGGGGCACGACCCCCACGCCCCCGACGGACCCGACCCCGCCGACCGAGCCCGCTCCGGCCGAGGCCGTCACGATCGCGCAGCTCCAGGGCACGACGGACACCTCGCCGTACGCGGGGAGGAACGTCGTCACGTCGGGCGTCGTCACCGCGGTGTACGCGACCGGCGGCTTCAGCGGCTACACGATCCAGACCCCGGGTACCGGCGTCGCGGTCGACCTGAGCACGCACACCGCGTCGGACGCCGTCTTCGTCTACTCGGCCGCGACGGCGTCGTCCGTCACGGCAGGGCAGCACGTCGAGGTCACCGGCGCCGTCTCCGAGTTCAACGGCCTGACCGAGCTCACGGTCTCCGGTGCCGCCGGGCTGCGCACGCTGTCCGACACGGTGCCCGCCCCGCAGGCCGCGGCGGTCGCCTTCCCGCGGACGGACGCGCAGCGCGAGTCCCTCGAGAGCATGCTCGTCGCTCCGCAGGGCCGGTACACCGTCGCGGACAACTACACGACGAACCAGTACGGCGAGGTCGTCCTGGCCTCCGGCACCGAGCGGCTCCTGCAGCCGACCGAGGTCGCGCGCCCCGGCACTCCGGAGGCAGCGGCGATCACCGCGGACAACGCGGCGCGCAGGGTCACGCTCGACGACGGCGCCAGCACCAACTTCCTGACGAAGGCCAACCAGGGCATCCCGGTGTCGTGGCTGACGCAGGGTCCCGTCACCGTCGGTGCCGACGCCACGTTCGACGCACCGGTCGTGCTCGACTACCGCAACAACGGGTGGAAGTTCCAGCCGACCGCGCCGGTCACCGGCGCGACGCCGTCGGCCGACCTGCCCGTCGCGTTCTCGGACGTGCGCACCGCGAAGCCCGAGGACGTCGGCGGTGACCTGAAGCTCGCCGGCTTCAACGTGCTGAACTACTTCCCCACGACGGGTGACGAGCTCACCGGTTGCACGTACTACACGGACCGCGACGGCGACCCCGTCACGGTGAACTCCGGCTGCGACGCCCGTGGTGCCGCCGAGCAGGAGGACCTCGAGCGCCAGCAGGTCAAGATCGTCAAGGCGATCAACGGCCTCGGCGCCGACGTCGTCTCGCTCGAGGAGATCGAGAACTCGGCACGCTTCGGCCAGCCGCGTGACGCTGCGGTCGCGACCCTCGTCGGGGCGCTCAACGCCGCGACCGGTGCCGACACGTGGGCGTACGTCCCGTCCCCGGCGGTCGTCCCGGCGAGCGAGGACGTCATCCGCCTCGCCCTGATCTACAAGAAGGACCGCGTCGCCCCCACCGGAGCGTCCACGATCCTGCAGGACGCCGCCTTCACGAACGCCCGACAGCCCGTCGCCGACGCCTTCCGCCCGCTCGGCGGCACCGCGGACGACGAGTTCCTGGTGATCGCGAACCACTTCAAGTCCAAGGGCTCCGGCACCGGTGCGAACGCCGACCAGGGCGACGGCCAGGGGGCGTCGAACGCGGACCGCGTCGCACAGGCGAAGGCCCTGGTGTCGTTCTCCACCGCCATGCAGACCCAGTACGGCACGGACAAGGTCTTCATGCTCGGCGACTTCAACGCCTACAGCAAGGAGGACCCGATGGTGGTCCTCGACGACGCCGGCTACACCGACCTCGGGCCGACGGCGGACGCCGACGAGTGGTCGTACGTCTTCAGCGGCCTGAGCGGGTCGCTCGACCACGTGCTCGCCTCGCCCGCAGCGCTCGCCGACGTCACCGGCGTGGACATCTGGAACATCAACTCGGTCGAGTCGGTGGGGCTGGAGTACAGCCGCTACAACTACAACGCCACGAACCTCTACACCGACGACGTGTACCGGGCGAGCGACCACGACCCGATCCTGGTCGGCATCGACCTCCCCGGCATCGGCGGGACGACGCCTCCTGGTGACGGCGGCACGACGCCTCCTGGTGACGGTGGCACGACGCCTCCTGGTGACGGCGGAAGCCCGACCCCGACTCCGACTCCGACCCCGACCCCGACTCCGACCCCTGCTCCGCAGCCGGGCGACCAGGCCGCGGTCCTGGCCGTCGACGGTCACCTCCGTGTCGGGGCGTCGTTCCGCCTGACGGGCACCGGCTTCGCTGCCGGCGAGCGGACCACGGTGGAGCTGCACTCCGAGCCGGTCACCCTCGGCGCGCTGACCGCGGACGCCTCCGGTCGCCTGTCCGGCACGTTCACGGTGCCGTCGTCGGTCACCGCCGGGACGCACACCCTGGTGGTGACCGGACCGACGACCGGCTCGGTGACGCTGGTCGTCACGGTCGACCCGGCCACCGGGACGGCATCGGGGCTCGCGTTCACCGGCGCTGAGCTGACCGGCGGCATCCTCGCAGCGCTGCTGCTCCTGGCGGCGGGTGCCGGCCTGCTCATGGTGCGCCGACGTCGCCTGGCTCGCGCCGCGTAGTCCACGCGACCACGAACGGACGGGAGGCTCCCCACCGGTCACGGCCGTCCCGCCGCTGGCGCGTCGGTCCGGTACCGGCCGGCGTGGGCCCAGGTGCCAGCTGGCACGAGCCTCCCGTCCGGTTCTTCCCACATCGCTCGCGATGGAAGGCGCGATCGCGCGTTGCAGGTCGAGAATCCTGACCCGCAACGCGCGATTCCGCGTGCTGCGCGCGATTCCGCTTGCGGGGGAGCGGGAGCGGGGCGCGGGGAGAGAACGGGTGGGGGTGGTGCGCGCGTGCGTTTGACCCGCGTGCGGCGTGTCCGGTAGGCTCTCACCTTGGTCTGCGCGCCGTTGTGCGCCAGACAGTCAGATGAGCCCTCCACCGGGGCGTTCAGCGGGTGTCACCTGCCAGAACACCTCACCGGAGCGGGATTCACGGACTCCTCACCTCGACACGAAAGCAGCACTCCTGTGACTCGCACGTTCTCACCGAAGCCGGCAGACGTCCAGCACGACTGGATCGTCATCGACGCCACCGACGTCGTCCTCGGCCGTCTCGCCTCCCACGTCGCCGCCCTCCTCCGCGGCAAGCACAAGGCCACCTTCGCCCAGCACATGGACATGGGTGACTTCGTCATCATCGTGAACGCGGACAAGGTCGCACTGACCGGTTCCAAGCTCGCGAAGAAGGTCTACTACCGTCACTCGGGCTACCCGGGCGGCCTCACGGCGACCTCCTACCCGGAGATGCTCGAGAAGCACCCGACCCGCGCCGTCGAGAAGGCGATCCGCGGCATGCTCCCGAAGAACACGCTGGGCCGCGAGCAGCTCAAGAAGCTCAAGGTGTATGCGGGTCCGGAGCACCCCCACGCCGCGCAGCAGCCCAAGACGTACATCTTCGACCAGGTCTCGCAGTAACCAGCGGCCACGACGACTTCCAAGGACTAGAGAAAACTCATGGCTCAGATCGCTGACTCCCTCGACCAGACCCCGGAGAGCTTCACCACGGAGAGCGCACCCGCCGCTGCCGAGGCCGCTCCCCGTCAGATCCTCAACGTCTCCGGCGGTGCCGTCGGGCGCCGCAAGGAGGCCATCGCCCGCGTGCGCCTCGTCCCTGGCTCCGGCACCTTCGTGGTGAACGGCCGCACGCTCGAGGACTACTTCCCGAACAAGCTGCACCAGCAGCTCATCAACGACCCGTTCAAGGTGCTCGAGCTCCTCGGCTCCTACGACGTCACCGCCCGCATCACGGGTGGCGGCCCCTCGGGTCAGGCCGGCGCGCTGCGTCTCGCCATCGCCCGCACGCTGAACGAGATCGACCGCGAGAACAACCGCGCGGCCCTCAAGAAGGCCGGCTTCCTCACCCGTGACGCTCGCGTCATCGAGCGCAAGAAGGCCGGTCTCAAGAAGGCCCGCAAGGCGTCGCAGTTCTCGAAGCGCTGATCAACTGACGTCGGAGGACACCATGCCCCGTCTGTTCGGTACCGACGGCGTTCGTGGCCTCGCCAACGGCGAGTTGACGGCCGCGCTCGCACTGGGCCTTGCCCAGGCGAGCGCGGCCGTGCTCACGCACGGACACCACGCGGACGCCCGGCGGGCGTCCGGCCGACCGCGCCCCCGCGCGGTCCTGGCGCGCGACCCGCGCGTCTCCGGTGAGTTCCTCGGCGCGGCAGTCGCAGCCGGGCTCGCCAGCGCCGGCGTCGACGTCCTCGACGCCGGAGTGATCCCCACCCCGGCCGCCGCCTTCCTGGTGGCCGACATCGACGCCGACTTCGGCGTGATGATCTCCGCGTCGCACAACCCGGCGCCGGACAACGGCATCAAGTTCTTCGCCGCGGGCGGGCGCAAGCTCCCCGACGAGGTCGAGGACCGCATCGAAGCCGCCATGCACGACCAGTCCGCGCCGACCCCCACCGGCATCGACGTCGGGCGGATCACCCGCTTCGCCGACGCTGAGGACCGCTACGTCGTCCACCTGCTCGGCACGCTCCCGCACCGGCTCGACGGGATCCACGTCGTGCTCGACTGCGCCAACGGTGCCGCCGCGGGCGTCTCGCCCGAGGTCTTCGTGAACGCCGGGGCGAAGGTCACGCTCATCGGGGCCGACCCCGACGGCTGGAACATCAACGACGGCGTCGGGTCCACCCACATCGACAACCTCGCCCGTGCCGTGCTCGAGGCCGGCGCTGACGTCGGCATCGCCCACGACGGCGACGCCGACCGGTGCTTGGCCGTGGACGCCGCCGGCAACGCCATCGACGGCGACCAGATCATGGCGATCCTGGCGCTGTCGCTGCAGGAGCGCGGGCACCTGAAGTCCGACACCCTCGTCGCGACGATCATGTCGAACCTCGGGCTCAAGCGGGCCATGGCCGACGCGGGCATCACGATGATCGAGGCTGGCGTGGGCGACCGCTACGTCCTCGAGAAGATGAACGAGGGCGGGTACTCCCTCGGCGGCGAGCAGTCCGGCCACATCATCTTCCAGGAGTACGCCACCACGGGCGACGGCATCCTCACCGGACTGCACCTCGTCGCCGAGATGGCGCGCACGGGCAAGTCGTTGCAGGAGCTCGCGTCGTGCATGACCGTGTTCCCGCAGGTGCTGCTCAACGTGCGGGGGGTCGACCGCCACGGGCTCGCCGACCAGGGCGTGCAGGACGCCGTCGCCGCGGCCACCGCGTCGCTCGGTGACACCGGCCGCGTGCTGCTGCGTCCGTCGGGCACCGAGCCCGTCGTGCGCGTGATGGTCGAGGCGGCCTCGCAGGAGACCGCTCAGCGCGTCGCCGAGGAGCTGGCCGCGGTCGTCGAGGAGCGCCTGGCGCTCGACGCCGCGTAGGCGCTTCGCGGGCTTGCTGCGGCGCGGCTGCGCGCCCGCTGCAGCGCCGCTGCGCGCCGCAGCGAGTTTCGGAAGACACCGGTGTTCGTGCTCCGCGCCGCGGGAAGTCGCGGCGCGGACGACGAGCACCGGCGTCTCGCCGACAAGGGCGCGGGACGGGCCGTGCCACCACCACTGGACAGCCAGCGCCGCGCGCGTCAGATCTTGCGGAGCAGGACCGAGTTCACCTTGTGGTTCGGACCCTTCTTCAGCACGAGGGTGGCCCGGGAGCGCGTCGGCAGGACGTTCTCGACCAGGTTCGGCTCGTTGATCGCGTGCCAGACCTCGGTCGCGGTGCGGACGGCGTCCTCGCGGGACAGGCTCGCGAACCGGTGGAAGAACGAGTCCGGGCTCGAGAACGCCTCCTCCTGCAGGGCCAGGAACCGGTCGACGTACCAGGACTCGATGTCGCGGGTCTTGGCGTCGACGTAGATGGTGAAGTCGAAGAGGTCGGACAGCGCCAGCCGACCGTGCAGCGGCGGCGCCAGCACGTTGAGCCCCTCGACGATGAGGATGTCCGGCTGGCGGACGACGATCTCGGCGTCCTCGACGATGTCGTAGACGAGGTGCGAGTAGTACGGCGCCCGGACCTCGGCCGCGCCGCTCTTCACCTGGCTGACGAAGCGCAGCAGGGACCGGCGGTCGTAGGACTCCGGGAAGCCCTTCCGGTCCATGATCCCGCGCCGCTCGAGCTCGGCGTTCGGGTACAGGAACCCGTCGGTCGTGACGAGTTCGACGCGGGGGGTGTCGGGCCAGCGCTTCGTGAGCTCGCGGAGCAGTCGGGCGACGGTGGACTTGCCGACCGCCACGGACCCGGCCACGCCGATGACGAACGGCGTCCGCCGGGCACGCTCCCCGAGGAAACGACTGGTCTCGGCGTGCAGGTCCTTCGCGCCGGCGGCGTAGAGCGTGAGCAGGCGGGAGAGGGGGAGGTAGACCTCCTGCACCTCCTGGATGTCGAGGCGGTCACCCAGGCCCCGGAGCTGCACGATCTCCGTCTCGGTCAGGGACAGGTGCTCCTTGGGAGCGAGCTGCGACCACTCCGCGCGCGGGATCTCCACGAAGGGGGAGGGGTGCGCGACGGTGGTCTCCGTGATCGGCATGCGTCCGAGCGTACAGACGGGAGGCCCGGATCACGTTCGCCGACCGGCGCACGTGACCCGGGCCTCCCGTCAGGATCCGCGGCTCGCGCCGGGCGCGACCGCTCAGGCGGGGAGGGCCGCTTCGATGGCGGCGATGACCTCGGGAGCGTCCGGCTTCGTCGTCGGGCGGAAGCGCGAGACGGTGCCGTCCGGCGCCACGAGGAACTTCTCGAAGTTCCAGATGACCCGACCGGCCTTGCCGCCTGCGTCGGGCGTCTGCTTCAGCTCCTTGTAGAGCGGGTGCGCGCCCATGCCGTTGACCTTGACCTTCTCCGACATCGGGAACGTCACGCCCCACGTGGCGGAGCAGTACTCGTCGATCGCCTCGGCGGAACCGAGCTCCTGCAGAAACTGGTTGCTGGGGAAGCCGAGGACCGTGAAGCCGCGCGGGCCGTACGTCTTCTGGAGCTCCTCGAGCTGTTCGTACTGGGGCGCGAGGCCGCAGCGTGAGGCCACGTTCACGACGAGCACCGCCTTGTCCCCGAACGCGCCGAAGGTGGTCTGCTCGCCGCGCAGCGTGGTGATGGCGATCTCGTCGAAACGTCCCATGGTCGCAAACTAGTCGACCAGGTCGAGATCGGCCTGACGGCGGACGAATGCGCGCATGTGCGGCACGGTGAACGCGATGCGTCCTCGCTGTGGAGCGAAGACGATGCCCTTGCTGATCAGGGCATGGCGGGCCTGGCTCGTCGCGTTGGCCGCGACGCCGAGGCGTGTCGCGACCGCACCGGTTGAGGACTCTCCGTCCGGGTCCTCGGACATGGCGACGAGGTACTGCCGCTCTGCAGGCGTCGCGCTCGCCCACCGGCCGGGGAAGAACCCGCTGTCGAGTTCGGCGTTGCCGCGGTCGATGGCGCCGATCGCGTCGGCCTCGGTGATCCGCCTGTCCTCTGCCAGGTCCCAGGCAGCGGCTCCGTAGGTCTGGAGGAAGTAGGGGTACCCGCCGGAGGCGTCCACCAGGACATCGAGGGCACTCGCGTCGAACGTCACGCCCGCGCGTCTGGCTGGCACCACGAGGGCGTCGCCGGCGGCACCGGAGGGCAACGACCCGATCTCGCGGTAGTCGAACAGTCGCTCCGCGTAGGACTTGGCGGCGGTGAGCGTTCCGGGCACGCTCGGCAGGCCAGCGCCGACGACGACGAACGGCCACCCACGCTGTCCTGCACGGTGCTGGACTGACAGGAGTGCCCCGAGGAGTTCCGGTTCCAGGTCCTGGAGCTCGTCGATGAACAACGCGATCACCCGCTGTTGCTCGCGGAGCGCCGGAGCGAGGTCCTCGACCAGTTCTTCGAGGTCAATCTCGATCACGCCGGTGTCTGCTCGTCCGACGGCAGCCTCGAGCTCGATCGAGAAGCCCAGTCCTCCGAACTGCATGCCGAACGACTTCACGGTGGCCAACGCCTCGAGGACCGCTGCCGACATCGCGCGGCCACGACTCAGCCGTCGGGCAGCGAGCGCGATCTCACGGGCGAGTCGCCGTCGAGTCGTCTGTCGGCCCGAGTCCGACGTCTGCCCCTCTACGTCGACGACGAGCCACCCGGCACGGTCTGCCTGCACGCGGAACTGGTTCAGCAGGACGGTCTTGCCGACACCGCGCAGACCGTGCAGGACGAGGCTCCGGGCGGTCTGCCCTCGTCGCGAGCGTGCAACGAGCAGGTCGAATGCATCCACCTCTGGCTGCCGGCCGACGAGTTCCGGTGGGCGAAGGCCCGCCCCGGGTGCGTAGGGGTTGAGTTCGGCATGCATCTGACAGATTCTATCCGTCTCTGAGGTTCACGACAGAATCATTCAGAAAGCGGCAGACCGTATGGTCTGTCTCGATCCGGTGTCCACGCAGGAAGGTCGCCCGAGGAGACCATAAGATCGACGCCATGTGTGGAATCGTCGGCTACGTCGGCAGCAACAGCAGCACGGATGTGCTCATCGGTGGTCTCCGTCGGCTCGAGTACCGCGGGTACGACTCCGCCGGGATCGCCGTGATCGACCCCTCCGGGGACATGACCTCGGCCAAGAAGGCGGGCAAGCTCCAGGCCCTCATCGACGAGCTCGACGAACGTCCGATCCCCGACGGCGGCACCGGCATCGGGCACACCCGCTGGGCGACCCACGGCGGTCCGACCGACGAGAACGCGCACCCGCACCTCGCCGACGGCGGCAAGCTCGCGCTCATCCACAACGGCATCATCGAGAACTTCTCCGCGCTGCGTGCCGAGCTGACCGCCGAGGGCGTCGAGTTCCTCAGCGAGACCGACTCCGAGGTCGCCGCGCACCTCGTCGCGCGGGCCTTCCGCGACACCGGCGACCTGACAACCGCGATGCAGCAGGCCGTGCAGCGACTCGACGGCGCGTTCACGCTCCTCGTCGTGCACGCCGACCAGCCCGGCGTCGTCGTCGGCGCCCGCCGGAACTCGCCCCTCGTGGTCGGCCTCGGTGACGGCGAGAACTTCATGGGCTCAGACGTCGCCGCGTTCGTCGCCTACACGCAGCGCGCGCTGTCGATCGGCCAGGACGAGATCGCCACGATCCGCCCCGACGGCGTCGACGTCATCCACTTCGACGGCACCCCGGCCGAGCCGAGCGAGTTCGAGGTGAACTGGGACGCCTCGGCCGCGGACAAGGGCGGCTGGTCCTCGTTCATGGCGAAGGAGATCAGCGAGGAGCCCGAGGCCGTCGCGAAGACGATCCTCGGCCGCGTGCACGAGGGTGCGGTCACCCTGACCGACCTCGACCCGATCGCGGACCGCCTGCAGCAGGTCGACCGCGTCGTCGTCATCGCCTGCGGCACAGCGGCCTACGCCGGCATGCTCGGCAAGTACGCCATCGAGCAGTGGGCACGCGTGCCCGTCGAGGTCGAGCTCGCCCACGAGTTCCGGTACCGCGACCCGGTGCTGAACGACCGCACGCTCGTCGTCTCGATCAGCCAGTCCGGCGAGACGATGGACACGCTCATGGCCGTGAAGTACGCCAGGGAGCAGGGGGCGCAGGTCCTCTCGATCTGCAACACCCAGGGCGCCACGATCCCGCGAGAGTCCGACGCGGTGATCTACACCCACGCCGGGCCCGAGGTCGCGGTGGCGTCGACGAAGGCGTTCCTCGCGCAGGGCGTCGCGCTGTACCTGCTCGGGCTGCACCTCGCCACGCTCCGCGGCACGCTGACGACCGAGCAGGTCGCCGAGCAGGTCGCCGAGCTCGAGGGCCTGCCCGCCAAGCTGCAGCAGACGATCGAGGACGCCTCCGGGGTCGCCGAGCTGGCGAAGTGGATGGCGGACACCCGCAGCGTCCTGTTCCTCGGCCGCCACGTCGGGTACCCGATCGCGCTCGAGGGCGCACTCAAGCTCAAGGAGCTCGCGTACATCCACGCGGAGGGCTTCGCCGCGGGCGAGCTCAAGCACGGCCCGATCGCGCTCATCGAGCCGGGGCAGATCGTCTTCGTGATCGTGCCCTCGCCGCGTGACGCCCGGTCGCTGCACCCGAAGGTCGTGTCGAACATCCAGGAGATCCGCGCTCGCGGTGCCCGGGTGATCGCCATCGCCGAAGAGGGCGACGCCGCCGTGCTGCCCTTCGCCGACGAGGTCCTCCGGATCCCGCTGGCGACGCCGCTGTTCGAGCCGCTGCTGGCCGTCGCACCGCTCCACATGTTCGGCATGGAGCTCGCGGCCGCGAAGGGGCTCGACGTGGACCAGCCGCGCAACCTCGCGAAGTCGGTCACCGTCGAGTAGTCGGCGATGATCATCGGCATCGGGGTCGACGTCGTCGACCTGGCGCGGTTCGAGCGCACCCTCACCAGGACGCCCGCCATGCGGGCGCGCCTGTTCACGGCGTCCGAGCTCGTGCGTGACGGTGAGCCCCGTGCGATCGCGTCGCTCGCGGCACGGTTCGCCGCCAAGGAGTCACTGATCAAGGCCTTCGGGTCGAGCGCCGGGCTGAGCTGGCAGGACCTCGAGGTCGTCTCCGACGACCAGCGGAACCCGTCGCTCACGCTGCACCGGCAGGCGCGCCAGGTCGCAGACGCGCGTGGCGTCCTCTCCGTGCACCTGTCGCTCTCGCATGATGGGGGCATCGCCACGGCGTTCGTGGTGCTGGAAGGAACAGGGGAACCGGCTTGAGTGCGTTCACGGGGATCACGGTCGACCGGGAGGCTCTCATCGCCAACTACGCGACGGTCGCCGACCAGGTGGCACCGTCCGGCGTCATCCCGGTCGTCAAGGCGAACGGGTACGGCCATGGCGCGGCTGACGCCGCGCAGGCCTTCGTGGACGCGGGCGCGGAGTGGCTCGGGGTGGCGGACATCGACGAGGGCATCGCGCTGCGGCAGGCGGGCATCGACGAGGGCGTCCGGATCCTCGCGTGGCTGCACGCCCCCGACGAGGACTTCCGTCGCGCGGCCCAGCACGGCATCACCCCGGCGGTGTCCAGCGTCGAGCAGCTCTCCAGCGCCGCCGACGCCGAGGTGGCCGCCGTGCACATCTGTGTCGACACCGGGCTCAGCCGGAACGGTGCCGTCGAGTCCGAGTGGCCGGAGCTCTTCGACCGCGCGGCCTCGCTTGCCCGCGGTGGTGCCCGCACCCGGATCGAGGGCGTGATGTCGCACCTGTCGAACGCCTCGCGCACCGACGACCTCGACCAGGACGCCTCCCTGCAACGGGCACTCGACGGGCTCCGCGTGCGGGGGATCGTGCCCGACATGGTGCACCTGGCCGCGAGTGCCGCGAGCCTCGCGCTGCCGGAGACCCGCCGCGACCTGGCCCGCGTCGGCATCGCGCTCTACGGACTCAGCCCCTTCCCCGACCGGACGTCGGCCGACCTCGGGCTGCGCCCCGCGATGCGCCTGACCGCGTCGGTGCTCCGCACCGTGGTCGTGCCGGCCGGCGACGGCGTGAGCTACGGCTACACCTGGCGTGCCGAGACGGACACGCGACTGGCGGTCATCGGCCTGGGGTACGCGGACGGCTTCGACCGCGGGTTCGGCAACCACGTCTCCGTACGGATCGGTGACCGGTTGTTCCCGGTCGTCGGACGGGTGGCCATGAACGCGATGCACATTGCCATCGGGGACGCGGACGTCGCCGTCGGGGACGAGGTCGTGCTCTGGGGCGACCCGGCGAACGGCGACCCCGCCGTCGAGGACTGGGCGTCGGCCGTCGGCACGATCAACTACGAGGTGGTGGCCCGGCTCGGCCGGAGCATCGAACGGAGGACGACGTGAGCGCGCCCCTGCGTCAGGCCGAGATCGACCTCGACGCCTACCGCGCCAACCTCGAGCGGGTCCGCGGGTGGATGCACCCGGTCGAGGTGATGGCGATCATGAAGGCCGACGCGTACGGGCACGGCCTCGAACCGATCGCGCTCGCCGCGGTCGACGCCGGCATCCGGTGGATCGGCGTGCTGACGGTCCCAGCGGCGCTGCGGCTCCGGGCGATCGGCGTCGGCGAGGACGTGCACCTGTTCACGTGGCAGCACGACCCGGCGCTGGACTTCCGCGACGCGATCGACTCCGCGGTGGACCTCGGCGTCTCGAACCTCGCCGAACTGCAGCGGATCGTGGAGGCCGTCGACCAGCGTCCAGCGCGTGTGCACCTCGGCGTCGACACGGGGCTGCACCGCGACGGGTCCTCGATCGACGACTGGCCCGCGCTGGTCGAGGCGGCCAGGGACGCCCAGCGCGCCGGTCGCATCGAGGTCGTCGCCGCGTACACGCACCTGGCGGAGTCGTCGGACGACGACGACGCTGCGTCGGTGTCCCTGTTCGAGGCCGCGATCGAGCGTGCCGAGGACCTCGGCGTCGACGTCCCGATGGAGCACGTCGCCGCGTCGCTCGCCGGGCTCGAACGCAAGGAGTTCCGCAAGGACATGGTCCGGATGGGGGCGAACCTCTACGGCATCCCCGGCGCCGACGGCGTCTCCGCGGCGGACCTCGGGCTCGAACCCGTGATGACGGTGACGGCCTCGGTCGCGAAGACGAAGCGTGTCCCCGTCGGCACCGGCGTCTCGTACGACTACACCTACCGCACGGACGACGAGACGACCCTCGCGCTCGTGCCGTTCGGCTACGCGGACGGGGTGCCGCGCTCGGCGCAGGGACGCGTCGAGGTCGCGATCAACGGCAAGCGGTACCCGGTCGCCGGTCGGGTCGCGATGGACCAGTTCCTGGTGGACGTCGGCGACGACGACGTGCAGGTCGGTGACACCGTCGTGCTGTTCGGCACGGGGGAGCGCGACGAGATGACCGTGCTGGAGTGGGGCGCCGCGCTCGACACCATCGGCGAGGAGATCGTCTGCCGGATCGGCGCCCGGGTGCCCCGCGTCTACTCCGGCCACTCGGTCGAGGGCCGCGTCGGCGAGTACCTGCGCGGAGAGCACGCGTGAGGACGCTCCTGGACACCAGCGTCCTGAGCACGGCGGAGATGGGTGCACTCGGGGCACGGTTGGCGGCCTTGCTGCGCGCCGGGGACCTCGTCGTGTTGACGGGGCCGCTCGGTGCCGGCAAGACCACGTTGACGCGGGGCCTCGGCGCCGCGCTCGGTGCCCGGGGCCAGGTGTCGAGCCCGACGTTCGTGCTCGCCAGGACCCACCCCACGACGGCCGGGCCGGACCTGGTGCACGTCGACGCCTACCGGCTGAGTGACCCGGTGGAGCTCGACGACCTCGACCTCGACTGGGACGGTGCGATCGTCGTGGTGGAGTGGGGCCGTGGGATGGTGGACGGGATCAGCGACGCCGTGCTCGACGTCGAGATCACCCGCGCGACCGGGGCCGACGTCGATGTCCTCGCGGACGACCTCGACCCGGACGACGTCCCCGACGAGCCGCGCCGTGTCGTCGTGACCGCGACCGGCCCCCGGTGGGACGGCGTCACCCTCTAGGCCTCAGGCGGCAGGACGACGCGGTTCTGGTAGGCCCAGACCACGGCCTGCAGGCGCGACCGGACGCCGAGCTTCGGCAGGATCCGCGCGACGTGGGACTTCACCGTGGACAGCTCGACGACGAGCTCGGTCGCGATGTCCTCGTTCGACAGCCCCTGTGCCAGCAGCAGCAGCACGTCGTGCTCGCGGGCGGTGAGCAGGTCGTCCGCCCGTGCCCCGGTCACCGGCTGCAGCTGCCGGCGCTCGACGAACTCGCGGAGCACGCGCTTGGTCAGCTGGTGGTCGAGCGTGCCGTTGCCTGCGGCGACCTGGCGGACGGCGCCGATGATCGTGTCCGGGTCGGCGTCCTTGAGCAGGAACCCGGACGCGCCCGCTTCGAGGGCACCGAAGACGTAGTCGTCGAGGTCGAACGTGGTGAGCATCAGCGCGGGTACGGCGGGGTCGGCATCGGGGCCGCACAGCGCGCGTGCGACCTCGATGCCGTCCAGGCCGGGCATCCGGATGTCCAGGCACGCCACGTCCGGGCGCGTGCTCCTCGCCAGGGCCAGCGCCTCGATGCCGTCCGACGCGACACCGACGACCTCGATGTCCTCCTCGGCGCTGAGCAGCGCGGAGATGCCGGCACGGACGAGGGCCTGGTCGTCGGCGACGAGCACGCGGATCACCGGGAGGACCCCTCGCGCGGGAGCACCAGGCGGACGTCCCAGCCGCCGTCCGCAGCGGGTCCGGCACTCACGGTGGCTCCCACGAGTTCCGCACGCTCGCGCATGCCGAGCAACCCGAAGCCGCCCGCCGAGGACCCCGCGACCGGAGCCGCCGACGGTGGGTCGTTGTGGACGGCGACCGTGACCTGCTCTGCTGACCGGTCGTCGACCTGGACGGAGCACGCGGTACCCGGAGCATGCATGGCGGCGTTGGCCAGGGCCTCCTGGACGGTGCGGTACGCGGCCAGCTGCGCGAGCGGGCCGATCCCGGCACCGAACGGTCCGTCGTCGTCGGAGCCCAGCGGGCGGAGGACCGAGAAGCGGACGTCACCCGGTGTCCGCGCGACCAGTTCGGGCAGCGTGACGAACGTCTCGACGGAGCGTTCGGCGGCTGCGGACTCGTCACGGAGCAGTCCGACGAGTCGGCGGAGGTCGTCGAGCACCGCGCTGCTCTGGTCGCGCACCTGGCGGACGCCGGCGTGGGCCTGCTCCGGGTCGGTGTCGATCTGTCGGTCGACGACGCCGGCCATCAGGGCGATGCCGGACAGGTGGTGCGCGGCGATGTCGTGGAGCTCACGGGCCATCGCTGCTCGTTCGCGGGCGAGGGTGGCGTCGACCATGGCCTCGCGTTCGCCGACCAGGGCGCGCTGTTCGTCGCGGCGAGCGACCCCGACCTCGCGGCGGGACCGCACGACGAGGGCGGCGAGCAGGGGGAGGGCGACGACGCCGACCGCCTGCAGGAGCCCTTGGCCGACCGCGGCGGCCAGCGGCGCGCCGAACGCGACGAGCATGTTGATCGTCACACCGGTCGCCACCAGCGCTGCCGCGGCCACCAGGGCCGGCCAGCGCCGGAGAGGCGGGATGGTCAGCACGAGCAGGACGACGGCGACGCCGACGGGGAGGGCGCTCATGCCGTAGAGGGCACCAGCGACCGCCGCGGGGACGACGGCGAGTGCCGCCGTGGCGACGAGGACGGACCCCGGCAGGCGACGGACCGGCAGGAGCGCGGCGGACTGCACGAGGAGCACGACCAGCAGCAGCCACCAGCCGCCGGAACCCACGTCCTTGCCGAGGGGGAAGCCGAGTGAGGAGCCGTCGGGGTCGGCGGCGTCGATCGCGGGGAGCGAGAGCAGCAGCCCGATCGAGACCAGGGCGGTGACGGCGGCGACGACGACGTCACGGCGACGGATGGACACGTCGGCGCTCGTCCGGGCGTCAGCGGTGGCCATGAGCCGAGTCTACGAAGCGCTGGTCGGAGCCGTGCACGACGGGCTCGTCGTGGTCGCCGGTGTAGCCGAGTCGTCCGCGGGTGCCGATGATGATCGCCAGGGCAGCGACCGTGGCCCCGATGAAGAGCACGAGCACGCCGCGGTCACCGTCGATTCCCGGGTACATGTCGGTCCAGAGCACGGAGACGGTGTTGTTCACGCCGACGTGCAGGAGCATCGACAGCGGCAGGCTCTGACCCGTGCGGTTGAACACCCACGCCATCACGACGTTGAAGGTGATCGTGAAGCCGGCGAAGACCAGCGGCGCGGTCCAGTGCGCGTCGGGCCACCCGCCCCAGTCGCTGAAGAAGAGCGGCATGTGCCAGAGCGCCCAGAGCGGGCCGAGGACGGCGGCGGCACCGAGCGGGCCGAAGCGACGCTGGAGACGGGGGAGCGCGAAGTCGCGCCAGCCCGGCTCCTCGGACAGCCCGGTCGTCACCATCTGCAGCGCGAGCGCCGGGACGATCGTGGCGAGCGCCAGCAGCGACGGTGGGTTGACGACCCCGCCGGACGCGATCGCACCGGCGGCCACCACCACGAGCGGCACCGCGACGAGCGCGAGCACGTACCACTGCCACGCGACCCGCCACTTCCAGAGCCGTCCGACCCAGGTGCGGAGACCGGCACGGCCGTCGGTGACCGCGGTGACCAGGAACGCGGCACCGAGCGGGCCGAGGAGCGCACCCGGCAGGACCCCGGCGAGCTGTGCCGAGCCGAGCATCTCCGGCACGTGGACGTCCCACACGCCGAGCCCGTGCGGGGACAGGATGTACGGCAGCCAGGCGAGCCAGCTCAGGCCGCACGCGAGGACCGCGAACGCGACGAGCGGGTGGCGCCGGATGAGGTTCGGGGCACCTCCCGTGTCGGTCGTCGCCCTGGTCGGGGTGATGGTGGTCATGATGTCCTCCGTGTCGATCCGCAACCGTCGATCGGTCACACCACGACGCTAGGAACAGCAGTCGTCTGGGACGACCGGAGGAAGGACGAGGTCTCGGACATCGTCCGGAAGGAGGAGGCGTGGCCCGTATGCTTCGGCGGTGGACTCGACACTGCCCTCGGGGACGACACGACGCCGTGTCGAACTCCGGATCACCCGCCCGCTGCTGACGTGGTTCGCCCGTCCGACCGTCACGATCAACGGCGTCGGCCAGCCCGCCCAGTGGGGCGTCGGCACCTGGGCGGTGCCGGACGGCGACACCGAGATCGGCGTCTACTGCTACAACCGCGCGTGGCGGTTCGGAGCCGCGCACATCACCGTCGCCCCCGCTGACCAGAGGTACGAGTACCGTGTCGGCGTCCTGCCCGTGGGACCCGGGACGCTCCGTCCACAGCCTGCGGCCTAGACCCCGGCGAGGCTCCCGAGCCGCCTACGATGGACGGGTGCTGCTCGCGATCGACACCTCCGCCGGGACCTCCGTCGCCGTTGTCGACCCTGCGACCCGCCAGGTCCTCGCCGAGCGCTCGACGGAGGACACCCGCCGGCACGCCGAGGTCATCGGCCCCTTCCTCGCCGAGGTCCTCACGTCCGCCGGCATCACCCCCGCCGACGTCACCGGCGTCGTCGCCGGCATGGGTCCAGGACCCTTCACCGGCCTCCGCGTCGGGATCGCTGCCGCCCGGACCTTCGCGGCCGCGCGAGCCGTCCCGCTCCTGCCGCTCGTCAGCCACGACGCGGTCGCGGCGGACGTCGCCGCGACCGACCCCGCCGACGCCGGCCCCTTCGTCGTCCTGACGGACGCCCGCCGACGCGAGGTCCACTGGAGCGTCCACGACCAGGCCGGCACGCGCACCGCGGGGCCCGGACTCGCCAAGCCGGCGGACCTGGACGACGTGCTGGGAGCCTCCGGGGCGTTCCGGCGGGTCACCGCAGCCACCGTCCCAGCCGGGAGGCTCGGGGTGCTCGCCGCGGACCGGCTCGCCTCCGGCGCATCCTTCGCCGAGGACGCCCCCCTCTACATCCGCGAGCCCGACGTGACCGTGCCCGGCGCTCCGAAGCGGGTCGCACGGTGACGCTGCCCGACGGGCTGCGCCTGCGGCGCGCCCACCCGCAGGACCTCGACGACGTGATGTGGCTCGAGCACGCCTCGTTCCCGACCGACGCCTGGTCGGCATCGCAGATGTCCGGGGAGCTGTACTCCCCGCACGGGTACTACGTCGTCGTCGAGACCACCGGGGAGGGCGCATCGACGGTCGTCGGGTACGCGGGGCTGTCCTCGTTGCCCGGCAACCCGGTGGCCGACGTGCAGACCATCGCGGTGTCGGCAGAGCACCGCGGGCAGGGCATCGGGCGGACGCTGTTCACCGAGCTCCTCGACGAGGCCCGGCGTCGTGGCGTGCACGAGGTCTTCCTCGAGGTCCGCGCGGACAACCCCGTCGCCCAGACCATGTACACCGGGTTCGGGTTCGAGCAGATCGCCGTCCGACCCCGCTACTACCAGCCGGACGGGGTCGACGCGTGGGTGATGCGGGCGGAGCTGCCGCCGGTGTCGGCCGCACCACCGCGGACCGGGCCCGGCCCGATCGGACAGGAGACCTTCGATGCGTGAACCGCTCGTGCTCGGCATCGAGACCTCGTGCGACGAGACGGGCGTCGGCATCGTCCGCGGGACCACCCTGCTCGCGAACGTCATCGCGTCGAGCATGGACGAGCACGCGCGCTACGGCGGCGTCGTGCCCGAGGTCGCCGCACGCGCCCACCTCGAGGCGATGACGCCCACGCTCACCCAGGCGCTCGCCGAGGCAGGCGTCACGCTCGACGAACTCGACGCCGTCGCGGTCACCGCGGGGCCGGGGCTCGCCGGTGCCCTCATGGTCGGGGTCGGGGCCGCGAAGGCGCTCGCCGTGGCCACCGGCAAGCCGCTCTACGGCGTGAACCACCTGGTGGGCCACGTCGGGGCGGACGTCCTGCGTGCGGACGGCAGTGCGATCGAGCTCCCGACCGTGGCGCTGCTGGTGTCCGGCGGGCACACCTCGTTGCTCCTCGTGCGGGACCTGGTCGGCGACGTCGAGCTCCTCGGCGAGACCATCGACGACGCCGCGGGCGAGGCGTTCGACAAGGTCGCACGACTCCTGGGGCTGCCGTACCCGGGCGGGCCGCAGATCGACCGCGCCGCTGCCGACGGTGACCCGACCGCCATCCGGTTCCCCCGTGGGCTGACCCTGCCGAAGGACATGGCCGCGCACCGGTACGACTTCTCGTTCTCCGGGCTGAAGACCGCCGTCGCGCGCTGGGTGGAGCGCTGCCGCGACGACGGGCGCGAGGTCCCCGTCGCCGACGTCGCCGCCAGTTTCCGCGAGGCCGTCGTCGACGTGCTGCTGACCAAGGCGCTCAACGCCTGCCGGGACACCGGGGTGGACCGGCTCCTGCTCGGCGGCGGCGTCGTGGCGAACGCCCGCCTGCGCGCCGTGGCCGAGGCCCGCTGCGCTGAGGCCGGCGTCGCGCTCCGCATCCCCCCGCTCGACCTCTGCACCGACAACGGTGCGATGATCGCGGCCGTCGGGGCGCGGCTGGTCGCCGAGGGGCACGCGCCGAGCGACCTCGACATCGCCGCGGACTCCACGCTGCCGGTGACGACCGTCCAGGTCTGAGCGCCGGCCGCAGCTGCTGGTCCGCCCCCGTGCCGCCCCGAACAGGGCTGGGTCGGCGGGTCCGCGCCTGTGGCAGGCTTGCAGGCGACGGCCGCACGGGTCGTCGGGAGGGGTGCATCGTGTCCGATCAGAACCAGTGGCCGAAGCCGGGCGAGCAGCGGCCGGACGGACAGCAGCCGGACGCGTCGGCACCAGCACCCGGATCCGCGGCCGAGCCCGGTGGGTACGGGCAGGACGCCCCGCAGCAGCAGAACCCGTACCAGCAGCCGGGTCAGCCCCAGGCGAACCCGTACCAGCAGCCCGGGCAGTACGGGCAGAGCGGTCAGGGGCAGGGCGGTCAGGGGCAGTACGGCCAGGGCCAGTACGGCCAGCAGCCGCAGCAGCAGTACGGGCAGCAGCAGTACGGCCAGCAGCCGGGCCAGTCCGGCCAGGGCCAGCAGCAGTACGGCCAGGGCCAGGGCCAGGGCCAGGGCCAGGGCCAGTACGGCCAGCAGCCCCAGTACGGCGCTCCGCAGAACCCCTACGCCGCGTCGAACCCGTACGCAGCCTCGAACTCCTACGCGCAGCCCGGGGCCTACGCCGCAACCGGCTACCAGTCCTACGGGCAGCGGGCGAAGACGAACGTGCTCGCGATCCTGTCGATCGTCTTCGGCATCGGCTCGCTGTTGTTCGTCTTCATCTTCGTGGGTTTCGCCACGGGCATCGCCGGCGCGGTCATGGGGCACATCGCCCTCCGCAAGATCAAGCAGACCGGCGAGAACGGCCGCGGTCTCGCACTCACCGGCATCATCACCGGCTGGGCGGCCGCGCTCTTCACCATCCTGTGGATCGTGTTCATCGTGCTGCTCGGCGCCCACGCTGGCGGCGGCTACACCGACTACGGCAGCTACGACTCCGGCGCCTTCATCCGCTGACGACGCTGACGACACTGACGGCGCTGCGCCGCTGACGGCCCGGACGCCCCTGCGTCAGAGCCGCTCGCAGAGCACCGCCGTGTGCCGCCCCTCGAGCCGGGTGAGCACGAGCGTCACCCGGCCCGTGCCCCCGCGCAACCGGAGGCGCTTCCGGAACTCGGCCGGGTCGACGTCGACGCCCCGCTTCTTGATCTCGACGGTGCCCACGCCGTCGGCGGCCAGGCGTGCGGCGAGCTTCTTCACGTCGAGCGGCATCGTGTCGAGCACGCGGAACCCCTGCGCGAACGGCGTCGGCACGGCACGGTCGGCGCTGACGTAGGCGATGCCCTCGGAGAGCATCCGCCCGTCGAGCTGCCGTGCGAGGTCGCCGATCAACCGGGCGCGGATCACGGCGCCGTCGGGCTCGTAGAGGTACTCGCCGAGCGGCCCCGTGTCGACGTCCTCGGTGTCGCCGTCGGCGGTCAGCTCCGCGATGCCGTGCGCGCCGATGACGGTCGCCGCGCGTCGGATGCCTGGTCGTGCGAGCGGGCCGAACCACAGGGCGAGCTCGACGACCTCCCGGTCGACGGACGTCCACTGCGCCTCGGCGGTGTCGGGGATCAGGTCGCGGTCGATGCCCGGTCCGAGCTTCACGCCCGTCGGGGTGGTCGTCGCGGCGGCGAACACGGTGTCGAGCGACGGTGACCAGTCGTCCGGGTCCGCCAGACGACGGGTGTTCGTGTGCCCGGTGGTGCGCCGTGCGGGGTCCATCCACACGCCGTCGACGCGGGTCAGGTCGAAGGCGGCCGCGTCCCCGAGCTCGACGCGGGCGTCCGGCCAGAGCGCGAGGTTGTGCGTCGCCACCGCTGCCGTGACCTCGTCGCGGTCGACCGCCGTGACGTCCAGGTCGAGCGCCGCCATCGCCATCGCGTCCCCACCGATGCCGCACCCCAGGTCCGCGACCCGGCGCAGGCCGGCGGCGGCGAACCGTCCGGCGTGCTGTGCGGCGACGGACAGTCGGGTGGCCTGTTCGAGCCCCGCCTCGGTGAAGAGCATCCGGCTCGCGAAGTCGCCGAACTTGCCCCGCGCCTTCTGGCGGAGCTTCGCCTGCGTCAGCACCGCTGCGACGAGTCCGGGGTCGTGGCCCTCGGCACGCAGCCGGGACACCACGCGGACGATCTCACCGCCGTCGGAGACCGCCGGGGTGCGGTCGAGCAGCGCCATGCCGTCCGGGGTCAGCAGCTGAGCGAGTTCGGCAGCGTCCATGAGACGATCCTGTCATCACCAGGAGACCTGGCACTCGGATTGACCGAGTGCCAGCCGCCCCCTACAGTTGGACCTGGCACTCTCGTGCGCGTAGTGCCAACCGGTTTTCATCTGTACCAGTCAGTACCGAGAAAGAAGAGGTCACCGTGGCCGTCACCATCAAGCCGCTCGAAGATCGCATCGTCATCCGTCAGGTCGAGGCGGAGCAGACCACTGCATCCGGTCTCGTCATCCCGGACACCGCGAAGGAGAAGCCGCAGGAGGGCGAGGTCGTGGCCGTGGGTCCGGGTCGCATCGACGACAACGGCAACCGCGTCCCCCTCGACGTCGCCGTCGGCGACAAGGTCATCTACTCGAAGTACGGCGGAACCGAGGTCAAGTACTCGGGCGAGGACCTGCTGGTCCTCTCCGCCCGCGACGTCCTCGCGGTCATCGAGCACTGAGACAGCTCCACTCCTCGAACGCCCCGTCAGCCCTGCGCTGACGGGGCGTTCGTGCGTTCCGGGGACGGTCCGGGCCGGCCTGGAGGCTCCCCCTGCGTCCGCCGCGTCGACGTGCGTCCGTAGCATTGGTGCGTGACAGAGCGCGTGGTGCGGAGCGAGGCGTCGGTCGGGGTCCTGCAGGCGGTCATCGCGTACGGGCTCTGGGGGCTGATGCCGCTGCTCTTCGTGGCGATGGCGCCCGCCAGCGCGTTCGAGATCGTGGCCTGGCGCATCGTCGTCGGTCTGCTCTTCTGCCTGGTCGGCATCGCGCTCACCCGGTCGTGGCTCCGGACCCGGTCCCTCGTCGCCCAGCGCCGGGTGATGGGCGTGATGGCGATCGCCGCCGTGCTCATCCTCGTGAACTGGACCGTGTACGTCCTCGCGACGACGACGGGTCACACGGTCGAGGCCGCGCTCGGGTACTTCATCAACCCGCTGGTGACGATCGCACTCGGCGTGGTCCTGCTCCACGAGCGGCTGCGCCCGGTGCAGTGGGCAGCGGTCGGGCTCAGCGTCGTGGCCGTCGTGGTGATCGCCGTCGGGTACGGCCAGATGCCGTGGATCTCGCTCGCGCTGGCGTTCTCCTTCGGGCTCTACGGCCTGGTGAAGAAGCGCGTCGGCGGGACGGTCGACGCCCTCAGCGGGCTGACGATCGAGACGATGTGGCTGACGCCGCTCGCGGTCGTCGCCCTCGTCGTGCTCGGGGCGACGGGCGTCGCGGGCGGGATCACGTTCGGGTCCGAGGGCTGGGTGCACGTGCTCCTGATGCTCGGCGCCGGCCCGGCGACCGCGGTGCCGCTGCTCCTGTTCGCGTCCTCCGCCCGTCGGCTGTCCCTCTCGACGCTCGGGCTGACGCAGTACCTCACGCCCGTGCTGCAGCTCGTCGTCGGCGTCGTGGTCCAGCACGAGGCGATGTCGGCCTCGCGCTGGATCGGCTTCGGGATCGTCTGGGTCGCCCTGCTGATCCTGACCACCGACTCCCTGATGGCTGCGCACCGCGCCCGCCGCACCGTGCTGCCGCGTCCAGCGGCCTGACGGACGCCAGCCGAGCCTCCCGTCCGCCCTCACCGGACGCCAGCCGAGCCTCCCGTCCGCCCTCACCGGACGCGGAACGGCCCCGGGAGCCGAGCTCCCGGGGCCGTTCAGTGGTGGTGCGGTGCTACTTCTTGACGGCGCCCTGGATGGCGCTCTGGTAGACCGGCTTGTTGTCGCCGTCGAACTTGTAGATGCCGATGTAGGCGGTGGACGGGTCGTTGTTCGCATCGAACGGACCGATGCCGGACGGACCCGTGTAGTGGATGTCCTTGCCGCCGTCGAGGAGCGTCTTGCAGTCCTTGAACGTGGCGCACTCGGTGCCGCCGTCGACGCCGGAGACCTTGTCCATGTTGGCCTGGATGGTCCCGGAGTCGGTGCCCTTGCCCTTCACCGCTGCTAGGGCGGCGAGGGTGGTGGCGTCGTAGGACTCCGCCGCGTACGAGTAGTCGGCCAGCTCCTTGCCGGAGGACTTCTTGTAGAACTCGGCGAGGCGCTGCTTCAGGTCGTCCTTCGGCGAGGCGCCGGGGATGGTGCCCTGGGCACCCTCGAGCGTGCCCGGGTCGAAGTCCTTCGAGTAGTCAGCCGTGTTGCCGTCCGACATGTAGATCTTCGCCATGTCGGCGTTCTGCGACTTGAGTTCGGGGATGATCGACTTGGTCTCGTCGAACGCCAGCACGACGATCGCGTCAGGCTTGGTCGCGAGCGCGGCCGTCACCTCGGACGAGAACGTGGTCTGTCCGGGCGGGAACTCCTGGCCCTTGCCCTTGCCGCCGTAGACGACCTGGCCGCCGGAGGCCTCGACGGCCGCCTGCACGGAGTTGCGCAGGCCGGTGCCGTACGTGTCGTTGAAGACGAGGAACGCGACCTTGGCGTTGCCGTCACCGGTGACGAGCTGGCCGAGCGCCGAACCCTGCACCGAGTCCGGCGGAGCGGTCCGGTAGTAGTACGACGAGTAGCCCGAGAGGTCGGACGCGGTGTTCGCGGGCGAGATCTCGACGATGCAGTTGCTGGTGAGCTGGTCGATGACGTTGAGCGTCACGGACGAGGACTCGGCGCCGATCGCGACCGGGACCTTCGCGTTGACGAGCTTCGTCGCCGCGGAGCTCGACACGGTCATGTCGGTGCTGTCACCGGAGTCGGTCTGCGGCGAGATGGCGACGTCCTTGTCGAGCACCCCACCAGCGGAGTTGATGTCCTCGACGGCCAGGCCGACACCGGACTCGGCGGGCGGGTTGAGGTAGGCCAGCGATCCGGTGAGGGGCAGGATCGTGCCGATCTTCAGCGCGTCGGTGCCGGGCGACGACGGCGCCTTGCAGCTCGAGGCCGGGTCCTTCTTGGCGGCCGAGGCCGACGAGGACGGGCTGGTGCTGCCGGAGGTGGAGCACGCCGCGAGCAGGACCGCAGCCGCTCCCGCCAGTGCCAGCGCCGTGGTGACGCGGGTGGTTCTGATCATCCGTGGAACCCTTTCTGTGCGCGGAGGCCGTTGCCGCATCGGGTCGAGTGCGGCACCTCCACGTGGGGATGCGAGCAAAAGTAGGGTCTGCGTGTTTCGCCCGTGTGACGGGGTGGTACGGAAAGTGTTTCGTTACGAAGCCGTGACGAAGGCTGTGCGGACGTTCGGGGTCGGGCCGCGGGGCTGAGTGCGCGGTCTGCGCCGGGCGGATGGTCCGGTCTCGGAGCTGCTTGCGCCGGGCGGATGGTCCGGCAGTGCGCCCTGGAGGCTCGGCGTACGTTCCGCAGGCATGAGCGACTACCAGCCCACCAGAGCAATCGTCACCGGTTCCGAATCCGGCATCGGTCGCGCCACCGCCGTCGCGCTCGCCGCAGCGGGGATGGACGTCGGCATCACCTATCTGTCCGAGCCCGACCGTGCGAACGAGACCGCCGAGGAGGTCCGCGCCGCCGGACGCCAGGCCTTCGTCGAGCAGATCAACGTCAGCGACCTCGCCAGTGCCGGAGCCGTGATCGACCGCCTCGTCGAGCAGCTCGGCGGTGTCGACGTGATTGTCGCCGACGCCGGTACCGGCGACAACGCGCCGTTCCTCGAGATGACGCTCGACCAGTGGCGGCACACGGTGTCCACCGACCTGGACGGGGCGTTCGTCACGATCCAGGCCGCCGCTCGTCGGATGGTCGAGCAGGGCACGGGTGGGCGCATCATCGGCATCACGAGCGTCCACGAGCACCAGCCGCGGTACGGGTCGAGCGCGTACGACGCCGCGAAGCACGGACTCGGCGGCCTGCTGAAGACCATCGCGATCGAACTCGCCCAGTACGGGATCACGTCGAACGCGGTCGCACCCGGCGAGATCGCGACGCGGATGACCGGCGCCGAGGACGAGGACCCGCAGACGATCTCCCGCCCCGGGGTGCCGCTCGGCCGGCCGGGGAACGCCTGGGAGATCGCGGCGGCGGTGGCGTTCCTCGCCTCGCCAGCGTCGTCGTACATCACGGGGGTGTCGCTGCCCGTGGACGGCGGCATGCTGCAGATGGGGCCGCACGGAGGATCGCACATCACCTCGGACGACTGGCGCTCCGCCTGAGCCCTCGGGACGTCGGTCTCCGCGGGGCGTCGGTCTCCTCGGGGTATCGGTCTCAGCGGGGCGTCGGTCTCCTCGCGTGGACGGCGAGACGCCCCCTGGTCGGCGAGACGGTGCCGGATCCGGCGGTGTCTCGCTGACCAGGGGGCGTCAGGCGTGCGGGTGGTGCGTCAGCGGCTGTAGTTCGGGGCCTCGACGACCATCTGCACGTCGTGCGGGTGCGACTCCTTGAGCCCGGCCGCGGTGATGCGGACGAACTTGCCACGGGCCTTGAGTTCGGGGATCGTGCGGCCGCCGACGTAGAACATCGACTGCCGGAGCCCGCCGGTGAGCTGGTACACGACGTTGCCGACCGAGCCGCGATAAGGGACCTGCCCCTCGATGCCCTCGGGGATGAGCTTGTCGTCGTTCGGGACGTCCGCCTGGAAGTAGCGGTCCTTCGAGTACGAGGTCTTCTTGCCACGCGTCTGCAGTGCGCCGAGGGAGCCCATCCCGCGGTACGCCTTGAACTGCTTGCCGTTGACGAAGACCAGGTCCCCGGGGGACTCGTCCGTGCCCGCGAGCAGGGAGCCGAGCATCACGGTGTCGGCACCGGCGACCAGGGCCTTGGCGATGTCGCCCGAGTACTGCAGCCCGCCGTCGGCGATGATCGGGACGCCGGCCTCTCGTGCGGCGAGGGAGGCCTCGTACACCGCGGTCACCTGCGGGACGCCGACGCCGGCGACGACACGGGTGGTGCAGATGGAGCCGGGGCCGACGCCGACCTTGACGGCGTCCACACCGGCGTCGATGAGCGCCTGGGCACCGGCACGGGTCGCGACGTTGCCGCCGATCACGTCGATGGCGTCGAAGGACCGGTCGGCCTTGAGGCGGCGGACCATGTCGAGCACGCCTTCGCTCTCGCCGTTCGCGGTGTCGACCACGAGCACGTCGACGCCGGCGTCACGGAGCGCCTCGGCACGCTGCCAGGCGTCGCCGAAGAACCCGATCGCCGCGCCGACGCGCAGCCGGCCCTCGTCGTCCTTGGTGGCGTCCGGGTACTGCTCGCTCTTGTCGAAGTCCTTGACGGTGATGAGCCCGCGGAGCTTGCCGTCCGCGTCGACGAGCGGGAGCTTCTCGATCTTGTGCTGCGCGAAGATCGCGATCGCCGACTCGGGGTCGATGCCTTCGAGCGCGGTGATCAGCGGGGCCTTCGTCATGACGTCGCGGACGAGCGTGGTCTGCTGCTCGAACGGTGCGACGAAGCGCATGTCGCGGTTGGTGATGATGCCGACGAGGGTGCCGTCGGCCTCGACCACGGGGAGGCCGGAGACGCGGAACTGGCCGCAGAGCGCGTCGACCTCGGCCACGGTGGCGTCCGGGGTCGTGGTCACCGGGTTGGTGATCATGCCCGACTCGGACCGCTTCACCTTGTCGACGTAGGCGGCCTGGTCCTCGATGGAGAGGTTGCGGTGCAGGATGCCGATGCCACCCTGTCGCGCCATGGCGATCGCCATGCGGGACTCGGTGACGGTGTCCATCGCCGCCGAGAGCAGCGGGACGCTGACGGAGATCCGCTTGGTGAGCCGGGACGCGGTCGACGCCTCGCTCGGGATGACGTCGGTGTGCCCGGGCAGGAGCATGACGTCGTCGTACGTGAGTCCGATGAATCCGAACGGATCCGGCTGGTCCATGGGTCCCCTTCGTGGGCGCGTGAAGTGGTCGAGACACCGGACGCAGCGTCGGGTTCCGGATGGAACATGCTAACGCGGGAGCCGCGATGCGCATTCCGGCTGTGGAGGACTTGCCCACCGTTCCTCCACAGCATCACAGTTACGGCACGAATCACACAGGGAACACGTTGGAAACACGGGTGTCACAAAAAGCCCATAGGTTCCTCGGCATCCGAACGAGAGGCTCTTCCGTGGGATCCACAACTCCTGCGGGGCCGGCGCTGTTGCGCCGGTTCCGCCCCGGTGCGCCAGGTCGTCGTCGACTGGTGCTCGTCGTCGTGCTCGTCGCGGCCTTCCTGGCGACCTTCCTGATCGACTGGGCGGTGACCATCCCCGCCCAGGGCGCCACCCCCGCCGCGACGGCGAGTGCCAGTGCCAGCTCGGCCCCGTCGTCGAACCAGCCCTGCACCGTGAGCACGTCGAACGGCTGCATCCAGGGCACGATCCTCGACAGCGAGCGGGAGCCCGCCGTCGGCGTGGACGTCGACGTGGCGGGGCCGGCCGGCTTCGCGGCGACGTCCACCACGTCCGCGCAGGGCCGCTGGGCCGTGAGCGTGCCGGCAGCCGGCCAGTACTCGGTCACCGTCGACCAGGACACGCTGCCCAAGGGCCAGTTCCTGACGAACGCCGCCGACGCCAAGCGCACCGTGCAGGCGAACCTCAACGCGAACGCCGGACAGATCTTCCAGCTGTCGGACCAAGAGGGCGCCACCACGTCCGAGGCCGGCACCAGCGTCACCGCGGCGCGGGCATGGCAGCAGTTCGTGTCCGGCATCCGGCTCGGGCTGCTCATCGCCCTGGCGTCGATCGGTCTGTCACTGATCTACGGCACGACCGGCCTGTCGAGCTTCTCGCACGGTGAGCAGGTGACCCTCGGTGGCCTCCTCGCGTACACGTTCGCCAACCAGCTCCACATGAACATCTGGGTCGCTGGGGTGATCGTCGTGATCATCTGCGCGGCGAGCGGGTACCTGCAGGACATGGTGATCTGGAGTCCGCTCCGGCGCCGCCGCATCAGCCTCACGCAGCTGATGATCGTCACCATCGGTCTCTCGATCGCGGCGCAGTACGCCTTCCAGTACTTCTTCGGCGCCTCGACCGTCCGCATCCAGCAGAGCAACCCCCAGACGGTGACGTTCGCCGGGGTGACCCTGACCGTGCAGTCCTACGTGGCGATGGCCATCGCGCTCGTCGTGCTCATCCTCACCGGGCTGTTCCTCGCGAAGACCCGCTTCGGCCGGGCCACCCGCGCGGTGTCGGACAACCCGGCCCTGGCATCGGCGTCCGGCATCGACGTCGACCGGGTGATCCGCTTCGTGTGGACGCTCGCCGCCGGTCTCGCCGGGCTGTCGGGCGTGATGCTCGGCCTCGTGCTCAACGGCGTCAACTGGCAGACCGGCCTGCAGCTGCTCCTGCTCATGTTCGCGGCGGTGACGCTCGGTGGCCTCGGCACCGCCTACGGCGCCCTCGTCGGGTCGATGATCATCGGTGTCGTCGTCGAGCTCACGAACCTCGTGCTGCCGGGTGACTTCAAGTACGCCACCGCCCTCGTCATCCTCATCCTCATCCTGTTGTTCCGGCCGCAGGGCATCTTCGGCCGCGCCGAGCGGATCGGCTAAGGGAGCGCCGCCATGGACTACATCCTCAACCTCCTCAGTTCTCTGACGCAGGAGGCCCTCGCGCCCACGACGGCCGCGTTCGCGCTCGCCGCCATCGGGCTGAACGTGCACTTCGGCCTCACCGGACTCGTCAACATGGGTCAGGCGGCGTTCCTGCTGCTCGGTGCCTACGGGTTCGCCATCTCGATCACGAACGGCCTGCCCCTCGGGATGGCCGTCCTGGTCGCCCTGCTGGTCTCGATCGTGTTCGCGATCATCCTCGGCATCCCGACGCTCCGGCTCCGCGGCGACTACCTGGCGATCGTGACGATCTCCGGTGCGGAGATCATCCGGATGGTCGGACGCTCGAGTCTGTTGACCACGACCACGGGCGGCTCGAACGGCATCACCGGCTCGAGCTACCGCGACCCGTTCAACGCCCTCAGCTTCCTGCCCGACGGCACCACCACGATCCTGTGGTTCACGTACTCCAACAACGGCGTCAACGGCTGGTGGATCCGGATCGTCGGTTGGGGCCTCGTCGCCCTGTTCACGCTGGTGCTGTTCCTGCTCATGCGCAGCCCCTGGGGCCGTGTCGTGAAGGCCATCCGCGAGGACGAGGACGCCGTGCGCTCGCTCGGCAAGAGCGTCTACTCGTACAAGATGCAGGCGCTCGTGTTCGGTGGTGCGCTCGGAGCACTCGCCGGCATCATCTACGTCATCCCGAGTTCGGTGCAGCCGGACGCGATGGGTCGTTCGATGACCTTCTTCATCTGGACGGCGCTCATCCTCGGTGGGGCGGCGACGGTGTTCGGCCCCGTGCTCGGAGCCGTGCTGTTCTTCGTCGTCCGACTCGGCATCCGCACCCTGGCCGGGGACTTCATCCCGAACTCGATCATGAACGCGCAGCAGGCGGAGCAGTTCTCCTACGTGCTCGTCGGCGTCGCGCTCATGCTCCTCATCGTGTTCCGCCCCCAGGGACTCCTCGGCAACAAGAAGGAGCTGACGTTCAGTGTCTGAGCAGCACGCACCCGCGACCACGGTGTCGCACACGCCCGGGGCAGCGAAGCCCGACGCGATCCTGACGGTCGACAACATCAGCCGGAAGTTCGGCGGCATGACGGCGGTCGACGTCGACCACCTCGAGGTCCAGCGTGGTTCCATCACGGCGCTGATCGGCCCGAACGGTGCCGGCAAGACCACGTTCTTCAACCTGCTCACCGGCTTCGACAAGCCGACGAGCGGGAAAGACGCCCGCTGGCAGTTCAACGGCGCGACGCTCGGCAACACCGGTGCCGCGAAGGTCGCCCGAGCCGGCATGGTCCGCACGTTCCAGCTGACCAAGGCGCTGTCCCGCCTCACCGTGATGCAGAACATGCTCCTCGGTGCGAAGGACCAGCCCGGCGAGAACTTCTTCGCCGCGCTCATCCGTCCGCTGTGGTCCAAGCGCGAGAAGGAGATCACGGCGAAGGCCGAGGACCTCCTGGCCCGCTTCAAGCTCCTCGAGAAGAAGGACGACTACGCGGGCTCGCTCTCGGGCGGCCAGCGGAAGCTCCTCGAGATGGCACGGGCGCTCATGTCCGACCCGACGATGATCATGCTCGACGAGCCGATGGCCGGCGTGAACCCCGCGCTGACCCAGTCGCTCCTCGGCCACATCCAGTCCCTGCGCGACGACGGCATGACCGTGCTGTTCGTCGAGCACGACATGCACATGGTCCGGCACATCTCGGACTGGGTCGTCGTGATGGCCGAGGGCCGTGTCGTCGCCGAGGGACCTGCCACGACCGTGATGGACGACCAGGCCGTCATCGACGCCTACCTGGGCGCACACCACGACACGGACCTGGGCGACGACTCGCTCCTCACCGAGGAGACCTACGAGGAGCTCGCCGAGGAGGTCGCCGACGAGGACCACGCGGCGCCAGGCGCGACGCACGACACCACAGCAGACGCGGCCGACGCCGCCGACGGGAAGGCCACCCGATGACCGACGCGACCAACGGGTCCCACGCGACCAACGGGTCCCACGCGACGAGCGGCGCGGACGCGGGGCGAGCCTCCAGTCCGGCAGCGGGATCGGGCACGGCCACCCTGGAACCGGTGATGCGGGCCAGCGGGCTCGTCGCCGGGTACCTGCCGGGCGTCAACATCCTCAACGGCTGCGACCTGGAGTGCTACCCGGGCGAGCTCATCGGGATCATCGGCCCGAACGGCGCCGGCAAGTCCACGCTGCTCAAGGCCCTCTTCGGCCTGGTATCGGTCCGCGAGGGCTCGGTGACCCTCGAGGGCGCCGACATCACGAACATGAAGGCGAACAAGCTCGTGCAGGCCGGCGTCGGCTTCGTGCCGCAGTCGAACAACGTGTTCCCCTCGCTCTCGATCGAGGAGAACCTGCAGATGGGGATCTACCTCCGCCCGAAGAAGTTCTCCGAACGGCTCGAGGTCATCTACGACCTGTTCCCCGTCCTCGGCGAGCGGAAGGGCCAGCGCGCCGGATCGCTGTCCGGTGGTGAGCGGCAGTCGGTCGCCATGGCCAGGGCGCTGATGATGGACCCGAAGGTGCTGCTGCTCGACGAGCCGAGCGCCGGACTGTCCCCGGTGCGCCAGGACGAGACCTTCATCCGCACCCGGCGCATCAACAAGGCGGGGGTGTCGATCATCATGGTCGAGCAGAACGCGCGACGCTGTCTCCAGATCTGCGATCGTGGGTACGTGCTCGACCAGGGTCGGAACGCGTACTCGGGCACCGGGCGGGAGCTCGCTGATGACCCCAAGGTCATCGAGCTCTACCTCGGGACGCTCGCCAAGGACGTCGACGCCGCTCGTTGAGCGGAGTCGACGTCGGCCTCGCTCACTGAGCGTGGCCGACATCGCCGGTGCCGCTGTGGGGGCGGTGCCGGCACGAGAGGGGTCGTGCGAAGTCGCGTCAGCGCCGCACGGCCCCTTTCCCTCATCCGTGATGGTGACCGCTCGGCAGTTCGCGGGCCGCGCACACGGCACGGCACGGAACAGCGCAGCGCAGCGCGGCACGGAACAGCGCAGCGCGGCACGGCCTGGAGGCTCGGCTCACCCCCGCCGAGCAGGTAGCGTTCCGCAGGTGGACCGGGTCTCGAGCATCGCGATGGACATCCTCGTGTGGGTGGTCTTCGCGGTGCTCTTCATCGGAGCGGCGCTGCTCGTCAAGGTCGCCGCGGCGCTGCTCGTCGTGCTCATCGTGCTGGCGCTCGGGCTCGGGCTGACCCTCCGCATGCTCCGCCGGAAGCGCCGCCGCCCGCGCTGACCGGCCCCGCGCCCGCTAGGCTTGCCGGGTGAGTGAAGTCGAGATCGGTGCAGGCAAGCGCGGACGTCGGGCGTACGCGTTCGACGACATCGCAGTGGTCCCCTCGCGGCGCACCCGCGACCCGCAGGACGTCAGCGTCCAGTGGTCGATCGACGCCTTCACCTTCGAGGCGCCGATCCTCGCGGCACCGATGGACTCCGTGTCCTCGCCCGCGACGGTGATCCAGATGGGGCGCCTGGGCATCCTCGGCGTGCTCGACCTCGAAGGCCTCTGGACCCGGTACGAGGACCCCGAGCCCTACTACGCCGAGATCCGCGCGCTCACCGACGGCAACGTCACGAAGCGCATGCAGGAGATCTACGCCGAGCCGGTCAAGGCCGAGCTGATCACGGCGCGCCTGGCCGAGATCCGTGCCGCCGGTGTCCCGGTCGCCGGCTCGCTCAGCCCCCAGCGCACCCAGGAGTTCTCGAAGACGGTCGTCGACGCCGGTGTCGACCTGTTCGTCATCCGCGGCACCACCGTCTCCGCCGAGCACGTCTCGCAGAACACCGAGCCGCTCAACCTCAAGAAGTTCATCTACGAGCTCGACGTCCCCGTGATCGTCGGCGGCGCCTCGACCTACACGGCCGCGCTGCACCTGATGCGCACCGGTGCTGCCGGCGTCCTGGTGGGCTTCGGCGGCGGTGCGGCGTCGACCACGCGCGCGGCGCTCGGGATCCACGCGCCGATGGCGACCGCGGTGGCCGACATCGCCGGTGCCCGACGTGACTACATGGACGAGTCCGGCGGCCGCTACGTGCACGTCATCGCCGACGGCGGCCTCGACACCGCCGGCGACGTCGTCAAGGCGATCGCGATGGGTGCCGACGCCGTCATGCTCGGCACCGTGCTCGCCCGTGCCTCCGAGGCACCCGGCGGCGGCTTCCACTGGGGTGCCGAGGCCCACCACCCGGAGCTGCCCCGCGGCCGCCGGGTCGAGGTCGGCACGATCGCCCCGCTCGAGGACGTCCTCAACGGCCCCACGCCGACCTGGGACGGCCGCGCGAACATCGTCGGTGCCCTGCGTCGGTCGATGGCGACGACCGGGTACTCCGACGTCAAGGAGTTCCAGCGAGTAGAAGTGGTCGTGGCGCCGTACCACCGCTGACGGCGGTGCGCCCGGTCCTCCGGGTGACGCCCGGCGCCTGAGCAGAGCACGCGAACGCTCCGCACCGGGGCGCGCGGGTGCTCCTGAGCAGAGCACGCAGGTGCTCGGGTGCGCGGAGGCGACCATGGCAACGACGGTCTCAGGCAAGAAGGCACCGACAGGTGCGTTCGGCACGGCGGGGTTCGACCCGCGGGCGAAGCTCGGCCCGGACGAACGGGCGGCGGCGATCGAGACGCTGAAGACGAAGGAGCTCGACGTCCTGGTCGTCGGCGGCGGGATCGTCGGTGGCGGCAGCGCCCTCGACGCCGTGACCCGCGGTCTCAGCGTCGGCATCGTCGAGGCGCGCGACTGGGGCTCGGGGACGTCGAGCCGGTCGTCGAAGCTCGTGCACGGCGGCATCCGCTACCTCGAGCAGCTCAACTTCGCCCTGGTGCGCGAGGCCCTCATCGAGCGCGGCCTGCTGCTGCAGCGCATCGCCCCGCACCTGGTGAAGCCGGTCCGGTTCCTGTACCCGCTCAACCACCGTGTGTGGGAGCGCTTCTACATCGGGATCGGCATGGCGATGTACGACGCCTTCAGCTGGTCCGGCGGTCGTCCTCCGGGCGTCCCGCACCACCGCCACCTCAGCCGCACGCAGGTGCTGAAGTCGATGCCGTCCCTGAAGAAGGACGCCTTCGTCGGCGGCATGACCTACTACGACGCGCAGGTCGACGACGCCCGCTACGTGTCCTCGCTCGTCCGGACCGCCGCGGCCTACGGTGCGCACGCCGCCGCGCGGGTCCGCATCGAGGGCTTCATCAAGGTCGGGGAACGCGTCGTCGGTGCCCACGCGCACGACATCCAGACGGGCGAGCGGTTCGACATCCGGGCCAAGCAGGTCGTCAACGCGACCGGCGTCTGGACCGACGACACGCAGGCGATGGTCGGCACCCGCGGGCAGTTCAAGGTCCGGGCGTCGAAGGGCGTGCACCTCGTCATCCCGCGCGACCGCTTCCAGTCGAACATGGGCATGATCCTGCGCACCGAGAAGAGCGTGCTGTTCGTGATCCCGTGGGGCCGGCACTGGCTGGTCGGCACGACGGACACCGACTGGTACCTCGACAAGGCGCACCCGGCGGCCACCGCGGCGGACATCGACTACATCCTCGAGCACGTCAACACCGTCCTCCGGGTCCCGCTGACGCGCGAGGACGTCGAGGGCGTCTACGCCGGCCTCCGCCCGCTGCTCGCTGGCGAGTCCGACCAGACCTCGAAGCTCAGCCGCGAGCACGTCGTCACCCACACTGCGCCCGGCCTGGTCGTCGTCGCCGGTGGCAAGTGGACGACGTACCGCGTGATGGGCAAGGACGCCATCGACGAGGCCGTCGCCGCGATGGACGGCACGATCCCGGCGTCCACCACGCAGGACATCCCGCTGCTCGGCGCCGAGGGCTACCCGGCCGCGTGGAACAAGCGCGGTCGCACCGCTCGCTCGTTCGGCCTGCACAAGGTCCGCATCGAGCACCTGCTGAACCGCTACGGCACGCTGACCACCGAGGTGCTGCAGCTCGTGAAGGAGGACCCGGCACTCGCTGAGGCCCTGCCGGGCGCCGACGACTACATCGGCGCCGAGGTCGTCTACGCGGCCTCGCACGAGGGTGCCCTGCACCTGGAGGACGTCCTCGCCCGCCGCACCCGCATCTCGATCGAGGCCTGGGACCGCGGTGACTCGGCCGCCCCCGTCGCCGCACGGCTGATGGCCGGCGTGCTCGGCTGGGACCAGGAGCAGACCGAGGCCGAGGTGGCGAACTACCGCAAGCGGGTCGCGGCCGAGCGCGAGTCGCAGCTCCAGCCCGACGACGAGTCCGCTGACCGCGTCCGCCTCGAGGCCCCGGACATCGCCTTCGGCTTCGACGAGGACGACGTCGTCCCCGGTGGCGGCCGCAGCGACGGCGCCGAGGGCGCCAAGGCGTCCGACGAGCAGGTCATCGGCGAGAAGACGAGCGAACCGGAGTAGACCCGGCCCCGGTCGGACGCGACGAGCGTCGACGAGGGGAGTCGCGCCTCCCGGCTGGTGCTGCCGGCCTGGAGGCGCGACCCGCGTCCGTCAGGCGACCAGTGTCGTCGACGTGGTGCGGAGGGCGCGGCGTCGCTCGCCGAACACGAGCACCACCGGGATCGCGACCAGCGCGACCGCACTGGTGACGAAGAGGACACCGGCCCAGACGGTGTGGGCGCCGCCGCTGACGCCGTAGCCGTCGGCGACGTCCATGCCGAGCTGGAAGCCGGCGATGAAGAAGGGGACCGCGCCAGCGGCGATGATCCCGAGCATCCAGGCGATGACGAAGTGCGGCTCCACGCGCCTGCGCAGCGTCACCGTCGCGACCACGATCGCCAGGGCGACGCCGATGGACGCGGTGACGAGGACGGCGACGACGTCACCGCGGACGTCGAACCCCTGCCGTTCGAGGTGCGCGTGGATCGCGCCGAGCGAGGTGCCGGGCACCGCCGCGAGCGGATCCAGCACGAGTTGCTGCACGGCCAGCAGCGCCGCGTACACCGTGACGACCAGCACCCCGACGACGGCCACGACGATCCGAGTTCTCCCCATGCACAGAACAGTAGACGGCATCCACAGAAGAGCAGACGGCGGAATGGACGGACCCCTTCGGTGGTTAGCATGGGAGTCCTGGGAAAGGGAGCCATCATGGTCGACGTTCATCGCGTCAAACTCCCCGGAGTCGGCGTACTGCACAGCTTCTACACCGACGACGGTGGCAAGTGCGGGGTCATCACGCACCGGTCGGGTCACTCCGACCTCATCTCCTTCGCCGACGTCTCGGACGGCGCCGACAAGTCGGAGAAGGTCTCGCTGCGCCTCAGCGACGACGAGGCCCACACGCTCGCCGAGCTCCTCGGCGGCACCCGGATCACGGAGGGCCTCGACAAGCTCGACGAGATCCCCGGCCTGTCCATCGACTGGTTCTCCGTCGACTACGACGACGCCATCGCCGGCAAGCCGCTCGGCGACCTGCACGACTCGGGCTTCATCGGCCTGACCGTCGTCGCCGTGGTCCGTGGCGACAGCGCCAACCCGGCCCCCTCGGCCGACTTCGTGGTCTTCCCCGGCGACACCATCGTCGTGGCCGGTTCCCCCGAGAAGGTCACCAAGGCCTTCTCCTTCTACCGCAGCGGTGAGCTCGCGGCGGCTGCTGCTGCCGAGGCGCCGCCCGGAAGGTAACCGGCATGCACCTCGGTGGTGAGCTGCTCACCATCGGTGCCCTGTTCCTCATCGCCTACGTCCTCGGACGCCTGGGCAAGCTGATCGGCCTGCCCGCCATCCCGATCTACATGGTCGTCGGGCTCATCGCGAGCCCGCACACGCCGTGGATCGGGCTGAGTGTCGAGTCGCACACGATCGAGCTGATCGCGACCTTCGGCCTGATCCTGCTGCTGTTCAACCTCGGGCTCGAGTTCGACCAAGAGGAGTTCTACGGCAACGCCGGCAAGCTCCTGGTCTCCGGCGGCACGTACGTCGCGATCAACATGGCCGTCGGCTTCGCGTTCGGGTTCTCCCTCGGCTGGGGCACCCGCGAAGCCCTGGTGATCGCGGGCATGACGGCCACCTCGTCGAGCGCGATCGTCACGAAGCTCCTCATCGAGCTCCGGCGGCTCGCCAACGACGAGACCCCGATGATCCTCGGCGTCACCGTGATCGAGGACGTCTTCATCGCGATCTACCTCGCGATCGTGTCCGTCGTGCTCTCCGGTGACACGAACATCTGGGGCGTGATCGGCAAGCTCGCGCTCGCGTTCGGCTTCCTCATCGTGATGTTCAGCCTGGCGCGGTGGGGCGGCAAGCAGGTCTCCAAGCTGTTCGCCACCCGCGACGACGAGCTCTTCACGGTGCTGTTCTTCGGCCTCGCGGTGATGTTCGGCGGCATCGGCGACCTGCTCGGCGTGACCGACGCCATCGGGGCGTTCGTCATCGGCCTGCTCTGCGGTGCGACGCGCTACCGCGACCGCATCGAGCAGCTCGCGCTCCCGATGCGCGACGTCTTCGCGGCGTTCTTCTTCGTCAACTTCGGCCTCGGGCTCGACATCGCGACCTTCGGCGAGGTGGTCTGGCCGGTGCTCGCCGCGATCGGCATGACCGTGGTGCTGAACGCCGTCGCAGGTCAGCTCGTCGCCCGGATGAACGGCTTCAACGTCCAGCAGGGCATCAACACCGCCGTCATCCTGGTGAACCGTGGCGAGTTCGCGCTGATCCTCGCGACGCTCTCGGCCGCCGCCGGACTCGAGGACCGGATCACCGCGTTCGCGGGCCTCTACGTCCTGATCATGGCCGTCCTGGGCCCCGTGCTCGCCATCAACTCGGACCGCATCGGCCGCCTCGTGATCCGCCCGGCGCGGGTCCGCAAGCTGCGGGGGCGCGAGCGCGCCGCCGCCGAGGCCGCAGCCGCCCGCAAGGCCGAGCGGGACCGCCGGTTCGCCGACGAGATCGCGCTCGTGGAGGCGGCTGGCAGGGACGAGCGGGAGAATGGGCAGCCTGCGGCGACGCCGGAGCCCGAGACCGTGAGCACCGGGACGTCGTCGATCGAGACCCCCGCCGAGCGCCCCGAACGCCCGGCCCGTCCGCGCGATCCGGAGTACTGATACAGATGTGGGCAGTCGCCCGACGACCGAGGTGGATCGCGCTGCTGTTGCTCGCGCTGGTCCTCGCTGCGGTGTTCGCCTTCCTGGGCAAGTGGCAGCTCGAGCGGAGCATCGAGAACGGCAAGCCGCTGCCCGCCACCACCGAGACCCGCAAGGTGCTCTCCGACGTCTCGAAGCCCGAGCGTGGGGTGGGCGACAGCCTGGCCGGCCAGCGGGTGACCGTCACCGGCCGCTTCGTCGCCGGCGACACGACCGTGCTGACAGGCCGCAGTGGGGGTGGCCGCTACCAGACCGTGGGACACATGGTCGACACGACCACGGGGGCGAGCCTCCCGGTCGTCCTCGGGTGGTCCGACCAGCGGTCGGCCGCCGTCGCCGGTGGTGACCGCATGGCGGACGGCGCGACCGTCACCGTGCAGGGTCGGTACTACCCGTCCGAGTCCCCGGACCAGGACGCCTTCCAGCGGGACGAGTACTCGGCGGTCGCCCCCGCCCGGTTCGTGAACACGTGGAAGGCCTTCGACGACCGGATGTACGGCGGGTACGTCGTCGCCGACGGCACCACCGCATCCGCAGCTGACCTCGGCACCGTCGCCGACCGGGCGCCCACACGCGAGGTCCAGTTCGACTGGCTCAACCTGTTCTACGCGGTCGAGTGGGTCGTCTTCGCCGGCTTCGCCGTGTTCCTGTGGTGGCGCTTCGTGAAGGACACCTGGGAACGAGAAGAGGACGAGCGTCAGCAGGCCGACCTCGCCCCCTCCGGCCTGACCACCGAGCGACGATAGGCTCTCCACATGGCTCTGACCGTCCGTACCCGCGACGTCCCCAAGATCCCGGGGGCCGTCCGGTTCTACCGCGTCTCCGCGTACGTCACGGGCGTGCTCCTGCTCGCCCTGGTCGTCGAGGTCGTCATCAAGTACACGCCCATCCAGCGTGAGATGCAGCTCGGCGGCGGCGCCTTCTTCGTGCCGAACGGCACCGCCGGAGAGGCCCCCGGCACCTTCAACCTGTCGATCGCGATCCTCATCGCACACGGCTGGCTGTACGTCGTGTACCTGTTCGCCGACTTCCGCCTGTGGAGCATCATGCGCTGGCGGCCGTCGCGCTTCCTGCTCATCGCGCTCGGCGGTGTCATCCCGTTCATGTCCTTCGTGGTCGAGCACCGCATGCAGCAGGCCGCCATGACCACCTACCACGAGCTGACCGCTGCCCAGCAGCGTGAGAAAGAGAGCGCTCGGTGAGCGAGACCGACCAGCGACCCGTCCTCGTCGTCGACTTCGGTGCGCAGTACGCGCAGCTGATCGCACGACGCGTCCGTGAGGCCAACGTCTACAGCGAGATCGTCCCGCACTCCATGTCGGCGGAGGAGATCCGCGCGAAGGACCCCGCAGCCATCGTGCTGTCCGGCGGTCCGTCGTCCGTGTACGAGGACGGCGCCCCGGCACTCGACGGCGCCATCCTCGAGCTCGGCGTCCCCGTGCTCGGCATCTGCTACGGCTTCCAGGCGATGGCGACCGCCCTCGGTGGCACGGTCGCGAACACCGGGCTCCGCGAGTACGGCGCGACCGCGGTCGACGTGACCGGCACCGACTCGGTGCTGCTCGGGGGCCAGCCGGCGGCGCAGACCACCTGGATGTCCCACGGTGACTCGGTGTCCGAGGCACCCGAGGGCTTCGAGGTCCTCGCGTCGAGCTCCTCCACACCGGTGGCGGCCTTCGCGTCCGACGAGCGCAAGCTCTACGGCGTGCAGTGGCACCCCGAGGTCAAGCACTCCGCGTTCGGGCAGGCCGTGCTCGAGAACTTCCTGCACCGCGCCGCCGGACTGCCGGGTGACTGGAACTCCGCGAACGTGATCGAGGAGCAGGTCGAGCGCATCCGTGCGCAGGTCGGTTCTGCCCGCGTCATCGCGGGGTTGTCCGGCGGCGTCGACTCCGCCGTGGCTGCTGCCCTGGTGCACAAGGCCGTCGGTGACCAGCTCACGTGCGTGTTCGTCGACCACGGGCTGCTGCGCGCGGACGAGCGCAAGCAGGTGGAGGAGGACTACGTCGCCTCCACCGGTGTGCGGCTCGTCACGGTCGACGCCGAGCAGCAGTTCCTCGACGCCCTGGCCGGTGTCAGCGACCCCGAGCAGAAGCGCAAGATCATCGGGCGCGAGTTCATCCGCACGTTCGAGGCGGCGGCAGAGGCCCTGGTGCTCGAGGCGAAGTCCGAGTCGTCCGACGACGGCTCCGGCGAGGTCGAGTTCCTCGTCCAGGGGACGCTCTACCCCGACGTCGTCGAGTCCGGTGGCGGTGCCGGCACCGCGAACATCAAGTCGCACCACAACGTGGGCGGTCTGCCCGAGGACATGACGTTCAAGCTCGTCGAGCCGCTGCGCACCCTGTTCAAGGACGAGGTCCGTGCGGTCGGGCGTGAGCTCGGACTGCCCGAGGTCATCGTCGGTCGCCAGCCGTTCCCCGGACCCGGGCTCGGCATCCGCATCGTCGGAGAAGTCACCGCCGAGCGCCTGGAGATCCTGCGCGCAGCCGACGCCATCGCCCGCGCCGAGCTCAGCGCCGCCGGCCTGGACGACGAGATCTGGCAGTGCCCGGTCGTGCTCCTCGCCGACGTCCGCTCCGTGGGCGTGCAGGGCGACGGTCGCACGTACGGGCACCCGATCGTGCTCCGTCCCGTGTCGTCCGAGGACGCCATGACCGCCGACTGGACCCGCCTGCCGTACGACGTGCTCGCGAAGATCTCCAACCGCATCACGAACGAGGTGCGCGACGTCAACCGCGTCGTGCTCGACGTGACGTCGAAGCCGCCGGGGACGATCGAGTGGGAGTGAGTCTCCCGTCCTGAAGGGGTCCGACGCGTGAGGCGTCGGGCCCCTTCGTCGTTCCGGGGCCTCCCGTGTCGTCGATGTCCCTCGGTGAGATCGCACTTCGTGTCGGCTCCGCCTGCGCCGAGCCGACACGAAGTGCGATCTCAGCCGGGTGGGGGCGCGGGCGTCGGGTGCCCGGCGCCGAGTGGTCACGACTTCCCGTCTGCGTGTCGCCGGACGGTCGGAGATCGTCGGACGCGGCATCGTCGAGCGACGGTTCGTGGCCGGTGGACGAACGTGAGCGGGGTGTTGCGACCGGTCGGCGGGCGTGGGGCGGGAACGACGAAGGGCCCCGGCGAGTGCCGGGGCCCTTCGGGTGTGCGTGCTAGTTGCGGGAGCTGCTCGCGATGATGGCGAGGATGCGCAGGATCTCGAGGTAGAGCCAGACGAGCGTCACGATGAGGCCGAACGCGGCGGTCCACCCGTAGATGCGCGGAGCGCCACGCTGGACGCCGGTCTGGATCTGGTCGAAGTCGAGGATGAGCGAATAGGCCGCCATGACGACCACGAAGATGCCGATCAGGACGCCGAGCGGGATGCCGAAGAAGGTCACACCGAGGAGGCCGAACGCGCTGTTGGTCACGCCGGTGAGCGAGAGCACGATGTTCACGAGCGAGAACGCCATGTACCCGACCATCGCGATGAGGAAGAACTTCGTCGCCTTGGGGGTCGCACGGACCTTGCCGGAGCGGAAGAGCAGCAGGGTGACGAAGAACACGCCCAGCGTGCCGAAGATCGCCTGCGTGACGATGCCCTCGAACGCCGAGTTGTAGTAGCCGGAGATGCCACCGACGAACAGGCCCTCGAAGAACGCGTACGCGAGCACCAGCCCGGCGGACGGCTTCTTCTTGAAGGTGTTCACCAGCGCCAGGACGAACCCGATGACCGCGCCGGCGATCCAGACGATCGGGGGGAGGTTCCACCCGGCCACGGCGCCGACGACGAGCACGCCGAACGCCATGAGCGTCTTGACGATGGTGTCCTCGTACGACATGCGGTCCGTGTCGACGGTGTTCGCCGCCGGACGGTCGTACATGTACTGCAGCTGCTCGGGCGTCATGCCGGCGGACTGCTGCGGCGTCGCGCCCCAGCGGTTCTGCTGCTGCGAGCCGGCGCTCCAAGCGTTCCGGCCCGCGTCGTTGAAGGCGGGGGACTGATCGAAACCGGGCTTGAAAGCCATGGTGTCCTCGTGATTCCTCTGGTCGGATCGTGAGCGGGAACGGCGGATGCGTTCCTTCGCGTCCTCTCAGCCTAGGTGTGCGGCGCAACGAAAGGCTGAGGATTCGCGGCAAGCGGACGGCGGAGGTGCTGCCGTCGCGAGCACTCTACGGGCGCGTGCTGCGGGACCCCCTCGCGATCGACGGGAGTTCGCCGAGAGCACGGTCGGGACCGCCGACGCAGCAGGGGTTGACACGAGTAAACCCGGGCGCGACGATGGGACCTGCAACGACGCACACCCGCCAGCAAGGAGCCAGCATGACGTTCACCCTCGGCATGGTCGGAGCCGGCCAGTTCTCCAGCCACTTCGCCACCCTCTTCGAGAAGCACCCGGGCATCTCCGCCGTCTACGCCACCGACGTGCTCCCCGAGCGTGCGGACCAGCTCGCCGAGGAACTCCACCTCGCCGGCACGTTCCCGTCGTTCGAGGACATGCTCGCCAGCCCCGACGTCGACGCCGTCGCGATCTTCACGCAGCGCTGGACGCACGGTCCGCTCGTCCTGCAGGCCCTCAGTGCCGGCAAGCACGTGTACTCGGCCGTCCCGATGGCCACGGCGCTGACGGAGATCGAGTCGATCATCGCGGCCGTCGAGGAGACGGGCCTCACGTACATGATGGGCGAGACCAGCCAGTACAACCCGGCGACGGTCTTCGCCCGCCAGAAGGCCGAGCAGGGTGCGTTCGGCCGGGTCTTCTACGCCGAGGGCGACTACGTCCACGACATGGACCTCGGCTTCTACGACGCCTACAAGTACAGCGGCGGCGACGAGTGGAAGGCCACGGCCAGCTACCCGCCCATGTGGTACCCGACGCACGCGATCGGCGGCGTCCTCGGCGCGGTCCCGCGGCACGCCACGAGCGTCAGCTGCATCGGCGTCCACGACGACCGCGGCGACGGGGTCTTCGACACCGAGGTCAGCATGTTCGACAACGACTTCTCGAACATGACCGCGCTGTTCGAGCTCGACGGCGGCGGGTCCATGCGCATCAACGAGTTCCGTCGCGTGGGCTTCCCCTCGTACATCCGCGAGAGCCGCTTCCGCTGGTTCGGCACCGACGGCAGCTTCGAGCAGCTCGTGACGAACTCCGTCTGGCAGGACCGCGAGGGCGTGACCGACGTCTCCGACCAGCTCGAGAACCGTCCGACCATGGAGGACGACGACCCCCGCCTGGCCGACGTGTCCCCGGCGCTCCGCAGCTCGTTCGTCTCCGGACACGCGCCCGTGCACGACGCCCTGACGGACCGCCTGCCCGCGGAGTTCGACTTCGCGCCGAACGGGCACGAGGGCTCGCACCAGCTCCTCGTCGACGACTTCGTCCGCGCCGTGAACGACGGCGTGCTGCCGCCGGTCAACGCCTGGCAGGCCTCGCGGTACACGCTGCCCGGCCTCGTCGCACTCGAGTCCGCCCGACGCGACGGCGAGCGGCTCCCGATCCCCGACCAGGGTGACGCGCCCGTGGCCGTCGGGGAAGCCCTCCCGGTGGCGCACCGGGTGTCATGATCAGGGCGTGAGCGAAGCACCGGAGCGGCCGACCCGCAAGCCGACCCGGCGCGACGTCGCCCGGCTCGCCGGGGTCTCGGACGCGGTGGTGAGCTACGCCCTCAACGGTGGAGCACCCGTCGCCCCGGACACCCGGCGCCGGGTGCTCGCCGCGGTGGCCGAGCTCGGCTACCGACCGAACCAGGCTGCGCGGGCACTCCGCTCGGGGTCGGCCCGCACCCTGGTGCTCGCGGTCCCCGACCGGGACGACCCCGTGTTCGCGAACCCGTTCTTCGCCGAGTACGCCGCTGCCATCGAGTCAGCAGCACGCGAGCGCGGGTACGCCCTGTACTCCACGGCGACGAGCTTCGAGCCGGACGGTCTCCGCGCGCGGTTCGAGGAGTTCGCCGCCCGCATGGTCGACGGCGTGCTCGTGCTCTCCAGCGGGGCCGCCGACCGGTCCGCGATCGACCCGGTCGGGCTGCCGTGGGTCGACCTCAACGCCCCGGCGGCGCGGGACGGCGTCGCGAGCGTCGGGACCGACCTCCGCGCCGGTGCCGAGCGCGCGACGGAGCACCTGCTCGACCACGGGCGAACCCGGGTGGCCTTCGTCGGCCAGCTCGACGACCGCGAACCCCGCCACAGCGGATGGCGAGCGGCGTGCGCGAGCCGGGGCGTGCCTCCCGGCCGGGTGTACGACGGCGGGTACACGCGTGACGGCGGCTACGTGTCCGGACTGCGGATCGCCGACGAGGGCGACCGACCCGACGCGGTGTTCGCCGCGTCCGACCGGACCGCCGTCGGTGTGCTCCGTGCCTTCCACGAGCGCGGGGTGCGCGTGCCCGAGGACATCGCCCTGGTGGCCTTCGACGGCTCGTGGGAGGCCGAGTACACCTGGCCGCCCCTGACGACGGTCCGGCAACCGATCGAGGCGATGGCGGACGCGGCCGTCACCCGCGTGCTCGACCCCACCGGGGCACGGGCGCACGCCGAGTTCGACGCGGAGCTGGTGCTGCGTGCCTCCTGTGGTCCGCACGACGTCCACGGAGCGGCAACCGGCGGTCAGTAGGGTCGCCCGCATGACCTCGACCCCGACGGTGATCGCCCACCGAGGTGCCTCCGGGTACCGGCCCGAGCACTCGCGGAGCGCGTACGAACTCGCGATCGAGCTCGGTGCCGACGCCATCGAACCGGACCTCGTGCCCACGAAGGACGGCGTCCTGGTGCTCCGGCACGAGAACGAGATCTCGGGCACGACCGACGTCGCTGCGCACGCCGAGTTCGCCGACCGGCGGACCACCAGGACGGTCGAGGGGCAGCGGCTGACCGGCTGGTTCACCGAGGACTTCACCTGGGACGAGCTCCGCACCCTCCGCACCCGAGAGCGGCTGCCGGAGCTCCGCCCGGGGTCGGCGGCGCACGACGGGGAGGACCCCGTCCTCCGACTGGAGGACCTGCTCACCCTGTTGGACGATGCCCCTCGGCCGGTCGGGCTGGTCGCCGAGGTCAAGCACGCCACCTACTTCGACCAGGCCGGGCTGCCGATGGCATCCCTCGTCGCCGACGCGCTTGCCGCAGCCGGGTGGCGCGGTGACGACCGGCTCACCGTCGAGAGCTTCGAGAAGACCGTCCTCCGCGACCTCGGCTCGCGGGGCGTGGGCGGCCGGCTCGTCTACCTCCAGGAGGCCCGTGGCAGCGCCGCGGACGAGGTCGCCGCCCACGGGTCGGCCGCCCCCACCTTCGCGGACGAGCGCACGGACGTCGCGCTCCGGACGCTGGCCGAGCAGTTCAACGGGATCAGCGTCGACCTGCGGACGCTGATGGCCGGGGTGGACGCGGTGGCGCTCGACGACCCGCGGCCCGTCCGGTCGGACGTCGTCGATCGGGCGCACGCCGCCGGGCTCCAGGTCTTCACGTGGACCCTGCGGCCGGAGAACCGGTTCCTGCCGGCGCCGCTGCGCCGAGGCGGGGAGGTCGCCGGCCTCGGGGACTGGGAGCGGTGGTACACGTCGGTCATCCGCACCGGTGTCGACGGGGTGTTCGCCGACCACGCGGACCTCGCCGTCCGGGCGCGGGCGGCTGTCGGGGGCCGCGCCTAGACTGTCCCGGACATGACGATCGTGCTCGACCCATTCGACTCGACGCCCGAGCCGGGCGCCGGGGCCCGCTCCTACGAGGACCCGTTCACCGCCGGTCTGAACCCCCAGCAGAAGGAAGCCGTCGAGTACCGCGGCGAATCGCTGCTCATCGTCGCCGGTGCCGGTTCCGGCAAGACGAGCGTGCTCACGCGGCGCATCGCGCTGCTGCTGGCGAACCGCGAGGCCTGGCCGTCGCAGATCCTCGCGATCACCTTCACGAACAAGGCCGCCGCCGAGATGCGCGAGCGTGTCCGTGCGCTCGTCGGGCAGGCGTCGGAGGGCATGTGGATCTCCACGTTCCACTCCGCCTGCGTCCGGATCCTGCGGCGTGAAGCTGAGCGCTTCGGGTTCCCGCAGTCGTTCACGATCTACGACTCCGCCGACTCGCGGGCCCTGCTCAAGCGGATCATCAAGGACCTCGAAGCGGACACGCTCGGGCTGACCGTGGGGGCAGCCGCGTCGAAGATCTCGAAGCTCAAGAACGAGCTGCAGGACGTCGACTCGTACGCGCGCAACATCAACGCGAACGACCCGCAGGAAGTCATGTTCACCGAGGTCTTCCGTCGGTACACGAACGACCTGCGGCGCGCGAACGCCTTCGACTTCGACGACCTCATCGGGCAGACGGTGTTCCTGTTCCGGGCCTTCCCCGAGGTCGCCGCGCTCTACCAGCGCCGCTTCCGCTTCATCCTGGTCGACGAGTACCAGGACACCAACCACGCGCAGTACTCCCTGATCCGCGAGCTCACCCGACCGGTCCCGGTGGAGCAGGTCGACCGACTGGAGGACGAGGGCCAGCACGTCGCCAGGATGCGCGAGACCGACGGCTCGATCGCCGGGGCGTCCCTGACCGTCGTCGGCGACTCGGACCAGTCGATCTACGCGTTCCGCGGGGCCGACATCCGCAACATCGTCGAGTTCGAGCGGGACTTCCCGAACTCCAAGGTCATCCTGCTCGAGCAGAACTACCGCTCGACGCAGAACATCCTCGACGCCGCCAACGCCGTGATCGCGAACAACTTCGACCGCCAGGTGAAGAACCTGTTCACCGAGGTCGGTGCCGGCGACAAGATCGTCGGGTTCACGGGCTACACCGGGCACGACGAGGCCCAGTTCGTCGCCGACGAGATCCAGCGGCTGCACGACGACGGCACCGACTACCGCGACATGGCGGTGTTCTACCGGACGAACTCGCAGACGCGTGCGCTGGAGGAGATCTTCATCCGTGCGGCGATCCCGTACCGGGTGCTGGGTGGCACGAAGTTCTACGAGCGCGCGGAGATCAAGGACGCCATGGCGTACCTGATCACCGTCGCCAACCCCGCCGACCCGCTCGCGCTCCGTCGCGTGCTGAACGTGCCGAAGCGCGGCATCGGCTCGGTCACGGAGACCACGCTGCAGCGCTACGCCGACGACCACGACGTCTCCATGCGCGAGTCGCTGCGGCACGCCGACGAACTCGGCTTCGGGCCGAAGGTGCGGAACGCGATCACGGCGTTCGCGGCGCTCCTCGACGAGGTCTCCGCGAAGGCCACCGAGCAGCCGGTCGTCGACACCCTGACCCAGCTGATGGACGGCTCCGGGCTCCTCGAGCAGCTCCGGAAGTCGCCGGACGCGCAGGACTCCGCCCGTGCGGACAACATCGACGAACTCGTCGCCGTGACCCGGGAGTTCCAGAAGAACAACCCGGACGGCACACTGAGCGACTTCCTGACCGAGGTCTCCCTGGTCGCCGCGGCGGACGAGCTGGACGACTCCTCCGGGACGGTGTCCCTCATGACGCTGCACACGGCGAAGGGCCTGGAGTACGACGCCGTCTTCCTGACCGGCATCGAAGAAGACCTGCTGCCGCACCGGATGTCCGCCAACGAGCCCGGTGGGCCGGCCGAGGAACGCCGACTGTTCTACGTCGGGATCACCCGCGCCAAGAAGTCGCTGTTCCTCTCGCTCGCGATGACCCGCGCACAGTTCGGCGACGTCAACGTGGCGATGCCGTCCCGCTTCCTGCAGGAGATCCCCGAGGGGCTCATCGAGTGGAAGCAGTCACCGGGCATGGCGAACAGCCGTGGCGGGACGCAGCCGCGCGCCCTGAACGCCAAGCGTGACGGCTCCAGCGGTGGTGGCGGAGCCGGCGGTGGTGGGTACCGCGGTGGCGGCGGCTGGGGCAGCGGGTCCTACGACCGCGCGGCCGCAGCGGCGAAGACCCGCCCGAAGACCGAGTGGGCGAACCGGGTGTCCGGGCAGGTCCGCGACAACGGCGACATGGAACTGGCGGCGGGTGACCGCATCAAGCACGTCGACTTCGGTGAGGGCACCGTCGGGGCAGTGACCGGCCAGGGCGCCAAGCGCATCGCCGAGATCGCGTTCGACGCCGCGGGGCGCAAGAAGCTGCTCATCAAGATCGCCCCGATCGAGAAGCTCTAGCGCACCATCCGCACGGCCGTGATCGTGTGCGGCCCGATGGCCTCCACCTTGACCGAGCCGTCGCGGCGGAACCCGTTGCGGCGGTAGAAGGCCTCGGCGCGCGGGTTGTGCTCGGCCACCCAGAGGAACGCCGGACGGTCGCCGAGCGAGGCGTCGAGGAGCGCTTGCCCCGCACCCGAACCGTGGGCGGCCGCGAGGACGTAGATGCCCTCGAGCTCCAGCGGGCGGACGACGTCGGCCTCGCGTCCTGGGCCCGCGGTCGCCCACCCGACGACGGCCGCGTCCACCTCGACGACGTGCACGGCGACGGTCGGGTCGTCGATGATCCGCCACCACCGCTCCAGGCGGTCGCGCGGGTCGAGGGCCGCCAGGAACGCCGCCGGGAGCAGGTGCGCGTAGGCCTCCTGCCAGGCACGGACGTGCACGGTGGCGATCGCCTCGGCGTCCTCGGGCACGGCGGCTCTGACGGTCACGGACGCAGACGGTTCCCCCATGCGCCGACCCTACGACACAGGGCGGGGAGCGGCTGTGGCGCGAGTCGGCGTCGCACAACGCAGAACGGCTCGCGCCACGGACGACCGCGGCGCAAGCCGACTTCGGTTGTGCGAGTCCGAACGCCGCCCGCCGACCGCCGACCGCCGAACGCCGACCGCCGCCGACCGCCGAACGCCGCCCGCCGACCGCCGCCGCCCGCGCTAGCGGACCGCGCGCCCGCTGCCGAACCGCACGACGACACCGGCGATGGCCGCACCCACGAGCGGCGCGACGATGAACAGCCACAGCTGCCCGAGCGGCTCCCCACCGCCGTAGACCGCCGCGGCGATCGACCGCGCCGGGTTCACCGACGTGTTGCTGACGGGGATCGACACGAGGTGGATCAGCGTCAGCGTCAGGCCGATCGCGATCGGGGCGAGCGCGCGGTACTCCGGCTTCGCGGTCACGGACAGGATCACGCCGAGGAACACCGCCGTCAGCACGACCTCGATGAGCAGGACGGACCACAGCCCGTAGCCGCCGGGCGAGCCCGACCCGAAGCCGTTCGACGCGAAGCCGCTGTCCCTGGCGGCGGAGAGGGCTCCCGGCTTGCCGGCGAGGACCGCCGCCAGGATGCTCGTCGCGACGACGCCGCCGAGGAGCTGCGCCACCCAGTACCCGACCAGGTGCTTCGCGTCGGTGCGGCCCGCGACCCACAGCCCGAGCGTCACCGCGGGGTTGAAGTGCCCGCCGGAGATGTGCCCGACGGCGCTGATGCCCGCCACGAGCGTCAGGCCGAACGCGAGCGCCACCCCGAGGTAGCCGACGCCGAGGGCGTTGTCCGCGTCGGGGAACGCCGCGGCGAACAGCGCGGTGCCGACCCCACCGAAGACGAGCAGGAACGTCCCGAAGCACTCCGCGCCGTACAGCTGCAGCGCGGGGCGTGCCGGGGCGTCCTCCTCGCGCTGTTCAGAGGTGGAGTCGTCGACGTCGCGGTCGTCTCGCATGGTGCTCCTCGGGACTGGCGGGCGGCGACCGCCCGCTGTGGTCCACTCAGAGAACCAGCGGGGTCGAGTCCTGTCCGCAGAACGCGCCTACCGACGAACCGACGATCCGACGACCCGCCGCAACGACGACCCGCCGCAACGACGACCCGCCGCAACGCCGACCCGCCGCAACGACGAACCGACGCCAGCAGCCGGGTCAGGGCTGCAGCACGCCCGACGACCACCCGTCGTCGGTCAGCCGGTACTGCAGCCGCCGGTGCATCCGGTCGCGGCTGCCGTGCCAGAACTCGACCGACACCGGCTCGAGGCGCCACGCCGCCCAGGACTCCGGCCGCGGGACATCGTCGCCGGCGTCCTCGAGCAGGGCGTTCGCGTCGTCGATGAGGTCCTGCACGGAGCCGTCGAGCGGTGCCGACTGCGCGGCCACGGCGGTCGCCGCCCGGGACTTCGGCGAACGGGCGGCGAAGAGCTCGTCCGACTCGGCGTCCGACAGGCGCACGACGACCCCCTCGAAGCGGAGCTGCTGCATCGTCTCGCGCCAGTAGACCTGGAGCGCAGCTGCGGGGTTCGCGGCGAGCTGGCGGCCCTTGGGGCTCTCGGCCGAGGTCCCGAACAGCAGGCCACGGTCGTCGATCGTCTTCACGTCGACGGTCCGGGCGGTGACGATCCCGTCGGCGGCGGTGGCGAGGGTCATCGAGAGGGGTTCGGCGACGTCGTCCTGCTCGGCCCCGGCGAGCCAGGCACAGGCCACGTCGAAGGGGGAGGCGGGCGGGTCGTCGAACTCGGGGAACGCGAACGAGGTGTCACCGGAGAGCGGAGCAGAAGCCATGCCCCCAGCCAACGCCCGTCAGTCCGTCCACGTCCAGACGGCCGGGGGACGTCCACCGCGCGAGCCGGTCGACGCCGGTTCCGCCAGACGCTCCAGCGCCGGGTTCGTCCGCAGCGCCCGGTTGAGGTTGCCGGGGTCCGGCGCGGCACCGGACAGCGCGGTCTGCAGCCGCGATGCGTCCGCCGTCGTGAACCGCGGCCCGAGGAGCGCGCGGGTCAGCGGCAGGTCGCGCCACAGCCGGGTCCGCACGTCGTCGACGGCGGCCTCGATGATCCGGTCGTGGTCGAACGGGAGGCTCGGCTCGGCCCCGGTGGCCTCGCGCCAGACCGGCGACGGGTCACCGGCAGGGCCGTCGGTCGCCGCGCGCGTGTCCGTCGCGTCGGCGCCGGCGACGTCCACCACGGCGACGAACGCGATGCTGATCGCCGCGCTGCGGGGGTCGCGGTCGGGTCCGTCGAACGCCCCGACCTGCGCGAGGTGCCGGACCGCCGGCCGGCTGATCCCGGTCTTGGTCTCGAGCGCGCGCCGTGCCCCGTCGACCAGGAGCTCCGTGGGCTGCAGGAGCACGCCGGGGAGGGCCTCCTGGCCGGCGTACGGGTCGTACAGCCGACGCGCGGTGGCGACCCGCAACCCGCCGCTCGCCGTGAACGACATCGGGACGACGTCGATCGCGATGAGCGGCTGGTCGCGGGTCAGGGACGGGTCGGTCACGCCGACGCCGCCGCCCGTCGTGCCGCGCGCTCCGTGCGCTCGCGCCGGAGCGTCGCGCGGACGTCGGCGAAGGACTGGTGCACGAGGAACCGGCCGTCGACCCAGACGGGCTGGAGGAGGCTCGTGTCCTCGTCCGCGGTGCTCGCCTGGTCGGACTGGTGGATCTCGCCCGTCGCGTCCCGGTGCAGGGCGATGCGGCCCTTCGCGCTCTTCTTGCCGCTGCCGGTCTTCGGGTCCTTCTGGATGTCGACGGGTTCGCCGTCCACCAGGGCCCAGGTCGCCTTGACCGCGCTGCCGAGGTTGTCGCGGGTCATGTACTGGTACGTGTACGACCCGATGCCGAGCACGATGTTGTCGCTCGAGTACCCCTTGGCGGCCAGGCGTTCGTAGATGCGGCGGGCGCGGTCGAGGGTGATGCTGTCGCCGTAGATGACCCCGATGTGCTGGTCGAGGACCTTGAAGCCCTGCGCGTTGACGGTGTGGCCGAACAGCTCGTCGAGCAGCTCGACGACGCCCTTCTCCTCGTGGCTGCGCGCCGGGTCGGTCAGGGCGGCCTCGTCCACGTCGTGCACGGTGCCGGTGACGATGTCGACCGGGTCGCCGGAGTCGGGGCGGATGACGAGCTTGCCGTCGCGGGCCATGATGCGGTCCTTGAGCTGGGGGAGCGTCTCGGTGAGGACCTTGAACAGGTCGAAGCCGTCGCTGACCGCGGAGACGATGCCCGTCGGGTACACGTCGAGGATCTGCTCGAAGGTCGCGAGCTCCCCCTCGGCCCCGCGGACGCACATCACGCTGTGCTCGGTGGCGGGGACGCTCGCGGCGACCATCCCGTTGTCGCCCGGGTAGTAGCGGTCGACGAAGTCCAGCGTCGGCATCGAGTCGGTGCCGAGGAACGAGAGGAGGTGGCCGGCGCCGCCGGCGGCGGCGGACTCGATGCTCGACTGCCCGCGGAACGAGAAGTCGTGGGCCGCGAAGTCGATGCCCTCGGGGACGGCGCCGGTGCGGGCTGCCCAGTCCTCCATCAGGTCGCGGTACTCGAGCGCCTTCGTGGCGACGGTGGACGGGTGCCAGATCGACGCCGACAGCGCGGTCTCGATGTAGTTCGGCAGCCAGAAGAACTCGTCGACGGTGTTCTCGACGGTCAGGGTCGCGACGCCGATCGGGGCGAGGGTGCCCTCGGGGAGCGCCCGGATCGCGAGCGGCAGGTACCCCAGGCGGTGCAGGGCGCGGACGTGGTCGACGCCGATGTGGTTCGGACCGAAGTACCCCTGCAGCGCCTGCGCGAACAGGTCGCAGACGAGGTCCTCCTCCGCCGCGAAGAACGGCGCCCAGGACTCGACGAGCGTGCGCTGGATGAAGGCCTGCAGCCCGAAGACCACGGCGTGCGTCGACTCGGGCATGTGCGCGTTCGAGCGGTTCGTCCAGTTGATCAGGATGCGGGTGGTGCCCTCGGGGTAGACCTGCCGGTGCGAGTGCTTGTAGCCGTCGACGGCGAGCAGCGGGGCGATGGGGCTCGGCGCGGTCATGCGGGGCGCGATGCCCGCGGCGGTCGTGCCGGTGTCGGTCGTGGTGTCGGCGGTGGTGGTCTGGTCGGTCATCGGATCTGCTCCGTCAGGAAGGGGGTGAGGGGGACGGTCACGAGGCCGGGGACCTCGGACTGCGCCGGGTAGGAGTCGGTGGTGACGATCTCGCCGAAGTGCTCCGCGAGCGCCGTGGCTCGGCCGGAGAAGACCCCGTGCGAGACCCAGAGGCCCAGGCGGTCCTTGCGCAGGCCGGTCGAGCCGGCGAGGCCCATGAAGGTGCCGCCGCCGTCGCAGATGTCGTCGACCACCAGGAAGCGGCCGGTGTCGGGCAGCGGCTCGCAGCTGAACCCGTCGAGCTTGCCGGTGTCGGGGTTGCGGTGCTTCTCGGCCTTGTACACGGGCAGGTCGCACGCCTCGGCGACGGCGGTGGCCCGGGCGACGGCGCCCTTGTCCGGGGCGATGATGCCCTGGTAGCGCTGCTCGGTGCCGGGAGCGCCGACCACGGCGTCACGCACGACCCGCTCGCTGGTGACCACGGTCAGGTGCTCGACGAGCCCGACGATGACCGGGGAGTGCGGGTCGAACGCGATGACCTGGTCGATGCCGAAGCCGTTGAGGACGTCGGCGTAGACCTTCGCCCCGAAGGGGATGCCGCGGTCCTGTCGTGCGCCGGGCAGGTACGGGACGAGTGCGACGGACTTCGAGCCGCGCTGTCGCACGGCGTCGGCCCACATGCCGAGCATCATCAGGTCGTCGCCGCTCGCGCCGCGGAGGGTCGCGATCTCGATGAGGTCTCGCGTGTCGGTGCGGTCGTCGGTCACCTTGACGTGGGCTTCACCCGCGGGGAACCGCATCGTGGAGAACGTCGGTGTCGTCTGGGTGCCCCGGCTGTCCCGGGTGCTGAGTTCGACTGCCATGACCCGACCGTAGCACGGTAATTGTCAGACTGACAAGAACTTGGTCAGTGTCGGTCGGCCATGCGACGCATCGCGCGGAGCAGCAGCGGTCCCGGCAGGCGCAGGAGCGCACCCGGTACGACCGCACGCACCCGGCGCAGCCCGGTCGTCACCCGGCGGAAGCGGCGTTCCTCCCGAGGGCCCCAGGCGAAGCCGTACTGCAAACGCACGGGGTCCGGCAGCAGCCCGACGGTGACGATCCGGACGAGGGGCATCGCGGCGCGCACCCAGAACGGTGCGAATCGTGGGTGCAGCAGGTCGCGGACGACCCCGCGGGCGTCGTCCGTCACGTGGAGGGTCGCCAGGGTGCGGTCCCAGTAGGCCTCGAAGGCGGTGACCGAGTCCGGCCAGTGGTCCGCGGGGACTCGCAGCGCGACGCCGAGGGGCGCGTACGCATCGAGCACCCGCTGGGCCAGGTCGGCGGGGACCTGGTCGCCGAAGGCGTCGTGCGCACGGAGCGCCGAGTCGTAGAGCGTCGCCGCGACCCAGAGCTGCCGGTCGACGTCGTCCGCGCCGGCGACGGGCGCGTGCGCCCGGTCCACGAACGCGGTCGCCGTGGCCGCATCCGCCGGCGAGCCGATCACCACCGCGTAGACGTACATCAGCGTGTGGGCGAGCCGCTGCTGCGGGCGCCTGGCGAAGTCGGAGTGCCGGCGGACGCCGGCTGCGACCACCGGGTCCGCGATCTGCAGCAGGATCGCGCGCCCGCCGGCGAGGACGGGCGTGCTGTCGGCGAGGAAGCGGGCGAGGGCGTGGTCCCGGCCACGCACCGGACGGGAGGCTCGGTGCGCGTCCGGCGCCGAGCCTCCCGACCGGCCACTGCTCACGGCACCGTCATCGCGCGCCGGGGTGCCGCTCAGAGCGGCTTCGTGCCGAGGTCGTTCCCGAGGTCGGGGCGCTCGGAGTCGTCGTCGTGCTCCCACAGGTCGGCCGAGGCCTCGCGCGGTGCACCGCCGGTGGGGCCGTCGTCGGTGCCGTCACCCGGCTGCGGCTCGACGGTCTCGCCCGCGACGGCGTCGTTCGTGACGGTCTCGAGGGACTCCTCGGTCTCGTCGACCTCGTACGGGCCGACGTGCTCGCGGTCGATGTCGTCGTCACGGCGTGCCTGGGAGTCGAAGTCGTCGACGGGGCTGATGCCGGGGTCGCTCATGGTGGTTCTCCTTCGGTCGGGCTTCCTGGATACGCCCCGGGCACTGGACGCACCCCGAACGCCGCGGACCCGGGTGCGTCGTCGCCCGGCGTTCACCGGCGCGTCACCGGGTGGTCATGACGACCCGGCACACTCGCCTCTGCTCGGGGGAGTGGAGCGCGGTCGCCGCCGTCTGGTGGAGCGACCGCGCGTCCCCCCGGTGGGCGTCGGCTCAGACCCGTTCGAGCAGCCCGCGCTCCTCGACGTCCGCCAGGGCGAGGGTCCGGTAGCCGGCCGACTCGAAGAAGACCGTCAGCCGGTCGTCCTCGGTGCTCATGACGGTGCCGTGGCCCCACTGCGAGTGCTCCACCGCGGCGTCCGGCGGCCACTCGGCGTCGTGGCTGCCGTCGGCCGCGTGCGTCTGCTCCGCCGTGCCGGACGTGCACGTGTCGCAGTTGCCGCAGGGCTCGGGCAGCTCGTCGCCGAAGTACCCGAGCAGGAACTGGCGACGGCAGCCGTTCGTCTCGGCGAACTGGCGCATCATCGCGATCCGGGACTCCTCGATCTGCTCCCGCTCCCTGGCGCGCTCCTTCGCGGCGCTGACGGCGGCGTCGGCGCTCGCCGGTGCGTCGTCGGCACGGGCGATGCCGTCGTGCCCGTCGACCAGGACGCCGGCGTCGATGAGGGCGTTCGCGGCGCGGCCGGCGGTGCGGGCGGCCATGCCGGACGCGTCCGGCAGTGCCGAGCGGGCGATCGCGCCGTCCTCGGGCACCGCGTCGAACACCGCGCGCAGCGACTTCGGCGCGGGGCTGCCGGAAGCGAAGAACCGGCGCAGGCCGAGGTCCTCGGCGCGGTAGTGCAGGGTCGCGAGGGCGGCGTCGCCGTCACGGCCGGCGCGACCGACCTCCTGGTAGTAGGCGTCGACCGACTCGGGCACGTCCGCGTGCACGACGAAGCGGACGTCGGCCTTGTCGATCCCCATGCCGAACGCGCTCGTCGCGACGACGACTTCGACTGACCCGTCGTGGAACCCGGCGAGGACGCGCTCGCGGTCCTTCACCCGGAGACCCGCGTGGTACGGCTGGGCGACCCGCCCGCTCTCCACGAGCTCGTCCGCGTAGACGAGGGTCTCGGCCCGGGTGGCGACGTAGACGATGCCGACGCCCTGGAGACCGGCGACCTGGTCGACGACGGCCTCGCGCTTGGCGTCCTCGTCCTGGTGACGGCGCACCTCGAGCCGCAGCTCCGGCCGGTCGAACCCGGCGGCGAGCACCAGCGGGTCCCGCATGCCGAGCCGGGCGACGACGTCGTCCCGCACGGGGGCGGAACCCGTCGCGGTGAGCGCGAGGACCGGCGGGCGTCCGAGACGCTCGATCGCCTCGCCGAGCCCGAGGTAGTCCGGGCGGAAGTCGTGCCCCCACGAGGACACGCAGTGTGCCTCGTCGACGGCGACCAGAGCGACCCCGGCTGCGCGGAGCCGCTCCTGCACGTCCTCCTTCGCCAGCTGCTCGGGTGCGAGGAACACGTAGCGGACCTCGCCCGCCGTGACCGCGTCCCACGCCTCGGTCAGGTCGCGGGAGCGCTTCGTGGCGTTCACCGTGACGGCCCGCGGGGCGTCGGGGTGCTCCGCGAGGCCGACCACCTGGTCCTCCTGCAGGGCGACGAGCGGCGAGACGACGAGCACGAGCCCGTCGAGCGCCAGACCGGCCACCTGGTAGGTGGCGGACTTGCCGGAGCCGGTCGGCATCACGGCCAGGGCGTCGCGCCCCTCGAGGACGGCGTCGATGACCGTCTGCTGGTCCGTGCGGAGCTGCCAGCCGAAGACGTCGGCGGCCTGGGAGCGGAGTGCGTCGTGCATCGGTCCACCGTGCCGAGCGGCTGCTTGCGGTCCGCTCGGCAGTGCGCGACACGGCCACGGGTGCGCGTCGTGGCCATCGGACGGCTCGGGGCCCGGCGCACCCGGCGTTCACCCGCCACCGCTAGGCTCGGTCACGGCCGTTGTCTCGACATCGAGCGACCCTCGATGCTGAGCGCTGCGACCGGATGACCGATGCCGATCGCACGACACCGTGCGGGAAGAAGAACAGCGTGGATCTTTTCGAGTACCAGGCCAGGGACCTCTTCGAGTCCTACGGCGTCCCTGTGCTGCAGGGCATCATCGCCGACACCCCAGAGCAGGCGAAGGCAGCAGCCGAGCAGATCGGCGGCGTGGTCGTCGTCAAGGCGCAGGTGAAGGTCGGCGGCCGCGGCAAGGCCGGCGGCGTCAAGGTCGCGAAGACCCCCGACGAGGCCTTCGAGCACGCGCAGGCGATCCTCGGCCTCGACATCAAGGGCCACACCGTGCAGCGCGTCATGGTCGCCCAGGGCGCCGACATCGCCGAGGAGTTCTACTTCTCCGTGCTCCTCGACCGCGCCAACCGCTCCTACCTGTCGCTCGTCAGCGTCGAGGGCGGCATGGAGATCGAGCAGCTCGCGGTGGAGAAGCCCGAGGCGCTCGCCCGCGTCGAGGTCAACCCGCTGACCGGCATCAACCAGGAAGCAGGCGAGGCCATCGCCCGCCAAGCCGGCTTCCCCGACGAGCTCGTCGAGCAGGTCGCGAGCGTCTTCGTGAAGCTCTACGACGTCTTCGCCGGCGAGGACGCCACCCTGGTCGAGGTCAACCCCCTCGTCCGCACGGGTGACGGCCAGATCGTCGCGCTCGACGGCAAGGTCACCCTCGACGAGAACGCCGACTTCCGGCACGCGAACCACCAGGCGCTCGAGGACACCGCGAGCGAGGACCCGCTCGAGGCCAAGGCGAAGGCGCACGGCCTCAACTACGTCAAGCTCGACGGCCAGGTCGGCGTCATCGGCAACGGCGCGGGGCTCGTCATGTCGACGCTCGACGTCGTCGCCTACGCCGGTGAGCGCCACGGCGGCGTGAAGCCCGCCAACTTCCTCGACATCGGCGGCGGCGCCTCGGCCGAGGTCATGGCCAACGGCCTCGACGTCATCCTCGGCGACCCGCAGGTCAAGAGCGTCTTCGTGAACGTCTTCGGCGGCATCACCGCCTGCGACGCCGTCGCGAACGGCATCGTCGCCGCGCTGGGCATCCTCGGCGACGCGGCCACCAAGCCGCTCGTCGTCCGCCTGGACGGCAACAACGTGGAAGAGGGCCGACGGATCCTGGCGGAGGCAGCGCACCCGCTCGTCACCGTCGCCGCGACCATGGACGACGCGGCCGAGAAGGCCGCCGAACTCGCCGCTGCCGCGGCCTGAAGGGACTGACCATGTCGATCTTCCTCACCAAGGACTCCAAGGTCATCGTCCAGGGCATCACCGGCGGCGAGGGCACCAAGCACACCGCCCTGATGCTCAAGGCCGGCACGCAGGTCGTGGGCGGCGTCAACGCCCGCAAGGCCGGCACGACCGTCACCCACGGCGACGTCGAGCTGCCCGTCTTCGGCTCGGTGCGCGAGGCCGTCGACACCACCGGTGCCGACGTCTCGATCGTCTTCGTCCCGCCGGCGTTCGCGAAGGACGCCGTGATGGAGGCCATCGACGCCGAGGTCCCCCTCGTCGTCGTCATCACCGAGGGCATCCCCGTGCAGGACTCCGCGGAGTTCTGGGCACACGCCAAGGCCCTCGGCGAGAAGACCCGCATCATCGGGCCGAACTGCCCCGGCATCATCACCCCGGGGGAGTCGCTCGTCGGCATCACCCCGGCGACGATCACCGGCAAGGGCCCGATCGGCCTCGTCTCGAAGTCGGGCACCCTGACCTACCAGATGATGTACGAGCTGCGTGACCTGGGCTTCTCGACCGCCATCGGCATCGGCGGCGACCCGGTCGTCGGGACGACGCACATCGACGCGCTCGCCGCGTTCGAGGCCGACCCCGAGACCGAGGCCATCGTGATGATCGGCGAGATCGGTGGCGACGCCGAGGAGCGCGCGGCCGAGTACATCAAGGCGCACGTCACCAAGCCGGTCGTCGGCTACGTCGCGGGCTTCACCGCGCCGGAGGGCAAGACGATGGGCCACGCCGGCGCGATCGTGTCCGGTTCCGCCGGCACGGCCGAGGCGAAGAAGCAGGCCCTCGAGGCCGCTGGCGTCAAGGTCGGCAAGACGCCGTCCGAGACCGCCGCGCTGCTGCGCGAGGTGGTCGCCGCTCGCTGAGCGGTGTGCTGACGGGAGGCTCGGTGCGGGTTCCGCGCCGAGCCTCCCGTCGTTCCCGTGGCCGGGCACGTATCCTCGCTGCGATGAACCGCCTGGGAACCGCTCTGCTCGCCGCCGTCGAGGCGCTCGTGACGGTCGGCGTGGGCGTCGGCATCGCGCTGGTGCCGCTGACCCTGCTCTGGGGCTTCGAGTACGGCCTGCAGGTCGACTGGGACGTCTTCTGGAAGGCCGCCGGCAGCGTGTGGCTCGTCGGGCACGGCGTCGACGTGACGTTCCTGCTCGGCTCGGCGGTCGCGAAGGCCTCCGGCGTGAGCGGCGCCGCGGCCCCGATCCCGGTGACGCTCGCGGCGCTCGGCTTCGCCGTCGTGACGGTCTGGCTCGGCGCCCGTGCCGGCCGACGCTTCGCCGAGACGGAGCACCGCGTGACCGGGGTGCTCGTCGGCACGGCCGCGGTGGCGCTGCTCGGACTCGGACTGGCGCTGTCCTCGACCTCCGCCGCGACGCAGCCGAGCGTGTGGCAGGCCGTCGTGTTCCCCGCGCTGTGGTTCGGGATCCCGGCGCTCGTCGCGGCCGAGGTCTGCCGTCGGCGCCGCGGGCTCGGCCCCGACCCCGTCACCGCCCGTGTCCTCGACCAGCTCGACCGGGTGCCCGCGGTGTGGCGCTCGATCGCGGGCTTCGGGCTCCGTGCCGGAACGGCCGCCACGGCGTGCGTGGTCGCCGCCGCCGGGATCCTGGTCGGCTTCCTGCTCCTCGGGTCCTTCGCCGAGGTCATCACGCTCTACGAACGCTCGCACGCCGGATTCCTCGGTGGCATCGCCCTGACCGTCGGGCAGCTCGCGTTCCTGCCCGACTTCGTCGCCTGGGCCACCGCGTGGCTCGTCGGTCCGGGCTTCGCCATCGGCACCGGGTCGAGTGTCTCGCCGATCGGCACCGCCCTCGGCCCGATCCCCGGTCTGCCCGTGTTCGGTGCCCTGCCGGCGTCCGGGCACACCTTCGGCCTGCTCTGGGTCCTCGTGCCGGTGCTGGCGGGCTTCGCGGCCGGCGGGTTCATGCGTCCGCGGCTCGTCCGTGCGCTCGGGTCCGCCGACAGCGCCCTGCACCGGGCACTCGGGGGCGTGGCCACCGGCATCGTCGCCGGGCTGCTCACGGGTGCGGTCGCCTGGGTGTCGTCGGGGTCGTTCGGACCCGGGCGTCTCGCCGACGTCGGACCCCACGCCCTGGTCGTCGGTGCCTTCGCCGCGCTCGAGGTCGGCGTGCCCGCGGTGGTCGCCCTCGCCGTCGGGCAGGACCTCGTCCGACTGCCCGAGCGCTCCTGGAGCCGGGAGCGTTGGCACGAGAGCGACGAGCCCGTCGAGGTGCCGTCGGAGGGCTCGCTCCTCGACGCCCTCGAACGAGCCGGGGCCGGACGCACCACCGGTACGCACCGCTTCGTGGTCGAGGAGGCGCACCACCCGGTGGGCCGGACGACCGCGTCCGAGTCCGACACGGGCACGGAGACACCCACGACCGCACCCGCACTCGCAGCGGCCGACACGGACCGCCACGTCGAGCTGCCGGACTGGGCGCGCACGGGCGGCGTCGCCGACGTGCCCGCGGACACGACCGAGCGCGCGGGCGGCATGCGTGACCGGCTCCGAGGTGCCGCGGACGGTGTGCGCGACCGTGCCGGGGGACTCAAGCAGCGCGCGGGTGGGCTGCGGAGCCGCGCCAGCGACCTGCGCGAGCGAGCCGGGGGCCTCCGCGACCGCGTCACCGGAGCCGACGCCGAGCGCGCGGACACCACCCCGGACGACCGCCCGGACCGGCACCGCCCCGCGGCGCCCCAGGCAGCGGGGGCCCGTGACGAGCAGCCCGCCTTCCCCTGGAGCACCGAGGAGTTCGTCGCCGGACGCGACGACGTCGACGAGCAGCCGGCAGCGCCGACGACCCCGGCCACCTCGACGACCCCGACGACCCCGACGAAGCGCTGGGACCAGACCGACCAGGTGCCCGAGGACGAGCTGCCGTGGTGGCGCCGTCCACAGGGCGACCGCTGACGGCGTCGCACGGCGCACCCCGCCGCTAGGCTGGTGGACGTGCTCGAACTGGTCGTCCTGATCTCCGGTACCGGCTCGAACCTCCGGGCCCTGCTCGAGGCGACCCGGCACGCCGACTACCCCGCCCGCGTCGTCGCGATCGGTGCCGACCGCGACGCCGAAGGACTCGGCCTCGGCGAGGAGTACTCGATCCCCACGTTCTCGGTGCCCTTCGCGCGGTACGACTCCCGCGCCGCGTGGGGTCAGGCGCTCGCGGAGCAGATCCGGCCCTGGTCGCCGGACCTCCTCGTGCTCTCGGGGCTGATGCGCCTGCTGCCGCCGTCGGTCGTGTCCGAGTTCGGCCCCGGGATCATCAACACCCACCCCGCGTACCTGCCCGAGTTCCCCGGGGCGCACGGTGTCCGCGACGCCCTCGCCGCCGGGGTCACCGAGACCGGCGCCAGCGTCATCAAGGTCGACGACGGCGTCGACAGCGGCCCGATCCTGGCGCAGGAGCGCGTCCCGGTGCTGCCGGGCGACTCCGAGTCGACGCTGCACGACCGCATCAAGCCCGTCGAGCGGCGCTTGCTCATCCAGACCGTCCTCGACATCGCCACCGGCACCACCGACCTGAAGGGCACCACGAGCGCATGAGCGTCCACGCCGCCGACCCCAGCCTGTACCGCGAGCGGGACGTCGTCGCCGTGCGTCGTGCCCTCATCTCCGTGAGCGACAAGACCGGCCTGCTCGAGCTCGCCGGTGCCCTGGCCGACAGCGGCGTGGAGCTGGTGTCGACCGGGTCCACCGCGCAGACCATCCGCGACGCCGGGTACGCGGTCACCGACGTGGCGAGCGTCACGGGCTTCCCGGAGTCGCTCGACGGCCGCGTGAAGACCCTGCACCCCGCCGTGCACGCGGGGCTCCTCGCCGACCTGCGGCTGGCGTCGCACGAGCAGCAGCTCGCCGACCTGGGGATCCAGGCCTTCGAGCTCGTCGTGGTGAACCTGTACCCGTTCGTCGAGACGGTGGCGTCCGGTGCCGACACCGCGACGGTCGTGGAGAACGTCGACATCGGCGGCCCGGCGATGGTCCGCGCGTCCGCGAAGAACCACCCGAACGTGGCGATCGTCGTGTCGCCTTCCTCGTACGCCGAGGTGGTCGAGGCCGTCCGCGCCGGGGGCACCACCCTCGCGCTCCGCAAGCGCCTCGCCGCGCAGGCCTTCGCGCACACCGCTGCGTACGACACCGCCGTGGCGTCGTACTTCGCGTCCGACGTGGTCGACGCCGAGCCGGTCGGGCACGACCTCGAGACCCCGGGGACCTTCGAGTCGCACCTGTCGTTCGGCGCGGACCTCGCCGCGACGCTCCGCTACGGCGAGAACGCCCACCAGGCCGCAGCGCTCTACACGCAGGCCGGCGGCACGGGGATCGCGCAGGCGACGCAGCTGCACGGCAAGGAGATGTCCTACAACAACTACGTCGACGCCGACGCAGCGGTCCGCGCCGCGTACGACTTCACCGAGCCCGCGGTGGCGATCATCAAGCACGCCAACCCCTGCGGCATCGCGGTGGGTGCTGCCGACGCGGTCGACCCGATCGCGTCCGCACACGCTGCCGCCCACGCCTGCGACCCGCTGTCGGCGTTCGGCGGGGTCATCGCCGCCAACCGGCCGGTCACCGTGGCGATGGCCGAGACCGTGAAGGACATCTTCACCGAGGTCGTCGTCGCCCCGGGCTTCGACCCCGAGGCCCTCGAGATCCTGTCGCGGAAGAAGAACATCCGTCTGCTCACGCTGCCCGCGGACTTCGCCCTGGCCCCGCGCGAGGTCAAGCAGATCTCCGGCGGCTTCCTGGTGCAGGACGCCGACCGCTTCACGGCCTTCGACCAGTCGACGTGGGACCTCGTCGCGGGGGAGCCCGCCGACGACGCCACCCTGGCCGACCTGGCGTTCGCGTGGAAGGCATCCCGCGCGGTCAAGTCGAACGGGATCCTGCTGGCGAACGCCGGCGCGAGCGTCGGGGTCGGCATGGGCCAGGTCAACCGCGTGGACTCCTGCCACCTCGCGGTGAACCGTGCCGGTGACCGCGCTGCCGGGTCCGTCGCGGCGTCGGACGCCTTCTTCCCGTTCGCCGACGGCCTGCAGGTGCTGCTCGACGCCGGGGTCCGCGCGGTCGCCCAGCCCGGCGGCAGCGTCCGCGACGAAGAAGTGATCGCCGCGGCCACGGCTGCCGGCGTCACGATGTACTTCACCGGGGAGCGCCACTTCTTCCACTGAAGTGAACAAATCGCGACACCCCATTGCGCTGCTGACTCCCTCTGAATATCCTGTAAGGCTCCGCGACAGCACCGCCGACGGCCCCCTGGGGTCGGTGGCACCGCGGACACAACGGTGACGATGACGACGACTGGAGTGACGATGGACGACATGACCCGATCCGAGGCGACGCCCGCCCGTGCAGGTCTGGCGTCCGCCGTGGGGACCACTCCCGCACGTGGGACCACTCCCGCGCCGCGACGACGAGTGGCGGCCGCCGTCTAGTCAGGCCGTTCCCACGGCCGCGCGTCGCTGCAACCACGACGACGCGTACCACCCGCTGGATCCCCGAGGGACGACGAGTCCCCCGGTGCCCTCCGGCCCGACCGACGTCACGCGAGTGACGGCGGAGGCGCCACCACGCGCCCGGCCGATGATGACCACGCAACGCACACCGAGCCTCCAGGCCGGTGCCGGACCGACGACGCCCCCGACACGGGCGGCGTCCGGACGGCCCGACCCGGGGTACCCGGCTGACGCATGAGGACGCAACGCATGTCCAAGTCGCCCACCACGGCGCGCCCGTCCACCTTCCGCGCGATCGCGCGGATCCACCCCTACGTGAAGCCCTACCAGGGCCGCATCATCGCCGGCATGGCCGCCGCGATGGGTGCCTCCCTCGTGGCGCTCGCCATCCCCTACGTGCTGCAGTGGCTCGTCGACGGCCCGATGTCGTCGAAGGACTCGTCGCAGATCTGGCCCGCCGGGCTCGGTGTGCTCGCCCTCGGTGTGCTGGAGGCCTTCTTCATCGCCTCGCGCCGCCGCCTGGTGATGCGTCCGTCCACCCGCATCGAGACCAGCATGCGCAACGCGCTGTACGCCAAGCTGCAGGACCTGCCGGTCGCGTTCCACGACCGGTGGGAGTCCGGGCAGCTGCTGTCCCGGTCGGTGTCCGACCTGTCCCTGATCCGCCGGTGGCTGGCGTTCGGCGTCGTGCTGCTCGTCGTGAACCTCGTCACGATCGTCGTCGGGTTCGTCGTGCTGTTCACCTTCGGGTGGCTGCTCGGCCTGATCTTCCTGATCGCGTCGATCCCGCTCTGGATCAACGGGCTGCTGTTCGAGCGTCGGTACTCCGTGGTCGCGCGCCGCAGCCAGGACCAGGTCGGTGACCTCGCGACGAGTGTCGAGCAGTCGGTGCACGGCATCCGCGTGCTCAAGGCGTTCGGTCGCGGCGGCTACAAGCTCGAGGAGTTCAGCGAGCAGGCCGAGGCCCTCCGCGGCACCGAGATCAAGAAGGCGAAGGCCGTCGCGAGCATCTGGCTGTGGCTGCTGCTCGTGCCGGACGTCGCGTTCGCGCTCTGCCTGCTCGCCGGCATCTGGCTGGCGTCGCAGGGGCAGCTCAGCGTCGGCCAGCTGTTCGCGTTCTTCGCCACCGCGACGGTGCTCCGCTTCCCGATCGAGTCGATCGGGTTCCTGCTCTCGATGACGTTCGACACGCGCACCGCGGTCGACCGCTTCTTCGAGGTCATGGACTCCGAGAACACGATCACCGACCCGGAGCACCCGAAGACGATCGCGGAGCCGCACGGTGCGCTCGCCTTCAACGGCGTGCACTTCCGGTACCAGGACTCGGCCGCGCAGTACCCGGACCTCATCAACGGGGTCGAGCTGCGGCTCGAGCCCGGTGAGACCATGGCGCTCGTCGGCCTGACCGGCTGCGGCAAGACCACGCTGCTCTCGCTCGTGCCCCGGCTGTACGACGTGACCGGCGGCTCGGTCACGATCGACGGCGTCGACATCCGCGACCTCACCCGCGAGGAGCTGCGACGCCACGTCGGCGTCGCCTTCGAGGACGCCACCCTGTTCTCGACGACCGTGCGGCAGAACGTGCTGCTCGGTCGCCCGGACGTGACCGGTGACGAAGCCGAGACGCTGATGCGCGAGGCGCTCGACATCGCGCAGGCGTCCTTCGTGGACGACCTGCCCGACGGCGTCGACACCCGAGTCGGGGAAGAGGGCCTGTCCCTCTCCGGCGGGCAGCGGCAGCGGCTGGCGCTCGCCCGTGCGATCGCCGCGCGGCCGTCGGTGCTCGTCCTGGACGACCCGCTGTCGGCGCTCGACGTCGACACCGAGGCCCGGGTCGAGGCCGGCCTGCGCCGTGTCCTCGCCGAGACCACGTCGCTCATCGTGGCGCACCGTCCGTCGACGGTCACGCTCGCGGACCGCGTCGCGCTCATGGAGAACGGCGTCATCACCGCCGTCGGCACCCACTCGGAGCTGATGGCCACGAACGACCACTACCGCTACGTCATCTCGTCGCTCGACGACGACGACGCGACCGCACGAGAGGAGGCGATGGCATGAGCCAGCAGGGAGACACCAACCAGACCCTCGGCACCCCCGTCCAGCCCATCGGCACCACCGACCGGCCAGGAGGCACGGACCCGGAACTGCAGGACACCGCGGCCGCGCAGGCTGCCGCACCCGTCACCGCCTCGATCACCACGCTCGGGGTGCGCGGCGAGGAGCGCGAGGACTTCACCAAGGCGGAGAGCAAGCGCCTGCGGCGCCGGTCCCTCGCCCTGCTCGGGTCCCTCGCCGCACCGTTGAAGATGCGCCTGGTCCTGCTCGGGGTCGTCGTGGTCATCTCGACCGCGGGCACCGTCGCCGGCCCGGCGCTCATCGCGTGGGGCATCGACAACGCCCTGCCGGCGGTCCTCGACCAGAACGACTGGGTCCCGGCGTTCGCGGTCGTGGCCACGTACATCGTCGTCGCGGTCCTCGGTGCCGTCCTGACCGCGTGGTACACCGTGCTCGCGGCCCGGATCAGCCAGGCGATCCTGTTCGACCTGCGCAAGCGGGTGTTCCTGCACACGCAGCGGCTGTCGCTGGAGTTCCACGAGACCTACACGTCGGGCCGGATCATCTCGCGCCAGACGAGCGACCTCGACTCCATCCGCGAGCTGCTCGACTCCGGGCTGAACCAGCTCATCCAGGGCGTGCTCTACATGGCGTTCACCGCGGTGGCGCTCGTCGTGCTCGACCCGACCTCTGGCCTGGTGCTCGCGGTGTCGCTCGTGCCGCTGTGGTTCCTGATCCGCTGGTTCCAGACGAACTCGCAGACGCTGTTCCGTGCCACCCGGGTGGCCTCGGCGCGCGTCATCGTGCACTTCGTCGAGACCATGACGGGCATCCGCGCGGTGCAGGCCTTCCGCAAGGAGTCCCGCAACCGCGACGAGTACGGCGGCTTCGTCGAGGACTACCGGGTCTCGAACACGAAGGTGTTCAACCTGTTCGGGACCTTCGACCCGGTGCTCGTGCTCATCGGCAACGCGACGCTCGCCGCGGTCGTCATCGTCGGCGGCTTCCGGGTCGTCGGCGGGACGCTCGAGGTCGGTGCGCTGCTCGCGGTCGCGCTGTACGCCAAGCGCTTCTTCGACCCGGCGCAGGAGCTCGCGATGTTCTACAACGGGTACCAGTCGGCCTCGGCCGCGATGGAGAAGATCTCCGGCGTGCTCGAGGAACGGCCCAGCGTGCCGGACCCCGTGAAGCCGACGAAGCTGGCGGACGCCCGCGGCAAGATGGACTTCGACGACGTCGTGTTCGCCTACAACAAGGGCAAGGTCGTGCTGCCGGCGTTCGACCTGCACATCCCGTCCGGGCAGACGATCGCGCTGGTCGGGTCGACGGGTGCGGGCAAGTCGACGCTCGCCAAGCTGATGGCGCGCTTCTACGACCCGACCCAGGGTTCGGTGAAGCTCGACGGCGTGGACCTGCGCGACCTCGACACGAACGACATGCGTCGTGCGATCGTCATGGTCACACAAGAGGCGTACCTGTTCTCCGGCACCGTCGCGGACAACATCGCGCTCGGCAAGCCCGGGGCGTCCCGCGCGGAGATCGAGGCCTCGGCCAAGGCGGTCGGGGCGCACGAGTTCATCATGGCGCTGCCCGACGGGTACGACACCGACGTGAACAAGCGCGGTGGTCGCGTCTCGGCGGGCCAGCGGCAGCTGCTCTCGTTCGCGCGGGCGTTCATCGCGGACCCGAAGGTGCTCATCCTCGACGAGGCCACGGCGTCGCTCGACATCCCGTCGGAGCGGCTGGTGCAGGAGGGCCTCGAGACCCTGCTCGCCGACCGCACCGCCGTGATCATCGCCCACCGCCTGTCCACCGTCGCGATCGCCCACCGGGTGCTCGTGATGGAGTACGGCGAGATCGTCGAGGACGGCACCCCCGCCGACCTCATCGCGGGCACGGGGCGCTTCGCCCAGCTGCACGCGGCCTGGCGCGACTCGCTCGTGTAGTCGCCGCCGGCGGTCCCTCGTGGATCGCGCCCGCACCACACATCGCGCCCCGTCCTGACGGGGCGCGATGTGCGTCCGGGGCGCGAACGCCCGAGCGCACGTGGTTGGCTTGGCGGCATGAGTGACGACAGCCCGCAGCCCGGCGGTGTGGCCCTCCGGGACCCCTTCGTCGGTGCGCCCTTCACCGAGGCGCTACGACGCTTCTGGCGGAAGTACACCGTGTTCACCGGACGGGCCTCGCGCTCGGAGTTCTGGTGGTGGTGGATCACGTCGCTCGGGATCGGCCTGGTGCTGCAGCTCGTCCCGCAGGCCTTCACGCCCGACAGCCCGCTGCTGGAGAACCCGGTCGGGTCCTACCTGTTTGTGCTCTGGGTCGTGGTGACGCTGGTCGGGTCCCTGGCGCTCGGTGCCCGTCGGCTGCACGACACGAACCGCTCCGGCTTCTGGCAGTTCCTGCACGCGGTGCCCGGCATCGGGTCGCTCGTGCTGTTCGTGATGTTCCTGCTGCCGTCGAACCCGGAGGGCGCCCGCTTCGACGTCTGACGCCCGTGCAGTCGGTCGTCCCGCACCTGGCGGGTCCTTCCGCGCGTCGCGGGTCGTTCCGCGCGGAGGGAGTCGTTTCGCGCGGAGGCGGTCGTTCCGCGCGTAGGGAGTCGTTTCGCGCGTAGAGGGTCGTTCTGCGTGCGGCAGGCCGTTTCGCGCGTAGGGGGTCGTTCGTTCCGACCTGCGACGCGCGTTTCCGCTTCCCATCGCGTGCGTCATGGGTGGATTCGCGCGGAGCGAGTTCTTCCATCGGCGCGCTGTCCGTCGGCGAGGTGGTTCTGCCAGCGGGGTGACGGATCCGGTCCGGGAACGTCGGGCGGAGACGACCGGATTCGTCATCGCCGCGGAGGGGAACCAGCATCGGATGCGCCCGTGACGCCGGAACTCCCGCGCAACGCAGAGAACGCCGCCCCCGTGATCGGGGCGGCGTTCTCGTGTGGTGGTGCTGTGGTGCGGGGTGTTACTTGATCTGGGCGGTGATGGTGGCGGTGCCGACGAGGAGGCCTGCCTTGACGGCGTCGGTCTTGAAGGTGCTGTTGAGCAGCTTTGCGGCGTCGGCGGAGACGTGGACGGTGGTGCCGGTCAGGATCGCGTTGTCACCCTCGAGCTGCAGGGCCTTCAGCGAGCCACCGTGGAGGGAGAACAGGTACGCGTTCGGGGCTGCGACCTCACCGTTGACGAGGACGTCGCCGTAGAGCTTGGAGGAGCCGGGGTTCACGACGAAGTTCTCCAGCGTGACGGTCGTGTCGCCGGCCTTCAGGGTCAGACCCGAGTCGTCGTGGTTCAGCAGGCCCTGCACGTAGGGGCGGTAGTTGCCGTCCGGGCTCCAGTACGTGACCGACCCGGCGGTGATCGGGAACGACACGGCGCCGTCGGCGAGCTTCGCGGTGCCGGAGACACCGGGGGTGAGCTTGAGGGAGGTGAGGGCGTCGGTGAAGCCCTTGTCGAGGGCGACGGAGGTGTCGCCGCCGAGGACCTCGGGGACCGACGCGACGGGGGCGGGGATCTTGGAGGAGGACGAGGCGACCGTGTGGATCGTGGGGGTGGCCTGCGCGGCGGAGACGCCGAACCCGGCACCGGTGAGGATGATCGCGCCAGCGGCGGCGAGGGAGACCGTGGTCTTGGTGATCTTGCGCATGGTGGGTCCTTTGCTGATTACACGCCGAACACACCCCGCTTGAGGGTGGAGAACCAGCGTTGTGCGGCTGGTGAGCGCCCCGGGTGTTTCCCGGTTGTGACAGTGATTCGGCGCCCCTGCCGCAGCGGTTTGGATCAGTTCGGCTCCGTTATCGGTTCGTGACCGAACGGCTCCGGAGACCAGCGCGCACGGGGCATGTCGAGCCTCCAGGCCGTGTCTCGCCAGCGCAGCGGCGTGCCCTCGACGCGGTAGTGCTCCAGCGCGCGCGCCTCGTGCCGGACCGGCGGCAACCCGCCGGACCGGACCACGCGCCACCACGGCAGGTCGGAGCCCTCGTGGGCCATGACCTTGCCGACGGCACGCGACGCACGGGAGCCGAGCGCTGCGGCCACGTCCCCGTACGTCATGACACGACCGGGCGGGATGGCACGCACGACCTCGGCGACGGCGGCACCGAAGTCAGCCGGGTCCGGTCGCTCGTCGTCGGGGTGTGGGCCGACGGCGGCCGGGGGCATCAGAGGGAGAGGACCGCGAAGTGGTCGCCGTACTGGGTCTCGCGGACGACCTCGAAGCCGACGGCGCGGAAGAAGTCCTCGGGGGAGCCCTCACCGGGTTCGTAGACGACGGTGAGGCGTTCGAAGCCGCGCTTGCGGGCCTCGTCGGCGAGGCCGTGCACGGCGAAGCGCCCGACGCCACGGCCCTGGGCGGTGCCCGAGACGTTGACGCGCCAGATGCAGGCCTGCAGTTCCTCTTGCGCGTTGTCGGCGTCGAAGCTGCCGATGATGAGGCCGACGACCTCGTCACCGTCGAGCACGACCCGGGGCCACGAGGCGCTCGGCTTGACGTCCGACTCGGCGACACCGTACGTGGTGGGCTGCACGAACTGTTCCTGGCCTGGCTTGAGCGTCAGGGAGTTGGCCGCGGCGGCGGTCGAGGCGGAGAGTTCTTCGAGGCGGAGGTCCGTCATGCGGTCAGGCTAACGGTGCGAGCACTGCTGGGGCCAGTCATGTCATCCTCCCGGGGGAGGACGGGCTGCGCGGTATGGTCGCGACATGGCGGAACACCGGCGCGGCGCGAACCTGCCGTCGATCGGCGGCTTCAACCGCACGGTCGTGCTCGACGCCGTCCGCCGCTCGCCCGACGGGCTGAGCCGCGTCGAGCTCGCCGGGCGCACGGGCCTCAGCGCGCAGACGGTCTCGAACGTCACGCGCTTCCTCATCGAAGCAGGGATGATCGTCGAGTCCGGCACGGTCGTGTCCGGCCGCGGCAAGCCCCGCACGATCCTGCGCCTCGAGCCGGGCAGCCGGTTCGCCGTCGGCGTGCACATCGACCCCGCCGTCGTGACGTACGTGCTGCTCGACCTCGCCGGCACCGTGGTCGCCGCCACCACGACGTCGACCCCGACCGCGGACGACCCCGAGCAGGTCGTGCGGACGATGGCCTCGGCGGTCGAGGACCTCGTGCGGACCTCCGACGTCGACGCCGACGCGGTCCTCGGGGTCGGCATCGCCAGCCCGGGGCCGATCGACGTCGACGCCGGCATCGTGCTCGACCCCCCGTTCCTGCCGCGGTGGAAGGACGTGCCGCTGCGGGACGCCCTCGCCGAGGCCACCGGCCACCCGGTGCTCCTGGAGAAGGACGTCACCGCGGCCGCTGTCGGCGAGATGTTCCTGGCGGGGGAGTCCTCGGCGCGGAACTTCGCCTTCGTGTACTTCGGCACGGGGTTCGGCGTCGGGCTCGTCGTCGACCACGAACCCGTGCGCGGGACCGGAGGCAACGCGGGCGACGCCGGCCACATCATGGTCGAGCAGGGCCCCTTCGCCGGCACCCCGGACGGACAGGGGGACCGCGGCGAGGTCGGCGCCGCGGTGGCACCCGAGCGCATCGTGCGGATCGCGGCCTCGCGCGGGCTCGACCTGGGGGACGTCACGGACCTCGGCTCGGTCGACCGGGCCTGGGACGCCTTCGCCGCCGCCATCGACGCGGGTGACCCGACCGCCCTCGAGCTCGCGGCCGAGGCGGGCACCGTGATGGGCCGCGCGGCCGTCGTCATCGTCAACCTGCTCGACATCGACCGCGTCGTGTTCGGCGGGCCGTTCTGGTCGCGCGTCGCCGCCGCCGCACTGCCGGCAGCACGGGCGGCGATCACGGAGTCGCCGATCCTCGTGCCGAAGCACCCGGTGACCGTGGTCGAGACCGACCGTGGGGCCGACGTGGCCGCCGTCGGCGCGGCCTGCCTGGTGCTCGACGCGGCGCTGTCGCCGCGGGCGAGCGCGCTGCTGATCCGGCGCTGAGGCGCGTCACGACAGTTCAGGCCGCCGGACGGGAGGCTCGGTGCCGGACCGCTGGGGAGCCTCCCGTCCGTCGTCGGTGCGGGACGCCGCGGCCACCGCCCGTTCACCTCCGGGCCACCGGCCGGACGCCCGGATGCTGAACAGTCGTGCAGGCCCGACCCGCTCCCCTCGAAGGATCCTGCATGCCCTCCCCGTCCCTGCGCCTCGGCGCCGCCGTCGCGACCTGTGCCGTGCTCGCGGCAGGCGTCCTCGCCAGCAGCCCGGCGACCGCCGCCCCGGCTCCCACCCCCGCCCCTGCCCTCGCTGCCGCTGCTGCCCCCGCCGGGCTGGTCGTCAACGAGGTCGAGTCGAACGGCGACGACGTCGACTGGGTCGAGCTCGCGAACACGTCGGCCGCTGCGATCGACATCAGCGGCTGGTCGATGCTCGACAGCGACGACGCGCACACGCCGTACGTGCTGCCGACCGGGTCCGTCGTCCCCGCCGGCGGGTACTTCGTGCTGAACCAGGAGTCGACGACCGCGCCCGGGTTCGACTTCGGCCTCGGCAACCCCGACTCGGTCCGGATCTCGGACACCAGCGGTGCGCAGGTGCTCACGTACGCGTACCAGGAGCACGCGAAGGTCACGTACGGGCGCTGCCCCGACGGTGTCGGCGACCTGGTCGACACCACGCGCTCGACGAAGGGCGCCGCGAACGACTGCTCCTCCCCGGTGCGCATCAACGAGGTCGAGTCGCAGGACGGCGTCCCCGGCGACTGGGTGGAGCTGGTGAACACGGGCACGACGACGGTCGACCTCGGTGGGTTCGTGTTCCGTGACGGCGACGACACGCACGCGTACGCGATCCCGGCCGGCACCACGATCGCCGCGGGCGGCTTCGCGGTGCTCGACGAGGCCGACTTCGGCTTCGGACTCGGCAAGGCGGACTCCGCGCGGCTGTCCAGCCCGGGCGGCACGCTCGTCGACACGTACTCCTGGACCGCGCACGCCGCGACCACGTACGGCCGGAACCCGGACGGGACGGGCGACTTCGCCGAGACCGCCGAGGCCACCAAGGGGGCGACCAACCGCTTCGCCGGTGTCGTCACCGCCGAGGCCTGGCCCGGTGGTCCGGACGAGACCGTGCTCGACGACACCGACACCTTCGCGGGTGACCTGAGCGGGCTCGACTGGCAGTCCTCGTCCACCGCGGAGGACGGCGGCGTGCTCTGGGGTGTGCAGAACGGCGACGGGCTGCTCTACCGCATGGTCTCCGACGGCGCGGGCGGCTGGGCGCCGTCGAACGCCGCGGGCACGGACCTGCGCTACGCCGACGGCTCCGGGACCCCGGACGCCGAGGGCGTGACCGTGACCACCGACGACCCCGGCGCGGTCGACGTGTCGACGGAACGCGACAACGACGTGTCCTCGACGAGCCGCCCGTCCGTGCTGCGCTTCGCCACCACCGACGGCTCGCAGGCGACCCTGCGCGCGACGGACGAGTGGAACCTGGCGGCGGACTTCCCGGGGCTCGGTGCGAACGCCGGCCTCGAGGGCGTCACCTGGATCCCGGACACCTGGCTGACCGCGCACGGCTTCCGTGACGAGCACACCGGCGCCGCCTACGCACCGTCGACCTACGCGGACCACGGCGCCGGGCTGTTCCTGGTCGGTGTCGAGGGCACCGCGAGCACGTACGCCTACGCGCTCATGGGTGACGGGTCCGCGCAGCGCGTGGCCACCATCGCCTCCCCGTTCAGCGTGGTCGCCGAGGTGCAGTTCGACCCGACGCTCGACGCGCTCTGGGTGGTGTGCGACGACGCCTGCGCCGGCCGCACCGCGCTGTACACGATCACCGACGGCGTCTTCACGCTCGACACCGTGTACGAGGCCCCGGCCGACGCGTCCCGCACGCTCGCCAACGAGGGCTTCGCGATCTCCGACGTCTGCACTGCCGGTGCACGCGCCACCTTCTACGCCGACGACAACGACACGGACGGCTTCTCGCTCCGGACGGGCACCTACCCGTGCACGGTCGAGACGCCGACGCCGACGCCGACGCCGACGCCGACGCCGGGCGACGGCGGCAGCCCGGTCCCGACGCCCGGAGACGGGGGCGCGACACCCACCCCGACCCCTGCGCCGGCCCCGGGTGGTGGCTCCACCCCGAAGCCCGGTGCCACTGCGCCGACTCCGCCCACGTCGCCCGCTGCTCCGTCCGAGTCGGCGCTCACGAACGCGAACCGCACCCTGACCGGGCCGGCCAGCGCACGCGCGGGCGACACGATCACGATCGGCGTCGGCCGCGAGCACGCCGGTGAGCGCGTGCACGTCTGGATGACCTCGACCCCGGTGCTGCTCGGCACGGAGACGGTCGCGGCGGACGGCACGGTCCGCGTCACCGTCCCCGCGGATGCCTCGGCCGGAACACACCGGATCGTCGTCACCGCGCTGGACGGCACCGTGCTCGGCTGGACGACCATCACGATCGACCCGGTGACGGGGACGGCGGTCGTCGGTGGCCTCGCGTACACGGGGACCGACATCGCCGGGGGCGTCGCCGCCGCGCTGCTCCTGGTCGCCGCCGGCGCCGGCGTGCTGGCCGTGCGTCGCCGCGCCGTGGCAGCACGCGTGGACTAGCGCGCGTCGCGACACCCGACGGACGGGAGGCTCGGTGCCAGCGGGCACCGTGCCGCCCGGCGGCTCCCGC
>NZ_JADKRX010000009.1 GCF_015350975.1 Curtobacterium sp. VKM Ac-1395
GAGCAAGCTCGGCGACGAGGTCAATAAATTGGCATTGACAATGTGCACGCTGTTGAGTTCTCAAGGACCAGACGCACTCCCCGCTCGACCCGTGAAGGATTCCGCCAGAGAGGCATTCGTTCTTGGTTGACCACCGATGACGAACATCGGTGGTGGTTGCCTGACCGGGACCCCGTCCGGACTGCGTCTCAGGGTGTTGACCCTGTGACCGTCTCGGCCGTTCCGTTCTCCGCATCAGCGGCAACGAGTGATTACTTTACACACGGCCCCAGGGCCCCGCCAACCGTCCTCGCACCCGGGCGTGTCGCGCCCAGGTGAACGGCAGGAGGACCCAGCGACACCAGCGGAGATCCGGGGGTTGAACAGCACGCGCGGGCCCGGGGACGACCGAAGGCACGGTGCCGATGAGCACCGTGCCTCCTGAGACGAAGGACGAGGGCGAACCTCGACTCCTGCCAGCTACTCCGCCGCAGCCAACTGCCCGCAGGCGCCGTCGATCTCCTTGCCGCGGGTGTCGCGGAGGGTGGTCGGGATGCCGGCGGCGTTGAGTCGGCGGACGAACTCGTCCTGCACGTGGACCTCGGACGACGTCCACACGGACCCGGGGGTCGGGTTGAGCGGGATGGGGTTGACGTGCACCCAGCCCTTGCCGCGCTTGTTGAGCTTCTCCGCCAGCAGGTCGGCGCGCCAGGCGTGGTCGTTCATGTCCTTGATGAGCGCGTACTCGATCGACACCCGCCGACCGGTCTTGACGTAGTAGTTGTGGGCGGCGTCGATCGCCTCGTCGGCCTTCCACTTCGAGTTCACCGGGATGAGCTCGTCACGGAGTTCGTCGTCGGGCGCGTGCAGTGACAGCGCGAAGGTGAGCGGGATGCCCTCGTCCGCGAGCTTCAGCATCGCGGGCACCAGCCCGACGGTCGACACCGTGATGCCTCGGGCGCTCATCCCGAGCCCGCTCGGTTGCGGCGCCACCATCAGGCGGACGGCGTCCATCACCCGCTTGTAGTTCGCGAGCGGCTCCCCCATGCCCATGAACACGATGTTCGTCACGCGCTCGGCGTCGACGCGGTCCTGCCCGCCCTTGCGCGGGTCACCACCGAGCTCCCCGGCGGCGATGGCCGCGTTGGCCCGGACGATCTGCTCGATGATCTCCGCCGTGGACATGTTCCGCGTCAGCCCGGCCTGTCCCGTGGCGCAGAACGGGCAGTTCATGCCGCACCCGGCCTGGGACGACACGCACAGGGTGATCCGGCCGGGGTAGCGCATCAGCACCGACTCGACCAGGGCACCGTCGTGCAGCTTCCAGAGGAACTTGATCGTGTCGCCCTTGTCCGTCGCCAGCCGCCGGGTCTCGGTGAGCAGCGGCGGCAGCATGCCCTGCACGAGCTGCTCGCGCTGGGCCGCCGGCAGGTCGGTCATCTTCGCCGGGTCGGACGTGTAGTGCGTGAAGTAGTGGGTCGCGAGCTGCTTGGCCCGGAACTTCGGCAGACCGAGCGCGACCACGGCGGCCTCGCGCTCCTCGGTCGTCATGTCGGCGAGGTGCACCGGCGGCTTGCCGCGCTTCGGCGACGCGAACTGCAGGAGGGGCCGGCCGTCGCCGTCGGTCGCCTGCTGCCAGCCCTCGGTGCGAGGGCGCACCTGCGGTCGGGCAGAGCGTGCTGCTGCGCTCTGCTCCTCGAACGGGGTGCGGATCTCGGTGGCCATCACTCCAGCTTACGGGAGGCTCGGCCCCACTCGGCAGCGCCGCCGTCGGCCCGGTGGACCCTCGGGTCCAGGGCACGCCGGGTGCGTCCGACGCGGGGCGTCAGGAACCGGCGGGCAGGAGCCGGGCGAAGTGGTGGGCGGCCGAGTACATCGGGACGATGTCCACGACCTCACCGGGGTGCGGGGCCTGCAGCACGAGGCCGTCGCCGAGGTACAGCCCGACGTGGTCCTCGTTGTCGTAGACCACCATGTCGCCCGGCTTCGCCTCGGACTCGGGGACGGTCGTCGCGACGGCGTCCTGCGTGGGGACGTAGTGCGCGAGCTGGATGCCGACGGCCTGGTACGCCACCATCGTCAGCCCGGAGCAGTCGATGCCGGCGTGGCTCGCACCGCCCTCGACGTACGGGTCCCCCATGTAGGCCAGCGCCGTCTGCAGCACCGTGGCACGGTCGCCACCGGGCGACAGCGCTGCCGACAGGGCTGCCTGCGCCTGGGCGGTGGTGACGCCGAAGCGGAGCACGAGGGTGGGGTAGGACACGACCGACGTCGTGGTCATGCCGTCCGAGGAGATGATCGGGACCTCGACGTCGTGGGCGACCGTGAAGGTCTGCAGCTGCTCGGACGTCGTCGTCGCGTGGACCGGTGCGGGCTCGGGCGTCGCGGCGTTCGCCGGGATCGAGAGCGACAGGGTCGAGGTGATCGCCAGGGCCGGAGCGAGCAGGAGCGCGGCGCGGCGGGCGTTGGCGGCACGGCGGACGTGCCGCGGGTCGACGGCACGCTCGGCACGGAGTCCGGCCGTCCGGGAGGCCACGACGGCAGGCGGTGCGGCGACGAGCGGCCGTGCCAGGCGTGTCGGAGCGGGGGCACCCACGCGGGTCGGAGCGGGGGCGACCACGCGGGCCGGCTGCTCGTGCTCGACGACGCCGGCCCGGGTGGAGGCAGTGCCGGCGGCAGAGCGACGGCCGCGGCGCGCGGGGCCGGTGGTGGGGCTCGAGCTGGAGGTGGAGCTGGGGACGGGAGCGGGTCGACGGCCGTCGTCACCTGCTGGCAGTGCGTGGCGTCCCATGGTTCCTTCCGGGTCAGAACCGCCCGTCTGGTGCGGCGACTCGGGAAGATAACGTATTGGTCACGAACCTGATCCCGGCTGGGGAACGGCGGGGAGTTCCTGCGGCCCGTCACAGACTCACCGCGGTCTGGAGGTGTCCTGCCAGGCCGGGGTGAGCCTCCTGTCCGTGGTCGGATCAGGCCGGGACGAGCGCGAAGTGGGTGCGGGCGACGGCTGCGTCCTCGGCCGGCGGTCGCCCGTAGGCGGCGCGGTAGTCCCGCGAGAAGTGCGACGCGCTGCGGTACCCGACGGCGGACGCGGCCTGCGCCGCGGTGTCGCCGTGGACGACCATCCGGCGCTTGGCCTCCCCCAGGCGGAGCCGCTTGAGGTACTGCATCGGCGACATCCCCGTCGCGCTCCGGAAGCGGGCGTAGAGCGTGGACTCGCTCGTGCGGACGGCGTCGGCGAGCGTCGTCATCGACCACGGCTCGGCGGTGCGCTCGGTGAGCAGGCGGGTGGCGGCGGCGACGACCGCGGCCTCGCCGGTGCCGATCGCGGCCAGGATCCGCGGTGCCTGGTCGGTCTGCAGGAGGCGGAGCACGACCTCCCGGCTGACGAGCGGTGCGAGCACGGGGACGTCCTCGGGGGTGTCCATCAGCGCGACGAGCCGGGCGAAGGCGTCGGCCAGTGCGGGCGTCCACGTGCCGAGCCGGCCGGGCTCGGCGTCGGACGGGGTCGGGCGGGCCATCGCACCGGCGACGTCGGCCACCACGGACGCGTCGAGCTGCCAGACGGCCGACACGAAGCCGACCTCCGGCTCGGTCTCGACGACCCCGGCGATGACGGGCAGGTCGACGGGCGTGATGATGAAGTGCTCGCGGCCCCAGACCTGGTCATCGTCACCGACGATCGAGCGCTTGCGACCGGCCAGCACCACCGAGAGCGACGGTGTGTACCGCTGGTAGCCGAGCGGGGTGGTGTCGTACACGCGGGACACCGTGAGCCCGAGCTCCGGCACGGTGCGGCGGTCCTCGACACGGCGGAGCGCGGTCGCGAGCGCGCGGTCGAGGTGGTCGCTGGTGCCGTCGTCCATGTGCCCATCCAACCCCGCCCGGCCGTGGGCGGCGGCACCACTGCCGGGGTCGTGCGGGATCGGGCAAGGACCTCGCGGATCCGGGCAAGCCGACGAGCCGGTGCCGCCAGGAGGCTGGATGCATGCAGACGAACGAAGCAGTCCTCGAGTCCCTCCCCCGTGACGACCGGCTCGCCGGCCGCACCGCCCTGGTGACCGGCGCGACCAGCGGCATCGGCGAGGCGATCGCCCGTGTCCTCGCGGCCTCCGGTGCCCGGGTCGCCGTGTCCGGCCGCAGTGCCGAGCGGGCCCAGCGGGTGGTGGACGCCATCACCGCCCAGGGCGGCGACGCGGTCGTCGTCCGCGCCGACCTGTCCGACGAGCCCGACACCGTGCGCGACCTCGCCACCCGGGCCACCGAGGCGCTCGGTGGACGGGTCGACGTGCTGGTGAACAACGCCGGCGTCTACCCCGGCGGCCCCACCGCGGCCCTGTCCGACGCGGCGATGCAGGAGCTCTGGGCGACGAACGTGCGCGCGCCACACGTGCTGGTCGGCGAACTCGCCCCGGCGATGGCGGCGCGGGGCTCCGGCGTCGTGGTGAACGTCGGGTCGTGGATGGCCCGCGTCGGGGTGCCGTTCATGGCGCTCTACCCGGCGACGAAGGCCGCCGTCGAGCAGCTGACCCGGGCGTGGGCGGCCGAGTTCGGGCCGAGCGGGGTGCGGGTGAGCACGGTGGCGCCGGGCGCGACGGCGACGCCGGGGAACGCGGACTCGGCGGACGCGCTGGCGGCGATGACGGCGGGGACCCCGGCCGGGGTGCCCGTGCGACCCGTCGACATCGCGTTCGCGGTGCGGTGGCTCGCCTCGGACGAGGCCGTGTTCGTGCACGGCGGCACCATCGACGTGGACGGCGGAGTTGCGTCGACCCGGATGGGCTGACCGGCGCCGACCAGGACCGATCGGCGCTGGTCGGTGCCGACCGGACCTGACCGACGCGGGCTAGAGGCTCGTCATGCCGCCGTCGACGCGGAACTCGGCCCCGGTCGCGAAGGACGACTCGTCGCTGGCCAGGTAGACCATGATCCCGGTCACGTCGTCGGGCGTGCCCGCGCGGCCGAGCGGCGTGCGCGCGACGATGGCCGCTCGCGCTTCCGGGTCCGTCGCGATCGTCGTCACCAGGCCGGTCTCGGTGTAGCCGGGCACCACCGTGTTGACCCGGATGCCGTCGCGGGCGTACGCCATCGCGGTCGAGCGGACGAGCGCGTGGATGCCGCCCTTCGTCGACGAGTACGCGGCGAACGTCGAGCCCTCGCCGTTCAGGCCCGTCGGGCTGCCCGTGCAGACGATCGACCCGCCGCCGCGGGGCCGCATCGCCCGCACGGCGTGCTTGAGCGTGAGGAACGTGCCGGTCAGGTTGACCGCGAGCGTCCGCTCCCAGGCCTCGAGCGGCACGTCGGCCACGGCGGCGTCCTGGCCGAAGAGCTGCACGCCGGCGTTGGCGACCACGACGTCCGGCACGAGGCCGTCGTCCGCGAGCGACGCGAACCCGTCGGCGACCGAGGGCTCGGACGCGATGTCCATCGTCAGCGGGACCGCGAGGGCACCGGCTGCGTCGGCCGCCGTCGTCGCCGCGGCGGTGTCACGGTCGGCGTAGACCACGCGGGCCCCCTCGGCCACGAACCGGTCGGCGATCGCCCGCCCGATCCCCGATCCCGCGCCCGTCACGAGCGCCACCTTGCCGTCGAGTCGCCCGGTCATCGCATCTGCCCCGTCCCGCGGGGCGCCGTCGCCCCGTCCGTCTGCTCAGCGTACCGACCGGAGCGGAATGGTCAACCGGTTGTCCAGCAGTGGCGGTGGCGGGCTGGACACGGTTGACTGACGCCGTGATCGATGACGACGCACGAGCGGAAGCCTGGCCGGACGCCACCCCCGAGGAGTCCGTCACGGTCGGCCCGTGGCGGCTCCGGCTGCGCGGGACCGAGGTCGCGGACCTCACCCACGACGGCACGCCGGTGCTGCGGGCCGTGCGGTTCGTCACGCGGGACCACGACTGGCGGACCGCCGAGGACACCCTGGTCAGCCGGACCGTGGACCGGACGAGCACGGGCGTGGACGTCCGGATCGCCGCGCGGAGCGGGTTCGACGGGGACGACGTGCTCGAGTACACCCTCGCGGTCCGCATCGAGGGCGACGTCCTGCGGGTGGACGGGTCCGCGACGACGCTCCGTGCGTTCCGCCGCAACCGCGTCGGTCTCGTCGCGCTGCACCCCGCCGGACTCGCCGGGGTGCCCCTGGTCGTCGAGCACCCCGACGGCCGGCCGTCGATCACGTCGTACCCGCTCTGGATCGCCCCGCACCAGCCCGCCGTCGACGTGGTCGGGTACCGCTGGACCGCCGGCTCGATCGCGGTCGCGATGACGATGACCGGGGACGTCTTCGAGATGGAGGACCAGCGGAACTGGTCCGACGCGTCGTTCAAGACCTACTCGACGCCGCTCGCGGAGCCGTTCCCGGTCGCGCTCGAGCCCGGCGCCACGGTCCGGCAGGCGTTCACCCTGCGCTGCGCGCACGTCGAGACGGGAGGCTCGGTGACGGTCCTCTCGGACGTCCCGCCGGTCGAGGACCCGGCGGAGGACCTCACGGCCGCCCCTGCCCCGGTGCTCCAGTTGCTCGCGTCCTCGGCCCCGGCGGCCCTGCGCCCGCCGGACGACGCGCTGCGACCGGGCGTGCCGGTCCTCGTCGAGCCGGTCGTCGGGGCGCCGAACGCGGCCGCCGTGCTCGCGTCCGCCCGCCGGGACGCGGTCCACGCCCCGCTCGACGTCCGCTTCGTGACCGACGACCCGGTCGCGCTGCGCGCCGCGATCGACGACGTGCTGAGCAGCGGCGCGGTCGTGCGCGTCGGGGCGTTCGACCCGCGCACCCACGTGACGACGCCGGCACTGCAGCAGGCGCTGCGGGAAGCCGCTCGGGCGGACGGTGGCCTCGAGGTCGTCGCCGGCACCCGCGCGCACTTCACCGAGCTGAACCGGGCGGTCGCGCTCTTCCGGGACTGGGACGGGCCCCTGACCTTCAGCGTGACGCCGCAGATGCACGACCGGTCCCGTGCCCAGGTGACCGAGGCGGTGCGGATGCTGCGCTGGGTGGCGATGAGTGCCTCCAGGCTGGCTGCCGGCCGATCGCTCCACGTCGGGCCGGTGACCCTGCGTCCGCGGTTCAACGCGGTCGCGACCTCGGCGCCGGTCCCGATGCCGCGCGCCGACGTCGAGGACGGCCACGGGCCGCAGTTCGTGCCGGACGCGACGGACCCGGAGCAGCACTCCCCCGCGGCGGACGCGTGGTTCCGCCGGGCCGTGCACGCACTGCGGGCCCCGGGCCTCGTGAGCATCACGCTCGACGAGGCCTGGGGCCCGCGGGGGTCGACCGGGCGGTCGCTCAGCGCTTGACCGCGTCGATCTTCAGCATCTTGGCGATGACGCTGTCGAGCTCGCTGTCGTCGAAGACCTGCTTCCAGTCCTCCTTGATGAGCTTCTCGCGGCCGTAGCCCATCGCGATGTGGCAGGCGTCCGAGAACGGGTTCGAGCCGCGGAGACCGTTCGTCAGCGCGATCCAGGTGTGACCGTAGAGCATCGCGCGGGCGGCCTCGCGGGGCACGCCGACGCCGTTCACGGTCTCCTCGAGCGCGTCGTGGAGGAAGTCGCCGATCATGCAGGCGATGGTCTCGACGAGGGTCGGCTCGAGCACGGCGAGCTGCTTGACGGTGACCCAGTGCACCTGGATGACGGGGGCGTACATCGTCGTGATGACGGCCTCGGCGATCGCCTTGGCACGGTCGCCCTCGTCACCGAGCGACTCGGAGGCGTCGAAGGCCGCGATGACCTCCTGCGGGGCGGCGATGCCACCGAAGGTGTCGTCCCACTCCTCCTTGCTGGTCCGCTCGAGGAACACGGACGGGTGGCACGGGTGCGCCACGGCGTAGTGGATGTCCTCGCGCTTGGCGAGGAGGCCCGCGTAGGCCGCGGCGGGGTCGAGCGTCAGGATCGTGGCGCCGGAACGCATCTCGGGGACGAGCTGCTCCGAGACGGTGCCGAGGAGGACGTCCGGCACGGCGAGGATGACGACGTCGGCGACCTTGGCGGCCTCGATGCTGTCGGTCAGCTCGCGGCCGAGGTCCTTGATGCGCTCCTGGCCGGCGGGCGAGGCCTCGCTGTAGCGCGTCGTGTACTCGCTCTTGGCGAAGTTGTTCGAGACGCGGGTGCCCATCTTGCCGCCGGCGCCGATCACGGCGACGGTGACGTCGGCGGTGCCCGAGCCGGCTGCGGTGGTGTGGCTGATGGCGGTGTCGGTCATGATTCCCTGCTCCTGGTGTACTCGATGGTGTGTTCGGTCCACGCCGCCTCGGTGCGGGTGGTGGTCTGTGCGGGGGTCTCCCCGGGCTCCGGCTCGGCGGCGACGGTGTCGTCCTGCCACGGGAGCCAGAACTCGATGACGCGGTTGACGCCCCGGGTCTGCGGGTCGATCGCGTCGCGGATCCGCAGGTGGTCGATGCGGCCGGTGCCGATCGGCACGCCGGTGTACTGGAAGCCGACCCAGCCCGGGGTGCGGGTGAAGTCGGCGTCCTTCACGTGCCAGTTCCGGACGTACGGGGCGGTCATCCGGACGACGTCCGCCGGGTGTTCGAGGGCCGCGACGGTGTTCGCCGGGTCGAGGCAGACCCCGAGGTGGTCGGACCCGATCCGGGCGACGACGGCGACGAGGTTCGTGGTGGGCACGACCTCGTACGTCTCGAGGGCGAGCGTGACGCCGGCGGCCTCGTACGCGGGCAGGGCCTGGCGGAGTCGCCGTTCGGTCTCGGCCGCGTCGGGCCGGTCGTCGCCGCTCGTCCACATCGAGCGGACGAGCGTCGCGCCGAGCTGCTCGGCGACGTGCAGGTACCGGGCGAGGTGCTCGGGCGCGGTGCCGCGGGTGCCGACCTCGAGCACGAGGCCGAGGTCGTCGGCCAGGGCCTTCAGCGCCGCCAACCGCTCGTCCGACGCGGTGTCGAGCGGTAGGTGGTCGCAGATCTGGAACAGGTCGACGCCGTCGTGGGACGCCGCGTCGCGGAGGACGTCGTCGAGGGACATCGGCGCCGGCACGCGGTCGGACATCCGCCAGAAGTAGGCGTACGTCGAGAGGCCGAGGAGAGAGGTCATGCGTCGGCCCCCAGCTGCTCGGCCTCGTCGAGGATCGTCCGGATCGCCGCGGGGTCGTGCGCGAAGCGGCCGAGGAACAGCCCGCCGATGCGGCCCCCTCCCCGCGTCAGCAGCCCGGGTCCGGCACTGCCGCCGTAGATCACGACGCTGCCGGCGAGCTCCGGCCGGGTGGCGAGGTGGGCCTCGATGCCGGCGAGCACCGCGACGATGTGGTCGTCGGGCGCGGGAGCCGGGGCACCGATGGCCCAGACCGGCTCGTACGCCACGACGACGGGACCGGCGATGCCGTCCGCCACCGCGGTCTGGACGAAGCGGTCGAGCTGGGCGGTCACCTCGGTGACCGCGTCCGCGATCTGGTCCGGGTGGGAGGCCCGGGTCGACTCGCCGACGCAGATGAGGGGCCGCAGGTGGTTCCGGAAGGCGGCGTGCACCTTCCCGGCGACGTCCTGGTCGGACTCGTGGAACAGGGAGCGCCGTTCGGCGTGCGCGATCTCGACGAGGTCGACGCCGATCTCCGCGAGCTCACGCCCCGAGACCTCGCCGGTGAAGGCGCCCTCGTCCGCCCACGCCAGGTCCTGCGCGCCGAGGAGCACGCCGGAACCCGTCAGCGCCGCACGCACGGGGACGAGCGACGGGAAGGTCGGGATGACGAACAGCTCGACGCTGCCGTCGGTCACCGCCGGGTGCGTGCGGGCGATGTCGGCCACGGCCTCGGCCCACGCGATCGTGCGGGCGTGGCCGAAGTACATCTTCAGGGACACCCCGATCGTCAGTCGGGGCGTCGCCGTGGCCCGGGTCACGCGTCGGTCCCGACCGGGGCGCTGCCGTCGTACGCGCAGATCGCGTTGACCTTGTCGGCGCTCGCGCTGCTCTGGTCGAAGGTGTAGCCGAGCCACTCCTTCGCCATCCGCCGTGCGACCTCGATGCCGACGACCCGCTGGCCCATGCAGAGGACCTGGGCGTCGTTCGAGAGGACCGAGCGCTCGACGCTGAAGGAGTCGTGCGCGGTGACGGCGCGGATGCCGGGCACCTTGTTCGCGGCGATCGCGACGCCGAGCCCGGTGCCGCAGATCAGGATCGCGCGGTCCGCCTCGCCGTTCGCGACCAGGCGGGCGGCGTCGACGGCGACGTGCGGGTAGGCGGTGTGGCCGTCCGCGTCGACGCCGACGTCCACGACGCTGGCGACGCGGGGGTCGGCCTCGAGGTCACGCTTGATGACCTCCTTGTAGTCGAAGCCGGCGTCGTCGGAGCCGACGACCAGACGGAACTGCTCGCTCATGGGGATGCCTCTCTCGTGGTGCTGCTGGTGCTGGTGCTGGTGCTGCGTCGGGGTCAGGCCGGGACGCTGAGCGTCCGGAGGACCGCGGCGGTGATGAGGGCGAACGACACGGCACCCGCGTCGGGGGTGCCGACCGCGTCCTCGCCGTGCGTCCGGGCCCGTCCCATGCGGGGCAGGAGCGCCGCGGTGGCGTCGGCCGCCTGCTGGGCCGCGGCGGAGGCGGCCGTCCACGCCGTGACGAGGTCGTCACCCGCGTCGATGCGCTCGGACAGCACCGCGTCGAAGGGGACGAGGGCGTCGACCATGGTCTTGTCGCCGACGACCGCGCCGAAGGCGAGGACGGCGTCGGTGGCGGCGTGCACCGCGGTCTGGACGGTGGCCGCGTCGGGCCGGTCGGTGTCGCCGAGGACGCGACCCAGGGCCTCCAGGGCGGCGCCCCAGATCGCGCCGGAGGTGCCACCGGCCTTGTCCGACCAGGCGTCCCCCGCGATCGCGAGGACGCTGCCCGCCCCGGCACCACGCGTTGCGGCGTCCCGGGCGGCCGCGTCCGCGGCCGTGGAGCCACGCTGCATGCCGATGCCGTGGTCCCCGTCACCGGCGACCGCGTCGATGCGGCCGAGCTCGTCGGCGTGCTCGTCGATCGTGGTGCGGATCGCGGTGACCGCGTCGGCGACGACCCGGGCGGACGCCTGCGAATCGGGGGTGCCGGGGGTGACCGGTGCGGCGACGTGGGCGGTGAGGACGTCCTCGGGGAGCCGCTCCTGCGGGACCGCGCCGCCCTTGCGGTACGCGGGGGTGTCCGTCGGCGCTGCCCAGAGCTGCTCGAGTTCCGCGTCGAGCCAGAACAGGGTCAGGGAGACCCCGGCCATGTCGAAGCTCGTGACGAGTTCGCCGACCTCGGGTTCGACGACCACGGCGCCGGCGTCGGTGAGGAGCCGCTGGACGGTGGCGTAGACGACGAACAGCTCCTCGTACTTCACGCTGCCGAGGCCGTTGAGGATCGGGACGACGTGGGCGCCGTCTGCCGTGACGCCGTCGGGCAGCTCGGTGAGGAGCTTGTCGACCAGCAGCGTCGCGAGTTCCGCGGCGGTGGGGACGTCGGTCTCGTCGATGCCGCGCTCACCGTGGATGCCCATCCCGATCGCCATGCGCCCCTCGGGCACCGTGAACAGGGGCTCCTCGGCGCCCGGGAGGGAGCAACCGGAGAACGCGACACCGAAGGACCGGGTCCGCTCGTTCGCTTTCGTCGCGACCCGAGTCACCTCGTCCAGGGTCATGCCCTGCTCCGCAGCGGCACCGGCGACCTTGAACACGCAGAGGTCCCCCGCGATCCCACGACGCTCGTGGGTTCGGGTGCTGGGTGCGGAGGCGACGTCGTCGGTGACGCGGACTGTGCGGACCTCGATCCCCGCGTCCCGCAGGGCACGTTCGGCGGCGTCGAAGTTCAGGACGTCGCCGGCGTAGTTGCCGTAGGACAACAGCACCCCGCCACCGTGCTCGGACGCCTTCGCGACCGCGGTGACCTGCTGCGCGGACGGGCTGGCGAACAGGTTCCCCATCGCCGCGCCGGCCGCGAGCCCGTGGCCCACGAGACCACCGAACGCCGGGTAGTGGCCGGAACCGCCACCGATGACCAGGGCGACCGTGCCGTCCGGGCTCGCCGTGGACCGGGCGACGCCGCCGTGGACCTTGCGGACACGGGCCTGGTTCGCGGCGACGAACCCGTCGACCATCTCATCGGCGAAGTCCGCCGGGTCGTTGAACAACCGGGTCATGCGCCTGCCTCCGTGGTGACCGCGCGCTCGGCGTCGGTGGTGGTCGGGGCGGTGCCGGTCTCGCCGCGGTGCTGGCGGGACACGACGACCATGAGGATGCTCGAGAGCACCATGAAGAAGCCGACGATGAACATCGGGACCTGGTAGCCACCGGTCCACTCGCTGACGATGCCCGTGATGTACGGGGCAGCGAAGCCGCCGAGGTTGCCGATCGTGTTGATGAGCGCGACGCCCGCTGCTGCTGCGGCCCCGGTGAGGAACTGCGTCGGCATCGTCCAGAAGTTCGGCAGGGCGGCGAAGATCGCGCAGGCCGTGACCGCGATGACGGCGACGGTGGCCGCGGGCGAGTTCATGAACAGCGCCACCGGGATGCTGAGCCCACCGACCAGGGCGGGGAGCGCGATGTGCCAGACCTTCACGCCGCGGCGGAACGCGTCACGGGACCAGAAGTAGAGGACGACCGCGGCGGGCACGTACGGGATCGCCGTGATGAGGCCCTTCTGGAACAGGTCGAACGAGGTGCCGAACTGCTCCTGGAAGCCGTCGATGATCGTCGGGAGGAAGAAGCTCAGCGCGTAGAGGCCGTAGATGAAGCCGAAGTAGACGAACGCCAGCATCCAGACGCGGCCGTTGCCGAACGCGGCGCGGAGGGCGCCCTTGCCGTGGCCGTCGTTCTTGCCCTGGTTCTCCTTCGCGAGCGCGGTCTCCAGCCAGACCTTCTCGTCCTCGTCGAGCCACTTGGCCTGGGACGGCTTGTCCTTGAGGACGAAGAGGCACAGGACACCGACGATGATCGCCGGGATCGAGACGCAGAGGAACATGAAGCGCCAGCCGGCGAGGCCGCCGAGCAGGCCCTCGTGGGTCATCAGCCACCCGGCGAGCGGGGAGCCGATCACGCTGGTGAGCGGCTGCGCCAGGTAGAACAGCGCGAGCATCTTGCCGCGGTGGCGTGCCGGGACCCAGGTGGAGAGGAACAGGATCGCGCCCGGGAAGAACCCGGCCTCCGCGATGCCGAGCAGGAAGCGCAGGCCGACCAGCTGCGGGTAGTTCTGCACCCACGTGAAGAGCAGCGAGACGATGCCCCACGTGATCATGATGCGGGCGAGCCAGATGCGGGCACCGAACTTGTGCAGCGCGAGGTTCGACGGGACCTCGAGCACGAGGTAGCCGATGAAGAAGACCCCGGACGCGAAGCCGAACTGCGCGGCGGTCAGGCCGAGGTCGGATTCCATGCCGTTCGGGGCCGCGAACGAGATCGCGGTGCGGTCGAGGAAGTTGATGAAGAACATCAGCGCCACGAACGGCACGATGCGGATGGCGATCTTCCGGATGGTCGTCTTCTCGACGACCGAGGTCGGGATGCCTCGGGTGGCGGGGATGTCCACAGTGACTCCTGCTGGGGGAACGACGTTGGTCGGGGTTGGAACGCGGACCATCCTGCGCTCTTCGACGCAAGTTGTCAACCGGTTGACCAAAGGGTCGACTGCGCTGGGACCGGGAGCGTCGCACCGCTACGCTCGGCACATGCCCGCGTTCAGCGAGAACGACCCCCTCAACATCCGGCTCGAACTCGAGTCGGTGCCGGTCGGGTCCCCCGCGTCCGAGGTCGCCCGACAGCTCGTGTCCCTGCTCACCGCCGGTGACCTGGCCCCCGGGTCGCGCTTGCCGTCCGAGCGGGTGCTGGCCGAGCGGCTGGGCGTCGGCCGATCAGCGGTGCGGGAGGCCCTCGCCGCGCTGGAGATCCTGGGCATCGTGCAGATCCGTCCGGGCTCGGGCACGTACCTGCGCGGCGGCATGTCGGACCTGCTGCCGACGACCCTGTCGTGGGGGCTGATGCTCGCGTCGAACCGCACGCGGGAGCTGCTCGAGATCCGGTCCTCGCTCGAGCGCACCGCGGCGATCCTGGCGGCGCAGCGCGCGACGGACGAGGAACTCGACGCGCTCGGCGACCACCTGGACCGGCAGGAGGCCACCCTCGACGACCCCTCCGCGTTCATCGAGGCCGACGTCCGCTTCCACGTGCAGCTCGCGCGGGCCGCCGACAACGACGTGCTCGCCGACCTGCTCCAGAGCCTCCGGTCGATGCTGAGCGTGTGGGTCGGCCGCCGCGTCAGCACCCGTGAGGCCACCGAGGCCGCCTACAACGAGCACCGCGCGATCTACGACGCAATGCGGACGCGGGACGTCGCCGCGACGCTGCGGGCGATGGACGAGCACATGGCCACGGCGAGTGCGCGCATCGAGCACGCGGACGCGGTGCCGGCGGAGTAGCCGGCGCCCCCGTCGCTCGGGGCGCTCGCGGCGCTCAGGGCGCTCGCGGCGCTCGGGGCGCTCGCGCTGGTGCGAGGTTGACCAGCCCGTGCGGCGCCGGGGGTCCGCACGGAGTGGTCAACCTCGCACGGGCGGGGGGGAAGGCGCACGGTACGACGTTGCCGAACCGGCAACGGGGCTCGCGTCCGGATGGTGCGGTGTGCGTCACTGGGCGGATGCACACGCACGAGCACGGCACCGACTCCCCCGGCGACACACTGCCCGACGCCGCGACGTACTGGGAGTCCCGGTACGCCGACGGGGACCGGATGTGGTCCGGCCGGGTGAACGCCGTGCTCGCCGACGTCGTGGCGACGCTCGATCAGCGGGGGCCCGTCGGGTCCGCGCTCGACCTGGGCTGCGGCGAGGGCGGCGACGTGCTGTGGCTGGCCTCGCGGGGATGGCGGGCGACGGGTGTCGACCTGTCCCCCACCGCCGCAGCCCGAGGTCGCGCGGCCGCGGTGGACGCCGGCGTCGAGGACCTCGCGCGGTTCGACGCGGGCGACCTGGCGACGTGGGACACCGACGAGCGCTTCACGCTGGTGACCGCCTCGTTCCTGCAGTCGTGGCCGGTCGAGATCCCCCGCGCCGCGATCCTGCGCCGGGCGACCCGGTTCGTGGCACCCGGCGGACACCTGCTGGTCACCGCGCACGCCGCCCCGCCCGGCGAACTACCCGAGGAGCTGCGGTCCTACCGGTTCCCGACGCCGGACGACGACCTGGCTGCACTCGGTGTGGCACGCGGCGACGGTGCTGATGCCGACGCCGACGCCGATGCCGACGGTGCTGATGTCGACAGTGCTGCTGCCGACGCCGACTGGGCAGTGGTCGCGGCCGAACTCCGCGCGCGGTCCGTCACCCGCGACGACGGCACCACGCACGACCTGCTCGACAGCGTGGTGCTCGTCCGGCGACGCTGACCCGGTCGGCGCTCAGTCGGCGTCGAACAGCACCGGGACGCGGACACCGACCTCGTCGAGCCGCACCAGGACCTCGCGTCCGCCGTGACGCACCACGTGGCTACCCAGCGCCCGCGGGGTGCGTGCCCGCAGGCCGGCCTCGACCAGTTCGGCGCCGTCGTGCCCCACGGCGCCCCAGGTCACGTCGACGTCGATGCCGGGCCGGGCGACGAGCCCACGGACGGACCCGTGCGCGAAGACCTCGGGCACGGCGGGGAGCAGGTCGAGACGACCGCGGTGGGACTGCACGAGCATCTCGGCCACGGCGGCGACGACGCCGAGGTTGCCGTCGATCTGGAACGGCGGGTGCGCGGCGAACAGGTTGCGGTAGAGACCGCCACGCTGCCCCTCGTCGTCGACCCCGTCCATGGTGCGGAACACGAGCGGCAGGAGCCTGCCGATCGCGGCGGTGTCCCCGAGCCGGGCACGGAGCGCGAGCTTCCACGCCAGCGACCACCCGGTGGAGTCGTCGCCGCGGGCGTCGAGCGTCCGGGCGACCGCGGCGGCCATCGACTCGTCGAGCGGTTCGGTGCCCGGGTACGCCGCGACGAGCGAGGACACGTGGCGGTGCCCCGGCTCGGCGTGCCCGCGGTCGGCACGCCACTCCGGCACGGCTCCGTCGGTGCCGGGCTCGATCGGCGGCAGGGCGTCGGCGAGCGCCGCCAGTCGCGGGTCGGGCACGAGGCCGACCCGGTCGCTGAGCCTCCGGTACGCGGACACCGTCATGCCGATGAGCGCGAGGTCCATCGCCGAGTCCGTGTCGACCGACCCGGGGGCACCCGTCGCGGTGACGAAGTGGTTCTCCGGCGAGGTCGAGGGGACCGTGTGCGGGAGACCGTCGTCGCCGGTGACGAGCCAGGCGTCGACGAACGCGAGCGCACCGGCCACGAGCGGCAGCAGCACGTCGGTGACGTAGGCGTCGTCGGCACCGTGGTCGGCGTGCGCGATCAGCGGGTCGAGCAACCAGAGCGCACCCATCGGCCAGAACGCGTACGCGGGGTCGTGCTGGCCCTCGCCGATGGGCTGGGTGTACCCCCAGGCATCGGTGTTGTGGTGCGCCACCCACCCGGGAGCGTCGTACAGCCGGGCCGCGGTCTGCTCCCCGCTGCGGGCGACGGCCTGGACCAGCGTGACGAGCGGCTCGACGGTCTCGGGCAGCGCGGTGACCTCGGCGGGCCAGTACGCCATCTCGAGGTTGACGTTCGTGGTGTAGTTCGCGCTCCACGGCGGCCGGAGTGCGGCGTTCCAGATCCCCTGCAGCGTCGCGGGCAGGCCACCGGGGCGGGACGAGCAGATGAGGAGGTACCGGCCGTACGCCACGAGGAGCGCCGCGAGACCGGGGTCCGTGGCGATGCCGTCGGCGGCGACCCGGGCGAGGCGCTCGTCCGTCATCAGGGTGGCGTGGTCGGCGTGGTCGCCCTCCGGCAGCGTCAGGGTGAACCGGTCGTACAGCGTGGCGTGGTCGGCTCGCTGTTCGTCGCGGACCCGGTCGATGCCGGTCGCGATCGCGGTGTCCACGAGTCCGGCCGCGACCGAGGCGGCGTCGGCAGCGGTGCCCGACGGCGCGCGGCCGGCCCCTTGGGCGGTCGTCGCCGTGGCGAGGACGATCCGGACCGTCCCCCGGGCCGGCACACGGACGCGTTCGGGGCCGGAAGCAGCGTCGGTGGTGAGCGGACGATCGTGCTCGTCGACCACCCGGAGCACCGCAGCGCCCTCGAGGGCGGGACCGTCCCAGCGCACCGGGTCCGGCACGTCGCCGTCGTGGGGCGGCCAGACGTCGCTCGGCAGCCGGACGAGCAGCACCGCGTCACCCGGTCCGGACGCCGCCGCACCGGCAGCAGCCCCGGCACCGGACGACCCGTCGAGCGGCGCGTGCAACAGCGTCTCGAGCGACACGTCCACCGTCCCCACGCCGGAGTCCGGGAACACCAGCTCGTGCACGAGCACCCGGTGGGGCCAGGACGCCCAGGTCGCGGTGCGGACGGGCTGGCCGTCGAGCACGAAGGACGTCGTCGCGGTGGCGGTCGGGAGCTCCAGCGTCCGTTCGTGGTCCTGCACGGAGCCGTCTCCGTCGGGCGTGGTCGTCACGAGCAGGTCGACGAACGGCACGTACGCCTGCGTGTGCCGGTGCTGCACCCGGCGGAGCGCGTCGGCGGCGTCGTCGAACCGCTGCTCGGCGATCGCGGCGCGGGAGTCGGCGAGCGCTGCCCGGACGGTCTGCGGGTCGAGCGGGTCGACGTGTTCGGTCTCGACGGTGCCCGACCACGCGGACCCGTCGTTGACGCCGACGCGGTCGGCGAGCGCACCGCCGTGGCACATCGCCCCGAGCAGGCCGTTGCCGACGGGGAGTGCATCGGTCCAGGTGGTCGCGGGGCCCCGGTACCGGAGCACGGCGCTCATGCGGACCCCAGCGGGACGTGGGCGGCGACGCTCCGCACGACACGGTCGACGACGACGGCGGGCGCGGTGTCCCACACGGACTGGTTGAAGATCTCGACCTCCACGTCTCCGGTGTACCCGGCAGCGGCGACCGCCGCACCGATCGGGCCGAAGTCGATGTGCCCGTCGCCCGGGTACCCCCGCGAGAGCAGGGGGTCGGCAGCGAGCGGGGTCACCCAGTCGCACACCTGGTACGTCGCGATCCGTCCGGCGGCACCGGCGCGGGCGATCGACGACTCGAGCGCCGGGTCCCACCAGACGTGGAAGGTGTCGACGGCGACGCCGACCGCCTCGGCGGGGAAGGGTGCGGCCAGGTCGAGGGCCTGCGCGAGGGTGGAGACCACGGCACGGTCGGCCGCGTACATCGGGTGCAGGGGCTCCACGGCGAGCTGGACCCCGGCGTCGAGGGCGTGCGGCACGAGCTCGGTCAGGGCGTCGGCGACCCGGGCGCGGGCGGCACCGAGGTCCTTCGAGCCGCTGGGCAGTCCCCCGGCGACGAGGACCAGCACGGGTCGGGACCCGGGTGCGCCGGCACCGGCCAACGCCGCTGTCTCGTCGATGGCGCGGCGGTTGTCGTCCATGGCCAGTCGGCGCTCGGCCCCGTCGGCGAGGGTGAAGAACCCGCCGCGGCAGTGCGTCGACACGCGGAGCCCGGAGTCACGGACCATCCGCACGGCCTCGTCGAGCCCGACGTCGGCGACGGGTTCGCGCCAGGTGCCGATCGCCTCGACGCCCGCCGCGGTCACCGCCGCGATGGCCTCGGCCAGGGAGGCGTGCTTCACCGTCGCCTGGTTGACCGAGAGCCGGGCCGCGCCGACGGCTGCCGCGTGGCGGGCCGCGCCGACGGCTGCCGCGGGACGGGCCGGAGCCGGGGCGCTCACGCGACCGACTCGGGGACGGGAGCGGCGTCGGCGGCCGAACCGGGCCTCCTGGCCGGCTGTGCACCACGGACCGACGTGACGCGCCGGTCCACACCGTGCAGTGCGAGCAGCGCGTGCCAGCGCTCGGCCGCGGCCTCCGGGTGTTCGAGCGCACCGCAGGCGTTGGCGAGCCGGACCGTCTCCGACAGGTGCGGCAGGCTGCGGCCCGCGTGCAGCCCGCCGACCATCGCGGGTGACGACTGGTGACCGTTCAGCCAGGCCAGGAACGCGATCCCGGTCTTGTAGAACCACGTCGGGGCGGCGAAGACATGGCGCGCGAGGGCCTCGGTCGGGCCGAGGACGGCGCGGAAGGCGGCCTCGTCCGGCAGGGCACGGACCGCGGCGGACGCGGCGGGTCCGACGGCGGCGAAGGCACCGAGCAGCGCGTCCGAGTGCGCGGACCCGTCGCCGGCGATGAGGTCGACGTAGTGGAAGTCGTCGCCCGTGTACATGCGGGTGCCCTCGGGCAGACGGGCACGGAGGGCGACCTCGGCCGACGCGTCGAGCAGGCTCATCTTGATCCCGCTGACCCGCTCGCCCGCGTCACGCATCACCGCGAGCACCGTCTCGGGTGCCGACCGCTCGTCGCCGAAGTAGCCGGCGAGCGCCGGGTCGAAGGCGGCACCGAGCCAGTGCAGGACGACGGGTGCCCCGGCGCGCGCGATGACCCGCTCGTAGACCGAGCGGTAGTCGTCTGGTCCGGACGCGGCGCGCGCGAGGTGGCGGCTCGCCATCAGGACCACGCCGGCGCCGGCGTCCTCGGCGTGGTGGAGCTGGCGGACGTAGGCGTCGACGATCGCGTCGAGGCTGGCGTCCTCGGACGCCAGGTCGTCGGTGTTCACCCCGACGACGATCCGACCGCCGACGCTCGCGGCCTCGGCGGCGCTGCGGATGACGAGCTCGCGGGTCGCGGCCGGGTCGAGGCCCATGTTGCGCTGCGCCGTGTCCATCGCGTCGGCGACGCCGAGGCCCCAGGACCACAGGTGGTGCCGGAAGGCCAGGGTGCTGTCCCAGTCGAGGTCGGCCGGGGCGCCGGGCGTGGTGTCGGACCCGACGCGGGGCACGACGTGGGCGGCGGCGTACACGACGCGCTCGGTCAGCGGGCCGTCGGGCCTGGTCCACGTGGGTGCGGGCTGCAGGGGCACCGTCGTGGTGGTGCCGTCGGCGGCGAGCAGGGTCAGGTCCGTCATGCGGAGACCGCCTGGAGGCTCGGGTCGGTTCCGGCGGGGGTGCCGTCGGTCCGGTCGCCGGTCCGGTCGCCGGTCCGGTCGTCCGTCCGGTCGTCGGTCCGGTCGTCCGTCCGGTCGTCGGTCCGGTCGTCCGTCCGGTCGTCGGTCCGGTCGTCCGTCCGGTGCGGCTCGGGCAGGTGGAGTTCGGGCAGGTCGACGCGGCGGCCCTCGCGCGAGGACACGAGGCCGGCCTCGGCGAGCGCGACACCGCGGGCACCGGAGAGCAGGTCGTACGGGTGCGGGCGGCCGGCGACGAGGTCGCGCACGAAGTCCTCCCACTGCGCGCGGAACCCGTTGCCGTACTCGTCGTTGTCGGGGACCTCGAGCCACTGCCCGCGGTAGTCGCGGTCGTCGCGCAGGTCCGGGTTCCACACCGGCTTCGGCGTCGTCGTCCGCGGCTGGACCCGGCAGCCGAACAGCCCGACGACGGCGCTGCCGTGGGTGCCGTCGACCTGGAACTCGACGAGCTCGTCCCGGTCCACCCGCACGGCCCAGCTCGAGTTGATCTGCGCGGTGATCCCACCGGCCAGGTCGAACACCCCGTACGCGGCGTCGTCCGCGGTGGCCGGGTAGGCGCGGCCCTGCTCGTCGGTGCGCTCGGGGATGTGCGTGACGGCGCGGGCGTACACCGACTCGACGCGGCCGAACAGCTGCTCGAGGACGTAGTTCCAGTGCGGGAACATGTCGACGACGATGCCGCCGCCGTCCTCGCTGCGGTAGTTCCAGCTCGGGCGCTGGGCGTCCTGCCAGTCCCCCTCGAAGACCCAGTAGCCGAACTCGCCGCGGACCGAGAGCACCCGGCCGAAGAACCCGGAGTCGATGAGCCGGGCGAGCTTGCGCAGGCCGGGCAGGTAGAGCTTGTCGTGCACGACGCCGGTCGGTACGCCGGCCTCGGCAGCCAGGCGGGCGAGCTCGAGGGCCTCGGCGGAGGTCTCCGCGGTCGGCTTCTCGGTGTAGACCGCCTTGCCCGCGGCGATCGCCCGGCGGATGGCGTCGGTGCGGGCGCTCGTGACCGCGAAGTCGGCGAAGACGTCCCAGCGCGGGTCGGCGAGCGCGGCGTCGAGGTCCGTCGTCCAGTGCTCCAGGCCGTGGCGCCGGGCGATCTCCTCGAGCTTGCCGGCGTTCCGGCCGACGAGCACCGGTTCGAGCTGCACCCGGGAGCCGTCGGGCAGCAGCACGCCGCCGTCCTGCCGGATGGCGAGCACCGAGCGGACGAGGTGCTGCCGGTAGCCCATGCGTCCCGTGACGCCGTTCATGATGATGCCGAGGGTGCGGGTGGTCAACGCGTGCTCCTTTGCTCGCCGAGCTGCTCCCGCCGGTGCGGAAAGCGCTTGCCCGGCACCGTACACCACGGCGTGCTCGGAGCGCAGCCCCGAGGTCGGCGGCCGCGTGCGGAGGCCGGGTCAGGAGTGCCGGGCCGGATCCCCGGGGCACCGAGCGGTCATGACACCCCGCTCACGTCCGCCGAGCGGGCACGACTCGTCGATCGACCCCGTGCGGGACGACGAGCTGTGGCCGGTGGACGACACACGAGCGGGGTGTTGCGACCGGTCGACGAGCGCGCGGGGCCGGGGACGGCAGGGCGGCGGCCGGGGTGTCGGCAGGGCGGCGCTCGGGCTGTCGGTCGAGGTGTCGGTCGGGGTGTCGGTCGAGGTGCCGGCCGGGGTGTCAGCGCGCGGTGCTCGCGCGCAGGACGACCTCGCCGTCGACGTCGTCCGCGTCGTCGTCGGTGCCGAGCGCCCGACGGACCGCCCGCGCGCCGATCTCCTCGAGCGGCAGCCGCACGGTGCTGAGCGCCGGCACGACGTCGACGAGCATCCGCACGTCGTCGAACCCCGCGACACCGATGTCGACGCCGGGGACGAGGCCGCGCTCGCGGATCGCCGTGAGCGCCCCGACCGCCATCAGGTCCGTGACGGCGAACACGCACCGCGGCGGCGATCCCGCGTCGAGCAGCTGGGTCATGGCCTGGTAGCCGCCGTCCCGCGAGAACGCCGACGGCACCACGGCCCCGTGGTCGAGCCGGATGCCGTGGGCGGCGAGTCCGGCGACGAAGCCCTCGACCCGGGCGTGCGCGGTCACGAGGTCGGGCTCCCCCGCCAGCACGGCGAAGGACCGGTGCCCCTGCTCGACGAGCGCTCCCGCCAGGGCCGCGGCGCCGCTGAGGTTCCGGACGACGAGGGCGTGGACGCCCTCGACACCGGCGGCGGCCCCGTCCACGTCGGACACCAGCGCCGAGACCCCGGCGCCCCCGGCGACCAGGGCGGCGATGCCGTCCCGGACGGCGTCCCCGTTCCCACCGAGGTGCCGACTGACGGCGAGCACCACGGCGCGCGGGCGGAGGCCGGCGACGACGTCGAGCACCTCGCGCTCACGGGAGGCGTCCCCGCCGGTCGAGGTGATCGTGACGACGAGCCCGGCCTCGTCTGCGGCCCGGATCGCACCGGCGGCGATCGCGGCGAAGTACGGGTCGGCGATGTCGCCGACGACGAGGGCCAACGAGGTCGTCGTGCCGCGGGCCACCGCCTGGGCCTGCACGTTCGCGGTGTAGTGCAGCTCGCGGGCCGCGACGTGCACCCGCTCCAGGAACTCCGGACGCACCCGACGAGCGCTGCCGTTCAGCGCACGGGACGCGGTGGCGAGGGAGACCCCGGCGCGCTGCGCGACGTCCGCCAGGGTCGCGGTGCTGCGGTCCGACACGACGGCGTCCTCTCCGGTGCGCGCTGCCGTGCGCGTCCGGCGTCAGGCTAGCGGTTTCCTCGGCCTCGACGCCGGAACCAGCCATGTCGAGGAGCGAGCGCGCGTGCCTGGGCGAGCCGAACCTCCCGGCCGACACCGATGTGAGGACAAATGCGGGAAAGCGCTTGCCGAACTGCCCCCGGGTCGTGTAGACAATGGACCCTCGGCCGAGACATCCCGAATGCTCGTCCACGGCGAACAGCCCGTGGCCCGAACGAAAGCAGTGACGATGAAGTCATCCAAACGAGTGCTCGCACTCGCCGGCGGCCTCGCCGCCCTCGCGCTCCTCTCCGGCTGCGCCTCCGGTGGTTCCGGGGACGACGGCGGGAAGGTGGACAAGCTGACGTTCTGGCTGTCGACCTCGACCGCGCAGGAGAAGGGCTACCAGGACCTGGCCACCGCGTACGAGAAGGAGTCGGGCGTCAACGTGCGGATCGTGAACCTGCCGTACGACGGCCTGCAGACGAAGCTCCGCGAGTCCGCCCAGGCGAAGTCGCTGCCGGACGTGGTCCGTGCTGCCGCCATCGACCCGATCTGGACGTCGCAGACGGTCGACCTCAGCTCGATCACCGACAAGAAGGCCACCGGCATCAACCAGGACCTCGTCGCGAAGGCGAAGGACGGCAAGGTCCTCTCGATCCCGTCCGACATCACCGCGGCGGGCCTGTTCGTGAACAAGTCGCTGTTCGAGAAAGCGGGCGTCAGCTACCCGACCGACCCGGCGAAGGCGTGGACCTGGGACGAGTTCCTGAAGGCCGCCGACGAGGTCAAGGCGAAGACCGGCGCGAAGTACGACCTGACGTTCGACGCCTCGCCCTCGCGACTGCGTGCGTACATGTACACGAAGGGCACGACCTTCCTCGAGCAGCAGAAGGACGGCTCGTTCGAGAGCAACGCGAAGATGGTCGGCGCGCTGCAGGACTTCGCCGACATGAACGACGACAAGACGATGCCGAAGTCCGTCTGGGCCAGCGGGCAGGACCCGAACGCGCTGTTCAAGAGCGGCCAGGTCGTCGCGTACTTCTCCGGTGTCTGGCAGACCTCGGACTTCGCGTCGAACGTCGACTTCGACTGGGCGAGCGCCGCGACCCCCGCCGACCCGACCCACGCCACGGAGATCAACTACGGCGGCAACATCGTCGGGTTCGCCAACTCCGACGCCCGCGGTGCCGCCGCGAAGAAGTTCATCGAGTACATGTACGAGCCGGCGAACTACACCAAGCTCTCCGCCACCAACGGCTTCCTGCCGGTGGAGAACGGGCTCGACATCGACTACCCGTTCACCTCGCAGGCCGCCAAGGACTCGTTCGCGCTGTACACGAAGGAGATCGAGGCCGCTGACCCGATCTCGAGTGCCTACGCCAACGAGGCCTCCACCTGGGCGATCGAGGGCAAGGAACTCGGCACCGACCCCACCACCACCGAGGTCGGCAAGCTCATCAACGGGCAGCAGTCGGCGAAGAAGACGCTCGACACGATCACGAAGTACTACGAGGAACAGGTCGGCTGACGACCTCGGCCGCCGGGTGCGTGCACCCGGCGGCCGCCCCTCCGGGTGCCCGCGTCCGGCGGCCGCCCCTCCCTCACCCCGGCACGACGAACGAAGAGGATCATCGTGAGCACCAGCACCGCAGCGGGTGACGTCACCGCCACCGCGGCCGTCCCACCCGGACCAGCCCGGTCGAGCACGCCGGGCCGACCACGCCGTCGCCGCTCCGGCGTCAGCCGACCGGTCCTCGCGCCGATCGCCTTCGTCGCCGTCAACGCCGTGCTGTTCGTCGTGTTCTTCGTGTGGCCCGCCGTCATCGGCCTCGGCTACTCGTTCACCGACTACAACGGCGTGAGCGACCCGACGTTCATCGGCCTGGAGAACTACACCGAGCTCTTCGGCGACTCCACCTTCTACGCCGCACTGGTCCGCACCCTGATCTACGCGGTCGTCGCCGTCCCGCTCGGCTTCGTGCTGTCGCTCTCGATGGCCCTGATGCTCACGAGCCCCGCCGCGAAGGGCCGGAGCGTCGCCCGCATCGTGTTCTTCGTCCCGTGGCTGATCTCCCCCATCGTCACCGGTGTCATCTGGCGGTGGATGTTCGGCGAGAACTTCGGCCTGGCGAACTTCGTCATCGAGTCCCTCGGCGGGAAGGCCGTGCCGTGGCAGTCGAACGCCGACCTGTCCCTGCTCGTGGTGATCTTCGCCACCGCGTGGGCCGGCGCCGCGTTCAACATGCTGCTGTTCGTCGCCGCCATCCGCAACGTCCCGCAGTCGTACTACGAGGCCGCGTCGCTCGACGGCGCCGGTGCGTGGCACCAGTTCCGCTACATCACGCTGCCGAGCATCGCGCCGACCTCGTTCATCGTGGTGCTGCTGTCCTCGCTCGGGGCGTTCAAGGAGTTCGCCACGATCCAGGCGCTCAACAACGGCGGTCCGGGCACCGACAACAACCTGCTCGTGCAGTACATCTACACGAACGGGTTCCAGAACGCCCACATCGGCTACGCGAGCGCCGCGTCGATGGTCCTCATGCTGATCCTCATGGCCATCGCGCTGATCCAGCTCGCCATGAACCGCCGGACGGAGTCACGCCGATGACCGACACGACCCTCCCGTCGACGCACGCGGGCGCGGCCGCGACCACTGGAGCCGCCACGAGCCCCGCCGGCGTCGCCGCCGCGACCACCGCCGCCGCCGTCACCGACCAGGTGACCAAGCGCAGCGGCCGCTCCGGTGGCCCCAGCCGGACCCGCACCCCGCGCGGCAAGGCGATCGCCGCGACCGCCCTGCTCTGGGTCTTCATCATCGCGTTCGGCTTCCCGGTGCTCTGGTTCGTCCTCAGCGCCTTCAAGCCGGGCAGCGAGCTGTTCTCCTACCCGCTGACCCTGCTGCCGAAGCAGTGGTCGGTGTCCGGGTTCACCGAGGCATGGTCGAGCTTCGACTTCGCCCGGTACTTCGGCAACACGATCATCGTCGCCCTCGTCACGACGGTGCTGACGGTCCTGGCGAGCGCCTGCACCGGCTACGCCCTGGCCAAGTACGACAACAAGTGGCTCAAGGTGTTTTTCGTCTGCATCCTCGCGACGACGATGCTCCCCACCGAGGTCATCCTCGCCCCGACCTTCATCGTGATCCGCGACCTCGGCCTGTACGACTCGCTCGCCGGCATCATCGTGCCGTCGGTGATCACCGCGACCGGCATCTTCATGTTCCGCCAGTTCTTCCTCACGGTCCCCGACGACCTCGTCGAGGCCGCGCGGATCGACGGCGCGAGCGAGTTCGGCATCTTCGTCCGCATCATGCTGCCGATCTCCCGCCCGATCATGCTGACCCTGGCGATCTTCTCGTTCCAGTGGCGCTGGAACGACTACATCTGGCCGCTGCTCGTGCTGAACGACCCGCACCAGTTCACGATCCAGATCGCCCTGCAGAGCATCGTCGGGGCCGAGAACGTGAACTGGACCGTGCTCCTCGGTGCCTCGGTCATCTCGATCCTGCCCCTGCTGCTCCTGTACCTGGTGTTCCAGAAGTACGTGAACGGTGCCGACCTCAACGCGGGACTGAAGGACTGATGGGACCGACCTTCCTCGAGGCCCTCGGCCCGGCTGCCGACACCGCGGTCCGGGACCTGCGGTCCAGCACCGACGACCCGGCGACGCTGCAGCACCGGGAACTGATGGCACGCGCGCTCACGCTGGTGGGCGCGTGGGTCCGGACGGGAGGCCCGGCGCAGGCCGACGAGACCGACCTCACCATCGCGCACGGGTACGTCCGGCACCTCGCCGACCGGCAGTCGGAGCACGGCACCTTCGTCGGCGGGGACAACGTGCTGTCGCCGCCGGACTCCGCGTTCACGGTCAACGACTGCTGCGACGCCCTCGAGCTGCTCGCCCCCGTCCGCGACGTCTCGGGCGTCGCCGGTGCCCTCGCCGGGGACCTCGACCGGATCGTGCTCCGCGCCGCCCCTGCCCTGCGCACCGGCGGCGTGCACACGCCGAACCACCGCTGGGAGATCTCGGCCGCCCTGGCCCGGGTCCACCGCCTGCACCCGGACCCGGCGCTCGTCGCCCGGATCGAGGAGTGGCTGGCCGAGGGCGCGGACATCGACGCCGACGGGCTGTGGTCCGAGCGCAGCCCGAACTACGCCGTCGCCGTCTCCTGCCCGTCGTTCCTGGTGCTCGCCGAGGTCCTCGACCGGCCCGAGCTCCTCGAGCCGGTCCGGCGGAGCATCGACGCCGTCCTCGCCCTGCTCCTGCCCGACGACACCGTCGAGACCGTGCAGTCGCGCCGGCAGGACCAGTCCCGCCCGTTCGGCATCGGCCCGTTCGCACCCCTGCTCTGGCACGTCGCCGTGCAGGACGACCGCGCCGACGTCGCCGCTGTCGCCCGGCGTGCGGTGACGCTCGACATGTGGCAGCCGGGTGCCGTCGCCGCGCGGGCAATGACGGACCCGCTGCTCGGTCGACCGCTCCCCGACCGGGAGGCCCCCGCCGCCCCGGCCCGCGAGGTGCTCCACTTCGCCGACGCCCGACTCGTGCACGTCCGCGAACCGCGCCGGAGCGTCGTCGTGTTCGCCGGCTCGGACGTCCCGACGCAGGGCCACGTCCGCTCCGGCCTGGCGAACAGCCCGACGTTCCTCCGGGTGCTCGCCGGTGAGGTCGTCCTGTCCGACGTGCGGCTGTCCCGCGAGTTCTTCGGCCTGGGGCCCTTCCGCCCGACGACCCTCACGACCCTGCCGTCCGGCGCCGACGACGCCGACGACGTCCTGCGCTTCCGGCTCACCGAGTCCGTCGAGGCCGGCTACCACCAGCCCCTCACGCCCGCACTTCGGCGCCCGGACGGGGCGTACGACCTGCGCGACGAGGGCCGCTTCTCCGCCGCGATGGACTTCGGCGACCGGGCGGCGGACACCGTCACGCTGACGACCACCGTCGACGTGACCGTCCTGCCCGACGCCGTCGTGCTCGACCTCGACGTGGACGGCGCCGACGTGCCGTGGGCGCTGCAGCTGTCCTTCCGCACCGGGGGTACCGTCACCGGCATGGAGCTGGACGTCGAGGGCAACCGGGTGCTCGTCAGCGGGACCGGCAGCTACCGCGTGGGCGACGACGTCGTCACCGTCGGGCCGGGCAACGGGTCCGGGCCTGCGCAGCCGGCGTTCTACGCGCCGGGCCAGGACTACGCCTTCCTCGGCGGCACCGACCGCCCCGACGGCGAGCACCTCTTCGTGACCGGTCGGGCGCCAGGACGGACCCGGATCACGATCGGCACGGGCGGGTCCCCCGGGACGTCCGCGTGACACCCGAGCGCTCCGACGCGGACACGACGGAGGCGGCACTGCCCGGCATCGTGCTCGTCGGTGCCCGCGGGTACGGCCTGCACCACCGCGCGAACGTCGACCGGCTCGTCGCCGCCGGACGCTGCACGCTCACCGCGGTCCTCGACCCGGCGCTCGACGGCCCGACCGACGGCGACGTCCCCGTGGTGGCCGACCTCGCCGCCGCCCACGCGCACGGTCCCGTCGACGTCGTCGTCGTGGCCGCGCCCATCGCCGCACACCTCCCGCTGACCCTGGCGGCGCTCGAGGCCGGTGCGGACGTGCTCCTCGAGAAGCCACCGGTGACGACCCGGCAGGCCCTGGCCGAGCTGCTCGACGCCGAGCGGCGCACCGGACGCATCGTCCAGGTCGGGTTCCAGAGCCTCGGGTCCGACGCACTCGGTGCCCTGCGGGACGGCCACGTCGTCGGCGCGGTCCGCTCAGCGGCGGCCGTCGGCACCTGGCGCCGAGAGGACGCCTACTGGCAGCGGTCCGCCTGGGCGGGCCGTCGACGGCTGCACGGCGTCGACGTGCTCGACGGCGTCGTGACGAACCCCCTCGCCCACGCCGTCGCCACCGCGCTGGCCGTGGTCGGTGCCCGCCGTGCCGCCGACGTCGCTCGCGTCGAGGTCGAGCTGTACCGGGCGAACGCGATCGAGGGCGACGACACCTCCACGGTCCGTGTGACGACGACGTCAGGACGCGAGGCCACGGCTGCGCTGACCCTGTGCGCCGCCGAGGAGACCGTGCCGTCCGTGCGGGTCACCGGCGCCGACGGCAGCGCGCGGTTCGACTACACGCTCGACGACGTCACGCTGCTCGACGCACCCGCGCAGCACCACGGCCGCACCGACCTGCTCGAGGACCTCCTCGACCACCGCCGCACCGGCGCCGACCTGCTCGTCCCCCTGGTGTCGACGGGCGCGTTCGTCGAGGTGCTCGAAGCCGTCCGCGCCACGGAACCGGTGCAGATCGACCACCCCTTCGTTACCTGGCTCGGCGAGGGGCCAGCGCGGCACCCGGTGGTCCAGGACGTCGAGTCGCTGGTCGAGCGGGCCGCCGAGGAGCTGGCCCTGTTCTCCGAGGTCGGCGCTCCCTGGGCACATGCCACCCGCGACGACGTGCTGCACCGCTTCCTCGTCCCGACCGCCGACGGCACCACGACCGAGGTCGCGACCGTGCTCGACGGCGCCGGGACCATCCCGACCTCGGTCGCCCGGCCGTACCTGCACCCCGTGCGGACGCTCGCCGGGGTCGTCGTCAGCGCCCACCACCCGCCCGACCACGACTGGCACTGCGGCGTCGGCCCCGCGATCCCCGACGTCGACGGCGTGAACTGCTGGGGCGGTCGCACCTACGTCCACGGCGAGGGCTACGTCTGGCGTGACGACCACGGCACGGTCTCGGTCGAGCGGGAGACCGTCGAGGGCCACACGCACACCATCGAGGCGTGGTGGCGGGGACCCGACGGCCGACCGCGCCTGCACGAGGACCGGACGACGTCGACCCGGTCACTCGGCCCCGACGCCTGGGAGCTCCGCACGACCTCGTCCTTCAGCACCCCGGGCGACACGGACGTCCTGCTGGGCGGACCCGGCAGCAACGGCCGCGTCGGCGCCGGGTACGGCGGGTTCACCTGGCGCCTGCCACCGTGCACCGACGTCGAGGTCAGCACCCCGACGGCCACCGGGGAGTCCGCGGTGCACGGCTCCGTCGCACCGTGGGTGGCATGGCGTGCCGACGTCGAGGGGCGACCGGTCACGATCGCCCTCGAGGCGCTCGGACACCGCGACCCGTGGTTCGTCCGGGTCGCCGAGTACCCCGCGATCGCGTCGGCCCTGGCGTGGTCGACCCCGGCGACGGTGCACGCGGGCGTCCCGCTGGTCCGCGCCTTCCGGGCGGTCGTCGCGGACGGCCGTCACGACCCCGTCGCGCTGCTCGCCCGGCGACCAGACTGACTACGCCGACCGCTCCTCCGTCTGCGCCAGCAGGTGCTCGTCGAGCAGGTCGAGCACCCGCGGGTCCGGACCGAACTTGCGGGCGAACGGCAGCCCCGAGTCCAGCAACGCGGCCACGTCCTCGACCGTGTACTCGTCCGGACGCCCGGAGGTCGGGTCGGACCAGCGGATGCTGTGCAGGCTCGCGTGCTCCGTCCGCAGGTCGGGGTGGTTGCCGATCACCGTCGGTGTGACGGCCTCGACCGGGATCATGGTGCGCTCGAAGTAGCGCACGAGGGCCGGGTCGGAGCGCACCCGGTCGACGACGGCGCGCATCGCACGCCGGTCGATCGCGAACCAGCTGTTGTCGTACCAGCAGGGGGCGTCCCGGGTGAAGGGCGTGCGGAGCGCCCGGACACCGACCCGCGCCGGCACGCCGAGCCCGTCGTTCGCGCCGTAGATCCGCACCGGCATCCGGTGCACGCGGAGCCGGTGGATCGCGATGCCCCGGACGGCGCGGACCGCCCGGACGAGCGGCGCTGGGAGCCGACGCTCGAGGTCGACGGACGGCAGCTTCGTGTACTGGAAGCGGTAGCGCTGCTGGGCCTCGGCGCGGATGCCCGGGTCGGGGACCTCGTCGATCGGCCAGGACTCGATGATGGCGTTGCTCGACGCCGCCGTCGCATCGAGCAGGCGCCCGTGCAGGACGGACGCCGGGGCCGTGGGGTAGTCCTGCTCCGACAGCAGCATCACCCAGTCCACGTCGAGGTGGTCCAGCACCCAGCCGAACAGCCGCCACCGGGCCCGCTCGAGCGTCAGGTCACCCCACTCGATCCGTTCGGGGCTGACGAGCACGTGGACGCCGAGCGCCTCGAGCGGGTCGCGGCGGACGGGGTGGTGGGTCTCGTCGTGCTGGACCACGACCGGGGCGCCCGGGTCCGTGGTGCGCAGCGTCCGGACGAGCCGTTCGAGCTGGACCCCGTCGCCGTACGAGGTGATGAGGTACGCCAGACGGGCGCGGCGCCCGGTGGTCTGGTCAGTGGAGGGGTGCTCGGTGGAGTGGTGCTCGGACATCGTCTGCTCCTCGCGGGGACGGTGGTGCTCCGGGCCCGCGGCGAGGGTGCCGCGGTGTTCTCGTGCCAGTGTCCCTGCTCAGGACGGCAGGGCCTCCGCGTAGACGCGGAACTCGCCGCGATCGGCGTGTATCGACCAGAGGCGGTCAGCCAGGGACTCGGCGGAGTGCGCTGGGTCGCCGTCGTCGATGCCGAACGGGATGATGATCTGCCCGACGTGGATGGACTCCGCGGCGAGCGCGTCGTGGAGGAGCTGGGCGTAGGCGCTCTCCCCCGCGAACGCGACCGAGGTGCCCGTGACCCGGGCGCCGGGTCGCACGGCACTGCCGCCGTTGACGAACAGGAGCGTGCCGTGGCCGATGGCCCGCATGCCGGGGATGACCTGCCGTGCGGCGGCGACGGGGCCGTACACCGAGAACTCGATCGGCCCGACGAGGTCCGCTTCGGTCGTCTCGAGCACCGGGCGCATGAACTCCTTCGCCGGCAGCGGGCTGTACTGCAGCACCTCGATCGGGCCGAGGTCGGCGCTGGCACGTTCGAGGGCCGAGCGGATCGAGTCGCCGTCACGGACGTCGGCGGTGTACCCGGCGGCGGTGTGCCCCTCGGACTGCAGGGTGGCGGCGAGGTCGTCGACGCGGCCCTGGTTGCGGGCGACGAGGGCGACGGCGAAGCCCTCGCGGGCGAACCGGCGGGCGACGGCGAGACCGAGGCCCCGGCCGGCACCGATGATGGCGATCGTGGTCATGCGGCCAGTCAACTCCGCTCCCGACTCAGAGGTGGACGCCGGCGCGCCGCAGGTCCTTGACGATGGTCCTCAGCAGGACGCGGTGGCCGGCGACGGTGGGGTGCTCGCTGTCGTCCTGCAGCAGTGCGGCATGGCCCTTGAGCGGCTGGCCGATGTCGACGAAGGTGCCGTGCACGGCGCGGACGGCCCGACGGAGGCTCGCGGTGCTCTGGGCGACCTCGGCCGGCACGGCACCCGGCTGGTCCCAGAGCGTGTTCATGCCGACGATCTGCGCCTTCGGCAGCGCCGCGTGCAGGGCCCGCACGGTCGCTCCGGTGGCGGTCTCGATCGACGCGGCGCTCTGGCCGATGTCGTTGTCCGTCGACTGCACGATGACGATCGACGGGTGGGCCGCCGTCGCCTGGGTGATGAGACCGGCGAAGTCGGTCCCGCAGGCCCCCACCGCGAGGAACCCGCCGCTGCTGCACCCGAGGTTCGTCACGCGCACGTGGTCCGCCTCGGCGAGGAGCGCCGGCCAGGCCGTCGACGTGTCGTCGAGGCCGTAGCCGGCCATGATCGAGTCGCCGATCGTCACGACCGAGGTGCCGGCGCGGGGCCCGGTGATCGTCGGGCTCGGCTGCGCGTTCCCGAGCGCCGGGTGTGCCGCGACGGCCACCCCGACCGCGCCGAGCGGGATGCACACGCCGAGGGCGACGGCGACGAGGACCGTCCGGAACCTGCTCATGTCCCCACCGTAGATCGCCGGGGCTGATCACGCCGTGGGCGAACCGGCCCGCATCGGGTCGCACCCGGTCGTAGCGTCGACGCATGGAACTCCTCTTCGTGCACGGCGCCCTGGTCCGCGACGGCGCCTGGTGGTGGCAGCCCACCGCCGACCTGCTGCACGAGACCACCGGCATCCGCAGCCGCGCAGTCGCTCTGCCGTCCTGCGGCGAAGCGGAGTTCGGCGGGATCGCGTCCGGCACGCCCGAGGGCGGTCTGGTCGAGGACGCCGCCGCACTCCGCCGAGCGCTCGACGGCGTCGACCCGGACGTGGGCGCGATCGTCGTCGGGCACTCCTACGGCGGCACCGTCATCGCCGAGGCCGGACACCACCCCGCCGTCCGGCACCTCGTCCTCGTGTCGTCGTACCTGCCCGCGGTCGGGCAGGCCCAGGCCGGGATCATGAGCGGCGAGTCGGACCCCGTCACGATCGCGGACCGTGGTGACGGCACGCTCGGCGTCAGCGGGTACGACGCCGATTCCTTCGGTGCCCGGTTCCTGCAGGACGCCGACACCGCCACCCAGCAGGCCGCCTGGGAACGCGTCACCGCGCAGTCCGCCGCCGCCTTCGTCACCCCGACGACCCGGGCCGGCTGGCAGGGCGTCGACTCCACCGCGATCGTGTGCACCGACGACCGCAGCACCTCCGTCGCGCTGCAGCGCGAGCACGCGGCGCGCGCGACGCGCTCCATCGAGCTGCCCACCGGGCACCACCCGTTCATCACCCGACCGGACCTGGTCGTGGAGCAGCTCACGGCGCTGCTCGGCTGAGCCGCACCGGACGGGAGGCCCGTGGCGGCGCCGCCACGAGCCTCCCGGCCGGTGGTCACCCCGTCCACGGCGCGCGCCTAGTCTCGAGGGGATGCCCACTTCGCGAACCGCCCCTGCCGACTCCCCCGGGCACGACGACTTCATCCGTGTGCGCGGTGCCCGCGAGAACAACCTGCGTGACGTGGACGTGGACGTCCCGCGCGACCGGATCGTCGCGTTCACCGGCGTCTCCGGGTCGGGCAAGTCGTCCCTGGCCTTCGGGACGGTGTTCGCGGAGGCGCAGCGGCGCTTCCTGGAGTCCGTCGCGCCGTACGCGCGCCGGCTCATCGCGCAGGGGTCGACGCCGCACGTGGACTCGATCACCGGGCTGCCGCCGGCCGTGGCGCTGCAGCAGCGTCGCGGTGCCCCGAGCGCCCGGTCCACCGTCGGGACGCTGACGACCCTGTCGAACTCGATGCGGATGCTGTTCTCCCGCGCGGGCACCTACCCGGACGGAGCCGACCGGCTGGAGTCCGACTCGTTCTCGCCGAACACCGTCGCCGGCGCCTGCCCGCGCTGCCACGGGCTCGGCACCGCGCACGAGGTGACCGAGGCCTCCGCCGTGCACGACGACTCGCTCAGCATCCGGGACGGCGCCATCACCGCGTGGCCCGGCGCCTGGCAGGGGAAGAACCTGCGCGACGTGACCGCGGGGCTCGGGTACGACATCGAGCGGCCCTGGCGCGAGCTGAGCCGTGAAGACCGCGACTGGCTGCTGTTCACCGAGGAACAGCCCGTCGTCGAGGTGCACCCCAAGCGCGACCGCGTGGCGAAGCCCTACAAGGGACGGTTCTGGAGCGCGCGGCAGTTCGTGCTGCACACCCTGGCGGACTCGCAGAGCGAGACGCAGCGGAACAAGGTGCTGCGGTTCGTCGAGTCCGGGCCGTGCGGGCTCTGCCATGGGACCGGGCTCACCCGCACCGCCCTGGCCGTGACCGTCGGCGGACACTCCATCGCCGGGCTGAACGGGCTGCCGCTGACCGACCTGGCGGACGTGCTGCGGCCGATCGCGGCGATCACGGACGCGTCCGCGGCGACGTCGAAGGCGTCCTCCGGCGAGCGCTCCTCGGTCGCGGTGGCCATCGCGTCGGACCTCCTCACGCGGGTCGAGGTGCTGACGGGGCTCGGGCTCGGGTACCTGGCGCTCGATCGCTCGACGCCGACGCTCTCCCCCGGCGAGACCCAGCGCCTGCGGATCGCGACGCAGCTGCGCTCGGGGCTGTTCGGGGTCGTCTACGTGCTCGACGAGCCGAGCGCCGGGCTGCACCCCGCCGATGCGGAGTCGCTGATGGAGGTGCTCGAGGACCTGCGCGCGAGCGGCAACAGCGTGTTCGTGGTCGAGCACGACATGAGCATCGTGCGCCGGGCCGACTGGATCGTCGACGTCGGGCCCGGGGCGGGAACCGGCGGTGGGACCGTGCTGTACAGCGGGCCGGTGGACGGGCTGGCGTCGGTCGAGGCCTCGGTGACGCGGCGGTACCTGCGGGCAGGTTCGGGTTCTGGTGGTTCTGGTGGTTCTGGTGGTCGTTCTGGTTCGGCTGGTGGTGGGTCGTCGGTCCGTGAGCCGGTGGGCACGCTGTCGTTGCGCGGGGTGAGCCGGCACAACCTGCAGGACCTCGACGTCGACCTGCCGCTCGGGGTCCTCACCGCGGTGACCGGCGTCAGCGGGTCCGGCAAGTCCTCGCTCGTCGGTGGGGTGCTCCCCGGCGTGGCCGCGGACCACCCGCTCGTCGACCGGGTCGTCGTGGTCGACCAGAAGGCGATCGGCCGGACACCCCGCTCGAACCTCGCCACGTACACGGGGCTCTTCGACGCTGTCCGTGCTGCGTTCGCGGCGACGCCCGAGGCCCGTTCACGAGGGTGGACCGCCGGACGGTTCTCGTTCAACGTCGCCGGCGGCCGTTGCGAGGTCTGCCAGGGCGAGGGGTCCGTCTCCGTCGAGCTCCTGTTCCTGCCGGGCAGCTGGGCGCCGTGCCCGGAGTGCCACGGCAGCCGGTACACCGCGTCGACCCTGGAGGTCCGGTGGCAGGGCGCGTCGATCGCCGACGTCCTGGCGATGACCGTCGACGAAGCCGCACCGTTCCTCGCTCCCCTGCCGATCGCCGCCCGCGGGCTCGAGACCCTGCGCGAGGTCGGGCTCGGGTACCTCCGACTCGGACAGCCCGCGCCGGAGCTCTCCGGCGGCGAGGCGCAGCGCATCAAGCTCGCGACCGAACTCCAACGGGCGCGGACCGGGCACACGCTGTACCTGCTCGACGAGCCCACCACGGGGCTGCACCCGGCTGACGTCGAACTCCTGGCGGCGCAGCTCGGCCGGCTCACCGACGCGGGCAACACCGTCGTCGTCGTCGAGCACGCGATGGACGTCGTCGCCGGGGCGGACCACGTCATCGACATGGGGCCGGCCGGTGGTGACGCCGGCGGGAAGGTCGTCGCCGTCGGGACGCCGCGCGAGGTCGCCGCATCCACCGAGAGCCGGACTGCACCCTACCTGCGGGAGCAGCTCGGGATGTGACCGGGTCGCGTCAGGCGCGCAGGCGCGCAGGCACGCAGGCGCGCAGGCGCTCAGGCGGGCGCACGGGCGCACGTGTTCACGTGTTCACGTGCTCACGTGTTCAGGGCGAGGCCGAGGAACGGCGAGACCAGGAGCGCGAAGCCGACGCTCACCCGGACCCACCCGCGTCGATCGCGACGACGAGGCCGAACACGCCGCCGATCCAGGCAGCGACCCGCTGCTCGCCGGGGTCGACGTTCCCGAAATGACGCGTGACGGGTCCGGTTGGCAGAACCCGCACGTCGCCGACCGGATTCGTCAGCTCGATCTCGACCCTGTCGGCGCTACGACCGGTCGGTCAGGCGGTCCTTCGCCGAACGGATCGTGTCCGACGGCACCGGCGGACTACGACCGGTCGGTCAGGCGGTCCTTCGCCGAACGGATCGTGTCCGACGGCACCGGTGGCACACCACGGCGGATGCCGCGCAGACCGAGGACCAGCAGGACCGCCGTCACGATCGCGAACACGGCGAACGTGATGCCCGCGGCCGCCCACACCGGCAGCACCAGCGCCAGGAGCGCGACCACGAAGCCGGCCAGCACGACGAGGGTCGTCAGCGCGAACGCGACCGCCACGCCCGTGAGCAGCAGCCCCGCCTTCGCGCTCGTCGCACGCTCGCTGATCTCTCGCCGAGCGGAGGCGATCTCGTCCCGCACGGCGCGCAGCACCGGCTCGAGGGCCTTCTGCGCCAGGCCCGCGGTGACGGTGTCTCGGAAGGACGGCCGGCTGGTCGTGCTGTCGTCGTGGTCGGTGGTGCTCATGGTGTCTCCTGTCCGGGCGCGGGATGCTGCGCCCGTGAACAGGACGCGACGACTCCGATGATCGTCACGCGCGGCCGGTGCTGCTCGGACACTTCACAGCAGCGGGCGCAGCTCGATCTTGCGGTTGCAGGCGGTGGAGGCCTCGGCAGCGACCGCCCGTGCCGTCTCGACGTCCGGGAGCTCGAGCACCCAGAACCCCGCGACGTACTCGGCCGCGTCGACGACCGGCCCCTCGGTGGTGACGACGTCGCCGCTCCTGGTGTCGACGACGACGCTGTCGGCGGGGGCGGCGAGGCCGCCGGCGAACACGATGCGACCGTCCGACTGCAACCGGTCGTTGAGGGCCTGGACCGCCTCGGCTTCGGCGGCGGTGGCGGAGTGGGTCCGGCCGGCGGCTTCGGCCTGGCCGTCGTCGATCACGTTGACGAGGAACTGCATGGCGCATCATCTCCTGAGTGCGGTGCTGCCCATCGTCCTCGCCCCGGGCGCGCTCCGCACGGTGGATCTGCAGTCCTGACAGGTCGTCTCGGTGGTACCGCGGACGACGCGGTCCCGCAGCGATGTCACCATCGGCGCATGCACGCCAGAGTCGTCGCCACCGCCCGGATCGTCGCCGCTGCGTTGATCGTCGCGGCCATCACCGGAGAGCTCCTGCAGAGCATCCACTTCTGGCACACGATCGGTGTCAGGGGCATCCCGGGGAAGGTCCTCGACTTCTTCCTCTTCTTCACCGAGGACTCGAACCTGGCTGCCGTGGCCGTCTTCGTGATCGGCGCGGTGATGCTCCTGCGGCACGGTGTGCGGACGCCGAGCGCGCACTGGGTCACCGCCCGCCTGACCGTGACGAGCGCCGTCGTGCTGACGTCCCTCGGTGACAACCTCCTGCTCCGCGGGACCGTGCCGCCGGCCGCGGTGATCCCCTGGGCCGACGCCTCCCTGCACATCGTCGCACCGGCGCTCGTGCTGCTCGACTGGTTGCTGGGCCCCGACCGCCGCCGCGTCCGAGTCCCCACCGTCGGCACGGCACTCATCGCACCGGTCATCTGGCTGGTGGTGACCATGCTCCGCGGCCCGTTCACCGGTGACCAGGCGCGCTCGGCACGGCACTACTACCCCTACTTCTTCCTCGATCCAGACCACTTCGCGAACGGGTACCTCACCGTCGCCGTCTACGTCATCGCGTTCTTCGTGGCGTTCTGCGTCGTGTCGCTGCTGCTCGTGTGGACCACACGCTGGCCGGCACCGGGTGCGCCTGCCGAGGGCAGCGCCGTGGACGGCCCGGTCTGGGCAGAGCGGGCACCGTCGTCCGTCGGCTGAGACGAGCATGGAGAAGGCCCCTCGACGTCTGTCGAGGGGCCTTCTCCATGTCTGCAGTCTCTCGACTGTTCTTCGGTTCGGTCGGGCTGACAGGATTTGAACCTGCGACCCCTTGACCCCCAGTCAAGTGCGCTACCAAGCTGCGCCACAGCCCGCGAGTTCCGGAGAACTCGAAGTCCCGAGGGACTCCGCCACCCGCACCCGACCGAGCGCGGAGCAGCCCGACAAGCATAGCGGACGACGAGCCCTCACCGCGCCACCCGGTTCGACCCGTCCAGCGCGGCTCCCCTAGGGTGGCCCGATGCGTTCCCGATCCACCCGTTCCGTCGTCGTGCTGGCAGCCGCAGGACTCCTGTTGGGGGCGGCCGGTTGCACCGGGACAGCACCGTCCGAGACTCCCGCGACGTTGACCACGGCCTCCGCCGACACGGTCACGGTCGCGACGCAGCGAGATCCGGCGGAACGGGCGCTCCAGGCGAGTCGTGCGCTGTTCGCCTCGGCGCCGGGCGCCGTCCTCGCCCCCGCTGATGACGCCCGGTCGATCCGGACGGCGGCGAGCGCTGCGCGCCGCGCCCACGTCCCGGTGCTGCTCGTGGACGCCGAGCGGCGACGAGCAGTGGCGGACGAGCTGGAGCGTCTCGACGCGCGCTGGTACCAGACCGTCGGCATCGTGCACATCGACTCGTCGGTCGACAAGCGGTCCGCGTCGGAGGACACGGACGAGACCGACGCACCCCGAGCCTCCCGGCCGGCGACCGTCCTGGTGGCGGACGCAGCGGACGACGCTGCGGTGGTCGGGACCGCTGATGCGGCGGGCGCGACGGTGGTGACGATGCCCGAGGGCGTGACCGATCCGGCCGCCGCGCCGGACGTCATCCGTGCGCTGCACGACCACGAGGACTCGTCGACGGTCCTGGTCGGTGCAGCGTTCGCGGGTCTCGGAGACGCACGGTGGACCGTGCGGGCGGCCGAGAGCGGCTGGCAGCTGCCGCACGGCGGCCAGCGTCCGTTCGACGGTCACCGGTACGTCGCGATGTACGGCGCTCCGGGTGCTCCGGCGCTCGGGGTCCTCGGAGAGCAGGACCCCACGGCGTCGGTGCGGCGGGTCCGGGAGCTCGCGACGAAGTACGACGGGTTCAGCAACGAGCCCGTGTCCCCCGCGTTCGAGCTGATCGCGACGGTCGCAGCCGGCGACGCGGGTGCCGACGGCGACTACTCGACCGAACTGCCGGTGTCGACGCTCGAACCATACGTGGACGCAGCGCACGACGCGGGCATGCCGGTGGTCATCGACCTGCAGCCCGGGCGCTCGGACTTCCTGTCGCAGGCGAAGCGCTACGAGTCGTTGCTGAAGCGACCCGGCGTGTGGCTCGCGCTCGATCCGGAGTGGCGACTCGGACCGGACCAGGTCCCGCTGCGACAGATCGGAACGGTGAGCGCAGCCGAGGTGAACGCGGTGTCCGCGTGGCTAGCCGACCTCGTCCGATCGGAGGACCTGCCGCCGAAGGCCCTCGTCCTGCACCAGTTCCGCCTGTCCATGATCCAGGACCGCTCGGCGCTCCAGTCCCACCCGGAGCTCGACATGCTCGTCCACGTCGACGGCCAGGGATCGCAGCCGGACAAGCAGGCGACGTGGAAGGCGCTCCACGTCGACGCGCCCGAGGACGTCCACTGGGGCTGGAAGAACTTCTTCGACGAGGACACGCCCATGCTCTCGCCGTCCGAGACGATGTCACAGGTCACACCGACGCCCTCGCTCGTCACCTACCAGTAGCGAGGATGGTCGGGTCGTTCCCGACCGGTCGGCTCTCCACATCCTCCGGTCTGTCCACAGCCAGGAGGCTCGGGGCGCGTTCCGTCGGTCGGTGCTGACAGCATGGGGGCATGTCCTCTCCTGTGCTCGGCTCCGGACCGTTCGTCCCGCCTGCGTCCACCGTTGCCGCGTCCGCGCTGGGCGTGGCAGCGACGCCGACGGCGCCGCCGTCGGCCGAGCTCGCGACCGAGGCACGGGAGGCCCTCTTCGCCCTGACCGGTCGCCCCGACGCGGTCTTCCACCCCGGACAGCTGGAGGCCATCTCCGCCCTGGTCGAGCACCGCCAGCGCGCCCTCGTCGTGCAGCGCACCGGGTGGGGCAAGTCGGCGGTCTACTTCCTCGCGACCCTGCTGCTCCGCCGGCGCGGGGGTGGTCCGACCGTGCTCGTGTCGCCGCTGCTGGCACTCATGCGGGACCAGGTCGCGGCCGCAGCGCGGGCCGGTGTCCGGGCGGTGTCGATCAACTCGGCCAATGCGCACGAGTGGTCCGACACCCAGGCGAAGCTGGCGCGGGACGAGGTCGACGTGCTCCTCGTCTCCCCCGAACGCCTGAACAACCCGAAGTTCCGCGACGAGCAGATGCCGGCGCTCATCGCCCGGATGGGGATGCTCGTGGTGGACGAGGCCCACTGCATCTCCGACTGGGGCCACGACTTCCGGCCCGACTACCGCCGGCTCGCCGAACTGATCCGGTCACTGCCGCACGGCGTCCCCGTGCTGGCCACCACCGCCACCGCGAACGAACGCGTGGTGGAGGACGTCGCCGAGCAGCTCACCGCCGGCCCGGCCGACCCGGTGTTCACCATCCGCGGTTCCCTCGCCCGGGCCTCGCTGCGCCTCGGCGTGTTGACGCTGCCCGATGCCCGCGCTCGGCTCGGCTGGCTCCTGGCACACCTCGGCGACCTGCCCGGCAGCGGGATCATCTACACGCTGACGGTCTCCGCGGCCGAGGACATCGCGCGGCTGCTGCGTGAGAGCGGCCACGCCGTGCGGGCCTACACGGGCCGGACCGACACCGACGAACGCGAACAGCTCGAGCAGCAGCTCAAGAACAACGAGCTGAAGGCCCTCGTCGCCACGAGCGCGCTCGGGATGGGCTTCGACAAGCCCGACCTCGGGTTCGTCGTGCACGTCGGGGCGCCCTCCTCCCCCGTCGCCTACTACCAGCAGATCGGTCGTGCAGGCCGTGCGACGGACAACGCCGACGTGATCCTGCTGCCCGGGCGCGAGGACCGCGAGATCTGGCAGTACTTCGCCAGCGCGTCGATGCCGACCCAGTCGCGTGCCACTGCGGTGCTCGACGCCCTCTCCACGGACTCGGCGATGTCGACCGTCGCGCTCGAGGGCCTCGTCGACATCAAGCGCTCCACGCTCGAGCTCCTGCTCAAGGTGCTCGACGTCGACGGCGCCGTCCGCCGTGTCACCGGCGGGTGGGTGTCGACCGGGCAGCCGTGGGAGTACGACGAGGCCCGCTACGCACGCGTCGCCGCTGCCCGTGCCGCCGAAGCCTCTTCGATGCTCGACTACGAGTCGACTGACGCCTGCCGCATGCAGCTCCTGCAGCAGGACCTCGACGACCCGACCGCGGAGCCCTGCGGGCGCTGCGACAACTGTGCGGGCGTCTGGTACCCCGCCGACGTGCCCGGCGCTGCCGCCGAGGGCGCGTCGTCGGCCCTCGACCAGGTCGGGGTCGAGATCGCACCGCGGGCGCAGTGGCCGTCCGGAATGGCGGCGCTCGACGTCCCCGTCCGCGGCAAGCTCGGCGCCGGCGAGGTCGTCGCCCCGGGGCGTGCTGTCGCACGACTGACCGACCTCGGCTGGGGCGGTCCCCTCCGCGCCCTGTTCGCCACCGGTGTGCCAGACGCACCCGTGTCCCGCGAACTGCTCGACGGCTGCATCCGCGCCCTCCGTGACTGGCCGTGGGAGACCCGCCCGACCGGGGTCGTCGCGATGTCCTCGCGCTCCCGGCCCCAACTCGTCGCGTCCCTCGCGGCGGCACTGTCGTCGATCGGCAAACTCGAGTTCCTCGGGACGCTCGACCGCGACGGCGGGGTGCCACGTGGGGACGGCGCGACCAACAGTGCCTACCGGCTGAGCGGCGTGTGGGACACCTTCACCGTCGGACCGGAACTCGGGGCGGCGCTGCAGTCCCACCAGGGGCCGGTGCTGCTCGTGGACGACCTCGTCGACAGCCGCTGGACGATGACCGTTGCGGGGCGAGAACTCCGCCGTGCGGGGGCCTCTGCCGTGCTGCCGTTCGCGCTGGCCACCATCGCCTGACGCTCACCTCCGACAGCGTGCAACGGCATCCGGCGACCCAGAGTTCAGGCGCCGAGGACGCCTACAAGATCGAGAACACCGAGGACGAAACGGAATCGTCGACACCCCGAGGTCTTCGAAGACTGCTTGGACATCGTTGCCTGACGGCGCTGGGACGTTGAACTGCACGCCGGTCGGGGCCCGCCCGAGCCTGGTCGCCCATCCGACCGTCGCACTCGCGACTCCAGGTGCGGCCTGGACGCGATCACGAGCATCCAGGACGCTCGGACCCAATGGCTCGTCCGTGCCTGCCGACGTCCGCGTCCGCGTCCGGGTCCGGGTCCGGGTCCGGGTCCGGGTCCCGCTGACGATGCGGGCTTCGTCAGCCCTGGGCCGGCCAATCCCCGAATTCATCCTGGAGAACCGACGAAGGGACTGAGAACCGAGAAGTCAGGTTCCCCGCACGACGAACACCGGACAGACCAGAGTCTTCGGCGATCTGAACGAGGTTGATGTCCTGATCATCGCCGTCAAGGGCTATCGCGACTCCAGTTTCGATCTTCTCCTCGTTCACAGACCAGCCGATTCGAAGCATCCGTTCGAACAGGGCCTTCTTGTCGACTTCGGAGAAAGCGTCACCTGGGCTGAAGGAAATGGTGACTCCCCAGGTGGACGTGAAGCCAGACCGGTAGTTCCGCATCTCGACCTCGGCAGCTGCCACCCCCTGGACCGACTCCACAGCTGCAGTCGCTTGTTGCACCGTCCGTCCGCCCTCAGTACCCGAACACCCCGTCAGGCTCACCATGAGGACTGCAGCAGCGACTCCACACCGGATGGATGTCTTCAACCTCGCACCAGCCCGCGTTCCAGCGACAGGACCGCGTCAGCGGATTCGTCGTCAAGTCGAGCGGTTCCACGCGTGGCACTGAGGAAGGCCCGGGGTCGCGGGCCCGGCCACGCTCCGAGTTCCTGCTCGAGCGAGGGGCGACTCACCACGACCACGCTCTTGAAACTCTCCGGCGCCGGTCGGTACTGGACGTCAGGCCACGACGAGTCGAGCAGACCTCCCACGACGACCTGCGGCGACGTGTGGAGACGGACGCTCACTCCCTCGTCGGCGTGGACGTCGTTGATCGACCAGCCAAGAGACAAGAGGTACTCGACGAGGTCCCGCTGTTCGTCCGGTGACGTGCTGTCCGTCGTCGCTTCGAACCAGATGCGTCGGTGCGTGTTGAAACCCGAGAGCGTCTGGTTCACCTTCACTGACGCGTTGGTCACGCATCCGCAGGAAGCCAGCTGCTGACGAGCCTGTGCGAGGGATTGCCCCCCGACACCGGCAGAAGCGGACGCGGATGGCGTCGGAGGTCCTGCCGGTGGCGATTCGGAGCAGCCGGCGACGAGAGCCACGTTGAGGAGGCAGGCGGCGGCCACCACTGCGCGTGCCGTGGAGATCGAGCGGTGCCGCGCCCTCGGTGCTGGTGCCATCACCAGTCCGTCACCTGCCGAGGTCGCTCGCAGACGGTACTGGGCCCGGCCAGTCCCCGAAGCGCGCGCGCACAGCTGCCTCGGGGAGCAGAACCAGCTGCTTGAGCCGGTCAGTCGACGTCGAGTACGCCGCATCGCTCCAGCCGTTCTGCTTCGCGATGTCGCCCATGACCGGCTGCGGCGACACCTGGAGCCGTACGTACACACCGGTGTCGGGCTCGTCCTGGTTCACCGACCAGCCGAGCTGCGCCAGGTGGTCGATGAGCGCGGGCAGATCGGCTGACGTGTCCGCCGTGGCCTTGACGAGCACCTGGTGGTGCTTGTTGAGCCCGGAGACCGTCTCGTCGACTTCGATCGACGTCGCGCTGAGACCCGCGATCGACTTGAGCTGCGTTCGTGCCTCCGCGATGGACTGGCCGCCGCCGCGCGCGCTGGAACTCGACGGCTTGTCCGTGCTGGCTGGATCGTCCACGGTGCTGCACCCTCCGATGGCTCCCACCACGACGAAGGCTGCAGCGATCAGCGCGAGACGTCGACGTGAGGGGCTCAATTGGTTCTCCGGACTTGGTAATCGGTGACGGTCGTCTGGTTCCCGGGTCCCCCGAGGAACTGTGCGATCGAACCATCCTTGTTCACCGCGGGGTTCTGGCCTGCCATCACCGCGTACCGGTTCGCGTCGTGCGCGTCGGCGATCGTCGGCACCGAGCCTTCACCGATCTTCGTCGGTGCGGCTCCCCCGACAGTTGTCCAGGATGACGGGTTGTGCACTCCGTCCAACGCGGCGATCGGGTCCTTCGTCGACTCGAAGGCCGATACATGGGTCGACGATGGGATGTCCATGGCACCGATCGGCGAACCGGCCGTGACGACCTGCTGCACGTTGTAACCGTGTGGGTCCGCCGCAACGGCGCCCGCCGTGATCCCGCCGAGGCTGAACCCGGTGAGCATCACCGGCTCGTCGGTGATGCCAGCGCGGTCCATCGCGTCCAGCACGCCCTTCGACAGCGCGGTGTTGTTGCCGTATCGCATGGCCATGACGTCAGAGGTGAGGTCGTTCGGTGCTGCGCCCGCTGCCGGGTCCCAGCTCTGCGTACTCGGGATCTGCACGGTGTACCGCGTGATGCCGTCCTCGCCGACGGTCTTGAAGATCCGGATGTTGGCGAAGTCGTCCTGGCCCATGTTGTCGATCTGGCTGGAGCTCGCGAACAGGGAACTGACGTCCGTCGGGATGATGTTGCCGTCGGCATCGGTCTTCAACGACTGTCCGGTCTGGGCGATGCTCGCGGCCAGCGCCGTGTCTCGACGATCGGCCAGCTTCTCCGGGTCGATGGCCCGGTCGACGAACGACGGCGTGCCGTCATCGAAGAGCCCGAAGCGATGGCCATCGGCAATGAGGGTGCTGAGGAGGTTCTCGTAGGTGTCAGAACCCCGCAGGTCTCCGAGGGCGTTCTGTTCCACCTCCACGATCTTCGGGCTCAGCGCCGGCAGCGCTGCCATGAAGTTGTCGCCGAAGTTGTTGCCGGTGGCGGTGGCGAAGACGATGAGCCGCTGCGCGAGGGTTCCATCCGACTGCAGCGCGGTGGTGAGCGCCTGCTGCATCGACTGTCCGGCGATGCCCGCGATGTCGTTGACGAGACCCGTGTCGATGGCCTGCTTGACGATGGCCGTGACCGCGGTGACGGTGTAGACGACCGTCTGCACTCCGAGGACGACATCCGTGACGACCCGGGCCGTGACCGCCACGGCCTCTGCGACCTTGGCCTCGATCGCAGCAGCAGCGGCAGCGATGGCCGTCTCGGCCGCCTCGTAGACCTTCACGATCGACGCCGTGATGACCACGAGCGCCTCGGTCGTCACCATCGTCACGCCGAGCTGCGCCGATGCGCTGAGCACCGCGCCCTCGGCAGCGATGGCCGTGCCGGGCGACAGGATCGCCGACGCGAGCAGGTCACCGTCTGCCGAGAGCGCACCGACCTTCGGCACGAGCGGCAACGCGTAGGCATTGAGGTTGGTCAACCCCGTCACCATCCGGTCGATCTCCGCGAAGTCGACCTTGAGCCCGTCAACCATTGCTGCCCCCGATGACATCCCTGTCCCTGACGAGTCCAGCGACGAGGCTCAGCAACTCCGTGCGGATGTCCTCGTCGGTCTGCGCCGTCACGGTGACCGTGCCGGCGTCGGTGATGCGTTCGGGCGTGACCTCGCCGGTCCGCGCGGCGGCGTCGAGTCCGACGCTCATCCGCAGCCACCCGTGGCTGGTGCCGAACCAGTTGCGCGCGAACACGGGCCCACCGTCCAGCGTGAAGGCCTTCACGCGGAACCCCTGCCGCACCGGCTCGGCGAGCCCACGGAACAGCGGGACCGCGTCGGCCGGGACGTGGAGTTCCTTGACGACGGCGTCGAGCACCCGTGCGTCGCGACCCTTGATCGCGTCGACGATGGCCTGCGACGCGACGGTGCTGACCGTCGTGGTGCCATGGACACGGTCGGTGACCTCGGCCTCGGGCACCAGCGACGCGAGCGTCTGCCAGGCGAGGTCGAGGACCGTACCGCGGACCCGTGCGCGTCCGTCGCCGTGGTCGGCACCGGTCCACACGGTCAGGTGCGACGCAGCGGCGGCCTGGATGACCGTCGAGTGCGCGGTCGTCGACGTCGGGGTCCAGGCCGAGACCTGGATGACGATCGACCCGGCGTTCTGCAGCGCCAAGGAGAGCAGGAAGGGAGCGTCGAGGTCATCGGACCACGACTCGGCGTCGAGAGCAGGCGCAGATGCGAGCACGCCCCGAGCAACGAGCGCGTCGACCACGCCGACACCGACGACGGACGTGCGCTCGGGTACGAACGACGGCAGGACGAGCCCCGGCAGGTGGTCACGGACGGCGCGGAGTTCCTCGACCGACAGATGCCACTCGACGACGTCGGTCGTGGTGTCCGGTGCGGGCGTCATCCGATGCCGTTCCGGCTGGCCGCACTCCGGACGTCGATCCAGTCCTTCGACCCCGATGCAGGCGGTGCCGGGACCTGGGCGATGAAGGACTGCGCGCTGGAGACCTGCGAGCTCGAGACTTCGCGACCGCCGACCATGTGCACGGAGACCTGGATCTGGTCCGGGTTGCCCGACATCGCGGCACCGAGCACGTTCATGAAGCCGTTCACCGCGGTGCTCGCGACGTCCTTCACGGTGTTGACGACGTTCGCCACCAGGTTCGAGGCCTGGTTCCAGAGGTCTCGCGCGATGCGCTCGGCCTCGGCGATCTGCGCCTTCACGGCGTCGACGGCCTTGGCGTGGGCCTCGAGCGCCTCAGCGGCGTCGTCGAGCAGCTGGGCTTTCTTGCCGAGCTCAGCGCCGGACTCCCGCACGCGGGCGCGGACGCCCTCGACCGCCTTGGACGACGACGACAGCGCCTCGGCCTGCGCCACGAGCGCGGAGGCTCGTGAGCGCAGGCCGTCGGCGTCGTCGCGGAGTGCTCGGGCCTTCGCCCGCAGGTTGGACATCTCCCCGTACACAGTTCACCCCCTGTGGACCGCCGCCGGAGCGGCGGTCCTCCCCCCGATCAGTCCTATCGGCCGAGCTTCGACGCGAGCTGCTGGTCGACGTCGCCCAGCGTGGTCGCGGTGGTGCGGAGGAACTGGGCCAGGTCGTTCAGGCCACCGATGGTGTTCTGCGCACCGGAGGTGAAGCGCTGGTAGGCGTCGTTGTACGCACCGGACGAGCGGTCGGTCTGGAACCCCGCCTGCGTCAGCGACGCGATCTGCGCCTGCAGCTTCGACAGCGTCGCGTTGATCTCGTCACGCCCTGCGAGCAGCCGGTCGGCGTTGCCGTTGAGCTCCTGGTAGGACACGTTGATGTTCGGCATGGTGATTCCCCGTTCAGTTGGTGGTTCTGGTCGTCAGCCCCTCCGACGACTCACGACACGGTAGCACCACCGGTTCTCTCATCACCCATGCGATGCGAACCGCCCTGGGCGGGCAGCGCGACCTGCACGCGGGTGATCCGACCGGAGTCGACCATGAAGCCGCGGCCGAGCGGGAAGTCCGACCGCGTGCACCGCGGGAACGCCGTGCGGAAGAGCGTCAGACCGTCGGTCTCCTCGGGCTGGAGCGCGATGCCGGCGCGGGCGGTCTTCAGCTCACCGAAGAGCTGCCAGGCGCTCGGAGCCGTGACGGTGTCGGCTTCGGCGAGCACGAACACCCCGGCGCGACGAGCAGCCTTGATCAGCCGCGCGACCTGCGACTCGGCCGGCAGCCCCTCGAAGTCGCCGACGTTCTCGATCACGATGAACGGCTCCGGTCCGGTGCCCCCGCCTGACTCGAGCGCCGTGGCGAGGCGTCCGGCGAGCGCGTCCGCCGAGTCGGAGTCCGTGGCGAGCTCGGCCCAGGCGGCGGCGTCCCGGAGCGCGCTGCGCCGCCCGACGACCAGGTAGGCCGGTCGGTCGGGGAACGTCGCCGTGACGGACCCGATGAGGGTGCGCATGGTCGTGCTGCGGCCGGAACCGAACGGGCCGGTGACGACGAACAGGCCGTCGGTCGGGATGCCGACGGCGCCGAGGGTGTCGTCCGCCAGACCGATCGTCGGCCGGCCGCCGACGGACGAGCCGAGGGTCCCGACGTCGACCACGGCCGGCAACCGGCGGATCTCCGGGGTGCGCGGCACGTGACGCTCGACGAGCGACGCGGCGAGGGCCTCCACGGCCGCCGCCTGCACCACGAGGTCGGCACTGCCGGCGGGGACGGCGACCTGGAGTTCGTGCTCGTCCACGAGCCCGCGCCCGGGGACGGCGTCGTCCAGGACGTCGGCCGGCACGTCCGCGGCGTTGTACTCGATCTCGCTCGCGAGTCGGAGCACGATCCGTTCGCCGATGTTGGCCTGCAGGTTCGTCGGGAACGCCCCGACGCGATCCGCCGCCATCACGAGGTGGATGCCGAGCGAACGACCGGTCGACGCCAGGGACAGCACCTGGTCGAAGAGCTGCAGCGTGCCCGGACGGAACTCGTACTCGTTCCGGAAGGCCCCCATGCCGTCGATGAGCACCAGGATGCGCGGCTCGGCCGTTCCGGTGACTGCGCGGTACTCGGTCAGGGACGCCGTGCGGGCAGCCGCGAACCGGGTGGACCGGTCGGCGATCGTCGCTTCGAGGTCGGTGAGCAGCCGGGTGATGCGTTCGTCGTCCGGCCCGCTGATGACGGACCCGACGGTCGGCAGGGCCTCGAGCATGGACAGCCCGCCTCCGCCGAAGTCGAGTGCGTGGATCTGCACCGGGTGCCGGTCGGCCACGGCGGACGCGGCGACCGCCACGGCGCGGAGGGCAGTGGACTTCCCTGAACCACCCGCGCCGATGACGGCGACGTTGCCCGCGGCGTCGAGGTCGACCGCGTACGCCGACTGGCGCTGGTCCTCGGGGACGTCGAGCGTGCCGATGACGAGCGCCGCACCGGTGGAGGGTGCGAGCGTGCCGAGGTCGACGGTCTCGCCGAGCTGGTCGAGCCAGGGCTTGCGCGGGATCGACAGCGCGCGACGGTCAGCGGCTGCGGCGATGGTGCGCGCGAGCCGTTCGATGTCCTTCGCCCGGGTGGTGTCCCGCGGGGCACGGACGGCGCTCGGCCACATCGTGCCCGGGCCGAACGGGAAGTCCTGCACGTCGACGTCGGGTTCGTGCACGACGACGTCGTCGGACCGGCCACCGAGGTACGCGGTCTGGAAGTCCAGCACGCGCCCCGGGCCCGTCTTGGCCGCGGCACGACCGGGGGTGCCCGGGTCGAACCAGGCCGCGTCGGGGACGCCGAGCACGTCGGAGCTGTCGACCTCGTCCGCGACGCGGAGGGCGATGCGGAGGTTCGTGTTGGCGCGGAGCGAGTCCTTGATGACCCCGCTCGGGCGCTGGGTCGCCATCACCAGGTGCAGGCCGAGCGACCGGCCGCGCTGGGCGACGTCGATGACGCCGTCGATGAACTCCGGGATCTCGGACGCGAGCGCGGCGAACTCGTCGATCACGATGACGAGCGCGGGCGGCGCGGCCGGGTCCCCACGCTGTTCGAGCGTGACGAGGTCCTTCGCGCCGCGCTCGTTCAGCAGGTGTTCGCGGTAGCGCAGTTCGGCACGGAGGGAGGTGAGTGCACGCCGCACCAGGTGCGGGTTGAGGTCGGTGACGAGCCCCACCGTGTGCGGCAGCCCGACACACTCGGCGAACGCGGCACCGCCCTTGTAGTCCACGAGCAGGAAGGTCACGCGGTCAGGGGCGTACTCGGCCGCGATGCCCATGATCCAGGTCTGCAGGAACTCGCTCTTGCCGGACCCCGTGGTGCCACCGACGAGCGCGTGCGGTCCCTGCGCGCGGAGGTCGAGCGCGAGCGGCTCGCTCGGCCCCTGCCCGATGACGGCCCGGATGCCGCCGGCTTCACGCCCGGCGCCGCGGACCCAGTCGGCGGTGAGGCTGTCGTTCTTCGACCAGCGGCTGACGACGGCAGCGGGGTCGCCGGCGAGGTCGCCCTCGTACAGGTCGACGAAGGCCACGCTGTGCGGCAGGTCGGTCTCGTCGAGCACGCGGGCACCGGTGTCCTGCACCGGGGCGATGGCCCGGGCGACGGTGGCGGCTTCGAGCGGGTCGACGCGGTCGAGTTCGTCGAGATCGACGGCCTGGCCGGTGCGCACGAACCCGACGGTCGCGGTGCCGCTCTGCCGGTCCAGCGTGATGTAGGTACGACACACCACCGGGAGCGCCTGCTGCGTCGGCGCGAGCCAGAGCACGAAGACCCCGAAGTCGGCGCCTTCCTCGGCGAGCGCCACGAGCCGGGCGCGGTCGGCCGGGGCCTCGGCGGTGACGACGACGAGCACCGCCGGGGTGGCCGGGAGCCGGTCGACGGACTCGCCGTGCTCCTCGTCGAGGGCACGGGACTCGTCGAGCCGGGACCGCACGTGCTCACCACGGCCGGCGCCGGCGTCGCGCCGGGTCGCCACGAGGCCCTCGAGCTCGGCGAGGAGCGTGGACGCCCCCGCGAAGTCGCGCACGAGGCCACCGGAACGCAGCGGGCTGTACGGCGAGTCGACGTGGGGCAGCCACTTCAGCCAGCCCCACTGGTCGGTGGTGGTGCCACCGGCGAACGCGGTGACGACGAGGTCGGCCGGGCTGTGGAGCCCGACGAGCTGCACCACGAGCGACCGGGCGACGTCGTCCGCCGCCAGACCGGTGCCGGCCACGCCGATGGCGCCAGCACGTTCGAAGGTCTCGATGACGGGGACCGGGCCGACGGTGGCGTACTCGTCGGCGAGGTCCTCGGCACGGTTCCAGTCGTCGACGCTGCCCGAGTTCTTCGACGGCATCGTGATGGTGGCACGCGAGGGCAGCGTGCCGGCACCGAACCGGACCTCGAGGAAGGTCGTGTGCTCGGGCTTGCGCGTCCAGAGGAGTTCGGAGCGGGAGCGCATGGCGGCCGTCACGACCGCCGGCGACGGGGACTCGGCGACCCTGGCCTGGACCTCGCGCTCGCGCTCGGCGGCGAGGCGCGTGCGGGTGTCGGCGAGCGACTCCTCGAACCGCTGGCGTTCGTCCCGCTTGCGCCGCTTCACCTGGACGCGCTGGTCGATCCAGGTGCCGATCATGATGACCGGCGAGAGCGCGATGAAGATCAGCGTGTACGGCTGCTTCGTGACGAGGAAGAGCACGGCGCCGAGCACGATCGGCGCCAGGATCGCCAGGATCGGCAACCGGGGCTTCTCGCCGGGCACCGGGATCTCGGGCAGGGTGAACTGCTTGCCGCGGTGCGCGGGCTCCACGCGTGGGGACCGGGAGAAGGCATCGTGTGCGGGTGCCCCGACCGACCCGGGAGCCACGGGCACCCCGGGTGCCGCGAGCGGCACGATCCGCAGGCGGGACTCCCCCACCTGGATCGTCGTGCCGGGTTCGACGAAGGCGCGGGCGACGAGCCGGCCGTCCACCGCGACGCCGTTCGCGGAGTTGAGGTCGATCACCTCGATCGTGTCGCCGACCATCACCGACGCGTGTCGTCGGGAGACCTCGTGGTCGCCCGACAGGTAGACCTGCGCCATGGCGTCGCGACCGATCAGGTTCACGCCGTGCGTGAGCGTGTACTCGTGGCCGGCTTCCGGTCCGGAGAGCACCTGCACGATCGCCGCGGGGGCGTCCTCGACGTCGTCGCCCCGTCGGCGTTCCGTGGCGGGGACGATCTCGACCCGGCAGCCGGACCGCAAAGAGGACTCGTGCACGGTCGCTGACGGGTTGAGCAGGCGCGCCTGCGGCCGGTCCGGGAACTGCACGCGCAGCGTCAGAGGGACGTCACCCACCGGACTGCCCGTGGCGAGCCGGTTGGCCAGGCTGCCGATCGTCGCCGTCACGTCCGCCGTCACGACGACGTCCTGCTCGGTCCCCGCCGTGTCCGCGATGGTCATCTTGAGTTTCACACGTCACCCCCGTACCGACCATCGTAGAGGACCGCACCGACGGCCTGCGGACTTCTCCACAGGCCGGACGGGAGGCTCGTGGCGGCGCCGCCACGAGCCTCCCGTCCGCCGTCGGCGCGGGCAGACCCGCGTGGTGCCGCCTACGCGCCGGTGCCGATCGCGTCGAGTTCGGCGACCGCGTCGGCCGGCAGCGTGAAGCCGGCTGCCGCGACGTTGTCGCGGAGGTGGGCCACCGACGAGGTGCCGGGGATCAGGAGGATGTTCGGGGAGCGCTGGAGCAGCCACGCGAGCGCGACGGTCAGGCGGGGCACGTCCAAGCGGGCTGCGACCGCGTCGAGGGCCTCGGACTGCAGGGGCGAGAACCCGCCGAGCGGGAAGTACGGGACGTACGCGATGCCCTGCTCGGCGGTGAGGTCGACGAGGGCGTCGTCCTCGCGGCGGGCGAGGTTGTAGAGGTTCTGGACACAGACCACGGGGGCGATGCCCTGCGCTTCGGCGAGCTGTTCGGCGGTCACGGTCGAGACGCCGAGGTGGTTGATCAGGCCCTGCTGCTGGAGCTCCGCGAGTGCCTCGAACTGGGGGGCGATCGAGCCGGGCTGCGGCGCGTCGAAGCCACCCATGCGGAGGTTCACGACGTCGAGCCGCTCCACGCCGAGCCGCTCGAGGTTGCCGTGCACCTGCTCGACGAGCTCGTGCGGCTCGCGGGCGTTCGGCCAGCCGCCCTTCGCGTCGCGTCGGGCACCGACCTTCGTCACGATGCGGAGGTCCGCCGGGTACGGGTGGAGGGCCTCGCGGATGATCTCGTTCGTGACGTGCGGGCCGTAGTAGTCCGACGTGTCGATGTGCGTGATGCCGAGCTCGACCACCGTGCGGAGGACGCGGATCGCCTCGTCACGGTCGGCCGGTGGTCCGAAGACCCCCTTGCCGGCCAGCTGCATCGCGCCGTACCCGACGCGGGTGAGTTCGAGGTCGTCGGCGAGGCGGAAGGTGCCACCGGGGAGGGTCGTGTTCGTCATGGTGTCCACGATGCTCCGCCCACGCTGATCGTGGCAGGCCCGGTGTCAGGCGCGGTGTCCGACGACGCGGCGGACGGCGTCCTCGACTCGTCCACGGCGGACGTCGAGGTCGACGGGCTCCAGCAGTGCTCCGGCGGGCAGGGACGTCTCGGCGGCGACGATGCCCAGGACGTACGCCAGGAGCTCGGCGGGGTCGAACTCGTCCGGGTCGGCCGCTCCCCCACCGGACTCCGCCAGCAGCGCGATCGCGGCGACGACGTCCGGCTCGTCGAGGGTCGGGACCCGCGCGCCGCCGAACACCCGCGCGGTCAACTCGCCCGCGAACCGCGGGAGGTCGTCCGGGTCGAACCGCGCACCGCCGAGGATCACCATGGAGCGATCCTACGGAGCGGGTCGGCGGACGGGCTTCGGGAACGTGGAGCGCATGTGGTCGGAGGTGAGCACGTCACCGATCCCGACCATCAGGACCGAGAACAGGATCTGCTCGACGACCATCCAGAACGGGTAGAGGCCGGGGATCGCCGCGATGATGAGCGTCACGATCGGGAAGACGCGGCTGAACAGGCGGAGCCGCTGGTACGCCCAGTAGTAGCCGAGCTGCGCCCGCCAGGCGAAGACGTAGAGCGTCAGGGTGATGAGCAGCACGACGGTCGCACGGAACCACACGGCCCACGGCACCGTCTGGCCGAGGTGGGTGAGCACGACGGCGATCACGATCGCCGCCAGGCCCACGACGGTCTCCGCGACGAGCAGCCAGCGGATCCACCGGAACGAGCGCACGGTGTCCGGGTGCGCGAGCATGTCCTGCCGGATGACGTAGCCCGCCTGGCGTCCGCCGGCGAGACGGTCGAGCCGCAGCCGGCACCACACCCGGTCGGCGAGGGAAGGCAGCGTCACCCGACCATCGTGCCGTATGCGGGCAGCAGTTCCGCACCACCCATGATCGTGGTGGTGTTCCAGTCGAGGACGACGAGCGAGTGCACCGGGTCCGGCAGGATCTGCGGGATGCTGACCTCGATCACGGCGGTCGTCGCGCCGTGCGGGACGACGCCGACCTCGACCGGGTTGCCGTCCGGCACCCAGCGTGCGCCGCGCCGACCGGCGATGACGTCGCCGGCGGTCAGCTGCACGCGGATGTCGGCCGTGGTCAGGTCGGTGGCGAAGTCGGTGATCGTCACCCGGACGCTCCGCTCGCCGGACCGGACGACCTCGACCCGTCCGGTCGTACGGGCGCCGATCGGCACGATCTCGCCCTCGACGGGCAGGCCGGTGCGGTACCAGGGCTCGTCCACCGGGGGCAGCGTGGGTGCCGCCGACGGGGTGTCCCGCACGAGGGGCTCCGGGGTGGACCGGCCGGTCGGGACCGGGAGCGACAGCAGCACGGCGACGGCGACCACGCCGGCGAGGACGCTCACGCCACCCGCGATCCGTCCGGCGCGCGCGGAGCCCGACGGGGGTGACATGCACGGATCGTACGCCGGACGGGGGACGACGGCGAGGGCCCGCCGACGGTCCCGGGGACGAGCGGGTCCCGGGGACGAGCGGGTCCCGGGAACGACGACGGCCGCCGGGGGCGTCGCCCCGGCGGCCGTCTGTCGTGCTGGTTCGGATCAGGTGCGCTTCCGGCGCTCGCGGACACGCATGTTCACGGTGATCGGCGTGCCGGCGAAGCCCCAGACCTCGCGCAGACGCCGCGTGATGAACCGGCGGTACTGCGGGTCGAGGAACTGGGTCGTGAAGAGCACGAACGTCGGCGGCTGGCTGGCTGCCTGCGTGCCGAACAGGATCCGGGGCTGGCGGCCACCGCGCACCGGGTGCGGGTGCTCCTGCACGAGCTCGGCGATGAAGGCGTTGACCTTGCCGGTCGGGATGCGGGTGTCCCACGACTCGAGCGCGGTCTCGAGGGCCGGGACGAGGCGTTCGAGGTGCCGACCGGTGCGCGCCGAGATGTTCACGCGCGGGGCCCAGGCGACGTGCGCGAGGTCCTGCTCGATCTCGCGCTCGAGGTAGCGGCGGCGCTCGTCGTCGAGGAGGTCCCACTTGTTGTAGGCCAGGACGAGGGCACGACCGGACTCGAGGACCAGGTCGATGATGCGGAGGTCCTGCACGGAGACCGGCTCGGTGACGTCGAGGACGACGACGGCGACCTCGGCCTTCTCGAGCGCGGCGGTGGTGCGGAGCGAGGCGTAGAAGTCGGCGCCCTGCTGCAGGTGCACGCGCTTGCGGATGCCGGCGGTGTCGACGAAGCGCCAGACGCGGCCGCCGAGTTCGACCTGCTCGTCCACCGGGTCGCGGGTGGTGCCGGCGAGCTCGTTGACGACGACGCGCTCTTCACCGGCGGCCTTGTTGAGCAGTGAGCTCTTGCCGACGTTCGGTCGACCGAGGATCGCGACGCGACGCGGGCCGCCGAGCTCCTGCTTGGCGACGGCGGAGATCTCCGGCAGCGTCGAGATGATGAGGTCGAGGAGGTCCGCGACACTACGGCCGTGCAGCGCCGACACGGGATGCGGTTCGCCGAGCCCGAGGTTCCACAGCTCGAAGGCGTCGAGGTCGCGACGCTCGTCGTCGGACTTGTTCGCCACGACGATGACGGGCTTGTCCGTGCCGCGGAGCATCTTGACGACGTGCTCGTCGGTCGCGGTGATGCCGACCGTCACGTCGACCACGAACAGGACGGCGTCGGCGAGGTCGATGGCGACCTCGGCCTGGAGCGCCACCGAGGCGTTGATGCCCTTGGCGTCCGGCTCCCACCCGCCGGTGTCGACGAGGGTGAAGCGCCGGTCGTTCCACTCGGCCTTGTAGCTGACGCGGTCACGCGTGACCCCGGGGACGTCCTGCACGACGGCCTCTCGGCGACCGAGGATGCGGTTCACGAGCGCCGACTTGCCGACGTTCGGGCGGCCGACGATCGCCAGCACGGGCAGCGCCGGCAGGTACGCGATGCCGTCCGGGCCGAGCTGCGCGGTCTCGAGGAGCGCGACGTCTTCCTCGTCGAGGTCGTAGTCCTCGAGCCCGGCGCGGAGCGCGGTCGCCCGCTGCTCGGCCTCGGACTCGTCGAGGCTCGCGAGTCGGTCGCCCAGTGACTCGTCGTACTCCGGGAAGTCGTCGTGCTCTGGTCCGTTGTCCGGTTGCGCCATGGTGGGTTCCTTGCCGGCGACCCTGTGGTCGCGTGTGTGTGTCAGTGTCCGGCCGTACGGGCCAGGTCAACGACCGCCTGGACGGTCTGGTCGAAGTCGAGGTCGGTGGAGTCGAGCGTCGTGACGCCGTCCGCGGCGTTCATGAAGTCGACGACCTTCGCGTCGGCGGCGTCTCGTCGGGCGAGTGCTGCCGAGGTGTCGGCGGCCGACTGGGTCGAGACCTCTGCCGAGCGCCGTGCCATCCTAACCTGTTCGTCGGCGGTCAGCAGGATGCGGACCTCGGCGTCGGGTGCGACGACGGTCGTGATGTCGCGGCCCTCGGTGATGATGCCCTTGGCGTCGGTCGTGCGCATGATGGTCCGGAAGAGCTGCACCAGGCGCGAGCGGACCTCCGGGAGCTTGGCGATGTGCGCCACCGCGGCGGTCACGTCCGGGGTGCGGATGGCCTCGGTCACGTCGGTGTCCCCGACGCGGACGAAGTAGGCGTCGGGGTCGGTGCCGATCGTGTAGTCGAAGGTGTCCCAGCTCGCCAGGACGGCCGCGGGGTCGTCGAGGTCGACCTGCTGCTGGAGCGCGTGCCACGCCAGCGCACGGTAGGCGGCGCCGGTGTCCTGGTACCCGAAGCCGAGCACGCGGGCAGCGGCGCGGGAGACGCTCGACTTGCCGCTGCCGGCGGGACCGTCCACGGCGATGACGAACTTCGCCACGTAGGCGCCGTCCGCCAGCCCGGCAGGCATCGGGTCGCGGGTCAGGCCCGGCTCGCCGCCGCCCAGCCCGTCGGTGCCGCCGGAGGGTCCGGTCACCGGGCCCGGCTGGTCGCCGGGGGTGGGGAGACCGGTGTCGGGGCCGCTGGGCCCCCCGGTGATCCCGGAGTCGTTGGTGCGTCCGTCCACGTTCAGGCCCATGCTGCTGCGATCCTCCATCCGCGACCCTCGAGTTCCTCGATGAGCCGCTGTTCCTGCTCGGGGACGACCGACACCTCGACGATGCCGATCGGTGCGCCCGGTGAGTGCTCGAGGCGCAGGTCCTCGAGGTTGATGCCGATCTCGCCGATGGTGGTCAGCAGATCGGCGATCTGCCCGGGTCGGTCGTCGACGAGGACGACGACCTGGGCGAACCGTCTGGTGGTGCCGTGCTTGCCCGGCAGGCGTTCGACGCCGCGGTTGCCCGACGCCATCGTCTCGGCGATCGTCCGCGGTGCGCCCGGGGCGTCCGGGTCGTCGAGGGCGTCGATCAGCCGGCTGAGTTCGCCCTGCAGGTCGACCAGCACGGGCCGGATGTGCGCGGCGTTCGCACCGATGATCTGGACCCAGAGTCCGGGGTCGCTCGACGCGACGCGGGTGACGTCACGCACGCCGCCGCCGGCCAGTCCCAGTGCGGCTTCGGGGGCGTCACGCAGTCGGGACGCCATCAGCGTGGACACGAGCTGCGGCACGTGGGACATGATCGCGACGGCCTGGTCGTGCGGGCCGGGCTCCATCGGGACCACGGTCGCACCGAGGTCGAGCGCGAGGGCCTCGACCACGGCGGCGCGTCGGTACGTGATGTCGTCGTGCCCGGCGATGACCCAGGGCCGACCGATGAACAGGTCGGCGCGCGCGGCCGTGGGACCGCTGCGCTCGCGGCCGGCCATGGGGTGAGAGCCGATGTAGCGGGAGACGTCGGCACCGGTGGCCCGCAGCCGCTCGAGCGGGACCGACTTCACGCTGGCGACGTCGGTCACGACGGCCTCGGGGTGGGCGGCCAGCTCGCGGGCGACGACCTGCGCCGTGACGTCCGGCGGGACCGCGACGACGACGAGTTCGGGGGCGTCGTGTTCCGTCGGTCGACGACCGGCGCCGTAGTCGACGGCGAGCGCCAGCGCCGCCGGGGAGACGTCGTCGAGGATGACGTCGACGCCCTGCTGCCGGAGGCCGAGGCCGATCGACGCGCCGAGCAGACCGGTGCCGACGATCCGGACGGGTCCCCGCAGACGGCGGTCGACCTCGGGGGTCGGGTCGTGCGGGGTGGGCGTGGTCACGCCGCAAGCCTACCGACCGAGGCCGGACGCACAGCGCCCGGCCTCGGTCGCGGGTCGACCGTCGGTCAGTCGGTCGTGTCCTCCTCGGAGGAGTCCGGGCCGGAGCGTGCGTCCGCACCGGCGCTGCGGGCGATGCCGAGCAGTCCGCCGAGCTCGACACCGCTCAGCTCGCGGGTCCGGCCGCTCGGCAGGGTGCCGAGGTGGAGCGGACCGAACGAGCGTCGCACGAGCTCGAGCACCGGGTGGTCCACGGCGTCGAACATGCGCCGGACGATCCGGTTGCGGCCGGAGTGCAGGGTCAGCTCGAGGAGGGACTCCCCCCGCGACGACTCGAGCAGACGGACCTTGTCGGCGGCGATCCGGCCGTCCTCCAGGTCCACGCCGTCGAGCAGCTGCTGCACGGTCGCCGGGTTCACGTTGCCCGCGACCTTCGCGACGTAGGTCTTCGCGACGCCGAACGACGGGTGCGCGAGCACGTGGGCGAGCGCGCCGTCGTTCGTCAGCAGCAGCAGGCCCGCGGTCTCGGCGTCGAGCCGCCCGACGTTGAACAGCCGCTCCTCGTACTTGTCGACGTACTGCGACAGGTCCGGGCGGCCGCGCTCGTCGAGCATGCTCGACACGACGCCCGTCGGCTTGTTCAGCAGGACGTACCGGCGCGAGGTGTCGACCTGCACGGGGACGCCGTCGACGGTGATCTCGTCCTTCTCGGCGTCGACACGACGACCGAGTGCCTCGACGACCTCGCCGTTGACCGACACGCGGCCCTCGGCGATCAGGTTCTCGGCGACACGACGGGACGCGACACCAGCGGCGGCGATGACCTTCTGCAGGCGCTCGCCCTCGGGCTGCAGCTGCTCGGGGGCCGCAGCGTTGCCGTCGGCGTCCCACTCGGGGATGATCGGGCGTTCCGGGGTGCCCTCGAGCGGCGCGCCGTGGTCGTCGCGCTGCCCTGCGGGTCGCGGGGTCGTCGCCTTGTTGCGGACCGTGGCCGTGCCGCCGACGTAGCGGCGTCCGTTGTGCCAGACGCGGCTGGCGTCACTGCCCTCGCGGGGCGCACCACGACGGTCGTCGCGGCGGTCCCGGTCCTCGCGGCGGTCGCGCTGGTCCTTGTCGGACGAGCTCCACCGGGGGCGCTCGGTCCGACGGTCACCGGTCGGGGCCGAGCGGCGGTCACCGGACGGGGCTCCGCGGTCGTCGCGGCGGGGAGCGCCACGGTCGTCCTGGCGCGGACGGTACCCGCGGTCGTCGTCGCGGCGGGGAGCACCACGGTCGTCCCGGCGGGGGGTGCCACGGTCGTCGCGGCGAGGAGCGCCACGGTCGTCCTGACGCGGACGGTACCCACGGTCGTCGTCGCGACGGGGGAACCCACGGTCACCGGCGCCTCGGTCGTCACGGCGAGGAGCACCACGGTCGTCCTGACGGGGGCGGTACCCGCGGTCGTCGTCGCGGCGCTGGAACCCACGGTCACCGGCGCCACGGTCGTCACGACGGGGAGCGCCACGGTCGTCGCGGCGCGGGGCACCACGGTCGTCACGGCGGGGGGCACCACGGTCGTCACGGCGGGGACCGCCACGGTCGTCCTCACGGCGGACGAAGCCACCGTCCCGACGGCCACCACGGTCGTCCTCACGGCGGACGAAGCCACCGTCACGACGGGGAGCACCCCGGTCGTCGTCACGGCGCCCGTACCCGCGGTCGTCGCCGCGCGGAGCACCACGGTCGTCCCGACGGGGAGCGGAGCGGTCGTCCTGGCGCGGGCGGTACCCACGGTCGTCGTCGCGTCGGCCCTGCGGGCGGTCGTCACGACGGCCGTACCCGCGGTCGTCGCGCTGTCCGCCGCGGTCGTCCCGCTGACCGGGGGCGCCGGAACGGCCGCCGTACCCGCCGCGGTCCGCGCCACCGCGGTCGGACCCACCCGAACCTCCACGGTCCGAGCCGTACCCACCGGACCGACCGGCCGGGGCGCCGGAACGCCCGCCGTACCCACCACGGTCCGAGCCACCGCGGTCGGACCCACCCGAACCGCCGCGGTCCGAGCCGTACCCACCGGACCGACCGGCAGGAGCGCCGGAACGGCCGCCGTACCCACCACGGTCCGAGCCACCGCGGTCGGACCCACCCGAACCGCCGCGGTCCGAGCCGTACCCACCGGACCGACCGGCAGGAGCGCCGGAACGGCCGCCGTACCCGCCACGGTCAGAACCGCCACGGTCCGAGCCGTACCCGGAGCGACCGGCACCGCCGTCACGACCGGCACCGCCGGAGCGACCAGCCCCACCAGCGCGACCCGGTCCACCTGCGCGGTCCGAGCCTCCTGACCGGTCTGGGCGTCCGCCGGACCGGCCGTCGTCTCGTCTGTCCTCATACGCGGCCATCGGGGATCCCTTCGTTCTGCTCGAAGCCGTCGACGCCGTCCTCCAGGAGGGGCGAGATGAGCGGCAGTTCCTCGAGCGAGTTGATGCCGAGCTGCTGCAGGAGCAGGTCGGATGTGACGTAGTTGATGGCTCCGGTCTCGGAGTCGGTGAACGACTCCTCGATGAGACCGCGGGCCACGAGGGTGCGGACGACGCCGTCGACGTTGACGGCGCGGATCGACGCGATCTGGGAGCGCGTGATGGGCTGCTTGTAGGCGACGACGGCGAGCGTCTCGAGCGCGGCCTGCGACAGGCGGGACGGCCGCTCGGCCTCCACGAACTGCTCGACGACGTCGTCGAGGTCCGCGCGGACGTAGAAGCGCCAGCCGCCACCGACCTCGCGGAGTTCGAACCCGCGGCGGACGGTGCCGTCGACGCCGTCGAAGTCCGCGACCAGCCGTTCGACGGCCTGGCGCACGACGGGGACGGGTGCTCCGACGGCGGTGCCGAGCGCGACGAGCGACTGGGGTTCGTCGGCGATCATCAGGATGGCCTCGAGCTGACGGTCGACGGCGACGTCGGCCACATCGGCCACGCTGGCGACATCGGCGACGACCCGGGCCTCGGCGTCGTCGTCGTGTCCCGCCGCCGCGTGCGCGCGCATCGACTGCTCGATCGCCCGGGCGTCGGCGAGCTCGTCCGCCCCGCCCGGTTCGGCGCTGGAGACGTCGTGCACGTCATCCGTCATAGTCGGCTCCAAGATTGGCGAGGCTCTCGTCGGTCCAGTGCTCCGCGGTCCACCGCAGGGTGAGCTCCCCCAGCGGTTCGTCCTGCTCGAAGGTGATCGACGCCGTGCGGTACAGCTCGAGGATCGCGAGGAAACGAGCCACAACGATACCCGCCGTGTCGACCCCGGCGACCAGTTCCCGGAACGCGACGTCCGGATCGCCCGACTCGGCACGGGTCCGGAGGATCGACACGACGACCGCCGCCTGCTCGCGGATGCTCACGAGCGGGGCGTGCAGGTGGTCCAGGCCGACCGTGGGGATCTCCCGCGGGGCGAAGGCCAACGTGGCGAGCGCGGCGAAGTCCTGCGCGGTCAGGGTCCAGACGAGCTCGGGGGTGCGGGCGCGGAACCGTTCCTCGAGCCGGACGCTCCGCGCGTGCCGGCGCGACTCGGTGCCCCAGCGGGTGCCGAACCAGTCGGCGGCCTGCTTGAAGGCGCGGTACTGCAGGAGCCGGGCGAAGAGCAGGTCCCTGGCCTCGAGGAGGGCGACGTCCTCGGCGTCGACGAGCTCGCCCTGGGGCAGGAGCCCGGCGATCTTCAGGTCGAGCAGGGTCGCGGCGACGACGAGGAACTCGCTCGCCTCGTCGAGTTCGTCGACCGACTCGGCCTGGCGTACGTACGCGATGAACTCGCCCGTGACGACGCCGAGGGCGACCTCGGTGATGTCCAGCTCGTGCTTGGTGATGAGCGAGAGCAGGAGGTCGAACGGCCCGTCGAAGTTCCGCAGGCGGACGCGGAAGCCCTGGCCGGCAGCGGGAGCAGCGTCGGCAGGAGGGGGGCCAGCGGCAGCGGGGTCAGACGACGGCGCCACGCTGGACGAGCTCCCGTGCGAGCTGCCGGTACGAGTGCGCCGCGGCGTGGTCCGGCGCGGTCTGCGTGATGGGACGCGCGGACACGGTGGCGTCGGGGAACTTCACGGTGCGGGAGATGACGGTGTCGAGCACGCGGTCGTCGAAGGTGTCGACGACGCGCTCCATGACCTCGCGGGAGTGCAGCGTCCGCGAGTCGTACATGGTGGCGAGGATGCCGTCGAGCTGCAGGGCGGGGTTCAGGCGGTCGCGCACCTTGTCGATCGTCTCGATGAGCAGGGCGACGCCGCGCAGCGCGAAGAACTCGCACTCGAGCGGGATGAGCACGCCGTGCGCTGCGGTGAGCGCGTTCACGGTGAGGAGGCCGAGCGAGGGCTGGCAGTCCACGAGGATGACGTCGTAGTCCCCGGCGACCTTGCGCAGGACGCTGGCCAGGATCTGCTCACGGGCGACCTCGTTGACCAGGTGGACCTCGGCGGCCGACAGGTCGATGTTCGCCGGGATCACGTCGAGGTACGGGGTGTTCGTTGGCTGGATGACCTGGTTCGGGTCCTTGATCGAGCCCATCAGCAGGTCGTAGACCGTCGGGATGTCGTGGGTGCGCACGCCGAGGCCCGCGGACAGGGCGCCCTGCGGGTCGAAGTCGACGGCGAGGACCTTGCGGCCGTACTCCGCGAGCGCGGCGCCGAGGTTGATGGTCGTGGTGGTCTTGCCCACCCCGCCTTTCTGGTTGCACAGGGCGATGATGCGGGCCGGACCGTGGCCGTCGAGCTCCTCGGGGATGGGGAACGCCCGAACGGGCCGGCCGGTCGGACCGTAGGTGGTCTCGCCGGTGCCGGACTGGGTCGTCGGGTTGGTGCTCACCTGGTCATCGTACCGGCGCACCACGCCGACACCGGGCCCGCACCGCCGTGCCGCGCCACGCCTGCCTCCGGCTCAGCCTCAGGCTCAGGCTCAGGCTCAGGCCGGCCGCAACGCCACCCGCATGCTGTCCACCCGCTCCGCGATGACGGCGTCCGCGGTCCACCGCTGCTGCAGCCGCCCCACGAGCTCCCCGACCTGCTCGCGGTCGAGCCCCGGGTGCAGCGCGAGCCCGACCGTCAGCTCCGGCCCGGCGAACCGCCCGAGGGGGTCCCCCGGCGACAGCTCGACCCGTGCCACCGCCGGCTCCCCCGCGACCGAGTCCGCGAAGGCCTGCCCCACGGCAGGGTCCTCGAAGCACGGCGTCCAGGCGAGGTCCTGCCCGATCGCCCAGACCGCGGGACGTCGGAGCACGAACTCGCTCGTGGACGTCGGGTCGAGGACGACGAGCTGGGTGTCCTCGCTCGCGGCCGCCATCGCCACGCGGCGGGCCTCCACCGGGATCGGCCGCGCGGTCGCGTCCCAGGCCTGCATCGCCGCGACGGAGGTGAACGCCGGCATCACCGTGCGCCCGTCCGGTCCGGCGACCGTCACGATGGACAGTTCCTGCGTCTTGTCGACCAGGCGTCCGTCCGGGGTCTCCCCGACCTCGCCGGCCTCGGCGACGAGTGGGATGAGCAGGCGGGCGGAGGCGAGCGCCGACACCACTGCGGCCTGCGATCCACCATCCTCCAGCCCGGCGATCGCGGCCAGGACCGCCGGATCGGCCAGGCCGTCGTCGTCGGCGAAGGCGTCGTCGTGGCTGTCGAAGGTGCGCCCGGCCCACGGGAACCCGGCGGTGTCCGCGGGCGCGTGCCCGTGCTCGTGCTCGTGCGCGTCCTCGGGTCCGCCACCGCGGCCGTTCGAGATGCCCGCCACGACTACTCCGAGGCGATGTCGAGTGCGGCCGGCAGCGTGAACGCCCCGGAGTAGAGCGCCTTGCCGATGATCGCGCCCTCCAGGCCGTGCGGGACCAGTTCGCGCAGGGCGACGAGGTCGTCGAGGGTGGAGATGCCGCCGGACGCCACCACGGGCTGGTCGGTCCGGTCGCACACCTTCCGGAGCAGCTCGAGGTTCGGGCCCTGCAGGGTGCCGTCCTTCGTCACGTCGGTCACGACGTAGCGCGCGCAGCCCGCCTCCTCCAACCGGTCGAGGACCTCCCACAGGTCGCCGCCCTCCTTCGTCCAGCCGCGGCCGGACAGCGTCGTCCCGCGGACGTCGAGCCCGACGGCGACCTGGTCGCCGTACTCACCGATGACCCGTGCGGCCCACTCCGGGTTCTCCAGCGCAGCCGTGCCGAGGTTCACCCGTGCGGCACCGGTCGCGAGTGCGGCCTTCAGCGACGCATCGTCGCGGATGCCGCCGGACAGCTCGACCTGCACGCCCTCGACCTCGTGGATCGCCTTCGCGATGACCCGCCGGTTGTCGCCGCGGCCGAACGCCGCGTCGAGGTCGACGAGGTGGATCCACTCCGCGCCCTGGTCACGCCAGGTGCGCGCGGCGGCCACCGGGTCGCCGTAGCCGGTCTCGCTGCCGGCCTCGCCCTGGGTCAGGCGGACGGCCTGGCCGTCGACGACGTCGACGGCGGGCAGCAGGACGAGGGGCGGGGTCGAGGTCAGCTCGGTCATGGTCCTGTCGGTTTCGTCGTTGGTGGGTCTCGGGCCGGTCGGCGGATGCGCCGGCTCAGACCGGTTTCGGAACGGCACCGGTCGGGAGGCTCGGCGCGGGTCCGCCCCGAGCGTCGCCACCGGCGCGGCACGGGTCAGAGCGAGTCGACCCAGTTGCGCAGGAGCCGGATGCCCGGCTCCCCCGACTTCTCCGGGTGGAACTGCGTGGCGGTGAGCGGACCGTTCTCGACGGCGGCGACGAAGCGCTGCCCGTGCTCGGCCCAGGTGAGCTTCGGCGCACGGAACGGGCCGTAGGCGTCGAGCGGGAAGTCCGTGACGCCGAACGAGTGCACGAAGTAGAACCGCTCGTCGTGCAGGCCGTCGAACAGCACGGAGTCGGTCGGCGCGTCGACGGTGTTCCAGCCCATGTGCGGCAGCACCTCGGCCTGGAGCTGGTCGACCGTGCCGGGCCACTGCGCGAGGCCCTCGACGTCGGTGCCCCGCTCCACACCGCGCGAGAACAGCACCTGCATGCCGACGCAGATCCCGAGCACCGGGCGGCCGCCGGCGAGACGGTGGTCGACGATCTCCCCGCCCTGCACGCTCTCGAGCTGGTCGATCACGGCGCCGAACGCACCGACGCCGGGGACCAGGAGCCCGTCGGCCTCGAGCGCCGCACGCTTGTCGGAGGTCAGCGTGACGTCGGCACCCGCACGCTCCAGGGCCTTCGCCGCGGAGTGCACGTTGCCGGAGCCGTAGTCCAAGACGACGACGTTCTTGCCACCGGTGCTCACAGGGCGCCCTTCGTCGAGGGGATGCCGTCGACGCGGGGGTCGAGCTCGACCGCACGGCGCATGGCCCGCGCGAACGCCTTGAACTCCGCCTCGGCGATGTGGTGCGGGTCGCGACCGCCGAGCACGCGCACGTGCACGGTGATCCCGGCGTTGACGGTGATGGCCTCGAACACGTGGCGCACCATCGACCCGGTGAAGTGTCCGCCGATGCGGTGGTACTCGAAGCCCTCGGGCTCCCCGGAGTGCACCAGGTACGCCCGGCCGGAGACGTCGATGACGGCCTGGGCGAGCGCTTCGTCGAGCGGGACGAGCGCGTCACCGTAGCGGCCGATGCCGGCACGGTCGCCGAGCGCCTGCTTGAGCGCCTGGCCGAGCACGATGCCGGTGTCCTCGACGGTGTGGTGCACGTCGATGTCGGTGTCGCCGGTCGACCGCACGCGCAAGTCGATCAGCGAGTGCTTGCTGAACGCGGTGAGCATGTGGTCGAAGAACGGCACGCTCGTGCTGATGTCGGAGGTGCCGGTGCCGTCGAGGTCGAGCGACAGGGACACGCTCGACTCGCTCGTCGAACGGGTGATCTCGGCGGTGCGGGCGGTCATGCTCCAACCCTAACCGGCGGCTGTTCCGCGGCCACCCGGCGCATGGCGTCGAGGAACGCGGTGGTCTCCTCCGCCGTGCCGGCACTCACGCGGAGGTGGTTCGGGATGCCGAGGTCGCGCACGATGACGTCCTGGTCGAGCAGCGACTCGAAGGCCGCCTGCGGGTCGGCGACGCCCCCGAACAGGACGAAGTTGGACCAGGTGTCGTGCGGCGTGTAGCCCATCGCACGCAGCTCGGTCGCCATGCGGTCCCGCTGGCCGCGGATGTCGTCGACCATCGCGAGCATCTCCGGGGCGTGCCGGAGCGCAGCGACCGCGGCCGCCTGCGTCAGCGCCGACAGGTGGTACGGCAGACGCACCAGCCGCAGGGCGTCGGCCACGGCCGGGTGCGCGGCCAGGTAGCCGACGCGAGCGCCGGCGAACGCGAAGGCCTTGCTCATGGTGCGGGACACCACGAGACGCTCGCGTCCCGGCAGCAGCGTGAGCGCCGTCGGTTGTCCCACCGGCATGAACTCGGCGTAGGCCTCGTCCACCATCACGATGCCGTCGGTGGCGTCGTAGACGGCCTCGATCGTCGCGAGGTCGAGGGGCGTGCCGGTCGGGTTGTTCGGCCCGCACAGGAAGACGATGTCCGGCTGGTGCTCGCGCACGGCAGCCGTGGCGGTCTCCGGCGAGATGCGGAACTCGGCGTCCCGCTCGGCCGGGATCCACCGCGTGCCCGTGCCCGACGCGATGATCGAGTGCATCGAGTACGTGGGCGGGAAGCCGAGGACCGAGCGGCCCGGACCACCGAAGGCCTGCATGAGCTGCTGGATGACCTCGTTCGAGCCGTTGGCGGCCCAGATCTGCTCCGCGACCAGCCCGTGCCCGAGGTACCCGGCGAGGGACTCACGCAGTTCGGTGAACTCCCGGTCCGGGTAGCGGTTCACCGTGCCGAGCGCCCGGCGAACCGACTCGACGATGTCGTCGGCGACGTCCTGCGGGACGGGATGCGTGTTCTCGTTGACGTTGAGCTGCACGCGCACGTGCTTCTGCGGGGCGCCGTAGGGGCTCTGACCGCGGAGGTCGTCTCGGATCGGGAGGTCTTCGAGCGTGAATGCCACCGATCCATCGTAGAGCGGTCGGGTAGGTCCGCGCCCGGCCGTCCGGACGGGTTACTTCGTGTCGGCGTACTTGGTCGGGATCGCCAGCTGTTCGCCGGCCTGCACACCCGAGCCGTCGAGCGCGTTCAGGTTCACGACGTCCTGCACGAAGTCGCGCGGGTCGGCGTTGGGGGCGGTCTCCTCGGCCAGCTGCCAGAGGGTCTCTCCGGGCTCGACCGTGACGGTCTGGAAGTGGACGTCGGCGGAGGTGTTGCCGGCCGAGGCCTGCCCACCGTTCAACCCGACGACCGCGACGACGACCAACACCGGCAGCGCTGCGAGCGTGGTGAAGACCATGCGACCGCGGCGGGTGAGGCGCAGCCGTGAACGAACGACCGTGCCGTGCATGCCAGCGAGGCCGCTGCTGCTGATCGTGCTGCCGTTGATGACGCCGATGGTGCTCATGTCGTTGTGCCTTCCTGCTCGGATGACCCGAAGCCCTGTACCGAACATACGTTCGAACGACGGGACGCACAAGTCCCCTGGGGCAGATCGGGGCGGATTTCTGTGCGACACGCTCGAACAGGTGTTTGTCTGGCAGAGTGCGGTCGGATACTGTTTCGACTGACTTGGACAAGTCTCACGGGGACCACCGACATTCCTGGGACGGCCATCCACGGTCCGACGAGAAGGCGAGACGACGTGGCGGACGAACTGCGGGTCCAGAAACCGCTGACGGCGAAGCAGCAGGCGATCCTCGACGCGATCCGAGCGTCGATCGCCAGCCGGGGCTACCCGCCGAGCATGCGTGAGATCGGCGACGCCGCGGGGCTCTCCTCGTTGTCGAGCGTCTCCCACCAGCTCGGGCAGCTCGAGCTCGGCGGCTGGATCCGGCGCGACCCGAACCGGCCGCGTGCCCTCGAGGTGCTGGTCGACGAACCGACGCCCGACGTGGACGGCCCGGACGTCGACGCCACCACGCTCGTGCCTCTGGTCGGGCGCATCGCCGCCGGTGTCCCGATCACCGCGGAGCAGCACGTGGACGAGATCATCCCGCTGCCCCGTCAGCTCGTCGGCACGGGCGACCTCTTCATGCTCAAGGTCGTCGGTGAGTCGATGATCGACGCCGCCATCTGCGACGGCGACTGGGTCGTCGTCCGCGCACAGCAGACCGCGGAGAACGGCGACATCGTCGCCGCCATGCTCGACGAGGAAGCGACCGTCAAGGTCTTCCGGCAGCGGGACGGCCACACGTGGCTGCTCCCCCGCAACACCGCGTTCGAGCCCATCCTCGGCGACGCCGCCACGGTGCTCGGCAAGGTCGTCGCGGTCCTCCGCTCGCTCTGAGCGCACTGGTCACGGGGCGTACGGAGAACGGCCAGGAGGCTCGCCCTGCGGACGCAGGTCGAGCCTCCTGGCCGTTCGGCTGGGATCAGACGGACGCGACCGGCGCGACCACGTACGGGTCCAGCTCGGCGACCTGGCGCTGGAAGACGCGCACCCGCAGGCGCGTGCCGTCCTCGACGTAGTCGACGGACTCGACCGATCCCGCGTCGTGCAGGTGCGAGACGAGGTCGCCGCGGTCGTACGGCACCACGACGGTGAGCTCGACGTCCGGCTCGGGCAGGCGGTCCTCGATCGCCTGCAGCAGCTCGGGGATGCCCTCGCCGGTGCGTGCGGAGACGAACACGGCGTCGGGGGCGAGCCCCACGAGCACCATGCGCTGCGTGTCGTCGATGAGGTCGGCCTTGTTGAAGGCGACGATCTCCGGGATGTCACGCGCGCCGACGTCACCGATGACCTCGCGCACCGTCGCCAGCTGTGCGGCGGGGTCCGGGTGCGACCCGTCGACGACGTGCACGATGACGTCCGCCTCGCCCACCTCCTCGAGCGTGGAACGGAAGGCCTCGACGAGCTGGTGCGGCAGGTTGCGCACGAAGCCCACGGTGTCGACGAAGGTGAACTCGCGACCCTTGGTGCTCTCGGTCCGGCGGACCGTGGCGTCCAGCGTCGCGAAGAGCTGGTTCTGCACGAGCACACCGGCGCTCGTCAGGCGGTTCAGCAGCGAGGACTTGCCGGCGTTGGTGTAGCCGGCGATGGCGACGCTCGGCACGTCGTTGCGGTGCCGGTCGGCGCGCTTGGCCTCGCGTGCCGGGGCGAAGCCGGCGATCTGGCGCCGGAGCTTCGACATCCGTGTGTGGATGCGACGACGGTCGAGCTCGATCTTCGTCTCACCAGGGCCACGCGAGCCCATGCCGGCACCGCCGGACACCTGGCCACCGGCCTGGCGGGACATCGACTCGCCCCAGCCGCGGAGGCGGGGCAGCAGGTACTCGAGCTGCGCGAGTTCGACCTGCGCCTTGCCCTCCCTGGTCTTGGCGTGCTGGCTGAAGATGTCGAGGATCACGGCCGTGCGGTCGATCACCTTGACCTTCACGACGTCCTCGAGCGCACGGCGCTGCGAGGGCGCCAGCTCGGTGTCGGCGATCACGGTGTCCGCGCCGGTGGCCTTGACGACCATCGCGAGCTCCTCGGCCTTGCCCTTGCCGAGGTAGGTCGCCGGGTCGGGGTTCGGGCGGCGCTGCAGCAGCCCGTCGAGGACCACGGCACCCGCGGTCTCGGCGAGGGCGGACAGCTCCCGCATGGAGTTCTCGGCGTCGGCGGCGTCGCCCTGGGCGTACACGCCGATCAGGACGACCTGTTCGAGCCGGAGCTGCCGGTACTCGACCTCGGTGACGTCCTCGAGTTCGGTGGAGAGGCCCGCGACGCGACGCAGCGCTGCGCGGTCCTCACGGTCGTACTGGTCGCCGTCGCCGGACCAGCCGGTGTCGTCGACCGATCGGGTCTGGATGGCCTGCGCCGGGGCGAAGATGGACGAGCTGGCTCGCGAGTCGGCGTTGCGCAGCACGCGCTCGACGACGCCGTCGCCTTCAGCTTGGTTGTTGGGTTCCGTCATGCTGTCCACAGGGTACCTCCGGCGCCCTCAGGACACACGGGGTTCCCGGTACGGTTCTTCCATGGCGAACGACCACTACTTCTCGGCCACCCCGGAGAGCCAGGCGCGACCGCGGCAGATCGAGGTCACCCTGGCGGGGCGTTCGCTGTCGCTGACCACCGCTGCCGGTGTCTTCAGCCCCGACGGGCTCGACCGTGGCACCCGGGTGCTGCTGAACGCGGTGCCGGCTCCTGCCGCCGACGGGGCTCTGCTCGACGTCGGCTGCGGGTGGGGGCCGCTCGCGATCACGATGGCGCTGCGTTCCCCGGACACGCAGGTGTGGGGCGTCGACGTCAACGAGCGGGTGCTGGACCTGGCGCGGCAGAACGCCGCGACGGCCGGGGCTGCGAACGTGTCGATCGCGCTGCCGTCCGAGGTTCCGGCTGACCTGCGCTTCCGCACGATCTGGTCGAACCCCCCGATCCGTGTGGGCAAGGACGAACTCCACGCGATCCTGCTGACCTGGCTCCCCCGGCTCGAGGTCGCGGGCGACGCCTGGCTCGTCGTCTCGAAGGACCTCGGCGGGGACTCGCTGCAGAAGTGGCTGGGCGAGGCACTCGGTGCGTCGTACGCGGTCACCCGTGCGACGACGGACAAGGGGTTCCGCGTGCTGCGGGTGCGGCGCACGGCGGAGTAGGGCGGCGGCGGGGCGCGTCGCTGCGGGGGCGCACGCGCCCGCGCGCGGTCGTTGCCTCCACCCGCACAGTGCGTGTTCGCTCAGCCGGCGCGAGGTCGTGCACCCCGTGCGCCGCGACGACCCCGCACCGAGTGCGGAACCGCGCACCACGCGGACCGGCCGGGAGGCGCGGCGAGCGTCACCGACGTCGGCCAGCCGGGGCGAGCCTCCCGGCAGGAGACCGCACCGTGCGTGACACGTCAGCCGGTGAGGGCGTGCGCACCCCGTGCGCGATCGCATCCTCGCACCGGGTGCGGAACGGCGCACCGCGCGGACCAGCCTGCACCGTGCGCGACCGGGAGCGCGCTTCGCGCAGCCCAGCGCAGCCCGTCAGACCGTCAGGTCCCCGGAGAACACGAGTTCAGCGGGCCCGGCCAACGACACGTGCTCGCCGTCCTCCGCTGCGAACATCCGCACGGTGACGACCCCACCGGGGACGCGCACGCGCCAGGTGTCCGGCGCCGAGGACCCGGCCCAGTGCCGCGTCGCCAGAGCGGCTGCCACGGCACCGGTACCGCACGACAGCGTCTCGCCGCTGCCCCGCTCGTGCACGCGCATCGTGATCTGCCCGATGCCGTCCTGCACCAGGGGCTCGCCCGGCAGCACGAACTCGACGTTCGCCCCGGCGGCCGGCGCGGGGTCGAGCACGGGGATGAAGGTCAGGTCGAGGTCGGCGAGTTCGTCCTCGGTCGCCAGGGCCACGACCACGTGCGGGTTGCCGACGTCGATGCCGAGGCCGGGTCGGGCCTGGTCGAGGTCCTTCGCGCGCACGAGCACGTCGTCCGCGCCGCCGCCCTCGATCCCCAGGCCCCATCGCCCGAGGTCCGCCGCGAACCCGTTCGCCTGTCGCTGGATGTCGACGATGCCCTTGCGGCTGCCGACGGAGAGCGTCTCCCCGGGTTCGAGGTCGACGAGCCCCGACTCGGTCAGGTACCGCGCGAACACCCGGATGCCGTTGCCGCACATCTCCGCGACCGTGCCGTCGGCGTTGTGGTAGTCCATGAACCAGGTGGCCGAGGGGTCCTCGGCCACGAGCTCGCGGCCCTCCGGGATGGCGTCCGAGCGCACGGCCCGGATGACGCCGTCCGCGCCCACGCCGAAGCGTCGGTCGGCGATCGCGCGGATGCGGTCCGGGGTCAGGTCGACCGTCGCGTCGGGGTCGGCGAACAGGACGAAGTCGTTGCCGGTCCCCTGGCCCTTGGTGAAGTGCAGCTCGGTCACGGCACGATCCTACGGGCCACCGCCGTCAGGCCGTCGCGGTCCGCTCCGGTGACGTCGAGTTCCTCGGCCTCGGCGTACCGGCGGAACCAGGACACCTGTCGTCGCGCGTACTTCCTGGTCGCGATGCCGGTGGCCTCCACCGCGTCCTCGACGCTCGCGTCCCCGCGCAGGACGTCGAGCGCCTGCGCGTAGCCGATCGCCGCCCGCGCGGTCCGACCCTGCTCCAGCCCCCGGTCGCGGAGCCCGGCGACCTCGTCGACCAGGCCGTCCCGGAACATCCGGGCGGCGCGCTCGTGGAGCGCGGCGACGAGCTGCTCGCGGTCACGGCGCAGGTGCAGCACCCGAGCCGGACGCCAGGCGCGGGGCGCGGACGGGAGGCTCGTGGTCACGCGGTCTGACCGGCTCGCGATCTCGACGGCGCGGATGAGTCGCCGTGGGTTGCGGGCGTCGATGGTCGCCGCCGCCGCCGGGTCGAGGTCCCGGAGCCGGGCCAGCAGCGGGGCCGGCCCGTGGTCCTCGTGCTCCTGCTCGAGCGCCCTGCGGAGCGCCGGGTCGGTGCCCGGGAAGTCGAGGTCGTGGAGCACCGAGGACACGTACAGGCCGCTGCCGCCGACGAGCACCGCGACGCCGCCGTCCTCGAGCACGCGGTCGATCGTCGCGCGGGCGTCGCGCTGGTACGCGGCGACGCTGGCCTCGTCCGTGACGTCGAGCACGTCGAGCTGGTGGTGCGGGATGCCGTGCCGCTCGGGCTCGGGCACCTTCGCGGTGCCGATGTCCATCCCCCGGTAGAACTGCATCGCGTCGGCGTTGACGATCTCGGCCGTGCGGCCCTGCTCGCGGTGCCGGTCGGCGATCGCGATCGCGAGGTCGGACTTGCCCGTCCCGGTGGCCCCGACGACCGCGATCAGCCGCCCGGAGGCCTCAGCGCCCGACACGGAGCGACGGCAGGCCCAGCGACACGGGCTTCGGACCGCTGCCGGCAGCCGCGGGCGTGGGGACGCCGCAGGACTCGGCCGCGGCACGGTCCCAGGCCTCGCCGGCACGGGTTCGACGGATGCGCAAGGGGGCGGCACCGTCGGCGATGAGGAAGTGCGGTGCCGACCGGGTGACCTCCACGGTGACGACGTCGCCCGGTCGGGGGACGTCGGAACCGGCCGGGACGGCGAAGTGCACCAGGCGGGAGTCCTCGGCGCGGCCGGAGAGCCGGTGGGTGGCCTCATCCTTCTTGCCCTCCCCCGTCGCGACCAGGACCTCGAGGGTACGGCCGACCTGCTTCGCGTTCTCCTCGGCGGTGATCCGCTCCTGCAGCGCCACGAGTCGCTCGTAGCGCGCCTGGACGATCTCCTTCGGCAGCTGGTCGTCCATCGTCGCCGCGGGCGTGCCGGGGCGGATGGAGTACTGGAACGTGAAGGCGGTCGCGAACCGGGCGGCTTCGACGACCCGGAGCGTGTCCTCGAAGTCCGCCTCGGTCTCGCCGGGGAAGCCGACGATGATGTCGGTGGAGATCGCGGCGTGCGGCATCGCCAGGCGTACCCGGTCGAGGATCCCGAGGAACCGCTCGCTGCGGTAGCTGCGCCGCATGGCCTTGAGGACCCGGTCGGACCCGGACTGCAGCGGCATGTGGAGCTGCGGCATGACGTTCGGCGTCTCGGCCATCGCGTCGATGACGTCGTCGGTGAACGCCGCCGGGTGCGGGCTCGTGAAGCGCACGCGTTCGAGGCCCTCGATCTGCCCCGTCGCGCGCAGCAGCTTGCTGAACGCCTGACGGTCGCCGAACTCGACCCCGTAGGAGTTCACGTTCTGCCCGAGCAGCGTGACCTCGATCGCGCCGTCGTCGACGAGTGCCTGGACCTCGGCGAGGACGTCCCCGGGCCGACGGTCCTTCTCCTTGCCGCGGAGCGACGGCACGATGCAGAACGTGCAGGTGTTGTTGCACCCGACCGAGATCGACACCCAGCCGCTGTGCGTCGACTCGCGCTTGGTCGGCAGGGTCGACGGGAAGACGTCGAGCGACTCGAGGATCTCGAGCTGCGCCTCGCCGTTGTGTCGCGCCCGCTCGAGCAGGGTCGGCAGGGACCCCATGTTGTGCGTGCCGAAGACGACGTCCACCCACGGGGCCTTCTCGAGGATGACGGCCTTGTCCTTCTGCGCCAGACACCCGCCGACCGCGATCTGCATGCCGGGGTGCTCGCGCTTGATGCCGGCGAGGAGCCCGAGGTTGCCGTAGAGCCGCTTGTCGGCGTTCTCGCGCACCGCGCAGGTGTTGATCACGACGACGTCGGCCTGCTCGCCGTCAGCTGCGACGTAGCCGGAGGCCTGCAGTGACCCGCTGAGCCGTTCCGAGTCGTGCACGTTCATCTGGCACCCGTAGGTGCGGACTTCGTAGGTGCGGGGGCGCGCTGCAACGGGGGCCATGGTCGTCCCAGTGTAAATCGCAGGGCACGCGACCATGGCCCCCGTTCGTCGCTACTCGAAGCGCACGGTGCCGCGCGGTCCACCGGGCTTCGGGCCGCCGCCGTCGAGCGCACGCTCGACCGCGATCCGGACAACGCCGCCGTTGTAGCCCTTGCGCATGAGGAACCCGGAGAGCCGTCGCTCGGCCGTGGCGCGGTCGAGTCCCCGGAGCTGACCGACACGCTTCTGTGCGAGTTCGATCGCCCGGACGAACTCGTCGTCCTCGTCGTCCGCGGCGGCGTCGAGAGCCGCGTCGATCGCCTCGGCGCCGATGCCACGGCGGCGCAGCTCTGCGACGACACCCTGGCGGCCGAGGCCTTTGCGGTCGTGCAACCGGTCCACCAGGTCGGTGGCCAGCGCGACGTCGTCGAGCAGCCCCACCCGGGTGAGGCGTTCGATCTCGTGCTCGACCACGTCGGGCTCGAGGTCGTTGCCCGTGAGCATCGTCCGGAGCTCGGACTCGCTCACGCCCTTGCGCCCGAGGGCTCGCATGCTGAGCCGTTCCGCGTCGGCACGCTGCTCGTCGAGTGGACGTGGCGCGTCAGCGGGGTCGATCTCCTCACCCCCGGTGATCGAGAAGACCGAGGCAGTGGTCGCGTCGGCGCCGTCGTCGTCGTACCCGGACTGCTCCGCCCGTGCGCTGCGACCGGTCCCGTCACCGACGACCGGCGACACCCACGCGGCCTGGCCACGGGGCCCGCCGATCGGGACGGGGCTGTCCGCGTCGGCCTCCATGCCGCGGTCGTCGTCGTGGTGGTGGTCGGCGTCGTCCGCGGGCGGTCCCGCGGAGTCGTTGCCGGTGATGTCGGCGACCGGAGCGATCCGGGACGAGGACGACGAGGGGCGGGACGGCGCAGACGACGGACGCGAGGACTCCGACGGTCCGGATGACTCCGACGACGCCGGAGTGGATGCCGCATCGTCCTCGGGCCCGGACGCCGCCGCACGACGACGGGACCTCGCACCGAACAGGTCAGTGACCGGTGCGAGGTCCGCGTCGTCGTCGTTGCGGCTGGTCACGCGCCCTTGCGCGCGAGCTTGGGCTCGATGGACTCGACCGGAGCGGCGTCGGCGGCGGGCTTGGCCCCACCGATGCCCAGCTTGGCGAGGATCTTGCCCTCGATGTCAGCGGCGATCTCGGGGTTCTGGATCAGGAAGGAGCGGGAGTTCTCCTTGCCCTGCCCGAGCTGGTCGCCGTCGTAGGTGTACCAGGCACCCGACTTCTTGACGATGTTGTGGTCGACACCGAAGTCGAGCAGCGAGCCCTCTCGCGAGATGCCTGTGCCGTACAGGATGTCGAACTCGGCCTGCTTGAAGGGCGGCGCCATCTTGTTCTTGACGACCTTGACGCGCGTGCGGTTGCCGACGGCGTCCGTGCCGCTCTTCAGGGTCTCGATGCGACGGATGTCCAGACGGACCGACGCGTAGAACTTGAGCGCCTTGCCGCCGGAGGTGGTCTCGGGGGAACCGAAGAACACACCGATCTTCTCGCGCAGCTGGTTGATGAAGATCATCGTGGTCTGCGTCTGGTTGAGTCCACCGGCGAGCTTGCGGAGCGCCTGTGACATGAGGCGGGCCTGCAGACCGACGTGGGAGTCACCCATCTCGCCCTCGATCTCGGCGCGGGGCACGAGCGCGGCGACGGAGTCGATGACGATCAGGTCGATGGACCCCGAGCGGACGAGCATGTCCGCGATCTCGAGGGCCTGCTCGGCGGTGTCCGGCTGCGACACCAGGAGGGCGTCGATGTCGACGCCGAGGGCCTTGGCGTACTCGGGGTCGAGCGCGTGCTCTGCGTCGATGAAGGCCGCGATGCCACCGTTGCGCTGGGCGTTCGCGATGGCGTGGATCGTGAGCGTGGTCTTGCCGGAGGACTCCGGGCCGTAGATCTCGATGATGCGGCCACGCGGCAGCCCACCGATCCCCAGCGCGACATCCAGCGCGACGGAACCGGTCGGGATGGTGGCGACCGGGGCGCGCTCGTCCGAGCCGAGGCGCATGACAGCACCCTTGCCGAACTGCCGGTCGATCTGCGCGAGTGCGGTCTCGAGGGACTTCTCGCGGTCTGCGGGTGATGGCATGGTGGTGGTCCTTCTGCTCGGTGTCTGCCGCCTGTAGGCTGTCCGATCCCCCGCGGCCGATGGTGCAGGGCCAGGGGTTCTCGGACAAGGCTTCGGGTGTTCCCGATGACTCCGAACCTAGGGCGGGCCACCGACATCACTGCCGGTCACCACGCTGCCTGTGGATGGAATCCGCCGGGTACGCCGCTGTGGAGGAAGCTACCACCGGTCGAACACGCGTTCGAGCGACACGCCGAACGTGTGTTCGGCTGCGACGAGGTCAGTTCGGCGGGTCGATCAGGCCCTTGCCGTGCCGACGGTCGAGTGGGACGTCCTGCGAGTCGCAGAGGGCGTCCCACACCTTGCGGGTGTCGATCCCCGCGGCGATGGCGTCCGCCGCGGACCGGCCCCCGAGGTCCTCGAGCACGACGTCCCGCGCGACGACGGCCCCGTAGGCCTCCCCGAACACCTGGTCGACGGCTCGCCAGAACTCACTCACGCGCATCCGTCAAGGGTAGACCGACCCCCGGACGACGAACGCCCCCGCCGGCGGACCGGCGGGGGCGTTCGGGAGGGCAGTGCGACTCAGCGCACCGCGAGGTCGTTGTCGAACTCAGCGACGAGCTCGTCCGGGAGCGTGTCCGGGACGGCGGTCAGGCCCTCCACGACGGCGAGGCGGTCGCCCACCTCGCGCATGATGGTCGAGATCGGGGTGTCCAGCGCGTCCGCGACGGATGCGAGGATCTCCGAACTGGCTTCCTTCTGTCCGCGCTCGACCTCACTGAGGTACCCGAGTGCGACGCTGGCCTTGGACGCGACCTGACGGAGGGTCCGGCCCTTCTGCAAGCGGAAGTCCCGCAGGACATCGCCGATTTCCTGACGAACGAGAACCATGAGAACTCCTCCTCTCTGTCGTCTCCGCGCCCGGCCGATCGGGATGACCGGTTCGGGTTCGGCAACTGCGCGTTGCCGGTTGCAGCATGCTAGCCACCTGGGCTGCCGTCCTGCTGGAGATTGCGTGAGATGTAACCCGGTGGTAACGCGGGTCATTCCCCGGTCTCGAGCCGGATGGACAGTCGTGTCAGGAGTTCGGAGACAGCGGCGTTCCGGATTGCCTCGCGGTCACCGTCGAGGTGCAGCGCGAAGGCCTCGGCACCGTCCTCGGACGCGATCCCGATGAAGACCGTGCCGACGGGCTGGCCGTCCTGGGGGTCCGGTCCGGCCACGCCCGTGGTGCTGATCCCCCACGTGGCGGGGACGCCGTCGACGGCCAGGGCGCGCCGGACGCCGCTGGCCATCTGCCGGGCGACCTCCGGGTCCACGGCGCCGTTGGCGGCCAGCAGCTCGGCGGAGATCCCGAGGACCGAGGCCTTGAGCGGTGTCGCGTAGGCCACCACCCCACCACGGACGACCGCACTCGCGCCCGGCACGGCGACGAGTTCGGCGACGACGAGCCCGCCCGTGAGCGACTCCGCCACCGCGACCGTCTCACCGCGGACTGTCAGTTCCGCGACGAGCGACGGCGCGATCCGGACAGCGTCGGTCACGCTGCGGTCCGGTTGTGCTTCCACGCCTGGTACAGGTAGTCCAGGCCGCTCACCACGGTGGCGATGACCGCTGCCGTCATCAGGATGCCGTTCGTCCAGTGGGCGAAGTCCCCCGCGAAGCCCCACCACGGGAACAGCGCCAGGGTGATCGCCACGGCCTGCAGGACGGTCTTGATCTTCCCGCCGCGGCTCGCCGGGATCACCCGGTCGGAGAGCACCGCGAAGCGGAAGACGGTGATGCCGATCTCGCGCACCATGATCAGCACCGTGACGTACCAGGGCAGTTCGCCGAGGATCGACAGGGCGACGAGCGCGCCGCCGATGAGCACCTTGTCGGCGATCGGGTCGACGAGCTTGCCGAAGTCCGTGACGAGCCCCTGTCGCCGGGCGATGATGCCGTCGGCGCTGTCGGTGACGATCGCCACGACGAAGACCACGGCCGCCCAGATGCGCACACCGGTGTCCTGGCCGCCGTCCGACAGGAGCAGCACGAAGAACAGCGGCGCCATCAGGATCCGGATGACGGTGATGATGTTCGCCACGTTCGCGGTGGACGCGGGCCCCGGGCCCTTGCGGATCAGTCGTCCGCGCCACGGGAACCGCTTGGTGGTGGTGCCGTCGGAGGCGGTCATCGTGCTCACTCCCTGCCCGTGAGGCCCCAGGCGTCCTCGTCGGGTTCGTCGTCCACTGCATCGTACCCGCGGGTCATGTCGCCGACGGGGTCGGCGCTGTACCGGTCACCACCGTCGTCACCGGGCGCCGGCGCCACCGGAGCCGCAGCCGCAGCCGCAGGGGGTTCCTCGCCACGGAGCTTCGCGAGCACCGAGGGCAGCTGGTCTGCCGTGACGAGCACGTCGCGGGCCTTCGAGCCCTCGGACGGCCCGACGATGTCGCGCGACTCCATCAGGTCCATCAGGCGTCCGGCCTTCGCGAAGCCGACGCGGAGCTTGCGCTGCAGCATCGACGTCGAGCCGAACTGCGTCGACACGACCTGCTCGACCGCGGCGAGCAGCAGCTCGAGGTCGTCTCCGATGTCGGCGTCGACCTCCTTGCGCTCCACCACGGCGGCGACGTCCTGGCGGTACTCCGGCTGGGCCTGCCGGGTGACGTGCTGGACGACCTCGGCGACCTCGCTCTCCTGCACCCACGCGCCCTGCACACGGACGGCCTTCGAGGAGCCCATCGGCAGGAAGAGCCCGTCGCCCTGCCCGATGAGCTTGTCGGCGCCCGGCTGGTCGAGGATGACGCGGGAGTCGGTGACGCTGGTCACGGCAAAGGCGATGCGGGACGGCACGTTGGCCTTGATCAGGCCGGTGATCACGTCGACGGACGGACGCTGGGTCGCGAGCACCAGGTGGATGCCTGCGGCACGGGCGAGCTGGGTGATGCGGACGATCGACTCCTCGACGTCGCGCGGGGCGACGAGCATGAGGTCGGCGAGCTCGTCCACCACGACGAGCAGGTACGGGTACGGCTTGAGCTTCCGCTCGCTGCCGGCGGGCAGGATGATCTCGCCGTTCTCGATCGCCTTGTTGAAGTCGTCGACGTGGCGGAACCCGAACGACGCCAGGTCGTCGTACCGCATGTCCATCTCCTTCACGACCCACTGCAGCGCTTCCGCCGCCTTCTTCGGGTTCGTGATGATGGGCGTGATGAGGTGCGGGACACCGGCGTAGATCGAGAGCTCGACACGCTTCGGGTCGACGAGGACCATGCGGACCTCGGACGGCTTCGCGCGCATCAGCAGCGAGGTGATCATCGAGTTGATGAACACCGACTTGCCGGAGCCCGTGGAGCCGGCGACCAGCAGGTGGGGCATCTTCGCGAGGTTCGCGACGACGAAGCCGCCCTCGACGTCCTTGCCGACGCCGATCGTCATCGGGTGCTTCGACTTCGTCGCGGCGCTCGACCGGAGCACGTCACCGAGGGAGACGATCTCGCGGTCGGAGTTCGGGATCTCGACGCCGATCGCGCTCTTGCCCGGGATCGGCGAGAGGATGCGGACCTCGTTCGACGCGACCGCGTACGACAGGTTCTTCGACAGCGCCGTGACGCGCTCGACCTTGACGCCCGGGCCGAGCTCGATCTCGTACCGGGTGACCGTCGGCCCGCGGGAGAAGCCGGTGACCCTGGCGTCGACCTTGAACTCGGTGAGCACGCCCATGATCGCGGCGACGATGTCGTCGTTCGCCTGGCTGCGGGCGACCGAGGGCGTGCCGGAGCTCAGCGTGGTCGCTGCCGGCAGGCGGTACGGGCGGGAGGGGTCGTCGTCCGACGCGGCCGTCGGCAGGTCGGCGGCGGCTGCGCCCTCGTCGGGGAGCGACGGCGAGACGAGGGGCACGTCCTGCGCGGGACGGATCACGGCGGTGGCGTCGTCCGGCACGGGAGCGCCGAAGTCGCGCAGTGCCTGCTCGGCACGGTCGAGCTCGGCGGCGACGTCCTGCTCCGCGGAGTCGTTGAGGTTCACCGAGACGGGTTCGGCCGGCGTGAGGTCGACGAGGCCGGCAGCGGCGCCCGCGGTCGGGCGCGGTGCAGGCGTCGGGACCGGCGCGGGCGTCGGCACGGGAGCAGCGGCCGGAGCAGCGGCAGCGGCCGGCGGTATGACGGGGGTGTCGTACGCCGGGTCCTCTTCACGCCCGGTCTTGTTCCGCCGCCACCACGGGGTCTGGTTCTCGGCGCCCTCGGCCGCCTGCTCGTCCTCGTCGAAGCCGAGGTCCTCGAACAGCTGCAGGCCCTGCGAGTCGGTCTTCGTGGCGCGCTTGCGGGTCGGCCTGGTCGGCTCGACGGGGCTGTCGTCGACGTCCTCGGCGGCGGGGGCCGGCGCGCCGAACAGGTACGCGTAGAGCTCGTGCAGGCGACGCCCGACCTTGTTCGGCGGGGTCTTCGTGATGATGAACAGCGACAGCACGAGCAGCACGATCGCGACCGGGACGGCGACCCACGGGGTGGCGACGGCGACGAGCCAGCCGATCACGACCCAGCCGATGACCCCACCGGCTGCGGCGAGGACGGGCATGCCGTCCGCCGCACTGGGCTGCCCGCCGAACACGTGGCAGAGCGAGGAGATCGAGACGAGCAGCAGCCCGAGGCCGATGCCGATCCGGGTGTTGTCGTGCACGGACGCCGGGTGCCGGAACAGCCAGCCGGCGAACACGACCATGATCACGGGCAGGGCGAAGGCCAGACGGCCGAACAACCCACCGAACGTGTAGGCGTCGAGCGCGACCGACACCCCGTTGGTCGGGTTGAGCCACTCCACGACGGCGCCGACGATCGCCAGCACGAACAGGAAGAAGGGGAAGCCGTCGCGGCGCTGGTCCTTCTCGAGGGTCTCCTTGCCGAGCAGCCGGAACATCGCCCCGACCGCGTGCGCCATGCCCATCCACGCCGTCACGAGCGGGTTCGGCCCGGTGAACTCGACCGGAGGCGATGCCTGCGGGAGCTTCTTCGTGGTGGCCTGGGTGCGCGACGAACCACGGGTCCCACCTCCGCGGGACGACGTGGACGCGCGCGAGCGCGTGGTCGACTTGGTGCCTCCGGCCATGCGCAGAACCCTAACCGTTCCCCACGACGAACCGAGGGAGGCGCGCACGGCGGCGGATCGGCCCCGGACGGCCAGGAGGCTCGGTGCGGGTCCGTCACGGACCCGCACCGAG